>NZ_JXDB01000016.1 GCF_001281265.1 Apilactobacillus kunkeei DSM 12361 = ATCC 700308 | reverse complement strand
GAATCATTTCCTCCCGTTAAAAATCTTTAGTAATTTTACCATTAAAAAAAAAAGTTTTCCACAAGCACATTTACTTGTGTATAATTGTTTCACACCCTGTTAATTTTATTTTCCACAACCTGTTGATAACTTGATTAAAATCATCTCATTTTTTAGTTTTCCACAGAAAAATGTTAATAATCCACAGGTAAGTATAACTGATATATCAATAAAAACAAAAAGTTATGCACAACTTGTGAATAATTCTAATAACAGGTTGTTTACTTGTGGAAAACTTGTGGAAAAGACTGTTAATTGCAAAATTTTAATCAACAGGAAAAATAAAAAAATGTGTATGAAACAAATTGAAATGTGGATAAAAAATGGATCCCTTTAGGGAAAGAATTTGATTTTTATGTTTCATCATTAATTTTTTTATGGTATTATGTTTAGGAAATGTATTTGACATAGAAAAGAAACACACAAAATATATAAGGGAGGGTTAGTAATGAAGAGAACTTACCAACCAAAGAAACGTAAGCACGCACGTACTCACGGTTTCCGTAGTCGTATGAGCACTAGCAACGGTCGTAAAGTTTTAGCTCGCCGTCGTAAAAAAGGTAGAAAGTCATTGACTGTATAGACCACTGACCATTCAGTGGTCTTTTTCATTATATTGAACAAAATTTAATGGAGATGGATTATGCGTAAGTCATATCGCGTCAAAAAAGAAGCAGAATTCCAAAATGTTTTTGAAAAACATAATTCAGTTGCTAATCGGACTTTTGTCATTTATCAAATGGAAAAGCCTGATCAACCCCATTTTAGAGTTGGTATCTCAGTTGGTAAGAAGATTGGGAATGCTGTTCACAGAAACTGGGTTAAAAGACGAGTTAGACAAAGTTTGACTGAATTAAAGCCATATCTAAGACAAGACGTTGATTTCTTGGTTATTGCTCGTCCAAGAGCCGACCAACTATCAATGGAAGAAGTTAAGAAGAATATGGTGCATGTTTTAAAATTAGCAAACTTGCTTTATTCTGATTATGTTGAGGGAGAAGACTAATGAAAAAATTTAAAAAGTATCTTTCACTTACTTCAATTTTAGGATTGGTATTTTTCTTGACTGCATGTAGTAATAAACCAATTACTTCACACAGTACCGGTCTATGGGATGGAGTTATCGTACTTAATTTCTCAAGAGCCATCATTTGGTTAGCTAAATTCTTTGGTTCAAATTACGGAATGGGTATCGTTGCTTTTACCATCATTGTTCGTATCATTATCTTGCCTTTGATGATTTATCAAACCAAGAGTATGAAGAAGACGCAAGAACTACAACCTAAGTTAAAGGAACTTCAAAAGAAGTATTCATCAAAGGATACTGAAACAGTTAAGTTACTTCGTGAAGAACAACAAAAGCTTTATGCTGAAGCAGGCGTTAATCCTGTTGCTGGTTGTTTACCACTACTAGTTCAATTGCCAATCTTGTGGGCCTTATACCAAGCTATCTGGCGTACAGATGTTTTGAAGTCAGGTCATTTCCTATGGTTACAATTAGGACACAAAGACCCATACTTTATTATGCCGGTTCTAGCCGCCGTATTTACTTTCATTAGTTCATGGCTAGCAATGAAGTCACAACCTGAGCAAAATGGGATGACAAAAGGAATGATGTTCGGAATGCCCGTTATCATTTTCTTCATGGCATTAAATATTCCTGCTGCGATCTCAATTTATTGGGTAGTAACAAATGCCTTCCAAGCTGTACAAACATTGTTTATTCAAAATCCTTGGAAGATTCAAAGAGAACGAGAAGAAAAGCTTCGTGCTGAAAAGCAACACAAGCGTAATGTTGAAAAAGCAATTCGCAAAGCTAAAAAATCTCGTCGTAAATAATAAAAAAGCGTCTGATTTTATAATCAGACGCTTTTTTTGTGTATCATTGAACCGCTATTTTGTGATATTATTAATAACATAGTTTATTTTTAAAAGGAGTCCCAACATGTCAACATTTACTGCTAAAACAGTCAGTGAAGCGATCGAGAAAGGACTAAAGTCACTAAACGTTGATAAGAGCAATGCTGAAATCAACATTGTTCAAACAAACCGTAAAGGCTTTTTTGGAATCGGAAAACGTGATGCAATCGTCGAAATCGACGTTAAAAACAATGAAAATGCATCAAACACTCAAGAAATCGCAGCAACACCAACAAAAAACATTAAGATTAACAACCAATCAGAAGAAACAACAGAAACTAAGAAACGTTATCATTCAAATGAACAAGCCATGGAAGATTTAGTGGCTTATTTGAAGCCAATTGTTGAAGAATTGGGCGTTTCAGCCGAATTACAACCTAAGATTATTAACCGTAAGTTCGCTCGTATTAATTTCAAGACTGAACAAGAAGGTCTACTAATTGGTAAACATGGACTAACCATCAATGCTTTACAAAACTTGGCACAAATCTACTTGAATCACATCGGATACAGCCGTTTATCAATTCAACTAGATACAGCCGATTACCGTCACCGCCGTACTGAAATTTTGAAGAAATTAGCTGAAAAAACAGCCAGAGAAGCTGTCGCAACAGGACAACCGGTATACCTAGATCCAATGCCTTCCTTCGAAAGAAAGGTTATTCATAACCAACTAGAAAACAGTCTATACGTCAACACATTCTCATCAGGTCGCGAACCTTACCGTGCTGTCGTTGTAGAACCACAAGGATAGTCATATAAATTGACAAAACCGGATAAAGTTTTTATTATATAAGGTATCATTCTTATCAGAGATAGATGAAGTAGTCAAAGTGCTTTATCCATGCTGAGTTTTTTTGGCGTGGAGTGGGCACTTTTTTTGTGCGCTAGGCCACAAAACGGATTTTGATAATTAAGAAAGGAAGAGGAACATGGCAACGACTACAGATTTTGATACAATCGCAGCGATTTCAACACCACCTGGTGAAGGGGGAATCTCCATCGTTAGAATCAGTGGGGATGACGCTTTAAAGGTGATTAGTAAAATTTATCGAGGCAAGGACTTAAACAAGGTTGCCTCACACACCATTAACTATGGTCATGTCTTTGATCCAGACACTAACGAAGACGTTGACGAAGTAATGGTATCAGTAATGAGAGCACCAAAGACTTACACATGTGAAGACGTGATTGAGGTTAACTGTCACGGTGGTATCTTGGCCACTAACACTATTCTTCAATTGATTTTAAGTTATGGCGCCCGTCTTGCTGAACCGGGTGAATTTACTAAACGTGCATTCTTGAATGGACGAATTGACCTTTCACAATCAGAAGCGGTCATGGATGTTATTGACGCCAAAACTACCCGCTCTATGAAGGCTGCTGAAAGCCAACTTGAAGGAAACCTTTCAAGACTAATTAGAACGCTTAGACAACAAATTTTGGACGTCTTAGCAAATGTCGAAGTTAACATCGATTACCCTGAATATGACGATGCCGAAGTAATGACTTCTAAGTTATTGAGGGAAAATGCGGTTGATTTAAAAGCTAAGGTTGAAAAACTACTAGAAACTGCCAAGCAAGGACAAGTTCTAAGGGATGGACTTGCTACTTCTATCGTTGGTCGCCCAAATGTTGGTAAATCAAGTATCTTAAACCACTTGTTACACCAAGATAAGGCCATCGTTACAGATGTTCCAGGAACCACACGTGACGTGTTGGAAGAATACGTGAACGTTAAGGGTGTTCCTTTGAAATTAGTTGATACTGCCGGAATCCGTGAAACCGAAGATAAGGTTGAAAAAATTGGTGTGGAACGTTCAAGAAAGGCCATTGCAAGTTCAGATTTAGTGCTATTGGTATTGAACTACTCTGAAAAAATTTCTGACGAAGATCGTCAATTAATCGAATTAACCAACGATTCCAAACGAATCGTGATTTTAAACAAGACCGACTTACCTCAACAAATCGATGTTGATGAAGTTAAGAACTTAGTCGGTGCAGAAAACGTAAGCACTACTTCTGCCATTCAAGACAATGGAACGGAACCACTTGAGGAAATGATTGCTAAGCTATTCTTTACCCAAGGAATTCAAAGCTCACAAAACGACGTTATGGTTACAAACGCCAGACACGTTAGTTTGTTACACAATGCAAAAGAATCATTAAACAGCGTAATTAACGGATTGGATGAAGGTCTACCGGTTGATTTAGTTCAAATGGACATGCACGCATGTTGGGAATCACTTGGTGAAATTACCGGTGATAGCTACAACGGTGAGCTATTAGATCAACTATTCAGCCAATTCTGTCTAGGAAAATAGTCAATTGTTTCATGTGAAACATTTTTAATGGAGGAAAACAAATGAGCCAAATCGTAAGCGAAGAAAATATCCAATACGATGCCGGTGAATACGACGTTATCGTCGTTGGTGCCGGTCATGCTGGTAGTGAAGCTGCGCTTGCTTCAGCCAGAATGGGAAACAAAACAATGTTAATAACAATTAATTTGGACATGGTTGCATTCATGCCATGTAATCCATCACTTGGTGGACCAGCCAAAGGAACCGTTGTAAGAGAAATCGATGCACTAGGTGGGGAAATGGGTAGAAATATCGATAAGACTTACGTGCAAATGAGAATGCTAAACACTGGTAAAGGGCCTGCCGTTCGTGCATTACGTGCGCAAGCTGACAAACATGCTTACCACCGTGCAATGAAAGAAACTATCGAAAATCAACCTAATTTGGATTTAAAACAAGGAATTGTTGATTCATTAATCGTTGAAGATGGTGTCTGCAAGGGGATCGTGACTTTCACAGGTGCTAAGTACTACTCCAAAACAACGGTTATTTGTGCCGGAACAGCAGCTCGTGGAAGAATTATCATTGGTGAACTAAGATATTCTTCAGGTCCAAACAATTCTCAACCAGCATTGAAGCTATCAGAAAATCTAGAGGAATTAGGTTTTGAATTGAAGCGTTTCAAGACCGGTACACCTCCACGTGTTAACGGTCGTACCATTGATTTCTCTAAGACGGAAGAACAACCAGGGGATGAAGAAGTTAACCACTTCAGTTTTGAAACTCCTGATGACAAGTACATTCCAGTTAAGGATCAACTATCATGTTGGTTAACTTACACCAATGAACACACTCATCAAATCATTCGTGACAACCTAGACCGTGCACCTATGTTTACCGGTGTGATTGAAGGAGTTGGACCTCGTTACTGTCCATCAATCGAAGATAAGATTGTTCGTTTTGCTGACAAGAACAGACACCAAGTTTTCTTGGAACCTGAAGGTCGTGAAACAAACGAATACTACTGTGATAGTCTTTCAACTTCTCTTCCAGAAGAAGTACAACAAAAGATGTTACACAGTGTTGCTGGACTAGAACACGCTGAAATGATGAGACCTGGTTACGCCATCGAATATGATGTCGTAGCACCATATCAATTAAAACCAACATTTGAAACTAAGATTGTTAAGAACCTATACACTGCCGGTCAAACTAACGGTACTTCAGGATACGAAGAAGCCGCTGGACAAGGTCTATATGCCGGAATCAATGCCGCACTACGCGCTCAAGGTAAGGAACCAATGGTTCTAAAACGTAACGAAGCATACATTGGTGTGCTAGTGGATGACTTAGTAACTAAGGGAACTAACGAACCATACCGTTTACTAACTAGTCGTGCTGAATACCGTTTACTTCTTAGAAACGACAATGCTGATTTCCGTCTAACTGAAAAGGGTCATGAATTAGGTCTAATTTCTGATGAAAGATATAACAAGTTCTTAGAAAAGAAAGAGGCCGTTATTAACGAATTAGACCGCTTAGATCACACTCGTATCAAACCAAGTGATGAAGTAAACGAATTCGTTGAAGCTCATGGCGATAAGCCACTTAAGGATGGTATCTTGGCATCTGTATTCTTACGTCGTCCATATGTAACTTATAACACATTGTTGAAGTTCATCGAACCAGCTGAAAAGCCATTAGGTCGTCGTGTGGTAGAACAAGTTGAAATCAGAACTAAGTACGCCGGATACATCAAGAAGGCCGAAGAAAATGTTGCTCGTATGAAGAAAATGGAAGCTAAGAAAATTCCAGATGATATCGATTATGATGCAATCGACAGTTTAGCTACCGAAGCTCGTCAAAAACTAGAAAAGATTAGACCACGTACTGTGGCTCAAGCTTCTAGAATTTCAGGGGTTAACCCTTCAGATGTTGCTATTTTAGGTGTTTACATTCAACAAGGTAAAATTGCTAAAATTAAAAAATAGGTAAAACAAAAAGCCGTCTAAACAATGTTTAGACGGCTTCTTTATTATCGAATGCAGCTATTTAAAATGGTATATAGGAATGATGAAACGATTCCTGGAATCAAGGCATTTTTAAGTAGTGTGAATTGATATTTAAAGTATTCTGATGATTTTTGACGCTGAATTTTAACTGATCTATGTTTTAAAATCGAATGATTTGCTGATACTGTGAAGCAAATCATTGATATTGTCAGTAGAATCCACATAATCGCCCAAAAAATGGCGTAGAAGTAGTTTCCATTAATTATGTATACAATTACAGTAGACAAGTTTAAAGCGTCGATATAGACGGTATAAATGGATAAAAATGCTAAGAAGATTCTGGTCCTTAGCATAGAAATGATTGCATACAATATTGCAACTTCTATGAAAATTAGCATTTGTGGGATTGCGGTTACAAAGTTTGCTTTTAAAATCACATGTAAGGACATTGCTTCCTTATCAATGTTGAATATTCCCCATAGGACTGATAGTAAAAACCATACGAAGAAGGCCCCAAGGATATTCTTATGTATGTTGAGATTTCCGATTTTATTAATGTTTAGTCATTCCTTTTTATCATTTAATTAAATATTAACAATTAAATTATACTTATAAGCATAATTTATCACAAGGAAATTATTTAAAACAATTTATGAAATAATGATACAATGGGATTATCAAAGTTAGGAGTAACAAAAAATGGAAAATTCTACCAAAAAGAAAAAAAATAATTTTTTAAGAGAATGCCTTAGTTGGCTAATTTACTTAGTTGTACTAGGAGGTATTTACTTAACAATTGCCCACTTCTTTACGATGGCAACCGTTGATGGCCATTCGATGGATCCAAACCTATACAACGGAGAAAAGATGTTGGTATTAAAGCAAGCTGATATTAAACGTAATAGTGTCATCATTTTTGACGCGCATGGAGAAGATCCTAATGCCACTGCTAAGGACTATTATGTAAAGCGTGTTATTGGTTTGCCAGGTGATACTGTTTCATATAAAGATGGGAAATTATACGTTAATAATAAGGTCGCTGACCAAAGTTTTATTAGTAAAAAGGAACTAAATGTTGGTACTAGATACTTTGATACTAACAATCAAATTAAGAACTGGAGTATCTCAAGTTTATCCAGCACAAAATGGGTATACAACCAAAATTCAAAGGTAGTACCAAAGGGTGAATACTTTGTATTAGGTGATAACAGAAGCATTTCAAACGATAGTCGTTACTGGGGATTCGTAAAGAAATCTAAGGTATTGGGAGTAGCCAAGTTATTCCCATGGTCAGGTACTGCTAAGCACCGTTATAATGTTAATGATCTAGCTAAGTAGAGGGGAATTTAATCCATGAAATTAACTGCAAAACAAAAGAGTTTATTATCATGGGTTATCTACCTGTTATTCTTGGTACTGGCCTGGTTTGCTATCAAGAGTTTTGCGACCGTAGTTAAGGTTGATGGCCATTCGATGGACCCCAACTTACATACGGGACAACGAGTCTTGGTGATGAAACAAGCAGAAATTAAACGCAATAGCGTGATTGTGTTTGACGCGTTCGGCGAGGATCCTACCAAATTCGCCACTACATACTACGTAAAGCGTGTAGTTGGGATGCCTGGCGATAAAATCGTTTATAAAAACGGGAAGCTATACATCAATAACAAGCTCTACAAGCAAAACTATATTAGTAAGCAACAGGTGGGCGTGGGAACACGCTACAAATTTCAAAATGATGTCATTAAGAACTGGGATATTACCAAGTTATCCAGAGAAAAATGGGTAGATGACCAAGATGAAAAGATTGTCCCTAAAGGGATGTACTTTGTTTTAGGTGATAATCGATCAATCTCAAATGACAGCCGTTATTGGGGATTTGTTGAACAAAGAAAAGTATTAGGAGTTGTGTATTCATTCCCATGGTCCGGAAATGCCACACAGCGTTACAACATTAATGATTTACAAAATAAAAAAGCGTTGAATTAAATTCAACGCTTTTTTGTTGGTTATTTATTTATTCTTTGATGCGGTACTAGTTGTACCGTCACTTACTGATGAAGTGGTAGTAGCAGCTGCGCTGTTGTTTAGAGCAGCACCTGAACCATCTGTGGTATTGTTTTGAGTTACCTTTTGATCGTCATCACGTGATTGATTCAAATCATCGTGGTGATCGCTGAATGGACGTTTTGATTGCTCGGGTTTAACCATTTCTTGTTTAGGTTTTACAACATCCTGATTTGCTTGTTGTTTAGTAGCAGTAACGTTTTGTTTTGGTTGAGCAACTGCTGAATCATCAAGCATACGGGTACTTAGGCTGAAACCTGAAGCGCTGGTATCAGTGATAACCATGTTCTTAACTTCTTTTTTAGCTTTATTCTTCTTTGTAGTCTTCTTATGTTTTACAAGAACTTGCTTAGCTTTTTTAACCTTTTTAACGGGTTTGACAAGCTTTAATTGGTATTCAGGAACATAACCACCTAATTTTGGTAAGAATAGGAAGTTTGATCCGTTGAAACGAACGCGGTTACCCACGTGCATGTGACCAATTCTCTTGAAGTAACGGTATCTCATCATTGTGTGACGACCGTGACGTAATTTTCCATATTTGTAGACGTTAACGAATTCGCTTCGGTTAGTGTATGTTTGTTTAGCGGATGCATGGACGGCAGTACCGATTAAAAATACGGCACCGACAGCTGCAAATGCAGCGGCGACTCTCTTTTTCATATCGTTTCCTCCTGGGAATGTAAAAAATTCTCATATATATAATAATTTACCAGTAAATACATAAATATCAAGCTAAATCGGCCAATTTAACTTAAATGTAACCTTTAGTTCACTTATCCACATGTTGACAACTTTAATCAGTCAGCTATAATTAATGACAATTAAATTAGAAAACGATTAGAAATTAATCGTTTTCTAATAAATATATGGAATGAGGTGTTCAATATGAAAAATCAAGAAATTTTGCATGACGAAGACGAAAGTTTCGCATCAGCTTCACGTATCAAGTACTTTGATATGGTAATTGAATCGGGTGAAGGTGCGATTTTAAAGGACGTCGAAGGAAACGAATACATTGATTTATTAGCGAGCGCATCCTCAACCAATACTGGTCATAGCCATCCGCATGTGGTTGATGCAATCACCAAACAGGCTCAAAAGTTAATCCAATATACTCCAGCGTACTTTGCCAACTTACCAGCAGCCCAACTGGCCAAACGATTGACCGATTTAGCGCCAATCGATGGTCCGGCTGAATTGTCATGGGGAAACTCTGGATCAGACGCCAATGACGCGCTAATCAAGTTTGCTCGCGGCTATACCGGTCGCCAAGACGTTGTTAGTTTTACTGGAGCATATCACGGTTCTACATACGGTTCAATGAGTGCTTCTGGCGTTAGTTTGAACATGAATCGTAAGATGGGACCATTAATGAGTGGATTCTACAAAGTGCCATTTCCAAGTCCATGGTACCGCGAATCATATGAAACAGAAGATGAGTTCGTAGATCGCATGTTTGAGGAATTTAAGCTACCATTTGATACATATTTACCTGCTGACGAAGTTGCGGTCATCTTGATTGAACCAATTCAAGGTGATGGTGGAATCGTTAAAGCACCAGAAAAGTACCTAAAGAAAGTATACGAATTTGCCCACGAACATGGCATCCTATTTGCAATTGATGAGGTCAATCAAGGGATGGGCCGTACCGGTAAATGGTGGTCAATTCAACAATTTGACGAGATCTATCCAGATTTAATGACCGTTGGGAAATCGTTAGCATCCGGATTGCCACTTAGTGCGGTGATTGGTAGGAAAGAAATTATGGAATCTTTGCAATCACCTGCCAATGCATTTACCACCGCCGGAAACCCTGTTACCACAGCGGCTGCCATGGCCACAATCGACGTCATCGAAGACGAACATCTACTAGAACGTAGTGAGCGTTTAGGTGTTAAATCAAAAGTATTCTTTGATAGAATGAAAGAGAAGTACGATTTTGTCGGCGACGTTAGAATGTACGGACTAGACGGTGGAATTGATATCGTCGATTCAAAGACCGGAAAAGCTGATGTCAAAGTAGCGACAAAACTAATCTATCGCATGTTTGAACTAGGGGTAATCATGATTACCGTTAGGGGAAATGTGCTTAGATTCCAACCACCTTTGGTAATTACCGAAGAACAACTAGAAAAGGCCTTTGACGTTATCGATCAAGCGATGGATGATGAAGCAAACGGTCGTATTCAATTCGATAAGACTATCGGTTGGAGTACTGATTAATAAGCTAATTAGGGGTGTAATTAATGGCTCATACTAAGTTAACGCAGGCCGACTTTGACGCAATGCGCGAAAAATATGACAGTGATCCAAAAAATAAGGTATTACAACGTTCCGTTATGAAAAACGGCATAAACAATACCGCCAAAGACAATCGAGTAGTGGCCAAATTAAACCACACATACTCTGTAGAAATCGATACTGGTAAGGTATCAAACCAAAAACGTTCAGGACGTTGCTGGCTATTCTCATTGTTAAATGTTTTAAAACACGACTTTGCGAAACGCTACGACGTAAAAGACTTTGAACTATCACAAAGCTACCTATTTTTCTGGGATAAGGTAGAACGTGCCAACATCTTTTACGATCGCATTATCGATACTGCTGATAAGCCTTTCGATAATCGCGAACTTCGCTGCTACTTAGCTGCACCGGGTGCAGATGGTGGTGAATGGGGGATGGCCGTTGCACTAGTTCAAAAGTACGGTGTAATGCCAACTTCAGCCTTTCCTGAAAGCAACGTAACCGAAGATACATCTGATTTAAAGGAAGTATTGAACCGTAAGTTACGTCGTGACGCAATGGTATTACGTGACATGATTCATGCCGGAAATAGTGATGCCGAGATTGCTGAAAAACGTAAGGAAATGCTAAAAGAAGTTTACAAAATCGCTGGTTTCGCGTGTGGTGTTCCACGTGAAACATTTACCTTTGAATACCGTGATGACAAGCAAAACTACCATGTAGATGCAGACATCACACCTAAACAATTCTTCGATAAATACTTCGAAATTGATTTAGATGATTACGTTGTTTTAGGTAATTATCCTAACCGTAAAATGGAACAATTATTCCGTAACAAGGCCGGTCAAAACGTCGTTGGTGGTCGCCAAGTTGAATTCTTAAACATGTCAATGGACGTGTTAAAGGATGCGGCGATTGCGCAATTAAAGGATGGCGAAACTGTCTGGTTTGCCAACACCGTGACCGAACAATCAGACCGCCAAAACGGTCTTTTAGACGACGATTTATACCGCCGTGCTGAATTGTTTGATATCGACATGAACATGGACAAGGCCCAACGCTTGGATTACTACGACAACATTCCTAACCACGCGATGACACTTACTGGTGTCGACATTGTCGACGACAAACCAACTAAGTGGAAGGTCGAAAACTCATGGGGTGAAAAGGTCGGCGAAAAGGGTTACTTCGTAATGGCCGATAACTGGATGGACAATAACGTCTTCGAAGTGATCGTCAACAAGAAGTACCTAACCGATTCACAAAGACAATTACTAGCACAAACCCCAGTCGATTTAGACCCTTGGGCAGCGGTATAAGGAGGACGTAGATAATGACTGAAACAAAAATTACCGAACAAGATCTAAAAGAATTACGTGCGGCCTACGAAAAAAATCCTACCAATGCGATTTTGGAAAGAACCGTAACACAAAATGGAATTGGCAATGTTTCATACGATGAGACAGCCACTGAAAAATTAAATCCCGTCTTTTTTGTTGAAGTGAAGACTGGTAAGGTGTCCAACCAAAAACAATCCGGTCGTTGCTGGATGTTTGCGTTATTAAACACCTTAAAGCACCAATTTGGCGCTAAGTACAACGTCAAAGACTTCGAATTATCACAAAACTATCTATTCTTCTGGGATAAGATTGAACGTGCTAACATCTTTTACGACCGCATCGTAAACACTGCTGACAAACCACTAGATGACCGAACCGTTCAATACTTCCTAGAAGTGGGACCAGGTGCCGACGGTGGTCAATGGGCAATGGCCGTAGCATTAGTTCAAAAATACGGGGTTGTGCCAACCACTGCGTTTAGTGAAACCAACGTTTCCGAAAGTACCGGTGATTTGAAAGCAATTTTGAATTACAAACTAAGAAACGATGCGTTCAAGCTACGTAACATGGTAAAAGACGGCGTGTCTGAGGAAGACATCCATGACGCTAGAGAACAAATGCTGGCCGAAGTTTACAAGATTGCTGCGTACTCACTTGGCGTGCCTCCAAAAACTTTTGACTTTGAATATAGGGATGATAACGACAACTACCACATTGATCGTGATTTAACCCCTAAGGCATTCTATGAAAAGTACCTATCGGATGCTGATTTAGACGATTACGTTGTCCTAAGTAACTCTCCTGACAAGGAATACGACAAGATGTATCGATTATCAGCCCAAGAAAACGTGGTTGATGGTAGAAAGATTGAATTCTTGAACCTACCAATGGAAGACCTAAAAAATGTCGCAATTGCACAATTAAAGGACGGTCAAGCTGTTTGGTTCGCTAACGACATTGCGCGTCAATCTGACCGAAAAAAAGGCTTCCTAGCTGAAAACCTATACCATTACGACGAACTTTTTGACGTTGATTTATCAATGAGCAAAAAAGAACGTCTACAATACCATGAAGCTAACGTTTCACACGCCACTGCATTAACCGGTGTCGATTTAGTCGATGATAAACCAACTAAATGGAAAGTGGAAAATTCATGGGGATCAAAGAATGGTGTTAACGGATATTTCATCATGGATGATGGTTGGATGAACGAATATGTATATGAAATCGTAATAAATAAAAAATATTTATCTAATGATAAAATCGCACTGTTGAGCCAATCCCCGGTAGAATTAGCACCTTGGGATTCATTAGAATAAAATTAAAGTGTTGCAATTTTTCTAAGAAGGTATTAACATAAGTGACAATCAAATAAGACGTTGAACAGGAATTTTAATTATTGAGTGTTTCACAGGGAGTCCACGGTTATGAGAGTGGGTAGCACGGTAATTGAATCGTACCTGAGAGTCATTTTTCGAAATGAGTAGAAAAAATCGTTGGCGGCGTTAACGCTGAAGTTATTATAACTTCTCGAGCTAGTATTCGTGAGAATGCTAGGAATTGAGGTGGCACCGCGATTTATTCGTCCTCTTGGATATCTTATCCAAGAGGATTTTTTTATACCCAAAATAAATATTAATTTTAAAAACAGTGATTAGGAATTTTAATTAATTCAGTTATTTACAGAGAACTTAGCAAAGCCGGGTGAGAGCTAAGGATGACATTAATTAAATCGTACCTATGAGTTTGAATTCGAAATGAGTAGAATTCACCGTTAACGCGTTATCGTTAAAGTTTGAAAAAACTTTATGAGCTGATGTTTGTGAGAGCATCAGAAACTGAGGTGGAACCACGATTAGTCGTCCTCTAGGATTTATTCCTAGGGGACTTTTTTTATATAAATATTTGCATGATGATCAAGAATTTAATCAAACCAATCATTTACAGAGAAAATAACGTTGATGAGAGTTAATAATGACATTTGATTAATCGTACTTATGAATGAGCTTCGAAATGAGTAGAAGCAAACGTTGGCGGCGTTAACGCGGAAGTCATTGACTTTATGAGCTAGCATTCGCGAGGATGTTAGGAAGTGAGGTGGTACCGCGGTTACATCGTCCTCTGTTGAAATAAAAATTTCATTGTTTATATACAAAAAAGGAGGATGTTTCACATGAAACAATCAAAGAAAATCGTTTTAGCATATTCCGGAGGATTAGATACATCAGTTTCAATTGCATGGTTAATCGAACAAGGTTTTGACGTAATTGCCTGCTGCATTAATGTTGGAGAGGACTACGGTGAACATAAAGATTTAAATCAAATTAAAGAAAAGGCGTTAAAAGTAGGTGCCGTTAAGTCATATGTTGTTGATGCATTAGACGAATTCGCTGAAGATTTCCTATTAACTGCATTGGATGCTAATGCTATGTATGAAGGCGAATATCCATTGAGCTCAGCCCTATCTCGTCCTTTAATGAGTCAAAAATTAGTTGAAATTGCTCATAAAGAAGGTGCTGAATATATTTGTCATGGATGTACTGGTAAAGGAAACGACCAAGTTCGTTTCGATGTCGCTATCCATTCTCTAGATCCAAAACTGACAGTGGTTACTCCAGTTCGTCAATGGCACTGGAACAGAGAAGAAGAAATCGAATTTGCTAAGAAACATAACATCGATATTCCAATTGATTTAGATTCTCCATACTCAATCGACGCAAATATCTGGGGACGTGCCAATGAATGTGGTGTCCTAGAAAATCCATGGAACCAAGCTCCAGAAGACGCCTTCGATATTACTAAACCAATTGAAGAAACTCCTGACCAACCAGAATTCATGGACATCACCTTTAAACAAGGTAAGCCAGTCGCAGTTAACGGCGTTGAAATGAGCTTCGTTGATGTTATCCAAAAGGTTAATATCGCAGCCGGCGAACACGGTGTCGGTCGTATCGATCACATTGAAAACCGTTTAGTAGGAATCAAATCCAGAGAAGTATACGAAGCGCCTGGTGCTACCGTATTACTAAAAGCCCACAAGGCAATGGAAAATCTAACTATGGAAAGAGATTTAGCTCACTTCAAGCCAATGATTGAACAACAAATCGCTAATCTCACTTACAACGGTTTATGGTTCTCACCATTGATGAAGTCACTAAAGGCATTTATCCAATCATCACAAGATACAGTTAGTGGAACAGTTAAAGTGAAGTTGTTCAAGGGTAACGTTTACGTAGTCGCTTCTAAGTCAGAAGAATCACTATACGACGAAGACTTAGCTACTTACACCTCTGCCGATTCATTCGATCAAAATGCTTCAGTTGGTTTCATCAAACTATGGGGACTACCTACTCAAGTAGCATCACAAGTAAAACAAAAGAACTTACAAAAGAACTTCATGAAAGACGTTATGAAGACACAAACAAAGGAAAAGGTGCTAGTTGAAAACAAGTTAGAAGGTGAATCTGATGAGTGAGAAACTATGGGGCGGTCGTTTTAACGGCGACGCCAACGATTTATTCTTGCGGCTCGGCGCCTCAATCAATGTTGATATCAAGATGGCAAACGAAGATATTGAGGGATCAATTGCTCACGCTACCATGTTAAGCCACGTTGGTATCATCACAGAAACCGAAAAAGACCAAATCGTGAATGGTTTAAAAGAGATTAAAGAAGAGTTCGATGAAGGAAAACTTCATTTTAGTTACCAAAACGAAGACATTCATATGAATGTCGAAACAGTGCTAACCGAAAAAATCGGATCGGTCGCTGGAAAGCTTCACACAGCACGTTCAAGAAACGATCAAGTGGCACTAGATTTTCATTTATACCTAAAGAAACGTCTACCACAAATCATGGCACTAATTAGGAGTTTTCAAAGTGAATTGGTTAACCTAGCCGATGAAAATTTAGAAACCATCATGCCAGGATATACCCATTTACAACACGCTCAACCAATTTCATTTGCCCATTACCTAATGGCCTACTACGAAATGTTAGACCGTGACTACGACAGGTTCGAATTCAACCAAAAGCACACCAACATGTCACCAATTGGTGCAGCTGCCTTAGCTGGAACCACGTTTCCAATCGATCCTCACTTCACCGCCAACGAATTAGGCTTAGATTCACCTTACAATAATTCTATTGATGCAGTCTCAGATAGGGACTTCGCCATTGAATTTCTAAGCAATGCTTCTATTCTAATGATGCACTTATCAAGACTATGCGAAGAAATTTGCTTATGGTCTAGCTACGAATTCAAATACGTCGAACTATCGGATGCATTCAGTACTGGAAGCTCAATCATGCCACAAAAGAAGAACCCTGATATGTGTGAACTAATTAGGGGTAAAACTGGCGTAGTATACGGTCACCTAAACGCCTTATTAGCAACAATGAAATCATTGCCACTGGCATATAATAAGGATCTACAAGAAGATAAGGCTGGGGTGTTTGACACAGTCGAAAACATCGAACCAATCCTACAATTAATGACCGAAATGATTGCGACAATGCAGGTCAATAAAGACCTGATGCTACAAGCGGTTGAAAAGGATTTTTCCAACGCAACTGAATTAGCTGATTACCTATCAGCCAAAGGATTACCATTTAGACAATCTCATCGTATCGCCGGTGAATTAGTCGCTAAATGCATAAACGAAAATTGTTACTTACAGGATTTATCATTAGAACAACTACATAACTATTCAGACTTGTTTGAAGAAGACATCTATGAAGATTTGAAACCACACGTCGCAATTCAAAGAAGAAAGAGTTATGGGTCAACCGGTTTTAATGAAGTCCATAAACAGATTGAAAAAGCGAAAGAAAAACTAAAGGGAGAAATGAATCATGAAGAATAAAATGAAACATTCCGTGTTAATTACCATGTTGCTAATGATTGCAACACTATTCGTGACAGCATTCACTGTTCCAAGTGTTCAAGCATCAGCTTCCGATAACTCACTACAACAAATTAAGCAAAAAGGATACATCGTAATGGGAACCGCCCCAGATTATCCTCCATACGAATTTATTGGAAAAGATAACGGTGGTTCAAAGGTCTACGGTGCCGATATCGAATTAGGTAAGGCCATCGCCAAAGACTTAGGAGTAAAACTAAAGGTTAAATCAATGGGATTTGACTCACTACTAGTTGCGCTTCAAACCAAAAAGGTTGATATGGTTATTGCAGGGATGAACGAAACTCCTGAAAGAGCCAAGAGTGTCGACTTCAGTAAGACTTACTACTCATCTGGATTGAGTTTGGTATTAAACACTTCCGATGACAAGAAAATTAAGTCATACAAGGACTTACAAGGAAAGACCATCGGTGCTCAAATTGGATCAGTACAATATGACGCTGTGAAGAAGGGTATCAAGAACATTAACCTAAAGGGAATGGAAAACATCAACGATTTAATTCTTGCTTTGAAGTCAGGAAAAATCGCAGCCATTCCGCTAGATACTGCTGTAGCGCAAGCATACGCAGCCCACAACCCAGGACTAAAGATTATTGACGCTAAGATGCCTGGTCAAGAAAGCTCAAACAAGATTGCCTTCTTCAAGGGTGCTACTAGTCTAGAAAACGCTGCTAACAAGACAATTGATAAGGTTAACAAAGATAACCTATACACCAAGAAATTTGTTCCAGCAGCTGCAAAACACATCACTAACAACAAGTCACAATCACAATTTGAAACAATGTGGCAATACAAGAACTTCTTTATCTCAGGTATCGAATACACAATGATCATTTCAGTGGTATCAGTATTCTTCGGTATCATCTTAGGAATTATCTTTGCGCTAATGAGATTAAGTCACAACTGGCTACTACACTCAATCTCCGTTTGCTACATCGAATTCATTCGTGGAACACCTCAATTAGTACAAATTATGTTTATCTACTTTGGTCTAGGTACCATCGTTAACGTTCCAGCCTTAACTTCAGGAATTATCGCTATTTCCATTAATTCTGGAGCCTACGTCGCCGAAATCATTAGAGGGGGAATTAATTCTATCTCTGATGGTCAAAGCGAAGCCGCATTATCACTTGGCCTATCCAAGAAACAATCGATGCAATACATTGTGTTACCACAAGCCTTCAAGAACATCTGGCCTGCACTTGGTAACGAATTAGTAACCTTGATCAAGGATAGTTCACTAGCATCCGTAATTGGGGTTGGAGAACTAATGTATCAAATGAGAGCTGTTCAAGCTGATACTTATCTAGGTGTCGCACCAATCGCTGTCATTATGGTCATTTACTTCGTAATCACATTTACAATTTCTAGAATCATGAAACACTTAGAAGGGAAGATTAGCCATGGAACCAATGATTAAAATTGAAAAATTAACCAAAAAATTCAAAAATAATACCATCTTTTCTGACATCAACGCTGAAGTCCACAAGGGTGAAGTAATCTCACTTTTAGGTCCTTCTGGTGCCGGTAAGAGTACTTTCCTTCGTTGCATTAACATGCTGGGTGAACCAACTTCTGGAAAGATTCTATTGGATGGAAAAGACCTAGTAAGCAGCTCTGAAAAGGAACTAATTCAATTAAGAACCCACATCGGAATGGTGTTCCAAAGCTTTAACTTGTTTGAAAACAAGACAGTTATCGATAACATCACACTAGCACCCATTAAGGTTAAGGGGATGAGCAAGGAAGGTGCGGAAGAAAAAGCACATGAACTGCTTAAAACAGTTGGTCTAGATGATAAGGCAAACGTATACCCAGACAGCCTATCAGGTGGGCAAGCTCAACGTATCGCAATCGTCCGTGCGCTAGCCATGGATCCTGAGGTAATTCTATTTGACGAACCAACTTCAGCACTAGATCCTGAAAAAGTTGGTGAAGTACTTAGTGTTATGCAAGATTTAGCTAAGAAAGACATGACAATGATTATTGTTACCCATGAAATGGAATTCGCTAAGAATGTTTCAGATGAAATTTGGTTTATGGATGAAGGAAAGATTCAAGAAAAACAAGCACCTAAAGACTTTTTCGAAAATCCAAAAACCCCTAACGCCCAACGTTTTTTAAGTAAAATGATTTAATCTGTTTATAGATACGTAAAAAGACCAACATTTATGTTGGTCTTTTTGATTATTCTCATTTTATTTTGTACAATAAACCTAAACATGACACATTTTGAATTAATCCGAGGAGGAAATCAATTGTCTAAACGTTTTAAACTAGTAGAAGAATCATTTACAGGAGTATCCATTTACATCGATCAAAGAACCGGTGTCGAATACGGTGGATACGGAAGTACATTAACTCCACTACGTAACCCTGACGGAACTTTGTTTGTTGATGAATCTGAAATTGATCAAGATTACGAACACAAAGAAAAATAAATGGGGGAATATGAAACCATGTTTTTATGGATTCATTTAATTTTTGCGGTATTACTAATCGTTTTAGTTATTACCGCGCTATGCAAAAAGAATAACTTTAAGCCTTACATGATGGCCACTAGAGTGTCTTATCTAGTCTTCATCGTGACGGGAATTGTACTATTTAGCAAAGCCTTTGAACGCGATGCCATGTTCACGATTTTGAAGGTTTTATCAGCCATCTTCTTAATTGGCTTGATTGAAATGGCCTATGCCCAAAAGACTAAAAAGTCGTTAACTGTTGGATTGGTGATGAGCCTAATCCTAGTATTCGCACTAGTGATTGTGATTGGATTAATCGTCGCTGGCGGTCGTCCTTTCATTCATTTTATTTAAATATTATTATCGCAGAATCTGCGTATCTAAAAAGAGAGTGAACAGTTATGTTCACTCTCTTTTAATTTTAGAGCAAGCATTCGCTAAGACAAAAAATTAAATACGGTACAATCCGCGAAATAAGATATAATAAAGCCAAAGTATAAAAAGGAGGCTTGCACTATGAAAATTGCAATCTTAGGTTACGGTACCGTCGGAAGTGGAGTTTTGAAGATTATTCAAGACAGCGCTTTGCATCCATTTGAAAAAGATTTATCAGTTAAATATGTATTTGTTCGTCCAGAAAAAGTTGATCAAAACGAATTATTTGTGGATGATTACGCAACGATTTTAAATGATGAAGAAGTCGATGTAGTCGTGGAAGTGATAGGTGGACTAGAACCCGCTAAGACAATGATCATCGATGCATTAAAACATGGCAAGAACGTTGTGACAGCTAACAAAGCGGTCGTGGCGAGAAACTTGAAGGAATTTGATGAAATCGCTGAAGAAAATGGTGTAAAGTTCTACTTTGAATCAGCCGTTGGTGGTGGAATTCCTTGGATTATTAATTTGGAGAGAGCACTTCGTATCGACCAAATTGATTCAATTCACGGAATCCTAAACGGAACTAGTAACTACATTTTGGATACTATGACTAGGACTGGTCAAAGTTTCGACAAAGTCCTAAAAGATGCTCAAGACTTAGGATACGCAGAAGCCGATCCGAGTGCAGATATCGATGGATACGACATCGAAAATAAATTATGTATTAGTGTGGACATTGCATATAACACCTTTGTTAAACCAGGGGACCACCTATTAAAATTTGGGATTAGAAACATTACTGATGAGGATATTAAGTACTTCAAAAAACACAATTTAATAGTTAAATTACTAGGTCGTAGTTTCAAGAAAAACAACAGTTTTAACTTTGTGGTGGAACCAACTTTATATACTCCCGGACAAATTGAAACCGGAATTCATGATAACTACAATTTCGTCGGTTTACGTGGAACAACCATCGGTAAACTAACCTTTAATGGTCAAGGTGCGGGTGAATTTCCAACTGCCCACGCGTTAGTGCAAGATATCTTAGATTTAAAGGCCAACAATGTGCACTTAAAACGTGATTTTAACGAAGAATTTTCTTTGGATAACACTAATAAGAAAAAGAATTACGTCGTTAGAACCAGTGCGGATTTAGAATCAAAACTACCAGATTATGACATTCAAAAAGACGGTAATTACTACCATATTGCCGAAATTGACACCCAAAAAATTCATGATGTTGTTAACGAATTATCCAGTGATGATAAGGGAATTTTCTTTGCCTGTATCAGTGGTGGGGCATACAATCCATGGATTGAAAAATAAAAAGAGCGCCTATATTAGGCGCTCTTATTTGTTTTCTTATTCAAAATCTTGTAATGCAAGTTCTGCATATGTTAGACGGGCGAAAGTATCATCAGTTGATACACCAGCGTTTTCGAACATGTTTGCGAATAAAACATATTTTGGTTGATCGCTGTATTCACCAGTGATTTCAATCAAACGTTGTAGTTGATTGGTACGGTTTGCTAAATCATCGATATGGTTTAGTTCCAAGTCGTTTTTAGCTGCATCGTAAATAATCTTGTAAGCTTCGGTATTAGTTAATAGGTCTAATGCCTTAACTTGTTTCATAAAGTTATCAAATTGTGCATCTGATAATTGTCCTTTAACGTAGTGCAAATCAACGATTTCCTCGCTAAAGTCTTGTGCCCATTGGTTAATAATAGGTCTTAGTTGTATGTCTGACATTGTTAAAAAATCCTCTCCTAATTCAGATAATGCGTTTAGATTATTCTAGTACAAACATCTAAAAACGTGTGTAGTTTTTTCATTTATAATGTCATTAAATGGGGATTACAGAAAAAAATCATGTAACACCTATGATAGTATCTCACATAAAGGATACTAATTGCAAAAATATATAAACATTTAAGAAAAAATAAAAAAGACCTAGAATCTAGGCCTTTTTTATTGCATTAAAACTTCAATGTGATTGCAGCGTAGTCCAAGTTCATTGGCATTTGGCTCTTTGGAAGTAGTAGAACGTTTCCTGCGAAACCAATGGTAGTGATTGCTAAATCATTTAAAGTCTTGTTGTAGCTTTCTTCGCTAATGTATAGAGTATCAATCTTACCAGATAATGCGTTTGAAATAATATCGCGTAAATCAGTTGCAACTAAACGGTGATCACTAGCTTTTTCGTATTTAATTTTGTTGTCGTTTGCTAACTTATCGAAGAATTGTTGGTTCAATTCATCAATCATTTCAGAAATCTTATCGGGGCCAAGATCGTCCATATCAACTTTGCTTACGATGTCTTTCACAAATGTCTTTTGGTCAGCTAATTCGTTGAATAACTTACGGTTTTCTTCGTTGGCAACCACCACAGTTTGTAGGTAGTCATCGTCATCGAATAAATCGCTTAGGTATTCTTTAACTAACATGAAGTACTTGTTTTTGTCGTTGTTTACAAGGACTGGAATTGGCTTGTTCACAAGGTTTAAGATGCTAAAGTGACCATTATCAACTCTTAGTAGCTTAAAGTCGTTATCGCGTAGGATTAAAACGCGGTAGTGAAGTTGGCTTTCGATTTCCTTGATTAGTTGCGCTACGTTCATGGTGTCATCGATTGAGATTTGGGTCTTAACAGGTTGAGTTAAGTTAAATGAATGGATGGCTTTAAAACTAACGTATAGTGCAACACCAGAACCGTTTCCGATGTGTTTTGCGCGATCAAAGTTGAATCTTCTTAATTTTCTTTCGTATCTTGGCCAGATATTTTCGTCGTGTTTTTGGATGAATTCTTCTTTAACAGTTTCGATTAAATTTAAATAATCATTTTTGTTACTAATTTCGTTAAATGAAACAATTAGTGAGATGAATGGCCCTATTTCGTAATCCAAAGTTAGGGTATTTCTAAGCTCGATTGTCGACGTCATAGTCTAACCTCCTTAGATTTATATGTTTATATTATATCATGATGAGCTAAAAGCGAAATATATTGTGCTATAATTATGCTATATTAAGCTGAAAAGAAGGGGGAATAATTATGCTTCTAAACATCCTATATTTCATTGTTTTAGTTAACGAAATTTTGGCATTGATTACAGTATTTAGAGAAGAACGTGATATTGCTGCAACATGGGCATGGTTATTAGTTCTTTCATTCCTACCTGTGATAGGATTTATGATTTATGCATTCGTCGGCAGAAAACTACCCAAAAAGCGCTTATTCCGTTTTCAATATAAAGACAATAAATTGATGTATGACATCTTAAAAGAACAAAGTAAAATACATAACAATCCCGAAAAGATTAGGGCAGATGAGGTATCCTATTCCTACAGAACACTGGTAAAGTTATTTAAGACATCAGATGTTACTGATTTATCAAGAAGAAATCACGTAAAAGTTTTCACCGATGGTAATCACTTATTTGATTGCATCATTTCAGATATCCAACACGCTAAGAGTTCAATTAATATCGAATTTTACACTTTCTATGATGATCAGATTGGGCATCGTGTTTTGAATGAACTGGTAAAAAAGGCTAAAGAAGGCGTTAAAATTCACGTTATTTATGATAGCTGGGGTTCAATGGGAAATAAGCACCATTTCTTTGATCCATTACGTGAAGTTGGAGGATTCGTAGAACCTTTCTTACACACACACTCAGCCGTAATGGATTTTCGTTTGAACTTTAGAGATCACAGAAAGATTGTAGTTATTGATGGTAAGTACGGATATATTGGTGGATTTAACATTGGTGATCAATACCTTGGTCGTAAGAAGAAGTTTGGTAACTGGAGAGATACTCATTTGAGAATTGCTGGATCAGCGGTTCACCACTTACAAGCCCAATTTATTTTGGACTGGAATGTTACAGATATGGAACACAAAATTGATGTTGAACAAACTAAGGGATTCTATTTTCCCAAGGTATACCAAGAAGGTTCTACTAATATTCAAGTGGTATCAAGTGGTCCTAACTCCGATTTACAACAAATTAAATTAGGCTACATCAAGATGATTCAAAATGCTAAGAATTATTGTTGGATTCAATCACCATATTTGATTCCTGACGATAGTGCATTGGATGCTATCAGAACAGCTGCAATGTCAGGTGTTGATATCAGAATAATGGTCCCATGTATGCCAGATCACCCATTCGTATATCGAGCAACTCAATATTATGCAAAACAATTATCAAAATATGGCGTCAAGATTTACTTCTATGAAGATGGGTTCATTCATGCTAAGACTGTTTTAGTTGATGGTAAAATCGCGTCAGTTGGTTCCGCCAACATGGACTTTAGAAGTTTCAAATTAAACTTCGAAATTAACGCGTTTATCTACGACGAAGGTTTGGCTGAACAATTACATTCAATCTATGTTAACGACATTAGAAGCAGTAAATTAATGACCTATGCGGACTTTGAAAAACAATCACGTTGGTTGAAATTCAAACAAGTATTCAGTCGTTTATTCTCACCAATTCTATAAAATAAAAAAATCCCACATTTCGTGGGATTTTTTGTTTACATCCAGTTCCATGGATCGTCACGCCACTTACGTAGCACTACTAATTCATCGTCTGAAATGCTGTTTTCTGCTTTAGCTTGTTCGATGATTGTGGAGTAGTTGGTTAATGTATCGAATTCGATACCAGCTTCCTTGAAATTCTTAGTACTATCTGGAAGTTCGTATGAGAAGATGGCAACGACACCAATCACGTTGTAGCCTTCGTTCTTAAGTGCTTGCGCAGCGTTTAAAACGCTCTTTCCTGTCGAAAGTAAGTCGTCAATTAAAACAATTGGATCTTGTTGGTTAATTCTTCCCTCCATTTGTTTTCCTCGACCGTGATCCTTGGGTTTGGAACGCACATAAATCATTGGTAAGTCCATCTTATCTGCAACGATTGCAGCATGGGGAATTCCGGCAGTAGCGACGCCACCGATTACTTTTACTTCTGGAAATTTGTTGCGAATTAATTCTGATAGACCATCTGCGATGTGGGTGCGGACTTCTGGGAAACTGATGGTAATTCTATTGTCAGTGTAAATTGGTGCTTTGATACCAGATGCCCAAGTGAAAGGTTCATTTGGTGATAAGGTAACTGCATTAATTTTTAAAAGGTCTGAAGCGATTAGTTGGTTAGTATTCATTATTTGATTCCTCCATTAACGGCGTTGTAGATGTTCTTATATGTTTGAACCGGGTCATTAGATTGTGTGATACTTCTCCCTACGACGATACCGCTAGTCCGTAACTCTGAAGCTTTTTGTGGAGTTACGACTCTTTTTTGATCATCGACATTATTACTAGGAAGGCGAATGCCAGGATTGATACACTTAAAATCATTGGAGACTGCTTGATGGATTAGCTCATTTTCCAGTGCAGATGAGATGACACCATCGGCGCCATTTTGACTGGCAATTTTAGCTAAATGGGATACTGATTCGGCCATTGAAACTGGAACTAATTCTTCATCGTGGAGTTGTTCTTCCGATGTCGATGTTAGTTGAGTCACTGCAAGTAGTTGTGGTGCATTGACTCCTGCTTTTTTGGCACCTTCATCTAAGCCATGTCTAGAAGCATTAATCATTTCGCTTCCACCTAATGAATGAACCGTGGTGAATTGAACATCCAATTGGCCGATTTGTTTGGCAGCTTGTTGTACGGTATGTGGAATATCGTGTAGTTTTAGGTCTAAAAATACATCGATATTTTGCTCTCTAAGCTGTTTGATAATACTTGATCCCTCGCGGTAGAATAGCTCCATTCCGACCTTTACCGCTAATGGTTTGACGTCCTTAAATGGCTCTAAAAATTTTAAAGCAGTGGGTGCATCGATAAAATCTAGTGCAATGAATACTGGTTTCATACGTTTCCCTCCAACAAAAAAGTCGCATAGCCTTAGAGACTATACGACAAATTAGGGTCCATTTATTCCGTTCGTCGATTTACTAGCCTCTCTGGACTAATTTAAAATCATATGTTGATTACAATATACGCTTTTCCCCGAATAAAGCAACCAAAAAATGAAACTTGCATTAGAAAAAATTAAAGAGTATAGTTTTATAAAATACTTGGAACAGGTATTTCAAAAAAATAAGGAACGACAGCGAGCGTTCATTTTGGAGGAATTGAATAATGGAAAACGCACAAGACCACACTTCAACGACTAAGATCCAAAAATGGGTTTTAGCATCGACATCGATTGGACAAATGCTAGAGAGCATGGATATATCATTTATCTCTTTTGCAATGTCTTCAATCATTATCGGTTTACACATTAGTACCGCAGCTGCTGGAATGCTTTCAACAGTTACTACTTTTGGATCGTTGTTGGGTGGTATTTTATTTGGTCTTTTAGCTGACCGATTTGGTCGAGTACGTATCTTGACTTACACCATCTTCATTTTCGCCATCTCAACTGCCGGGATTATGTTTGCCCAGAATTTTATTACTTTTGCTATTTTACGTTTTTGTGTCGGCCTAGGTGCCGGGGGTGAATATGGTTCAGGTGTTGCCATGGTGGCTGAATCATTTAAGAAAAAGCAATTAGGAAAGTCAGTGTCAATCACCACAATAGGTGGTCAAGTTGGATCAATGATGGCAGCTGTGTTAGCAGCGATTATGATTCCAGCATTTGGTTGGCGTTCACTTTTCCTAATCGGAATCATTCCAATCTTCTTTGCCTTCATCATCAGAAAGAACCTAACTGAAAGCCAAGATTTCATTGATACAATGGAAACAGGCAAGCGTCCTAAGGTTTCTGTAAAGAAATTATTTGCAACACCAAGATTGGCTTACCAAACTATGGCATTAATCGTGATGGTAATTGTGCAAATTGCTGGATACTATGGACTAATTAACTGGTTACCTTCAATCATGCAAAAGAAGTTAGGTTTAAGTGTTGCCGGTTCATCACTATGGACGATTGTTACCATCATTGGTATGAGTGCGGGAATGTTAACCTTTGGTACCATCTTAGATAAAATTGGTCCTAGAAAGGCTTTTGGTTTATTCTTACTAGTTGCTTCTGTGGCGGTATATGGAATTACCTTCTCATTCAATGGTTTCACATTATTACTAGCTTCAACAGTATTAGGTTTCTTCTCAAACGGGATGTATGGTGGATATGGTGCTATCATTAGTCGTTTATATCCAACTGAAGTTCGTTCCACTGCGAATAACTTCATCATGGGATTCGGACGTGCAATCGGTGGATTCTCACCAGCCATTATCGGTTTATTGATGGAAAACCATTCATTACTAGTAATTATGGCAATGCTATCAGTACTATACCTAATTAGTTTCATCACTATGATGTCTATTCCTGCTTTGAAGGGTCTAGCAACGCAATAATAATCTTTTATTCTGACGAATTAGTTTTTACATGTAATAATAATATATAAACTAAAAACCTCCCGTACCGGGAGGTTTTATTTTACATAATTGAGGGGGGCATTTTAATGTTATACGGACTCGGTATTTTAGCCGGATTGGTTTTACCCATTCAGACTTCGGTCAATACAAACTTGAAGAATCGAGCTGGTGGATCACCATTTCTAGCTTCAATGCTATCGTTTATGATTGGAACCATCGCGTTACTTTTCGCCACTTTATTGAGTGGCAAATCACTATTCTTTTCTAGTCACTTGTTTACAAGCCAACCAGAATGGATTTGGTTGGGCGGATTATTTGGTGTGATTGGTTTAACCACTAACGTTTTAATTTTCCCATACTTAGGGGCGGTGCAAACGGTGATTATGCCAATTACAGGTCAAATTATCATGGGAATGATTATTGATAACTTTTCCTTATTTGACGCTGACCACCATGCATTCACAATCATCAGATTAGTCGGAGTCATCCTACTAGTTGTTGGTATTTTGATGGTTGTCCTAGATAAAAAGAGCAGTGATGGTGCCGATAAGGCCAAACAATTACCTTGGCAGATTCTAGGAATCGTCGCAGGGATGTTCCAGGCTTCTCAAGCACCGGTTAATGGCCATCTGGGTGTAGTGCTTCATTCACCAATTCATGCAGCCTTTATCTCATTTTTAGTTGGTACCATCATCTTATTTGTGATTACCGGACTAGTTGATCGTTCATACGTTCACGCTAAAGATGCGATTGGAAAGGGCAATCCTTGGTGGATTTGGCTCGGTGGTATCTTGGGGGCTATCTTCGTTTTATCAAACGCATTCCTAAGTCCGCAAATCGGTGCCGGAACCACTGTCGTTTTAGTCCTATTGGGTAACTTATTCGGTAGTGTAATGGTCGATAAATATGGACTATTAAATTCACCGAAAAAAACGGTTGGCATTATGAAATACATTGGTTTAGTCGTGATGTTAATCGCCGTTGCCATTATCAAATTGTATTAAAAAAAGACCTCGGTGGAGGTCTTTTTTTTAGTTAGTCACATTGTTTTCTATGGTATCAATTATTCATTATTGCTTTTTTGAATTTCATTGACCTTATAGTTATTTATTTTATAAATTTTATCGCATAATAAATTAATGTCGTCCATATTATGACTAGCAATTAATATACTTACATTATTTTCAGTTGCCAGTTTTTTTAGAACAGTCCTAATATTTTGTACACTGTCTTCATCTAGGGCATTCATTGGCTCATCCAATATAATGACTTTTGGTTTTTCCATGATTGCTTGAGCAATGCCTAATTTTTTCTTCATACCTAGTGAATAATTTTTTACTTTTTGATTATGCTTTCCCCATAGTCCAACTAACTTTAAAGTGCTTTTAATATCATCTTTATTGATTAAATTCTTTATACTAGATAGTATTTTTAAATTGTCATATCCAGATAACCTATCTACAAAACCAGGTTCCTCAATTAATGCACCAAAATCATCAGGGAATCCATTTTGGTTAATTTCTTGTCCGTTGACCTTAACTAATCCAGTTTGCGGAATTATCAGTCCAGCTATTATTTTGAACAGGACACTTTTACCAACACCGTTTGGACCAATAATTCCAGTGATTGTTCCGCTTTCAGTATTTAATGATAAATCCTTAAAAATTGTTTGATCCTTAAAAGAAAAATTTAAATCTTTAACTTCTATACTACTCATAACCCAACCTATCCTTTTCTAATTAAATTGCTTATGTTTATATATTTTTTCTAAAATAAAAGTAATTATGAAAATGCATATAATCCAATAAATTATGTTATAAAAAACAATGATATTGAAATTGCTTGTCTCCGTGAAATTAATTGTTTGATCTGAATACAATAAAAAATGACTAATTGGAAAATATTTTATAAAGTTTGTATTAAATCCTGGGATGGACGATACCTTACCTTGTAATATTATTAAAAAGATATTTATAAAAGTAGGTGTAGCCTTGTTTTTAAATAATAAATTTATAGTTTGAGTTAATAATCCCAAAAATAATAGAAATAAAAACATAAAAACAATTAACATAATTATTTGAATTATGGGCTGTGCATTATTAGGACTAAATCCATTAAATAGCATTGAAAATGACTTAATACTCTTTTCATCCCAATTAAATTGGATTTTATTTTGGCTACTAATAGATAATAATATTATTGTACCTAAGATTCCTGCTATGAATATTAAATCGTTATATATTATCACCCAAACATTGTATAAGAATATTTGAGTTCTATTTTTCATTCTATATATTATCAACCTATTATCATTAGTTGAAAGCATGTAACTAATCGTTAATGTAAAAAGAATTGGTATAACAAAGTTACTAGTAATAGATTGATTTAGTGAATATAACACCCAATTAAAAAAATATTTTGTACCATTGTAGCTAGATTGGTAACTATACAGATTCGTTACCATAAATAATAGAAGAAAAAGGTATATGGATATATATACCTTTTTCTTTAAATTCACTACTGTCATGCTTAAATTGTTACTTATTGACATATATTGACCTCTTAAGTTTAAAATAACCTGCTGAAACTGAAACTATAAATATGATAATAAATTCTATATATATTTGTGCAGGAGTTGTAAAAGCGTTGTTGGAATAACTAAATAGATTAACCAATCCCAATTTGCTTAATTTGATATCAAACAGTAATGCCCCTGAAAAAATGTAAATAACAAAAGTTATTACAGCAGCGGAATATTTATTTTGCCAGAAGATTGTCGCTACCATTGCCAATATTGAAAATACAAAACTGAAAATGAAACTATTCATAATAAATATTATTGAATATAAAATTTTATGTTTTGGATATATTGAATTAAATGCTCCCAATGTAAAATTATTAACTATATTTTTGGGCATTTCTTTGTATAATAATGAAATGACTAACAAGATTGTAAGTAGAATGGTAATGAAAAGAGCACTAGTTATTCCTACAGATAGGGTCTTAGTGAAAAAGTATTTTTTAAAATTCATTCTAGTTAAAATATTTTTGATGTTTTTTTCCGCAAGATCTTCATATAAAGATAACGAAGATGGTAAAACAACTATAAATATAATAGCTATTGATAATACACCAGGCCCACTTACACCGTTTAAAAATAAAAATATATTAGAATTGTCGTTATTATCAGTTAATATATTCAAAGTAACACTGAATATAAATATGATTGCAGCGAAGAAGACATTTTTTAAATTTACATATCTTAAAGCTGTGTTAAAAAAATAATTCATATATGTTTTACAGCAAAAAAGCTGCTATGGAACCTCCTAATAGAATTCGAAAAATTAATAATTATTGCAAAAATTTCATTTGTCTAATCACAATGCGTTAATTGTCTCATAAATATACAAACGTTACAAAATTTATTTTATTCTGGTAGCTTTTTGCTTAAGAGTTATTTATTTATATGGCCATTATAGATATAAATTTAAACATTCTGTCCATTTTAATATCCATATAATAATAAAATAATTTTGGTTTAGATTAAATGTATAATAGGTATTGATATGACAACGTTGCAACCCTAGGTTGCGAGGTTGTCAAAGAAGATTATCCGCTTTTAGACTGGATGTTATATACATAAAAAATTTTTTAGTGATAATAAAAAGTAATTCGAAAAAAGGAGTGAAATGAATTACATGGAAAAAAACATATTTAGCAGTAAGTTAATTGGTTTACGTCGAAAAAATCAATTATCGCAAGCTGCTTTAGCAAATAAATTATTTGTTACTAGACAATCAATTTCGAAATGGGAAAATGGTGAATCTGAACCTAGTATTGATAAGTTGATTAGTATTTCTGAAATTTTTAACACCAGCCTGGATAATTTAATCATGGGTAGCAAGTCCGATAAAGATAAATTGGTTTCCATCAAACATCTAAACAAATCATATGATAACCAAGTTTTAAACGACTTGAGTCTAGATATTTATGATAACGAAAGAATTGCTTTATTAGGTTTAAACGGATCAGGTAAGACCACAATGATTAGCATTATGACGGGACTTAAAAAAGCTGATAGTGGTAATGTAAAATTTAGTTTTAATAAGAAAAAGGGATTAAAACTAATGCCGCAAAATGATGTTCTTATTAATGATATGAAGGTTATTGAACTAATCAAACTAACTCAATTGTTAAATAAAGTAAAGAACAATAATCATGTTGAATCTCTAGTAAAAGAATTCAATTTCTCTGAATTAATGGACCATTATGTTGGATCTTTATCAGGTGGACAAAAACGTAGATTGTCTCTTCTATTAAGTTTAATGGCACCATCAAAACTATTAGTCTTAGATGAACCAACAGTAGGAATGGATTTGGAAACTATTGATATCTTATGGCATCACCTTGAACATGTTACTGGATCAATATTAATGGTTACTCATGATTTCAATCAAATCGATAAGTTCTTTTCTAGAGTCTTATTGTTGAAGGACGGCAAAATTGAAAGTGACATGAACGTTGATAAGATTCACAGCCACAATCAAAATGTTGAACAGTGGTATCGTGCTAATAATGGAGGGTTGAATCATGATTAATTTAATTAACTTAAAAACGGTTTTACGCAATAAAAGATTTTTGATTTTTACCATTATTTTTCCCGCGGTTTGGTTTATTTTTATTGACATAGGTATTGGAAGATTTACAAAAAATTTAATGACGGTATGGTTCATTACTAGTGCACTTATGGGAATAATCGGTAATTCAATTGTTACATTTGGTAAAAGAGTGGGTAATTCCAAGGAATATTACCTAATTGCGATTAAGACCACTCCATATAGTCCATTTAAATGGATAATGGATGATATGCTGCAACAAGTGCTATTAAATTTATTAATCTTATGTATATTGACATTGGAAGCAATAATATTGGGCGCCATTTCCCTTAATCTATCTCTACTACCGTTAATAATTGTTTTGTTATCATTGGGGATGTATCTTAGTTTTATAGGTTTTTTGATTGGAGTAATTTGCAAAGTGGATTTACTTGATATGGCAGGCTTCCCACTTATGTGTGTGGTTGCACTTTTTATAACTCCCTTTTACACTTTCGTCCAAAATAAATTTTTTGATGTAGTTACTGACATTCAAAAATTGTTCCCGGGATATTATGTCATTAAACTAGCCAACGTTATTCAAAATGGTGGTAGCTATGACAAATTGATTTGGCTATTTGTAATTACCTTTGTTGTCCATTTAGCAATCATTTTATTTTTATTTTTCAGAGCAATAAAAAAAGGTATCCAATAAAAAAAGAGACCTCCGAGGAACTGCAACTATTATTTTGAACAAATAAATAAAAGCAGCTTTCTAACTATTTAATTGGGCAACTGATTTTCTGTATTCTACAGGGGATTGG
>NZ_JXDB01000015.1 GCF_001281265.1 Apilactobacillus kunkeei DSM 12361 = ATCC 700308 | reverse complement strand
AACACCTCCGAATTATGTTATTTTATCAAATTAAAATAATCATTTTATCGAAAGTGCTTTTATTTATCTGTTCAATATTATAACTTCAGTTCCCGAAGAGGTCTCTTTTTTATATGAATAAATCCATAATAACTTTTGCGATAAATACCCCGAAAAAGAATGAACTTTCAAATGCAATTAAATTCCCCTGATATTGCCAATCAGTGAGTGGGTAAAATTTTTTATTCGACTCGTAGAAAATTATTAGTGATAAGATGACAGCAATTACGCCAAATATGATTTCAAATAGATTTGCCCCTTCGGGATCTATTAACACGTACTGGGTTAAATTACCCAGCACTAAGAAAGTGATACCAGTCTCTAAGCCGATTAAAGCCATATTACCCAACTGAGACAAACGTTGCTTTTTCATTTAAATATAGGACTCCTATAAATTATTATTTTAGGTTATTAATTATTTCAGTTAGTATAACCTTACCCAAAGATCCGCCAATTAGTATTGATACATCGTATACTGCGAAGTGTATTAGATAGTGAAAACTAGATCCTAAAGGATAGACCATAATGATTCTAAGGAACAAATATATAATCAAAAGACCGATTGAGATCATTAATACAATGGATAGTGCAAAATATATATATGAAGATTTGATAAAATCAATTTGCCATGAATATAGGATTGTTAAGGCTAATTCTGAAGAGAAGCCAAGAATAATACCAGTAATACATAGCTTGATTATCCGATTTCTTGTCTTATTATCCACTATATTTTCCTCCCTTAAATTTAGAACCGTTATACAACGGTTATCATTATAATTTAAGAGAAAAATATTTATATGGAAATGGTTTAAAATTATATAAAACTTTAAAAATATAAAGATAAATTAATAAAACAAGACATTTTAAAAAATCAGATTTATTTTTAATCATTAATTGATAAACAGTTGTAGGACAAATTTGCCGGTTACGCCACCAAAAATAACCATGACATCATAAAAAATAAATGAGTAAAAATAGCCTCTAATTGACCACTTGTCGTCGTGCTTAACTATGCCTAAATAAGAAAAAATAAAAACGACACCACAAATAGTAATTCCGCAAATTGAAATGAACACATCTATTGTAGACGAGATAATTGCGGTGGATGCCCAGTTATCAAGAATGGTTAAAAACACCTCTGCTAAAAATCCTAACAAAATACCGACTAGAATAAGGAGATTAAGTCGTATCTTAGTTGATTTTTTCATGAGTGTATTTCCTCCATGTTTGTTATGTAATATTCGTTTAATTAACTAAGTGTATTATAACGAAAAAAAGAAAAAATGTTATAAATGTTGTCTTATATACGTTTTAAACATTAAAAAAAGCGTCCCTTAATGGACGCTTTGTATAATTAATTGAAATATTTATCAAGTGATTTTGCGACATCCTTTGCGACGTGTTCTTGGTAAGTGGAACTTTGAATATATGGAAGATCGTGTGAGCTATCCATGAACCCCATTTCGCATAAGATTGCCGGACGTTTGTTTTCACGTAAGACGTAGTAGTCACCAAATGAGACCCCGCGATTTGAAACGGGGAGGTTGTCTAAACCATCTGCGACTTGGTCGGCCACCTTGACCGCATTCTTGTGGTAGTTGTAGATACCATAACCATTGGCTCTGCCGTATCCGTTATCGGAATTGAAGTGGAAGCTAACGAAGAGGTCGGCGTGATAATCACTGGCCATATCTGTTCGTTTTTTCAATGTCACGTAAGTATCATCAGTGCGAGTCATAACGACATTCACGTGTTTTTTTCTTAATTCTGCGGCCACTTTTTTTGCAGTTTGTAATGTATATGTCTTTTCCATGTACTTTTGGTTGGCTGAAAGGGTACCGGAATCGCCACCTCCGTGGCCAGGATCAATAATGATTGTCTTTTGGGCTAACTTGTCGCCGGTTTTGACATCGTAGTCATCGACATTAACTAGCCATGAAGGCACCCAACCTTTTAGACCATTATATTTTGTGTACCACCAATTGTTTTTTGATTTGATGATACTTAAATGACGACCATGTGGAATTGTTTTAATTATTTTTGATTCGTCGTTGGGTTGTTCACGTAGATATAAAGTAGTGGCATCAACCTTAGGTAATGATAAAAATCTGGCTAATTCGATTATTAAAATTACTAAGAGGATAAAAGTTACGACACCGCGGTAAATCAGCTTGTTGTTTGGTGTTTCCCTGAATCTAGTTATAAAACGATTAACCAAATTATCACCCCAATTGTATTATGTATGTTAAAATCAATTATATAACAAAAATTAATATATATCAGATGTTTGATTGTTTTCATAATCAGACTACAATGATATATAAATAATTGAAACAGTGAGGATTAATGATGAGTACAGAATCCAATTTAATCTTATCAGTACGCGATTTAGACGTATCTGTTAAGAACCGTAAATTAATTAGCGATTTGTCTTTTGATATCTTTGCCAAGACCTTAACCTGCGTTACTGGTGAAAATGGTGTTGGGAAGACAACATTAATAAAGACTATTTTAAAACAATTTAATAAAAATGAACACGTCCAATCCAAAATCAAACGATCAGATATGCAATACATTCCTCAATTGAGAAATATTGATGATGACTATCCATTGACCGTCTTTGATTTTATCGGATTAGGTTTACAACATTCAATATTGCCATGGTTGAGCAAAAAAGAAAAACAAAGTGTCCAAAAAGTTATCGAAATGACCAAGTTGCAAGATTTGGCCAACACACCTTTGGGTAGCTGTTCCGGTGGGGAACAACAACGTGTCTACTTGGCTCAAGCATTGGTATCTCAACCTAAGTTACTAATCTTGGATGAAAGTACCGCCAGCTTGGATAAGGAAGCTAAATTCATGCTATTAGACGTAGTTAAAAGCGTCATTGCTGAAACTGGAGCATCCGTATTATTCATCACTCATGATCCGGTTTTAGTACAACAATATGGTGACTATGATTTAAACATTGCCAATCAAGCCGGCACCATTAAACCAGTGAAGGAGGCACAATAATGTTAGAAATGCTAAGTTATCCATTCATGCAATACGCCTTCGTCGCTAGTTTCTTCATCTCCATTCTATGTGGATTGATGGGGGTATTCGTGGTTGCTAGAAAGACTGCTTTCTTCACCCACACACTTTCCGAAATTAGTTTCTCCGGGGCATCATTTGGTGTCTTCTTGGGAACCAACCCAATCTTAGGGATGCTATTATTCACCGTATTAAGTTCATTGATGATTGGTACCGTTGGTTCAAGGGTGAGCCGTCGTGAATCATCAATCAGTGTCTTCTCGGTATTCTTCATTGGGCTAGGAATCTTATTCCTATCATTGGCTGATACCCAATCAAGTTACGCTACCAACATCTTATTTGGTAGTATCGTCGGAATTAGTTACAGCAATGTACAAACGTTGGTGGGATTAAGTATCGCCATCATCGTAATTACCACTTTGATTTACAGAAAACTAAAATATAACTCATTTGATAATGTTGGCGCTAGTTTTAACTCCCGTGCCAACACCTTAGTATCAGTGATTTTCTTGATTCTACTTGCATGTACTGTCAGTGTGACAGCACAAATCGTCGGATCACTTCTAATCTTTGCGCTATTGACTATTCCAGCCTCATCAGCACGCTACTTTGTGCACAGTATTTGGTCAATGACCATTTTGACATTTGTCTTTTCTTTAATTGGGACTTGGTTTGGTCTATACTTAAGCTTTATAACAAACTTACCAGTGAGTTTCTTTATCGCAACAATCGAAACAATCATTTATATTATTGCGGTAATCTATGATAAAGTAACAAGAATTTAATACAAACTTTATTAACGTAACGTTGATGTTTTGTTATACTAATCTCAAATAGTTTTTTTAAGGAGATGTCCTACATTATGAAAGCATGGAAGAAAATTTTACCTGCAGTTGCAGTTTTAGGATTAGTTTTAACTGCTTGTGGACAAAAGAAAAGCGACAATAGTGATGCATCAAGTTCAACTTCAACTACTCAAACTAGTAAGATGAGCTCATCAGCATCATCAAGCAATGACAAGATTTCAAATAAATTAGGAAATGAAAAGTTACCACAAAGCAATGGCTTAGATTCAAGCCAAAGCGTAAATGCTAAGTTGGATGGAAACAAGACCAACTTTACAATTAGTTACTTAAACAATGGTTCAACATACGCTACCTACACTAAGCACACATATGAAAGTGATTCAGCTGCAATGCAACAAGTTGGCTACCAAGCTGCTGCAAACGTTGCTGGTCTACCATCAGTTAACTTAGGTTACAACGTTGTTGGTCACTCAGATAAAGGTGCCGGACAAGAATACATCCAAGCAAACTTTGGTAACTGGTCACTACTAACACACGGTAGTAACTTCGGTAAGAACAAGGGTGCCGCAACTACTAAGGGTAAGACCGTGGTAAGTTACATCCAAAACCACAACCTACCAGTTCCAGAAAGCAAGGGTAGTATTACCGCTGAAATCGATGGTTCAGCAACTATTACTTGGCAAATGGGTAATGACGTTTACTCAATTAAAGCTAACTCTCTAAACACAGCATTAGAAATGGTAACTTCACTTAAGTAAATGCATTAAAAAAACCAGGTTATTTTGACCTGGTTTTATTGTGACAAAAAATATTCGAAATGAAGGTATTGGAAAATGTATGATTCTAAAAAAATAAAACATTTATTATTTTCCGCGGCGTTAGGATCAACAATGGCCTTATCTTTGAATGGTATCAAGTCTCACGCTGATACAACTCAATCATTTAAACCATACACACCAGTGGCCTATGATATTTCTGAATTTCAGGGGCAATTAAATGATCAACAAGTAATGAATTTAAAGAATGAAGTTAAATTCGTTGTTTTAAGAATTCAAGATGGTCAATATCATGATCAACAGGTAAATAATAATATCAGCTTGATGGACAAGTATGGCATTCCATACGGTGTATACAGCTACAGTAGATACACCAATTCCGCTCAAGCTCAAGAAGAAGCACAACGTCTATATTCACTAGCCCCAAATGCTAGATTCTATGTAAATGATTTTGAAACTGGTTTTACCAACACATCCAATCAAAATGCGGTCAGTTGGGCAAACGCGATGAAACAACTAACCAAACAACCGGTTATCTTGTACAGTTCACAATCAATCTTGGATCAATTCCAACAAAGTACTTTGAATGCATACAGTGCGGTATGGTTGGCTAACTACACCAACTACACACCAAATCCAAAGTACAACTATGATTTGTGGCAATACACAGACAAGTACCAAAGTAAGGCATTAGGTGAATCTCTAGATGCCGACACCATTCCGGTTGGTGGTCGTAAGTTAGCATTCTGGACAACCGAAAAGACTGCTAACGGTCACAAGCGTACTGTTGCTAAGACAGGAACCGCTAGACACATCAAAAAACATGCTACAGACAATGTTTTACATAAGGCCACTAAGACACAAGTTATTACTAAGACTACCTCTGCAAAGGCTAAAAAGGTCCAATACACACCACTTGTTAATAAAGTAAGTCATCACACCAAGAAGCATGTAAAACGTGCACATCGCATAAAAAAACAAGCTACAAAGAAGATTGCAATTACTAACAATACTTATCAATATGCTAGTGCTACTACCAAAAAGGTGAGCCACAAGAAGGCTTACAAGAAGCACGCCAAAAAGCATAGTAAGTACACTTACAAGCTAAACCATGCTACAAAGAAACGTATCGCAAAAAAACATGCTAAGAAGTACAAGAAGCACAGTAAGAAAAAATATACTTACAAGTTAGCTAAGAAGAAGACTCGTAAGCATGCCAAGTATAATTATGCCAAGAAGCTTAGTTACCACGTTAAGAATAACTTGAAGCATAAGAAGTTACATCGTTCTTATAAGAATAAGAAGCATAATAAGTCTAAAAAATACTATAAATACAGTGTGAAGAGGATTCACCACAAGCATGCTAAGAAATATCAATACCGCGTGGCTTAAAATAAAAACGTCCGATCTAAATGATTGGACGTTTTTTTGTTGTATTAATTTTTAACTTCATATACAATAGTGACCAATGGTCATTTTAGAAAAAGGAGTCAATCATGAATATAAAAACTGCCGACGAAAAACAACGTAAACAGGCGTTGATAGCAGAAACAGCGCTTAAGATGTTTGAAGAAAATGACTTTTATGATATTTCCATTAATTCAATTGCGCAAAAGAGCCACATTGCGAAGGGAACAGTCTTTAATTATTTCAAGACTAAGGAAAATATATTTATGCACCTTTTATTGGTGGGATATCAAAAATTCTTTTTAGAAACACTAAATCAATTACAAAAGACCAAGTTAACAACCGAAGATGAATTAAAATCGTTTTTACTAGCAAACACTAAGGACCTAATTGAAAACCATTTAACATTAATTAAATTGAACGCATTGAGAGGACCAATTCTAGAAGGTAAGGCATCTAAAGAAGAGACAATTGAAGGGCGCCAAAGATTATATGAAGTCCATGAAAGGCTAGCTAAATTCATTCATGATTCATTTCCTTCAATTGGTGTAAAGACTGCCAATAAAATCTTCATTATTCAAAGTAGTATTGCCAGTGGGTTAATTAACCTATCGAATTTAGATTCGTTTAACCAAGAACCAATTCGAGTTGATATGAATGATTTTAAAGTTAGTATTCTAAATGATTCAATTGAAACGTTTGATTTTTATTTAACGGGGTTACTTGGTAAATAAAGGAGTAACTATGATGAAACAAGAAAATATCCGTAATTTCTCGATTGTTGCCCACATTGATCATGGAAAATCGACATTATCCGATCAAATTATGAAGATGACTGATACTTTTAGTTTTCGTGGCAATGAAGAACAAGTCTTAGATGATATGAAGGTCGAACAAGACCATGGAGTTACCGTCAGATCTAGAACAGTACGTAATATTTATCGTGCTACTGATGGCCAAGAATATGAATTGAACTTAATCGATACCCCTGGGCACGTCGATTTTAATTACGAGGTCGAAAAAAGCGTGTCGGCCAGCGATGGCGTTATCTTATTAGTGGATGCCACCAAGGGAGTACAGGCACAGACCGTCGCCAATTATCGGATTGCTAAAAATAATAATTTAGTGATTATCCCGGTCATTAATAAAGTTGATAATCAAAGTGCTCAAGTTGATATGTGTGAACAACAACTTTATGAGTTAGATGAATCATTTTTAGAAACTGATATTATTCATATTTCAGCTAAAACGGGATTGAATGTGAATGAAGTTTTAGAGGCAATTGTCAATCGAATTCCAAGTCCTAAAGGTGATGAAAAAAAGCCATTAAAGGCGATGATTTTTGATTCACATTATGATTCTTATCAAGGAGTTGTCGCATATGTGAAGGTTATTGACGGGGTAATCAATGCTAACGATAAGTTGATGTCAATTAATCAGAAGATGAAGTTTGAGACACCAGAAGTGGGCATTTTTAGCCCGCAACTATTACCATTAAAAGAATTAAAAGCTGGTGACATCGGTTATGTTATCACTGGGATTAAAGATCCATCGGATGTTCGTGTCGGTGATACGATTACTGGTCAATCTCGTCAAACTGATAGAGCGGTTGCGGGTTACAAACCAGTGCATAGTGTGGTTTTTGCGGGAATTTATCCTAAGGATGCTGACTTTGACGACTTAAAAGTAGCAATGGAAAAGTTAAAGTTAAATGATTCATCGATTGAATTTGTTGAACATGTCTCTAATTCATTGGGACCAGGTTATCGTTGTGGATTTTTGGGGATGTTCCACCTTCAAATTGTCCGCGAAAGATTAATTAATGAATTTTCAATGCCCGTAATAATCACATCACCTAATGTTAATTACCGTTATACTCTTAAAAATGATGATACGTTGAAGACGATTAATAATCCGTCTGATTTACCAGACTTTTCCTTATTAAATACCGTTGAAGAACCTTTCAACAAGGTCGTTATTGAAACTCCAAGTGAGACTGTTAATGACGTGATGACATTAGTAAGCAAGAGTAGAGGGATTTTGTTAGATATGGATAACACAGATCAATTAGTTAAGATGACTTACAGTGTTCCTCTAGCTGAAATTGCGTTTAATTTCTTTAATCAGTTGAAGTCAATTACGCATGGATTTGCGACATACGATAGTCAATTTATGGAGTACGTTGAATCGGATATCGTTAAAATTACAATCGATGTAAACTACGCCCCAGTGGATGAACTAACGTTTATTGTTCACCGCTTAAATGCCGAAAAATTAGCACAAGAAATAGTTCATAAACTTAAGTATGTAATTCCTCGAAAATTATATCCAATGCCAGTACAAGGATATATTGAGGGAAGGGTGGTTGCCAGAGTAGATGTGCCACCATTGCGCAAAAATGCCGCTGTTAGTGGTGATAAAAAGAGTGTATCTAAAAAGCAAGCACTATTGCGACGTCAGAGTTTGAATAAACGCAAGAGTGCTAGTGAATCAATTCAACTACCACAATCAGTATTTGATGCAATTTTGAATATTGAATAAAAAAAGCACCCAAGCATTATGCCTGGGTGCTTTTTATGATCGAAAGATATTATTTTACAATTTGGCAAAATTCGATCTTTTCATGATTAGGACCTTGAATGTTGAAGAAACGGATTCCGTTATCCCAGAAAGTAGGGATTGATTGGATTTCATCGTCTAAAACATCGAAGCCTTGTTCTTTAGCGGCTGCGAATGCTTTATCAACATCAGTACAGTTCATTGAAATATGGTTGATGGAACCATTTTCCATTGCAACTGGATCGCCTTCCCATGTTTCAACGGTTAGGTTACCGTATCTCATGAAGGCACAACGGTTTTCACCATTGTGGAATAAACCAGCTTGATCAAAACCAAGTGATTTGTAAAATTCGATTGTTTTGTCTAAGTCTTTTGATGGGATACCTACGTGTTGTAGTCCATCAAAGTAATCGTTTAAAGCCATAATTTAAGCCTCCAAAAAATTAGTCAGAAACTTTAACAACACATTTACCAGTTAGGTTTGAAGTACCGTTTAGGACACTTTCAACGTCTTCTAGTGAGATGATGTTATCAATAATCTTTTCAACATTAACTTTACCACTTTGTAGTAGGGCAATAGCATCTTCGAATGAGTTAGGGTTGATGAATGCACCTTGGATAGTTAATTGTTTCTTGAATACTTCGTAAGTGTTCATGCTGAATTTTTGATCTGGAGCACCAACACCGAACATTAATACTTGAGCACCCTTAACAGTTGCTTCGATTGCTTGTTCTTGAGTAGCTGGTTGACCAACGGCTTCAATAACAACGTCGTATTCGGCTGGAATTTCTTCCTTAGTAGTGTTGATAACACGGTCGATGTTTAGCTTTTCTTTTTCAGCAGCTAATTTGTCATCATGACGACCAGTTAAGTCAACTTCTTTAACACCGTATGAACGTAATAATTGTGCAAAGATTAGACCCATGTAACCATCACCAATAACTAGAGCTTTTTGGTAAGGTTTGATGTTTAATAAGTCCATACCGTGAACGGCACATGAGATAGGTTCACAAGTAGCAGCTGACTTCAAGTCAACGTTGTCTGGTAACTTGTAAACAACTTGGGTTGGGGCAGTGAAGTATTCTTCTAGACCACCATTTCTAGTAACACCAACGGCTGATAGGTTGTCACATAGTTCTGGACGAGCTGTACGACAGTAGTCACACTTACCACAGTAGATGTTAGGGTCAACAGTAACACGGTCACCAACTTTAAGATCAGTAACATCTGAACCTACAGCTGAGATAACACCAGAGTTTTCGTGACCTAATACGATTGGAGGAACAGCGTCAGCTGAACCTGGTAGACCATTGTATAGTGCGTAGTCAGTACCACAGATACCAGCGTATTTTGCGTTGATAACAACTTCATTTGCCTTTGGTTCTGGCATTTCAGTGTTTTGGATTTCTAATTGTTTCTTGCCTGTTAAAACTAATGCTTTCATAATTCAAGATCCTTTCCAAATTGAATTTTAAGTATTATTTTTTATGAAGTTGTGAGTTAATTAAGACTTTCACAAACTTACAAGTATTATAATAACTCATTTTTAAAAAAATGAAAGTGTTTTGATGAAATTTAATTCTTAAGTTTATATAAAACGTACGAAAAAACGGCGTATAACGTTGATATAATAACGTTTTACGCCGTGTAAATTTTTTTATAAAAATATTCAATCAATTCAATTTTAGATTGTGTAAAACTGAACTTATTTAACTTCGTGCTTAATCAAAGCATCAGCCAAAGCGAAGTTTCCGTAGGTTGCAGAGCCGTTTCCATCAAGGGTTGGAGTTGAAATGTATTCTTCTAGGTTCTTAATGTCAATATAGCCATTTAATAGCCTAGAAAATTCCGATCTAACCTTTTTGAGAAATTTTTCACTAACTACGCCACCACCAAAAATAATCTTGGCAGGTCTGAAGGTTAGTGTTGTTTGCAATGCAGCTTGTGCTACGTAGTAGGCCATGATGTCCCAAACGTGGTTAGTTTGCGCAACTTCTTGCCCCTTCATACCAAGACGGGCTTCGAATGTAGGTCCACAGACTAGTCCTTCAAGACAGTCCTTGTGGTATGGACATATTCCATCGAAATCCAGGTCGTCTTCGTGACGTTTTAACTTCACGTGACCCATTTCTGGATGGCCCATGTCTCCTACAAATTGTCCGTTAATGATGATTCCAGCACCAACACCTGTACCTATAGTGTAATAAACCAAAGAATCTAACCTTTGGCCGCTATTTTTTAGATTAACGTATTCTCCGAACACTGATCCGTTAACGTCAGTTGTCCAATACATTGGAATATCAAATTCCTCTTTAAATACTCCCAAAAAGTTTTCATTTGACCAACCAGGCTTGGGAGTTTCGGTAATGTAACCGTACTTGGTGGAATCTTTTCTAATTTCAATTGGGCCGAATGATGAAATACTTAGTGCTGCTAAATCTTCAAATTGTTTGAAGAAGTCGATAGCCTTACTAAAGGTTTCAGCAGGGGTAGTGGTAGGAATTACCAAACTATCTAACACTTGGTAGTCAGTGTTACCCACAGCACAAACGAACTTTGTGCCTCCAGCCTCTATGCTTCCCAGTAACATAAAGTTATTGCTCCTTATTTATATCTTCTTATCTTATCTATAAATCGGTTTTAAAATGTTTTTAAAAATTTTTTATCTAAGATTTTAAGTTTTGTTTTTAATGTTTTTTAATTTTAGTTATCACTCTCTAATTATGATAAGTTTTAACAGACTAAATGTCAAAGTAAAAATGCTAATTGGTATAGTAAATATACGACATATGATAAGATTTATTATTATGAATGTTTATAAATAGAAAGGGTAATTTTAGATGAGAAGAGTACTATACATATTTCTTCTAGCCTTTATTGGCGGTATTTTGCGTGGATACTTCACGATTTTAGCTGGAGATGATCACTTTATCGCAACCATCATAATTAACTTAATTGGTGCGTTTGTCTTAGCGTTTATCACTGGTGCACTTCCTTATTTAATTGAGATATCTAATGATTTAATGACAGGACTAAGTGTTGGCTTAGTTGGTGGGTTTACCACTTTTTCAACATTTTCATTCGACAGTGTCAATTTGTTTTTAAACCACAAAATTGGTATAGGTCTTTTATACGTATTAGTGAGTCTAATCGGAGGTTTAATATTAGCTCAGATTGGAAATAAATTAGGCCAAAGCTTTGAAAATAAGGAGGATCAACTATGATTGAGAGTGTTTTAATCGTTGGTTTGGGTGCCGCAGTTGGTTCTCTAATCCGTTTTGGAGTTACCAATGGACTAAAGAAGATGTTTTCGAAAAACGCCTTTCCAGTGGCGACTTTCTTCATTAACATCACTGGATCATTTCTGTTAGGATTGGTTAATGGACAGCTACCTAAAAATACTTTTATCCTTGCTTTTTCTATCGCCGTATTAGGTGGATACACCACTTTTTCTACCTATATGAATGAAACAGTACAATTAGGTACCAGGAAAAAAGCAGTTGCATGTTTTTATTATGTATTAAGTGCTTTGATTGGAATTACCATGGCATTCTTAGGATATGTTATTTAAAACATATAAGCCATAAAGCAAAAGCTTTATGGCTTTTTATGTCTTTACTTATTAGTTAATCTTCGAAGGATAAAAGAGAGTTTGCTATATGCAAAGTCATCATGTAGCGGATCCCATGTACATTGCAGATTGTCGAATTGATCTAGTAAACTCTGCAGTCGCATCATAAGTTCGATCTTTTCAATTTTGTTGCCATCTTTGGTTTTCCATCCATTGTTAGCCCAAGATGATAGCCATCCCAATCGGATAGCTTTAGCAAGATGTTCTTCCATAATGTGAACATGAATGTGCTCGTGTTGCCATCCTTTAAATAGTAAATCGTCTAATCCATCAATTATTCCCAACATTTCAAGACGATCATCCATAAGGACATCTTGCTTAGTTGAAACATGATAAAAGGTATCGTCTTTAATGATAAGAAATACCCATACTGCAGTGCTAGTTAGTGGAGCATCTTTAATACAATCGTTATCATAGTACACGCCATTAGCGTACAGTCTAATGTTGTAATCTGCTTCATTTAATTCTGACATAAAGCATCACCTCAATTAGATAATAAATAACACCGACATAGTATCGGTGTCATTGTTCTTAAGTGTTGATAAAATAGAGAGGAGTGTTCATAAATGGTGTTATATTCATAGACTTAGGGTTTTTGTTTTATCAACAATTGAATTCTAACACCGCTAGCAAGAATTAGTTCTAAATGTTATATAAAAAAATTGATGAAAAGTTATACTTTTGTTATATAATCAAAATTGAAATTTCCTTATTATTAACATTTTGTTTTTTTATTTTATAAAAAAATATAATCAAAAAAATAAATAAAAAATGAAATATATATGGAATTTATTATTTGGGTTTTGTTGATATATCAATTTTTAGATGGTTATTTCAAAATATTAAGGTTATTAAGTTTTTAATGAGTTTGTTAAATTCCCTTAAGATATGTGGATTACAATTTGCAATGTAGATGATTATTTGTCTACATTATTTTTTTGAAAGAGATGATTTAATGCAAAATATTATTGATGTTCTTTCCTCGATGGAACCATATGAGCAAAACGTTGAGGATAATTATGAAAAATATAGAGATTATGTTGTTACACAAAAATATGTTCCAGATATAAATAATCAAAGTAATTTGATTTGTTTGGCTAATGTTATTCAAAATATTTTAAAAACTATCCAAATAAAATTGCCTGATGCCGATGATGTAAAGATATATTGTCGAAATAATATCAATGTTTTAATTTCGTTTAGTTATAAAGAGGTCCAATTTGACTTTTCTTTGAATAAAAAAAATGAAATTAGTTTTAGATCATACTCACTTCCTCTTCACAATCATCGAAGAGGTCATAAACTCTTAACAAAAGAAGTTGATTCAATTAACTCTAGTAATTTTAAAGAAATCGGATTATTTATTGGTCCTATAATAAAGTATATAAATTATCGAAATGAATTATGAATGAACACAAAAAAGAGACCTCCACAGAGGTCTCTTTTTATTTGTCTTATTATTCGTTTAATAGCCAGAAGAAGATAATGAAGATTACACCTAGTACATACATTAGTGGGTGAACTTCTTTTCCTCGTTTAGCAGCTAACATTGAGATTGGGTATACGATGAAACCTAAAGCAATACCATCTGAGATACTGTAAGTAAGTGGCATACCTAATACAATCAAGAATGATGGAGCAGCTAATTCGAACTTGTCCCAGTGAATATCACGTAGGGCGTTAGCCATTAGAATACCGATAACGATTAATGCAGGAGCAGTAACTTGATCGGTAATTACACCAAGTAGTGGTGAGAAGAATGTTCCTAGTAAGAAGAAGATACCAGTAACGATTACTGTGAAACCAGAACGACCACCCACGGCTATACCAGCTGATGATTCAACGAAGGCACCCATTGGGGATGAACCTAGTAGAGAACCACCAACCATTGCTATTGAGTCAGAACCTAGGGCACGACCGATACGTGGAATCTTGTTGTCTTTGATGAAACCAGCTTGTTTAGCCAAACCAACCAGAGTACCAGTGGTATCGAAGAAGGTAACTAATAAGAAGGTAAATACAACAATCCATAGTTGTAAAGTGTTGATATCAGTAACATGTGAAATTGCAGTTAAGAAGATTGGTTTGATACTTGGAACGCTTGAAACTACGTGAGTTGGTAAAGCGATTAATCCAGTAACCATACCTAAGACAGTAGTAGCAACCATACTAATGAAGATAGCAGCAGGAACGCGGGCACTCATTAATACAACAGTTAGGATTAAACCAAAGATGGTTAACCAAGTACTACCAACGTTAAGTGATCCAAGAGTTACTAGAGTTGATTTGTCAGCAACAACTAGGCCACCTTGGTTTAAACCAAGAAAGGCAATGAATAGGCCAATACCACCAGCAATGGCACTCTTTAAATCAGCAGGAATAGCGTCGATGATTGTTTCTCTTAGCTTGAACGCAGTTAAGATCATGAAAATAATAGCTGCTATAAATGTACCTGCTAGCGCTGTTTGCCAAGGAACCTTCATTCCCACACAGACTGAGTAGGCGAAGAAAGCATTAGTACCCAAACTGGTAGATAAAGCGATTGGGTAGTTAGCGATGATTCCCATTAAGAAACATCCAAGAGCAGTTGCAAGTGCTGTTGCAGTGAACATGGCACCCTTATCGATACCTGAAGCACTCATAACATTTGGGTTTACGAATAAAATGTAAACCATTGAAACAAAGGTAGTTAAACCAGCGATGAATTCAGTGCGATAATTAGTACCTAGTTCATCAAAATGAAAGAAATTAGCAATTCCTTTTAACATGAAACATTCTCCTTTAATGTTCGTATTTATTAATATTATACGTATATATTACCATATTTAGAACATAAGTCCAGTAAAAAGCGAACTATTTTAGACAAATTTAAACAAAAATTGACTTTTTATGATAAAAAAACTCCAATGTCGTAGTAAAATCCGAACATTGGAGTCAAAATTAATTAGATGTTTTTAAAATCGTTATCAATTTGTGCATATTCTTCGTCACTTAGTGAAACGTTTAATGCTTTAGCATTGCTTTTCACTTGTTCTGGACGCTTTGCACCTGGGATAACAACGGTAACATCTGGGTTCTTGATGTACCATGCTAATACTAATTGAGCAATAGTAATTTCATGCTTATCAGCAAGTGGCTTTAGGTTGTTAACCTTTTCAACGATCTTTTCGAAACGTTCACCGGTGAAGTCAGGGTTACCGTGTCTGATATCATTTTCAGGGAAGTCAACAACTTCTGAGTACTTACCAGTTAATAGACCAGATGCTAATGGGAAGAATGGCACGAATGAAATGTTGTTTTCACGCAAGTAATCGAACATTTCAGTTTCAGCATCACGGTGTAATAGACTGTATTGATCTTCAACAACATCGACTAAGCCGTCTTTATTAGCTTCCTTGATTTGATCTAGTGAGAAGTTTGAGACACCGATAGCCTTAATCTTACCTTCTTGCTTCATTTCGTTTAATGCAGCAACCGCTTCATCCTTTGGAGTTTGGTCATCTGGGAAGTGAATGTAGAAGATATCGATGTAGTCAGTTTGTAGACGTTTCAATGCATCATCTACTGATTTCTTTAAGAATTGTGGGTTATTGTTAATTTTAACATCGCCGTCTGATGTGTCTTGAGCGGCCTTTGTAGCAATAACGAACTTGCTTCTGTCGTATCCCTTAATGGCTTGACCAATTAGTTCTTCTGAATGACCCATACCGTATGCAAATGCAGTATCTAATAGGGTGATTCCAGAATCTAGACCGGTCTTTACGATTTGAATACCAGTTTCATCTTTTAAGTTTGGGAATAAGTTGTTACCACCAACCGCATTGGTTCCTAAACCAAGTGGGGTTGATTCTACGTTTGATTTACCAATTTTTACCATGTAAAAAGGCCTCCTCAAATTTTTTATACGTTCATATTAATTATGAACCCTAAGCGCCGATTTTTAAACCATTTGGCGTTAACTTAGGCATTAATTTTTGATAAAATAAATTTAATGAATGAAGGAGGGTTAACCATGAAGAAGGTTTTGATTATTGGTAATTTTCATCAATTAGGTCAAAAGGTCTATGATAAATTATCAAATCAATATGAAGTAAACTTACTAGATGGCATCGATTTTGAGGATGTTAGTGCATACGCCGATAATTTAGCAGGCGTAAATGTTATCTACACATTCTTGGGGCCACTTGATGTCGATCTACAAATTGGAGCGGTCATCCAAGCATTGGACCGCGTTAACCCACCACTTGACCAGTTTATTATGTTATCAACAGCCGGTATCGATAATGAATTAACCGAAGAAGTGACTTATTCAGATGTGGATAATAATAAGGAATATTTGAATCAACAAAGATACGCCGTTAAGTTGGTTGACGAATACGAAATTCCATACACCATCCTAAGACCGGTCGAAATCGTTGATGAACAAACAGGTGAATTGGACGTAATTGATGAAGGAATCTCAATGCAATACGGTCGTGTTTCTGCGGATAATGTTGCAAACACTGCCGTGAAAGTAGTAGAATATCAACAATTTATCAATCAATCCATTGGATTAATCGAAAGATAAGTGAGGTGCTTAAAATGGCATTACAATTAAACAAAGAACAATTGAAACAAATCAAACAACAACTAACTGACACTCAAAAGGAATCACACTTGGTAATCTTCAAGAGTGTTTCACCAAAGTCTGGCGGTGAAATTCACATGATTACCAACTACGGAACTTTTGAAACTCTCCAAAAACAACGTCCAGAATTAAAGATGGAAATTGTTAGAGATATCGTTCCAGTTACCGATAGTTTGGCTTACTGGGCGGTTGCACAAGACACTGCTAGTCATTTACAACCAAATGATCCAAACGCTGCTGAGGTTGCATTACAAGTGGAACAATACACTAACGATGTGTTAGCAGATAACAAGTTGCCACAAAATAAATAAAAATGTTTCACATGAAACGAAGCCACACCAATAAATGGTGTGGCTTTTTTGTATGATTCTACAAGTCGTATGTATAATGTTACAAATTCATCCAGATTTGCTTATTAAAAGGGCGATAAATGCTAGTATTATCAACAATTAAGTGGGATAAGTATAAATTATGAAAATTGGAAAGCCGAATGGAGGCATTTCTATGCATGATAAAAACAAGAAAAACGCTGATGGAACAATTCGTTCGCTAAGTAATCGCCATGTCCAAATGATTGCAATTGGCGGGACCATCGGGACAGGGTTGTTTTTAGGTTCAGGCAGTACTATTTCAAAGACTGGACCATCAGTATTATTGGTCTATTTAGTAACTGGTTGTTTATTCTTTTTGATGATGAGAGGAATCGGAGAAATGTTTTACTCTGATCCAAGTCAGCATACTTTCGTAGCGTTTATTACTAAATATATCGGTAATACTGCTGGGTACTTCACCGGATGGAGTTACTGGATTGGTTTGCTATTTGCCAGCATGGCCGAATTATCAGCAATCGCTACATATGTGAACTTTTGGTTTCCACACATTCCGGCATGGCTAATCGAAGTCGTCTTTTTAGCCGTCTTAGCCACATTGAATATCATTGCCGTTAAGGTCTTTGGTGAAGCCGAATTCTGGTTTGCCATGATTAAGGTGATTGCCATTGTTGCGTTGATTGTGACAGGGATTTTCATGGCGTTCTTCCACGCCACAACCCCAGTTGGTCACGCTTCATTTGGGAATATTTTTGATCATTTTACAATGTTTCCTCATGGGTTCTTTAATTTCTTTGCCGCATTCCCAATGGTATTTTTTGCCTTCCAAGGAATCGAATTCGTCAGCATCACGCTTGGTGAATCCAAAGATCCAAAGACAGTCGTTAAGAAGGCTGTTAATGAAACCCTATGGAGAATTTTGATTTTCTACATTGGGGCACTATCAGTAATCATGGTGGTAATTCCATGGACAAAACTATCTCCTACTAACAGTCCATTCGTTCAAGTTTTCTCAATTGCAGGATTGCCAGCAGCAGCGGCTGTAATTAACTTCGTGGTATTAACATCAGCTGCTTCTTCATTGAACAGTATCATCTTCTCAGCAGGTCGTCATTTGTACCAACTAGCTAAGGATACTCATACCGATGGATTCATTCATAAAAACCTAACTCACGTTTCTAAAAACGGGATTCCAATCGCCAGTATTGGTTTGACCGCAGCTTTAATCTTGATTAACCCAATCCTAACGGTTACTCATAGTGTTTCATTCATGTTCACTTTAGTTGCCGGTGCAACCAGTGATATGTGTATTATCGTTTATCTATTTACCATGTTTGCGCATCGTAAATACAGAAAGTCATCCGACTTCTTGGATCATGGATTTAAGATGCCTGCTTACCAATTTACAAGCCCACTAACCATTTTATTTTTCGTATTCATTTTCGTTAGTTTGTTCTTCATTCCAGGGGATGAAGTCGGAGCAATTAGTGCAGTAATTTGGACAGTTGCATTCTATGCAGGTATCGGTATAAAACGCCTTATTTCCCGTTCTAATGCATAATTGAGCGCTTTTGTATGATATTACAACCGCATTGTGACATTTGCCAAAACTCCTTTAAAGCTATTGTCATCTAGAAAAATGATGATAATATTTTCAACAATCAAAGTTAAGTTGATCAACGAATAAATCAATAAGCTTAAAAGGGGGAATCTTTATGCAAGAAAAAATCACAAAAAATGCGGATGGTACACTTCGTTCACTAAGCAACCGTCACGTTCAGATGATTGCGATTGGTGGAACCATCGGAACCGGGTTATTCCTTGGATCTGGAAGTACCATTTCAAAGACGGGACCGTCAGTAATGATAGTGTACCTAGTATTAGGATGTTTCTTCTTTTTAATGATGAGAGCAATTGGAGAAATGTTTTACGCCGATCCTTCCCAACACACTTTCGTATCATTTATCTCTAAATACCTTGGAACAACTGCTGGATACTTCACTGGTTGGAGTTACTGGTTAGGACTTTTGTTTGCCAGCATGGCTGAACTAACTGCCATTGCTACATACTTTGCCTTTTGGTTCCCAAATATTCCATCGTGGATTGTCGAAGTTGCCTTCTTGGTTGTCCTAACAGCAATTAACCTAATTGCTGCAAAACTATTTGGTGAAGCTGAATTCTGGTTTGCAATGATCAAAATTGTGGCAATTGTCGCATTGATTGTAACTGGAATTATCATGGTATTTTCACACACATCAACACCTTTGGGACACGCATCAATTAGCAATATTACTAATCATTTTACTTTATTCCCACATGGATCATTTAACTTCATCTCTGCTTTCCCAATGGTATTCTTCGCATTCCAAGGGATTGAATTCGTAAGTATCACCCTAGGTGAATCAAAGAACCCACACAAAGTTGTGAAGAAGGCTGTTAACGAAACTCTATGGAGAATTATGATCTTCTACATTGGAGCGCTAGCCGTTATCATGGCCGTTATTCCATGGACCTCAATTACTCCAGATAAGAGTCCCTTCGTTCAAGTATTTTCACTTGCTGGACTACCTGCAGCCGCTGCTATTATTAACTTCGTTGTATTAACATCAGCTGCATCTTCGCTAAACAGTATTATTTTTTCTGCTGGACGTCATTTTTACCAACTAGCTACTGAAGGACGTAAGGAATGGTTCATGAACAGACACTTTGGTAAGGTTTCTAAAAATGGAATCCCAAGTGCTGCAATTCTAATCTCGGCTGCTATAATCTTCATTACTCCAATCATGAGTGTAAGTAACAGTATTAGTTCTGTATTTACAATCGTGGCTGGATCATCAAGTGATATGTACATCATTGTTTACCTACTAACTATGATTGCTCACAGAAAGTACCGCGCATCAAACGACTTTCTAAGCGATGGTTTCAAGATGCCCGGATACGTAATTACAAGTCCTTTAACAATCTTATTCTTCTTCGTCATCTTTGCGAGTCTATTCTTTATCCCAGGTGATGTCGTTGGAGCAATGGGCGCAATTATCTGGTCAATCGTCTTCTGTGGATTGCTTTACTTAAAGGAAAGAAACTCAAAAGAATCCGCCTAAATAAAAAAGAGATAGCTAAATTTAGCTATCTCTTTTTTTCGTTTAATAGTTAATCATATCAGCTGGATTCATAATAGACTTGCCATTAAATTTATTGTGAGCCAATCCTAAAGCATGTCCTAATTCATGTTCAGCTACATGGATTTGATCATCAGTAGAGTAACGAGACTTTTCAAAAACTGTCTATTAATAATATTATTATTCCTGATAATATAGCCGTTGCTAGGATGGTATCTTATTGCATCATATCCCGCTATTGTTAGACATTTTTTAGTGGTGAATTAAGTATAGTTTGGTAGCCATTCTGAGTTGTTCACTATCTGAAACATCGTTTAGGCTCATGTTAAGTAGTTTTTCTAGCTTCTTTAATCGGTAAACGGCGGTGTTTCTGTGAATGAATAGATCGTTGGCAGCCATTGAAATCGATTGATTGTCTGCATAATAATAGGAAAGTAATTCGATTAGTTCATCTTTTTCGTCTTCCTTTAAGTTTAAAACAGGACCGAGGATGGCATCGACAAACATGTCGGCTTCTTTCTTTGGTACTAGGCTCAAGATATCTTCCACCTGTTGAGGGATGAATTTATTTGGTTTCAATATGTTTTCACGTTTAGCGACGTCTAATGCTTCATCAGCTTCGCGGAGTAACTTCTTGAATTGAATCAGTGGCTTGGCATCGTCGGTGTATCCGATTTGCGTTTTTGATTCCACAAAGTTTTCGTGGATGAACTTACTTAGTTCGTTTAATAGCGGCAACAAATTTTTCTTTGTTTTGACCAAAATGAATGGTTTGAAATGCCATGAAATCAAGATGATTGGGATTTGTAGTTTTTCAAAGTACCAGTAGATATAGTCATTAACTCGGTGCATATCTTCCTGGTGGTGTCCGGTATCAACTGAATTGATTTCGTCGATTTCAAACGCCTTATACATTGAATTGGAGTCTAGGCCATTTAGTTTCAAAGTATCTTCGAAAGCATTTTCCGGTAAATTTTGTGTCAGAATACTGTTAAATAATTCATTGCGACGTTGTCTCACTTGATTTAAATTAATGCTGACCTGCATGTTTTCTAGACTTAGTAGGTTGACCATGTTTTCAATCAATAATTGATTACTTAAATCTTTAGGCATTTTCATGGAAAATACCACAAATCTGCGGGTAAACTTATCCATCGTCTTTAGTGGATAGATACTGTACTTGTCTAAAAAGGTTACCGGTTCGGTTAGTTCGATGAGTTTTAAATCATGATTTACAGATTCGAAGAGGGATGCATCCATCTTTGCGTTGTCACTGTATGAACGAAGGCGACCGAAAACATCCATAATATATGCGTTACTATTGATTAAATTGGCAATATGGGTAAGGATTTCGTCATCGTCTTTGCTGGCTAATATGTATTTTGATATGTCTAAAGTATCATTCATGATTTTCTTTAACTGTTCAGCTTCACTATTTGATGGCATGGGCATTCCTCCTAATTTATGTTTTTATTGTGACTAATATTACCATAATAAATTAGATATTAAACAGAAGACACTCCATGCTTGTGTTATTTACGTTGATGTTCTAAAGTGATACGCTTAAGGCTAACATTAATTTTGGATTAGAGAGAGGTTATGTAAGATGAAAAAAGTAGTTCTCGTAATTGTGGCATCGATTGGTATCTTGGTAGTGGCAGTTCTTGCCTTTAACATTTACAAGCAATCTGATTTCAGTGTGCAAAATGAATATTATGGGATTGTTCAAAGTGATAAAAGTTTGAAGAAGGTTTGTAAAGAACCAGAAGTTATTAAGTTCATTCAAAAACATCGTAAAGAACATCCGAAATTTACTGATAACCAAGGGTCGGGAAAACTTTTATACTACGTTGTTACATATAAAAACAAATCTTTAACCATTGGTGTTGACGGAAGAGTCGACAGTAGCGGAACTAAAATCACCAAAATTTTTAATGATAATGATTTAGGCAAATAAACAAAAGACACTCCTAAGCGGGAGTGTCTTTTTGATCTATCTAATAAAGTTAACAATTGATTGAATAATGTGGGGAAGCTTCAAAAAGATGTTTGAAGGTTCGATATGTAATAGGGTTAAGTGAAAAGCAATTGAATTAGAAATCATTTCGGCGATTCCATGAAGTAAAGCAAAAATAAATTGCACGACAAACACTCCTATAAATTTTATTAATTTAATTCTAATTCTATTATGAAAAAATAACAAGTTAAGAAAATATAAAAAAACTCCAACCGAAGTTGGAGTTTTTCATTTGGATTAATAATTTTAATTGTCGTATTTCGAAAATTGTAGGAGTAGCGGGCAGAAATTAACCTTGGTCGTTGTGTAAACGAGGATCAGCTGGTTTAACTTCTGGGATACCACCCATAGCTTCTGGGTTTTCTTGGTAAGTGAACTTTTGACCGTCTTTAGCAACTTGGCCTTCAAATTCGCGTGAACCTTCACCATCAGAGAAGTTCATTAGAACGTGAGCGTATTCGCTGTGTTCAATATCGTGCATGTTACCAGGAACGATAACACCATATTTTTCTTCTAGTTCTTCTTGAGCCTTCATGAATTGTAGTTGATGTTGAGTTTCACGAGCTAATAGGAATTTCAACATGTCACGAACACCTTCGTCATCAGTCATGTCGTATAGACGACTAACTTGTAGACGAGCTTGTGATTCACGAACAACGTTGAAACGCATGTCAGCAACTAAGTTACCTGATGAAGTAACGTAACCAGCGTTCCATGCAGCACCATTAGGGTTGTTTAGACCAGCATTTAGACCATGAACTAATGCATGTTCTGGGTCCATACCTGAAAGTAGGGCAGCCTTAGCTGGGTCATTCTTCATTTCTTCAGTAGTCATAGTAGTTGGTGCGCCTTCTAATAGGTAACCAATCATAGTTGAAATCATTTCAACGTGACCAATTTCTTCAGTACCAGTGTCTAGTAGTAAGTCTTTGTACTTTTCGTCACCAGTTGATGACCAACCTTGTGATAGGTATGACATCATACCTGTAGTTTCACCCCATTGACCACCTAGGGCTTCTTGTAGACGACGAGCCATAATTGGATCTGGACGATCTGGCTTAGCGTTGTATTGTAATTTACGAGTATGTCTGAACATAACAGTACCTCTTTCCTTTGATGTTCAAGGCGATAGACGATTTTTAAACCCAAGTTAGAGCTTTATCCCAATAAATAAAAATCGATCCTATATTACATCATAATTGTTTTTTAGTTTCCAAAATATCCATACGTTTTGTATTAATATTTTGTGTACGATTTAATATACCACAACCAAATAATCACACCAAAGATAATGACTCGAAAAATACAAACTTTTTTCGATTAAAAAATTATCGTTTTCATAAATGCCGTCTTAATCATCTTTTTGGAGAATAATTAAATGTTTGAAAAGTCTGACACATGTTTTCACGTATTATATAATTAGACTATTAATTCATGAAAAAGGGGTAATGAAATGTCTTTACAATTTATTTTGGGAACCGCCAGCTATGATCATGAAGCAGTCATCGTTGATTCACTAAAAGAATCAATTAACAATCATCCTAATGATGAATTCTTCTATCTGGTTCCTAACCACATTAAGTTCGAATCTGAAGTGCAAGCTTTAAAAGATTTAAACACCGACAATGAACCAATCTATGCTGAAAGTAAGTTTCAGACATTTTCAATTACCCGACTTGTCTGGTATTACATGAAGAATAATCAGGAATACCAAAAGACAAGACTAAGTGATTCCGGCATTAGCATGCTGATCTACCAAATTTTAATTGATCACCAAGATGAATTGACCGTATTTAGGGGTGAGACCGGTCAACCAGGCTTTATTCAAAAATTAGCTCAACAGATTAGCGAAATGCAATCCGGACAAATTTCTGCCGACAACCTTGAAAAAATCGTCGACAATAACGACAAACTAAATGCTGGATTACGCGATAAAATGCATGATTTCATCATCATTTATCGTGCTTTTGAGGAACAAACCCAAGGAATTTATCTATATAAATCAGACGTTTTGAATTTATTCTGTCGTTTTATTGAAAATGACGAACTAGACCTATCGCATAGTCATTTCTACTTTAATGGTTTTAACCAATTTACCGCCCAAGAAGCTAAGCTAGTCGAACTACTAATCAAGCGTTCCGCCTGTGTAACTATTGGATTGAACTTAGACCGTAAATATCCAGATGAGTTACCACAGGGGCCAAACCTATTCTTCCAATCAGCCAAGTGGTATAACCGTTTTTACAACATTGCTCGTGCTAATAATGTTCCTGTGTTGGTCGATAAAATGGCCAAGAATCTTCGCGTGTCAGATGATTTACACAAACTAGATACATACTGGTCACAATCCACCGGACTAGGCGATATCGACAAGAGCGAATTAAGCAATCCTGATAGCATTCAGGTGTATCGTGCTGACAGTCCGTTTGCTGAAGTGGAAAATATCGCAGTTAAGATTCGCCAGATGGTCGCAAATGGTGGCTATAAGTATTCTGATTTCTTGATATTAACTCGTCATTTAGATAAATACCAAAATGTTATTAATCCAGTATTTAAAATGTTGAACGTTCCAGCATTTAATGATGTTAGTAAGTCAATGAAAGATCATCCATTAGTCGAATTAATTGATGCACTTTTCAGTCTAGAAAACGGCTCTCGCAAATACCAATACCAAGATGTAATGCGTTTACTAAAGACCGAATTAATGGTCCCTGGTGATGGGAATGGTAACTTTATGGATAGCGAAGAATATCGCCAGTACGTTGCCTTAACTGAGAACCTAGTATTAAAAAATGGGTATGAAGGTTCTCGTTGGACTCAAAAAGAAGACTGGCAATATGCATGGTTATCTGAAAGTGATTTTGGTGTTCAAGCAGATCGAATGCGCAACATCTCTGGGGAAATTAATGTTATTAGACATTTTATTGGAGATAACTTCCCACCATTTTTCAAAAAGCTTAGAAATGCGAAGAACGGCCAAGATGCTGCCGCCATTTTATTCCAATTTTTAGTGGATATGGGAGTAGTACGTCGATTAAAGCAATGGCGTAATGATTCCATTGATAATGATAATTTAATTGATGCTGCCCAACCGGAACAAGTTTGGCAAACTTTCACTAATTTATTGGATGACTATGTTTCGATTTTAGGTAATCGTGAATTTAACGCAGATGATTTTTTGAACTTGCTACAAAGTGGTTTTGCGGGTGCTAATTATTCGCAAATACCATCTACCCTTGATCAAGTTGCTATTTCTGAAAGTGGAATCGTTCAAATGAATAATCGTAAAGTGGTCTTCATGATGGGTGCAACCGATGAAGTAATGCCGGATAAGATTACCAATGAAGCGCTATTTAGTGACGCGGATCGCGATGATTTGCGTGACTTCTTTGACGATGACCAATATTTACGTGAGACTTCTGAAAACCAAATGGCCAACGATCCATTCCTAAACTACTTGGCATTCCTATCAGTTAGTGAAAAGTTAATCTTTTCCTACAGTTTAGGTGATAGTGATGAATCATCAGTCGCGATTTCACCATATGTTTCAAGAATTGCGGAACACTTTGGTATTGATATTCAACACATTTCCAGTCATCCAACTTCCGATGCCAAAGATGTCTATGAATACGTAGGAACATATCGTTCAACACTCCGTCATTTGGTTCAAGCAAGTCAAGATGCTAAAGTGAAGAACTCTAATTTGGCTCCAGCATGGCAATATATTTATAACAAACTAAATCAAAATCTAAATTACCGTGACTTAACTAACAAATTATTGGGTGGTTTGGATTACAACAACACACCAACTCAATTATTGCCAGAAATCGTTACTGGTTTATACGGTGATAAAATCAACACTTCCATCTCTAAGTTGGAACAATTCTACAGCAACCCATACGAATACTTCTTGCGTTATGGTTTAAAGTTAAAAGAACGTGATGTCTTTGACTTATCACCAGCAAGTACAGGTCAGTTCTATCACGAATCGATGGACCACTTAATGCGTATCGTGAATTCAGAACACATCGATTTGGAAAACTTGGACAAACAAGCAATTAACGAATTGGTTGATACTGTTGTGGCCAAGATGTTAGAAGATCCAAACGATTTCCAATACACGATTTTAAGTAGTTCTAGTCGAATGAATTATATCAAGAATCAATTGATTAAGACCGTTAAACACACAATTGAAACAATTCAAAAACAAAGCAAGTACACACCAATGCGTGCCAAAAAGACCGAAATTTCATTCGGTCAAGTTGGACATAAGGATGACTTACAACCACTTAGTTTTGAATTGCCTAAGAGCAACGAACTAACCACTGCTAAGTTAGTTAACGTCCGTGGTCGAATTGATAGAATTGATTCAATGAACGTCGACGGAAAGAATTACCTAGGAATTGTTGACTACAAGTCCAGTGAACGTAAGTTGGACTTCTCCCGTGTTTACGACGGAACTTCCATGCAAATGATGACCTACATCGATGTGTTAGCTCACAACCTAGGCATCATTGACGAAGAAGAAAAGGCTGCCTTGGCCGGTGCTGTTTACATGCACATCTACAATCCTAAGTACACAAATGATGATTTGAAGAAATCATTTGAAGAAGCAGTATTAAGCAAACAAAAATACCAAGGTATTCTGGTTAATGACGGCGAACTATTGGATAAAATTGATAAGACCATCGCAGATGACAAGTATGGTTCATCCAATGTTTATCCATTGAGAAAGAAAAAGGACGGTAGTTTCTACAAGTCCAGTCCAATCGTCCAACCAGAAGACTTGGACTTGCTGCTATCTCACAATGAGGATCTAATCAAGAAGGCTGGATTGGAAATCTTTACTGGAAATATTGATTTAAAACCTGCACGCTTTGGTCAAAATCAAGATGCGATGCAATTTACACCATATCGTTCAATTATGCAGTTTGACCCGTTATTGAATGAAAATAATTATAGGGATGTACCTAACTACTCGTTAGAAGAAGTATTAAAAATGCTAAGGGGGGACAATCAATAATGGAATATACAAAGCCACAAAAAGAAGCCGTTACAGGACATTTTGATGAAAACGTCCTTGTTTCCGCATCAGCCGGTTCTGGTAAGACCCGTGTCCTAGTTGATCGCGTCATCAACAAGTTATTAAACGACCGCGTTAACATCGATGAAATGCTAATCGTTACATTTACCAAGGCCGCTGCCAAGGAAATGCGTGACCGTATTCAAAAGGCGCTCCAACAAGAATTAAAAAAGGCAGATAACTCCGATGTTAAGGCATTTTTAGTACGTCAATTACGTCGTTTACCCGTTGCCGACATTTCAACGATGGACTCATTCTGTCAAAAAATCGTCCAAAGTTACTATTACATTATTGATTTGGACCCTAACTTTAGACTGTTGGCGGATCAAACAGAAAGCCAAATGCTAAAAGAACAGGTATGGGATTCAGTCCGTGAAGACCTATATGCTAACGATAGCGATGGCCTATTTGCGCAATTGACTGAAAACTTCTCCAATGACCGTTCTGACGATGGTCTAACCGATTTATTATTTAGAATTTACGACTACGCTAACGTAAATCGTGACCCAGTGGAATGGTTAAAGAGCACCACTAAAATTTACGATATTCAGGGCGATAATCTAGTTCATTCAGATTTTTACCAAAACAACCTTCTACCATTCATTCAAAATGATTTGACCCAGCAACGACTATCTTTTGAATCTGCTAAACGGATTGCTGACGAAAACTTGATGGAAAAAGAAGCTGCAGCGGTTCAAGTTGATATCGATCAAATCAACGGATTGTATGATATGTTACCTGACTCAGACTGGAATGATATCAAGCAATCTTTTGAAAATCTGAAGTTTAAGGCATTTCCACGTATTACCAAGGATTATGATGATATTGCCAAAGGTCTTCATGACCGTATTAAAGATATTCGTGATAATGCTAAGAAGGCGATGCAAAAATTACCGGGTAAATATTTTGCTTTAAACGAAGAAGAAAACCTTTCAGTGATGAAGGCTTCCAAGCAATTAATCGAAAAGTTAATTCAAGTGGTTTTAGTATTCACTGATAGCTATCAAAAAGCTAAATTAAAACGTCATTGCTTAGAGTTTATTGATGTGGAACATTATGCCTACGATATTTTATCTGGCTCAGATGGTGAATCTAAGGCTGTCAGAGTGAACCTACAAAACCAATATAACGAAATCATGGTTGATGAATACCAAGATAATAACCGTCTACAAGACGCGATTTTATCGACCTTGGCTAACCCAGAATATAGCAATATGTTTATGGTGGGAGACGTTAAGCAATCCATCTATCGTTTCCGTTTAGCTGATCCATCAATGTTTATTGAACGCATGGATAGTGATGATGGTCACACCATTGTTTTACCAGATAACTTCCGTTCAGCTGAAAACATTGATGATTTCATTAACCTCGTTTTCACGCAAACTATGGATAAACGAGTTGGAGAAATTGATTACACCGGGGATGCCAAACTAAAGGCTGGTGCTAAATACTATCCAGACGAATTACAATCCAATGTTGATGTAATGATTTATGAAAGTAAAGACGATGAAGAAGAACCTATAGATGATCAATTCCAAGTTCAAGATAGTGCACATGGTCAAGTTGAAATGGTCGCACAAAAGATTAATGAAATGATTGAAAAGAAGTTACCAGTATTCGATCGTGATAAACAAGTGATGCGTCCAATTCAATATGCCGATATCTCTATTATTTCTTCGACTAGAAATAACAACTTAATCATTTCCGATATCTTTGGTTCATACAACATTCCGGTATTAATCAATGGGGCACAAAGTTACTTCAAGACCACCGAAATTCAAATTATGATGTCGATGTTATCAATCATTGATAATCCATATCAAGACATTCCATTAGTTGCAGTATTGCGTTCTCCAATGGTGGGCCTAAATGAAAACCAATTGGCATACTTGAGAATTAACCAAAAAACAGGTGATTACTTCAATGCAGTAATTAACTTCTACGACAATTATGAAAATATGGATCACTCAGAATTTGGTGACCAAGTCTTCTCACGTGTGAAGACATTCGTCGAACAATTAAAACATTTTAGAGACGTTGCCCAACAACATGCCATAGTTGATTTAATCTGGGATATCTATGAAACCACTGGATTCTTGGATTACGTTGGTGGAATGCCGGCTGGAAAACAACGCCAAGCTAACTTACATGCTTTATACGAACGTGCATATGATTACGAACAAACTAGTTTTAAGGGATTATTCCAATTTGTACGTTTCGTGCGTCGCATGCAAGAAAGAAACGAGGACTTAGACGAAGCCAATGCTGATGATAATCAAGACGCAGTTTCAGTAATGACTATTCATGGTAGTAAAGGATTGGAATTTCCGGTTGTATTCTTGATGGATGCCTCACATGGTTTCAATAGACAAGATAGTAATAAGGCATATATCTTAAATGATCATCTAGGATTAGGGATTACTTACACAGACCCAGAGACCAGAATTAAACAAGATTCATTGCAACGCCAAGTGGTTGGTGCAATTGAAAATCAAGGATTATTAGCTGAGGAAATGCGAAAGTTATATGTTGCACTAACCCGTGCTGAACAACAACTATTCATTGTTGGTGCCAGCAAGAATGAAAACGACAGAACCAAGGTCATCGATGCATGGAACAAGGCTGCTAGTGGTGACACCTTGCTAGTCGATGCTGCTTTAAGAAGTGGTGCCAAAAGTTATTTAGATTGGATAGGACCAGCTTTGGTCCGTCATCCAAAATTTAGAAACAAATTTGGCGATGATGTCTCATATACAGGTCTTAATGAAGATCAAACTAATTTTGATGTCGAATTTGTGAATGCTAATGATTTATCACAACATAGCCCATCTGGAGATAGTGCTGAAAATGCGCAATGGTTGAGCCATATTGTTCAAAGTGCCAAGAAATTGGTACCAAAAGACATCGATGTTGATGATGTGGATCAAGTATTGGATTATACTTACTCAAATGACGTTGCGACTCATACAACTGCATATCAATCAGTTTCAGAGATTAAACGACTATTTGAAGATCCAGATAGCATTGAATTGGGTAATTATGATGAAAATTGGCAGAACAATAATAAGAAAAAGAATATGTATGTAAGCACTCATTTTGCAGTTCCTAAGTTCATGCAATCAGTGGTTAAACCAACTCCTGCAGAGGTCGGAACAGCCACTCATTTGTTGCTACAAGAAGTACGATTGGACCATAAACCTGAAGTAGGTGATGTGGTAGGGATGCTACAACGCTTAGTTGCAGACAAGGTAGTTACTCCGGAAATTGCTGAACTCGTTCAAACCAATGAGGTAATCAATGTTTTTGAAAGTGAGTTAGGACTACAAATGCTAGCGCATCACGATCGTATTCATCGTGAGGCACCATTTTCAATGTTAATGGATGCTAATTTAGTATTCTCAGGATTTGATGAAAAATCAACAGAAAAAATTTTGATACATGGAATTATTGATGGATATATTGAATTAGATGACCAAGTCATCCTATTTGATTACAAGACAGACTATGTTCCATCTGATAACGATAAAAATATTCAAAGAGTTATCAAACGATACCGTGGACAAATTAATTTATATGCCAAGGCGTTAGAAAATATCTTGCATAAACCAGTTACTGATAAGTTTATCTATTTACTATCAATTAATAAACCAGTCAAAATTAAATAAAAAACACCCCTGAACATAATTGCTCAGGGGTATTTTTTATTTATTATTTAAAGCTGATTTAATACGTTTGAAGAAGCTGCCTTCTTCACTATTTAACATGAATAGTTTGTAAACATTTGAGAACTTGTAAGTCACAAAGGCGATGAAGAAAATCGCAATTAATAGTGAAATGATTCCTTCGAACAAGTTTGCATTATGATTAATTAATCTAATTGGCATTAAGAATGATGAGAACAATGGGATGTATGATCCAACTTGTGAAAAGATTGAGTCGGAAGAGCCATTATTAACAAAATTAAATGAAAGCACGAAGATAAATAAAATTAAGAATACAAGTGGTTGAGCTGACTTAGAAGCTCCTTCAACGTTGGCGGAAAGAGAACCACAAATCGCTGCGAGAACGATTGAGATTACAAAACCAATGAAGATGAATAGTATGTTAATGCTGAAAATATTACCAACAAACGTACTGATTAATACGTGTTGGGATGTGAATAGTGAGTTAAAGAATGGATCCATGTTCAAGATGAAGTATGCGACCACTCCAACACCCGTGTAAATTACCATTTGAGTTGCCATCAAGGCAATCACAGCACCGACCTTACCACTGAAGTATGTGCTAGGTGAGACACTACTGAAGATAACTTCTGAAATCTTGGTGCCTTTCTCCTTGGCGATAGTTGTAGACATGATTGAAGCGTAAATAATGGTAAAGAAGTAGGAAATAAACATTAATACATAGATGGATGCAGTATTAGCACTGGATGTTTGTTCAGTTTTTTGCTTCTTTTCCTTATCAGTGATTGATGACTTAAACGCTGGTTTTACAGATAGTTGCTTGTATTGTTCATTAGTGACATTACTGTTTTTAACGTTAATTTCAGATTGTTTTTGGTTCACAATCGCTAATAAGTCAGTCTTAACGTCGCTATCTAAAGAGCTACTTCCGACAAAGTTAACCTTGTATTGGTTGTTTTCCTTGGAAACCTTGATGTAACCATCAATATTGTCCTTTTTAAGTTCCTTTTTGGCGGTACTTTCGGATTTAATGCTGGTATCAATAGAATCTTTGTCCTTAGACACTAGTTCACTTTTAACGCTTGAATCACCGACGATAGCGACTTGGTAATTATCAAAATTGTTGGTTGATCCTGCGACTAATACACCGATTCCAGCACTAATTAAAACTGAAATGATTGGTGTAATTAGTAGTGCGATGAAACTCTTGGACTTTAGGTGAAGCAGGTAGTTTCTCATGAAGACAATATTGAACTTATGCATGATTAGCCACCGCCTTTTCTCTAAAGATTTCATCTAGTGTAGGTGGTTGTTGGCTGAATTCTTCAATGTATTCACCACGACTCACTGCTTTAAAGAGAGCCTTACCATATTCTTCATCACTAAGGGTGATTTTATAACGATTATGACCACGGTCAACAACCTCACTGACACCATCAAGTGCAGCTAGTTCATTTACGGACATGTCAGTTGTTACAAAGACGTGCTTTTTACCGAATTGGTTTCTGATTTCATCAACGCTACCGTTTAGGACAACGTTTCCGTTTCTAAGCATGACGACGTGATCACAAAGTTCTTCAACGTTGTTCATGTCGTGACTTGAGAAGATGATTGCAGCACCATTTTCCTTAGTTCTGATGATTTCTTTCTTTAAAAGGTCAGCGTTAACAGGGTCCAAACCGCTAAATGGTTCATCTAAAATTACCAACTTTGGTTCATGAATTAAGGTACAGATTAGTTGGACTTTTTGTTGGTTACCTTTAGATAGTGATTTTATTTTATCCTTTGTTTCGCCCTTAACTTCGAAACGTTGTAACCATGAATTAATGCGTTCCTTGACCCAATTTTTATCGCGGCCTTTTAGTTCTGCAAAATATGTAATTTGATTTTCAATGGTTAGGTCTTCAAATAGACTGCGTTCTTCTGGAAGGTATCCCACTTCATTGAAGTCCTTGACTGTGATTTCATGATTATCTAGTGTAATTTTTCCATCAAATTCAATAAAATGAAGAATGCTGTGGAAGGTTGTTGATTTACCAGCACCATTTTGCCCAATTAGACCTAATATTTGGCCATCCTTGGCTTCAAATGAAACGTTATTTAAGGCTTGGACTTTAGAAAATGATTTCGAAACGTTGTCAATTTTTAAGATAAGATCATCTCCTTATTATTAATTAGGCTAATAATATCATAATGATATTCAAATTCAAATTTAATTTTATATTGATAAAAATAGACAATAAGTACAAATGACAATAGAGAAATTTAGGTGTGAAGGGGATAAAATGGTTATATGATATTGTGATTATTTGAACAATCTTATCTTGTTTTCTAATGAAAATTAGATGGTTTCTATAAAAAAACATATGGTAAATTAATTATTTTATAGCGTTAAATGCCTTGAAAGCCTTTATTTACACTGCTACAATCAAGGTGTAAACGTTAGTAGTATCTAAATTAAAGGAGGGCGTTTTTGATGGTTGAAGTTGATGAAATGATTAACAATTTAGTAGATAATGCGCATAGTGCGCTAAGTGATTTAGAAACTTTTGATCAATCACAGGTAGACTCAATTGTAGATGCAATGGTTCAAGCTGGATTGGATAATAGTTCGGAATTAGCAAAGTTAGCTCATGAAGAAACTGGTCGTGGAAATACTCATGATAAGACAATGAAGAACATTTTTGCTAGTGGCCAGGTCGGTAATTTCATTAAAAATCATAAAACTGTTGGAATTATTGATGAAAATGATGAAGCCAAGACAGTTACAATTGCAGAACCATTAGGGGTATTAGCTGGAGTGACTCCAGTTACCAACCCTACTTCAACAACTTTATTTAAGGCCATCATTGCGATGAAGACTAGGAATCCAATTATTTTTAGCTTCCATCCTCAAGCAATGAAGTCTTCAATGAAAGCCGCTGAAGTTGTATTAGACGCAGCAGTTAAGGCTGGGGCTCCAATGAATTCAATTCAATGGATTAGCGAACCAAGTATTCAAGCAACGAATACTTTGATTAAGCACCCAGGTGTTGCAACGATTTTGGCAACAGGTGGTCCAGCCATGGTTAAAGCTGCATATTCAAGTGGTAAACCTGCACTAGGTGTAGGACCAGGAAATGCACCTTTATATGTTGAAAAGTCCGCTGATTTAGATGCAGCAGTTAAAGATATCGTATTATCAAAGACATTTGATAATGGTATGATTTGTGCAACCGAAAATAGTTTGGTAATTGATTCAGAAATATATGATGACATGAAGAAACGTTTAAGTGATGCAGGAGTGTTCTTTATCGACGAATCCGATCAAGATAAGCTAGCTCAAACTATGTTTAACCCTGAAACGGGTGGTGTTAATGGACCAATCGCTGGTCGTTCAGCAAAGCAAATTGCTGATATGGCTGGGATTGAAGTTCCAGAAGATACTAAGGTATTGGCCGCTGAATTAAACGAAGTTGGGATTGACCACTTACTTTCAGGTGAAAAACTTTCACCAGTTGTTTCTGTATACAAGGTTGACGATTTAAATCATGCTTATAATACTCTTGAATCTATCCTAAATTATGGAGGTTTAGGTCATACCGCTGGAATTAGATCAACTAATTCAGATTTGATTACCCAATTTGGCTTAAAGATGAAGGCATGCCGAATCCTAGTCAATACTCCTTGCTGTCTAGGAGGAGTCGGTAGCATCGTTAACGGATTGGAACCATCATTAACTTTAGGTACTGGTTCATGGGGCTTTAACTCAATTTCACATAACGTTACTGACTCTGATTTACTAAACCTTAAGAAAATTGCTTACCCACGAGAAAATAGTGACTTCACAGAACTTATCAAAAAATATATGTAATAAAAAAAGACTAGGCAAAGGAACTGCAACTATTATTTTGAACAAATAAATAAAAGCAGCTTTCTAACTATTTAATTGGGCAACTGATTTTCTGTATTCTACAGGGGATTGG
>NZ_JXDB01000014.1 GCF_001281265.1 Apilactobacillus kunkeei DSM 12361 = ATCC 700308 | reverse complement strand
ACACCTCCGAATTATGTTATTTTATCAAATTAAAATAATCATTTTATCGAAAGTGCTTTTATTTATCTGTTCAATATTATAACTTCAGTTCCAAATGCCTAGTCTTTTTTTATGCATGAATTAATAGTTTAATTAAAATCAGTGCCACGATAGTTTGAATTACTCCAACCGAGACACTATAAATTGCGAAACGTTTACCGGCCTTTAGGAACGCCTTTAAGTTTAGACGCAAACCGATAGCTGCTAATGCGATGATTTCACACCATGAGCTCAATAGGTGAGCGGTGTTACCGATGAAAGCTGGAAGGTGGAAGAAACTATTTAGGATACAGAAGATTAAGAACCATAGAACGTACCATGGTAGGAAATCAATCTTACCTTTCTTAACTTCTTCCTCAACTTCTTTTTCTGCGTTAGCTAATTTTTCGTTCTTAGCATGTATGCGTGCAAACACAGTAACCACAATTACTAGCATGATGATTCGCATAATCTTGAATAGAGTTGCGAATTGGACAGTAGTTTGGTTAACCATTGTTGCACTTGCGATAACTTGTCCAACTGATTGAACGGTACCACCAATCAAGGCACCACGTAGCATATCAACGTGACCAAATACCATTGTTCCAATAACTGGAAGTGCTAGCATCATCACAGTTCCCATTAGGTTGACTAATGTAATGCTCATTCCAGCATCTTCATCAGATGCATTAATCACAGGTTTAATCGAAGCAATGGCTGATGATCCACAAACCGCATTACCACCGGCCATGCAAAGGTAAATTCCTTCACCAAAGTGAAGCCACTTACCAATCATGATGGCTGCGATAATGGTGATGGCCATTTGGATGATGATGAATAGTAATCCTGACCAGTGTAATTGAATAATAGTTTGGAAAGTAATGGTAAGACCAAGTAGCATTACTGAGTATTCTAGTAATCGTTTTTCAGCAAACTTGGTACCAGCACTTAGAACTGGTTGTGTTAAAACGGTGTTACCCAACACAATTCCAATTAGGATCGCGATGGTGGCTCCACCGATGTTTGGAATAATAGCTGTAAGAAATTGACTAATAATTGCAATAATAGCTGCAGCTAGAAATCCAATGGTACGTTTTTTAATCGTATCAGTCATATGAATTTCTCCTTTATTTATAATATTTAAATTATATCACGTGTGACAACCCTTCTAAACCGTTGAATTGTTAAGCTTTAGTTAATATGATTTTGATAATGTCGACATATCACGTATAATTATAAGTAATAGGAGTGATAATTTATATATGTGGAATATAATTGCGATTCTTTTATTTATTTTTGCAATTTATGAAGTGGTCAAGAGTATTAAAGACCGTGGTGTCGTCAGAGACATCTTGAACAATTATGACAACGTCATTAAAGTACGTGCCATGATTGAAGAACATAATGATGATAGCGAGATTGTTAACGCTATTAAGGATGAATTTAATGTTAGATTTTATCCTGCAACTAGAATTTTTATGAGTGTCAAAAAAATGAAGTAAAACAAAAAGCCTAACGTTTTAAACGTTAGGCTTTTTTATTGCTATTTACGTTTTACAACGGCGTTTAAGATTAGACTAGCAATCACGATTAATACTAGTAATAAAATCAACGCGTGAAGTGATCCAACCGCAGTTCCAGTAGCTTCGTTACTATTACTCAATTGACTGATAGTAATAATAGCAGAAACGATGGAAGTGGCAATGGCACCTGAGATTTGTTGGATGGTGTTGAAAACAGCGTTTCCGTCGGTTCTTTGTTCACCATTTAGTTGGCTTAATCCACTTGTCATAATATTACCAAATGATAATCCTATGCATAGCATGTAAATTACGTAGAAGATTAAAATCATGGTGTTACTCAAATGAGTTCCAAAGATGGCGAATAATACCAAACCAATTAGTCCAAATAACATTCCTAGTGCTAGCGGCTTGTAAGCACCGAAACGGTCGTACAAATTACCAGATAGTGGGGCTAAGATTGCACCAATTGCGGCACCGGGTAATACCAATAGACCAGCAATGAACGCGGATGAGTGGTTTACGATTTGCACGTAGTTAGGCAAGATGAATGATAAACCTAATGTGATGAATTGTAGGATGAAGAATCCAACAATGTGACCAGCAAACTTGTGGTTTTTAAGAACAGATAGGTCCAAGATAGCATTCTTACTTCTAATGCAGTGCATGTAAAGAGTAATCAAAGCAATCACACCAATGATGATTGGAAGAATGACAACAGCACTTAGGATGTTACCAGCACCCATGTTGGAGAAACCATATACTAAACCAGTGAATGTAATCACGATTAGGATTAGGCCAACAAAGTCTAGGCTAGTCTTTTTAATTTCGCGTTTTTGTTCGATGTTTAAGACACCTAAGATTAGTGAAATCACGAGTATTGGTAATAGGATGGCGAAGATGTAACGCCAACCGATTGAAGATACCACAATTCCACCGAAAGTTGGACCAACGGCAGGGGCGATGGCGGTAATCAAGTTACCTACACCCATCATGACACCGATTTTTTCGGCAGGTACTTGATCCAAGATGATGTTAAACATCAATGGTAGTGCAATTCCAGTTCCGAATCCTTGAATTACACGACCGATTAATAGGAATGTAAATGATGGTGCGGTTAAGTCGCAGACAACCCCTATAATAAATAGTAAGTTTGATACAATAAATAATTGCTTTGTTTTAAAGTTACGATTTAATATTGCTGAAAGCGGAACAACGATTGATACAATAAGCAAATAAATTGTAGTCATCCATTGGACGGTACTGGTTCCCACGTTGAAGTCGCGCATCAAAGTTGGGAAGGTGATGTTCATTGAAGTTTCAATAACAACACCACTAAATGACATGATTCCAGCAGCAATAACTGACAGTAATGTCTTTAATGAAATTTTGTTATCCATTATTAATCCCCCATATGTTTAATGATTTTTGCTAAGCTACTTTCCAGAGCAGTGTATTCTTCATCAGACAGTAAATCGTGAATTTGTTGTTGTGTTTCAACCATGAACTTTTGAATGTCGTCTTCGTATTGAACGGCTAAATCGGTTAGGATGACTTGTTTTTGACGAGCATCCTTGTTCGATTCAACACGGCGTATTAATCCCTTATTTTCCATTCGCTTCAATAATGTTGAAGCGGTGGAACGACGGATATTAAATTCGTGTTCGATGTCCTTTTGAAACATTTCTTGATCTTTAAACAGGGTCAAGAAGTCGATTACAGACATCTGCATGCTTGTTAAATCATATTGACTCGCAAATTTATCCAGCTTTTTGGTTAATTGAGTCGATGCGATTTTCAATTGTCTTCCGATGTTTTCTGTCATAAATATCACCCCTCATTTTTGTTAGCATGCTAACAATTATAAAAGGGTTAAAATAAAAATGCAAGTGTAAATAAAAAAGAACCCCACATAAGAGAGGGGTTCTTTTATTTTTTCTATACTTCCAAAATCTTTGATAGGAATGATTTTAGACGATCATTTTTAGGGTGATTGAAGATTTCATCAGGGGTACCTTCTTCTTGAATGATACCGTCATCTACGAATACCACACGGTCAGCAACTTCTTTAGCGAAGCCCATTTCATGGGTAACAACTACCATTGTCATACCTTTTTCTTTAGCTAACTTCTTCATAACGTTTAAAACGTCACCGACCATTTCGGGATCAAGAGCAGAAGTAGGTTCATCAAATAGCATGATGTCTGGGTTCATTGCTAAAGCACGTGCAATAGCAACACGTTGTTTTTGACCACCAGATAGTGAATTTACAGAGGCGTCAAATTTATTTTCCAGACCAACAACACCTAGTAACTTCTTTGCTTGTTTTACAGCATCTTCTTTTGATAGCTTACCTAATTCAACAGGGGCTAACATAATGTTTTTACCAACTGATAGGTTATTAAATAGGTTAAAGTGTTGAAATACCATACCGATTTGTTCACGAACTTGATCAATGTTAACACCTTTTTGGGCGATATCAGTACCATGAACAACCACTGAACCTGAAGTTGGTTCTTCTAATTTGTTTAAAGTTCTTAATAGAGTTGACTTACCTGAACCGGAAGGGCCGATAATAACAACTACTTCGTTATCTTTAACTTCTAAATCTACACCACGTAAGACATGGTTGTCTGCGTATTGCTTGTGTAAATCAGTTACTTTAATTTTGCTCATATCTTAGCTCTCCTTTTTACCCAGTTTGATAGCCAAGTTAATAGGGTGATTACAACTAAGTAAATAATTGCAACCATTGCCCAAACTTTGAATCCTTCAAGGTTTCTAGCGATGATAATCTTACCAGTTTGAGTAAGTTCTAGAATACCAATGATTGATAGGATTGAAGTATCCTTCAAGGTAATGATGAATTGGTTAATGAATGATGGAACCATTAACTTAACACCTTGAGGTAGGATAACCTTTCTCATTGACTTACCGAATGGTAAACCAAGTGATCTGGCAGCTTCCATTTGACCTTTATCAACTGATTCAATACCACCCTTAACAAAAGCGGCGATGTATGCACCTTCATCTAGCATTAATGTAATAACACCAGCGATGAATGCAGGAATTCTAGTACCGGTTAATGTTGGAATACCAGTGTATATAAACAGTGCTAGAACTAGTAGAGGCATACCTCTGAATAAGTAGATAACTGTTGATGATAGTCCGCGGAAGAACTTGATTGGTAGAACACCAAATAGTCCAAAGATTACACCGAAAATGGTAGCAAAAATAATAGAAACAATTGTTAGCCACAATGTTTGTAGGAAACCTTGCCATAGGAAAGTTTTGTTTTGCTTTAGAATACCAAAGAATGAATGATTATCTTCAGTGTTTTTCTTAGCGTTTAAGTACTTGTCCATGATTTTTTTATACTCACCATTTTTCTTTAAGTGAGCAAGACCAGCATTGAACTTTTCTACAAGATCTTTATTAGTTCCTTTTTTTACACCAAGTGCGATAGGAGTACCTGCCGCAGGTTTAGTAACAATTTTTAGTTTAGTTCCTTGATTGATACCGTATTTTAATACGGGTTCATCATCGAAACAAGCAACTGAGTTACCAGTTAAGACATCTTCATATACGTTACTTGAATCATCAAAAGTGCTTATTTTAAACCCATATTTCTTTTGAATGGATTGTGCATATTGAGCACCTGTGGTTCCTGTCTTAACTGCAATTGTTTTACCTTTTAGGTCTTTTAAACTCTTAATATCATTATTATTTTGAGATACAGCCATAACAACACCAGAATTGTAATATGCTGTAGAGAAATCAAATGTTCCTTTACGTTCTGGAGTGACTGACATACCAGCGACCATACCATTTAATTGACCAGATTGAACAGCTTGAATAGCTCCATTAAAACTGGTTGGTTTAAAGTTTACTTTAAAACCTTGATCCTTGGCGATTGCATTCATTAAGTCAATATCAATTCCGACGTATTTATTGTTGTCGTTAGCGTATTCAAATGGTGGGAACGTCACATCCGTACCAATTTGATAAGTCTTTTCTGCAGCGTTTGATTTAATAGGTGCTGAGAATAAACCAAGAGCAACGACCAATCCGATGCTTAATACCATTAACCATCGGATTACTGGAAAATGTCGCTTCATTAGTAAAACCCCTTTTCAAAGTAGTATTTCTTTTCCACGTTATATTTCATAACATTGCATGTTTTTATAATATCAGAACTGACAAAGATTGTATATCTGAATTCGAAATATTTTTTAAAAAATTAAGCTTTTATGTCACAAAACATAACATAGGGTTACTTGTATAAAAACAAAAATAAAACTTTAGGAAAACTTTACTTTTCCAGAAATCCTTATATATCAAGGGTTTTAAGCATATATGTAAGAAAAAGGTCAAAAAAGGTCAAATTTAGTATTGAATTATGTAATTTAGGTGGTATTATATTATTTGGATAAGGAAATAAAAGAAGAACTAAAAGCCTTATCTAATACATGCCGTGTTTGGCTAATGTATTTGAAAATAAAATATTATATGAAATGTGAGGGATGTACTATGGCAAGAAGTCCATTTGATCCATTTAACGATGATTTTGACAGAATTTTTAACCAATTTTTAGGCGATACAGGTAACTCAAATGCCCAACGTCGATACATGATTAATGGTCAAGAAGTTACCCCAGAACAATTAGAAGAATTAAGAAGAAGTGGCCAACTACAAGGTGGCCAACCTAATACCCAACAAAAAGCTGCATCTAATAAGGGAGGAATTCTTGAAAAGCTAGGTAGAAACTTAACTCAAGAAGCTAGAGATAATAAGTTAGATCCAGTGATTGGAAGAGACAAGGAAATCCAAGAAACTGCTGAAGTATTATCTAGAAGAATTAAGAACAACCCTGTATTAGTTGGTGACGCCGGTGTCGGTAAGACAGCTGTTGTTGAAGGTTTAGCCCAAGCAATTGTGAAGGGCGACGTACCTGCATCAATTAAGAACAAGGAAGTTATTAGTATTGATATCTCTGGCCTAGAAGCCGGAACTCAATATCGTGGTAGTTTTGAAGAAAACATTCAAAACTTAATTAAGGAAGTCCAAGAAAAGGGTAACGTTATTCTATTCTTCGACGAAATCCACCAAATCCTAGGTGCTGGTAATGCCGGCGACGAAAGTGGATCCAAGGGATTGGCAGATATTATCAAGCCTGCATTATCTCGTGGTGAAATTACCGTTATCGGTGCTACTACCCAAGATGAATACAGAAACACAATCCTAAAGGACGCTGCTTTGTCACGTCGTTTCAACGAAGTACAAATTAAGGCGCCAAGTGAAGAAACTACTTTAGCAATCTTGAAAGGTATTCGTCCATTATATGAAGAACACCACAATGTGATTTTGCCTGACGAAGTATTGAAAGCTGCTGTAGACTACTCTGTTCAATACATTCCACAAAGAAGTCTACCTGACAAGGCCATTGACCTAGTAGATATGACTGCAGCACACTTATCTGCTCAACATCCAGTCTTAGATCAAAAGCAAATCGAAGATGAGATTGAAGCAGAAAAGAAGGCTCAAGAAGATGCTGCTGCTAAGGAAGACTATGAAGCAGCGTTAAACCACAAGAACAAGATTGAAGAACTACAAAAGCAAATTGACAACAAGAGTGATGAAAAGAAAGTCACTGCTACGGTCAATGACGTTGCTAAGTCAGTTGAAAGATTGACTGGTGTTCCTGTCGCTAAGATGAGCAGCACTGATATTGAAAGATTAAAGACAATGGGCGACCGTCTAAAGGGCAAGGTAATTGGTCAAGACGAAGCTGTTGCTGCAGTCGCTCGTGCTATTCGTAGAAATCGTGCCGGCTTTGATGAAGGTAACCGTCCAATTGGTTCATTCTTATTCGTAGGTCCTACTGGTGTAGGTAAGACTGAACTTGCTAAGCAATTAGCTAAGGACATGTTTGGTAACAAGAACAACATTATTTGTCTAGATATGTCAGAATACTCCGACCCAACTGCTGTTTCCAAGTTGATTGGTGCTTCAGCTGGATACGTTGGATACAACGACAACAACAATACTTTGACTGAAAAGGTTCGTAGAAACCCATACTCAATCGTATTATTAGATGAAATCGAAAAGGCTAACCCACAAGTGTTAACACTTCTTCTACAAGTATTAGACGATGGTCGTTTAACAGACGGTCAAGGAAATGTGGTTAACTTTAAGAACACTGTTGTAATTGCTACTTCAAACGCTGGTTTCGGTAACGAAGCACTTACTGGTGATGACGACAAGGATAAGAAGTTAATGGATCGTCTAGCTCCATACTTCCGTCCAGAATTCTTAAATAGATTCAATGCAATCGTTGAATTCTCCCACTTAACAAAGGATGACTTGAAAGAAATTGTTGATTTAATGTTAGCAGATGTGAATGCTACATTAGCTAAGAAAGACATGGATGTTGTCGTATCAGATGATGTTAAGAACCACTTAATTGAACAAGGATATGATGAAGCCATGGGAGCTCGTCCACTACGTCGTGTAGTTGAACAAGAAATCAGAGACAAGATTACTGACTTCTACTTAGACCATGAAGACATTAAGCACTTAAAGGCTGACATGGATGATGGTTCTGTCGTAATTAGTGAAAACAAATAATCTGAATAATAAAAAGAGACCGTTTGGTAGAACGGTCTCTTTTTTATTTGAACACCCATAGTTTACTTAGTACAAAGTTAACTGGAACGGTCACAATTAATGTTAATACCGGGACAATTTGTTCGTTAATAGATGTGTAGACAGACAATAGGTATGTTAATAGTACTGTTAAACACCAAGTGAACACGTAGGTAGAATAATATTTAATTGCGGTTTTAGTAACGTTTCCGCTAGTCTTGAAGACCCACTTTTTATTGATGGTTAAACCAATTAAAGTAGTGGTTCCATACCCAATCGCCATGGCAATGGTAGGAGATGTAATCCGCCATAGGCAAGTATAAATTAAATAGGTTAATACTGTATTAATGAATCCAACGATGCCAAATTTGAAAAATTGCTTAATTATATTAATCATTATCTTCTCCGTGTTAAATCATATGAGATTATATAATAGTATATAATTAAAGTAACAATTCATCAAAAAGGAGATTCGCATGCCCTTACAATATTCTTTTGAGATTACACCCAACATTAATCAAAATAATCTGGATGGTTTATTAAAACTAAATCCGGAATTTATCTCGATTACAGATAGAAATCATGACATGGATAACCTGCTACAAAGTATTCGGATTGCCGACTACATTCATGCCAATTCATCCGTCGACGTCGTCATTCATCTGACCGGAATTGATAAGGATGAAAAGGGAGTTCAAGAGATGCTTGATTTGATGCAACAACACGATATCGACAGCGTGCTGGCGTTGCGTGGTGATAAGTTGTCTCAAAATGATACGGCGGTGACATTTCCACATGCGGATCGACTAGTTGAATTTATCAAACAACAATATCCACATGTGAACATCGTAGGAACGTGTTACTTGAATAGTAGTGATGAAGAAATGAAATGGTTGAGACAAAAGGTTGAAAAGGGATGCACGAAGCTAATTTCACAGTTTAGTTTTGACGTGAATGATTATGTTGAGTATTTAAATCAAATCCAAATTGATACACCAATCTGGTTAGGTATCATGCCTGTAATCTCGAAATCGCAAGCGCAAAGGATGCTGAATTTAACGCATTCGACTGCTCCAGATGAACTAAATGCTTTGATGAATCAGCATGAAGATGAATTTGGGGAATACGGCGTGCAATATACTGCCGGGATGATTGATCAAATCAAACAAGCGGGTGCTAATCACATTCATTTATATTCATTAAACAATGCATCAAACACCAAAAAGATTATTAATAAAATTTAGAGCACAAAAAAAGACGCCCTTTGGCGTCTTTTTTTATACACACATCATCTAAAAGAGAGATTAATACTTAGGTTCCCACTTAGTGTCTTCGATAGCTTTGTCAACATCCTTGATGTCTTCACGTGTAAGACCACGTTTTACAGCACTATCGGCAACGGCCTTAGCTACAGTAGTTGAGAATTGATCCAACTTAGAAACTGGAGGCAAGACAGCAGCACCTGGTTTGTCAGTGTCGACAATACCACCAAGTGAGTGGGCAGCTGCGGAAATCATTTCGTCATCTAGAACAGTTGCTGTAGCAGCAATTGCACCTAGACCTAGACCTGGGTATACAAGGGCGTTGTTAGCTTGACCGATTTGGTAAGTAGTGCCGTTGTATTCAATATCGTTAACTGGGATACCAGTACCGATAAGAGCTTTACCGTCAGTCCATTTTAGTAAGTCTTCAGCCTTAGCTTCAGCCAACTTAGTTGGGTTTGAAATAGGGAAGATAATTGGACGTTCAGTGTGAGCAGCCATTTCCTTAACGATTTCTTCAGTGAAAGTGTTTGGTTGAGTTGAAGTACCAACTAAAATAGTTGGGTGAACTTCTTTAACAACTGCTTCTAGAGTAGTTAGTGAATCTGCGTTATCAAATTCGCTACGGCTTCTAGCAAATGGTTTTTGTTGAGGAGTCAAAGTGTCATCGTCATCGAACAATAGACCTTGCTTATCAACTAGGTAGAAGTGCTTCTTAGCTTCTTCTGGGTCCATTCCTTGTTGTACGAATTCATCGTATACACGTGAAACGATACCAGTACCGGCTGAACCTGCACCAAATGATACGTAAGTTTGGTCCTTCATTTCTTCACCAGAAATGTTTAAGGCACCTAAGATACCTGCTAGAACGATGATACCAGTACCTTGGATATCATCATTGAATACAGTGTACTTGTCTTTGTATCTGTCTAGGATTTCAGCAGCGTTGCTACGGCCGAAGTCTTCGAAATGTAAGTACATTTCTGGGAACATTTCTTCAGCGTTTTCTACAAAAGTATCAACGAACTTGTGGTACTTTTCACCGTAAACACGTTCATGTCTGTTACCTAAGTACATTGGGTCCTTAAGTAATTCTTCGTTGTTAGTACCAGCATCTAGCACAACAGGTAGAACTTGGCTAGGATCGATACCAGCAGCGGCAGTGTAAACCATTAATTTACCAACAGCGATATCAACACCGTTAGTTGCCCAGTCACCAATACCTAAGATACCTTCAGCATCAGTAACTACGATTAGACGAATGTCTCTACCTTCAGCAGCATTCTTTAATGAAGTCTTGATTGAATCTAAGTCATCATCGATTGATAAGAATGTAGCGTTTTGTGGTTGAATGAATAGTTCACTGTAGTTTTCAATAGTTTCAGCGATTGTTGGATCATATACGATTGGCATAAATTCAACAACGTGTTGTGAGAATAACTTGTAGAATAGAACACGGTTTTCGTTAAAGATAGTCATTAAGAAAACACGTTTTTCTAAATCAGATGGCTTGCTTTGGAATTGAGCATAAGCTTGATCCACTTGTTCTTGTAAAGTTTGAACGTATGGTGGAAGCATTCCTTCTAAACCAAGTTCTTTTCTTTCTTCTTTAGTAAATGCAGTACCCTTATTCTTGAAAGGATTGTTTAAAATATCATATCCAAAAGACATAGTACTTACCTCTTTTCATAATTTATATATAGATAATAATACATGGGTATTTAGATAGTCAAAACTTAGTGTTATAATAAATATAATTTATATCTAAAAAATAAACCTTTTTATATCAACGCTGGGAGGCGTTTTTTATGAACACCAGAGACCTTGAATATTTTATAAGCTTAACAGAATTAAAAGTTTTTTCGAAAGTTGCTGAAGAATTTAAAGTAAGTCAACCTACTATTACTTTTGCTCTTCAAAGATTGGAAAAAGAAATGGAAGCTAAGTTGATTATTAGACATCGTACCCATGGCGAACTCATTGTAACCGATAGTGGGAAACAATTGTTAAACCACGCTCGAGCAATTATTCGTCATTTTGATGTTGCAAAGCGAAATATTGCCAACTTAAAGGCCAAAAAAGTTTCAATAGGACTACCACCAATTATTGAAACAAGATACTTTCCCACAATTGCTCAGTATTTAAAGGAAAGAAAATTACTAAATAGTATTATTACCTATGAATATGGATCAGAAACGACCAAGTCTGCCTTGAAGAATGGTGAGTTAGATTTAGCGTTGCTAGGTTCCAACAACCCGTTGGAAGATCCAGACATCGAAACAGAAGAGATTGAGAGAATTCCATTCTGTGCGTATGTTTCAAAAGACCATCCACTAGCGAATGAAGGAAAGATTCATTTTTCTGATCTTGCAAAAGAAGATTTCATATTGTTTAAGCAAGGTTTTACACAAAATGAATCATTTAATCAGTTAGCAAAGAGAAATGCATTTCATCCAAACGTTATCTTTAGATCGAATGAAACTAACAATATTATGAGTCTAATTTCTAACAACGTTGGTGTCGGATTCTTTAATTCATTGGTTAAAGTACCAGACGGGGTAGTTAAATTGGAATTCTTAGATGAAGACATGCCAATGTTTGTTACCAACTTGGTCTACCTAAAGTCTCATTACTTCAATGATTTCCAAAAGGAAGTCTTGGATGTCATTAGGGATTCACTTAAGAGATAAATAAAAAAAGCCTAAGCGAAAGGAACTGAAGTTATAATATTGAACAGATAAATAAAAGCACTTTCGATAAAATGATTATTTTAATTTGATAAAATAACATAATTCGGAGGTGTTT
>NZ_JXDB01000013.1 GCF_001281265.1 Apilactobacillus kunkeei DSM 12361 = ATCC 700308 | reverse complement strand
CCAATCCCCTGTAGAATACAGAAAATCAGTTGCCCAATTAAATAGTTAGAAAGCTGCTTTTATTTATTTGTTCAAAATAATAGTTGCAGTTCCAAAGCTTAGGCTTTTTTATATTATTTTAATTTATCTTTTCTCCTTTTGAAGACATATTATCTTCATAATTAAGTTTCTGTTTAAAGGATTTTCTACTTTTTACTCAATTGAATTATTATTCAATATTTTCAATTTAAAAAATGTCAACTTTTTTACCTAATTGAACATAGAATCTATCATAATTTTCACAAACTTATTGTATAAAGTGCATTAATAAACATATTTACATTGTTATATAATATTTCACTTTAAAGAAAATCATACATAATAAAAAATACCAATCTCTAGATGATGACAACGTTTTTATATATCAGTTACAAATAGTTTAAAAGAATCAAAAAAATAATTAAACATTTCAATGAATACTTAAACTTATCATAGTTAATTTAATCTTATAAATGATGTTTTCACAATCCTTTTGCCATAGAATGTTCACTGAAACTTAGTTCAAAGGAGTGAAATTTATGAACAAAGAAGTTAAATCAAGAAAGATTTTGCATAAGGTTAAAAAGAATTGGGTTGTTATTGGAATGACCTCAGTTGCCTTATTAGGTGCAAGCTATGTTGCATCACAATCTTCAACTTTAGCTCCAACTGGAATTACTGCGCATGCTGATGAAACTGCTAATCAAAGTACTGATTCATCATCTGCAAGTACAACCAGTTCAGCTGCGGACAACAATAGCTCATCAGCTTCACAAAGTAATGCCTCAAACCAATCAAGTCAAGCAAGCAGTTCAACATCACAACAAAGTAATGAATCATCACAATCAAATAGTAGTGATAACCAAACTAGTAGTAACGATTCAAATAAATCAGGTGATTATACTGCCCCTCAAAGTGCAGTAACTGCAAGCATTACTAATTTAGGATCACAAACAACAGACGTTAAGAAAAATGCATCAATTAACTACAATATTGCATTAAATAATGACGATAATTTGGGTAGAGTAATTCCTAAGGGTACACAAATTAAGATTAATGTTAACCCTCAATTTCCACTTAATATGAGTGATGTTTTTGCTTACTCTGTTTATTCAAAATATTCCAGCCAAAATAACTTTGATGAAAGTGTTTCTGGAAACACAATTACTTTAACTACTAAGAAAGATTTTTATCCTGGAACAGTTAATATGAACCTTTCATTGGTTGTTAAGGGACCTCGTTATAACTGGAATGGTGATACCGAAGAACATGAAACCAATCCTGACCCAGTAAACGTAACATTATCATCTACATTGCAATTACCTGGTGGAAGTGAAAAAACTGTAAATATTGATGCAAATCAAATTTCTGTTTTGCCAAATACTAAATCTGAAGATGAAAAGGTTACTTACAATAACACTGATACACCAGGATTCGTTCAACCTAACATAACAAAGAACTATCCTGATAATGTAAAGGATTATCCTAGAAGCAACTCAGACCATAACTATGTTAATACTTCTAACGGTTATGCTAATTATGCTCCAGCATACTCTAATGCAGAAGGTAAGCCATACTTCGTAGCGGTGGCAGAATTTAATAAAGGTAACATTCCTGGTTTCTCTGGTTCACGTCTTTCATTTACTAATGGAAGTGACTTTGACTTAAATAGTCTAAGATTATACGCATCCACAGATAGTTATTCGTATAAAGATATTTCAAACGAACCGGGAGTATCATTTGGAGTTGATTCTAATGGTGCAGTATATGCAGATTTTTCAAAATCAGCATATACCAAGGATTTCGTTGATTTTGTAGCTTACAGACCATATTCAGACTTATCTTCTACTTACTTTGTAAGAGGTTATGGTAGCTTCTATAAAGAGGGTACTGAAGGAGAACAAAGTCTACCAATCGGTGATTTGAACTACAAAATTGTTCCTGTAAAGAATGATATCGGTAGCTCATGGGTAGTTGCTCCTAATAAGACTGTTTATACTCAACCAGATGGAACCTACGCATACAATACTAACAATTTAAAAGATGACGTTAATGTGTTCAAGACAGTTGATGGTGAACCTGCTGGATATGAAAAAGTGAATGATGCTGTTGTTAATATTAATAACGATAGCAATATTAATGATGGTCAAACGATTAATGTTGATCAAAACTCTTCCAGAGTAATTCAATTATCATACACATCTGAAAATGCTCACACTGCCAATGCAACGTTAACTGTTGTAAACCCATATGTATCCGTTCCAAGTCAAAATGTTACTAGAAACGTTACTGTAAATTATGTAGACGTAAACACTAAGAAGGTTCTACACACAGATAGTTCTTCAGTCCAATTTACAGCCACTGGTGTTCGTGATACTAGAGATAACTCTATTATTTGGGGAGCATGGACACCATCAAATGGCACAGGTCAATACGACTTTAAAGTTCCAAGTATTGATGGATATGTTCCTGAAGACAGTTCTGATGTTAAAGGATCATTGAATCCTTTGGGTGAAGACGTTGTCAGAACCGTTTATATGGATCCAACTGAACAAGTCAGTGAAAGTAAAACAATTACTGTACATGTGATCCCTACTGATAAAAGTCAACAAATTACTGAAACAAATAGTACTGGTTCTTACACTGGTCCAAAACCTATGTACGACAAAGGAGTCTCAGAATCATATACGTTCACTCGTACAAATATCAAGAACACTAAGACAGGTGCTATTGTTCAATACGGTGCATACACACCTGCTACTAAAGTGTTCACAATTAAAGCGCCTGAGCTAGAAGACTACCATTTAGTAAATGCTAAAAATGCTGTCAGAAATAGAACAGTTGACCCAACAACAGATGGTACCGACGTTTACTTGCTTGTTCCATATGAACCAGATGCAACGACTACAGTTCAAAGAAATGTTGTCGATACGTTGGTTATTGACCATATCGATGTCAGTACTAAGCAAAAAATTGCTCCTGATTATGAAAGGGATTATACATTCGTACAGACAGGAACTAAGAATGAAAGAACTGGGGTAATTAAGTGGAATGATAGTTACAGTCCTGATTCTTATTCTTACTCAGTGGAAAGTCCTAAGATAGACGGATACGAATTAACAGATCCAAACCAACTATATGTAACAGGAACTATCGATGGTGCTTATGATTTTACTGGTACTACCGTTGGATACACGAAGGTTGCAACTCCAAGTTCAAGTGCTGCTCAAAGTAGTAGTGCAGAACCAAGTTCAAGCGCTGCTTCAAGTAGCAGTGCTGAATCAAATTCAAGTGCCGCTCAAAGTAGTAGTGCAGAACCAAGTTCAAGTGCCACTCAAAGCAGCAGTGCAGAAAGTTCAGCACAAAGCAGTAGTGCAGAAAGCTCAGCACAAAGCAGTAGTGCAGAAAGCTCAGCACAAAGTAGCAGTGCAGAAAGCTCAGCACAAAGCAGTAGTGCAGAAAGTTCAGCACAAAGCAGCAGTGCAGAAAGTTCAGCACAAAGTAGCAGTTCTGTACCTCAAAGTTCTAGCGTGCCATCAAGTCATGGTAACAACGGTGGAAAACCATCTACTTCTGATAAACATGAGAAGACAATTACTCCTCAACATGAAAATAATTCAACTAAATCAATTGCTAATCATGAACGTTTGCCACAAACTGGTGATCAAACACATGAAAACATTCTAGTAGCAATTGGTGCTGCTTTAATTGCAATGGCAGTTGGATTGTTCATGGTAGCAATGAGAAGAAAACGTAAATAATAGCTTAAAATAAAAAGGTCCGCTTAGGCGGGCTTTTTTTGTTAAAAAAACATTAAAAATCTTTATAAAAATTTAAATAAAATCCTACTGATATTATTTCATTATTATCTTAGACTGACTGTATAGATAATATAAAGGGGGAGATTTTATGAGTAGAGAAGTAAAAGAAAAGAAGATTTTACATAAGGTGAAGAAAAACTGGGTTGTAATTGGTATGTCCACAGTTGCCCTATTAGGAACAGGTTACGTTGTTTCTCAAGATAACAATATTACACCAGCAGCTGTTGTTGCACATGCTGACGAACAAAACAGCTCATATCAAGCTGATCCTAATAATGTATCTGCTACGGTTACTAATGTTGATGCATCTACCCAAAATGTAACAGCTGGTAAATCTGTTAACTATGAAGTTTCTTTAAATAATAATGACAATTTAGGAAGAGTAATTCCTAAGGGAACTAAGATTACGTTTACCGTAAATCCACAATCAGGAAAAAATTTCAGTGATTTATTCTCATCAATTAGCACTTATACAAGGTATGGAAATGCTAATGTTTTTGATGTTTCTACCAATGACAATGTGGTAACGTTAACTACAAACACTGATTTATATCCAAGTGATAGTAAAATTAACGTTTCATTACTAGTTAAAGAGGGCCCACAAGACGCTCCTGATAGTACCTATAATGCAACCGTAAGTGCATCAATGAACTATGCAGGGGAAAATTCAAATATTTCTGTTTCAAATGGTAATATTTCGGTTCTTCAAAAGAAAAAGAGTGATGTTAGACCTGTTGATAGTCAAGCTGGACAAATGGGAGCCCGTCCCTTAAACATACCTGACAACAGTAAGCCTGACACACCATCTAACTGGAACACTTATCCAGATGATGTATCTGATTATCCACTAAGTAACACTTATAAAAACCTTGTTCAATATAGTGGAGATACAGCGAACGCTGGATACGCTCCAATAGTAGCCAATAAAGATGGAAAACCATACTTTGTTGTTGTAGCAGAATTGAATCCAAATTCCAAAGGTAATACCGTGCATGGTAGAGCAATTACTTTACTAAATAGAAATGCAGATAAGTCAAGCTTCGACACAAATAATTTTAGATTATATGCAATCGTGGATGGTAAATACAAAGATATTACCAATGAACCAGGTGTTTACTTAAAATCTGAATATGGAAATCCAATGTTTGATTATTCTGCATCTAAATATACGGATAACACAGTTGATTTTGTAGCATATCTTACTTATAGCGACTTATCAATTAACTATGGTGTGGATGGATACTTGAAGTATACAGTGGGTGATGACCCAACTATTAACAATGTACCACCAATGCATGCCAATGTTTCAATTGTTCCAGCTAGTGATAATGTTGGAAAATCATGGATTATTTCTCCAGATACCACCGTTTACACTGACAAAGATGGTAACTATACTTATAATTCTGGATCATTAACTAACGGTGTAAATGTATTTCAGGCAATTGATGGTACTCCAGCCAAATATGTTCATGTTGACAATCCCCAACTAAATGTTTCTAACGATGAAGGTGTCAAAGATGGCCAAACTATCAACGTTGCTCAACAATCAACAAAGGATATTAACTTAACTTACAGTGCTGATGGTGCTGTTAACAGTATGGCTAAGTTACACGTTATCAATCCATATGTTTCAATTCCAGACCAACAAGTTACTAGAAATGTAAAGGTTAACTACATTGATTCAGTTACTGGAAATGTTCTAAGACCAGATACTGGTTCATCTGTATTTAAAGCTACGGGAACTAAAGACACAAGAAATAACGAAGTGACATGGGGTAACTGGTCGAACGTAAGTGGAGATGGTACTTATAACTTCACTGTTCCAACTATCGATGGATATGTACCAGAAGACAACAGTAACGTTACCGGTCAACTTTATCCACTAGGAAATGATGTAACTAGAACTGTTTACATGGATCCAACGACTACAGTTCAACAAAATATTGTCGATACGTTGGTTATTGACCATATCGATGACAGTACGAAGCAAAAAATTGCTCCTGATTATGAAAGGGATTATACATTCGTACAGACAGGAACTAAGAATAAAAGAACTGGGGTAATTAAGTGGAATGATAGTTACAGTCCTGATTCTTATTCCTACTCAGTGGAAAGTCCCAAGATAGACGGATACGAATTAACAGATCCAAACCAACTATATGTAACAGGAACTATCGATGGTGATGCTGATTTTACTGGTACTACCGTTGGATACACGAAAGTTGCAACTCCAAGTTCAAGTGCTGCTCAAAGTAGTAGTGCAGAAAGTTCAGCACAAAGCAGCAGTGCAGAAAGTTCAGCACAAAGCAGCAGTGCGGAAAGTTCATCACAAAGCAGCAGTGCAGAAAGCTCATCACAAAGCAGCAGTGCGGAAAGTTCAGCTCAAAGTAGTAGTGCAGAACCAAGTTCAAGTGCCACTCAAAGTAGCAGTGCAGAAAGTTCAGCACAAAGCAGTAGTGCAGAAAGCTCAGCACAAAGTAGCAGTGCGGAAAGTTCAGCACAAAGCAGTAGTGCGGAAAGCTCAGCACAAAGTAGCAGTGCGGAAAGTTCAGCACAAAGCAGTAGTGCAGAAAGCTCAGCTTCAAGCCATGTAGTTGTTCCAAGGACTTCATCATCTAGTCATGGTAACAACGACGGTAATCCAGCTATTGATAAGAACGACACTTCAGTATCAACCGCTGCTAACAAAGATACAAAACGTTTACCACAAACTGGTGATCAAACACATGAAAATGCTCTTGTTGCTATTGGTACTGCACTAATTGCAATTGCATTAGGGTTGGTATTCTTCGCATCAAGAAGAAGACGCAAATAATAGTAAAAAGACTCCGCTAAGCGGAGTCTTTTTTATTGCATTAGACTTTTAGGAAAATAAAAAAACACTCATTATTGAGTGTTTTTTGTTTCTATATTAAGACTAATCGTTCTTAGTAGTAATGTCTGAACCAAAGTACTTCATTGAAAGCTTCTTCATAGTACCATCTTTACGTAGTTCAGCTAATGCTTGGTTGATCTTCTTAGTTAATGCTTTTGAGTTTTTGTTAAGCATAATTGAAGTTTCAGCAGGTGCTTGTAGTTTTGTTGGAACATCAATTTCTTTTAGCCCCTTAGTTGAGTTGTGCTTAGCAAAGTATTTCCAAGCTGGAACAGAGTTAACAGTACCATCTGCACGTCCTTGTTGAATTAATTGGTAACCAGTTGAGTTATCAGGAGTTGATGATACGTTAGCACCAAATTTCTTAGCAACAACTGCATTATCAGTACCGGCACCATCAACAATGTTCATACCCTTAATGTCTTTAATGCTCATCATCTTACTATCACTCTTAGTGATCAATGTGTAGTATGAGTAAGCATATGGTTCAGAGAATGAGTATAACTTTTCTCTTTGAGGAGTAACAGTCATGTTGTTCATAACAGCATCGTATCTGTTACTGCCAAGACCAGCGATTAAGCTATCCCATTTAGTTTGAACGAAGTTAACTTTTAGTCCTAATTTCTTAGCAACATCTTTAGCTAAGTCTACTTCGAATCCTTTTAGTTGACCATCTTGTCTGTATGAGTAAGGTGCATATGTACCTTCTAGACCGATGGTTAATTTACCACTGTTAGTTAGTTCTGATTTGTAGTTTTTTGAACTTGAACTGTTACCACATGATGCCAAGATAGCACCAGTACCAAATACGGCTAAAGTAACAGCTAGAGACTTGAATAATTTGTTGAATTTCATAATATTAATCCCCTTAAATATTTTGTAGAGTCATTGCTGCAAGAAAATCTTTGATTCTTTGATCATCTGATTCAAAGAAGTCTTTTGTATCACCATCGAAACCAACTTTACCATCTTCGATGAAGACAATCTTGTCGGCAACACGTTGAGCAAAAGTAAGATTATGAGTAACAATAACTAATGATTGTTTTTCTTTGGCTAAATCTAATAACACTTTTAGAACTTCTAGTTCAATTTCAGGATCCAAGGCGCTGGTTGGTTCATCCAATAGGATGTATTCGGGATGCATTGCTAATGATCTCGCAATTGCAACACGTTGAGCTTGTCCACCTGATAGTTGACTTGGATATGCGTCAGCTTTATCTAGCATTCCGACTTTATCTAATAATTGTTCAGCAATTTCCTTAGCTTCTTCTTTGCTCTTGTTTAGAACTTGTACTTGTCCTTCCATAACGTTCTTTAGAACGGTTAGGTGAGGAAATAGGTTAAAACTTTGAAATACCATACTAGTTTTACGACGAATGTTTAGTATTGTTTTAGAACTTAGTTTCTTGGAGAAATCAATACTTTCATCATTAAAGTCATATTCACCAGTTTCTGGTGTTTCCAACAGATTTAAAGATCTAAGAAGAGTAGATTTACCGGAACCAGATGGTCCGACAATTACAGAAGTTTTGTTCTTAGGAAATTGAAGGGAGATGTTATCTAATGCATGTTGTTTACCAAATGTTTTAGATACGTTTTTTAAGTTAATCATTAACGTACTCCTTTCTAGTTACTTACAGAATAACGAGAAACTCGTTTTTCTAGGTAGCTTTGTAAGATAGTAAGAACACTACAGATGACTGCGTAAATAGCAGCTACCAGAATGTACATGATTAATGGTTGATAGTTTTCAGCAGCAATTTGTTGGCTGACCTCAAACATTTCAACGATAGTAATTGAAGCAGCTAGTGAAGTATCTTTAACCAAACCAATGAATTCATTGGATAAAGGTGGTAATGAAACACGACTAGCTTGTGGCAAGATAATTCTCCATAGTACCTTTCGTTTGGTCATACCTAGTGAGTAGGCTGCTTCCCATTGACCGTCTGGAATTGAAAGGATGGCACCACGGATGGTTTCAGAAGCATAAGCACCAGTATTTAATGAGAAAGTGATAATACCAGCAACTACTGGTGTTAATCTAATCCCATCTGGTAGGATTCCCGCAATTCTTAGGTATGGAAGACCAAAGAATACGATGAATAATTGAACCAATAAAGGTGTACTTCTGAATAGCCATACGTAGAAGTAAAAGAATGCTTTTACAATGTTGAATAGGCCACCACGATGTGAGATTTTAACTAACGCGGTAATAACTGCAATAGTTAAACCAATAATAAATGATACGATTGCAATTGGAATCGTGTAAGCAATACATGCCGAGACCAATTGAGGAGTCGCATCACGAATGATATCCCATGCGCTCATATCTCTTCTCCTTTATTTTTAACTATAATTATGGAAATACGTAATTTAATCCAATCACCATTTTACACTATTTGCATTTAGTTACAAATAATTAGTACACGAATTAATCTAAAATAGTTATGTTTTTGTGGATTTTATAAAACATACATTATTTAATGACTATTTTTGTGGGATTGGAGTGATTAATTTGTTATTAGGTAAAGTGATACCAGCATCTTTAATTGCTTCCAAATATAATTGAAGGAACTTAAATTGAACGTTGAATTTTTCGGTGTCAGTACATGGAATCCATTCTTTCACAGCAATTGTTCCATCACCTAAATCAACAGTACCTAATAATTGTGGTTCATCAATAATTCCCTTAGTGTTAGGGATGTTTTTATCATTCACATCTTTTACGATGTCGATGATTTGTTGAATTGGGCTGTCAGGGTTAACACGAATGTTAATTTCAGCCTTTAGACGATCCTTAGACATGTTACAGATATTTGTGATGTATCTGTTGGGTACGAAATTAAGAGAATCATCGACACCACGAATTTGTGTAGAACGAAGACCGATTTCTGAAACGGTTCCGGTAATTGTGTCTAACACAACGAAATCACCAACATCAATTTGGTGTTCAAACAAGATGAAGAAACCAGTAATGATGTCATTGGCTAATCCCTGAGCACCTAAACCTAAAGCAACTGTAACAAGACCAGCACCAGCTAGAAGAGATCCAACAGGAATACCAATGATGCTTAAAATAGAATATAACCAAAAGAAAATAAGAATGTAGTTGTAGGTGTTAGATGAGATTGACTTTAATGTTTCCTCACGTTTAGGACCAATCTTCTTTTGTTTTTGTAGATATCTACCAAATAGACGGTTAATTATAATCTGACCAATCAATTTTATAACTAGGAAGAAAATTGAAATTAAAAGAATATCAATGATGGCAAATGTAAGGTTATGAAGCATATCACTCCATTTAAAACTATCCACATATTGCTTTAATATACTTGGATTTTTTGCAGCTAAAATAAACATAATGATGACTTCCTTTCGTATTTATATATGATAGTAAAAAACGCCCCAAAAATGGGCGTTGAAACTCTATTTTGAAATGTCAGCAATTACCTTATTGTTTGGCAACTTAATACCAGCTGCGGTAATAGCTTCAAGGTAAAGTTGTAAGAATTTGAATTGAACATCAAATCTTGCTTCATCGGTAGTAGGAATAAATTCCTTAACGGCAATAGTGCCATCACCCATATCAACAGTACCTAAAATATCTGGTTCATCAATGATACCTTCGGTTTGAGGGATGTATTTAGCATTAACTTCCTTCATAACGTTAATTACTTGAGTAATTGGGGTATCAGGATTAACTCTAATATCGATATCTGCCTTCATACGTTCCTTAGACATGTTGCAGATATTAGTGATTAATCTGTTAGGGATGTAGTTTAATGAATCATTGTTACCTCTGATTTTAGTGGTTCTAAGGCCAATTTCAGAAACAGTACCAGTTACTTCACCGATGGTAACGTAGTCTCCAATGCTAATTTGTTTTTCAAATAGAATGAAGAAACCATTGATGATATCACTAGCAAGACCTTGTGCCCCTAAACCAATGGCAACTGAGAATAGGCCGGCACCAGCAAGGAGTGTTCCAATTGGCACTCCAATAAAAGTTAACACAGAATAAATCCAGAAAAATACTAGAATATACATGTAAGAGTTAACGGATAATGAGTGTAGTGTTTTCAATCTATTTGCTGGAATACCACGCTCTCTTCTGGCATAGTTTCTAAACAGATGATTGATTACGCGTTTACCAATGCTTTTAAGAATTAGGAAAAAGATTGAAATTAAAACGATATCAATAACAATATTTGTTAAATTATGTAAAATTTCGTCCCAATTAAAGCTTTGAAAATATCTCGCTATGAAACTAGGGTTAGTAGCAACCTTTAGCATACATTTCACTCCTTAAAAAAGTATCACATATAATATCCTACCATCTGCATTAATTAGATGATAGCGAAACAAATCAACTTAATAAAATGTTAACTTATTGCGGCTTATAACGGTGATAGAATAAAATTAATGAAACTTTTATCCATATCATATGTTGCAATTCCGATGATTAGGGATATAAATAAGAACCAGATATTAATGCCAAATTTTTGATGTAATGAAATTTTACGGATAATAATATAGATAAATGTTATAAACGAAACAGCTGCAATTAGGAAAATAATAAAGCCACTAATTAGGCCAAACTTGTACATGTTATAGCATCTCTTTTCAATATATTTAATAAACTAATAATAACACTAATGTTGCATAGATTAACTAGTAGAAACTTTATGGGGGGAAAATAGATTTTGAAATACGAAAAAAAGCGCGAACTTACTAGAAATAAAATTGTTAATGCTTTTATTGAAGTATCGAGGAAAAAGGGAGTTGAAGGTGTCACTGTTAGCGACATTATTAAAAAAGCACAGATTAACAGAAGCACATTTTACAGATACTATACTGATAAGATTGATCTGGAAGAACAGATTGAAGATCAAATTATTGGGGAGATAAAGGCTGCTAATTCTGATTTAAAAGAAACTGATAACAAAGATATCGACTCTGCTGCCAAAAAATTTATTTACAGATTTTTAACTGTTATCGAAAATAATCAACCAGTTTTGGAAGTCATGATTAGTGAGAATGGCGATATTCGATTCCCGATTAAGATGTTGAAGTTTTTTTCGGAAATGGTAGTTTCTACCACTAATGTTTTCGCTCATGATATGAGCAGTAAAGATAAAAAACTCTTTTCGGCTTTTAATGCATCAACAGCGTTAGGAATAATTGTTTTTTGGATTCACCATTTTGATGAGTATGATAAAGACTATGTGTATAACTTTTTAATGACAAGAGAATACTAAAAAACACGCTATGAATTTCATAGCGTGTTTTTTTATATAGGGGATTACTAGCTATTCGGCACTTAAACTTTCAATTGGATCTAGTTTAGCACCCTTGTTAGAAGGTAGGATAGAAGCTAGTAAATTGATGATGATTGCAACAACAATTCCGAAGATGGCATTGCCAAGAGAAATTTGAATAATTGAGTAATCAATCATACCGTGAACAGCTGAGTTAATACCGAATTGAAGTAGGTAAGAAATAATGACAGCTGAAACAGATGAAAATACACCTAGGAATAATGATTGACTAACGAATAACATTCTAATGTTACCCTTGGTAGCACCTAGTGCGCGTAAAATACCGATTTCCTTGGTTCTTTCAGCAACGCTAATGTATAAAACAACAATAATCATGATTGCTGATACCAATAATGAAATACCTGCAATTGCTGCCAATACGTATACGGCAAGGTTAATGTAAGTGTTTAGAGTTGAAACAATTGCTCCGGCACCTTGGATACTGTAAGCTTTTTTACCATTTACTTCGATGGCCTTGATTCTGTTTTGAACAGGATCAACGTTACCTACACCACCTTTAATATTTACATTTAAGAAGTTTGGTTTAATTTGAATTCCGTTGTCGGATAAAGCTTCTTTGACAGTATCATAGTTAATGATAGTAAGTGGACTTTGTGAATCAATAATCCCTGAAACTTTTAGCTTTTTAGTCACTGGGAATGGAGTTCCGTTCTTCATAGCATTGAATGAAACTTGAATTTCTTTACCGACTAAGGAGTTAGGATTGTTCTTATTTAATGACTTTGCAGCGGTAGTGTTAATTAATATTTCTCCATCTTTAGGTGCGGAACCGTGTTTGATGTTAGATTCGTTGATGGTAGCTAAACTAGTCGTCATGTATGAAGATTGAGCGGTTTTGCTACCAGATTTCATTTGAATTCCGGTTGAAGCGTAGGCTTTTTGGACAGACTTAACACCTTTAATAGCTTCTAGTCTCTTAACGTCACTATCTTTAAATGATGAGTGATCATTTGTGTTTTTATGTGAAACCTGAATACTGTTTGGGTTAACTTGAGAGTAAATTTCATGGTTAATGTATCCTCTAACACCATTACCAAGACCTAGCATGAATACAACTGAGAAAATACCAATTAATCCACCAAATATGATTAAGAAGTTTCGTTTGGAGTTATATTTGATGTTATCCCATGTCATTTTAACGATTGACTTTAAGGATAGTGATTTGGATTCAAGAGATGGTTCATCACTTTCTGCGTATTTATCACGAAGAGTTCTATCTTCATCAATTCTACCGTCAGTCATGTGGACGATACGAGTACCGTAGTCAGCAACTTTTTGAGAGTGGGTAACAGTTAGGACTAGCTTTCCTTCTTTTGCAATGTTATCCAAAATTTGTAGAATTTCGGTGGTGTTTTCTGGATCCAATGCACCAGTTGGTTCATCAGCTATTAACATTTCTGGGTCTCCAGCTAATGCACGGGCAATAGAAACACGTTGTTTTTGACCACCTGATAATTGATTAGGGTATTTATTGATGTGATCACTTAGTCCTACTTTAGCAAGTAGTTCCTTGGCACGAGCAACCTGTTCTTTTTTAGAAAGAGTAGTCATTTCAAGTGGGACCAACACGTTATCCAAAATTGTTAAATGACTAATTAGATTGAAACTTTGGAAAATAAAACCAATAGTTTTACGGCGATATTCGTCTAGTTGTTTATCAGTGTCGTGTTTTAATGAGCTACCATTTAATAAAACGTCACCTTCATATTTACTATCTAATCCACCGATGATGTTCATTAAGGTAGATTTACCACCACCAGATTCACCAAGAATTGATACCATTTCACCTTTCTCAAATGATAAATTAATTCCTTTTAAGACTTTAAATTCATCTTTTCCTAGGTAGTATGATTTTTGAATGTTTTTTAATTCTAAGAATGACATTATTTTCACTCCTTATTTTTAATTAATTTGTACAGATTATTATATGCGGGATTTTTTTAAAAACAATCATCAAAATGAAAGAAAGTGTTGCATTTTGAGCTAAAAATTATAAAAATGTCATATTTTGTAATATAACTATATCATTCTTGCAACATTTGACGTCTATAATTTGCACCAAAGATTCATTAATAGAAACGGGAGTGAGTTATATTGATTAAGTTGAAGTTTAAATCAATATTGATGACAATGGTCGCTTCTCTTGCTTTAACAACGGGGATTGGAGCAATTGAAAGCTATAACACACATGCCAACGCAAGTGGTCGAACTGTCTATGACTTGTCTGAATGGCAGGGACGTTTGACTAATAAAAAGGCAAAAAATTTAAGTAAAGAGGTTCCATTTGCTATTCTTAGGGTTCAATATGGATCAAGCTATAGTGATAGGACTTTTAAACATAATAAAGCTCTATTAGATAAGTATAATGTTCCATATGGAGTATATTCATTTAGTAGATATAATTCTTCAGCTTCTGCCGCAAGAGAAGCTCGTGACTTATACCACAAAGCACCTAATGCAAAGTTCTATGTCAATGACTTTGAAATTGCTTCAATTAGTCGTAGCCGTTCAAATGCTGCCACTGCTAAATGGGTAGATACTTTACGACCACTAGTTGGATCAAGAAAAATTCTATTTTATTCATACCTAAGTTTTATGAAGACTTATGCTTCACAAGCACTAAGTAAATATGATGGGTATTGGTTAGCGTCTTACACTAAGAATGAACCATCAATTGCTCATGTACTATGGCAATACACAGATCGCCATTATTCTTCTGCACTACATAAAAAAGTGGATGCAAGTAAACTACGTGAGCAAAAATCGTGGTTCTTGGGAACTGTTTCTAATCAAGTAACTAATAATGATGTTAGTAAAGAACAAAAAGTTGGTAATAGGAATGGAAATACAGAAATAAAGCCAACTGCTGTTTCCAAGAAAAAGACAGCTAAAGTTATTTCTTTGGCAGCTAAGAAATCTAGTTCCAAGAAGATTAAGCACCACAAGAAAAAACATGCAAAAAAGTCAGTAAAAAAACACCATAAGAAAAAACATGTTAAGAAAGTGCATCATAAGAAAAAGCATCACAAAAAGAAACATGTTAAGAAGATTCATCATAAGAAAACAAGATCATAAAAAAACGATAGTCTGTGGACTATCGTTTTTTTTATTTTTAATCAAATAAAAAAACCTAGTCAAATGGCTAAGTCTTTTTATTATGTGGAATTATAGATAATTATGAATAAAAATATGGAAAAGCAATTTGCTTTATTAGTTAACATTGGGATAAAGCTAACTTGGGATTTCTCCCAACTGCTCCGGCTGGACTCGAACCAGCAACCATCGCATTAACAGTGCGCTATTCTACCATTGAACCACGGAGCAAAAATGAGGTGAAAAATTATCTTTTTGATGAGTAGGATTCCACTCAACTGCTCTAACTGGACTCGAACCAGTAACCTTCGCATTAACAGTGCGCCGTTCTACCATTGAACCATAGAGCAAGAATCTGTAATTGAATAAAAATCTAAGTTTTTTTATGAGTAGCATCCTACCCAACTGCTCTAACTGGACTCGAACCAGTAACCTTCGCATTAACAGTGCGCCGTTCTACCATTGAACCATAGAGCAAGAATGAAATATGTGCTTGGAAATTAATCCAACTACTCAATAGAGTAAAAATATGTTTGTATGTGATATAAAATGAGAGAAAAATGTGAAACTTTAATTCATTAAAAATATCAAATAACAACGATAATTTTAACCGAAGTATCGTGAAAACTCAATAAAGACGTCAATCTAAATTTTTGCTTATGTAGTTATCATATCTCTGTCGTTGTTAATAATAATACATCATTATTATAAAAATGCAACTGTTTTTTCATTAAAAATTAATAAAAATAAAAAGCCACCCATAAAACGTTGATATTACAACGCTTTTTATGGATGACCATTTTATTATTCTAACATTTGATCTAATTCTTTAACAAAAATAGGGGTCCAACCATAACGATATCCTGCACAGGTTGGATGTGTATCATCTAGCATGAAAGAAGGATTCTCTTCATTCATTTTCTTTAATGCTTTGTTATTCCAAATGTCGATGATTGCGAAATGCCATTTTCTTTGTAATTCAAATAGTTTTTCACGTAAAAATTCGTATTCTGGTTCTGGCTTTCTTAAACAGGTGTAAAAGACCAATGGACAGTCCCAAGTATCCTGAACAGTGGCTGCTATGTACTCGATTGCACCGATAGTAGTTTGAGTATCAAAATCTTCAGCATCATACGATTTGCTGATTCTTCCCATCTCAACACCGTTTCTTTGATCATTAGTAGATAGTTGGCAAGCAAACAAGTCGTAATGGGAATCAAAATTTAGATTCTTCTTCATTCTACTAATGTATGATTTATCATTAACATCGGCTAAGGTGGTTCCGCTAACTGCTTCCTTGATTGCGTGAACTCCATGTTCTACTCTCAAGAAATCAACAAATGAAATTCCCTTGGCGGCAAGTCCAGCTGTTACCGATGATCCAAGGAATACTATTTTCTTGCCATTTAGGTTGTCATCTACAAAGAAATCCCTAGATGGTTGATAGATATCGCTGTTAGCTCTTCTAATATCAATACTTTTCTTTGATAACTTTACAAGCGCAGCGCCAGCTGCAGTGAATAATGCAGTTTTAATCAACCCATATTTCATTGTAATTAACTCCTCATAGTTTTTTTATTGTTTTAATTTTACTAGCATTTTATAGTCACCACAATTGCATGAAGGTAAATTTAATTAATATTTAAACATTTGTACAGATACTTTGTGATGAAAATATCATTTATTTGAAGAAGTAATCAATTTTTTAGATAATAGTATTAGACAAAAGATTAAAATAAAAGTGTTTTAAAGCGATTTTGACTACTAATATGACTAATTTTTAATTTTTTATAAAAAATTATTCATATTTTTTTACTTTTTTGTTAATATTGCTTGCTATATAATCGTACAAAAGGTAAAATTACCTTTGTAAATCAAATGTGATATTTATCACAAAGTAAAGTTATATAAATATTAATTAAAAATTATTAGGAGGCCACACACTAATGAAAGTTATCGTAGTTGGTTCTTCACACGGTGGATATGAAGCCGTTCGTGGAATGCTTTTAGAAAACCCTGATGCAGAAATTCAATGGTATGAAAGAGGAGATTTCATTTCCTTCCTATCATGTGGTATGGAATTATACTTAGAAGGTACTGTAAAGGATGTAAATACAGTATCTTATGAAACTGTTGAAAATGCTGAAAAAGATGGTGTACATGTATTTGTACAACAAGAAATCGCAAGTATTGATGAAAAGAATAAATCAGTTCATGTTAAAAACTTAGCTGATGGTTCAGAACGTGATGAAAGCTACGATAAGCTAATTTTAGCTATTGGTGCTACTCCTCGTCGACTAGATGTTCCTGGTAAGGACCTAGAAAACCTATACGCAATGCGTGGTCGTGACTGGGCTATCAAACTAAAGCAAAAAATGGTAGATCCTGATTTAAAACATGTTTTTGTAATTGGTTCAGGTTACATTGGAATCGAAGCTGCTGAAGCTTTTGCTAAGGCAGGTAAGGAAGTTACTATCGTAGATCACAATCCTCGTCTATTAGGTAACTATCTAGATTCAGAATTTACTGAAAAATTAACCCAAGAATTCAAGGAAAACGGTGTTAACTTTGTTGGTAGCGTTAACGTTTCTGAATTTGTCGGAAAAGACGGTAAGGTTTCAGCTGTTAAGACTGATCAAGGTACTTTTGATGCCGAATTAGTTGTTGAAACTGCCGGTGTTATTCCAAATACTTCATTAGTAAAAGGACTATTAGACTTAGATGAACGTGGCCGTATTAAGATTGACGAACACCAAGAAACTAGTGTTAAAGATATTTACGCTGTTGGTGATGCAACTAAGGTTCCATATGCACCAACTGGCGAATTATCATCAATCGCTTTAGCATCAAATGCCCGTCGTCAAGGACGTACTGCTGCTGCTAACGCTGCTGGAAGAGAATTAAAAATGACTGCTGTTTCAGGTTCATCAGCACTTTCAGTATTTAACTATCACTTTGCTTCAACTGGTGTTAAGCAAGATACTCAAGAAAAGTGCGGTGTTACTGGTGCAGAATCAGTACTAATCGAAGATTGGGCAGTTCCTCCATTTGTTTCACAAGAAGCAGGAAATGCTAAGGTTTACTTCAAGATTACATTTGATCCAACTGATGGTCGTATCTTGGGTGGCCAAATCATGTCAACTAGAGATGTTACTGCAAACATCAATACCATTTCATTTGCAATTCAACAACATGCAACTGTTTATGATTTAGCTTACGCTGACTTCTTCTTCCAACCAGGATTTGATCGTCCTTGGAACATCATGAACGAAGCTGCACAAGCTGCTGTAAGAAAGATTAACAAGTAAGAGTGAAGAACACTGAAATTTTTCAGTGTTTTTTTAATACAAATCAGTTGACACGGTGTCACTCTATGAGTAATATATTAAAAAATGACATCATGTCACCACGAAAAAGGAGTAGTTATAAATGCCTACACAAACTTTTTTAAATTTAAATGAAGATAAGCAAAACCAAGTTTTCAATGCATTGATTAAGGAGTTTTCAGATCATCGATTAATGGACGCACAAGTAGCAAGAATTATTAAAGATTGTTCAATCGCGCGCGGTTCTTTCTACAAGTATTTCGACGATATTAACGATAGTTATCAATATGTTTTAAAGAGGGTTTTAAGAAAAGTTCATTTTGATGTGTTTGCACAGTTGAAATCAGAACCAACTGATTCACTTCATGCTTTTTATGTGGCGACTGAGTCTTTTATCAATAAATTGAAGGATTCTGATTACGAACAGTTTTATCGTCAATACGTCCTATTTAACCAATATGAATTAAAGCATGTTGAATATGATTATAATAATTTACCAGACGACAAACTAATTTTAGTGGTTGATGGGCAAAAGATTTCTGACATGAAGACAATCGTTTTGACATATAAGTGGGCTAGTCGAGCAGCTCACCAAACCATTAGAACTGTATTGAACGGTGGCGACGAGAAACAAGCGCTATCAGACTTTGCCAATTTGTTAAAACTAATTAATAAGGGTTTAGTTAACTAGGAGGGACAATCGTGTTTTTATCACTTCGCGAAATTAAGAAAAGCAAGTTTAGATACAGTCTAATTTGCTTGGTAATTGTGATGATTGCATACCTGATTTTTATATTAACTGCATTAGCTAACGGTTTAAGTGAAGCTAATCGTCAAGCAATCGATTCATGGAATGCTGAAAAAATTGTTTTAAATTCTGATGCCAATGGTTCATTGGATCAATCTACTATTACTGCACAACAAGCTAAGAAGGCCAGTGCGGACAAGCGTGCAGACATCACTCAAATGAGTGCCAACGTCCAAACTCTTTCTGAAGGTAATAAAGTGGGCTCACAAGTAATTGGTTTAAATAAAAAACAATTCATCTACCGTGATTTAAAAATTGTTAAGGGTCATAATTTCACTAATGATAATGAAGTCGTAGTTGATCAAAGTTTATTGGAAACAGATGGCTATCACCTCGGGGAAAAGGTGAAGTTTAGCAGAAACGGTCACGTCTTTAAGATTGTCGGAACCGTTAAAAACAACCAATTAAATGTTGCACCGGTAATTTATGCCACCAACGATGCCGTGCAAACCGAAAAATTTGGTACTGACATGAACCATACCATAAGTGCCATGATTTATAGAAGCGACGTCAAGAAGGCAGTCGACGGAACTCAAATCATGAATATCGAAGATTTCATCCAAGACATTCCTGGATACAGTGCTCAAAATAGCACTTTTGAATTTATGATTGCGTTTCTACTATTAATTACCTTAGTGGTAATCTCAATCTTCTTGTACGTCCTAACCATGCAAAAGATTCCATATTTTGCTGTTCTAAAGGTTCAAGGAGTATCAAATGGATATCTAGCTATTAACGTAATTTCAAACGCGCTGATTCTATCGATTGTCGGAGTGGTAATCAGTGGATTATTAACTTTCTTGACCTCCATTTCAATGCCTGCAGCAGTACCAATGACCTTCGACATTACTTTGATGGGCGCAGTTGCTGTGATGGTGATTTTGATGTCAATTATTGGTGGATTAATTCCAATGCGAACTGTTGCAAAGATTGATCCAGCCAAAGCAATGGGGGGTTCATAATGAGAAAAATTGAATTAACCAATGTTAACAAAGTATTTGGTGACAAAATGGCCACCACGACTGCTCTTGAAGATATTAATTTCTCTGCTAATTCAGGTGAAGTCATTGCCATTACCGGACCTTCTGGTTCAGGAAAGAGTACCTTCATGAAGATTTTGGGTGGCATTCTTTCAGCCACATCTGGAGGTATTAATATTGATGGTAGTGATTATGGCAATATGAATAAAAAACAACAAAGTAAGTTTAGGTTGGAACACATCGGTTTTATTCTTCAAGTATACAATTTATTGCCTTACCTAAAGGTATCTGATCAATTCAAATTAGCTGATAAGGTCAAGAAAAGTAAAAATATTGGTACTGAGACATTTTCAAAATGGGCACGAGCATTAAAAATTGATGACCTAATGAATAACTATCCTGATGAATTATCTGGCGGTCAACAACAACGTGTCGCAATTTTACGTGCTTTGTACACCAATCCAGATATCATCTTGGCAGATGAACCAACTGCTGCTCTTGATGGAAATATGGCAGTTAAGTCAATGCAGATGCTACAAGACTTGGCACATCGTGAAAACAAGACGGTTATTATTATTACTCATGATGCTAGACTATTGAAGTATGTTGATAAGAATTACCGCATTGTTGATGGAAAGGGTCAATTTATTGACGTAAATAATGCAGAATTAGTATAAAAAAGCAGCTAAGAATATTTCTTAGCTGCTTTTTTAATTATTTTTGGTGTTTCTTTTCAACGTGGTTAGTTATGTCGCTGTAGAAGCGTTGTTCTAGTTTAGAAGAACCAGAACTCTTGAATGCTTGCCAACTACCAACTAAATCGATACCAAATAAACTAATCTTATCTTCGATTAAAAATTCTTTTTCAAGGGTTTGCTTTAAGTCTTTTACAATTTCCTTGGTACGATCTAGAACTTCAAATTCTTTTTCGTTGATGAATGATGATTCGAATTCCTTTTGGTACTTATTCAAGAAGTTACTCATAACTTCTTGTAATTCTTCGTCATATTTGGGAATGAATTTGCGCTTACCATCTTCAAACTTGTGGTAACCGTCATCCACTAGAAATGATAATTTAAACCATTCAGTGTATCCATCTCTGGAATCCTTGTAACTTAAATCAGGATCGTTAAATTCGTTAAACATTTCATTTACTAGTGCAATTGCCATAATGGTTCAAACTCCTTCGTCCAAATATATTTTCTAACTACATTATATACTAATATTTTATCTTTTTTACTTCAAATTATTTAGATTTTTGGATTGCTTGAATTTCTTTGTATTGGTTTTGCATCCATGAAATGTAGTTAGGTTCATTACTTGGCTTAGTTTCAGTCACGTAGACGATTGGTAGGTTGTTTTCCTTCGCTAGTTTTACTAAGTTGTTAACGGTCTTGCTGTTAACTTGCTTATTAACAACGAAGAATGAAAGCTTGTGGTTCTTGATGTCTTCTTGAAGTGAACGAATGGATTTTGGACTTGGATCGTTGTCCTTTTCTGTTGCTTCTTCAAATGAAGTGTCTGATACCTTGTAACCCATGTTTTCTAGAGAGTAATCGAAAACGGGTTCTGAAACTGCGACTGGTTTGCTCATCTTGTTCTTCTTGATGTCATCAAGTTGAGTGTTTAGAACTTTTAGTTTGGTAATGTATGCCTTGGCATTAGCTTCAAATTCTTTCTTGTGTTTTGGTTGTAGTTTAGCGAACTTGTCAGCTAGAGTGTTAGCCAGTTTTTCCATTGTGGCAACGTTGTACCAAATATGCGGATTATCGCCAGTCTTTTTACCCATTAGACTACCGACGTTGATTGAATCAACATCGTTGTTGCTGCTGGTAAGTTTTTGTGCCCATGAGTCGTAACCTAGACCGTTGTAAATCACTAGGTTAGCCTTATAAACGTTCTTGGCGTCTGAACTGGAAGGGTTGAAATCATGTGGGTCAATATTGGGGTTGTTGATGATTGATGTTACCGTACCGTACTTACCTAAAACGTTTTTAGCAACTTCACCATAGAAGTTTACCGAAGAAGTAACATTAATACTTTTCTTAGGGTCATTTGCCTTGGTAGAAGAGCAACCAGCAAGTATAACTATAAACATGCTGATAAAAGCAATTAGACCGACTACTTTAATTTTTTTCATTATGTGCCTCCAAATAAAAATATACCGAATTCTGTTATATAACAAATATAGTTATATATCTAAATTCGGCATATGTCAAGAATGATGTTTCTTAATCATTAATATGGGTTTTCAAAGTTCCTAATAGTTGAGAAACGTGGTTATCACTTAATTGATAAATTCTTTCCTGGCCATCTTTTTGACTGTAGACTAGGTTAGCATCCGCTAATATCTTCAAATGGCGAGAGATGTTTGGTTGGGAAGTTTCAAAGTAATTCATTAAGTTGGACACATTACTTTGATTGTTGGCTTCTAAATAATACAAAATCTTAATTCGAAGTGAATTATCCAAAGCTTTGGTAATCATATGTAGTTTTTTGTCGTTTATGATCATAATTTCCTCCGCGAGTTGTGATATCTAAATTATAACGTTAAATGGCATAAAAACAAAACGACATCACGCAATTATTGTTTTTTTAGTCGATTAATTTTGGCCCCGATTTTTTCCTTACGATCATCGGATACGCGATACATGACTTGTGCATATCCGGCGATGATAATAAGTAGTGATAAAATAATGAAGACTGGAATTGATAGGTGCCATCTAAAGGCATCGAATAGTGTTTTAATTGATACAATCGAGTCTAGCATGCAGGCAAATGAGATGTAGGCCCATGCAGTTGATTGGTTCGAAACATTGTAAAAAGCCCTGAATTTTTTGATGTCGGTATCTGATTTAGCGTTTAACAAAATCTTTTTCAAACGGTTTCGTTCCAGCATGATTTTTAATGGTGGAATCATCCATAGACCCGCTCTCATTGGATGATATTTTTTTGCGGAGTGTTCTGCTTTATGTAGTTCGTTAATTTGACCAGACATGTCTAAAACGCCTTGAAATAGGCAAAAGACAAACATTATGTAACTGGCTGAGAAACTGATGATTGCGTAAATCATGGCACACCTCTTATCTTTGAATAAGTTTATTGTAACATTTATATAGACTTTGGTTGCAAAATAAAAAAATAGCATTATTATTGATTAGGGAAAAGAAAAATGAGGGGGGCTTTCAAATGAAAACTGTAATTTATGGTCATCGTGGTGTACCAGATTTATACCCAGAAAATTCGCTACAAGGATTTCGTTATTCACTGCATAACCATATTGAAGGGTTAGAATTTGATGTTCATTTAACCAAGGACAACGTCCCCGTCGTAATTCATGATGAACGAATTGATCGCACAACTGATGGTAGAGGATATGTAAAGGATTATACATATGAAGAATTATCACGTTTTTCATTGTCTAATTACGAACCAATTCCAAAGCTACAGGAGGTCTTAGAATTAGTCGAGGGCAGGGATGTCTACGTTAACTTAGAATTCAAGACCAATAAGATTCACTACAAGAACATTGAAGAAATCGTTATTAAAATGGTGGATGAATACGAATTAATTCACCCAATTATTTACTCGTCTTTTAATTTGTCCTCAATTAAGATTGCTCAAACTATTACCCACGATGCTAAGTTTGCATTCTTGACCGGTAATCGGATTGACAATCCTAGGGAATTCATGGCTGCTAATCACCTAGATGCATTGCACCTTCGTTTTTACCAACCTGATATTGAAGACGTTGAACGCATCTGGACCGTTAACGGCAATCTTCGATTACGTTTCATTATGAAACGTAACGTTGCTGGGGTGTTCACCAATAATTTTGAACGAGCGATTAAGATTAGAAATGAAGTCGAAAGAAAAAAAGGTAACAAAAAAGACAAATAAGTGTTAGAATACTTTTATTCTACTCATGGAGGCTATATTATGGCTCTTACAACTGCTGAAATGTACTTTTTAATTACTAGTAAGTCTAAAGATAGCCGCGTAATGCTAAAAAATGTTCGTCTACGTGCTTATTTTGTAGATAGCTGTTTGTTAGACTTAGCGGCTGCAGGTGTAATTAAATTAGGTGAAGATAACCGAATCGACATAGTCGACAATTTACCACACAAGTTATACTTCTTGAATTCTTTTATGGATTTAATCATCCGTAATAAGAATGAAGATGTGGATACAATCATGGCAAAACTTTTGCAAAACATTGATGTAATGAAACATACTTACATGGCGTTAGGTGAACAGTTTTATGAGGGTGGCCATGTTTTAGAAAAGAAAAAGGGATTGGTACACAAGGTAAGAACCTTTGTACCCAAAAATCAAACTAACCAAGAAATTATTGAGGCAATTTATGATCAAATGATGGGCTCAGCTCCAATGACAGTTAATGTATACTGCTTAGCGAAGATGCTAACGGTTAGCCGTCAATTGAAGTTATGCTTTAAGAGTCGTGAACGTCGTGTGATTTGTACTAGATTGAAACGACTATCAGAACATCCTGAATATGATCATATTCAAGAATTAATCAATATCTTCGGTGATCATATGAGAAACGTTGCTGCATTAGTTGCTAAAGAACAACCGGCATCATATATGACCAAGACCAAAACAAGCACAATCTAAAAAAGACTCAGCGATTGCTGAGTCTTTTTTATTATCATTTAAATCTCCTTGCCTATACGGATGGGTATAAGTAGAATGGCCTGAATTAAACATGAAAGTGTAATCCATAAATTGTAATTTATGGATTGTAATTACCATTCTATGTATTAGACCGAGTGTTAGCATCTCTTTTCTAATTACTCAACAGCGACTAGGTTAACCTTGTTTGTTCCATCAATTGAACTGATATCTGCGATTAATTCATCGATTGTTCCATCCATTTGACTCAAGTCCAGTGAAATCACGACACTGGCTGAATCATTAATGGGGATATTTTGGTTGATAGTTAAGATGTTGGCATCACGGTTTGAAATGGAATTCAAAACCTTGGATAAGATACCACTTTTATGACTTAGTAAAAATGAAATAACGGCTTTTCGTTGCCATGATGATTGTTGGGCTTCGTAAACGTAGTCCTTGTACTTGTAGTAACTAGCACGACTGATGCCGACTTTTTTGACGGCTTCACTGACGTTTTTGACTTCCCCGTTATCAATCATTTTTCTTGCTTCAATGACCTTCCCGAATGCTTCTGGTAGAAGCGAGTCATCGACAATATAGTACTTACTGATTGTTCTCACCACCGTTAGTTCATGATTTCAACATTTTTAATGTCGAATTTTTCGAATCGTTTTTGCAACGCTTCTATTATTTTATCACGTCTATCAGTTGAATTACTAATGATTATTAGCGTTGATCCGCTTCCGCTGATATATACGATAGAATCATTTGATTTGACGATATTTTTAATATCATCAAATCCTTTGATTAGTTTTTGACGGTAGGGCTCATGCAAACGATCATCGATGGAATCGTTTAGTTGTTTTATGTCACCATTGGATAGGGCGTTTAACATTGCTAAACAATGAGAGAGTTGATGGGCTACGGTTGAAGTTTTAACTTCTTTAGGGACAATTTTTCTGGCTTCGCTGGTGGATACTTTGAAGTCCGGAATGATCGCAGTGAAGTAGTAAGAATCATCTATGGGGTACTTGATAATGTCATAGTGACCATTGCTATCTTCAAATGCCATACATAATCCACCATAGATGGCAGGAGCAACGTTGTCGGGATGTCCTTCCATGGCAGTGGCAATTTGGAGGATGACGTCCTTATCGACATCTTTTTTGAAGTATTCAAATGCACCAATTATTCCACCGACGATACAAGCAGATGAGCTACCTAGACCACGTGATTCTGGAATTTCGCTTTGAATATCAATTGAGATGGTAGGAACCGCTCTTTTTAAATATTTACATCCTTGAATAAATCCTTGATAGACCAGATTGTCTTCATTTTGGAAAGCTTCATCACAACCGGTGATATTGAATTTTTCAGAATATTCAATTTCAATCGCTGTAAATAGGTTGATGGCCATGCCTAGACAGTCGTAACCCATCGCGATATTTGCGCTAGTTGCGGGAACTCTTACTTTTATCATTTTCAAACACATCCTTTATTGTATCGACCACCAATTCTTCCATTTCTTCAGGATTGATTTTGGCAGGGACAATAGCTTCATCGTGCCAGATTTGTCTTAGTTGTTCTGGCATTTCGATTCCAGTCTTTTCAACTAATAGATCACTAGTTTCAATTGGATTTTGACGGTGTTCGCCGATGATGGCATCAGCAACTGCGTCGACAAATTTATATGGACTAGCTGTACTTAGCATTACGACAGGTGTATCTGGATAATTAGCTTGTGTTTCACGTGTAACACGGTATCCGGAAGCAGTGTGCGGATCCATTAGGTAGTGATATTTTTCAAAGACTTCCTTAATGGATGCTTTTATTTCTTCATCATCACTGTATCCGCAGATGAAATCTTCTTTGATGGATGCCAATATTTCTGGAAGTACTTCATACTTGCCATCATGTTCTAAGTCATCCATTAGTGCCTTTACATAATCAACGTTTTCACCGCTCTTGTAATACAAAAGACGTTCGAAGTTGCTAGAAATTTGGATATCCATACTTGGCGCAATTGTCTTAAAAAATGGACGGTTACGATCATAAACACCATTTTCAAAGAAATCTGCTAAGACTTTATTTGAGTTACATGCAATTACTAGTTTCTTCACGGGTAGTCCTAATAACTTGGCGTAGTATCCGGCTAAAACATCCCCAAAGTTTCCGGTAGGGACGGTGAAGATGATTTCGTCCCCAACGTTTATTTTCCCGTTTTTGACCATTTGCTTGTAAGCATCGAAATAGTAAACGATTTGTGGAACTAAACGACCGATATTAATTGAGTTAGCACTTGATAGTGAGTTGCCATCACCAATTTTTTCCTTTAGTACTTGGTTGTTGAAGATTTTTTTGACGTTAGTTTGCGCGTCGTCAAAATTACCATTGATAGCAGCAACTCTGGTATTGTAACCCTTAGTGGTCAACATTTGCTGTTTTTGTACCATGCTGACTCCGTTTTGTGGGTAGAAGACCATTGCCCCCATCTTGTCGACATCTTTAAAACCAGCAAGGGCAGCAGTACCGGTGTCACCACTAGTAGCTGCTAGTACCATTACGTGCTTGTTTTCAGGTAGGCATTGTTGCATTAGTTTTGGTAATAATTGAAGTCCGACGTCTTTGAATGCACAGGTGGGACCATGGAATAATTCTAGAACTGAGAAGTTATCGACATCTTTAATAGGTGTAATTTCGTAATCATCGAAACCATCATCGTATGCTTCGTGAATGCTGTTGGCGATTTGGAAGTCTGAAAATTCAGGTAGCAATGCTTTAACAACATCGAAGGCAATTTCTTGGTAACTTTGGTCGATAACTTTATCGATATTAATATTATGACTGGCTAAGTCTGGCAGAACGAATAAGCCACCGTCATCCGAAAAGCCCTTGATAATCGCATCAAACGAACTAATTTCGATATTTTTATCTCTAGTGCTAGTGTATTTTTCCATAATTGATATCCTCCTGTGTGGTTGAAAAAGATTTGATTACATGATAATCTGTTTATTAATAAAAAACAAGTGTTTATTATATACATACAAAAGAAAAGATGTGATCGGTTTGGATATCGCGATTTTAGGACTTGGAACCGTCGGTGGTGGGGTTAAAGAAATTATCGATGAGAGCCCACGACTTAACGAAAAGTTAAACGTATCAGCCATATGGGTAAGAAAAGAAAAAGTAGATGCAAATCAAAATAAGACTAATGATTATCAATCAATTTTAGATAATGATGACATTAAGGTGATTGTAGAAACATTGGGTGGCATTCACCCAGCTTATGAGATGATTATGGATGCTTTTAAAGCTCATAAGAATGTGGTTACTGCCAATAAAGCAGTTGTAGCTAAGTATATGGAAGAATTTATCCATGAGGCCGCACGAAATCATGTTTCGTTTCGCTTTGAACCAAGTGTCGCCGGTGGAATACCATGGATTCAAAACCTCAAAAGAGCGCTACGAATTGACGATGTTCAATCGATAGGAGGAATCCTAAATGGAACTAGTAACTTCATTATTGATGCAATCGCACACCAACACGTTAGCTTTGCCGAAGCACTGAAGCAGGCGCAAGATTTAGGTTACGCTGAAGCTGATCCGACAGCTGACATCGATGGTTATGATGTTGAAAATAAGTTATGTATTTCCACTGATTTAGCGTTTAATACAATTGTTAAACCAGGGGATGCGATTAAGAAAATCGGTATTAGAAATTTACTAAAGGAAGATGTTGATTTCTTCTCGAGTCGTAATATGAATATTAAATTAATTGGAAAGGCGAGCTTGTATAATCAAGATAAACTAGCTATTTCAATTGAACCAACATTATTACCGGTTGATAATACCGTTGCGAACGTTAATGGCAATTTGAACTACGTCCAACTATCCGGGGACACGATTGGACCACTAGGTTTCTTAGGTCAAGGGGCTGGAAGAAAACCAACCGCCAACGCCTTGCTACAAGATATCGTCGATGTTTTTGAGAGTAATCCTAGTTATTCCATTGATGGTAGCCAGCATTTAGTAATCGATAACAATAATTTTGCTGCTGAATACATCATAAGAACTGAAATTGATCTTAGTGATTTAAAAGATGTTACTAACCTAGAAGGTAAGTATTGGACTTTATCTAACCAAACTATCGAATCTGCACACATGTTATATCAAGAAATTCTTCAAGCGGATAACAAAACAATTATGTTTAGACAATAAAAAAAACAGCCTAGCGATTAGCTAAGCTGTTTTTTATTTTAGTACCAGTGGTGTCTTTGCCAGAATTTCTTGGCGTTAACCCATGAACCGTAACGACTAGCAACGTATCTGTTGGCAGTTAATTCTTGGTTCTTCTTTGATTTATCACCATGTAGGTAGCTGATATCTAATTGGAACTTACCGTAACAAACACCGTTTCTTGCATGATATCTGTTAGTTGATTCGTGAAATGAAATCCAGCGTCTTGCGGCGATGTTTTTCTTGCTTAGATTCTTTTCAGCAACGTGTTGCCAGTTAACTGAGGCATCAGCATGAATGTCGTTTTTAGCGAAATTAATTGCAAATAAAATTAATAATGATGTAAATGCGATTACTGTGAATTTGATAAAAGATTTTGTAACGTTATTCAAGAAACATAACTCCTTTATATATACCTTAAAAATTTTTTCTTTCGATTTCTTATGATGGTTAATACTATATCGAAGTTATATATCAGTAACGTTATTACATGGTTACAGTTATATTATTAATTGTTACATTGCTGAAACAAAAGTCAAAAAAACACTGGTATGACAACAATCATACCAGCGTAATTTTTATCAATTATTCAGAAATTTCATCCATATTTAGGCCTAAAGCGTCTGCGACGCGTTTACCATAGTCATGATCTGCACGGTAGAATAGCTTAGTTTGACGTACTTTTGTATCATGGCTCTTAACGCTACCTAGGTGTTTCTTGATAGCTTGAATTAAGCGGTCTTTTTCATCGTCTGAGTAGACGTGATATAGTGCACCAGCTTGTGAGTATGGGTCTTCGTCATAGGTCTTGTAGCTGTTGGCTTCGCCTTCAACTGCAAATGGCTTAATCTTTGCATGAGGATCTTCGTGTGGAGCATCTTCATATTGATTTGGTTCGTAGTTAACGTCACCATTTTGACCTTGGGACATATAACCGTCACGAGCATAGTTATGAACTTCGTTTTTTGGACTATTAACAGGAAGATGTTCGTAGTTGGCACCTAAACGGTATCTAGCGGCGTCTTTATAAGCAAATAAACGACCTTGTAATAGTTTATCCATTGAAGGTTCAATTCCTGGAACTAGGTTAGCAGGAGAGAATGATGCTTCTTCAACATCATTGAAGTAGTTTTCAGGGTTTTCGTTTAATACGAACTCACCGATTTCTTGTAGTGGGTAGTCCTTGTGAGAAACGGTCTTGGTAACATCAAAAATGTCGTACTTGTAATTTAATCCTTCTTCATAGGGAATTAATTGAACACATACCTTCCACTTAGGATAGTCACCATTCTTAATACGGTCATATAAATCCTGAATTAAGTAGTCAGTGTTTTCAGAAGCGACCTTGGAGGCTTGGTCTTCGGTCATGTTCTTAACGCCTTGTTCTGAGATGAAGTGGTACTTAACCCAGTAAACTTCTCCTTTGGCGTTAACCCACTTGAATGTATGTGAACCGTAACCATTCATGTTAGCGTAGCTAGCAGGATTACCACGGTCACCCATTAAATAGGTTACTTGGTGAAGTGATTCAGGTGAGTGTGACCAGAAGTCCCATTGCATATCTTCTGAACGAAGATGGGTAGCAGGGTCACGTTTTTGTGAGTGAATGAAGTCTGGGAACTTCAAAGGATCATTAACAAAGAAGATAGGTGTGTTGTTACCAACGATGTCGTAATTTCCTTCATTAGTGTAGAACTTCATTGCGAAACCGCGCACATCTCTGATGGTATCAGGATAACCTGATTCACCAGCAACTTCAGAGAAACGAATGGTAAGAGGTGTTTGCTTGCCTTTACCGTTGAACAAGTCTGCTTTTGTATAATCGCTCATGTCACGGGTAAGAGTGAAAACACCCTTAGCACCGGCGCCTTTAGCGTGGACTACTCTTTCTGGAATACGTTCACGGTTAAAGTGAGCTAATTTTTCAATTAATTGGTAGTCTTGTAATAAAACAGGGCCACGATTTCCGGCAGTTAATGAATGATTGTTATCTGCCCATGGTTGACCTTCATCAGTAGTTAGTTTGGTCATGAATAATTCCCCCTTTATGTTTATACACCAACATTGTAATGCTAAATAAAAACTTATGATAATATATGCTCAAAATTTTAATAATTTTTTTAATTTTTATCGTTCATCATGTTTAAAATGAGTTATAATAATATTGATTATTAGTTTATAATCATTATAAATAACGAAAGAAGGTACTACCATGCCATTCGATCCTACTGATGCACAAGACGTATATAAAGATGCGGGAAAAAATGTATTATTTACGACATTAACTATTAATAGAAGTAACGCAGACGATGACCGTGAAAAAGTTGTCGAATTAGTATCTAGAGAACAAGCCATTTTACGTTCAATGAATATCAGATATCCTGAAGAACATTTGAAAGTAGCGTTTGGGTTCTCTAACTCAGCATGGGATTATCTATTTGCTGACGCGAAGAAGCCACAAGAATTAGAAGACTTTAAACCAGTGAAGGGACCTAAATATACTTCACCATCAACACCTGCCGATTTATTTATCCACATTCGTGCTGATTCAGAAGCAGTTGTATATGAAGTTGCTAGTCAAATTAGAAATTACTACCGTGATTTTGCAACCGTTGAAGATGAAACAAAGGGATTTAGATATTTTGAAGGTCGAGCTATCATCGGATTTGTTGATGGAACTGAAAATCCTGAAATTCAAAAGGCTTCAGGATACGCTATTATTGGGGATGAAGATCCTGATTTTGAAAATGGTTCATACGCATTTGCCCAAAAATACATCCACAACATGGATGCTTGGAATGCATTAAAGACGGAAGACCAAGAAAAGGCTATCGGAAGAAAAAAATACTCCGATTTAGAATTAGAAGATGACGAAAAATTGGAAAATTCTCATAACGTCGCATCTCAAGATAACGACGATGGTGTTGAACACAAGATTGTCAGAATGAATGTCCCATTCTCAGATCCTAGTTCAGGTAAGACCGGAACATACTTCATTGGTTATGCTAGACATTGGACAGTTACTAAGCGCATGCTTGAAAACATGTTTGGGCAATCCGACCGCTTACTAGATTTTTCTGATCCAGTGACCGGTAACGTGTTCTTTATTCCTTCTATGACAACGTTAGACCAAATCGTTGAAGGCGAATTACCAACTAAATAATTACCATTTATTTATGAGAGCGTTGATTAAATTCAACGCTTTTTTTATATAAAATTTTACGAACGATTACTTAATTTTGTATAATAATCTTTGTGAAATTTTAATCCAAAACTTTTCACAAAGAAAAAAACATACATTCGGTGTATAACTAGAAGAATTAAAATTTTTTCGATCTATATATATGCCCGAAAAATCAATAATTATCGCCATTTTTTAGTTTTCCACCTCATGTGGATAACTCTGTGGATAACATTGTGGAAAAGAAAGTTACACGGAAAACGCGGTGCTGTTAAACGCCTGTGTGTCAATATTTCTTGAGTGTTACACGGGTCGAAATGGCATATACACAGTTGTGGATAACTCGTGAAAAACCTTGACAATCTGTGGACAATATTAGTAGTAGTTAACAACATTTCCACATACTAAATATAGTGGTTCTAAAATTCAAAAAGGAGATTTCACAAATGAATATTAAACTAGTTGTGGTTGGAAAATTAAAAGAAAAGTATTTTAAGGCCGGAATTGATGAGTACAGCAAGCGTTTATCACGTTTTTGTAAGTTTCGGATTATTGAAGTTCCAGATGAGAAAGCGCCTGAATCCCTTAGTGAATCTGAGATGCAAGACGTCATGGATAAAGAGGGAACCAGAATTTTAGATAAGATTGCTGACAAGGAGTATGTATATGCACTAGCTATTCTTGGAAAAGAACGTGCATCTGAAGAATTCGCCAAAGAAATTGATAAGTTGGCCACATATGGTCATTCAGATATTACTTTTGTGATTGGTGGATCGCTTGGTCTTGCACCAAAGGTTTTAAAACGTGCTGACACTCAAATTTCATTTGGTCGTTTTACTTTGCCACATCAATTGATGCGTTTAGTGCTAACTGAACAAATTTATCGTGCCTTCATGATTAATGAAGGTAGTCCATATCATAAATGATAAGAAAAGAGACGTCTAAAAAGATGTCTTTTTTTATACTTGCATTTTTAATTCATGTAACATATAGTTTACATATGGAATATATATATTACCTAAATTGATATAAAAATCACATGATAATCAGAGGAGCAACATTTTGGAAAATCGTGTTAGAGAAATACGCACAAAAGAAAATGTGCAGCAAAAGGATTTGGCTAAGACTGTTGGGATCTCACGTCAAACGTTAAGCTTAATTGAAAAGGGAGAATACAATCCGAGCTTGAAGCTATGTTTCAATATTGCCAAAGCACTAAAAACAGATTTAAATACTTTATTTTGGAATGAAGGAGTGAATAACCGGTGAAGGAACCTTTGTTTATAAAACTAGTTAAAAATTTTTATGGAATTAGCAAACCGTTTGACGAGTTTGCCAAGGACGTCATTAACGACGCTGGAAATAAAATCGCGATTTGGTTAATGGTATATCTTATTATTTCAGCATATGCATTGATGGTACTGATAAGTTGGTTTAGTCCTATGAATGTAGTAAGTGGCTTAATTATTGCCGATACCTTTGTGTATTTTGTTGCAAGTGCATATATAGGTAGAATCATTAGAAAAAATAAATTGGATCGCTATGAATTTGATAATGAAGAAGAACGAAAGATTTATAGTAAAAGATTTATTATTAGCAGATTATTCATGTCTGTATTGATTTTGTTACTCGCTATGTATCCGATTTCTACTTGGTTCAGATATATGGGAATGTATCAAAGTATTTGGCCAATTTTTATCGGTTATTTTACTGGTAATTTGGTGGCAATTTATATGCAGTATTGTCGTCTATTTAAAAGATGAGGTGAATGAATATGAAAGAATCTTTTTTTACAAAATTAGTTAAATTTAGTTACGGCATCAATAGACCTTTTGATGAATTTATTAGAAGTGTCATTAATGAAGCTGGAAATAAAATTGCGATGGGAATAACGACTTATCTTTTTGTTTCAACATTTGTATTGATGGTATTATCCAATTTGTATAGTCCGATGATTGTAATAAATGTTTTAATATTTGTTAACTTTCTTGCATTGCTTATTTCTTCGATATATATGACGATGGTTATCAAACGTTACGGATTAGATGATTATGAATATGATAATGAAGAAGAACGAAAGAAATGTCTAAGAAGCCATTTTATTAATCGTTCATTTACACTATTAATCACTTTAGTAATAATAATTTATATTGATTTGGCATTGTCAGACAATATTAATTTTGAGTTTATTGTGTTTTATGTATTGGCATATATAATTAGTTATTATCTAGATTATCGTCGTACATTTAAATAACAAAAAAGCTTAGAGCGAATGCTCTAAGCTTTTTTAGTCTTGTCCACAATATAATTAAATAGGTTAATCAATTGACCAACAAAAAGGACTGCTAAAACAGTTCCAATCCCAATTGAAGTAATGCGGTGTAAAAATGCCAACCCTAAAAAGATTGTGATGACGATCATGGATGCGTCAAAACAAAACTTCATTTGGCCAAATGGTTTATTAAATTTATCACTGATGACATTAACAAATCCATCAGCCGGAATTAGGACGAAAGATGCTTTTACCATCATAAAAATCCCTAATGCTGTACATAGAATAGCTAGTAAAGTTACTGGGATTTTTTCAGCATATCCCTGTAATGGAATTCGTTTCAATCCAACGGTTAATCCATAAAAATCAACCAGCCAACCAAAAATAAATGCTAGGACCAATTGTAAAACTATTTTTAATTCAAATTTTCTAATGATAATTAATTGGATGACCACCAAAACAATAAAGAACATCGTAGTGGCATGACCTAAAGTAGTATTTAAAATAAATGATAAAGTTTGTGGTACAGATACTAACGAACTAACCCCGAGTTTTCCGCATGCGAATAGCGTTGTACCAAGTGCTAAAACATTTAGTCCAATTATGTACAAGATGATCCTAAACAACATCTTTGCTTTCAATATAAACATCTCCTAGAATTAAACAATAATATCTAATATTTCATGATTTTATCAATGAAGCAAGAGAAATATTCTTTTGTGGTAAAATTAGTATCATAATATGAAACTAGGAGTGCTTATAATGAAAAAAGGACAGCTGAGTTTCTTGCGCAAAAAACTGCTATTGTCGATTGTGACTTGTGCAATGATAGTGGCAGCATTGTTTGGAGTTGGTTTGATTTTATCAATCTCGAATTCAAGAGCGGAAACTTCAGGAATTGTAAAACCAGCGTATAATCCGCAAAACAATTATTCGAAAAATAATGCGTTTTACAAGATTGATGAACAAAACATATCAACTGTAGACGGGTACCTGACATTTAACACGTGGTATCGACCAAAGATGATTCTTAGAAATGGGCAAAAGTGGGAAAACTCAACTTCTAAGGATCGTCGACCAATTCTTATGGCATGGTGGCCAAGTAAACGTCTAGAAACACAATATATCAATTTTATGAACGAATACTTTGATTATGGCGATGATACATATGATATTACCAGTTCACAAAAGGATTTAAACGACGCTACGCAAGTTATTCAAAAAGAAGTCGAGATGAAAATCACCCAAACTAAGAGCACTAAGTGGTTAAAAGCAATTATTAAGGAATTTATTAAAGATCAATCTCAATATAGTTTGGTAAATCATGACGAAAAGAGTAATAAATTAGTTGATGGTAAGCATCGTAAATTTAATATTAATGATTTAAAACGCTTAAATTCTCTATTCTAAAAAAACCCCGAATTAATTTCGGGGGTCTTTTTGATTAATCGTTATTTATTTTTACGACGTAGAGCAAATGCAGCTAGTCCTAATGCAGTAGCGATTGCAACTGCACCAAGAGAGATTAGCACATTTTGTTCAGTTTTGTCACCAGTTTGTGGTAACTTGTTTTTACTTTCAGCATCATGATGAGAAGCCTTGTTATTGTTACCCGGCACAGCTGGATCTACATGCTTAATGGTAACGGTTCTGTTTGGATTACCAGCGTTATTACCATGATTTGATGATGATTTGCTGCTTGGAGTAGTGTTAGTAGAACTCTTCTTTGATGTAGGATTACCTGCATTGTTGCTGTGGCTGCCGGCAACAGAAGATTGAGCACTAGAACTTTGAGCTACAGAGCTAGAAGCAGAAGATTGAGCACTAGAGTTTTGGCTTTCAGAGCTAGAAGCAGAAGATTGAGCACTAGAACTTTGAGCTACAGAGCTGGAAGCAGAAGATTGAGCGCTAGAGCTTTGGTTTTCAGAGCTGGAAGAAGAAGATTGAGCACTAGAACTGCTTGAAGCGGAAGAGTTTGAATTAGAGTCAGAGTTTGATTCACTTTGGGTAGCTTTGTATACAACAGTTTCGTTTATATCACCAGAATCACTATTTACATTTCCGTTAATAGTTTGTTGTGATTCATCAGCAAGTTTATATCCATCAACTGATGGGCTGCTAAATGAGTAATTAGTGTCTCCTGTGGCTTTCCAATCGTTGTTCCAAATTTGTTCTCCAGTAGCGTCGACTTTTTTACCAGTTTCAGTAAAGTTTACAGTCTTAGTTTCCGGTTTGCTAATAGGATTTCCATTTTGATCAACATAGTTTACGGTCACTTTAACGTTTTTGCTTTGGGTATTAGCAGTTGCCCAGTTGACTTTTAAAGTGTATAGTCCAGTGAAATATGTGTTTTGATTAATACCAAAGTTAGAAGCGAAATTAAATGTAACTGTGGAAGTGTTTGAACCATCATATTTTAGGTTGATTCCCTTAATACCGTTGGAATAACTGTTTGAAACAGTTTGACTTGATTGTACTAGTTTAAATGGTTGTCCGTCATTTCCAATAATAGTGGCATTAGGGTCAGAAATATTTGATGCTTCTAAATTAGCACCATTATCATCATCACTTACAAGGTATGATGAGTTTATACTATTACCCAATGTTACATCTTTAATTGTTATTGGAACCAGAACGCTTTGTCCGTTTTCAGGCTTGATAATTACTTGATTATCATTAACTTTTTGATCAGTAGCAATTGATTTATAGCTAAATCTATATCCGTTCATCCATGAAATATCATTAATCTCATTATTACTTACTTTGAAAATGTTTAAATTGTTGAATTTGGAAGATTTACCGGCTAATGCATTAACATTTTGAATCTTATTTCCAGAAGCTGAAATTGTTTGTAAATTAGTCCAGTTAGTATCAGCAAACGCGTTAATATTGCTGATGTTATTGTTGTCAGCATCTAAATATTGTAAGTTTGGCCAATTTGCTGAGGAAATTACTGAAATATCAGAAATTTTGTTATTTTCGACATTTAAGTTTTGAAGACTAGGCCAATTAACTGTTGCGATTGGAGAAATATCTTCAATGTTATTAAAACCAACATTCAAATCAGTTAGTTTAGTCCAGTCTTGAGATACAACTGGTGTGAAATCATCCACTTGATTGTGGTTAATATCAATTGATTTAATGTTTGGCATTGAAATATTCTTTAAAAATGCAAGCTTTGAAATATTATTGTTGGATAAATTCAAATTAGTTAGATCATTTGCTGACCATTTTCCTAATGTATTTAATTGTTCACTAGAAATATTGTTTCCACTTAATGAAATACTTGATATTTTATTCCATTGAGTAAAAGGACTTAAATCTTTGATGCTACTCATATCAACATTTGTGATATTGATTGATTTAATGTTAGGTAGACTGTTTATATTGAAATTGTCTAATGAAAGAATCTTATCGGATCCGTTTCCAGTATAGTTAATGCTAGTTAGATTTTGTAAGTCATCATTAGTTATTTCTGAAGCGTTTTGGTATCCCTTGTTTTCTTGGTTATTAACGGATGTTAGTAGGATGTTTTTAATAGTTGAATCTTTAATTTGGTTAATATTTGTTGTAGATGTGTCGCTCTCAGCGTGAGCCACAACAGAGAATGTTTCATTTTGATGCACTAAAGCATTTGCTTGAACTGTTCCAAATACTAAGGTAGAGAAAAGTATGGCAGTTTTAATAGAATTTTTTTTCATATAAATATTCCCCTTTTATTATTAATTTAATAATAAAAATGATAGACTACCTATCTAAAAATATCTATGATTATAAAGTTAAGTTTTGTTAAAGGAATTAAAGCTTTTATAAAGAAAAATATAAAAATGTTAACATGTGCATAAAAACGTTTTAGCTACTACAATATATTTGTAGCATTTTATATTTAGATAGCGTACAATTAAAAAATAATGAGAAAACGATGATAAAGAAGGAGTGTTATTGATGGCTGAATTAGTTAGATTATTTAATCGATTTCAACCTGATCACTACGATATTTTCTTAGATGTTAACCGTAGTGAAAAGAAATTTAGTGGAAAGACCACAATTTACGGTAATGCAAGTGAAGAAGAAATTGGCATTCATGAAAAAGACTTTGATGTTACTAGCGTTTTGGTAGATGGTGATGCCGTTGAATTTAACGTGGATAATGATAATGAAGTAATTAACGTTTCCTTAGGGAAGACCGGGGAAGTGGCAGTAACAATTGAATACTCAGCTAAGTTAACAGATACTATGATGGGAATTTACCCCTCATACTACCAAGTTAATGGTGAACAAAAACAACTTGTAGGGACTCAATTTGAAACTAACTTTGCTAGACAAGCATTCCCATGTATTGATGAACCAGAAGCAAAAGCTAAGTTTAAACTAGCGCTTAAGTTTGATGAACAACCTGGGGAAACTGCTATAGCAAATATGCCAGAAGTAAAAGTTGAAAATGGCGTTCATTATTTTGACGAAACTGTAAAAATGTCTACTTATTTAGTCGCATTTGCTTTTGGTGATATGCAAAGCAAGATGACTGAAACCAAGAGTGGCGTTAAAGTTGGTGTGTTTGGTACTAAAGCCCATGACGCTAAAACATTAGATTTTGCCTTAGATATTGCCAAGCGTTCAATCGAATTCTTCGAAGATTTTTACCAAACCCCATATCCACTTCCACATTCATGGCAATTAGCCCTACCTGATTTTTCAGCAGGTGCGATGGAAAACTGGGGACTAGTAACTTATCGTGAAGCTTATCTATTGCTAGATCCAGATAACACTTCATTTGAAATGAAGCAACTTGTTGCTACAGTGATTGCCCATGAATTAGCTCATCAATGGTTTGGTGACCTAGTAACTATGAGATGGTGGGATGATTTATGGTTGAACGAGAGTTTTGCGAACATGATGGAATATGTTGCAATTGATGCAATCGAACCTTCATGGAACATTTGGGAAGTATTCCAAACAACAGACGTTCCTGCAGCGTTAAAACGTGATGCTGTGGACGGTGTTCAATCAGTACACGTTGACGTCCATCACCCAGCAGAAATTGATGCATTATTTGATGCAGCAATCGTTTATGCTAAGGGTGCCAGAATGTTAGTAATGGTTCGTGCCTTGATTGGTGATGATGCACTACGTGAAGGTCTAAAGAACTATTTTGCTGCTCACAAGTACGGTAACGCTGCGGGTGCTGATTTATGGGATGCACTTGGTAAGGCTGCAGGTATGGACTTGGGCAAGATTATGGAATCATGGTTGGAACAACCAGGTTACCCAGTTGTGAACGCTTACGTTGAAGATAACCGTTTGAAGCTAGCTCAAAAGCAATTTTTCACAGGTGAAGGTAAGGATGAAGGCCGTCGTTGGCAAATTCCTTTAAACGCTAACTATGACCAAGCTCCTGACATCTTCAGTGAAGAAACTATTGATTTGGGTGACTACCAAGAATTACGTAAGCTAAATGGAAAACCATTTAGAGTAAATATTGGTAATAATTCACACTTTATCGTTAAATATGATGAAACATTACAAGCTGACATATTAAGCGATGCGAATAGCTTATCTCCAATCGATAAGATGCAATTATTACAAGACCTTCGTTTATTAGCTGAAGCTAAGCAAGTATCATACGCAGGAGTTGTTCCGGTATTAAAACAATTTGCTGATAGTAAATCTAATGTTGTTAATGATTCTGTCTACACACTAGCCAACAACTTGAAGAAGTTCGTTGAACCCGGAAGTGAAGACGAAGATAACTTGAAGAAACTATACAGACAGCTAAGTGACAAACAACTAGAACGACTAGGTCTAGTTAGTGTTGACGGTGAAAGTAACAATGATAAGTTAACTCGTCCATATATCTTAAGTGCATCATTGTATGATGGCAATAAGGATTTCGCCGAAGCCGCACATGCAATCTTCCAAGATCACCAAGATAACTTATTATCATTACCTGCTGATACACGTGTATATATCTTAGCTAATGAAATGAAGAACTACTCAAACGCTGAAGAATTCGATTCATTAGTCGAAGAATACAAGCAATCAACAGACCCAAGTTACAAGCAAGATATTTGTGCTGCAGTAACTCTAACAAACGATGCTAAGTTACTAGGAAAATTAGTTGCTAACTTTGAAGACAGTAGCGTTGTAAAACCTCAAGACTTACGTGCTTGGTTCTCTGGTGTATTGAGAAATCCAGCTGGTCAACAATTCGCATGGGATTGGATCAGAAATGAATGGCAATGGCTAGAAGATACTGTTGGTGGTGATATGGAATTCGCTACATTTATTACGGTTATCTCAAACATTTTCCATACCAGAACCCGTCTGGATGAATTCAAAGAATTCTTTGAACCAAAACTAGACACACCAGGTTTAACCCGTGAAATTAAGATGGATACTAGAGCGATTACAAGTACTGTTGAATTGGTTGAATCCGAAAAAGAAGCTGTTAAATCAGCAATTAAATAGTAATAAGAAAAAGGGGTCTACTTATTAGGCTCCTTTTTTAATATTCATAATATAAATGTAATAATTTGTAAACTAAAATCCCGTCAAAACGTTGTAATATATAGCTATTGATTTCGTTAAGGGGGATAAATTTAAATGAGTAAAATCAAAAACATAATGGTATCGTTTCTAGCTATTTTTATGCTTGGATCATCATTTGTTACTGTGAGCGCAAGTGCCAATGCCAACAGTAAGTACTCCAAAACTATGGATAAGTACAACAAGACAAGTAGTGCTACCTATGCCATGAACATGGATACTAACCAGGTTTACTACCAAAAGAATGCTACATCCAAACGTGCCGTTGCTTCGACCGCTAAGATTATGACATTATACTTAGCGATTCAAAAAGCACAAACTACCAAAAATGGATGGAAACAAAAAGTTAAAATATCACCAAGTTTAGCAAGAATGAGTAGACATCATTCTCTGGGCAGTTACGTATTAAAAGCTAACAAGAAGTACAGCGTTAGAAACTTGTATAAGGCTTCATTAATTGCCTCATCTAATAGTGCAACCATTGCACTTGGCCAATGGGTATCTGGAACTAACAATAAGTTCATCAAGAAGATGAACAGACAAGCGAAGGCATGGGGGATTGCTTCTCAAGCTCACTTCGTTTCCTCATCTGGTTTGGAAAACTCCGATTTATATCCATATTATATTCGTTATGGATCACGTTATGACTATAACCGTGTATCTGCTAAAGCACTAGCTGTGATTGCTTCACATCTATTGAAGCTATATCCAGCTGTTGTAAATGATGCTAAGATTTATCGCTACCACCAAAGTGGTCAAACTCTAAAGAATGCAAATGAATTACTAGCGGGTGGACTAAGATATGATGCAGCATTACACGTTGATGGTTTAAAGACGGGATACACTCCGTTGGCAGGTAACTGTCTAGTAAGTACCAGTCAACTACCAAATAAGAACCGTGTGATTATCGTGTCATTACATGATAAATTTAATGCATACGATCAATATCGAATGTACAAAATGATTTATAAGACGTTTTCTGAATTTAAATAGTGAAAAAAGACCGACTTTTCTAAGTTGGTCTTTTTTTGTGCCGACATTCTATTTTTACGAACTATAATATACTATTTTTAAATATTGTTCGCTTTTTAGTTGACGAATGTTAATTGACTTGTTATGATGAATTTAACCATTTAGAGGGGAGACTTTAAAAAATGGATGTAGCAGTTGTAATGGGTTCAATCTCTGACTTGCCTAAAATACAAGGAACAATTGATACTTTGGATAGTCTAGGAATTAGTTATAACACTAAAATAATCTCAGCTCACCGGATGCCAAATGAATTACAGGCTTTTGGCAGTTCGGCAAAATACGAACAATATAAGGTGATTATTGCTGCGGCGGGTGGCGCAGCACATTTACCAGGAATGTTAGCGGCAAATACGACTTTACCGGTAATAGGGATTCCGGTTAAGACCAGCACCTTAAATGGAGTTGATTCATTGCTATCAATCGTTCAAATGCCTTCAGGAGTACCAGTTGCGACCGTCGCAATTGGCGACGCTGGTGCTAAGAATGCTGCATTGTTAGCGGCTCAGATTTTAGCAATTAGCAATGACAAAATCGCGCAAAGTCTAGATGATTTCCGTGAAAGACAAACAAGGGAGGCAATTGATAGTAATGAACAATTACACTAAACCAATTTTGCCACCAGCTACTATCGGAATTTTGGGTGGTGGTCAGCTTGGACAGATGATGGCACTGGTTGCCAAAGAAATGGGTTATAAGGTTGGAGTCTTAGATCCAACACCTGACGCTCCAGCAGCACAAGTTGCAGATTTTCAAATTATCGCCGACTATGATGATGAAACAGCCATTAAGCAGTTAGCTGATAAATCAGATGTTTTAACCTATGAGTTTGAAAACGTCGATCAAGAAGCAATTAAAAAGGTTTCGGATACTACATATATCCCACAGCCAGTTAGTGAACTAGAAATCACTAGCAACCGAAACAAGGAAAAGGGCTTTTTACAAAGCATTGGAGCACCTGTTACTGACTACATGCCAGTAAATAACGCCGACGACCTGTTGAAAGCGTACCAAAAAATATCTACTCCTGCGATTTTAAAAACCGCAGAGGGTGGTTACGATGGCCACGGTCAATTCGACATTAATAGTGAATCTGATTTAAAGGAAGTCATTAAACACTTGGACGGCATTGAGTGGATCTACGAAAGAAAGCAACCTTTTGTACAGGAAGTTTCCATAATGGTAGACCGAGATGTTTCCGGCAAGGTGATTGTCTTCCCACTTAGCGAAAATATTCATCAAGACCATATATTACACACTAGTATCGTACCAGCAAGAACTAATGGAAAGGTTCATAAAAATGCTGAACAGATTGCCGAAAACATTGCTTCAGAAATGAAGCTAGTCGGTGTTTTAGGAATCGAATTCTTCTTAATGGAAGATGGTAGACTTCTTGTTAACGAGCTGGCACCACGACCACATAATTCAGGTCATTACACTATTGAGGCCTGCAATGTTTCTCAATTTAAAGCACATATTTTAAGTATTTGTAATCTATCTTTACCAGATATCAAGTTAAATGATAACGCCGTTATGGTGAACCTATTGGGTGACAATTTAACACTCGGTCGAAACGAGTTAGTTAACCATCCTAATTGGAACTTTCATGATTATGGTAAGGCTGAAATTAAACATCAAAGAAAGATGGGTCACATCACCGTGACTGGTTCATCAATCGATCAATTATTGCAAGACGTTAAATTATTTAGATGAGGAGAATTAAAATGACTACATTAGTTACATCAGGTAAGACTAAAGAACTTTATACCACCGATGATTCAAGTGTATTGCGTGTGCACTATACTGACCACACCACTGCAGGGGATGGTTTGCGTAATGAATTAATCGAAAACAAAGGCGCAGTTAATAACGAAATTTCAAGTATGATTTTCACATACTTAAACGAAAATGGCGTTGATACTCACTTTATTGAACGTGTGAACGAAACAGATCAATTAAATAAAAAAGTTGAAATGATTCCGCTGGAAGTTGTAATTAGAAACTTTGCTGCCGGACATTTCCAAAAAAGATTCGGCACTGATTATCTTCAAACATTGAAAGAACCAGTTGTCGAATTTTTTTATAAAGACAATGATTTGCACGATCCAATCGTTACGAAGTCTGATGCAATTGGTTTGGATTTAATCGAAGCTGATAAGTTAACTCAACTAGAAGCTAATGGTCTAAAAGTTAACCAAATCCTAAAAGGATTATTCGACAAGATGAACGTTACTTTAGTTGATTTCAAACTAGAGTTTGGGATTAACGAAAATGGTGAAATTATTTTAGCTGATGAAATATCACCTGATTCATGTCGTTTACTTGATAAAGACACAAACGAATCACTAGATAAAGATGTCTTTAGAAAAGAAGCTGGCGATATGATGCCAGGGTACCTAGAAATTCTACATCGTTTACGAGCAGCCATTTAGGGAGGAAGAAATATGTATTTAGCACAAATTTATGTTCATCACAAAGCATCAATTTTAGATCCTCAAGGTGAAGCGGTATTGAACGCCTTACAACGTTTGGGTTACGACAAGGTCGACGCCGTTAAACAAGGTAAGTACTTTGAAGTTAACATCCAAGCTGATAGCGAAGATGAAGCATCAAAGGTTGTTAATGATATTGCTAAAGACTTATTAGTAAACCACAATATGGAATCATTTGAATTTGATTTAAAGGAAGTGGCGAAATGAAATTTGCAGTAATTAGTTTTCCCGGCTCTAACTGTGACATGGATATGTACTATGCAGTCCGCGATTCATTAAATGAAGACGTCGATTTAGTTACTTCAGACGCAACTAATCTAGATGGATATGATGGTGTCTTAATCCCAGGTGGTTTCTCCTATGGTGATTATCTAAGAAGTGGTGCCGTAGCTCGTTTTGCACCAGTTATGGAATCGGTTAAGGAAATGGCCGCTGAAGGTAAACCGGTATTGGGTGTCTGCAATGGATTTCAAATTTTAACTGAAGCAAACTTACTACCAGGTTCGCTTCAACACAACACTAGCATGGAATTTATCTCTGATTGGTCCAAGCTTCGTGTTCAAAATAACGACACAATGTTTACCGACCAATACGAAGAGTCAGAAGTGATTGATATTCCAATCGCCCATGGTGAAGGTAATTATTACTGTGATGACGAAACTTTAGCTCAATTAAAAGCTAACGATCAAATCGTTTTCACTTACGAAGACAATCCGAACGGTAGTTGCGATAACATCGCTGGTGTTGTGAACGAACAAGGTAATGTTTTAGGGATGATGCCACATCCAGAACGTGCCGTTGAGAGTATTTTAGGTGGAACTGACGGCTTGAAGTTGTTCAAGTCATTATTAAATCACGTTAGGAGCTAACAAGATGGAAAAGCCAAAGACAATTACACCCCAAGATATTAAAGATCAAAAGATTTACCAAGACTGGGGTTTAACTGATTTTGAATATAACTTAATTTCAAATGACATTTTGCACCGCTTGCCTAACTACACCGAAACTGGTTTGTACTCAGGAATGTGGAGCGAACACTGCTCATACAAGAATTCTAAGCCTGTCTTAAGAAAATTCTGGTCAGATGGTTCTCGTGTTCTACAAGGACCTGGGGAAGGTGCTGGAGTTTTAGATATTGGTGATGGCCAAGCGGTGGTATTTAAAGCCGAAAGTCATAACCATCCAAGCTATGTTGAACCTTATGAAGGTGCTGCTACTGGTGTGGGTGGAATCATCAGGGATATTTTCTCAATGGGAGCTAAACCGGTCGCTTCTTTAGATAGTCTTCGTTTCGGTGAATTAACTAATGATAAAAATCGATTTTTATTAGATAAGGTTGTTGCTGGAATAGCTGGTTATGGTAACTGTATTGGGGTGCCAACAGTTGGTGGTGAAATAAGTTTTGATCCATGTTATGACGGTAACCCTTTGGTAAATGTTATGTGTGTCGGATTGATGGACCAAGAAGACATCGAGGCAGGAAGAGCTTCAGGTGCTGGAAACTCCATCATCTACGTCGGCGCTAAGACTGGACGTGATGGAATTAACGGTGCAACGTTTGCTTCAAGTCAATTCAGTACTGAAGAAGAATCTGATCGTTCTGCGGTTCAAGTTGGTGATCCATTTATGGAAAAATTACTTGTTGATGCATGTCTGGAAGTGACTCATAACCACAAGGATATCTTAGTTGGAATTCAAGACATGGGTGCAGCTGGTCTAGTATCTTCTTCAGCTGAAATGGCTGACAAAGCTAATAGTGGAGTGGATCTTGATTTAGACTTAGTTCCTCAAAGAGAAATTGGGATGACGCCATATGAAATTATGCTATCCGAATCACAAGAAAGAATGTTGCTTTGTGTCAAAGCGGGCCATGAAGATGAAATTCTTGAAATCTTTGAAAAACATCACCTAGACGCTGTTGTCATTGGTCATGTTAATGATGATAAACAATACAGATTGATTCATCATGGTGAAGTTGTTTGTGACATTCCAACTTCAAGTTTGGTAAACGATGTTCCAGAATACCAACACGATGTTGTAGAACCTGAACGTTTAAAGAACGTTAAAGAAGCCAAAGTGCCAGTTATTAGCAACGTTAATGTCATGGTTAAGACGATTATTGGGCAACCCACAATCGCTTCTAAAGAGTCAGTTTACCGTCAATATGATTGTCGTGTTCAAGCCAACACTGTCGTTCAACCTGGTAGTGACTCAGGAGTGATTCGTGTTCGCGGAACTAATAAATCACTTGCAATGACTACTGATGCCAACGGTCGTTACATCTACCTTAATCCAAAACTAGGTGGTCAAATTGCTGTATCAGAAGCTGCTAGAAATATTGTTGCTAGCGGTGCCGTGCCAATCGGTATCACTGACTGCTTGAACTTTGGAAATCCTGACGATTCAGAAAGTTACTTTGAAATGGATCAATCAGTTGAAGGAATATCTAAGGCTTGTGAAAAATTCGATACACCAGTAATTGCTGGGAACGTTTCTCTATATAACGAAACTGATAACAAGGCGATTTACCCAACTCCAATGATTGGGATGGTTGGTTTAATTGAAGATAATCAATACATCACTAAATCTGACTTTTCGGAAACTGGTGAATTAGTCTACGTTATTGGAGACACAAATGATGATTTTGCAGGTTCAGAAATTCAAAAACATCTAGAAGGCCAAATTTCAGGAAAAATTCATTTTGACCTGGAAGAAGAATTTAGCAACCAACGTTTAATTCTTGATTTAATTCATAACCACCTAATTGAATCTGCTCACGATGTGAGCGAAGGTGGCATTATCGTATCGCTACTGGAATCATTATTTGAAAACGATCTTGGTTTAAATGGTGAAATCGATATTACTAAAGCACAATTATTTTCAGAAACTCAATCAAGATATGTGGTATCAGTCAGCCAAGAAGACCGAGAATCCTTTGAAAAACTAGCTGGTAAAAAAGCCCATTTGATTGGAGTAACCGACGATAGTCAACAAATCAATCTACGACTACAAGATGGTCAATATGTTGATGATGTGACTACATTAAAAACCATCTGGAAGGAAAGTTTATCATGCCAAATGAAGTCAAAAGCTTAAACGATGAATGTGGTGTTTTTGGAGTCTGGGGTGTTGAAGGTCCGGCTGCCAAAGTCGCTTACAGTGGTCTCCACGCTTTGCAGCATCGTGGTCAAGAAGGTGCTGGAATTCTTGCCATTGACGCTAATAAACGACTAAACCGATATCGCGGACAAGGTTTACTTGGAGCTATTTTTGATGACCCACATTCATTTGATCGATTACATGGAAATGCAGCACTAGGCCACATTCGTTACGCAACTGCTGGAAGCCATACCATCAACAATGTTCAACCATTTATGTTTGAAAACACCGAAACTCATTTTGCACTATCACATAATGGAAACTTAACTAATGCTGACACTCTAAAAGAAATGCTTAGAAAAACTGGAACTATCTTCCAATCTGATTCTGATAGTGAGATTTTCGGTGACTTGATTGAAGTTAGTAATCAAGAAACTTTCTTAGGTCGTATCAAGGAAGCTGCCAATCAAATGCACGGTGGTTTTGCCTATGTATTACTTAGTCCAGACGCAATGTATGCAGTATGTGACCCCAACGGATTACGTCCTTTGGTTGTCGGAAGAAGAAAAGACGGCGCTGTGGTTATCTGCAGTGAAACATGTGCTTTAGATCAAGTTCAAGCCGAATATGTAAGGGATGTTCAACCAGGAGAGGTCATTATTGTTGATGACTCTGGAATCAAGATTGACCACTTTACCGAAGATACTGAACTAACCATTTGTTCAATGGAATATGTTTACTTCGCTCGTCCTGATTCTGTAATTCATGGTGTTTCGGTTCATGAGGCTAGAAAACGTATGGGAGCGTTGGTGGCTCGCGAAAATCCAACCAAGGCTGATGTTGTGATTGGGGTGCCAAACTCATCGCTTTCTGCGGCGATGGGATATGCAATTGAAAGTGGCATTCCATACGAAATGGGATTGATTAAGAATCAATACGTTGCCAGAACATTTATAGAGCCAACTCAAGAACGACGTGAACGCGGGGTTTCAATGAAACTTTCCGTTGTTAAATCAGTCATCAAGGACAAGGACGTCATCTTAGTAGACGACTCAATCGTCCGTGGAACTACCAGTCGTTTTATCGTCAAAATGTTAAAGGATGCTGGAGCGAAATCAGTCCACGTTCGAATTGCTTCACCTGATTTGAAGTACCCATGTTTTTACGGAATCGATATTCAAAAGCCAAGCGAATTAATCGGTGCCAATCACAGTGTTGAAGAAATTAAAAACATCATCGGAGCTGATTCTTTAAAGTATCTAAGTGTTGAGGGGTTAATCAATGCAATCGATCTTGATTGCGACAATCAATACCATGGTTTGTGTACAGCCTATTTTGACGGCAAGTATCCAACACCTTTGTATGACTACCAAGAAACATATGATTCAGAAGCAAAAAGACTACATCTATATGAGGAGGATGAAGTGAATGGCTAACCAATATAAAGAAGCCGGTGTCGATGTTGAGAGTGGCGAAAAGGCAGTAGATTCCATTAAAAATATGGTTGCTTCTACTTATGATCAAAGCGTAATTGATGGCCTAGGTGGATTCGGCGCAATGTATTCACTTCAATCACATTTCGCTAAATATGATGATCCAGTTTTGATTTCAGGAACTGATGGTGTGGGTACTAAGTTGATGTTAGCAATTCAAGCTAAACGTCACACCACAATTGGTGTTGATTTGGTCGCAATGTGTGCTAATGACATCTTGGCACAAGGTGCGAAACCATTATTTTTCTTAGATTACATCGGAATTGGTAAATTACTTCCGGAAGAAATTAAAGAAATCGTTTCTGGTGTTGTGATGGGATGTAAGCAAGCTGGCCTTTCCTTGATTGGAGGAGAAATGGCTGAAATGCCTGGTATCTATAAGAAAGATGATTATGACCTTAGCGGTTTTGCGGTAGGAATTGCTGATAAAAAGCGTTTGTTAGGTTCACAAAACGTGGAAAAAGGTGACAAGTTAATCGGTTTGAAGTCATCTGGAATTCACTCTAATGGGTACTCATTAGTTCGAAAGATTATCAAGGATGCCAATCTTGATTTAAACGCCACATACCAAGGACTATCACAACCATTAATTGATGAATTACTAACCCCAACGCGTTTGTACTATCACTATGTTAAGGGAATCGTTGAGTCTGGTGCGATTCATGCAATTGCCAATATCACCGGTGGAGGAATTGCTGATAATTTATCTCGAGTAATTCCGAATGATTTGACTGCTAAAATTGACCGTTCATCTTGGTCAGTGCCAAATATCTTCAAGTGCCTACAAGATTGGGGAAACCTTGATCAAAGTGATATGGATTTGGTATTTAACCAGGGAATTGGCATGGTATTAGTTGCTCCTGAAGAGTACGTTCAAGCAGTGACCAACTACTTTACAGACAACGGCCTAGAATATTTTGAGATTGGTGAGGTGGTAAAACGTGAGCAACAAGCAGTTGAAATCGACTAAGCTTCCGGTTGCCATTTTTGCTTCCGGAAATGGAACTAACTTCGACGCCATTGCTGAAGCAGAGCTACCAATCGATATTAGGTTATTAGTATGTGATCATCATGATGCTTATGTAGTGCAAAGAGCGAAAAGAAAAGGTATTGACGTCTTGATAGAAGAGCTTCATAAGGGTGAAAAAAGATCTATTCGTGAGGGACGTATCTTAGAGGCATTAAAGGAACAAGGTGTAAAAGTTATTATACTCGCCGGGTATATGCGTATTGTAGGTGATACATTGCTAAATGCTTTTCCTAACAAGATTATTAATATCCATCCAGCATTGCTACCGAGTTTTCCAGGAAAACAAGGAATTCTAGATGCATATAATTCTGGAGTTAATAAGACGGGAGTCACGATTCATTTTGTGGATTCGGGGATTGACTCTGGTCAGATTATTGCTCAAGAAGAGGTTTTTAGAAAAGAAGGTGATTCGTTAGCGGATTTGGAAAATCGAATTCATGATGTTGAACATCAGTTGTACCCACGCACGATTTTACAATTAATTAAAAAGGGAGTTATTTAAATTGAAAAAGTTAGCATTGATAAGTGTCTCAGATAAGAATGGAATTGTTGAATTTGCCAAGCAACTAGAACAACGCGATTACGATATTGTCTCAACTGGTGGAACATTGAAGACATTATTGGACAATGGTGTTGATGCGATCGCTGTTGAAGAAATTACTAATTTTTCAGAAATGCTAGATGGTCGTGTGAAGACATTACATCCTCGTATTCACGCTGGAATTCTTGCTCGTCGCGACAATCAAGAACACATGCAACAACTAAAGGAACAAAATATTGGATTAATCGATTTGGTCTGTGTCAATTTGTATCCATTTAAAGAAACAATTGAAAAACCAGACGTTACATATGCCGATGCAATTGAAAATATTGATATCGGTGGTCCTTCAATGCTAAGAGCCGCTGCTAAGAACAGCCAAGACGTGATCGTAATTACTGATGTATCTGACTATGACGACTACATTGCAAGATACGACGCCGATGAAATTGATGCTGAATACAGAAGCGGTTTGGCAGCGAAGGTATTTAGACATACTGCTGCTTACGATGCTTTAATCGCCAACTACCTAACCAAAGAAGAATTCCCAGAAAAGCTAACTTTCACATATGAAAAGGTAGAAGCAATGCGTTACGGTGAAAACAGTCACCAAAAAGCGGCATACTACAAGGAACCAATTCCTGAAAAATATTCGCTAGCTAATGCAAAACAATTACATGGTAAGAAGCTATCATACAACAACGTTAGGGATGCAGACGCCGCCCTTCGTATTGTCGCAGAATTTCCAGATCAAGCTACTGTTGTGGCATTAAAGCACATGAACCCATGTGGTATTGGAACTGCAGATGACTTGCTAACTGCTTGGAACCTAGCTTATGAATCAGATTCAACTTCAATCTTTGGTGGAATCATCGCTTTAAACCGAGAAGTTGACCTAGCAACAGCCGAAAAGATGCACGCTATCTTCTTGGAAATAGTAATTGCTCCATCATTTACTGACGAAGCTTACGACGTATTAGCTAAGAAGAAAAACATCCGTCTATTAACTGTTGATTTCGATAAGATTAACCCTGACAAGAAAGATTTAGTAAGTGTGCTAGGTGGAATGTTAGTTCAAGAACGTGACTTACTTCATGAAGAACCAACGGAATACAAAGTTGTCTCAAAGAAACAACCAACTGAAAAGCAAATGAAGGCTTTAGCATTTGCTCAAAACGCTGTTAAGCACGTTAAAAGTAATGCAATCGTAGTTACCACCGACCATCAGACCTTAGGTGTTGGTTCTGGTCAACCTAACCGTATTGATTCAACTAAGATTGCTATCAAGAAGGCTGAAACTAAGCCTGATTATGCAAACGCAGTATTAGGTTCAGATGCATACTTTCCAATGGATGACTGTGTTGAATTTGCCGCAAAACATGGTATCACAGCAATTGTTGAACCCGGTGGAAGTATTCGCGATCAAGATTCAATTGATAAAGCAGACGAGTTAGGTATTGCCCTTGTATTTAGTGGCAACCGTCATTTCAAACACTAGAGTGAGGTTATGATGAAGATGGAAAAATGGTTATTGATTGGTTCAGGCGGTCGCGAATATGCGATGGCACAAAGTTTAGCTAAGAACGTCAATCGAGAAGTTTTTGTAGCACCTGGTAATCCCATGATGAATGTAATCGATAGGGTTCAAACCTTAGATATTGAAGAACTAGATTTCGATGTTCTAATTGAATTTGCCTTGGATAATCAAATTGATTGGACGGTAATCGGTCCCGAAAAACCACTTAGTGATGGCATTGTTGACAGATTTACCAATGCTGGTTTGAAGGTTTTTGGCCCCAATAAAGAGGCTGCTCAATTGGAAAGCTCTAAGGAGTTCGCTAAAGAAGTGATGAAATCAGCTGGTGTCCCAACAGCTGCCTATGCTACTTTTAGTAATTATGATGAATCTATCAAATACTTGGAGGAACATGATTTTCCAGTTGTTGTGAAATTAAACGGTTTGGCTGCTGGAAAAGGTGTTTTCATCATTAAAGACTTAGCAGAAGCCAAAGAAACATTGTCTTCAATCTATGATAATAACGTTCACCAAGAAATCCTGATTGAAGAATACCTGGAAGGTCAAGAATTTTCGATGATTGTAATGGTAAACGGATTGGATATCATAACCATGCCATTAGCTCAAGATCACAAGCGCATCTATGATGGTGATAAGGGCCCCAATACTGGTGGAATGGGCGCATACAGTCCACTTCCGCAATTTCGTGATAACGTCTTAAACGAAGGATTAGTGAAGGTGATTAGACCCGTGTTGGATGAAATGCACAAACGAGGCATTTTGTTCCAAGGTTTTCTATACGCTGGATTAATTTTGACTAAAGATGGTGTTAAAGTAATCGAATTCAACGTTCGAATGGGTGATCCGGAAACTCAAGTCATCTTGCCACAATTACAAGGTGATTTGGGGGATGTGATTGTCAAACTAATGAACCATCAAGAACAAAACGTTGATTGGCAAACCGACCGATACTTCCTTGGTAACGTCCTAGCCGCTAAGGGGTACCCTGGTAACCATAAAAACGGATTAACACTACCTCAATTTAGCGATGATAAACTTGCGGTAGTTTATGCGGGAGTAGAAGAACAAGATGAACAACTAGTTAGTTATGGTGGACGTATTATGATGGTAATTACTTCGAATAAAGACTTAAAAAAGGCACAAAAATTAGTTAATCAAGCAATTGCTGACAACGTTAATACAAACGATTATTCGTACCGAACTGATATCGGTGACAAAGCATTTAGATAAGTAAAAAGCTATGGTCTATACCATAGCTTTTTTACTGTAAGATTTTATCTTTGTATATCTTGTGAATAAAGTATAGACTTTTGTTTATACATATTTTAGGAGTTGAAATAATGGAAAATTACGCACAACAATATGCTGATATTAAAAAAGCAATGCAAAAAGATGAGGCCGCGTTTAATAAAATTGATCGTCGTTTAACTCAAAAAATTAATAACGAAGATTTTAAAGTAATTGATGCCGATAAGGCACTTCAAGAAAACTACACGTTTGGGAAAAAACTGGCTGATCAAGTAGCTAAAGTTGGTGGTTCATGGGGGTTTGTAATCTCTTTTATTATCTTTTTAGTTGGTTGGATGATTATTAATGTTATGCAATTATTCGGTTGGCATTTTGATCCATATCCATTCATTCTTTTGAATTTGGCACTTTCATGTATTTCTGCAATTCAAGCACCTATCATTATGATGAGTCAAAACCGTGCTGGAGAAAAAGATGATTTAGACCGTAGAAATGATTACCACGTTAACCTACGTTCAGAAGAAGAATTAAAGTTATTACATGCCAAGGTTGATTTACAAACAAAATATAACAAGCATCAAAGTCAGTTGAATCAATTACAAATGGAAATGTTAATTCGTATCGAAGCTTCACAAAGAGAACAAAATATTGAAAATAATTTGGAAAACAAAAAGGATGATTAATTAGTTAATCATCCTTTTTTATTGGAATATTTCTAATGGCGTCTAATTATCCATATATTAAATGTAGATAAAAATATAAAAACATTGCCATTTTTTCAATACAGTAGCATAATATACGTATATTATAAAAGGAAATACAATTAATGTTCGTTATTTAACGAAAAGAGGAGCTTTTAAATGGATGTCATTAACGAATCAAAGCATTTTAGTTTTGATCAAAAAAAGACGCTAGCCTCTACCACTGTTGGTTTTGCGCTAGAAAATATGGATAGCATGTTCTTATCTTTTGCGCTATCGTCGATGATTTTGAGTTTACATATTAGTCCTGCCGCAGCTGGACTTACTTCAACTATTACCAATTTAGGTAAACTATTTGGTGGGTTGTTATTCGGAATTTTGGCCGATCGATTTGGTCGTGTCAAAATCTTCTCACATACAATTTTCTTATTTGCTCTTGCTACTGGATTATTATTCTTTGCTCACAACATTTATGAAATTTATCTACTAAGATTTTTAGCTGGAGTTGGATCTGGTGGAGAATTTGGTGCAGGGGTGTCATTGATTTCTGAACATTTCCAAGGATTTAAGGTGGGCAAGATTATTTCTTTCTCAGCCGCCGGTGGTCAAATGGGTGGAATCATGGCTGCTATTATAGCTTCGATTGTTCTTCCGATGTTTGGTTGGAACACATTATTCCTATTTGGATTAATTCCAGTTGCATTAGCATATTTCATTCGTCGTCACCTAAAGGAAAGTCCGGTTTATGAAGCTGAAGTTCAGAAAAATCACAAGCTTCCACATGTGTCATTTTCTGAACTATTTAAGACGCCACAACTAGCATGGCAAACGATTGTCATCACCATTATGGTAATTGTTGAAAACGCTGGTTACTATGGATTAATGATTTGGTTACCAACAATTATGCAAAAACAACTTCATGTTTCAATTTCAAAGTCGTCACTATGGATGATTGCGACAATCGTTGGTATCAGTTTGGGAATGATTAGTTTTGGTTACATTATGGATAAAATTGGTCCCAGAGTTGCCTTTGCGTTCTTTATGTTGTCTGCAGCTGTGGCAATTTATGGTATTGCAATTTCTCATAGTGCCATGACGTTACTAGTGTTTAGTGCGCTAGCAGGATTCTTTGCAGCAGGTTTCTATGGTGGTTTTGGTGCCATTATTAGTCGATTATATCCTACCAACATTAGAACCACAGCAAATAACATGATTATGGCAATCGGTAAATCTGTAGGTGGTTTTTCGCCAGTGTTGATGGGACTATTAATGGCTAAGTTCTCATTGATCGAAATTATGGTATTCATGTCACTAATGTATCTAATTGCAGTCGTTTCAATGTTAACGCTAAAGAAACTAAGAAACTTTAATCATGGGTACATGTAAAATAAACAAAATGTAAATTTAATATAAGAAAAAATTGACCCTATGTCTATTTTTGGTTATTATTATGTTAAGAAATAATTATAAAACGATTAGATGTAATTATTTTTATTTATATTTAGGGGGATTTTTCATAATGGATAACGGTTCAAACAACCAACAACCAGATTTTCAACAACAAAATGGTCAACCAAACGGTGGTAACCAATCAATTTACATCAACCAAGCTAAGGCTAATGGTATCGGTACTGCCGGTTTCGTATTATCATTAATCGCTTTATTGGTTACTTCATGGATTCCATTTGTTGACTTTATTGTATGGTTATTAGGTGCCATCTTCTCAATTATTGGTTTATTTAAGCAACCTAAAGGTCTTGCAATTGCTGGTACTATTATTTCATTTATTGGTATTATCTTTATCTTGTTCGTACTATCATTTATTGGTGCAGCATTAGCTTAATATTTGTAAGATAAAGGTACTTGATTTTATCAATGATTAAAGTAAGTACATATTTAAAAAAGCACTATCCGTTAGGATAGTGTTTTTTTATTGCCGTCAACAACATCTTTTACTATATCTGCTAGAGTAATTTTGCTCATTTCGGATTCTGCTTGTTGTTGAACTTCATTGTATGCTTTATGCAAAGCAGATTGAATATTTGCGCCGATTGGACATTGTTGATTAGTTTCTTCATCAACATGGAATAAATCGGGTTCTTCGATTGCCTTGTAAACATCGAGAAGGGTAATTTCATTAGTTGGCTTACTTAACGATACAGCAGCGCGTCCGGGTTCGCTTGTGATTAATCCAGCATTTTTTAGGGACGACATTAAACGACGGACAAGGCTTGGATTGGAATTAATGCTACCAGCGATTGCGCGACTTGATAAATCATCTTCTACGATTTCAGAAGCGCCAATGTAGGTCAAAATATGAACAGCATCACTCAAACGATGTGAATACTTCATTACTTGATTACCTTCTTGATTGCTTCTTCAATTGGTGTAAGTGAATGACTAATCACAGCAGTTAAATCATTTGTATCTTCGTCTAATTGACCATCAGCGATTAATGATTGAATATCTGATACCATTTCAACTGTTGCATCATCTAATCCAGCATCCTTCAAGCCTTTCTTGTAGTCCTCAGCTGAAGCAGAAATAACAGGAAAGTCCTTTCCAGTAGCATTCTTTAATGCTTCAGCTAAATCAGCGTAAGTACGAGATTCACCAGCGAATTCATATATTTCTTTTGGTGACTTGCTTAATAGGACACGAACTGCACCTTCAGCGTATTCTGATTCTAATGCCCAACCAACGTGACCGTCGCCGGCACCGTATACGAATGGTTGACCCTCACTGGCAGGTTTTAAAACAGTGGCTTCGTTTTCTAAATACCAGTTGTTACGAACGAATGCGTGAGCAATACCACTTTCCTTGATAGCTGCTTCTGTTTGAGTGTGATCATGTGATAAGAAGTTATCAGCTGTTTCTGCGTGTGGGAAACTAGTGTAAACAATGAATTCTACACCAGCTTTTTTAGCAGCATCGATAACATTTTGGTGTTGAGTCATACGAGGTAGGACAGGGTTTGGTTGTGATGACACAAACAATAACTTGTCGATACCTTCAAGTGATTCTGCCATTTGATCAGGATTACCGTAATCGAATGGACGGACGTCTAGGCCAGCTGGAAGTTGTTTTTCAGCCTTTTCTACATTTCTTGCTAGAGCCACGATATCTGATCTGTGGACGTTTTTCATTAAAACTTTGATTGCTTCTTTACCGAAATTACCGGTAACAGCACTAATTGCGTATTTCATAATTTCATCAACCTTTCTAGTTGTTACTTTATAATTAACATGTTACATATAAGATAACAGGTTAACAAAAATAATGCAACAAAAAAAGCTTCCAATTTTTTTGGAAGCTCTCAAAACGTTATTCTTTTGGTTTGCTGAAGTCAGTAAAATCGCCATCTGTATCGTTAGATGATTGAGAATTTGTTGAATTATTACTTTGTTGTGGTTCAACATTTGCTGAAGATGTTTGATTATTTACTGGTTGGTTGTTGATAGGTTGACCAGTGTTAGGATCAAAATTATTTTGATCTTGACCTTGAGTTGGTTGTTGGGGTTGGTTGCTGTAATTTACAAAAGAAGCACCATTAAATGAAGAGTAGTTAATACCACTTAATTCTTCCACTGATTTACCAGTTACTTGGGTGATTCCTTTGTATGCAGCTTGTAGACGGCTTTCCTTTAACCATGATTGGATTGAGAAGGCATCGACAATCCACCAGATCCATACGGCACTTAGAAAACCAAGACCGATGATAAAGAAGATTGTGACCCATCCAATTATTTCTAGGATTAGCATTAAAGCAGCATAGGGCTTCTTAAATAGGAAACGGTGTGCACCGAATTCTCCTAAAAATACCCATAGCAACCATGCGGCCACCGGGCTAATGGCATTATTTTCTACATAATCGTTTACCATTAGTTGTTCCTGAGTAGATAATTTCTTACGTGCAGCGAAAACTTGTTGTTCTAAAATATCGACATTGTTCATATGAAAATCCCCCTAAATATCTCGTGTATCTTCAATTATATCATTATTAGATAATCCGAAGCATTCTTAATAATTTCTTAAATTGATTTTTTGTAAGCGATTAATTAATATGTACATAGAATATGAAAAAAGGGGAAATATAATTATGATTAAAGCATACAAACAATTTTGGAAAAACTACTTTAACTTTACTGGAGTAAGTACCAGATCAGAATTCTGGTGGGTATTCTTAATTAACTCCATTATCTACGCAGTCTTTGCACTAGCATTCGGTGGTGTAGCAGTGGCTACATCATTTGCAACCGGCCATGCCGACAAGTCATTCGGTATTGCTGCATTAATTGGTATCGCAGTATGTATCCTATACTGGATTGCATCAGTAATTCCTACCATTTCACTATACTTCCGTCGTTACCGTGACGCAGGTGTAACTCCATGGTTCCTACTAATTACCTACGGGGTTCCAGCTGTATTAACTAGATCAAACTTATACGAAAAGCACGTACTAGTTCAAACCCTAGTTCTAATTATCTCAATCATTGGTTTCATTATTTTAGTAATGCCAAGCAAAGATAGAAAATAATTAAACATCAAAAAGGGCGTGTAAACGCTCTTTTTTTGTGCCAAAATGAAAGATTTAGTGGTACAATATTTTTCGAATGTAACATTAAATAGAAAGTAAATTTGGATGTGAAGTGATGTTAAGTTTTATTGAAGGATTTTCTATGTATTGGACCCGATACTTTGATTTTAAAGGTCGTAGTACTAGATCAGAGTTTTGGTGGAGTTTTTTAGGATTAACAATCATCACTGGAATTATCGCTGGAATTGAGCAAGTCGATTATAAACTAGGTGTTCAAATTTATATAGTTTATTCAATATTAACAATTATTCCCAATATTTCTCAATACGTGAGGCGTTTCCGAGATATTGGGATAAGCCCATATCTGGTTATTATCACATTCGTAATACCATCATTGCTTGTTTATGCAATTAAACATCTACCATGGTATTTACAAGCAATTGATATCTTATTAATATTATCTGATATCTTTTTATCGATTCTACCCAGCAAAGATGATTAAAAAAAGAGCTAGATTAATGGAACTGCAACTATTATTTTGAACAAATAAATAAAAGCAGCTTTCTAACTATTTAATTGGGCAACTGATTTTCTGTATTCTACAGGGGATTGG
>NZ_JXDB01000012.1 GCF_001281265.1 Apilactobacillus kunkeei DSM 12361 = ATCC 700308 | reverse complement strand
ACACCTCCGAATTATGTTATTTTATCAAATTAAAATAATCATTTTATCGAAAGTGCTTTTATTTATCTGTTCAATATTATAACTTCAGTTCCAATCTAGCTCTTTTTGTTTAGTTTAATTCATTAGGAATTAGTTTTGTTTTGAGTTCGATGTTGTCTTGGTAATCAACGGGGATTTCGATGATGACAGGTCCGTTAATATCCTTAGCTCGATTTAAAGCACTGTTTAAGTCTTCGACGTTATTTGCTCGAATACCAGTAGCCCCAAAACTTTCGGCGTATTTGACATAATCAACATATCCGAATTTGACACCAGCATCATGACCGTATTTGGCCACTTCTTGGAACTTAACCATGTCATAGTATCCATCTACCCAAATCAATTGAATAATGTTTAAGTTCAGACGAACAGCAGTTTCTAGCTCTTGTCCTGAGAATAGGAATCCACCATCGCCAGAGATTGAGATGACAGGTTCGTTAGGATTGGTTAGTGCTGCTCCAATCGCCCAAGGAAGTGATACTCCAAGCGTCTGCATTCCATTACTAAATAGTAGGTGACGAGGTTTGTATGTCTTGAAATAGCGGCCCATCCAGATATAATGACTTCCAATATCAACAGTGACAATAGTATCTTCACTAACGAATTTTTGTAATGATTGAATGACAGAAATAGGGTGTAAACCATTTTCAGTTGTTTCGTGAACTTCTTCGATAGTTTCGGTGAAGTGTTCACGTAATTTATGCAAGTGATCAGTTACGTCTTTTGAAAGCTCCATTGAATCATCGATGTATTCGGTTAATGCATCGATACTTTCGGCAATGTCGGCATTAACGATGATACTTGGTTGATATTCAGCAGTGATTTCTGGTGAAACTGTATCAATATTAATTACTTGAGTATGAGATTGATTCCAGTTTCTGGCTTCGTATTCAACTGGATCGTATCCAATCGCAATGACTAAGTCGCTATTTTTTAGTATGGTGTCACCGATTTGATTATCAAATAAGCTAACACGTCCGTAGTAATTTTCTACTAAATCTTCAGAAATAATCCCAGCACCTTGGTAAGTTTCAACGACTGGAATTGAGAATTTATGTAGTAATTTGTGGAGTGATTCACTTACTTCAGTGGTAGAGGCACGCATACCTGCTAAAATAACTGGTTGCTTGGATTTTTCAATTAAACGTGCAATTTCCTTCATACGAGTCTTATCAACACTACCATTAGTAATCTTAGGTAATTTGTTGATTACTGGACGGGATACTTCATCTCCTAAAACGTCTTGAGGAACTGAAATGAAGGCAGCACCTTTCTTAGGTGATTGAGCTGTAATATAAGCATTTGAGAAGGTTTCTGAGATGTTATTGGCATCTTGGACCTCGACACTATATTTAGTAGCGCTCTTTAATAAGTCAGCAGAGTTAATGCTTTGGTGGGTAAGGCGTAACAAATCATCTCGTTTTACTTGGCCACCAATGGCAATAATCGGATCACCTTCAGAGGTAGCAGTAATTAATCCAGTTGCTAGATTGGAAACACCTGGTCCAGAGGTGACGGCAACGACGCCGGGTTCGCCTGTTAAACGACCGATGGCAGCAGCGATGAACGCGGCATTTTGTTCGTGTCTGGTAACGATTAGTTTAGGTGTTCTTTCGTCATCGAAATCTTGTAGGTCTTCGAATAGTTGATCGACTTTGGCGCCGGGAATACCGAAGACGTATTTAATGTTTTGATTGATCATGCTTTGAATTAAAGCTTTTGATCCTGTAGTGGGTTTATCCATAATATCACCTCAAATATGATAAATAATTCTGACAGATTGAATGAATTCTGATAATCTAGAATAGTAAGTAATTTTAAAGGTCAATTTAATTGACCTTTTCTATAATAACACTATTCTATATAAGGTCAACTTAATTGACCTAAAGGAGAATAAAATGATCGATAAAAAGAAATTAATGGTCTTTTACTTTGCTTATCAAGAAATCAATCGAATTGTTGATTTATCAAAGTATAACCTAACTTCAAATCAACAGAAAATGTTATTCTCAATTGATACGATTGATGAGATTACCATCAAACAATTACTACAAATCTTAGATATTTCCAAACAGGCGTTAAATGTGGCTTGCCGTGATTTAAGAGAACGTAACCTCGTATATACCGGACCAGCCAAATCTGATAAAAGAAAAAAAGTCGTGTATTTAACAGATGATGGACGAAAATTAATCGAACAGATTGAAGCGGAACAGTTAAACTTTATCAATGCAATATGCAATAGTACCAACTACAATTGGGAAGATACGATGAAGAAGTTAACTAATAGTTATTTAGAAGATATTCAAAAATAAAAAACGTTGCTAGGAAGCAACGTTTTTTATTTGGTCTCAATAACGACATAGTAGTTATTTGATTGATTGGTTTGACCATTAAAAATGGTGGTATTTTTTGCTGAAACACCAATTTTGGTGATATCTCCATTAGTTAGTAGTTTTGTGTATGTTTGATCCGAACTATTTGAAATGTCAGAGTAAAGAATCCAACTCAATGAGGTTCCTCGATAATTATTTTCATCGCTAAATTGCCAATATGAAACATCATCTGAGTTAGATGGTACTGGACTGTTTTCAATCGAAGTAATTTTATTATCGGCATCTTTTTCCAATCCAAAATCTAATTGAAGTGGAGCCAGACCGTTGTATCTTCTGGCGATATTAATTACCCCGATGGTATTAACCGCCATTTGATGGTTAAATGATGCTGTCTTATTCAATTGAATGGCACCATGCCAAGCATAGCCAATTAACTGATGATTTTGGTATAGTGCTTGGTAGATTGCTTGGAATTTCTTGCCGTGTGTGTATTTTTGAACGTGGTAACTGGTACCAACGGTCACTGGTTGATCTTGTAATTTATATAAACGTTTGGCGTGCTTGGTAAACGTTAAATCAGTGTATAAATATTCATAGTGCTTTGAATTGATGACCCCGACACCATGATTATTCTCGTCGGATACACTGTAAATATATGGCTTGGTATTTTTAGCCTTAGCGAAAGCCTCATAACCGTTTGCCGATACCATAAAGGTAGTAATAAGGGTTAATAAAATTAAGAATTTTTTCATTGATACACCTTCTTTGTTGATAATAGTATAGCAGTAATAATATCGAATAAATGTTAAACTATGGTTACAAAAAGAGGTAGAAATATGAATCAAGATAAATTACTAGTAGCCGCAATGGTTATCGTAGGAATCATCCTGCTAGCATGTATTGTGACTTATGTTGCCTAAATAAAAAAGCATCGCAGGGAACTGCAACTATTATTTTGAACAAATAAATAAAAGCAGCTTTCTAACTATTTAATTGGGCAACTGATTTTCTGTATTCTACAGGGGATTGGT
>NZ_JXDB01000011.1 GCF_001281265.1 Apilactobacillus kunkeei DSM 12361 = ATCC 700308 | reverse complement strand
AACACCTCCGAATTATGTTATTTTATCAAATTAAAATAATCATTTTATCGAAAGTGCTTTTATTTATCTGTTCAATATTATAACTTCAGTTCCCAGAAACGATGCTTTTTTATTATAGTTTTCCAACTATTGAAATCACGATAAATAATAAAATAACTAATAGGTTAGCAATCTTGTGTTTCATTAAAATGGCAATGAATTCTCTGATGATTGCGTTGGGAAGAAAGAATCCACTCGTTTTAGAACCAATTCCACTGATTTTCATACCCGCACTTTTAGCGTAATCTGATGCACGATAAATATGGTAATTGTTTGAAACAAAAATACCATTGTTTGGATCTAGTCGGTATCTGTCGACAATTTTTTTGGAAAACGCGAAGTTTTGAATTGTGTTGACTGATTTATCTTCTGCAACAACGTCATCGGGGTTGATGTTTTTTTGAAGAACATAGTCTCTCATGGCAACACCTTCTGGAATCCTTTCGTCGCCACCTTGACCACCTGAGCAAATGATTAAAGGATGTTTTTGCCCGCTGTTAATTTGAGTTTGATAAAAGTCAATTGCACGATCGATTCTTGAAGCAAGTAGTGGGGAAACCTCGTTTCCATTTAATAATCCTGCACCCAATATGATTATGAAGTCCTTGTCTGGTTTGGGACGATAGAAGTTACAAATCCAAACCGAAAGTGAGAAAATCAAGAAGATACTAATCATGTAAAATGCACCCATTTCAGTGAAATGCTCAATCATTAGGTTATATGGCTTTGGAATGATTTTTCTGAAGAAAAGAAAACTTAATAGTGGATAAATTAATAAGAATACACCAATGATTAGCGTTAATAAGTTTGCTAGTGAGTGACTCTCTCTTCTCCACACGATAATTCCGTTCCAGATTAATAGAACTGCGTGTAAGGCATAGATTAAAGTTATGATAACCATTATTGCTAAAGCAATAACTAAGAAGATGGCATGCAAAATCTTACTACTACTAGTTAGCGAAAAGAACATCACATTTCCAGTTAGTGCAAAGACAGACATTAAAAATAGAAATCCATTCCAAAATGACGCTTTTTTCTTATAAAATGACCAACATAATAGGCCAATACAAATTATTAATGTTAAAGGCATAAAATACATATATATCATCCTTACTTATTAGGATAAAAAAGCTCACAAATATTTGTGAGCTTTTTGTTTATCTCCATTTTACACTATACAAGTGTTCCAGGAACATATTTCTTATTAACTAATTTGTTGTGGGGAACCATTACGAAGTGAATACCACCGAATTTATCAAAAGAAACTGCGAAGTAGTTTGGTTGGTACTTCTTATGAATATCTAAATTCATTAGTGCAGTAGCGTGACCCCAATAAGATGGGCCGTCTTCAAATAGTTGAAGAGCAATTGAATTGTATACTGCATGCTTTAATGCTGCCATTGAAACGACACGTTTCTTGATTTTTGTGCTAGTTAAAGCAAATGATGGGTTATCACTGTAGTTTTCTTCTGCAACGTCAGAAATGTTGTATTTCTTTGATGCTACAGCTTTAGTCCTTAAATCATGACCAGTCTTCTTACCAGTGTTATTCCAGTTGTCCTTGCTGTAAACGTCAGCGAATGTTTGAGCAACTGCAATGGTATTTTTTGAAGATTTGTATTGAATTCCCTTAGCTTGTTTGATAGCTGGGTTTAAGATGCTTAGGGCAAATTTAGTAAGTTCTTTTCTTTGACTGTAAGTCATCTTGTTTAGGTTAACGTTTCGGCTTAGATCTTTCTTGCTTGGTGTAAAGGAGTTCATTGCTAGCCCCTTTAGACCAAGCTTACCCATTGCAACTTGAACCTTGTAGTTACCGATTGATTTTTCACTAGCTGCCTTTTTCAAGGCTGCGTTAGTGTATCCTTTAGGTAACTTAATTACGTTTTTAGGGTTCTTCTTAGCTTTGTAGTTAATTTTAGTTACGAAATTAGCGTCAGAACCAGGATCGGTAACTTGGTTGCCTGAAACCTTCATCGCTTGAGTTGGAATAAAGTTGTTTAAGTCAGCGGTAGTTAATTTACTGATTGATTTGGTAGTTGCGATAATAGCATCATCAGTAGTTTGTTGTTTGAATTTTTTAATTAATGAAGATTCCTTTTTAGTGGAACTTGCATGAGTAGTTACAGCTGGTGCTGAAGAAGCAATCACAGAACCGATTAAAGCAGCAGCGGCAATCATTTTAATTGTTTTTTTCATAGTATTTCACCTATTTACTTCCTAATAAATATACAGCTAATCCAACTAGGATTACCCCGATAACAACAATAAATAAACCAAATTTAATTAACTTTCCACCAATTCCGTCCCAGGCAGGTTGATTGGACATCGCGCGAAGCTTGAAAAAGAACCAGCCAATTCCCATACAGATGGCTCCAAATAAAAAGACACCATATGCGAAAAGCATAAAGAAACTTTGAGTTTGTTGCATGGTATTTCACTCCTTATTGAAAGTTTTGTTTAAATAATATTATCACAATTGGTATTTACCTCAAATATATAGTTGTAATCTTAAAAATTACTTAATAATTACAGAAACTTTCCTTAAGTGTTATAATGCTTAATTATGTGTCAAAGAATTCAAAAAATTAAGGAGATGAGTTCACCCTTGGGTGATCGAGCGATAAACTGGAAACAAAACCTAAACGTCTTATGGTTTGGGACATTCGTAGCTGGAATCGGATTTAGCAGTATTAGTCCATTCATTGCATTATTTATAGGTCAACTGGGCGATTACAACGCCACGCAAACATCAATTTACAGTGGGATGGCATTTGCAGCGCCATTTCTTGTGAAAATGATTGTTTCACCATTATGGGGAATCCTAGCTGATAAGTATGGTCGAAAGCCAATGTTACTTAGAGCATCATTGGGGATGGCCGTCGTAATTGGTGCAATGAGTCTGGTAACAAGTGCATGGCAATTGATTGTTCTTCGTCTTTTACAAGGGGTCTTTTCTGGATTCATCAGTAATGCCAACGCCTTGGTGGCTGCTGAAACGCCAAAGAGTCACGTGGGACATGCTTCTGGAAAACTAGCGACAGGAAACGTATCGGGAACATTAATCGGACCAATGATTGGTGGATTAATCGCCGATACATTTGGCTACCGTTATACATTCTTGATTACTGGTCTAGCAATGTTGGTAGCATTTGTTCTAAGTATCTTTTTCGTTCATGAAAACTTTAAACCAGTGCCACACGAAAAAGGGGAAAGGCAACCCCATTTCTTATCTGGTATTCCAACTAAGCAAATCTTATTTGGAATGTTTTTAACCACCTTATTTATTCAAGCAACTAATAACTCAATCTCACCAATCTTGAGTTTGTACGTTAAACAATTAGATCCGACATCGACCAACATTGCGTTGACCGCCGGAATTATTCAAGCCATCAACGGGGTAGCGATGATATCAGTAGCTCCATTCTTTGGCCGTTTGGGTGATAAGATTGGTTCGCATCAAATATTGAAATTTGGGCTAGTGTTTTCAATGGGTGTTTTCTTCCTAACAACATTCGTGCAAAATGTCTGGCAATTAGGGACCTTGCGTTTTCTAATCGGGATTTCCGATGCGGCATTGTTGCCAACAGTTCAAGCAATTTTAGCTAAGTACAGTCCTCATGATCGAATCAGCCAGGTCTTTAGTTGGAACCAAAGCTTCCAAGCAGCCGGAAACGTGACTGGACCAATGATTGGTTCAGCGGTCGTATTAATCGGTGGCTACCGTGGTGTCTTCATTGCTACCACTATTTTAGCCGGAATCAACTTGTTCCTAGTTCGCAAGAATATCAAGTCAATTGAAACCGACAAGAACTAAATATTTGTTAATTGATGAAACATCATTATAATTAATAGGATAATATTTGGAGGTGGATTGCGATGACTAGAGAAGAAATTGATAACAATTTACTAACATTAAAGAGAACGCGTTCACACATCATAAACGCACTAGATGGGACCAATCGTGACAGCAATGTCGTTCGAGACATCGACCATTTGGTGGAATACTTAAATGAAACAGATGAGCGTGAAATAACACAAGAATATGTTGATCGTAAGTTTAGAATCATTAAAGGTGAAATTAACTGTTCACTAGATTGTTTCAATAACGCGATGAAAGCATTGACTAAGTAGGCATCCGAGAGGGTGTCTTTTTCTTTTATTTTAATAATTATCCGTGTATAATGGCTTACATTAAGTAAGCGAAAGGAAGATGGATATGTCAAAATTACTTGCACCGGCAAATGTTGGTGGACTATCTCTTAAGAATCGAGTTGTGATGTCACCGATGTGTACATATGAAGTGATTCGTGAAAATGGAATTGCAACACCATTTCACTTTGCACACTATGGGATGCGTGCAATTAGTGGCGTTGGATTGATTATTACCGAATCCACAGCTGTTGATCCAAGAGGTCGTATTAGTAATAATGACCTAGGATTATGGAATGACGAACAAGTGAGTGAATTCAGCCATTTGGTTGACTCACTTCACTACCTAGGTTCAAAGGTAGGAGTTCAATTGAACCATGCTGGTAGAAAAGCTGCCGATGAAGATGTTCCGGTTGCACCAAGTTCAATCGCATTTAGTGACGACAGCAATACACCGGTTGAACTAACCAAGGAAGATATCGCAAACATCGTTAATGAATTCGGTCAAGCTGCCAAACGTGCTAATGATGCCGGGGTAGACATGATTGAAATTCATGGTGCTCACGGGTACTTGTTGAACCAATTCTTATCAGCCGTTTCAAATAAACGTGATGATGAATACGGTGGTAGCCTAGAAAATCGTTTCCGTATTGTTTCTGAAGTCATTGATGCTGTGAAGGATAACTTCGCTGGCCCTGTATGGATTCGTTTATCATTAATTGATTACGATGACAGTGGATTACAAAATACTATGGCAGACTGGCAACAAATCGGTAAGTGGTTAGAAGAAGCCGGCATAAAACTAATCGACGTTTCAACCGGTGGCTTACTTCCAAAGGGACCTAACTTCCCAGTTCATGACGGATATCAAACTCCGTTTGCCACTGAACTTAAAAGAGCGGTAAATATTGATGTCTCAACTGTTGGTTTGCTAGACAACCCAGGGTTAGCCGAATACATCCTACAAAACAATCAAGCCGACTTGATTATGGAAGGACGCGCATTGCTAAGAAACACTAACTGGTTGGCAGATGCCGCAAAAGAATTACATGATCATGACTTTAAGGTCTTTGATGCGTCTTACGAACGTGGTCAAAAGTAAAAAATAAAAAGATATCCATTTGGATATCTTTTTTTATTGGTAAAATTTTGTCATCTAATTTTAATTTGTTATATAATTATTCTATTACAGCGAATAAAATGAGGTGATTATATGTATTGGACAGACGAAAGAATTATGACATATCGTGCGAAGATTAAGGGAGCATGGTACGTTACAAAATTCCAACAATACTATCAATTCGACCTTCGTAAGCCAGAAGATAAGATGAGAATGTATCGTCAATTGGAACCAAAAACAATTAAGTCTTATTTTGATGATTTAATCGACACCTACGAAAAACAATTCTTAGAACAACTAGATAACATGAGTACCGATGATTTATTGGAAACACTAGAATCGTTAAGGGATGAAGGATATATTGATATCATGTAAAAAAGAACCGACATAATATCGGTTCTTTTTTTAGTTATTATTATTTAGGCTAACGGATTGCTTTTCGCTAAGCTTTTTATCCTTAAAGGTTAGGTTGTAAGCATGTGAATTGTCATATTGGTAGGTCATAAATGACATTCCATCTGCTTCTTGTTGTGAAAGTGGTGATCCTAGAGTTGCTTGAACGTCTGAGAATGAGGTATTTTTAGCAATTTTGTCAATTTTTGCTTTCTTGACAATTTTAGCAGCGGTATTTTGTTGGTAACCTTTGCTTAAAACCTTGTCCTTGTAAACAATTACAAATATGTATTGTAGTTGTGCGTTTCCACCCATTTGCCAAGTGTATTGCTTTGCCTGAGCGTTATTGGTAAGGGTAGTGTTGGTAGTCTTAGATGGGTTACCTAATAGGCTAACAACCTTCTTGTAACTTGAACCACCGTGTAATTGTTGATCGGTGTATTTGATTTGTTGGTACTTTTCTAATGAGATACCTGATGTATTCAAAGCGTCTGATAGGGAAGGCTTTGGACCAGAAATTGTTTGGTTGGTATCTTCAGCCTTCTTCTTACCACAAGCACTTAATACAAGTAGGCAGGTAAAAAGCGCTAGGAAAATCTTAAAAATTTTATTCATACTATATCTCCTCAATATGTTCTATTAGTATTTTAATCAAACTAGTGGCTAAATATCAATAATTTAAATTATTTATTCATAATTTAACCATTTTTTTAAACCAAAAACTTGTAATCAATGACTTTCCCTAATACCATGGATGGTGAAGAAAGAAAAAGGAGGTTGTATCTATGAGTAAGATTGCTGCAATTGTTACCAGCGGATACGAAGATTCTGAATTAACTTCACCTATGAAGGCATTAAAGGATGCGGGTCATGAAGTTGAAATTATCGAAGACATGGCCGGAAACACAATTACCGGCGAACATGGTGATACACAAAAGGTTGATTTAGGTATCGATGACGCCAACTTCGACGATTATGACGCATTGCTATTACCCGGCGGAGGCTCTCCAGATGCATTGAGAGCAGATGATCGTTTCAACGATTTTGTAAAACGTTTTCTATTGGCTAATAAGCCAGTGTTTGCAATTTGTCACGGTCCTCAATTCTTTATTCAAACCGGTTTAGCAAGTGAATTGAAGTTAACGGCATACACAACAATTAGATATGACCTATTTTATGCCGGCGCAGAAGTTCATGATGAACCCGTTGTAGTAGATGAAAAACACAAACTAGTTACAAGCAGAACTCCTGATGATTTAGATTCATTCAATTCTGAAATCGTCAAGTTCGTAAAATAAATAAAAAAGAAGCCTTCTAGGCTTCTTTTTTTTATCTTCTAATAACAATTCCACAAATTTCAGTCATTGAAGTGTTGATTAGGCGGTAGAACACCTTCTTGAATTCTTCAACTGACAATGGAATCGGTTGTGAAATCCATGACATAATTGCGTCTAAAATGACCCTGAAGAAGAAAGTTAACACATAGTACTTAGGAATTCCGTATTTCTTTTCATCATAGTTCTCGAAATAAGGAACTAAGAATTTAGAATAGTGGCTACTTAAAAACGAAAATAATTGGGGTTCATAGAATTCGTATAGAACCTTGATGTATTCACGATCATCATAGACAATTGGGAATACCTTTTCGCTTAAAATGTAGAAAAAGTTATCATAGTTTTTATCAACGTTAACAAATTGTTCATCTAAAGAATGGCTGATGCTAGTTTCGATGAAGTTAACGATGTCGATTTTATTCTTGAAGTGATTGTAAAAAGTACCACGAGAAATATTTGCGTTTTCGATGATGTCGTTTGTACTAATTGTGTTAATGTCTTGGTGAGCCGATAAATTTAGAAAAGACATTACGATTCTTTTCTTGGATTTGCTTTTAATAAACATTATGATTAAATCCCCCTTATAAATTTTTACTATTCAGGGCTGAGTAATGTAAATTACATTAAATCTTTGCCATACTTATAATTATAATCTTATCTAGTTAGATAAATACTTAAGTTTTTGCAAATTTAATTAAGTTTATACAAAAAAGTTTAAAATATATTTTAATTAAGATTGATATAAAAAGTTTTTATAGAAAGGGTGCTTTGTATAAGCTTAACTTAACATGAAATCGTTGAATTATAAGCAAGCGCTAAATGTTTATAGAAAATAGTTAAATAATCTTTATTAGTTATTGAAAAACAGTAGTGTGGGTCATATAATTACTTTTGATGAGTTGTTGGAAAGATTTTGACTTGATTATTTAAAATCTTAAGGAAATAACAATAATCAAAAAGTTATACACGCTGTCTAATAACTCGTTTCAACAAGATTATCGATATACTGTTATGGTTTAACATACTATCAACAAATTACTACATATTAGTTTGGAGAAGAAATTACGGCGAGAGTTATAAAGTCGATTCTGATTTTGCAACTCTTTTTTTATGCCTCCAGGTTGGTTTGTAGGAGCGTTGCCGTTTATCAAACGGATGGAAGAACTTGAGCAAGATAAAGATGATGGAGTAAATACTGTGTAGTTTATATAAAGGAGTAGAAAATTTTGGATCATTACACGTTATTAACTAGATGCATCGCTGAATTTATTGGAACAGCCATCATGGTGGCGTTAGGTAACGGTTCTGTTGCTAACGTAGAATTGAAGGGAACTAAAGGGTTCCATGGTGGATGGGTATTAATTGGTTTTGGATACGGAATCGGGGTTATGATTCCCGCAATGATGTTTGCGACAATTTCTGGAGCCCAAATTAATCCAGCAATGACACTTGCTTTGGCTTTTACAAACCAATTTCCATGGCATGAAGTATTACCATATATTGTTGCTCAATTGTTAGGTGCAACAGTTGGTCAAATCGCGGTGGTACTTACTTACAAGCCATATTATGACAAGACTACTAACTGTGAATGTGTTTTAGGAACTTTTGCAACCATTGACTCGGCTCACAGTTACTTAAATGGTTTCATTAACGAATTAATCGGAACTTTCTTATTGGTATTGGGTGCGTTAGCAATGACTGCCGACAAACTAGATCCACGTGCTGACTTTATTGCATTAGGTTTTCTAGTAATGTGTTTGGTTATTTCATTTGGTGGGCCTACCGGACCAGCATTGAATCCAGCCAGAGATATCATGCCAAGAATTGTGCACGCTTTTTGTCCATTTAAGAACAAGGGTGGTTCACATTGGAAGTATAGTTGGGTGCCAATCGTAGCTCCAATCATTGGGGCAACTCTTGCTGCAATCCTATATAAAACTATATTTTAATCATTAAAAAATAAAAGAGAGGAAAATGTTAAGATTTTCTTCTCTTTTTTATTTTTGGTTAAGTTTTAAATGCATCAAATAGACTTATTGTGCAATTAAAAAAATAAAAGCTTGTTTTATAGCTGATTTAACAAATATTAATATGATAAAAGTCTATTAATTGCCGTTTTGACAGTGTTTTGCCAAAATTATATTATTATCTTCGAAGAGTTGGTTAACAGCTTAATCGTTATCGCAACTGTTAAGATTGCTAGTCTTCTCTTTGTTTAATCTTTGTGATTAAACTCTAGATGTTTATTTATTAGAATATGATTGCTTGATTTGGATGCCCCTGATTTGTCTATCAAGTGATTTATGCACCTTCAGAATTGCTTAAAAATCGTGGAATTGTAGCATAACATAACACCAATAATAATAAATTTTGGTGGTGCATCGATTCACTAAGAGCCACAACAAATTAATACCATGAAATCGTGTAACCTTAGTCTAACTTTCTTTGAGAACTTTATTCATACACTTTCTTATAAAACTATCTCTAAGTCTATTAATTATCAAGTCGCGCTGGTAATTAAAAGATGAAATCCGTTAATTTATGAATTTCCCCGAGTTTGTAAATTAATTCTCTCGTCCATAAGTAGATAAATAAAGTTGAAACATTTATTACGTTTGCATGTGTTCATATAAATATTATTATGCACTTTCATGGTATGCTCACTCCAAAAAACGATTATGAATTCTTCCCTGAATATAATTAGTAAGCAAAGAGCAAACCAGTTCTTACGTGAATCGATATTCCATAAATAAGCTGATCGTAAATTAAAATTATTCAAGGCACTGGGTAATTTTAATTTTTACATCAATAACCGATACTTTCGTAGGTATCGGTTATTTTTTTATCCATTTATAAGACGTTGTGATAAACTGGAATAAATTAATTAGGAGATGAAAAGTAATGAATAACGCTAATACTTTATACCAATACGGTACGTTAGCAATGTTAGTTCCTGGATTGTTTGAAGGAACATTACCATTAAAAGAATTATTAAAACACGGTGACACGGGTATTGGAACTGGTGACGGTCTAGATGGTGAACTTGTCATCTTAGACGGTGTGGCATATCAAATCGATGGTCAAGGAAACGTCAATGAACTAGATGGTGATTTCACTGTTCCATTTGCTGATGTTCATTTTGCTAGTTTTGAACATTTAGCCAATGTTCATGCATTAGTAAAAATGGAAGACTTAGAAGAAAAAGTGTCCTCTGAACTAGATTGGAATAATGTTTTCTTCTCAGTTCGTGCCCACGGGACATTTAAGTCTGTAAAGACAAGATCAGTTCATAAACAATCAAAACCATATCCAACACTTGTTGAATGTGCTCATGAACAAAATGAATTTGAAAAAGAAGATGTTGAGGGTACAGTAATTGGATACTACTCACCACAGCTATTCAATGGACCATCTGTTGGTGGATTCCATCTTCATTTCTTGGCTGATGATAAATCAGTAGGTGGTCATTTACTTGATTTCGAGATGGTTTCTGGCGATATTAAAGTACAAAAGCTTGATGAATTAGTTCAAAAATTACCATCATCAAATGACGACTTCATGAAACATGATTTCTCAAATGATGACATTGCTGGTGCTATCGGAGAAGCTGAATAAAAATAAAAAGGACTGACATATTTGTCAGTCCTTTTTTATTACTTAGAAGTAGTTGTATTAGTATTTCCAGTATCTTTTGCTTGGTTATTGTTGGTAGTGTTTGAATTTGTGTTGTTAGTTGTAGTTTGCTTTGGTGTATATACTTCACGATACAACCAACCTTCAAGAGAACTTGCATATACGTAAACCATGTAGTTACCTTGCTTTGGATTGTATTGGAACCATTGATCACCATTTGAAGGTGTATAAGTTTTTGGAAGAATTACACGACTATCACCAGGGTTGTATAGTGATTGTAGTCCAGTGTTTCCGTTAGCTAGTTTTAATACTAAAGTGTTTGATGTGATGGCATAAGGTTGGTTGTTGTTGATTGTAACCTTGTAACTCTTACCACCTATTACAAGCATTTCGTTTGAATCGTCAATCTTCATTGCCTTCACTGAATCACCAAATTTAAGAACGGTCTTACCTGTGCTGATTGGTGCGTTCAATGCATAGTAAGCATCGTTAGCAGCCTTAGTGCTTAAGTCGTTGGTAGGAACAGTCTTCTTACTGGTAGTGTAAACAGGAACGCGTTTAATCCAGTTTGATTTAGTGGTCTTAGTAATCCAGATACCGTTCTTGATTTCAGGAACGCTTCCACCGATTAACATCCATTGACCGTTATTTAATTTTCTAACTAAAATAACTTGGTTTTTAGCAATGGTGCTCTTTTTGATAATCTTCTTGGATTGGATGGTGTTGTTCTTAACAGCGTATCCGTAAATAGTGGTCTTCTTGGTAACCGCGTATAAAGGAACGTTCTTGTTAGTGTTAACAGTTACCGTGGTAGCTTTTTTAGCGGTGTTCTTTTTAGTAACTTGTTTCATCCAAGTAGTTTTGGCTTGGCTAGTTGTTAAAACAGTGTTCTTAGCAGTCTTAATTCCAGTAATTTTCCAAACATTGCCCTTCACGTGTGTGACAGAGATTTTGGCTCCCTTTTTGATGTTAACCTTCTTTAGAACTTTCTTAGAAATCTTCTTCTTCACTACCTTGTGTTCAGTTGCCTCAATTTTTTTGGTAGTGGTAACGACACGTGCCTTATTCCAGTAACTGGAAGATTTGCTTGGTAGTGAGCTGGCATTGGCGGCAACAGCAGGTGTGGTGATTAGGACAGCACCGGCTAAAGCGGTCATGATGCTTTTTTGAAATTTCATGTATGAATCCTTCTTTCAAATTAAATATTATGACTATCTTAACTTATAATTAGATATTTTTCTACATTTTCAGAAGATTGTAATCTTTTTAATTGTTTCGGGTTACATTTGTAGACAAAGATGATCCAATTTGATATATTCTTAATCAAGCAAGATTATTTAATGTAAAACATATTTTATAAGGGGTGCCAAATAATGAAGAAAAGAAACATTATGACTTCACTTTCAGTTGCTGCTTTATCACTATCGTTACTATCTGGTGTAGCTGTAAGTGCTGATTCAATGAGTAACATGCACGACATGTCATCAATGAAGATGGAAAAGAAGACTACTAAGAAGTCTACCAAGAAATCAACTATGAAGATGACTAAGAAGTCAGCAAAGAAGACTACTGCCAAGAAATCAACTATGAAGATGACTAAAAAATCTTCGAAGAAGATGAATATGAAACACTCAATGATGAGTGGCATGATGATGGATGGTTTAGAAATGAACATGAACTCTAAACTACCAAAGGGCTTGAAGAAAGCTACTCATGCTAAATTCCACGTTGGCCAAAAGGTAACACTAAAGGCTAAGCACATGGAAGGGATGTACAACGCTAAGGCAACTGTTGCCGGTGTATACAAGACCGACCTATACGAAATTGACTTCATGCCAACAAACGGTGGCAAGATGGTTAAGAACCACAAGTGGGTAGTAGCTAGCGAACTAAAAGCAAAGGGTGCCCTAAAAGCTGGTAAGAAGGTTACTGTTTTAGCCGATCACATGTACGATATGAAGGGTGCTAAGGGTAAGATTGTTAAGGTTCACAAAGGACCTGCTTACGTAGTAACTTTCAAGGATACTAAGACTAAGATGGTTATGAAGAACCACAAGTGGTTAACTCAACAAGAACTAAAAGCAATTAAATAACAATCAAAAAAAGGCCTGACAAACTTCAGGTCTTTTAATTTTATAGTAATGATTTAATGCCAAGTAAGACCAGCATTATACCAATAAATGGTTTTAAGTACTTACTGATTGGGCTCTTGGCAAGACCACTTGCTAACATTGGAGCAACAATGGCACCGACGATTGCACCGGAGGTTAGTGGTAAACCAGCATACCAATCGATTGATCCACCTGCTAAGTGGAATAACATACCAACGGTGGACATGAATGCCAATACGTATGTTGATGTGGCAGTTGCGTTGAAGGTTTCAAGCCCTAGGATGAATAGTCCGGCGGTGATGACCGCGCCACCACTCATTCCGGCAACTCCGACCATTAGACCGGCTAAACATCCGTATAGGGAAGCCTTTAGTCGGTCATTTCCGTTATTATTGATGGCTGCTTCGGAAACCTGTTTGGTTTTTCTAAGCATGTTAACACCTAGAATAATCATGATTAAACCGATAATCCATTTGTAGAAAGAATCGGGGATGAAGTGAGATAGTATGGAACCAGCGACTACAGATGGTAGTGCGGCAATTAGCATTTGGTTTCCGATTTTTACATCAATTTTTCCTTGGCGGTAGTAACTGATTGCTCCGATGATTAATGGTGGCAAACTAGTTACCAAGGATGTAGATGCTGCGTTAGCGGCGTTTAGACCGATGACACCGGTTAAAATTCCCAGATAGATGGCACCGCCACCACCGCCTAATAGGATAGTTAGCATTCCGACTGCAACACCAAAGACGATTAAAAAGATAATACTAGACATGATAATAATCCTCTCTAAATAAAGTTATTTGCTTTTTCGTTTTTTATTAATTACAATATGTAATTATAGCATTCAATATGTAATTATCAATTTATATGCTTGGGGGCATCGATGTGAGAACAGCAACGATTTCAAAAAAAGATATTACCAAGACCGCAATCATCATGATTGAAAAGGGTGAAAAAATTACATTTTCCACTATTTCTAGGAAGATGAAGATTACGTCTCAATCGTTATATAACTACTTTAAGAACCAAAAGGAATTAGAGTATGCAATTGTCGGGACCGTTATTTCATCAGCTTGTAAAATTGCTCAAGAAAAGACTTTTGGCAAGAGTGGTCATGATGGCGTGCTCTCACTAGCGCTGACGTTTAGAAAGATGGGCGTAAGACACATTAACATGGCTCAATTTGTAATTTCACATCACCGTACCAATCAATATAAGATTGTTACAGATGCCTTTAACGAGTTGAAAATATTGATTGATCGCATGCTTGAAAGTTACATCGATTCAGATAAGTTACTAAAGGCTAGTCGACTAATTAGAAGCCTGGTGGTTGGCGATATTTTGAACGTTGGAACTGGTTGGTTTAAGAGCCCCGAAGTGAGAGCAGAATCCAGCTTCATTGAGATGTTAAATCTTAGTTTAAATGCTTTAAAGAATTCTTAATTCGTCGATTTAATTTGAAAAATCAATTTATTTTTTAAGTAATTTGGATTATATTTGTTATTATATATTCAGAGTGTTTTTTAGAAAGGATACATAATAATGAAAAAATTTACCGGTTGGGTAAAACATTGGTACAGATATAAGACTGATGAACCATACATTATTGCTGCTGCAATCGTTGGTGCACTATGCCTTTTAGGATCAATTGCTTTAGACCACAAAAAAAGATTTTACATTTACGTTTTAATCCTAATTTTAATTGCAATTTGGGCACTATTTAGGAGTGTTACCTTTAAGAAGAACTTTGTTCGTCAATTCGTTGATGAAAACAAGTTTGAAGGAAAGAGTAAGGGATTGGATTTAGGTACAGGTACTGGCTACGCATTAATCAAGCTAGCTCGTGATACTAAATTAAATAGAGTCTATGGTGTTGAAGACAAGTATCAATACACCATCAAACGCCTTGAAAAAAATGCATACTTAGAAAATGTTAAAGATCGCATTGAAATCACCACTGCAGATATTGAAAATCTACCTTTTGACGATAATGAATTCGATGTTATTACAGCCATTTCAGCAAATGGTAATCAATTAAGCACACCTAAGAGGGCTGTTTATAAAGATATTGCTTTTGAAATTGCTCGTGTAATTGCTGATAAGGGAACTATCTTTATGGTAAACACTCCTCGTATGACAAAGAAATATGCCAACGAGTTTGAAAACAGAGGACTAAAAGTTGAATACATGCACAGAAGATTCGAACGTTTCTTCTTCTTACGTGCAATCAAAGTTACCAACAAATAAAAAAAGCCGACCTGCTTAGGTCGACTTTTTTATTTTGTCTAGAAGTGGTGAACGCGGTTGAAGAAGTCAACGAATAGTTGGTTTTCTTCATCGTATTGATCCCACATATTTTCTGGATGCCATTGCACACATTGGATTGACTTGTCGTCATTTTCTAAGCCTTCAATCATACCATCATCGGCACGAGCCACTACATGAAGTCCTTCAGCAACGTCCTTAGCAGCTTCATGATGGAATGAATTGACAAATGCACGAGTGCCAAATGTCTTGGCTAATAGTGAATCGTCATCAATACTGATGTGATGCACTGGAGAGTATCCGATTGCCTTTTGTTCATGCTGTAATTGAGGTAATCCGTTTTGTGGGGTGAATTGAGCACCAATGTCTTGGTACAAAGTTCCACCCATTGCAACGTTTACGATTTGTAATCCACGGCAAATTGCTAAGATTGGTTTGTGCATTCTAATTGCTTGCTTAACTAACGCTAATTCGAATTCATCTCTGGTTTCAAATGTACGACCAATTTGAGCAATTGGTTCTTCGCCGTAATATTTGGGCAATACATCTGGACCACCGGTAAAAATTACACCATCGACAGTTTCTAATAATTCGGCAGCCATGCTTGGCTTTCCAACTGGAAAGATAACTGGAGTGATGTTATTTTCTAGCAAACAGTTCATCAAAGTCCTTTGAGCAAAATGTCCTTCTCTTTGACGGAAAGGTTCATCCTGACTAAAGATGATATCTGATGTAACTCCAATACGCATATGAATCAGTCCCTTGTTAAAATATTGTGATAATATAGATATTCTATCATTTTATGTAATAATTGCCACTTATAATAATTAGGGCACGATATTTTTGATTGCATTGACTTTTTAGATGTGCTATTTTTGATAACATATTGTGGAAAATTATGATGAAATAGTTTTCAGACAGGGGGATGAACTTTTATGAAATTCAAGTCAATTGCAAAACTAGGTGTAGTGGCCATTGCTGCAACAATGGTGCTTGCCGCTTGCGGTAAATCATCAGATACAACATCTAGAACAGATTCATTGAATTGGATGAGTAATACAACATTGACCACTTTAGATCCTTCTAAGGCCGTTGATGTTACCAGTGATCAAGTTTTATACAACGCAATGCGTGGTTTAGTTACTCCCGATAAAGGAAATAAAATTGACCTAGCAATTGCAAAGAATTACAAGGTTACTAATGGTGGAAAGACTTACACTTTCACCTTAAGAAACACTAAGTGGAGCAATGGTAAGAAGGTTACTGCCGGTGATTTTGAGTACGGAATCAAACGTAGCGCTGATCCTAAGACTGCTTCACAAATGGCATACTACATGGCTAATATTATGAATTACGATAAAGTGAAGACAGGTTCAATGTCAGCTGATAAATTGGGAGTTAAAGCAATGGGCGACAATAAGTTGCAAATTACTTTAACTAAACCACAAGCTGATTTTATAAATGTCTTAGCATTACCTGTCTTTTATCCTCAACAAAAGACGTTAGTTGAAAAATACGGTACTGCTTACGGAACAACATCAGATAAGATGGTATATGATGGTCCATTTGCCGTTAAAAACTGGAAAGGTAGCAACGATGCTTGGACATTATCCAAGAATAAAGGCTACTATGATAATGCTAACGTGAAATTAAAGGCCATCAACTATTCAGTGATTAAGGATCCACAAACTGCATTGGATGAATACCAATCAGGTAAGTTGGATCAAACACTATTAGCAGGTAAACAACAAGTTAACACCTACAAGAATAATAAAGATTTTGTGAACCATAAGCAGTTTATGGTTCAATATCTATCCATTAATCAAAGCAAAGTTCCTGCTCTAAAAAACAAGAACTTAAGAAAAGCTTTATCATTAGCAATTAATCGTGAAGAATTAACTCAAAATGTTTTAGGAGACGGTTCATTTGCTGCCAGAGGATTGGTTCCAGATACTTTGGCTTACATGAACGGTAAGGACTTCAATGACTATGCAACTGTTAAAGATGCTACTACTGGTAACTTGACCAAGGCTAAGCAACTATGGGCCAAGGGATTAAAGAAAATCGGTAAGAAATCAGTATCCATCTCGATCATGAATAATAACGACCAAACTAGTCGTGCTGTCACTGAATTCTTACAAACTGAATTAGATAAACTTCCAGGACTAAAGGTAACTGCTCAAATCTTACCTAACAACGTCGCTTCTGGTCGTTCACTAAAATCTGATTACGAACTTTCAGTTTCAGGATGGGATCCATCAATTAGTGATCCAATCTCACCTCTACAAACTAAGGTTTCAAACAGTCCAATTAATACTTCTAAATGGGGCAACGCAATGTATGATATGTACATTGATCGTTCGAATAATGAAGATGCTAATAATCAAAATAAACGTTTCTTTGATTTAGTAAATGCTCAAAAGGTAATCTTAAACGATCAAGGAATTATTCCATTAATTCAAAAGGCCCAACCAGAACTAATGAAAACTAATATTCATGGTGTTAAGTACTTAGGAAATGGTCCGGTTTGGGATTTCTCTCACGCTTACATTAAATAAATCATAAAAGTCGCCAAAATTTTTGGTGACTTTTATTTTGTTTTAGCTTTATATTAAATGTTGATTTATCAACGTTTGACAGCTTTGTCGCGTATATAATTTTTATGATTGTTATAAAATAAAAAGAATAGTTCGTGCTTTTTGGATAATTATATCGAATATTTATGGTTGTCAAAAATTTCGTTCGGATGTATTATACTTATAAATCATAAGGAGGGGTTCATAATGAAGATGTTTAACGAAGAACAAATGTGTTGTTGTCAATATCGAAGCATGAACTCTATTCTTATATTCTAATCAAGAAGACGTTTTTTAATTAGATTATAACGGGGTGTCATGGTTCGGCTTTTTAGCGTAGAATCATGACGCCCTTTTTCTTTTTTTAGATGGCCATCTATGTAAAGAGTATTTATTGAACAAAGGAGTATGGATATGAAAAAGTCACGGATATTATCAATCATCGTTACCACTGCATTACTTGGTTTGGTATTAACCGCTTGTGGTAAGAGTCAATCAAGTAATAAAAAACACCTGAACTGGATGACCAACGCATCCATTGCGTCACTTGATCCATCAAAAGCTGTTGACACTAACACTCAACAAGCCGTTTATAATGCTTTTTCGGGTTTAGTATCTCCAGATGGTAGTAACAAGGTGCGTCTAGCAACCGCCAAGAGCTACCATGTTTCAAAGGATGGTAAGACATACACATTTGATTTGAAACACACTAAGTGGAGTAATGGCCAAGAATTAACAGCAAAGGATTTCGAATACGGTATCAAACGTAGTGCTGATCCAAAGACCGCTTCACAAGAAGCTTACTACATGGCTAACATTGAAAACTACACAGCCATCTCTAAGTCACAACTATCACCAGATCAGTTGGGCGTGAAGGCAATCGGTAAGTACAAGCTACAAATTAAGTTAATTAAACCACAACCATACTTCTTGAACCTATTAGTATTACCAGTGTTCTACCCACAATCAGAAAGCATTGTTAAGAAATACGGTAAAAGCTATGGTACTACAAGTAGCAAAATGATATACAATGGTGCATTTAAGATTACTAACTGGACTGGTACTAACGATTCATGGACTTTAACCAAGAACAAGGAATACTACAATGCTGACAAGACAAAACTTGACAGCATCAAGTACACAGTAATCAAGGACCCACAAACTGCTTTGAACGAATACCAAAGCGGTAAGTTAGATCAAACTACTTTAGTTGGTAAGCAACAATATAGCAGCTACAAGAACTCAAAGGACTTCCATTTAAGAAAGATTTACAGTGTAAGATACCTATCACTAAGTAACAAGAACGAACCTGCGTTTAGAAACGTTAACATCAGAAAGGCACTATCGTTAATCATCAATAGAAAAGAACTACTAAACGATGTTTTAGGTAACGGTTCAACTCAAGCACGTGGAATTGTGCCAGATACTTTGGCATCACGTAACGGTAAGGACTTTAACGACTACGCTAGCGTTTCTGACGCAGTCAACGGTAACGTTGAACAAGCTAAGAAGCTATGGAAAAAAGGTTTAAGTGAAATTGGTAAAAAGAACTTAACCATTTCCATTAATAGTAATAATGGTGATGATGCTAAACCTATTGTTGAATTCATTCAAAACCAATTTTCTAAGCTACCTGGTTTGAAAGTTAATCTAACATTACTTCCAAACACAGTAGCGACCGCAAGATTCTTAAGTGGCCAATATCAAGTAGCAGTTACAGGTTGGAGTCCATCAATTAGTGATCCTATTTCACCACTAAATATTAGATACTCAACTAATTCAATGAATACTGCTAAGTGGAGTAACGCTGAATACGACAAGTTGATTGATAAATCAAATGACGATGACGCTTTGAACCCAGCAAAACGCTGGAACGATTTAGTAGACGCCCAAAAGGTATTATTAAATGACCAAGGTCTAATTCCACTATTCCAACCAGCTCAAGCTGAATTGATTAAGAGCGATATTCATAATGTGCGTTTTTACGGAAATGGCCCAATCTGGGATTTCTCTGAAACTTACGTTAAATAAAAAATAAAAATGTCATCCGATAATGGGTGACATTTTTATTTTTTAAATTCTAGTTTTTTATAATAATGGTATAATTAGGGAATATTAAAGAATGATTAGGGGAATTTAATTATAATGAATCTAAAAAATAGACTGCATGACTTTTTTTGTAATCATGGGATTATAATATTGATTTTTATGGTCATGTCATTATTAAGTGTCTCAATCATGTGGCACTACAAGTTTATTGTCATGGGATCCGACATGCATTTCCACTGGGAACGTATTTGGGACTTGCGTGAATCATTAGTTAACAAGAGTCCGTTTCCACTTGTTGCATTAAACCAATATAATCAAACTGGTTCTGCCGTGATGGCGTTATACCCACAATTAGGGATGTTACCAATTGCGGTCCTTTCTTTGGTAATCAAGTCATTTATTCCACTGGTTTATACCGTCTTGATGCTAAGAAACTTCTTTGCATTGCTAGTGTCTTACTTTGCTAGTTACAGCTATAACCACAACAAAAAGATTAGTTTCATTTTCGCATCCGGATACACATTGGCTGCGACCATTTTGTTTCACGCCGTCATCAGTTATGATATCGGTCGATCATCATCAATGATTTACCTACCATTAATTCTATTTGGTTTCTTAACCCTATTGGAAAAAAGCGACTGGATTGAATTGAGTCTTGGGATGAGTGCCATCATTATGTGTCATGTGGTAAATACCGCGATTGCGATTTTCTTCTTAATCGTCATGGCACTGATTAACATCGTTAAGCTACTACACAAGGATAAGTTAATTGCACTTGCGAAGGCAGTCGTATTAACCGTATTATTAACAGCACTATACTGGATTCCGTTTATCATTATCGTCGGAAACAACTCGATTAACTTCCCACCATCTTATTGGAAAGTGACTGGAACAGACACATATGTCTGGTACCTATCAATTATTCAAAATAGCGTAGGTCCATTTTTCAATATAATTAATTTATTGGGATTGGTGTTTGGAATTATCTTCTTCAGGCGTTTAGGCAAATACTCAAAGCAACTATTATTTGTCGGAATTGGTTTTCTAGTCCTATGCAGTAAATTATTCCCGTGGGATTTGATTGCGAAGACTGGCATTAATGATTCCCTCCAATTCACTTGGCGTTTAAACATCATTCCGCAACTAATCTTCTGCTACATCTTTGCCGAAATCGTTGTGAGAATTTTCAAAAAAGAAACATTTACATGGACTGCAATTGTTGTTGCAACGATTGGAATTGTATTGTTGCAATTTAATGCTCAACAATCAGTTGTTAATGAAACCAAGAATAATCTTGAGTTGAATCACAAATTTTATGAAGATGGTAAGAAGTACCGTTTGAATAATAATCAGGATTTCAACAATATGATTTTTAGTGACGTTGGGGTGAGTGACTACTATCCAAGCGCAGCAATGAAGTATTATGGTAATACCAACAAACATATTGCTACCTATAACGGTAATCGACGATTAAAAGTAAAGTTATTAGGTGATGGTAAGTACTCATTTAAAGCACCGGTTAAAATTAAGAAACTAACATTGCCTTTCCTACACTACAAAGGGATTTCTTATGAAGTGATTGTTGATGGTAAAGTTGTTAAAACAATAGCTAATCATAATGCTTTACTAACGGTTTCCCATCTTTCAGCTGGTCGTCATCATGTCCAGATTATCGTTCACCGAACTAAGAAGGAACTACTTTCATATTTATTTGCAGTTGTCGGAATTATTATTTTGATAACAGCGTTGATCAGAAAATATGTATTTAAAAATAATAAATAATAAACGATAAAAACCACAGGTCCAATGGGCTTGTGGTTTTTATATTGTGATTATTACCGTTTAGCTAGCAAAAAATACCACTTATATGAAATTTTATTATTAATTTGTCGAATTGACGTAAGATTATCATATCGATTAGGAGGTTATAAAATGTTAGAAGTAAACGGATTAACAAAACGATTTAAAAATAAAATAGCAGTTGATCACATTGATTTAAAAATTAATGAAGGTCAATTAGTTTCATTTTTAGGTCACAATGGCGCTGGTAAGTCGACAACTATTAACATGATGATTGGTTTATTAAAACCAGATGCTGGAAGTATTATTTTGAATGGACTTACACCAGGTGATAAAGGCTATAATGATTCACTTGGTGTGGTTTTCCAAAATAGTGTTTTGGATAAGTTTTTAACTGTGGAGGATAACTTAAAAATAGCTGGTAGACTTTACAAAAAATATGATGAAAATTTTCAAAAAGATTTATTGGATAAGTTAGAAATCAAGAGCATCCAAAAACAGAAATATGGTGACTTATCTGGCGGGCAAAGACGACGGGTTGACATTGCCCGTGCATTGCTAAGTAAACCGAAACTATTATTTTTAGATGAACCATCAACAGGTTTAGATATCCAAACAAGGAATAAGATTTGGGAAGTTCTAAACGAATTTAGGCATAAAATGGGACTAACAATCATATTGACTACTCATTATTTGGAGGAAGCTAATCAATCTGATTGGATATATGTATTGGAAAAGGGCAAAATTGTTGCATCTGATACTGTTGATAATTTAAAAGTAATGTATGCGCAAAATAAATTAACGATATACACAAATGATTTAGCTACTATAGATAGCTTATCTAAGTATGACGGAACAATATCAAATGATAATAAGGTTATTTTAAATATTAATTCATATCGAGAAGCAATCAAGATTATTCAAGAATTTCAAAATAACATTGATGATTTTGAATATGTTCACGGCTCAATGGATGATATTTTTATCACTTTAACTGGAAGGGAGATTAAGTGATGATACTATTAAGTCTAATTAAGCGTAATTTCAAATTATATTTTGGCGATAGAAAAAGAATTTTATTTTCGCTTATGGGATCACTAATCGCGGTTGTTTTATATCTCCTTTTCTTAAAGACAAATATTCAAAGGGAATGGAACAATATCGATAGTGGTATGCAACTACTAGATTATTGGTTGATGGGTGGTACAATTGCAATTACTGCAATTACAACTACAGGTGATGCACTTCATCAAAGAATTTATGATATTGAAAGTAAACGTATGAATGATTTGATGATGACCAATGCTAGTAAATCAATTATTGATATGAGCTATATCATCAGTGCAGCGATAATTGGATTAATGATGCAAATTATCGTTTACATCATTTTAACTGGTTTGTTTATGTTACTTGATCAAATTCATTTTGACTTATCGATATTTGGGCAGTTAATTGGAGCCATGATAATTGGAAGTGTAGTATGGACACTTTTTAACATGATTATATTGATGTTTGTTAAAAAAGAATCTGTATTGCCATCTTTAAATGCGATTATTTCAAGTTCTGCTGGGTTCTTTGCGGGTGTTTATATGCCACTTGGATTTCTTTCAGGTGGTGCTAGCAAACTTTTAAAGTTCACTCCTGCTTTATACGATGCATCCATGTTAAGAAATATCCTGATGAAATCGCAGTTAGAAGAAAGCTTTCATGATGTGAATGGTCAAGTTTTAGAAGACTTTAAAGCCACAATGGGTCTTAAAATTAATGGATTAGCAAATTCAATGGGAAGCATGCTAGTATGTGGACTATTTATTGGAATGTTCTTTGTTGTTTTTGTACTACTTACTGGATTATCAAAAAAGACGAAATAGTTATGATATGATGTAAAAGGAGGTGGGTAGATAGATGAAAGTTGATTTTAAACAGGATAGTCAATTAGATGATGACGAAATAAATGTTTTAGTTAGTGCAAAAGAATTAACCCCTGAAGTTATTGAACTACTATCAATGTTGCAGAATGTATCAATTCAGAATGATAATTATATTCCAATTAATACTAACAATCGTGTTCAAATTATTTCTGTTGATGATATCGTTGGGATTGAAATTTTTGAAAATGAACTGAATATCTACACCACTTCGGAACACTTTGTAACGACTGGAACATTAAAAGAGATGTATGAAAAGCTTAAGAAACATCACTTTGTTCAAATTAGTAAGTCAGCGATTATAAATATTGATCATTTAAATTATATGGAAACTGCTTTTTCGGGGAATATGACCTTATTTTTATCTAACGATATAAAGTTACATGCTAGTCGAAAGTATTTACCTGGGTTGAAGAAGAGTCTAAGGATGTGAACAGCTATGAACTTGTTTTGGAATCTACTTAAGCGTTTCTTTTTTGGAATGATGTTTGGATCATTAATATATGTTGTCACTGGATTATATAGTAGATCGTATGGAATATCTGATAGAATGGTATTTCTATTAGCTAGTGGATTAATCGGATTGGTAAGTATTGTGTTTAAGAGTGAAAAGATTGGTTTTGTTTTTCAATTAGCTATTCATGGCATTTTAACTTATATAATTATTATTGCCTTAAATCGTTTAATTACCCCCGATTTGGATTTTTGGAATCCATATGTTTTTTCTGTGTTTACTATTGAATTTATATTAATCTATGCAATTACTTGTACCATTAGTATGGTCATTTTCCACCGTTCAACAAAAGAAATTAATAACGAAATCATGAACCTTAAGAAACAAAAAAATAAATAAAAAGCAGCCTATGGCTGCTTTTATTTTGTTTGAACTTAGTATGATAGAATGAACCTATAATTAATTTAACGGATGTGATTAAATGTTAAACCAAAAGATTAAAGATAATTGGAAATGGATTTTAATTCCAATCATCTTGATTGCTGAATTGTTAATCGATGATTATGTGATGCCTCACGTTTATAAATTTGTTTTTCATCTATTTGCCTTTAACCCAGTTCAAAACTTCTACACTTATTTAAACATCTACAAGATTGTCTCAATTTTGGTGATTTGTTTATTGAACTACTGGATTATCAAACAAAAGATATTTTTCAAACCTAGTGAAACCAAGGTAGGGTGGCTAGTATTTCTAGTGGTCTGCTTTACCATCGTGCTTGCGTGTTTTACACATAAGAACTTCTGGATTGCTTTAGACGTCGGCACAATTGCTGCATTGCCCGAAGAGTTAATGTTTAGAGGGATCATTTTAGCGTTTGTATTAAAATTAATGACAAGAAAATCAACTGATCAATGGCGAGTCATCACCAGTTTGGTTATCTCTGCGTTTATTTTTGGTGGCTTCCACTACATTAACCTTACTAGCCAATCATTCGGCTTTACCTCACTTCAAGTAGTTAATGCCGCCGCGTTAGGAATGTTATTGGGTGCCGTATACATTAAGAGTGGTACCATCATCGTCCCAATGGCACTTCATTTTATCTATGACTTCTTGGTGACATTGATTAAGGGGATGTCAGCAACTAATTATACAAATGTCCAAACTGATCAATGGTGGGGCCTATCTATGTACGTCTTGATATATTCAATCGTGGCGGTCTCGATTATTAATCACAAGCCATCCGATAACAAAATTTTACCAAAACTTAAGAATTTATAGCACCGTTAAATGGTAAAATACCTTTTGAGTATTATATAAGAGTATAAAAATTAAGAGTTTAAAAATGTTTTCATTGATAACATCTAGAAAGAAGGATGAATGGTGCGTAACAGTGACACTTGGAGATCGGACCACCTCTTAAAACGTGGTTTCATTGGCTTTTGCCTAATCTGCATGGTTGCTAGTTCAATTCAGTTTATTCCAGTTCAATATATTCAATCTAATCAGGTCAACGTTAATAATGTGACTTTAACTATTGAATTCTTTGGCGCATACATCATTATGCTAAACTTTGCGGTTTACGCGTACAGACGTTACGGTAACGGGAATATATTTAAGATGCTAAGTCTAAAGGACTATCAACTAACAGCTTTCGCAACTGTGATGTCATTCTTAATTGCCCAAGCTTATATTTTCATGTTTGATATTTTCTTCCAAAACCGTTTTCGGATTGAGGCGATCCACTTCTCAAAAGACTTATACAACAATACTTGGTCTTTGATCTTATTGGTTCTGGGGTTTGTCTTCTTGTCACCCATTCTAGAAGAACTGGTATTTAGAGCCTACATCCTAGACGTGGCGTTCTCCGACAAGTGGCGATGGTTAGGCGAGATTGTTTCTGCATTATTCTATGGTTTATTCCATATGAGATATCATAATTTATTCTCGTTTATCTTCTTTGCCCAATATGGTTTTTGGATGGCATGGTTATATAACCAGACTAGAAACGTAAAGGCCGCAATTTTGATGCACATAGTATTAAATGCTGTTACAATATCGATTATTGGTTACTATTATTATCATTAAAAAAAGCAATGCATGATAAAGGCATTGCTTTTTGTTTACGTAAAATTATTTGTTTGGATGAGTCATCTTTGAAACATTAACCCATTTTTTAAAATCGGCTTCGTCAATATTAAAGTGTTTAGCTGATTCCTTTAGAGTGGTGTTATTTTTTTCAGCCCATTGTGCAATTTTGGCACTCTTTTCATAACCAATATGGGGACTTAGGGCTGTCACTAGCATCAACGAATTGTTCAATAGTTCCTTGATATGATCGACGTTTACGGTTAGACCATCGACTAGTTTTTCGGTGAATGAATTGATTGATTCGTTCAACAACTCGGTGCTTTCCAAGAAGCTGTCGATGATGATTGGTTTGTAGACGTTCATCTCGAAGTTTCCTTGGCTGTTAGCAAAAGTGATGGTAGCGTCGTTTCCAAAGACCTTCGCGGAGACCATTGTCAATGCTTCGATTTGAGTGGGGTTGACCTTACCGGGCATGATTGAAGATCCCGGTTCGTTGCTTGGAATTGATAGTTCGTTGTATCCAGCACGTGGTCCGGAAGAAAGAAAACGGATGTCGTTTCCAATCTTGATTAAATCGGATGCCAAGGTCTTAAAAATACCGTGAACTGAAGTAATTTCTGAATGGTCGGCTAGACCATGGAACTTGTTTTCAGCTACCTTGTAGTTGTTGTTTTCGTTATTGTTTATAGTATCGACAACGTCTTGGTCGAAACCATTCTTGGTGTTAAGACCAGTACCGACGGCGGTTCCCCCAATTGGTAATTCTAACAGTGATTGTTTGATGGCGTTTAGCGTCATAACGTCGTGTTCTAGTGTTGATTTCCAACCACTGATTTCTTGGCCGACTGTAATAGGGGTAGCATCTTGTAGGTGGGTACGACCAATCTTGATGATTGATGCAAACTCAGTTTGTTTCTTATCAAATGATGCGATTAAGTTTTCAACGGTCTTAATGACACTGTTGGTGGCCTGATATGCTGCCATCATCATGGCAGTAGGGAAAGTGTCATTTGAGCTTTGTGATTGATTGACGTGATCATTTGGATGAACGTGGGCGTTTGGATGTAGTTTGTTGGCCATATTTGCGACTACTTCGTTGATATTCATGTTGGTCTGGGTTCCACTCCCAGTTTGATAAACGTGAAGTGGGAAGGCATCTTTATAGTCACCATCGATTAGCTTGTTGATTGCTTTGTTGATGGCAATATATTTTTCATCATCTAGTGTATGATTTTTGTGGTTAACAAAAGCGACGGCTTTCTTAATCTTCAAAAGTGCATAGATGACTTCCATCGGCATGGTACGACCAATGTTAAAATTATGTAGACTACGTTGCGTTTGGGGGCCAAATAAAGCGTCTTTAGGGACTTTGACCTCACCTAATGAATCGTGTTCAATACGAAATTCCATCATATCAAGTCCTTTTATTAGAATATACGATAATTATAGCTATTTTCCTTATCTCTTACTACCGAAAACATTACCCAAATGATACAATAGAATGTACATATTATGTAGGAGTGGCAATATATCATGCATATTGACTTAAGATTTTTTATCGCAGAACTACTTGTCTTATGGGTGCCACTATCCATTGTAGTTTTGGTATCAGAATTGCTGAAATTCAATTGGTTGCTCACTGGATTGTTATTGCTATTGGTATACTTCTTGATAGTCATGTTTAACAGGACCAACAGGGTAATTTATTTTCTTTTTCACGTTCAAAAGCAATCAAGTAACCAGTTGTTAGAATCAATCGTATTCTTTTTGGTTCTATTAATTTCAGTGATTCTGTCAGTAAAACTGTTTGACGATTCCGCGGTCGGAATTATTGTGTTTATGTTGATCAGTATTCTAGCAGGTTCTGTCGTTATCGATGCAAAATAACCATAGATAGTTTCAAAAAATAAAAAATTAATATTTAATTATTACCGTAATTTCGGTAATTTGACCCTTATCTCGCTTTTGGGACCCTTGAAAAAAATATTGAGCATGGTAGTATATATAGTGTTGTTTTTAACATAGGACACTATATATTGTATGCATACATATTTTAGGTTCCAAATATAGAGATAGGGGTTTTTCATTGTGTCAGCTTATTTTAAATTTTTGGCCCACCAACTAAAGGGTTGGCCACAACAAAATTACTACTTATTCTTCTTTAGTTTAGGTGCTCAAGTTATGACATTGGTAAATGCACCAATTACATGGCTTTCAATTTTAACTTTCATCGGTACTACTTTAGGGGTACTATGTGTTCTTGCAATTAACGCTGCTAAGTCAGTTAACGGGGTGTTGGGAATTCTATCAGCAATTTGTTTCATCATTGTTGGTTTCTCAGCAAAGAACTATTTAAGTATCGGTGAACAATTAGCATACGTTATTACACTAGATATTCCTGTGCTATTGAGTACTGATTGGAACGTTAACATGGTTTCAAAAATCAGAAAGTTCACTGCAAAGAGTTGGGCAATTTCAATTATCTTCACTCTAGCCGTTTACCTAATTTCTGGTTTCGCAATCAAAGCACTTACTAACGAACCACGTCCATTCTACGATGCCTTTAGTTTTGCAGTTTGTTTAACTGCCGGAATCATCTGTTTCTTACGTTACAACAACCAATACTTCTGGTGGTTAGCTTCAGGTCTGGCCCAAGTCGTTCTATGGTTCATCACTTTCAGAGAAGGATCAGCAACTCTTGCTATGTTTGTTAACTCAGCAATTTACGTTGCCAACGATATCTTAGCCTTCACTGTTTCACCATGGTTCAACGAACGCGAAAAGAAACGTTTAATGAAGGAAGAACAAGCTTACGCTGAAAAAGTGGAATCTGAGGCTTAATAATCACATAAAAAAGCTACCAATTATTGGTAGCTTTTTTATTATGCCTTGATATCTGTATCGATGATGATTCGAACACGTGAATCGTTAATGTTGAAGTCATCGTGGATTTCTAGTAATTGGTTAAATGTTTCGTCCTTAACACCGCTAATGGACTTATCTGAGATGTTATCCAAAGTAATGTCATCGTTGAAGTAGTCCTTGGCTAATGCAAGGGAGAACTTAATCATATTGTCTGAGTCAAAGAAAATCTTGTTCTTGTAGACGTCAAAAATACGGGTGTCGTATTCAAAATTGTCGTTTTTACTTAGTTGTCTGTCCTTTAATTCCAATGGACTCTTCCCGGCTAATAATAGGTATGAGTAACAGTTTGTTTCATTATTAATCAGTTTGTAGAAAGTAAACGTCAATTGAGGTTCGATGTTTAGACCGCAAACGTCATAGATTTCTGCCCCCATATCGATTAGGGTGTAGCCTTCACCTAGCATCAATGAAAGTTGGTTATGTTCTTCAAATAATGGTAGGTGAGCTGGTAGGAATTCTTCGAAACTGGTTTGTTCAAAACCATGGTTAGAATTGAATTCACGAATGTTGTTTAACTTTTCGGTAGTGGCATCAGTTGGAAACATTTGTACATTGGCATCGTATTTATTTTCAATCTTATCGAAGCTCATCTTCTTAAATGTTCCGATGGGACTATCGATTAGCGCGTGAGACATTGATTGTCCAATCAAGTAGTCGATGGCAAAGATTGGATCATTGCTGTCGGTCATATCGGTCATTTCTTCGATTGATTTTTGAGCGGGACCATAGAAACGGTCGCCTTCGACACTATTGTGCAAAGCGCGTTCCATTAGTTCGTTAGCTTCGGCAATGTTGCCGTTATTCATTAGGATTTTACCTAGATAGTAATTGGCAGCAACATATTTACGATCGTATAAGATTGCTTGTTGAAATAGATGTACTCCGGTAGGGTCTAATGATGATCCAGATTCTGTAAAAATAATTCCTAGTTTAGTTAAAATTTCAGAACGACTTGGAATTTTTCCTTCGATTTCTTCAGTAGTCATAATACCTGCTGGGTATTGTGAAATAGCAGAGCTTAGTAAAGAAATGGCGTCGTCTCTTTTATTGTCATCGATACATTGAGTAGCTAATTCGATGAATTTATTTAATTGTTGGGCTTTATCTTTTCCCAATTCAATAGCGTCCATTTGAAAACTCCTGACTTGAATTTATATATCTATTATAATCATTTTTGCGAAAATAAAAAACTTTACTATTAATATGGATTTATGTAATATTGAAGCTAATCAAAAGGGGGAAGCGAGGAGATAGATTGAAAAGACTGAAATGGCTGGCTTCGATTGTCTTGCCATTGGTTGCTTTAATGTGGTTTGTGCCAATTACAACCCACGCGGAAAGCACTAATCCAACACCTACCAAAGAGTATGTTGTTGATGATTATGCCAATATATTGACAGATAAGACAAAACAATTGGTAATTAATAAAGAAAAAGAATATCAAAAAACTAAAACACAGCCTCAAATTGTCATGATGACCGTGAAAAGTACCGGGAATCAAGATATCGACGGCTATTCAGATAGCTTGCTAGATAATGCTAGATGGAAGTTTGGTAAGAAAGGCTTGGATAATGGGGTATTAATCCTATTTGCCCAAAACGGTGGTAAGAACAATGTCCGTATCTCCACCGGATACGGGGTAGAAGACATCCTACCAGATGCTACCACCAATCAGATTTTACAGGCCAATAAATCATTATTAAAATCCAATAATAATGATGAGATTAATCAAGGTCTACAAAATACTTTTAACCAAGTTGCATTAATTTTGGATAAACGTTATGCTAATAAGTCTTTAAATGAAGCCAAAGCAGAAGTATCACAAAACCATAATAATAATTTGGCTGGAATATTATTGGTGATAGTTATTTTAGTTATTATTGGAACTGCCATCTGGGTGATAAAAAGTAATGACGATGATGACGATAACCACCGCAATGGTGGAGGATCCGGAGGTCGACATGATGCCGGAGATGCATTCTTGTTAGGAGCATTGCTCGGTGGATTAGGTAACTCTAGAGGCGATTCATTTGGTGGCGGATCATCAGGTGGATTTAGCTCGTCTGGAGGCGGCGGAAACTTTGGGGGCGGAGGTTCCTCAATTTAAATTAAGGAGAAAAATTATGATTGAAAATAAACCATTTTATAAAAAAGGCTGGTTCATATCACTAGCAGTTGTTGTTGTTTTACTATTCGCTTTAATTGGTGGCTTCATCAAGTCTGCTAATAGCATGGCTACCAGTGAACAAGGCGTTGAAGAACAATTAGGGCAAGTTCAAACTGTACTACAACGTCGTGCTGATTTAATCCCTAACTTGGTGAATGCCGTTAAGGGTCAACAAAAACAAGAAAAATCAGTGTACAGTGACATCACTAAGGCACGTACTCAATATTACAATGCAAAGAACCAATACAATAATGCTAGTTCAACTTCCGATAAGGTGAACGCCTTAAACACTCAAGAACGTTCATTGAACATCTTGGTTGGATCAATTAAGGAGGCATATCCCAACCTTGCATCTAACTCAAACATGCAAACATTGATGGTTCAACTAGAAGGTAGTGAAAACCGTATCAGTGTTGAAAGAAACAGATACAACCAAGCAGCTAGAGCTTACAACGATAAGATTGTTAAGTTCCCAGGTTCAATCGTTGCTGGTATGACTGGTCACAAGAAGGTTAACTACTTCACAGCTGATTCAAACGCTCAAAACGCACCATCAGTGAACTTCTAATAATATATACGCAAAAATAAAAAACGTTGAGATTAATTTCTCAACGTTTTTTTATTACTTCACGATGTCGATAGCTTTATTCACTTTTTTAGCATGAATTTGTGATAGTGATAGTTTATTGTGTTTTTGACTGATAACTGATTTTTTAGTGTCATTGCCTTGGGTAACTACATGAATATATTCATTATTACCGTTATCGACTAATCTAAAGGCATCTGGACTTGTTATGATAATAGTTTGATGAGGACGAATTGGTTCGTTTTCCCAACTTTGTTCATAGTGATTCAATTTAGCTTGTTCTTTTGCGTTCTTGTTAGTGTAAGCAGAAGAGTAGGCAAGAGGTTGATCTAGTTTCTTGTCCTTACCATCGATTTTAGCCGAAGCAAGTAGTTTTGTGTTGTTTACGATTTGACCAGCGGTTAGCATCTTATCTGAATTGTTAGTGGCTTTGAAACTGTATAGAGCCATGTCGAAACGTTTCTTACCATTGTTATCATAGCTAGTACCGCGGTAGGTCTTGTAGAAAGTAATGCTACCTTTTTTAGTGACCAATTTGGTTTGGTTGTTTTCGTTTACTAGTTTGACGTACTTAGTGGGTTTAGTTGATTGATCCGCTTTTTGCTTAGTCTTGGAATTTGAACATGCGCTAAGTGTTACAACTGCTAATAAAGCAAATCCAATAATTGATAATTTTTTCATATTGCGCCTCCACGTAATTTATACAACTTTATTTTAGCACTTTTTACCACAAATAAAACGGCTACCCCAGTGGATAGCCGTTAAGTTTTTATTAAATTTTAGACTTCTTATGACCGGAAGTCTTGTAAATAATTAATCCGATGATGGCACCTATGATAGCTGGAATTACCCAGTCCATACCAATTGAGGCAAACGGTAAAATCTTTTGTTCCGCATTGATTAAGGCGCGGATGAAAGAGATGTTTGAAATGACTGGTGGTAAGGCTGCCAACATATCGAAGAATGCTGGGATTAGAGTAAAGATAATGGTGAATAGATAAACGTTTCTATCCTTCTTAAAAAGTGGTGAGCATAGTGCTAGGATGATCAATACAATCGCAAATGGGTATAGGAACATCAGTACTGGAGTTGACCAAGTAATGATAAGTGATAATCCTTCGTTTGCTATGATAAATGATACGAAACAGTTAAATGCTAACCATTGATGGTATGAGAAACGAGGGAAGTGTTCATGGAAGTCTTGAGCAAATGCAGCAACTAAACCTACGGCTGTGGTAACACAGGTTAGAGTCATTAGTGTTGCTAATAAAGCGTGGCCAGTGATTCCCAAGTAGTGCCCCATGAATTGGTTAAAAGTAGTTCCACCATCATCGGTACTAATCTTAAATAGGTTCAATGAAGTAGCACCAATCCAGATTAGGATGATGTAGATGATTCCAACTAATGCTTCTGAGATTAGTCCAGCTCTGGCGGTTACCTTGGCGTTTGACTTAGGGGATGTTTTTCCTAGTTGGTTAACAGCGGAAACAACGGTAACTCCAAATGCTAATCCGGCCAATGCATCCATGGTGTTGTAACCTTGTAAGAAACCATTGAAGAATGATTGGTGTTGGTAAGCTTGAGTCACGGGTTGTGCTGAAGCAGCGCCCATTGGATGTAAGAATGCCAATAGGAATGCTAGGAATAATAGTGCCAAGAATAATGGATTTAAAATTTTACCTAGGCTATCGATGATACTGGAAGTTCGATACGATAGGTAGAATGTAGCAATGAAGAATAGTGCGGTGAAGATAAACATTGCTAGTTTGATGTAGTGATTAGGGATGAATGGTTGAATCCCAACGGTAAAGTTAACACTGGCAGTTCTGGGTGTGGCAAATAATGGTCCCAATGTTGAATGAACTAATACCAAGAAAATAATTGCAAATGCTGGGCCCAATGGTTTGGCGATGTCATATACTCCTTTGGCACGAGAGATACTGATTGATAGAACTGAAAGTAGTGGTAATAATACCCCAGAGGCTAGAAAACCTAGCATGGCAGGTACCCAGTTGGCACCTGATAGTTGTCCCAAGTGAATTGGGAAGATTAGGTTACCCGCACCAAAGAATAGTGCGAATAACATTGAACCGATGATTAGATATTGTTTGATCGACAATGGTTGTGTATTAATGTCTTTGATTTCGTCTTGCATAATAAGCGCTCCTTTAATAATTGTGTTCTTGAATTGTTATATGTGTTAACTACTCACAACGTTTTTCATAACCATCATCTCCTTTTTTTAAAGCAATAAAAAAGCACCCTTAGTTCGTATTGAACCAAGGGTGCTTTGTGCACGGTACCACCTTTAATTGCTAGACAAATAGTCTAGCCACTTCACGTACTAACATACGCTAACACTGTAATGGGTGTACCCAATATACGTTACTCTCCAATGAATTTCGGTATATAGCTCCAAAGATACTTTCGCAATTTAGTAGTTATCCCGTTTCCAGAAAGTAGGGAATCTCTTGAACTAGCCGAATTGTTACTCTGCTTTTTCATCGCTTTTTTAAACTGATTTATTGAATATAAAAAATATATCAGTAAAATTTATGAAAGTCAAATTTTATTTTAGAGAATCTAATTCATCGGTAGAAATGAATTTTTTGTCTACTAATTCAGGATGACTTTGCTTAAAGACATATTCCTTAATTGGTTGCTTAGTAGGAACTGATGTGTAAATCTTGAAATCAGTGAACTTATCGGCGTTACTTGTGACCATCACATTGTAACTTTCGTCGCCGTTGACCTTAAGTGTTGCAGGCCAGTATGTGTTAATTTCATATAATGATCTGATGTACACGGCGTTAGTTGTGCGATATCTTTCCATTACCAATGGACCGGGACCAGATACTGGGTCGGTTGGGTGATCACCTCTAAAGATGTAGTCACCAACTTGAATCTTGGCTTGATTACCATAGTACCAATTACCGTAGAAATCATGGGTGATAGGTTTGTAAATTGGACTAGCGGGAATTGGAATAGTGTATTGCTTTAGTTGTTCTTTTGGCTTAGCAGTTTCTTTTTTGCTACTTGAACTAGATGACATAGAAGACGAACTACTGCTAGTTGTTACAGTAGAACTTGTTGCCTTTGAGCTGCTTGATTCAGCAGTTTTATGGGTTTGGTCGGTATGTTTAACTGATGCAAACGCCACTGTTCCAAGGATTATTACAGCAACAATTGATATAACAGAAATGATTACTTTTTTACTTTTCAAAATAGCACTTCCTCTCTTATTTAAGTATGTTATCACTCTTGAACAATAAAAAAAGAGTTGAACATTTTGCTCAACTCTGATTGTTTGTATAAACGTTATTCTGTAACGGTTTGTAAATATTTTTTATTTTTGTACCAGTGACACATTAGGCCAAATAGTAAACCAACGATTGCAAATGGCACCCAATCCATTCCGATTGATGCCAATGGTAGATAACTTTGTTGGAAGTTTCCAACCATCTTGGCGAACGCACTTTGTGATACGACAGGTGGGAATGAAGCTAACATGTCCATTAATGCAGGTACAGTGGTTAATAATACCACCCAGAAGTAGACGGCTGAATCACGTTTGAATAGTGGTGAAAATACTGATAGTAGGATCAATACCATTGCGAATGGGTATAAAAACATTAACATTGGAGTTGACCATTGGATGATGGTATCTAGTCCGAAGTTAGCAGTTAGAAATGATGATACACACATTAGTCCTAACCATTGAACGTAGCTTAATTTTGGGAAATGTTTGTGGAAATCTTGAGCGAATGCGGCAACTAACCCCATTGCAGTAGTTAGACATGTAAGAGTTAATAATGTCGCTAATAGTGCGTGTCCGGTCGCACCTAGGTAGTAAGTCATTAGTTGGTTAAAGGCGACGCCACCATCTGCTGATGCCTTGAATTGACCTAGGGTAGTGGCACCCAACCAGATTAGGACAACGTAGATTAATCCAACTAGTGACTCAGCTAGGAACCCGGCTTTTGCAGTTACCTTGGCGTTGCTAAGAGGATTAGTCTTACCTAGTTGATTAACGGCAGTTACGACAGTAACGCCAAAGGCAAGTCCAGCTAGGGCATCCATAGTGTTATAACCTTCTAAGAAACCATTGAAGAATGATCCGTTTTGGTATGCTGAGGTGACTGGTTGGATACCTGCTGAACTCATTGGATGTAAGAATGCTAAGAAGAATACAACGAATAGTAACACTAAAAATATTGGGTTCAATAGTTTACCAACGCTGGCCATGATTGATGATTCCTTATATGAAAGAAGGAATGCAGCTAGGAAGAATAGAAATGAGAATACGAGCAAACCATAGTGGACAAAGTTACTTGGTAGTAATGGTTGCACACCGACTGCAAATGGAACGGTAGCGGTACGAGGGGTACCAAATAAAGGTCCGATGGTGGCGTGGATTAATACCATGAATACCAATGCAAAAGTCGATCCCAGTGGCGTTCCAATGTCATATACACCCTTTGAACGAGTCACACTGATGGCTAGAACTGATAGTAAAGGTAATACCACTCCTGTACATAAGAAACCAAGCATTGCTGTGAACCAATGAGCCCCTGCTAGTTGTCCTAAATGAAGTGGGAAAATTAAGTTACCAGCACCAAAGAACAGTGCGAATAAAAGTGAACTAACGACTAGATATTGTTTGAATGATAATGGCTTTTTGTTTAAGTCTTCCATAATAAATCTCCTTTAAAAATTGTATGTGTTTGAATTGAATCACTATGTGTAAAATATCAATCGGACTATCCATGCCATCATCTCCTTTTTATGTATTAATGAACAAATTGTAGTGTACAAAAAAACGCCCTTAATCTAATTTACAATTAGACTAAGGGCGTCATTCGACACGGTACCACCTTACATTCATAGCTTAAAAAAGCTACCTTGACGTACTAACATACGCTGACGCTGTAAGGGGCGCTCCCCATGCACTTTACTTTTTGTTCAGTACATCGCTCGAAAGGGATTTTCATAACCTAACCAGCACTTCCTTTCACCAGACGAAGCTCGCTTTGTTTGATATCAGTTATTACTCAACTTTCTCATTGCAATCGCTTATTTTTCATTATATTAAAACTGGATTAGAAAAAAGTCAAATTAAATTTGGTAAAGAAGTTTAACCAATTTTATACTTTTCTTAATAAACCTCTTGAAACGACAGTGATATAATATTAATATACTATAAACCCAAAAATAGCTGTCAATTTTTCAGTATGCATAGAGGAGATATATACAATGAAGATTGATAATTATGTTCCAAAGAATCAACGAAGAGAAGTGTCTGATAACCGCATTCGTAATCTAAAGATTATGAGTAAAGTTGCTATCTTTACTTCATCATTAATGTACATCGCTTACATTCCAGAGATTATACAAAACTTTTCTGGTAACCCAGTTAGCCCAATCCAACCTTTTGTTGCCACTATTAATGCTACCTTGTGGACACTATACGGTTGGTTTAAGACCTATAAAGATTGGCCTTTAATTATTTCAAATGTTCCGGGAGTTATTTTTGGTTTAATAACACTTGTTACAGTGTTTATTCATTAAAAAAGGCTTATGATGACAGATCGAAAAAAACGGTCTGTTTTTTTTGTTTGCAAAAAAGAACGTTTGTTCGTATAATATATTTTACTGAAAGGAGGAACTCCAAATGGATTATTCAAATGAACCCAAAGGGGTTTTTATGGTCATTGATAATAAGTCGTTTTATGCCAGTGTTGAGTGTGTTCAATTAGGCTTGAATCCGCTCACTGCCAGCCTAGTGGTGATGTCTGATCAAGACAATACGAACGGCGGATTAATCTTAGCATCGTCACCAACTGCAAAGAAGCGATTCCACATTACGAACGTAACTAGAAAACGTGATTTGCCCTGGGATGATTCATTAATTGTGGTTCCTCCAAGAATGAATTTGTACATTCAAAAGAATTTGGCAATCAATAAAATTTTTCACGAGTTCGCCGATGAAGAGCATTGCTTTCCATACTCGATTGACGAGACCATCTTGGATTTGACCCACACATGGCACTTGTTTGGGGATAGTCCCGCACAGGTAGCCAGAAAAATCCAAAAGACAGTTAGACAACGTCTTGGTCTATATACGACAGTAGGAATTGGTGATAATCCAGTGCAGGCCAAGCTAGCGTTGGACTTGTTTGCTAAACACAATAAGGATTTAGTTGGCCAACTAAGTTATGACACTTTTGCCAAGAATGTTTGGCCAATTGAACCCATCGATAAGATTTGGAGTATCGGTAAGCATACCGCTGAAAATCTAGCTAAACTGGGTATTCACAACTTAGGTGAATTAGCGAGAACCGACCCATACCAATTAAAGGCACACCTCGGAGTCATGGGATATCAACTTTTTGCGATTGCATGGGGAATTGACCGTGCTCAATTAGATCAAAAGGTACCAATCAAGGATAAGGGATTATCTAATTCGCAGGTCCTACCAAGGGACTACAAGGATAAACATGAACTAGAAGTGGTTATTACGGAAATTGCCGAACAGGTGGCATCTCGTTTGCGTCACAGAAATAAACAAACCAGCTGTGTTCATCTTTATCTTGGCTTTTCGTACGTGGAAAGTGAAGGAAGCAATCGGACCAGTATTTCACACGAGCAAAAAATTACCACGACTTCTGACAACCGTGAATTGGTTGGAACAGTCATGGATTTATTTCATAAGTATTGGCACGGCGAACGGGTCAGAAATGTCGGTGTCTCATATACCAGACTAAGCAGCAGTAATGCACAACAATTAGATATTTTCGATGACCCAGAAGTGCAAATTAAAAAATCAAAAGTCGATAAAGTAGCGGATGAAATCAGGGATAAGTTTGGCGCCACTGCTATTTTTAAAGGCCACAGTCTCGAAAAGGGTGGGACAATGTTAAAACGTTCCGGATTAGTAGGTGGTCACAATGGAGGAAATGCATATGACTAATCAACAAACAGCAAAGTTAATATTAGATAGAGCAAAACCATTATTTAAGCGCGAATATAACGTTCAATACAGAATTAAGGTCGTTTTTGATCACTACGATCATCAATTTAATTTTTACATGATTAGATATAAACCAGGTCACATCACTCGAGTAACACCACTTCATCACGTGGAAAGCACCTGGATTGCTGACTTGGAAGAAATCCTAAACCTAATCGAAAAGGACCTAAAGTTAACCATAGTTTTCGCTGGATTTGAAGGGATTAAATGGGACAGTCGTAATTCCTACATTCAACGTCCCAAAAGAAAGGTTGGATAAAGTTGTTAAATCACTACATTGACGACAAGACGGTTCAAAACTTCTTTGACTATTACTATCACGACAGGGGAATGCTAAAGTGGCAAGGATTCATGCTTTCTGATCACGTTAGTGCACTTAGAAAAGAGCACAAAGAATCGTTCGACGATAGCTTTATGTATATGGATTTTCAAAGTGTTCACGAGGAACTAGAACACAAGGGTGAAAACCACGCAAAGACGGAGGTTACCTATGTTAATGATGATGGAAATAAGAGCGTAATAAACGGAATTGTAATAAATTTGCAGCCCAACCAGGTCACAATCATGACCGAAGACGACGAAATGGTATTATCCATTCAACAGATTTTGATTGTGCAATAATTCAGTAGCAAAAAAAGACACACCTTCTCAGCTCTGATATAATTAGTAGTAATAAATAAAGAGGTGTGATCGTCTGATGAACAAGAAGGCCAAACTTACATTGGGTCTATTTTTAATATCAATTGCATATATGCTATTTTTCATGCACCCAACAATTTGGCGTGACGAAAGTTTCACGATGGCATTGGTAGGACATAACTACGGGGATATAATCAGACTGGATTCGATGGATGTGCATCCACCGTTTTACTATATAGCATTAAGATTCTTCTTGAGTATCACTGCTTTTTGGACAAATTCGTTATTCACTAAGGTCATTATTGCGCGATTATTTTCATACATATTAGCTATCTTAACGTTTTTAACACTGTCAAAGACGGTAAAAAACTTGGGTGTACCAGGGGCTAACGCTATCCAATGGGCGGGATTTTTCTTAGCACCAAGTATTATGAGATACTCTACGCAGATTAGAATGTACGCTCTAGCTGCACTGTTTCTAGCGTTGGTATTGAATCAATTGCAGCACTACGATAATTCGCAGAAGATTGGTCACATTTTCTTAGCGGTCATCTTTGCGTCGTTTGCATCATATACCCATTACTTTGCGGCCGTTGCAGCGGGATGGATGCTGTTCTTATACTTCGTTAAATTCCAATTTAATAGATACGATGGAAACGCCATTCTACGTGGGATTGTCGTATTTTTAGTAATGTTTGTTCCATGGGGAGTTGTCGCATTTGCACAAGCCCAACAGGTGTCATCTTCTTATTGGATTCCACCGGTCAACGTCGATAACATCATCAATAATTTTGTAAACTTATTTGCGGATGTCTTTACCGACAACGGTGGTCAATACTATGCGATTGCCTTTATGGTATTACTAATCTATCCAACGATTTGGGCATATCTAAACATGTCCAAGAAGTTCAAATCAACACTTACAATTGTACTGTTGGTCTTCGTATTAACCACTTTGACTGGGATTGCAATTTCTGTAGCGGTAAGACCAATTTACATTGCAAGATACGCTTATCCAGCATATGCAGTGGTCATCTTCTTCATGATGACGATTGTGTCTCAAATGATGAAGAAGCCACTGAGTCGTTTGTCTAATTACTTTATGACATCGATATTGGCGGTGGGACTAACCATCATTATTGGAATGAACGTTGGCTTCCTAGGCAGTAATCAATTCAATAATTACATCATGCCAAGTTACAATTTAGCGGATTCAGTTGAGCAATATAAGGAAAATCCAAATAATGTGATTCACCTAAATCCAAACCAAAGTCCGAATTCAATTGTTGAAAAAACGGTTTATATTAAATCAATTAATAAACGTGTTTATATTAAAAATTTCAACGTTGCTAGAATCCTAGGAAAAGATAATCAAAAGCTATTCTACGGGTTGTTTGATAACGTTGATCAAAGTTCAAGTAAATAGATAAAGGGGTTGTTATGAAAAATAACAACCCTTTTTTATTGGAAATTTTTTTTGTACAATTGAATACCCTGACTGTTGAGAGTGATAAATAAATTGAAAGGATACTCATTGATGAAAGAAAGAATAGATTCAGAAATTAACGACACTTTGAGCGATCGTTTGAAACGGTTTTGGTTGGAGTTAAAAAAGTGGTTAATTGTGATTGGCCCGGGGTTGATTGTTATGCTTGCCGATACCGATGCAGGGTGCTTAATTACGGCGGCACAGTCCGGAGCTAGTTATGGTTATTCCATGATTTTACCTCAGTTGTTGTTAATTCCAATTCTATTTATGGTACAAGAAATGACGGTTCGATTAGGAATCGTCACAAAGAAGGGTCACGGTGAATTAATCCGCGAATACTTTGGCAAATTTTGGGCATATGTCTCAGCAATTACCTTAATGATTTCAACGATTGGAGCACTTTTGACCGAGTTTATCGGAATTGCCGGAGTCGGTGAATTGTTTGGAATTTCCAAATGGATTACAGTCCCTCTAAGTGCTTTTGGCCTAATCCTAATTGCCTTCTTAGGTAGTTACCGTCGAGTTGAAAAGATTGGGATTATCTTTGGTTTGTTTGAATTAGCATTTGTCATCGGGATTTTCATGGTGCATCCAAACATGGATTCAATCATGAACGGAATTCAATCGATTCCAATCCACGACGATGGCTATGTATATCTGGTAGCCGCAAACGTTGGTGCAGTAATTATGCCATGGATGATTTTTTACCAACAAAGTGCAGTAGTTGATAAGGGGCTAAAGCGTCACATGATTAAAAAGGAACAGACAGATACAATGGTGGGAACCTTTATTACTCAAGGAATTATGATTGGTTTCATCGTATTATTTGCTGCGACCGTGTTTCATAGTCAACTTCATGCCACCGAAGAAACCGTTGGTGACTTGGTAACCTCAATCGGTAGATATATCGGGATGGCACCCGCTAAAGCAATTATGGGATCAAGTATCCTAGGTGGGGCATTGGTTGCTGCCATTGTGGTTGTTCTAGCCGGAACATGGGGCATGACTGAAGTATTGGATTGGAAACACAGTTTAAACGAACGCATTAATCGTTCCAATCTGGGATTTTATTCAATGTATTCATTGGTATTAATTGTCAGCGCCTTGTTGGTATTGTTCAATGAGGACTTAGTTTCAATCGCAATTACCGTCGAAGTAATTAACGCCTTAATGGTACCAATTGTACTAGGATTTCTATTAATGCTTGAGACCAAGGCGTTGCCAGATTGATACAAAATGAAGGGAATTTACAAAAAAATCGTAATTATTCTTTCATTAATTGTCATGGCTTTTGGTATCTACATGATTTTTCCAGTCTTGAATTTGTAATTATAGGCATATAGAATTAGGAGTTAAGTGGATTATGCAAAAATTATTGATGTATAATTGTTCACGGAAATTATGAATATTAATTATGAAAGAAAAGAGTGAGTGTTTTGAATAACGACGAAAACATGAGTCGAAGAAACAACAAAAGTACATCCAAGAAACACATGAAGACTTGGAAAAAAGTTGTTTTATGGATTATTGCGTTATTGATTGTGTTATTGGGAGTAGGTGCATTTGCTGCTTACCATAACGTGAAAAAGACCGCTGATGCAGTATATCAACCCTCTGGAGCGAAAACGGTTAGGGATGCCGATTCACTTTTGAAGTCTGAAAAACCAGTATCATTACTATTTATGGGTACCGATACCGATTTCGATGGTAGAAGTGACAAGGGTCGTACAGATAGTATGATGATTGTGACCTTAAATCCAAAGACCAATACAACTACAATGGTAAGTATCCCACGTGATATGAAGGTTAATTTACCTGATTTCCCACAATACTCACCATCAAAGATCAATGCTGCATACACTTACGGTGGTTCCAAAGAAGCAATTAATGCCATCGAAAGTCACTTCAGTATTCCAGTCGACTACTACGTTACTTTGAGTCTAGGTGGACTTAAGAAGGCTATCGATCAAGTGGGCGGAGTCGATGTTGTTTCTCCATTAACATTTAGTTATGAAGGCCAACACTATACTAAGGGTAAGCTAGAACACATGGATGGAAACAAAGCAATGTGGTTCTCCAACATGAGATACCAAGATCCACAAGGTGATTACGGTCGTCAATACAGACAAAGATTAGTATTAGAAGCCTTAATGAAGAAGGCCATCTCATACAAAACTGTGATTAATTCCGACTTTTTAAACTCAATTTCTCATAACTTGAAAACTAATTTGACCATGAGCGACATGCTTCAATTAGCATTGCATTACAGGGGCACTAATAAAAACATTAAGAGTGATTACGCACATGGAACCGGTGAAATGCTGGACGGTGTATCATTCCAAGATGTTTCCGGTACCGAACAAAACCGAATTTCTAGCCTAATCAACGAAAGCTTGAAAGATTAAATAAAAAATAAAAAAGATACGACATTTTTGTCGTATCTTTTTTTATACATCTGTTCAAAAAAGGAAAATTTAAATTGAGTTATAAAACGTTTAAATCTTAATTAGACTACAGTTATATTTGTCTAGTTCCCTTTTTTAGCGTTTTTAAGATGATATAATGAACAATTGTTTATAGTTTAATTAATGCAGCTATTTAAAATAACTAATAGAAGGGTGCTTTACAGTGGAGAAACAAGAAACTAATTCTTTAGAAGAATTAAACAAAATCTTTCGTATTTTGTCTAAACATATCAAATTGATAATTTCTACGGTTGTAGTTACAGTATTGGTTTTTGCAATCGGAGTATTCTTTGTCGTAAAACCAAAATACCAAGCGACATCAGAAATTATCGTTAGTCAAAGATTGGATCGTGATACTCAAGCAGCAGAACAACAACAAATTCAATCTACCGACTTGCAACTAGTTAATACATATAAAAGTATTTTAAGCAGTCAAACAGTTGGTAATTCAGTGAAGCATAAGGTTGGTAACAAGATTTATAAGGACAGTGAATTAAATGTTTCAACTGACACAAATTCACAAGTTATTAACATCAATGTTACTTCTCACGATGCAAATCAAGCGGCTAGAATCGCTAACATTACTGCTTCTACCTTTAAATCCAAAATCAAGAACATTATGAACGTAAATAACGTTTCAATTATTTCAAAGGCTAGAGAAATCAAGAAGCCAATCTTCCCTAAGAAGGGGATTAGCCTACTAGCTGGTGCACTGGTTGGTATTATCTTAGGAATGTTCTTAGCACTACTAGGTGAATTCAACGATAAGACAATATCTACTACTGACTTTATTGAAAAGGACTTAGGCCTAATTAACCTAGGAACAATCAGTGACATTGATATGCAAACTATCAGTAAACAAATTAAGAAATAAAGGAAGAGTGTAATGGGATTATTTAATAAGAGTCCAAAGAAAAAATTAAATGATGACAGTTCCAAATTTGGGGTTAATTTGGTAGCTGAATTGTACCCAACATCATCAGTATCTGAACAATTCAGAACCGTAATGACTAATATTTCATTCGCCAACATCAATGGTGATTTAAAGAGCATTATGGTGACGTCAAGTGATCCTTCAGAAGGTAAGTCAACATTCAGTGCCAATTTAGCTGTTACTTATGCTAAGCAAGGTAGAAACGTTGTTTTAGTTGATGCTGATATGAGAAGGCCTACCGTTCACAAGAGCTTTAACATCAGCAATCAAAAGGGGTTATCAACCATCTTATCTGGTAACTCAACAATTGAAGACACTATCAAATACACTTCAATCGATAACCTAAACGTAATTACCAGTGGTCCAATTCCACCAAATGCATCCGCATTACTAGGAAACCGCAAGATTGTTGATATTATCAATAAGTTCAACAAGCCAAACGACTTGGTAATTGTTGATGTCCCACCAGTTAACACAATGACTGATGCATCAATCGTATCTACAACAGTTGACGGTACCATTTTCGTATTGCCACAAGGCGTGACAGAAAAGAAGCGTGCCAAGATGGCCGTAGAACAATTAAAGAAGGTTAACGCCAACATCCTAGGTGCTGTGATGAACATGTCTAAGGACAACATGACCAACGATTACTATTACTATTATTCAAAGTAGGAGTTATTAAATGATTGATTTACATTGTCACATGTTGCCATCTGTAGATGATGGGGCAAAGACTATTAGTATGGCTCTGGATATGGCACGAGAAGCCGAGGCGGAGGGGATCAATAAAATTCTACTAACTCCCCATCACATGGATGGCGAATATATAAATCACAGAAAAGACATTGAAATAGCGGTTGAAAACTTACAAAAGACCTTTAACGATAATAATATCGGTATTGAGTTACGCCCGGGACAAGAAGTTCACATCAACGGGGATCTTTTAAAAGATATTGATGAAGATGATGTGTTGTACGCTGACGGCGCTAACAAGAAGTATATGATGCTTGAATTCCCACACAGTGGGGTGCCCGAATATGCAGAAAACATGATTTTTGAATTGAAGGTAAAGGGAATTGTACCAATCATCGTTCATCCAGAACGTAATCACGGCATTCAACAAGATCCAGACATCCTATTTGATTTAGTCAGTCAGGGATGTTTAACCCAAATCACCGCTACCAGTTATGTCGGTGGTTTTGGTTCAACCATTCAACGTTTTACAGACAAAATTGTTGATGCAGGTCTTGGTTTCATGTTTTCATCCGATGCCCATAACATGGAGGGTCGTCGCTTTAGAATGAAGGAAGCATTTGACCGCTTGGCAGAAAAGAAGGGCAAAGACGTTGCCTTGAAATATGAACAAAACGCTGAAAAGGTATGGAACGGCGAAATAATGGAAATTGGAAATATAGATAGAGTTAAGAAAGAAAGCGCAGCTTCTATATTCTTTAAGAAGCTTTTGGGGAAATAGAGAAGGTAGGTTAAATAGAAATGGAAAAGCATTCAAATATTTATAGTAATTTTTACCTTACTGTTAAAAGATTATTTGATATTGCTGCTAGTTTATTTGCGTTACTAATTACGTTGCCACTGACTTTGGTGGTATCACTTTGTATTTATTTAGATGATAGAGGTCCCATTTTTTATACCCAAGAAAGAATTGGTAAGGATGGCAAACCTTTTAGAATCTACAAATTCAGATCAATGTGTCAGAATGCTGACGCTAAGAAAAAAGAATTAACCGAACAAAATGAAGTTAATGGAGCGATGTTCAAGATGAGCAATGACCCTCGAGTAACTAGGGTAGGGTGCTTTATTAGACGACATAGTATCGATGAGTTACCACAATTAATCAATGTATTATTGGGTAACATGACAGTCGTTGGTCCCAGACCACCTTTGCCAGAAGAAGTCAATCAATACAGTAAACACGATAAGGAACGCCTAAAGGTTAAACCGGGATGTACCGGTCTATGGCAAGTCAGCGGAAGAAATTCCTTAGACTTCGATGAAATGGTAGAACTAGATATTAATTATATTGAACATGCGAGTCTTTTGTTAGACATGAAGATTTGTTTTAAGACGATTTGGATTATGATTTATCCAAATGAAGCGTATTAGTAACAGGGAGATTTTATGCCAAGAGAGAAAGAAAAACTGAAAATTATGTATGTTGTAGAGTCGCTCGGAGGAGGAGTGCTCTCATACCTACTACTTTTATGCAATGAACTAGCTAAAAAGAATGATATTACCTTGCTTTACGGGGTTAGAAAACAAACTCCTAATAACTTGAGAGAGCTATTTGATAACAGAGTTAACTTAATCGAAGTAAATAATTTCCAACGTACTGTTAGTCCAAGTGACGATTACAGAGCGTATTGTGAAGTTAAACAACAGATAATGGACGTCAAGCCTGATATCGTGCACTTGAATTCATCAAAAGCAGGGGCCATTGGTAGAATAATCAAACTATTTAATTCCCGTAGTTTGAAGAACACCCAATTCTTCTATACACCACATGGTTACTCATTTTTGATGGGAAACGAATCGCCTGTAAAAAGAAATATATACTTTGCTATTGAAGCAATACTAAGCAAACTTAATACTACAACAATTGCTTGCGGTATTGGAGAATACAAGTATGCCAAAAAGATTGATAAGGATTCTAAATATGTAAATAATTGTGTTGATTTGGATTACATTGATTCATTTGTAAATAGCGATTCCAACACATTGACAAATGTTTTCTACACTGTCGGTAGAATTAATGAACAAAAGAATCCAAAATTGTTTAATCAAATTGCTTTAAGACACCCCGAATGGCAGTTTATTTGGATTGGTGATGGACCAATGAGAGATGAACTATCAGCATCCAACATCAAGGTGACGGGATGGCTTTCCAATCAAGAAGTGATGCGAAACATTCAAGAATATGCCAACTTTATTTTGACATCTAAGTGGGAAGGTCTTCCAATCGTGTTATTGGAAGCGATGGCCTTACGAAAGAAATGTTTCGTCACCGATGTTAGCGGTAATTCAGAAGTGATTAATGACACTAATGGATTTAAATTTAAAACCGTTGATGAGTTTGATAAACAATACGCAAGCATCAAAAAGGATGAAAACTTGTGTAAGGGTGTAATGGCACGTAAAGACGTTGAATGTCTATATTCGAAGGATTCATTTGTGCAAGAATACAGCAGAATTTATGAGGGATAGTTTTAAGGAGAGCGAAATGATTTCAGTAATTATGTCCACCTATAATCGTGGTAAGAAGATTAGTCGATCAGTTGAATCAATCTTGCAACAAACAGTCAGAGATATCGAATTTATCATTTGTGATGATTGTTCAACCGATGACACTTACACCACATTACAAAAGATTGCCAAGTCTGATAACCGTGTGAAGTTAATTAAAAACGAACACAACATGGGACTACAAAAGTCTCTAAACAGATGTCTTAGCCAATGTAATGGTGATTATATCGCTAGAATGGACGATGATGATTTTTCATTGCCAGATCGATTTGAAACTCAATTGAAGTTTTTACAAGACAATCCGGAATATAGTTTTGTTGGTTCAAATGCCGATGAAGTATTTGATGACCACAGCCTAGTCACTGATTTACCAAGTTATCCAGACAAATTCGACTTGATTAAGAGAAATCCCTACGTACACCCATCCATTATGATGCGAGCATCAGTAATCAAAGCTATTGGTGGTTATTCTGAAGCTATCAATCACCTAAGAGTGGAAGATTACGAACTATGGATGCGTCTATACAAGAATGGTTATAAGGGTGCCAACATTAAGAGACCGTTAGTGGAATATAGTAAGTCATTTACTAACACTAAATTTTTAGATCGCAAGAATACCATTAGATTAGTACATCAATATATTTTTGCTTTTAACCTACCAGTTTTCTACGAATACATTAATGTACTAACAGCCGCCAAGTTATTGGTACCAGCTAAATTGAAGAGATTAATAAGACTTATATAGTAAGAGGGATTTGATTAAGAAATGAGACAAGCAATTCTCGTTATGAACAATGGTGGATTTGATACTTTACAACAAACAATCAATCTACTGGATGATAAAGATATCGATTTTTATATTCACGCTAAAAACGACGGTAGTTTAACCGCCAAGAACTCAAAGTTAAACTTTGTAGGATGCAATAAGAATGTACATGCCCAAACTTTTGCTGAACTAGTAGAAGAAAAACTTCTAATTAATCAAGCGTTGAAGGGTGATTATGAATACTTCCATTTGATTTCATCCAATGATTTTCCATTGATGACCAAACAATACTTCAAGGATTACTTCGCAAGTAAACCGGTTAAATTAGGATTTGTAGAATTCTCCGATTCTCAAGATCAACATTCATTGGCTTTCTACTACCCATTTAACAACTTTAACTACCAAAGAGTATGGACTGCTTTTCCATTCGTTAAAGTATGCATGTTATTAAACCACTTGTTAGGCGTTGAAAGAATTGCTAGTGATGATGTCGTAAAGGGATGTCCTTACTTCTCACTACCAAGAGGATATGTAACCGAACTAGACGAACAAAAGGTTGATAACTATCGTCATACCATTAATCCAAAGAATTTCTTTGCGCAAACCGCATTGAAGAACTTAAAGACTAACAATCCTGAATACACAATTAACTCAAATCGTTTTAACTTGATGAAGGCTTATTCAGATTCAGCTAGATACGCTAACTATGTAAAGACTAAAAAGATTAATTGGTTTGATGAAAAGGCATATCAATTCTCGGATTCAAATAAAGATGAATTGGGTAAAGTCGTTAATGCAGACTATGCCTTTGCACACAATGTAACCGACGCCGACGATTTATCGTCATTATTGAAAGATTAAGATTGGGAGGAAACTATGAAACACGCAGTTATGATTATGGGATACGGAGATGGAAAGATTGTTCAAAATACCATCGATGTATTAGATGATCCAGAAATTGATTTTTTTATCCATTGGGATAAGAAATTTGATATTCCAGAATTTAAGAGTGTTCACTCTCAAATCTACTTCACTAAAAATCGCCGCAAGGTTTATTGGGGTACTGATACCCAAACCATGGTTGAACGCATGATGTTAGAAGAAGTCTACAATAATCATCGTTATGATTATGTCCACTTAATTTCATCAAATGACATGCCATTAATGACACCTGATTACTTCAAGTCATACTTTGAAAAGAAACCTTATGCAATTGGCTTTCTAGATTACATTGATAGACAAATTTATAACCGTGCCAAGTACTATTACCCAATTAGATACATGAAACTAAAGACCGGTGTTAGATTCTACATGATTATTAAGAACTTGGAGTATCTAAACACAATCCTGGGTGTTGATAGATTGAAGCACAAAACATTGGAAAAGGGATGTAACTGGTTCTCAATGGACATTAAATACGTCAAAAGAGTGCTTGATTTCAAGGATTTCAAGATGTTTAAGAACACATTTACCGGTGATGAATTCTTTATTCAAACCATCTTGCGCGATTTGAAACCAAAAGGTCTTACTGAAAAGTATGATTACTATTCAGATGATTACAGAATGACCAGATCAAGTGCGATGGCAAGTCGTTATATCGATTGGCTTAATGGTCATGGTAAACCATATGTCTTCACTACCGCTGACGTTGATCGTCTAAAGACAGTTGTTAATACAGATTATGCGTTTGGTAGAAAGATTGATGATGAAGCGGTCATTACAGATACCTTTAAGGATTACTTAGCTAATAAAGGAGAATAAACGTGGATAGGATAGACATAATAAAACAACGATTATATCTTTTTTCGTATATAGTTTTAATGGCTGCATCAATGCTATATATGTATAGTGAATTTAATAGTGTTGATCAACTTCCAGAACCTGGATATGTAAAAATGATTTGGTGGGCTGGAATTTCCGTCTTTCTTGTTCTTCAAGCCACCCTTTTATTGTTAAACATAAATGATCGAGTCAAAATGAGTTGCTTAATCACATTAGTTGGCTTGTTTGCTTTAGATGTTATTGGTTTTAAATCAATTAATCTTCAGATTATTTGCTTGTCATTTTTAATCATGAATAGCGAATCGGTTAGCTTTAATAAATTTATTAAGGTCGATTTTGTCACCAGACTTGTTTGTATTGCTTTGGTTTTAATGATGTTTTTCTGTGGTATTTTTCCCAGTCAATACGATGTATATGTTCCAAGAGGGGACACCATCAGAAGTTCATTAGGATTTAACCATCCTAATTCATTTGGTGGGTACTGCTTATACATTCTGATTTCATTTTTACTTTTCTTCTATAGTACGGGACGTCTACAAAACTTAAAGAAAATCAGCAATTTTTTCTGGTTCTTACTTATGTTTGTCACAGGATTCTTTATTGAATTCGTATATGCAGATTCAAGAAGTTCACAAGTGACATTCATATTAATGGTGCTACTAATTATTCCGCTCGTATTCAACAAGAATATCAAATCATTTAAGCCATTATTAGGAATTTTCATCTTATTGATTATGACTTTAACCTCGGTCATGGTTGTGTTTTACTATAATCAATTCAGTACATTTTTCGTGAAGTTAAATGATTTAACCTCCAACCGTTTATTTTTACAAAATGAGGCTTTTAAGTTATTTGGTTTTAATCTATTCAACGTTAGTGATTTCGCACAGGGTAATCCAATTTGGATAGACAACCAATACGTTTACAACTTGATCTCGACTGGTGTTATCGGTTCTTTAATTTATACATATATATACGCAAAATCATTTGTTAACGCACATAAGGCTGATTGCTATATTTTGTATATTGTTTTAATTGCGCTAATCTTCAAGGGTAGCTTTGAATCAACATTAATTGACTACTATGCACTGCTACCAATTATCTGTTCATTCTTCATGGTAAATAAAATTAGCACGAAACAATAATCGGGTATTATTTTTTCTCTGGGTATATGTTATTATAGACAATTGCTTTAAACAGAGGAGGAATAATTTTGGACGATAATAAACATTGGCGTAAGAATCTTTGGATATTGCTATTTGGTACTTTTCTAACAGGGATTGCCTTTAGTGAAGTTATTCCGTTTCAACCGCTATATATTTCTGAATTAGGCGATTTTAGTAAGAGCCAACTCTCACTACTTAGTGGAATTGTATATGCTTCTTCTTTTATTGTCGTAATTTTTACATCGGCCATGTGGGGACGATTTGCGGATCGTCATGGACGAAAGAGAATGGTGTTACAAACATCATTCGGTTCAGCTGTTACGCTATTCTTAATGGCTTTTTGTACCAATGTCTGGGAACTTCTAATCCTAAAGTGTCTACAAGGATTCTTTGACGGGGTTATCCCTAACTCAATCGCATTGGTTGCAACTAGTACACCCAGAAACAAGACTGGATATGCATTAAGTTGGCTATCAACTGGATACACAAGTGGATTTTTAGTTGGACCTATTTTTGGTGGTTTATTAGTACGATTATTGAGTATTCGTGTTTCATTTATGGTAACGGGATTACTACTATTTTTGTTCTTTTTACTAACTTACTTCTTCGTAGAAGAACACTTCAAGCCAGATCCAGCTAAGCTAAAAGAAAAGAAGGAATCGTTTGTTAAAATTATCAAACGTTTCCCAAACACACACTTTGTTGTTTGGATTTTAATTATTTCAATCGCGCTTCAAATTATGAACAACTCAATCAATCCATTGATTACCTTATACGTTAAAGAGTTAATGAATAACTCTGGAAACGTATCTGTTGTATCGGGGATTGTTGCAGCTATGCCAGGTATTGGGATGGTACTTGTTTCTCCTTGGTTCGGAAGACTAGGGGACAGATATGGTACCAACAAAATCCTAACGCTTGGGTTCATCTTGGCAATTCTATTTATTTTCCCTCAAGGCTTTGCACCAACCGTTCTATTCTTTGGTGTATTTAGATTCTTAACTGGGGTTTCAAATGCGGCAATTTTTCCATCTGTTCAAACATTGCTGGCAAAGGGAACACCATCAGAATCTACAGGGATGGCATTTAGTCTAAATCAAGGTGCACAAGCCGTTGGTATTTGTATTGGTTCATTAATGGGAAGTATTATTTCATCTATCTGGGATTACAACGTGGTCTTCTACGTTAGTGCCTTAGTAGTATTGGTTACATTTATCCTAGTTAAGATTAAAGTGCCGGAATTGAGAGATTCAAACACAGAATAAGTATTTTTCATTGAGAATGTAGGTGTAAAAGGGTAAATGAATAAGGGACTTGTTAAAAATATAATCAATCTAATGATCAGTAACTTAATATCACTGATGATTAGTGTCTTATCATCATTTATTACGCCTGTTATCTTGGGTCATGATGGATATGGTTACTATAAAATATTCTCACTATATACGACGTATGTACCATTGCTTCACATGGGATTTATCGATGGGATTTTAATTCGAAATGCTGGTAAAAAAATAGAAGATATCTCGTTTAAGAAGTTTAGAACCTATACGCTATTCTTGTTAATATTCGAGTTATTCTTAAGCATTGTAATGAGTATCTTTGCATGCTTAATTAATATCCCGCAAATTAATCGAGAAATTATTATTGCAATTGCTATATATTCATTCTTATTGAATGCACTAACATATTTTCAGTTCTTTTCTAAGTGTATTATGCGCTTTAGTGAATTGGCATCTATCGCAAGACTTCAATCATTTATCAATCTATTCTTTTTATTATTAGCTTTGTACCTATATAAATTTACAGCTTTCAATGTAAACGTCACTTACTACATGTTTTACATGAACTTCGCTGTGTTTATATTACTTTGCTACTACCTCGTCAGATATAAGAAAATTATATTAGGTGAACGTAAAAATTTGGCGAGCCAATTTAAAAATATCCGGGTATTTTTCAGAGTTGGTTTCGCAATTATGATTTCGTATCAAATTACGATGGTGATGGTTAACGCTGATAATCAATTTATCTCAATGTTTTTCAAGGTTAGTGAATATGGTAAGTATGCATTTGCTTACTCACTAGCGGCCTTGCTATTAACTGTGTTTAACGCCGTTTCTTCGGTAATGTTACCGTACATGAAAAAGGTGGGGAAATCAGCGGTTGTATCTAATCATGATTCAAACATCGCAGTCATTAACGCAATTGTCTTTTTCGTCATTGCTTCGTACTATCCAATCGCTTGGATAGTTAACAATTTTATTGCTAGTTATAGTGAATCTGTTCAATATTTAAGTGTCGTCTTTCCGGGAGTCGGGATTACTTGTATTGTGCAGTCTTATATATTCAATGACTACATCATGGCGAAGAAAATTAAGGACTTCTGCTATATCTCATTAGCCAACTTAGTATTTGACTTTGCCGTTTACTACGTTGGATTTAGATTAAGTCATAGTACGCTTAAAATCGCGCTATTATCAATTCCACTGTTAATGATATGGTATCTAACCCTTGAATGGTTTATGAACGCTGAATCTGGAGTGAAGTTTATTAAGAACTTCTATTACTTGATGATCATGGCATTTGCATTTATTGTCATTAGCCACATCAGTAATATCTGGATCAGTCTGATTGCATATGTCATTACGTATGTCGCTGTTACATTAGCGTTTTATTTTAAAACATTTAAAACTATTATCTTAAATTTATAAAGTAGCATTAAAAACTAATCCTAAAATAATCGACGTTTTTTAGGGAATTAATCATCAGATGTTATATTAATTTATGAATAGGTAAGAGAAGATAGATTACTTTATTCCAGGGACTTTGTCCCACGTTTATTAATCCATAATTAGAAAAGAGGCCTCCGCAGAGGTCTCTTTTTATTTAACATCTACATCAGAAGATAGCACGTAAGTATTATCATTGATCTTGTAGAAGTTGGTTTGTTCATCTTGGACTAACTTGGTAGATGTTAGTTTAGTTCCTTTTTGGTATGTGTCTTTCTTCAATGAATCAAGACGAGGAAAACTGTATTGACTTGTTTGATTATTTTTAACAATTAGTTCATATTTACCATTATGTTTTTTCTTTGTCACAGCGACGGTTTGATTAACTGCTTTCAATGTGGAATCAACGTTACTATTCTTGGTGGCGATACTAATAGCAGCGATGATGGCAATGAATAACAAGATAATGACGATTACAATTTTTGAAAATGTACTTTTCATTTTTTTCATTCCTTCTCATGTTTACTTTGCTACTTCATAGTATACAACTTTTACTGATAGAGCAATGAAAAAGTAGGTGCTTTTACTTTATATTAAAAAATAATTAGAATCAATCGTTGACTTCTCATTTGTAAGCATGTATTATTCAAGATAATCAATCTGTACGAAAGAAGGTTATCCATTTGAAGAACGTAATGTTAATTTCATGTTGTTGTCAAACTGTCGTTAGCACAAAAGTGGTAACCTTTTTAATCGTGTAACTCGAGATAGTTTGACAGAAATTAATAAAAATTGAGTTATACGAATAAGAGACCACTGCTTGAGGCTAACATTATTGTTATCCTTGGGCAGTGGTCTTTTTCTTTTGATTGAGCACATACAAACACATAGGAGTGAAAAAATATGAAAAAGTTATTAGTAGCATCAGCAATGACAGCGTTAGCAGGGGTAACGCTAGCAGCATGTGGCAATAATTCAGGCGGTAACGATGCCAAGACACAAACATTGAATTTAGCAGCCACATCACAATTAAGTACTTTAGATATATCAACATCTACTGGATATGGATCAACAGGAAATGCCTTTAGTAGTTTTTACAAGCTTGGTGATGATGGAAAACCAACACTAGATTTAGCGCAAAGTGCTAAGACTAGTAAGGATGGTAAGACATGGACATTTAAACTCAGAGATGCCAAGTGGAGTAACGGCAAGGACATTACTGCCAATGACTTCGTATATTCATGGCGTCGAACTGTAAAACCTGCAACTAAGGCTGAGTACTCATACTTATTCAACGATGTTGAAAACGGTGAAGCTATCACTAACGGTAAGATGAACCCTGATAAGTTAGGGATTAAGGCTCTTAACAAACATACAGTTCAAATTAAGTTAACTAAACCAATCGCATACTTCAAGACCTTGATGGCTTATCCATTATTCGGACCACAAGACAAAGCTATCGTTAATAAGTATGGTGATAAGTATGGAACTAATGCTAAGTACATGGTTTACTCAGGACCATTCTCAATTGAGGGATGGAATGGAACTAATGATACTTGGTCATATGTAAAGAACAATAATTACTGGGATGCTAAGGACATCAAACTAAAGAAGATTAACTACACTGTTGTAGCTAACCCAACCACTAGTTTGAACCTTTACAACCAAGGTAAGATTGATGTGACTGCATTATCATCAGAACAATTAAAGAACTACAAGAATAATTCAGAATTGCATGATTACTCATATTCAATGACTACATTCCTACGTTACAACTTTAACGACCCTGATGAACAAAACAGAAAGATTATTAACAACAAAAACATTCGTAAGGCAATCTCTTTAGCAATCGATAGAGATCAACTAAACGAAAGTATTCTTGGTTTTAACACCAAAAAGATTACTGGATTCGTTCCTTACGGTTTAGCTAATGATCCAAAGACTGGCAAGGATTTTGCTGACCAACAAGGCGGCAAAGACTCGCTAGCTTACAACAAGAAGTTAGCTAAACATTACTATGAAAAGGGATTAAAGGAATTAGGCATCAAGAACGTGTCATTATCATTAATGGCTTCAACTGATGATGCCAACACTCCAGTTGCGACACAATACTTAAAGGCACAACTTGAATCAGTTCTTCCTGGTTTCACTTTAAACCTAAGAACAATTCCGGGTAAGTTAGCCAACGACAATCTAACTAAGGGTAACTTCGAAATTTCACTATCATCATGGGGTGGAGACTTCAAAGACCCAATTACCTTCCTACAAATTCCTGAACAAAACACACCTTACAACTTTGGTAAGTACAACGATGCTAAGTTCAACGCATTATTAAAGAAGGCTGGCACTACAGATGCAAATGATGCAAGCAAACGTTGGCAAGATCTAATCGATGCAAGTAAGGAACTAAACGATGATCAAGGAATTTCTCCACTATATCAAGTAAGAACTTACTACCTACAAAAGAGCTACGTTAAAGACGTTATTCACAACACTGCTGGTCCACAATGGAACTATACGAAAACTTTTATTAAAAAATAATTAAAAAGTGTTGACTTTTCTAATCACACTCTTATAATAGGGTCAATTAGATAAATAAATAGCGATTATAAGAACAACTAATCAGAATCGTTTTAAGAGAGTGCTGGGTTGATGTGACAGCATAACGAACCTGATTAAAAGTTATCATTCTTTAGTTAGCCCACTGAAACAACAGTAAGTGGCGCCGGTAGCAACCGTTAAGTTGACAGCGTATCGATTTTTATCCGTACGTAGAGGATAGTCTTTTTAGACTATTAAATTAAAGGTGGTAACACGCGGAAGCGTCCTTAGACCCATATTAAGTGTGGGTTTGAGGGCGCTTTTTTTATTTATCAATCAGGATTAGGAAAGGAAGTGGTGACAATGCAATTACCGATTAGTGAGTTAGATGATGGACAGATTAATATTTTATTTTGGATTGCAGCGTCACCAAATAAGGTACGCTGCTAGAAAAGGAGCGTATTATTATGACAACTACTGAATTAGAATTAACCGCAACTGAAGAAAGATTAGCCAACGCATTGTTTGAAGCATACAAGACCAAGAAACCATTAAAAATGGATGAATGGGAAGATATGGTGTCTGATGAAGAGTCGTCATATCGAGTTCAAAGAAGATTAATGGAATTAAAAGATGAAGATCTTGGTGGATACAAGGTCAGTTTGACTAGTAAGCAAACCCAAGATATGTTCGATTCAAACGAACCACTATATGGAGCTCAAGTTAAATCACATTTCGTTCAATCACCGGTATCATTATCACTGAACAGTGAACTTATGGATCCACTGGCCGAAGTTGAGCTGGTCTTTAAAGCTAAAGAGCAATTATTGCCAACCGATAGCCTAGAGGATTTAGCAAATAAGACCACAGTGTCATCAGGAGTAGAAGTTCCAGACTCAAGATTTTCTGATTGGTTCCCATCACTGTCTAAGTACATGGTCATGTCAGATGCTGCTGTTGGCGGATACGTAGTCTATGGAGAGGAATTTGATACTAATAGTTTCTCACTTAATGATTTAGAAAATGTTACAACTACACTAAGACATGATGGTGAAGAAGTTGCGACTGGATCATCTTCCGAAGTATTAAGTAATCCACTGAATGCCCTTCAATGGTTGGTCAAAAAACTAGACGAACAAGATCTAAGATTAGAGGCAGGTCAAAGAGTATCTTCAGGAACCTTCCTGCTTCCTCCACACTTAACCAAAGGACAATGGACAGCAACATTTAATCAAGGGTTTAGTGAAGTAAAATTGAATGTTAAATAAAAGTTATGAAAAAGAACACCCTAATAGGGGTGTTCTTTTTTGTAATAATTATGTAATATATATTGCTTTATTTTTTAAGAAAATATTAAATATAAAAAGTTGATATAACGGGTTATTTCTGCGCTTACCATAATAATATTAATAAAATCTTAAATATTATTAACTTTTTTATACGTTTTTGTTACAATATTATTGCAATGATATTGAAAAATTATAATAAGTTTATAACATATAGGTGGTATTTATGAATAATTATCAAGATAGAAAATTGCATTATAAAATGTATAAAAGTGGAAAAAACTGGGTTGTTGCAGGTATTGTTTCAGCAACAATGTCTATTGTATTATTCCAAAATATTAATGATGTTACAGCAAAAGCTAGTCAAAATCAGATTACATATTCAGGTAGCTATGCTTCGACAGATTCCGGTAGTGCTAAAAGTGCATATTCAGCGTCATCTTACATAAACGGATCAAGTTCTTTGTCTGTACCTAGCACTGATAATTCAAACAAATCAAGCTTAGCGTCTTCAACAAACTCTAGTGTTGTGACTTCTTCATTAAGTTCAAATGTTATGAATCAATCATCTAATTCACATGCGTCATCAATAAGTTCAGACGTTTCAAATCAATCACAAAGTTCAAAATCAGCATCAACGAGTTCAAATTCGTCAGAAAAATCTGATTCAGCATCACAGTCTAATAATTCTGTGCAATCATATGAATCGGTTTCTTTAAGTGTATCTTTAGCATCCAATGCTTCACAAAACTTAAAATCGCATACAAAGAACATTGATGGAAAGACATATTTTTATGATTTAAATAATAATGAAGTTAAGTCTGCTTTAATTGACGATAACAACACATACTATTATTTTGGACCCAATGGATATCTGACTACATTTGATGATTCAAAGTTTTCGGATGGCTCAATCAACTCATCAGATCAGTTATCTATTTATACCCCAGATGGTAAATCAATTACAAATGTTGATGGCTTTTTAACAGCTGACTCATGGTATCGTCCTAAGCAAATTCAAGTAAGCGATACTCAATGGAGAAATTCTACTAATGCAGATTTTCGACCACTATTGAGTGTGTGGTGGCCTAACAAGACAGTTGAAATTAATTACTTAAATTATATGAGCAAAAATGGTCTAGTTAATGGTCATTTTGATAATAATAGTAGTGCAAACGATATCAACCAAGCAGCTGCAACTGTAAGATTAAGCATTGAAAACAAAATTAAAGCAGATAATGGTGATTTAAGTGCGATTAGATCTTTATTTACTACTTTCATAAATTCTCAGGATGAATGGAATATCGACAGTGAAGACTATAATTCTGGAGATGGTTTACAAGGTGGGTCACTTCTTTTTGGAAACAATAGTGAAACTAAAGATGCCAACTCAAACTACAGATTACTTAATAGAAATCCGACTCAACAAGATGGAAAAATTGATTATACACATACACAAGATCCAGGCTTTGAATTTTTGTTGGCTAACGACGTTGATAATTCTAATCCTGTCGTACAAGCTGAAACACTCAATTGGTTGCATTACCTAATGAATTTTGGGTCAATTGTTAACAAAGATAGTTCAGCAAATTTTGATGGCGTGCGTGTTGATGCTGTTGATAATATGGACGCCGATGTGCTAAATATCATTAGCCAATATTTTAGAGATGCATACAAAATTAACGCCAATGACGTTAATTCTAATAATCATCTTTCTATTCTAGAAGACTGGAGTGGAAATGACCCATATTACCAAAAAGATCATGGAACAAATCAAATGACTCTTGATAGTGACTATTTAAGCTCATTACGATCGATTTTAATGTACAATCCTTCTGTTAGATCTGATATGTCAACTATTATTAATGCTGGTATTGTGGATAGAGCTGATGACAATACAACTAACAAAGCTATTCCAAATTATGAAATTGTAAGGGCTCATGATGCAGGTGTTCAAGACATCATTTCACAAATTATTATTGACAACATTGATCCCCATGCTTCAGCTTCTAATCCAACGTGGGAACAAATGAGAGAAGCTTTCAAGATATACGATGCTGATGAAAATAGCACTGTAAAAAAATACACACAATATAACATTCCCGCATCATATGCATTGACCCTTACAAATAAAGATACAACCCCAAGAGTTTACTATGGTGACCTATACACTGACGACGGTCAATTTATGGAACAAAAGACTCCATATTATGATGCTATTGCTGAAATGCTTAAATCAAGAGTTAAGTATGTAGCTGGTGGACAACATATGGAAGCGGTTAAGGTTAATAATGGTGAAGATACGATTCTTACTTCTGTTAGATATGGGAAGGATGCATTAAATGCAGATGACTTAGGTGATAGTCTAACTAGAACATCTGGAATAGCTGTTGTTGAAAGTAATAATCCTACTTTGTCACTTTCGGATAAAGACAAAGTTGTTATTCATATGGGGGCAGCCCATAAGAATCAAGAATATCGTCAATTATTAACGGCTTCAAATTCAGGAATTGATTCTTTTGACAGTGATAGTTCAAAAGGTTATGTTGTCGTTCGTACAGATGATAATGGTGACTTAACATTAGATGGAAATATCATTAAGGGATATGCTAACCCGCAAGTATCTGGATACTTATCAATGTGGGTACCACTAGGGGCTTCTGATAATCAAGACATTAGAACTGCTCCTTCTTCAGAATCAAGTACTGATGGTCAATCCATTCATTCTAATGAAGCATCTGACTCGAACGTTATATTAGAAGCATTTTCTAACTTTCAAAATTTTCCACAAACAACTGATCAATATGAAAATGTTGTTATTCAAAAAAATGCAGAAGATTTTAAAAATTTAGGTTTTACTTATTTAGAATTACCACCACAATATAAGTCAACAAAAGATGGTTCGTTTATTGATTCGGTTGTACAAAATGGTTATTCATTTAATGATAGATATGACCTAGGATTTGATACGCCAACTAAGTATGGTACGGCTGAACAATTGATTGATGCAATTAAATCTCTACATGCACAAGGAATAAAAGTACTTGCTGATATCGTTCCAGATCAGATATATTCATTGCCAAACCAACAAATTGTAAACGCAACTAGAACAAATCCTTATGGAGATGCAAACTTTAATTCAAATCTTATTAATGTTTTGTATGATGCGTTTAGTAAGGGTTCTGGAACTGATTATCAATATAAGTATGGTGGTGAGTTCTTAGAACAACTAAAAAAATTATATCCTGACTTATTTACCACAAAACAAATTTCAACAGGACAACCAATCGATGCTTCTAAAAAGTTAAAGATTTGGACTGCTGAATATTTAAATGGTTCAAATATCCAAGGTCGAGGTTCGGGGTATGTATTAAGTAGTACACCAAATTCTAATTACTACACTGTTGTAGATGATGGAAACACAAACATAAAGAGTTCTAATCTACCCAAAGGATTATTAGGTGATAATGTTGAATATGGTTTAAAACTTATTGATGGCAAGATGAAGTACGTTTCCACCGGTGGATTTATTGCTAAAAATACTTTTATTCAAGATGATAATCACAATTGGTACTATGTTGATAATAACGGTGATTTTGTTACTTCTCCACAAGTTATCAATGGAAATAAGTATTTCTTCCTATCAAACGGTGTTAATTTAAGAGACTTCATTTCAGTTAATAGTGATGGAACGATGAATTATTATCAAAGTAATGGAATTTTAGCAAATAACCCCGGGTATTATTACAGTAATAATATAAATCAAATGGTACATGTTAATAATAACGGTGTTTTAGATACTGGGATTGTTAATGTTAATGGTTATGTTCAATATTTTGATGATAATGGTTACCAAGTTAAGGGAGACATAGTTAATTTTAATGGTCGAAAAATGTATTTTGACGATGGATCTGGTAATTTAGTTTACAATCGATTTGTTTCTTACAATGGAAATTGGTACTATGCAGGTTCCAACGGGCTATTGGTAAACGGATTACAAAATATAAATAACCAAAGTCTTTACTTCGATGATAATGGAAAACAAGTTAAAGGTGGAATGATTTCATTAGATAATCATAAAATGTATTTTGATGCTAATAGTGGAAACCTTTATAAAAATAGTTTTGTATTGTTAGATGGAGATGTCTATTATGCAAATAATGATGGATATATTGTAAATGGATATCAAAACATAGGCGGAAGAAATCTATATTTTGATTCAGACGGAAAACAAGTAAAAGACCAATTTGTTAATATTAACGGGAATAAAGTATATTTTAATGGTACTGATGGTTCTGAAGTAAAAGACGATTTTATTATTCATGATGACAAAGAATATTATGCGGACAATCAAGGACATCTTTTGACGGGATATAATTTTGTTAATGGGCAAAATATGTATTTCAATGAGGATGGATCGCAAGTAAAAAATTCGATTGTTAGTTTAGATGGTAAATTAATGTATTTTGACGAAAATTCAGGTAACCAGGTTAAGAATGGCTTTATTTTACACAATGGGAATGTTTACTATTCTAACAAAGACGGCATTTTGGTTACTGGATATCAGAATATAGACGGGCAAGATTTGTTTTTTAATGCAGATGGTACTCAAATTAAAGGTGGTACTGCTGAAATAGATGGTGTTAATTATTATTTTGAAAATGGAGAAGGACATTTAGTTGGCAAAGTTGACCAAGTAATTAACTCAAATAGATTTAGTGACAATAAGCTTTTGGATGCTAATAATAATGTTGTTAAAGGATTAATTTTTAATAATGGTCAATTGCAATACTTCGATTCATTAACTGGAGATCAAGCTAAAAATAAACAAATTATTGCTGATGGCAATACTTATTATTTTGATAATTCTGGTAATGGAACTTATTTATTTACCAATATTGGTGAAAGTGAAACAAATGATTTTTCACAAAGGAATGCAGCTAATAGTGTTAACCTAAGTGATTACAAAAATGTTGTAGATGGATTCTTTACAGCAGATACTTGGTACCGTCCAAAACAAATATTAGATAATGGTACTACTTGGCGTAATTCAAATAGTAATGATTTCCGACCAATGATTACAGTATGGTGGCCAAATAAAAACGTTCAAGTTAATTATTTAAAGTTAATGCAAAATAATAATCTCTTAGATAAGAGCACCAATTATACATTACAGTCCAATCAACAAATGTTAAATCAAGCTGCTCAAAATGCGCAGGTTAACATTGAAAAGAAAATTGCACAAACGGGAAATACTGATTGGTTAAATGATCTGTTATTTAAAGGAAATGGAGATACACCATCATTTGTAAAGCAACAATATATTTGGAATATTTTATCTGAATCACCAGGACAAGATGATGCTTTGTTACAAAATGGATATTTTAAATATGTTAACAGCGAGCTAACACCAAATACCAATTCTTCATATAGAATATCAAATAATTTATGTGATTTCTTACTTGCTAATGATGTGGATAATTCCAATCCAGCTGTTCAGGCTGAAGACTTAAACTGGTTATATTATTTAACTAATTTTGGAACTATTACCGCCAATGATCCAAATGCAAACTTTGACAGTATTAGAATTGATGCGTATGCCTTTATAAATAATGATATTGTCCAAAGAAGTAATGACTACATGAAACAAAAATATAAATTAACTGAAAGTTCTAATAACGCAAATAGCCATTTGTCAATTGTGGAGGCAGGTGTCGATGCTGGAACGACATCAACTAATAATGATGAGTTAGTGGAATCACCTTTTAGAACAATATCGTATGGATTAATACACAAAGATAGAAATCCTCAAGATATGAATAACTTTATAAAAGAAGTGGATACAGGTGTCGTTATTGCCGATCATGAAAATAATTCACAAGAAATTGGACAGCCTAACTATTCTATCGTTCATGCGCATGATAAGGATATACAAGACAAAGTTGGCGAAGCGATTGTTGATGCAACCGGAATCAAGGACTGGACGAATTTTACTCCTTCTGAATTATCTGCAGGTTTGAAATTATATTATGATGATCAACGAAGTTCTGAAAAAAAATATAATGATTATAATATACCTAGCGCTTACGCAATTATGTTGACAAATAAAGGTACAGTCCCACGAATATATTATGGTGATATGTATCAGGATGATGGACAATTTATGCAAAAACAAAGCGTTTATTATGACGATATTGTTTCACTATTGACAGCTAGAAAAAAATACGTTTCTGGTGGTCAATCAATGTCTGTAGATCATAACAATTTCTTAGAAAGTGTACGTTTTGGTAAGGGAGCTGGTAGTGAAAGCGATTCTGGTAATGCAGAAACGCGTAATGAAGGAATCGGCTTGATTGTTGGAAATGACCAGAATAAGAAATTAAATGATGGAGACACTGTTGTTTTGCATATGGGTGCTGCTCATAGAAATCAAAAGTATCGTGCATTAATGTTAACGACAAATGATGGTATAAAAAATTACGATTCTGATGAAAATGCTCCTATTGCCGAAACAGATAGTAATGGAGATCTTGTTTTTAGTAATAAGGATATTAACGGACAAGCCAACACAAGTGTTAGAGGTGTTTTAAACCCAGAAGTTGCCGGATATGTTGCAGCATGGGTTCCTTTAGGAGCATCTGATGATCAGGATTCGAGAACATTATCTAGTAATAAATCTTATAATGATGGAAAAGTACTTCATTCAGGAGATGATTTAGATTCTAATGTTATTTTTGAAGCCTTTTCAAATTTTCAACCAGAACCAACAAATGAAAATGAATATGAGAATGTAGTAATCCCCCAAAAAGCTTCATTATTTAAAGACTGGGGTATTACTAGTTTTGAACTTCCTCCACAATACAGGTCTAGTAATGACCATACTTTTGTTGATGCAACCATTAATAATGGTTATGCGTTCTCTGATAGATATGACCTGGGATTTGGTCAACCCACTAAATATGGAACTGATGTAGATTTAAGAAACACAATTAAATCATTGCATGATAACGGAATGCAGGTCATGGCAGATGTAGTTTATAATCAACTATATAATTTGCCGGGGCAAGAAGTTGTTTCTGCTGTAAGAGCAGGATTTACTGGTAACACAGTTTCATTGCCATTTGGAAATCAATTATATGTTGTGAATACTGTTGGTGGTGGTGACTATCAAAAGAAATATGGTGGAGCATTTTTGCAGAAGCTATACCAAGAATATCCAAGCTTGTTTGATTCAGAAAAATATCAATATAATAGTAAGAATTATGTTACTGATTTACTTGTTATGACAGATGGAGAACGTTCGGCGATTCCTTCTGATCAACCAATCACAGAATGGTCTGCCAAGTACATGAATGGAACTAACATTCTTGGACGTGGTATGGGATATGTATTAAAAGATTGGAACACAGGAACTTACTTTAAACTGAATGGAAACAATTCTGTGCTTCCGGATGTTTTAACTTATAGAAATAGTTTTGATGATAATACAGGAACTCAATCAAGCTCAAGTGCGCAAAGCAGTGCATCAAACCATGAAACACAAATTAGCTCAAGTGCCCAAAGCAGTGCATCAAACCATGAAGCACAAAGTAGCTCAAGTGCGCAAAGCAGTGTATCAAGTCATGAAGTACAAAGTAGCTCAAGTGCGCAAAGCAGTGCTTCAAGTCATGAAGTACAAAGTAGCTCAAGTGCGCAAAGCAGTGCTTCAAGCCATGAAGTACAAAGTAGCTCAAGTGCGCAAAGCAGTGCATCAAGTTATGAAGCACAAAGTAGCTCAAGTGCGCAAAGCAGTGCTTCAAGCCATGAAGTACAAAGTAGCTCAAGTGCGCAAAGCAGTGTATCAAGTCATGAAACACAAAGTAGCTCAAGTGCGCAAAGCAGTGCTTCAAGCCATGAAGTACAAAGTAGCTCAAGTGCGCAAAGCAGTGCATCAAGTAATGAAGCACAAAGTAGCTCAAGTGCCCAAAG
>NZ_JXDB01000010.1 GCF_001281265.1 Apilactobacillus kunkeei DSM 12361 = ATCC 700308 | reverse complement strand
CAAGCCATGAAGCACAAAGTAGCTCAAGTGCCCAAAACAGTGCATCAAGTCATGAAGCACAAAGTAGCTCGAGTGCTCAAAGCAGTGCATCAAGTCATGAAGCACAAAGTAGCTCGAGTGCTCAAAGCAGTGCATCAAGCCATGAAGCACAAAGTAGCTCGAGTGCTCAAAGCAGTGCATCAAGCCATGAAGCACAAAGTAGCTCAAGTGCCCAAAGCAGTGCATCAAGTCATGAAGCACAAAAGAGTTCAAGTGCCCAAAGTAGTGCTTCAAGTCATGGTGAACAAGGTAAGACAAGCGCTCATGGGAACGGAAATGGTGTTAGTCAAAACAAACCGTCTCAATCTCATGCTAATGACGATTCTGATAAAGTATTGAGTAATAGGAAATTAACAACTAATAATCAAGTTTCAAATGATCATAGTGTTAATAATCAAACTACTCAACACGTAAGCAATGTAAATACTCTATCAAGAACCAAAACACGTGAAAATCAAAAGATTCAAAGCAAGATGTTAACCACTAAGAGTTTGAAACAGGTTAATAAACAAGCTTCTTCACAAGAAAAATTAGTGAAGAAAGAGTTGAAGCAATTAGATAAACTAAAAGCTGAACTTAAGAAACACAGTTCAAAGAAACTCAAAAAAGAATACAACGCTTTGTTACAAAAATATAAGGCTAATAAGAAGTACTACTTAGCCCTTGTTGCTGAACAAAACACTGTTGAAAAATATCTAAAGAGTGCCAAGAATCTTAAAAAGGATAAAAAGGCATTGAATAGCTTAAATAAAAAGCTAGCTAAGGATAAGAAAGAATTAAAACGCCATACCAGTAAAAAATTGAAGAAGACTTACGAAAAGGATATTAAGGGCAAAAAGAAACTTACTAAAGCCATTAAGAAGTATAAAGGTGACGAAGCTAAGTTGAAGAAGGCCATTGTTAATAACTTTAAGAAAGCCTCTTCTATGAAAAGTAAGAAAAAATAATCACTTTTTATCTGCATAGATATTAATAAAAGAGAATACCATTTGGTATTCTCTTTTATTTTCTTTGTTAAGTCTTTGTTTCAATAACATTAAAATTTATTATTCAAATGCATTTTATACGCTAAATCTAAAGATAAAATTATAACAGTATTATTTCAATTGGTTTAAAATATTGTTTTTCTTAAAAATATATTAAGATTTCCTTATTTTTTCTAAAAAATTTGATATAATCTAAATGTTGTATATCGAAATTTATTTTGGAGGGTAATTATGAATTTCAGTAATAATGAAAAGAAATTACATTACAAGATGTATAAATCTGGCAAGCAATGGATAACTGCCGGAATTATTACAGGTGCAATGGCAATTACTTTTGTTAGTTTTAATGGTAATTTGTCAGCACATGCTGCATCCGCGGTTAATTCAGATAGTAATGAAAAAGTAAGTAAAACTAGTGAAGAACAAAATGTAAAATCTGATTCTTCTGATAAGGTGACATCAGCTGTTTCATCAAATGCTGATAGTAGTCAAGCAAGTAGTAGCAGTGTCTTATCATCAGCTTCTATTGCTGGTTCATTATCTGCAATGTCTAATGCTGGATCATCAACTGCATCTTCATCTGTCTCCAGTGTCAACTCTCAAGATGTAACTGTAGCGGGTGCTAATGATTCTAGCGCAGATCAAAGCGTTAGCCCACAATTAGCATCAAATGCTTCAAATGATTTTAAATCACACACTAAATACATTGATGGAAAAACTTATTACTACAACGACAATGTAGAAGTTAAATCGCAAGTTATTGTTGATAACGGTTCTTTATATTACTTCGGTCCAGATGGTGTTTTAACAAACACAAACAATAATTTTGCATCTGGAACAATTGCCGCCTCCGATAAGACAGCAATTTATTCAGCAGATGATAAAAACATTACTAATGTAAATGGATTTATTACAGCAGATTCATGGTATCGCCCAAAACAAATTCAAGTAAATGATAGTCAATGGAGAGACTCTACTTCAAATGATTTTAGACCACTACTAAGTGTATGGTGGCCTTCACAAAAGGTAGAAATTGACTACTTAAATTACATGAGCAAACAAGGACTAGTTTCTGGCAAGTTTAGCTCAAACAATACCTCTGAGCAATTAAATCAAGCAGCTGCCACTGTAAGATTGAACATTGAAAAGAATATTCAATCAAATAATGGTAGTGTGGATAAGATTAAGACCATTTTTACCAACTTTGTAAATTCTCAATCACAATGGAATATGACTAGTGAAAACTACGATTTAAATGATGGATTCCAAGGTGGATCATTAATTTATGGAAACAATTCTTTAACCCCAAACGCTAATTCAGACTACCGTATTATCAACAGAAACCCATCTCAACAAAACGGTGTTTTAAACTACAACAAGACTAGTTACATAGGCTATGAATTCTTATTAGCTAATGATGTAGACAACTCAAATCCAACAGTTCAAGCCGAAACACTTAACTGGCTATACTACATGATGAACTTTGGTACCATCACTCAAAATGATAAAGATGCTAATTTTGATGGTGTTCGTGTTGATGCCGTTGATAACATGAATGCTGATATTTTGGATATCATTGCTGGTTACTACAAGGATGCTTATGGTATTAACAAAAACGATAAGAATGCTAATGATCATTTAGCTATCCTTGAAGATTGGAGTGCCAATGACCCTCAGTATCTAAAGGATAAGGGATCTAACCAAATTACCATTGATGGTGGTTACAAGGATGCACTAGCTAATGTATTAACTAACGATCCTAAAAAGCGTTCTGATATTGCTAAGCTAATCACTGCAGGTGTGGTTAACAGAAGAAAAGACAGTACTTACAATACTGCTATTCCTAACTACTCAATCGTAAGAGCCCATGATGCGGGTGTTCAAACAGTGATTGCTCAAATCATTCAAGACAAGATTAACCCAACTGCAAATGGATTAAACCCAACTTGGGATGAAATTAACAAGGCGTTCAAGATTTACAATGCCGATGAAAAGAGTACTAACAAGAAATATACTCAATACAACATTCCCTCAGCTTATGCTTTAATGTTGACTAACAAAGATACAACACCACGTGTATACTACGGTGATTTGTACACTGATAATGGTCAATTTATGGCAACTAAGACTCCATACTACAATTCAATTAGCGCAATGCTAAAGGGAAGAGTTAAGTATGTTGCTGGTGGTCAAGCTATGAAGACTGTTTCAGTAAACAAGGGTAAGAATAAGGTATTAGTTTCAGTTCGTTTTGGTAAGGGTGCTAATACCGTTACCTCAAAGGGAACTAAGCAAACTAGAAAATCTGGTATTGCAGTTATTGAAAGTAACAACCCTAAACTTAAGTTAGGTAAAAAGGATAAAGTTGTTATCTACATGGGTGCTGCCCACAAGAACCAAGCATACCGTCCATTAGTGAAGACTACTAAGAAGGGTATTGCCACTTATGCTACTGACAAGAGTGCTAAGAAGAGTGTTATTTACACCGATTCAAAGGGTCGCTTAGTTCTTACTGGTTCAGCAATCAAGGGATATGCTAACCCTCAAGTATCTGGATACCTATCAATGTGGGTACCAGTTGGCGCATCTGCAAAACAAGATGTTAGAACTGCTGCAAGTACTAAGACAACTAAAGATGGTAAGTCATACCACTCAAACGCTGCTCTAGATTCAAACGTTATCTTTGAAGCATTCTCTAACTTCCAAAGTATGCCAACTAAGCAATCAGAATATTCAAACGTTGTAATTGCTAAGAATGCTAAACTATTTTCTGGTTTAGGATTCACTAATATTGAATTACCACCACAATATCGTTCAACAAATGATGGAACATTCTTGGATTCAACCGTTCAAAATGGATACTCATTTAACGATAGATATGACTTAGGATTTAACACACCAACTAAGTACGGTACTGCAGAACAATTGACTGCAGCAATCAAGGCATTGCATGCTCAAAACCTAAAGGTATTAATGGACTTTGTTCCTGATCAACTATACATGTTGCCAAAACAACAAGTTGTTTCAGCAACTCGTGTTAACCAATTAGGTGTTCTAAGTGATAAGACTAACTTGATTAACATGCTATATGATTCATACAGTCAAGGTTCAGGTACTGATTACCAAGCTAAGTACGGTGGGGAATTCTTGAATCAACTACAAAAGATGTACCCAGACTTGTTTACAACAAAACAAGTATCAACTGGAAAGACAATTGATCCATCAACCAAGATTAAGGTATGGGATGCTAAGTACCTAAATGGTTCTAACATCCAAGGTCGAGGTGCTGAATATGTATTGAGTAACTCATACGGTGCTGGATACTTTACAGTATTAACTTCTGATAATCCGGGAATTCAAGCAACTGTATTGCCTAAGGAACTATTAGGACAAACTGTTAACTATGGTTTAACTAATATCGATGGTCAACAAAGATACATTACTCCTAGTGGTTATGTTGCTACCAACTCGTTCCTAAAGGATGAAAGTGGTAACTGGTACTACGTTGATGCCCAAGGTAACTTTGCAACTAGTCCAACTATTATCAATGGATACGAATATTACTTCCTACCAAATGGTGTGAACGTTAGGGATGCAATGGTTACAAACCATGACGGAACAATGACTTATTACCAAGCAAATGGTATTCAAGCACAATCATCAGGTTACTACTTGAGTAACAACATCGGTAGAATCATTTACATCGATAAGAATGGATATGCTCATAAAGGATTCTTGAACACAGGTAACAATATCCAATATTTTGACAAGAATGGATACCAAATCAAGGGTGGATTTGTAACTATCAAGGGCATTAAGCGTTTCTTCGCTGCTGGATCTGGAAACCTTGTGAAGAACAGTTTCTTCTCCTCCGGCAAGAACTGGTACTATGCAAATGCTAAAGGACACGTTATTAAGGGCCATCAAACTATCAATGGTAAGAAGTACTACTTCTACAGTGATGGGGTTCAAGCTAAGAACAAGATGGTTGTAAACAAGAACAAGACCATATCTTACTACAATGCATCTAGCGCACAATTAGTTACTAAGTCATTTAAATACAAAGGCAAGACAATTACTGTTAGAAAGGGAGTAATTTATGCTCCTAACAAGTTAATTGTTACTTCTGCTGGTAAGTTCTTACTAAACGCAAAGAGCCAAGTTAGATCAGGAGTTCACAAAATCTCTGGTAAGTACTATGCATTTGATGGCAGCGGAAAAATGAAAACTTCTGGTACTACAAAAGTTAGCTCTGTTACCTACAAGGTAAGAAAGAACGGAACTGTTAATTTTAACACCGGAAAAATAGTATCTGCTAAAGATTTGAAAGCTGTTAAGAAGCAATTAGCTTCCAAGAAAAAAGCTGTCGCATCTGAAAATAAGAAGGTTCTAGCTGCTAAAAAAGCGGTTAACAGAAATAACTCTAAGAGTAACAAGGCAACATATAAAAAAGCTACAAAGGCTTTGAAAAAATTAAAAACTACAATAAGTAAGCTTAATGGTTATATCACTAGTTATAACAAGCGTAAGTAAGAAAAAGTGAGATGCCAAACTTGGTATCTCACTTTTTTACATAATATTTTCGGTTTTTTAGGGGGAAAAACATGAATTTAAATAACAACGATACGAAGGTTCATTATAAGAGATACAAATCAGGTAAACATTGGATTAATGTGGCAATCATGACATCTTCACTTATTCCTTTGTTTGCTCTTACACAATTTTATGGTAACGATACTAAGGCATCTGCTGACCAAATTAGTAGTTATAGCAATAATAGTGAAACTAAATATAAACTAAGCGATAACGATGTGCAATTTGTTATGGCAGATGGCAGCCTAGCAAAAGGTTTAGTTTCAATTGATGGTAATGAACAATACTTTGACAATAATGGTAATCAAGTTAAAGGTTCAATCGCTGATGTAAATGGTCATCGTATGTATTTTGATGGAGCTAGTGGTAATTTAGTTCGTAATCAATTCATTTCTTACAACGGTTCATACTTATATGCAGATAACAACGGCTACTTACTAATCGGATTACAAGATGTTAATAACCAACACTTGTTCTTTAATGATGACGGTACACAAGTGAAGGGACAAATTGTCCAAGTTAACGGCAAACAAATGTATTTCTCAGATGATTCAGGAGAATTAGTTACAAACCAATACGTAACCGTTGACGGTAAGAGTTACCATGCCGATTTAAATGGTGTTTTGACTGAAGATAATTCAAAATCTGAAGAATCTTTAATGACCAACTCAGCATTTAATCAAAATTACCATTACAACACTCCTCGTGGATTCTCAAACGATATTCAATCAACTGTTCCTCACTATGTTAATAATGATCCTCAAACCGGAAAAATCGATTACTATGATGTTTACTTCTTATACAATCCATACCCTAGTGACGTTAGATTCTCTAACGAATGGTACCACGCAACAACTAAAGACTTTAAGACATTCTCTGCCTTTGATAAGGCTGATCCAACTTCAATCAAAAACGTTGCAATCCCTTATAAGAACTACCATGTTAACCAAATGTCTTATGAAAATAAGAATAACCAAGACCGTATGCTATGGTCATACGTTGCAACAGGTTCAGTCTTATATAATGATGGTTTGTTAAAGCAGGATAAATGGGGTAATAAAATTGACAATCATGCCAAGATTGCTTACTTCAGTGCTATTGATAACAAACAAGAAATTTTCCTAATGTACAGCAATAATGATGAACAATACAAGCCTTACCAATCACAACCAGTTATGTCGATTGATCAAATTCCAAGTCCAAATACTGGTGACTTTAGAGATGTTGTTGTTCAAAGATCAACAACAGGAAATGGAAAAATGTATGCCTATATTGCTGGTGGATGGGAAAAGAAATTCTATGTCCTTAGCAGTGACGATGGTGTCAATTGGACCCATGATTCTAACCAAGACGTTGACGTTTCTAGGTTAAATGACAAACGACTTGAAGTTGAAACACCAATTGTGAAGACCGTTAATGGACAAGCATTACTATTCTTTAGTTGGCATAGTGATAACTTAAGAGGAAATGCTTACATTAAAGGATACATTGACCAAGATGGTGTGTTCAAAGTAGATCTCGATGAAAAAGAATTCCATCAAGTAGACGGTGACGCTAATCAAGGTGACACCTACGCAAGTAACTATGCATACCTAGATGAAGATGGTAAAAATGCGGATGCCTTAGTTAACATTAACTGGAGTGGTAACTGGTTATACTCACCAATTGGAACTCCTGCTTATGATGACTTAACCAAGCACGCGGGTACTATCACATTACCAAGATTAATCCAATATGATAGTAATACTAAGTCACTAATCTATATCCCAATCGAACCAAACAGTAAGTTGGTTAATAGCTATAGAATTAGCAGTTCCAATAATTCATTATTGGCAAACGTTAACAACAAATATGATTTTACTTTCGATGATTCAAAATCACCTAAGGTTATTACATTAAAACGTGCAGAATCAACAATTACCATTACAGTCGACAATAACGGAATTACCGTTAATCGCCAAAGTAATTTAAATCCTAAAATGGATAAGGACGTTACTACACCACTTAGCACAACTGATATTACAAAGATGCAATTGTATGTAGATAATTCAACAGTGGAAGTTTACCTTCCAGAGGCTAATGAATCATACAATATTGTGAACTATACTTCACAACAAAACGAACCGTATACAATGAGCGTTCAAGGAAATTCTAATATTGATAACTATCAATTTGGCGGTGATGCTCCATCAATTTCATCAGATTCAGTTTCTAATAACATTCAAGCTGTTCGAAATGATTTAAAGGGTGACAATGGATTACTAGATAATATTTCCGATGCCAATAAAGATCAAGGTAATGACTATTATAAACAAGCAAATGCTGCTCTAGATAAGGCTAGTCAATATCTTATAACTGCAAATAATAAAGATGATGCAACTCAATCATTGTACTTAGATATTGCTAACTACAATTATTTACAAGCCAAAAGCTTAGAAAACAAATTAGCTGCACTTATTATGGATATTTCTAACAGTTCTTCAAATAATGGAAGGAATAACCAAACTGGTTTCGATACTATCAATGGAAATACTGTTTATTTTGACAATGGTATTAGAAAGACCGGATTGTTTAATGACAATTATTTCGACGATCAAACCGGTTACGAAGTTAAAAATACAGTAGTAATCATAAATGATGGTACTTATTACTTCGATGCCAATGGAAATATGCTAAAGGACAACTTTGAAGTTATTAATAATGATTCAGATATCACTCCAAACTATGGCACAAGAAAGTATTACTTTGGCGATGATGGTAAGGCCGTTAAGGGACAAATTACAGTCAATGGTGATAAATACTATGCTGACGGTAATTACCTAATCGTTAATAACGATATTGTGAAGAATGCTGACGGTACACTATCTTATTACGGTACCGATGGAAAATTAGCAACTAATACCACATGGGGTACCGATAGTTTAAATATTAATGGTAACGGTATTATTCAAGGTGACGATACCTTTGTACAATCACCAATCAATGCCAAAATCTTCTACTACCTAAAGGGTAACCATATTCAAACTGGTTACATTAATTCAATGGGTAATGCATATATCTTCGATGACAATGGATTACCAGAATTAAACCAATTTAAGTATGATGCAAATGGTAAGATTCTATATTATGTTGCATCTAATGGAAAACTAGCTAGAAACCAATTCATCCAAGCAAGTACTAACGGACCATTCTATTACTTCGGTAATGATAATAAGGCCGTATTTGGAAACCAAACCATTGATGGTAAAAAGATGTACTTTGATAACAATGGTTATCAAGTTAAGGGAGGCTTCGTTGAAAATGCCGACGGTACTTACTCTTACTACGATCAAGGTAACGGCAATTTGGCAATTGGTAAAGTTAAGGTAGGAAGCCGTACCCTATACTTTGATGATAATGGAGAACAAGTTAAAGGTAGATTTGTTGAAAACGCTAATGGCACATATTCATACTATGATAAAAATAGTGGAGATATGCTTGTCGGAAAAGTTAATATAAATGGCCATACCCTATTCTTTGACGATAACGGTGAACAAGTTAAAGGTAGATTTGTTATAAATGCCAATGACACATATTCATACTATGATAAAAGTAGTGGAGATATGCTTGTCGGAAAAGTTAATATAGATGGACGCAGCCTATTCTTTGACAGAAATGGTGAACAGGTTAAGGGAAGAGCTATCCAAAACCTTGATGGATCATATTTATACTACGATAAAAATTCAGGTGATCTGGTTACTAATCATGATGATGGTAGTGATGAAAAAACAAGCTCTAAGAAGGATGAAAATATCAAGGGTCATAATAACATCAAGACTCCAAAACGTTCTGAACTACATGCTCTTAACCAAAAACTTGCTAGTGATAAGAAGCAATTATCACGACAAAAAAGACAACTAACTAAGTTGAAGAATAGCCTTAAGAAGAAACATACTAAGAAGATTAAAAAGAAACTTTCAACTCAATACAACAAGCTTCTTAAGAAGTACAATAAGGGTAAGAAGGCATATAACAAGCTTAATAAGAAAAAGAATGGACTAGCCACTTATTTCAAAAATGTTGCTTCAGTAAACAAGGCTAAGAAAGAATTAGCTAGTGCTAAGTCACAAGAAGATAAGGCTAAGAAGATGCTAAAGGAACATAACACTAAGAAGAATCGTGCTGCATTAAAGAAATTAAAAACAAAAGTTACAAGGATTAACAAGACAATTTCTAAAAACAACAAATCAATTAACGCGTTTAAGCATAGTTACAAATAACATGTAAAAAAGAATGCCACTTTGGCATTCTTTTTTTGTGTGTTATGATGTTTTCATCAATTAAAGCGAGGAAATAATATGAAATTAAGAAAAATGTGGTCAATTACTTTTTGGGTTTTATTAATCGATTTTATTGCATTAAATATTGTAGGAGTTACGGCAATTAACTTTAATATTTATAACAATGATCACCAAATATTAGGGCAGATGGATCCAGGAATCATGAGAGCTGTATTTGCGATTGCACTGTTGGTATTTGCAAAACGACATTGGAAAATCAATGTCATGCATGAACACGGTGGATACTCTCATATCTTTAAAGAGGGATGGCTGCTAATAGCTTTAACAATTATTAATATGACACTAGCAAGTGACACTCTTGTATGGAAAAACCTTCTTCATAATATGGATGCTCAAAATATCATTTTATCTTTTGGTATTGGACTTATTGAAGCTTTTTTTGTAGGGATGTTTGAAGAGATTTCCATTCGTGGTGTTATGATGGGTGCAATGCTAAAAGGCTTTAAGAAGTATCCTGTAACGAAGAGTATTTTCTTCTCTAGTATGGTCTTTGGTTCTTTGCACATGTTAAATTATTTAGTTTCACCATTTTGGGATACTACTAACCAAGTTATATATGCAGCGGGACTGGGATTTGTATTAGCTACTGTGTACTATATTAGCAAAAATATTTGGGTTTCAATTAGTTTGCATGCATTGATGGATTACTCTGCTTTTGTTTTTTCTATGCATTCTAATTATGTTAATACTTCTGCAACAAATAAAGTTGATATTTTATCGTTACTAATATTTATAGTGGGGATTCTTTCATCATATGTATCTTTGATTGTATATAATCGTAAACAAGGTAAAAAATCTTGGTTATATTAATTACAAAAGCAACGAATTAATGTCGTTGCTTTTTTTATACATTTGTTAAATCAGTGATATGCTACACAAAGTACAAATGCGCTATAATAACTGTTAATATTTAAAATGTTAAAATTATCTTAAGGCGAAATAAAATTATTGTGTTTTTATTCACAATACATATAATTAAAACTGTAAAGAAAATATAAATGAAAATATTACAGAATAGAGAAGGTATTACAATATGAAAGTTATTGTTATTGGTTGTACACATGCAGGTACATTCGCTGTTAAACAAATTTTAAAGGAACACCCAGACGCACAAGTTACTGTATATGAAAGAAATGACAACATTTCATTCCTATCATGTGGTATCGCTTTATACCTAGATGGTAAGGTTAAGGATCCTCAAGGATTATTCTACTCAAACCCTAAGGAACTATCTGATTTAGGTGCAGACGTTAAAATGCTACACAGTGTTAAGTCCGTAGATACTGATGCTAAGACTATCGAAGTTGAAAACTTGGATTCTCACGACGTATTTACTGATAAGTACGACAAATTAGTTATGACAACAGGTTCACGTCCTGTTCTTCCTCCAATCGAAGGTCGCGATAACAAGAACGTATTCTTCTGCAAGAACTGGCACGATGCTCAAATCCTATTTGAAAAGGCTAAGAACCACAAACGTATCGCCGTTGTTGGTGCTGGTTACATCGGTGCTGAATTAGCAGAAGCATTCTCAAATCATGGTCACGAAACTACTTTAATCAACAGTGACAGCCACGTGTTATCAAAGTACTTTGACAAGAAGTTCACTGACAAGATTGAAGAACTATACACTGACCACAACGTAAAACTAGAACTAGGTGTTCGTGTTCAAAAGTTCTCAGGTGATGACGAATTAACTTTATCAACCGGTGATCACGATATTAAGGCAGATATGGCCATCCTATGTGTTGGTTTCCAACCAAACACTGAACTATTAACTGGTAAGGTTGATATGATGGACAATGGTGCTATTATCACAAATGAATATATGCAATCATCAAACCCAGATATCTTTGCTGCAGGTGACAGTGCTGCTGTACACTTCAATCCAAGTGAAACTAACGAATACATTCCACTAGCAACTAACGCAGTTCGTCAAGGTATTTTAGTTGGTAAGAATATTGAAAAACCTACAACTAAGTACATGGGAACTCAATCATCATCTGGTTTACAATTATATGATTACGCTTTAGTTTCTACTGGTATGACTGTTGGTATGGCAGAAAGAAAGGGTATGAAAGCAAGCTCAGTAGTTGTTGAAGATAACTACCGTCCAGAATTCATGCCAACAACTGAAAAGGTATTAATGGAACTAGTATACGACCCAAGCACTCGTCGTATCTTAGGTGGATCATTAATGAGTCGCTATGACATTTCTCAATCAGCTAACACTTTATCTGTTCTTATCCAAAACAAGAACACAATCGATGACTTAGCTATGGTTGATATGTTATTCCAACCAAACTTTGACCGTCCATTCCACTACTTAAACATTTTGGGTCAAGCTGCTCAAGCACAAGAAGAAAAGTAAAATTCTTAATTAAATTTGAAAAATTCCCTAAAAATTTCATTTTAGGGAATTTTTTTATAGCTATTTTAATTTTATTGGATTATTATTACAAGATGAGGTGAGAAAATGAAAAAAATTATAAATAGACTAACCGCTAAGAACATTTTGATGTTAGTGATTAGTTTTGTTTGTATGTTCTTTTTAACAACAGCTTCGCCATTCTACGCATTTAACAGATCAGTAGATGCGAATACAATGTATACTGTTGGAAAAGGATTACTACACGGATTACTTCCCTACAAGGACTTATTTGATAATAGGGGACCATTAATTTACTTAATTCATTCCGCAAATGCGATCTTTTCATACAACTCTTTTACATTTATCTATGTAATTGAATCATTGTTGTTGTTCCTAGATATCGCGTACATTAACAGAATTCTATCAATGAAATTAAGTGCAAGGACAGCAATGTTCTGCAGCTTCCTATTTATCCCATTGGCATTTACCAGTCGAATCTTCTATTATGGTGATTTACCTGAAGAATACGCTATGACATTTGTATTAATCTTGCTTTACTCGTGTATTCAATATAACTGGTTTGACATGCCACGTCGTTACTACATAGTTAATGGATGCTTTGTTGCAATTCTATTTTGGATTAAATATTCATTAGTTATTCCATGGGTAATATTCTTTATTTATGTTGGTTTAGCTTGTTTGTTCACTAAACGCTTTAAGAAGTTATTTGTGATTATCTTAGATGCATTAATCGGATTCTTATCGGTAACTTTACCAATCATTATCCTTTATTGGGCCACAGGAGCCTTAAAATTCCTATTTAACGACTACTTCTACTTAAACTTGACGGCATTACCATGTGCAAAACGCATCGCTCGCATACACGCTATTTAAGATGGAATACCCAACATTTGGTTTTTCCCATCACTTAGTGATCATCCGAACTGTTTACTATCTAATGATTGCAATATTCATTTGTTCGGTTGTTAGATACATGCGTGAAGCAAAGATGCACGATAGTAATAAGATATTGCTTGTTCTAATCGTTTTCATTGATATCATTGCAACATATGAAGTTGGTGGCGCTAGTTTTTCATACTACTTATTCGCGTGTGAACCATTCATCATCTTCTACTTGTTCGAATTAGGATTGTTAGTCGATAAGTATCTATACAAGAAGAAGTACTTAATCTGGGCATTATCCGTAATTGCTTTATTGGGAATCTTTGTTACAAACAGAAATTACCGTACAAGCTTACATTACTCAAAGCCTAGCCAATCATATCAATATGAATATTCAAAGATTATTAACAAGTCTAAAGATAAGTCACTATTGAACTACCGTTTCTTAGATGTTGGTTTATATACTTACACTGGAACACATGCTGATAATCGTTTCTTTATCAGAAATAATATCAATTACAAGCCAATGTATGATGCTCAACGTGATTACTTACATTCACTAAAATATAAATTCGTTGTTGCTAAATACCGTAAGGGTTGGCGACTATGGAAAGTCGATACTAGATTCCTAAAGAAACACTACACCAGACTTCGTCATATGAGATTTAACTATCAAGATCATAGCGAAGGTTGGATTGACCTATACGTAAGAAAATAGCACAAAAAAAGAGGACTCAAACGAGTCCTCTTTTTATTTGGTTTTAATTATTCATTATCATTTGATTTAACTTCGGCTTGTTGATTTCTTGATTTATGGTTCATACCATAAACAAAGTAAATAATCATACCGATAATGAACCATACCAACGCATAAATCTTAGCATCGTTATCTAGACCCCAGAAGACTGCTAGTGATGCTAGGAACCCTAAAGCAGGCATGATAGGGAAGAATGGTTCTTTAAAGCCAGGCATATTAATGTCTTTTCCTTCACGTTTTCTAAGTGGGTAAATCCCGATGGAAACGAACATGAAAGCAATCAAAGTACCAGCTGAAATTAATTGAGATAGGAATGTAAATGTTAGGAAGGCACCGATAACAACTGAAATGACAGTCATAGTAATGATTGCATTTAGAGGAAGGTGATTTTTCTTACTAATTTTACCTAGGAATTTAGGTAGCATACCATCTCTACCAAATGAGTATAGTAGACGTGATCCTGCCATCATCATACCGATTAAAGCAGTAAACATACCTACAACGGCAATAATTTGAACAACTGAAGCAACAATTGGGTGACCAGCTTGACGAAGGGCCCAACCAACAGGTTCAGCATTGTTAGCGTAGTTGGTGTATTTGAACATACCAACTAGTACTAGTGATACGGCAACGAATAGTGTAACGGCAATTACTAGAGAACCAATGATACCTCTAGGCATTGTCTTTTGTGGATTCTTAGCTTCTGCAGAGTTTGCAGCAATTGAATCAAATCCAATGTATGATAGGAAAATTACTGAAACACCAGCGTAGATTCCGCTAAAGCCACCGAAGCTCGTACCATCGGCATTAACATGGTGAGCAGGGATAAATGGAACATAGTTGGCGAAGTGAATTGCAGTAGCTCCAACAACGATAAATACTAATACAGCAGCTACTTTTAAAATTACTAATACATTTTCAACACGAGAAGTTTGTTTATCACCACGTGTAATCAAAAACATAACGATTAAGATTACAAAGACGGTACAAATATCAACTAATCCACCTTTTGCACTAACTGGATTGGCTAAGTATGTAGGGAAATTAATTCCAAGTGGTGCGATTAGTCCTCGGAAGTTAGCCGATAGACCAGCTGCAACAAAGGAAACTGCAATGAAGTATTCAGCTAGGAGTGCCCATCCAGCAACCCAACCCCAGAATTCTCCAAAAACAACATTAATCCAGGAATATGCTGAACCAGCGAACGGCATGGCTGAAGCCATTTCAGCGTAAGATAAAGCAACTAATCCAGCAACGATTGCAGCGAGCAAGAAAGAAATGGTCACTGCAGGACCTGCATTGTTAGCAGCTACGATACCGGGAAGAGTAAAAATAGCAGTAGAAACGATTGTTCCAACTCCTAAAGCAAGGAAATCCTTGGTAGTCAATGATCTGACCAAGTTAGAATCCTTTTGCTCATAGACACTAGGGTCTTCTTTTCGATTCATTCGTTTGAATAGATTCGCCATAAAAATTACCTCTTTTCGTATGTATAAACAAGATGGCACCTCGTTTATTAAAAAATGATTAGAAATTGATTATATTTTAATCGTTTTTGTTAATTTGTCAACAAGTGTTTGTAAATGATAAACAAACGTAACTAATATTCTAACATGAAAATAGCCACCCTTGAATAGAAAAAGGGTGGCTAAATTAGTTTTAATATGAATTATTTTGTTTTCTTATTAAATCTAACAAAGTATAGGATTGTCATTAAAGCTAAGAAGACGATCCCTACAATCAATGGAATTCTTGTATCATCATTGAAGAACATAAATACTAAAGTAATGAATAGTACTAGTAGTGTTAGATAGTTTGAGAAAGGAGCAAAAGGCATCTTGAACGGATGATTAGCTAATTTCTCTGGATGTTGTTTTCTAAACTTAAGTTCAGACATGATGATAACAAACCATGGAACCATACCAGGTAGAACGGAGGAACTGTATACATATACGAATACCTGACTTGCACCCTTATAGAATAGTGGTAGTACTACGTTTAGAATAACTCCTAATAATATTCCGGTTGCAATGGAAATTACTGAAATGTATGGGACTCCGTGCTTGTTAATTTTGTTATATCTTTCAGGTAATTGGCCTTGTTGAGCCAATAAGTATGACATACGACTTGAACTATAGATTGCTGAATTAGAACCTGATAGAGCAGCTGTTAAAACAACAAAGTTGATAATTGAAGCAGCAGCAGTGATTCCGACTTGAGAGAAGGTTTCTACGAAAGGAGAACCAATGTTAGCAATTTTATCCCAAGGGTAAATTGATAGCATTACGAAGATTGATCCGATGTAGAAGATTAAGATACGACCAATAGTGTCTTGGATAGCTTTAACTAGAGTCTTCTTAGGGTTTTCAGCTTCACCTGCAGTCACACCAATTAATTCAATTCCTTGATATGAAGCAAAAACAATTGATAGAGCAAAGAAGAATCCTTTAACACCACCAGTAAAGAATCCGTGTGACCATAGGTTAGAAATACCAGTAGGGCCAATTCCATTGAAACCTAAAACAATGATTACTAACCCGATAATGATCATTGCAATAATAGTAACAACCTTAATTAAAGCAAACCAGTATTCCAATTCACCAAAGGCACTAACTGAGATTAAGTTGGCAATACATAAGAATACTACCGCGATAATACCAGGTACCCAAGATGGAATTGATGGCCACCAGAATTGCATATAAGTACCAATAGCAATCATTTCTGAAATACCAACAACAACCCATTGAAAAATGTTTGACCATGCTGTTAAGTAACCAAAAACGGGGTGCATGTATTCAGATGCAAAATGTGAGAATGAACCACTAATTGGGTTATCGTATAACATTTCACCTAAAGCTCTCATAATTAGATATAAGAACACACCAGCTATTGCATATGCTAGTAATACAGAAGGACCAGTCCATTCAATGGTGGACTTGGCACCCATAAATAGACCAACCCCGATAGTTCCCCCAAGGGCGATCATTTGCATTTGTCTAGAGCTCAACTTACGCTCTAACTTCTTTTCTTGCTTTTCTTCTGCCAATATATTTCACCATCCTATAAGAAATTATGTAATAAAAAACATAGTACTACATTATCTATTGTACTAGCGATTTTATAAAATTGCATAACCAATCCAATATAATTAAATAATTTTTAAATAATTAATCAAAATTGCTATAACATTGGTTTGATTTTACAATAGTTGGATCTTTCTGATAGGTAATAAACAATTCCCCAGTAAGATTTTCACTTACATAATTCTAATATTTATTATTTAAGAAATGTTATTACATATTAAAATTAATGTCAAGGAATTTAACAATTGATGAATTTTATTCAACAAACTTATTACTATCTATTTGTTGTTTTGATTGAATTTTACAAAGTATAGAATTGTCATGATTAATAGGAAGAAGATTCCGATAATCAAAGGAATTCTAGTAGAAGGGTTAATGAACATGAAAACCAAGGTAACTGCTAAAAAGATTAGCGTAATGTAATTACTGATAGGTGATAGTGGCATCTTGAATGGATGGTTCACTAATTCTTCTGGATGTTGCTTTCTGAAACGAATTTGAGATACCAAAATAACAACCCATGGCACCATTCCTGGGAGTACAGATGAACTGTATACGTACACAAAGATTTGGTTTGCTGATGGGAAGAAGATTGGTAGTAGGACGTTTAATAATAGTCCAATTAAAATCCCAGCTGAGATACTGATTACTGAAACGTATGGAACACCGTGACGGTTTAATTTCTTGAATACCTTTGGAAGTTGACCCTCTTCGGATAGTAAGAATTCCATACGACTAGCACTATAAATTCCAGAGTTAGATCCAGATAGTGCAGCTGTTACCACAACGAAGTTAATGATTGAAGCAGCTGCGGTGATACCTACTTGTGAGAATGTTTCTACGAATGGAGAACCGATTTGGCTAATCTTGTCCCAAGGGTAAATACTTAGGATAACGAAGATAGCACCAATGTAGAAGATTAGGATACGACCAATGGTATCTTGAATAGCTTTAACTAATGTTTGCTTAGGATTTTCAGCTTCACCGGCAGTTACACCAATTAATTCAATTCCTTGGTATGAGGCAATTACAATTGCCAAAGCAAAGAAAAATCCTTTAAAACCATTTGCAAAGAAGCCATGGCTCCAAATGTTTGAGATACCAGTGGGGTGAATACCATTAAAACCAAATACTATGATAACCAAGCCAATGATAATCATGGCGATGATGGTAACAACTTTGACTAAGGCAAACCAGTATTCAAGTTCACCGAAGGCACTTACTGATACTAAATTTGCGATACATAAAAATACGATGGCAATGATTCCAGGAAGCCAAGATGGTAAATGTGGCCACCAGAACTGCATATATGTACCAATAGCAATGACTTCTGAAATACCAACAACAATGTATTGGAAGACATTACTCCATGCGGTTAAATAACCAAATACAGGGTGTAGGTATTCTGAGGCAAACTGTGAAAATGATCCAGTAACTGGATGCACGTATAACATTTCACCTAGCGCACGCATAATTAGGTATAAGAATAATCCTGCAATCGCATAGTCTAGTAACACGGAAGGACCAGTCCAACCGATTGTGGACTTGGCACCCATGAATAGGCCAACCCCGATAGTTCCACCTAACGCAATCATCTTCATGTGACGTGCGCTAAGCTTTCTTTCTAACTTATCATTATTCTTTGACAATATTTCCACCTTCTAGAATTTATTTGAGGCGGGGAAACAAAAAACGTCTCCGACACTTATGTGTCAGGGACGTCTATATTAACGTGGTTCCACCCATCTTTAGCATTACAGATATCTATAATGCCCTCATATTAGTCATTAAAAATAATATCGATTTACATAGAATAGAAAAGTGGTAACCGTTTAACTGCAATAAATTACTTACAGAAAAATGTAATTCTCTCTGGAAAGCATCATTAAGCGGACATGTCTTTTCTTTAACAACTAATATTGTATACTTGCAAAAGACAGGTGTCAATTAAATGATTACAAAAATTACTTATTACTTTCGTTTGTTCTTTCCAAACGGTGTTGTAAATCAATGATTGTATCCATTGCATCAGCAAATTCTTCATCGCTGTAGTTAAGTCGGTTCAAACATCCTTGAACTGATTCCACAATTGGGTCTTTTTTGTCTTTTCCTAACTGTGTTAAGTGAATTAGGACACGACGTTCATCTGCTTTATCACGATTTCTTGTAATCCAACCAGCTTTTTCCAAACGTTTCAATAATGGGGTCAAAGTACCGTTTGAAAGACCTAATTTTTGACTTAGGTAGTTAACGGTTACTCCGTCATTTTCCCATAATGAAAGTAAGGTAATGTATTGCACGTAAGTTAAGTTGAATTCTTCTAGTGGTTCTTGATAGAACTTGTTAAATAGTTGATGTGCTCGGGAAATTTGAAAACAAATTTGATCGTTTAGAGTCACTTCTTTTGGCATAATGCAAAACTCCTTTCATTTGTTCGGTGGATTTTGTCTAGCAAATGATTATATTGTATACAATATTAAAGAATATCACTAAATTTAAATTGGTCAACAAAATAGGCACTGTGATTTTATACACGGTGCCTATTTGAGTGCAATATATAAAGAATATTATGCAGTTTGTAATTTTTGCTTTTTGTTTTTCTTAGCTTGGCGTTTTGCGATTAGTTCATCATCTGTTTTGAACTTTCTGATGAAGACAAAGATGATAAATCCAATTACGAAGAAGATTCCGGCATAAACAATTGAACCGGCAATAATTTGGTTCAATGTTAGACGGGTCATCATGTGCTTCATACCATCTTGAATTTGTTTTTCAACGAAGAAGAAGTTGAATGGGTTCCAAATAAGTTGACGGTTATTGTAAATGAAGATCATGAAGATACCGGCAATTAGTTCAGTGATGTAGTTTAAAGCAACACCGAAAGCGATTGAACCGTACCAAGTCTTACAAAACCCAATAACCATGATTACAAATGATTCAAAAATGAATACGTAAGCAATGTTACCTAATGTTGCCCATTGTAATTCTAATGCTAATTTACCAGCGAAGGCACTTTCGGGGAAGACTAGGTATTTCATAAAAATGATGGTTAGAACTGAAAGAGCTAGTAGAATGAAGTATCCAACCATGCAAGTAATAACCTTTGAGAAGAATATAGTTGTCTTGCTGTGGTTTTCCATGTTTTGTCGAACTTGTTTATTACTGTCGACACCAGCAAATCTGGTTGCAGTAATGATAGTAGCAAGTAATTCAATAACAGGGGTGATTCCACCAAATGTGTTCATTAGCTTGTAACCATCTAAGGTTCTAGTGTCTTTACCAATAACAGCCATTAGGATAGTAACGATAACTAAGAAAACAGCCATTGCAAGAAAAATAAGACGGTTTTTCTTGTTCATTTCTTGTTTTAATAAATCAACCAATACGTTGGCCTCCAAATCTTTATTCGAAATTAATCAATAACAAGAGTTTATCACTTTTGAGGCGTTCATTCCAATAAAAAAAGCGACTAATCAATAATTAAGTCGCTTTTTTTCTACTATATTATTATTAGACATTACGACGGTTGTAAACAACGTAAGTAATTAATAGGAAGACAATTCCCCAAATGATTGATCCAACTCTCATTTCATTCAATGATAGCTTAGTCATTTCTGACATCATTGGGCTGATTGTTTGTGAGTAAACATTTAGGAATGTTAGTGGAATGTATTTAACCCATGAGTGATAGTAAATAAAGATGCTTAAGAATGGGTTAATGATGCTAACTACGAAGTAGAAAACAATTCCGATGGCGATTGCTACGGCGTTACTCTTGAATAGGCAACTAATTAGTAATACAAGAGATAACATTAAGAATAGGTAGAAACTCATACCACTAATTCTGTTACCAAATACATCAAAAGGAATTGAACGCATCTTGTTGAATAATGCATTTGCGATTAAAGTTGAAACGAATGAAACAACTAGTAGGTAGACGTACATAACAACGATTGTTACTAGTTTTGATATGAAAATCTTTCCACGTGAGAATTGACGAGCAAACAAGTACTTAACAGTATTGTTTGAGAAGTCAGTAGTAAGAATTGAACTAGCAAAGACGATCATAGCAACCAAGACAACGATGATGGCTGATGAGAAGATTGGGCCGTTTGCGTTGATTTGGCTTAATTCTTTAGATGAGTGATACACAAATCCAGCAAATAGTGCCATTGCTAGTGTAACGATACCCCATCCGATGTAAAACTTACCGTGTAATTGTTTGTATAGTTCTTGTCTGATTAAAGTTAACATTATTTAGCCTCCTTATTGTTATCACTTGATAGAAGCTTCAATAGTGATTCTTCTAGGTCAGTTTGGTTTCTTGAAACGTTTTCAATTTCAATTCCTGCTTGGTTCAATGCTGATAGACCAGCGTTCATTGCGGTTGAATCGTTGTTGTCTTCGATTTCAACAGTCTTGTCGTAAACAGTGGCAGTGAAACCGGCTGCGTCAAGAGCACTCTTAGCAGCGTCAGTGTCTTTAACTTCGAACTTAATAGTCTTAGGACCTTCTGATAGGAATGACTTAGCGTCTGACTTCTTGATTACCTTACCGTGGTTAATTACTACATAGTAATCAGCGATACGTGATAGTTCGTCAAGTAAGTGACTTGAGATAAGGATACTAATGCCACGTTTTGATAATTTTACAAGTAGGTCACGTAAATCATGAGTTGATTGTGGATCTAGACCGTTCATAGGTTCATCTAAGATTAGTAGCTTAGGGTGGTTAAGCAATGAAATAGCAATTCCTAAACGTTGTTTCATACCTAATGAGTACTTCTTTGCTTTTCTGTCAGCAAATTCAATGATTTGAGTTTCTTCCATAATTTCTTGCATTTCTTCGTCGGTGGTAGAACCGTCATTGAAAAGCTTTAGGTTTTGACGACCAGTTAGGTTCAAGTATGGAGCGGGTGATTCAATCATTGAACCAACGTTTTCTAGACTGCTACGCTTGTTTTTAGTTAATTCTTTTCCATCAATTTTAATGCTACCTGAGTTGTAGTCGGTTAGACCAACGATACTCTTCATAATAGTAGACTTACCAGCACCGTTTGGTCCGATTAGACCAAGAATGGTACCAGGTTCGATATCAAATGAAACATCGAATAGAGCTTGTTTTCTTCCGAAAAACTTGTTTAAGCTTTGAACTTCAAGAGTTTTCATAGTGCATCTCCTTATAATAATAGTTAATTACTTATGTAACTAACTGTATACATTTTTCTTTTAAAAGTCAATTCTTTTTCATGAAACTTAAGAAAGTCTTAAGAGCTTTCAGATCAGACTTAAGAATAGTTTTGTTTCACAACTGAAATAAAATGTAACATTCCTGTAACATAACTCTAACAAGATAGTAAAACTGGTTCGTTATGTTATTCAAGTAATTTTAAGGAGGGAAAACATTATATGCATTCGAATAATAAGATGATTACCTTTGCAGTATTGGTATCATTATTGATTGCGACATTGTTTTTAATACCACAAACCGCAAAAGCTGATTCAGTTGCTACACCAACTACACCAGCTCAAACAAAGACCGTTCAAGGAACCGCTAAGAAGAAAGCTACTAAACATGTTAAAAAGGTACGCAAACACAAGAAAGTATCTAAGAAGGCTAAGAAAGTAGCAAGAACTCACAAGAAGGCAGCTAAGAAACACACTGTAAAACGTGTTAAGAAGCATGCCGTAAAGAAGATTGTTAGTTCTAGACGTATCAAGAAACATTCAACTTACAAAGTAAGAAAACATTTATCAAGAGCAAATGCTGCTGCTAAAGCATGGATTGCTAACCATGAATCAGGTGGTTCATACACCGCTTCAAACGGTTCATGTTACGGTAAATACCAATTATTAATCAGTTACTACGGTGGTAACTTATCTCATAAGAACCAAGAACGTACTGCTAACAACTACGTTAAGAGTCGTTACGGATCATGGGTAAAAGCCAAAGCATTCTGGTTATCACATAACTGGTACTAATGAAAAGAACCCCAAAGAGGGTTCTTTTTTTGTAGTCTTTTGCATCTAGTATTGAAAACTAGATTACATAGTTATATAATTAAATAAACATTAATAGAGGTACTTTATATATGAACAACGACTTAAAACAAAAGACTACCGATTCAGTGAAGCAAAAGTTTAACTGGATTAAGGATAAGACATACTACCTATTAAACGAAATCTTTAGTGCAATCACCCACGGAATAGGGGAACTACTTGCAATCATCGGTGCTGTCGCATTGATTATTCATGGTGTTCACGTTGGTGGTGCAATGAGAATTACTAGTTTCGTGATTTACTCAATCACTTTAGTAACTTTCTACATTGCTTCTACCATGTTTCACAGCCTATATTTCACCCGTGTCGAAAAGTTATTCCAAATTTTTGATCACTCAGCAATCTACCTACTAATTGCTGGAAGCTACACACCATACTGTCTAATCGCAATTAGTGGCTGGCTAGGTTGGGTTATCCTAACTGTAATCTGGATTATGACGGTGCTAGGAATTATCTACAAGGCATTGTGGATGGGTAAATTAAAGACACTTTCTACTATCATCTACGTTGTAATGGGGTGGATGTGTCTACTAGGAATCGTTAAACTATATGATTACCTGGGAATTCATGGTTTCCTATTACTATTATTCGGTGGAATTGCATTTACTGTCGGAGCTTTAATCTATAGTTTCCCAAAAATTCCATTTGGCCACGTCATTTGGCACGTCTTTGTAATGATTGGGACTATCTTGATGTATTTCTCAATCTATTTCTATGTATAAAAAATAACGCTAGGTTAGATATTCTAACTTAGCGTTTTTATTTTGCACTGAATAGGTTTAACAAAACGACACCTATAATAATAAAGACGATGCCAATCATGCTCATGACGTTAATTTGTTCCTTGTACACCAGAGATGCGATTGCGGTGGTGGCAAGAATTCCTAGTGCACTCCAGTTAGCGTAGGCAATGTTTAGCGGAATTTTAACCATCGCAATTGATAAAAAGTAAAAACATAGTGCAAATGAAATTAGCGATCCGATTGTTGGCAGTATCTTAGTAAAACCCATCGACATCTTTAATAGGTTTGTACCGATGAGTTCACCAATAATAGCGAGCGCTAAAAATAAATAATAGAACATATTAATTTACCTCATCGAAAAATAATATTATGCTGATACCTAAATAATATCACTTAAGTTTTTATTTGTTCATTAAAAAAATTGAGCAAAAGGGTTTACTAACTAAAAGTAAGTGATATAATATTAATTAATCAATCAGATATAACAAAAGGAGAGATACAATATGAAAACAGAACTACTTGATTTACAAAAGAACCGTCGTACTATTTACGCACTGGGTCGTAATGTTGAACAAAGCCAAGATGAATTAGCAAACTTCATCAAAGCTTCAATTAAGGAAGCTCCATCAGCTTTCAACAGTCAATCAACTCGTGCCGTTATTCTATTTAACGACAACCAAGACAAAGTATGGGACATCACTTTAGATAACTTAAAGCCACATTTAAAGGATGAAGATGCCCTAAAGGCAACTACTGACAAGATCAATGGTTTTAAGAATGGTTATGCTACAATTCTATTCTTCACTGACATGGATGTTGTTCATGGATTAGAAAAGAATTTCCCAGCATACGCTGACAACTTCTACGACTGGTCAGAACAAGCTCAAGGTAACGCTCAATACGCTGTATGGACTGGCTTAGCTGAAAATGGTCTAGGTGCGAACATACAACATTACAACCCACTAATCGACGAAGATGTAGCTAAGGAATTCGATATTCCAGCTAACTGGAGACTACGTGCTGAAATGGTATTCGGGTCAATCGAAGCACCAGCACAATCAAAGGATTACATGGATGACGAAGATCGTTTCAAGGTATTCAAGTAATAACAATCCCAATAAATAAAATAAAAAAAGATAGGTCATAAGACCTGAACTGAACCCCTTGAGTTGGAGAAATCTAACCTAAGGGGTTCTTTTATGTTTTCTAAAGAATTAAAATTAGCTGCCATTAAAGATTATTATAATGGTTTAGGATTTACAAAAATTATTAATAAGTACGGTATCAAAGGATCTGCGACCCTTTATGAATGGATTAGGAAAGTTGAACAATTTGGAATTGAATATTTCTCAAAAAATACAAAGACATATTATGAATATTTATTTAAAATAAAGGTCATAAATTGGCGACTTAAGAATCATGAATCGTTAACAAATGCCGCACGGCATTTCGGAATAAACGCTCCTTTTGTGATATATCAATGGGAACGCTTAGCAGCTGAAGGTCGCCTAAATAAACCTAAAGGAAGACCGCCTAAAATGAAAAATAATAAAGATATGTCAGTGGACGAAAAGAATAAGCAACTTGAACAACAAGTAACATACTTACAAGCTAAGGTTGCATACTTGGAAAAATTGGATGCCTTGATTCAAAGCAAAAAATCACCAACAAAGAAAAAGCGCAAATAATAAATGAGTTAAGGCGAGAAATGAACGTTCCATTATTTGTGTTATTAGATATTGCCGAGATGTCTAGTAGTAGTTATTACGATGCGTGTCAACGTGAGTACGAAGTTGATGACCAAAAGGTCATCATTGAGATTAAAGTTATTAGAAATAAATTTAAAGATTACGGATATAGAAGAGTAACTATTGAATTGAAACGCCGAGAATATAATATTAATCACAAAAAAGTCCTTCGCATCATGAAGAACGAAGGACTCTTATGTGATAGTTATAAACGAAAAATTAGAAAATATAATTCTTATAAAGGAACTTGCGGCAAGGTCGCAAGTAATAGACTAAGAAGAAGATTTACAACAGATCGACCATATCAAAAAATAGTTACAGACGTTACTGAACTTAGATGGGGATATAAAACAACCTCAGAAAGAGCTTATTTCACTGCATTTATGGATTTATACAACGGCGAAATG
>NZ_JXDB01000009.1 GCF_001281265.1 Apilactobacillus kunkeei DSM 12361 = ATCC 700308 | reverse complement strand
CGGCAAGGTCGCAAGTAATAGACTAAGAAGAAGATTTACAACAGATCGACCATATCAAAAAATAGTTACAGACGTTACTGAACTTAGATGGGGAAATAAAACAACCTCAGAAAGAGCTTATTTCACAGCATTTATGGATTTATACAACGGTGAAATAATTTCTTGGAATATAGGATTACATCCAAACGTTGATTTTATAGTTTCTCCATTAAATAAATTAATGGGACTACGTCCCAAAACCAGTTACAGAATGACCATTCATTCAGATCAAGGATTTCAGTATCAAAACGGTAGATATATCAACATTTTAAAAAGTAATAAAGTTTTTCAAAGTATGAGTAGAAAAGCTACTTGTTTAGACAATGCATGCATAGAAAGTTTCTTTAATCAGTTAAAGGTCGGCACTGTTCATGACAATAATTTTAAAGATTATAATTCCCTTAACCAGGCGGTTAAGGAATATATATCTTATTACAACAATTATCGTATAAAACAAAAACTGGGAGGAATGTCACCGGTTGAATACCGGATCAATTCCTCCCAGAAAATAGCATAACCATCTTCCAATTTTAGGGGTTCAGGTCAACCTATCTTTTTTTATTGTTCTTTTGTTCCTTTTGTGCCACGCTGATTAGTAGGCTTCTTATTATCTTTGTTTGATTTAGAACCTAAATGACGCTTCTTTGAAAGTTCTTTAAGTTGTTGTAATGATTTAGCATTCTTAATTCTTTCAGGCGTTAGATTGTGATTGTGTGAGAAGTTTTCTACACGTTCACCAAGTTCGTAGTACCATGGACGCTTCTTATGAGTAGGATATGGAATGATTACCAAATGATCATCAACATATTGACCCAAGTAAATTTGAGCAATTTCTTTATGTGAATCTTTAGCTAATTGTTCAATCCAGTCCATGTCGTGGCCCATCTTTTCTAAGACTTCGGAATTAACTGTCCCATCGGTAATGATAGGATAGCTTAGTGATTCATCACCGAATGTGGTAACAGTAAGTTGCCCATTTTGTTCTAGGACAGCTGACTTAACGTCTTGGAAGTTACTGATACCCTTAGTTCTTAGTTTAAATGATAAATCGGCTGCTGACATACCATTCTTTAAGGCAGTATCAACATTAACGATTCCGTTAGTAATGATGTTTTGTGGATCACCATTGAATATTCGATGGAATATTGCAAATTGACGACTGAGGATACGACTAGTGAAGATAACCAAAGACCAGATTAACAATACGATGAAGAATTGTAGTGTAGTGATTTGTTGGTTGTAAATCATACCCCCGATGATACCACCAAGAACGTAGTTTTGAATTTGATCAACCGCGTTAGAAGGAGCCAAGTTTCCTTTACCAGAAATGTTAATTTGAATTACCAATACAACGAATCCGATTAAGAACTTAAATAAGATTACCAAGTATTCCTTGTTCAAATCGCCAATTTGAAGTGATGGCTTGTCGTGATAAGTAATATTGGTAGGAATTAGTTGAATTGGTTGAAGTTGATAACTGTTAAAGCTGGAGTTAAAAGTTGCTTGGTAGAACTTATCGCCAACCTTTACAGTCATACCATTAGTTAATTGAGGGGAGCTAACGTAAATCTTTGATGTTGAAATATGTTTGCTTCGACTAATGGCCTTAACCATTTCAGTAGTTTGAGAATTTTGCGACGAAGAGTTGCGTTGTTGCAAAATATTACTAAAACCGATACTAATTGATAATATCGCAATCACAATCATGGTAATAAATATGTCACGATATTTTAAGTTGGTTCTATCGCGCATGTATTTAAAACCGTTAAAAATAATCATTAATCCAACAATTACCGCTAATGCTAATAGCAAATATGTAACGATAGTATTTGGATGGATTAAGTAGTCATATGAATATAAGTCCATGAAATCACCTTATTCTTAAAAGTTATTAAGTATAGTTCTCATTATAGAACGATTTATATTATAAAACCATTGGATGTAACAATTAGGTAACATTTTTTCATGTTTTTGAAATACTTTTGTTCCTGTTATGTAGCATTTTGTAGCTATACTTTAGTCATAAGTTAAGAAATTATAAAATTTTTAAAAGCGGGGAATAAAGTGCTATGAACAAAACAAAAACGAAAAAGACAATCATGTTAATAATGTTGACTGTTTTGGCGATGGCCACATTGTTTGCAACCGATGTTACCAACGCAAGCGCTAGCAAAGTTCATCATAAGAGAACACATAAGGTATACAAAAAGAAGAAGGCTAAGAAGAAACACGTCGCAAAGAAGCCTAATCATAAGAAAAAGGCCAGAAAAGTAGCCTACAAGAAACCAGCCGCTAAGAAGAAAGCACATAAGGTTGTTAAGAAGGCTCGTAAGTCAGGATTCTCAAGTCTATATAGATCAGCTTCAAGCAAGTTAGGTCACCCATATGTATATGGTGCCGTGGGTCCATATAGCTTTGACTGTTCTGGTTTTACCCAATATGCTTACCGTCATGGTAAACACAAATACTTGGCAAGAACAGCCCAAATGCAATACAACACCAACAGACACGTAAGTAGAAAGAATGTTAAGAAGGGCGATCTAGTATTCTTTGGTACTAGCCGCAGTAACATTTACCACGTAGGCATTTACATTGGTCATGACAGAATGATTGATGCACAAAACCGTGGAGTTGTAACAGAAAAGATTCATGTTCCTTGGTGGCATGAAGTTGGCTACGCTCGAGTAGCTTAATACTTTAAAAGACACGACATTGCGTCGTGTCTTTTTTGTCTAAAACCCAAACTAAGTTATGGTAAGATATTAATAATACTTAGAAATAGGAAGGATACCAATGAAAAAACTATACTGGGACCAAGTCGAATACCAAAATCAAAAAATCTATTTTACCTGTACCAGAAAGGGGATTAACTTCGTTAATAATCCCAATACAGGAATTTCCAATATTTATAACTTTTACCCAAAATTAGATGCGGAATTCTTATTTAATCGTAAGCAAACAGAAGAGTATAAAATTCAACTTCGCGAATACATTGACGGCACCCGCAAATACTTTGAGGTACCAGTCGATCTATCAACTTGCGAATTAAATGAACAAATCTACCAAAAGATTAATGATATCGATTATGGCAACACCATGGATATCAAAGAGTTCTGTGATACATATGACTTCAAGGAGGTCGATGTCAGGAATGCAGTAGTAACTAATCCATTGATTTTGATTATTCCAACTCACCGTATTTTAAATGTCGACTATTCAGAAGGCTACCGTAAGTTAGCCGACTTCAACAACTTGTTACTAGATTTAGAGAGAATAAAATAGCAACATCGAGGAGAGAATATAAATGAAAAAATTACCTGAGAGTGTCAAAACAGTATGGCTATATTCAGCCATTATTACCATTATCGTCGAAGTCATCATCTTTACCGTCGCCACAATTGGTGTGAAGTATCTGGACTGGAAGTATGTTGAATACATCCTACCGGTCTTAGGAACCATTTTGGTGGTGTGGGCACTAGTGGACATGATTTCAATCCCGTACCGTTATGCTTTTCATCAATATGCTATCCATGAAGATCGCGTTGAAATTAAAAACGGCTTTATCTTTAGAGAACAAGTCACCGTTCCGATTGCCCGTGTGCAAAACGTTGATATCGAACAAGGTCCAATTCTAAGACATAAGAATCTATATAAGATTAGTATTTATACTTCCGCTGACAGTCATGAAATTGCTGCCGTAACCAAGGAAGAATCAGAAAACATTAAGACCCAAGTAATGAGATTAGCGATGGAGGCCAGAAATGCAAGATAAACATCTGAGTCCATTAAACTTAGTGAATCGTCTTCAAGACATCTTGATAGCGATTTTTTTAGCTTCCTTTATCGGTGATCCATTACACATTGATAGCTTTAAATTAGGGACTATATTCGTAATTATTACGATAGTATGGGATATACTTTCATATCTTTGCTTTACCTATTCGATTGAAGATAGTCAAATTGTGATTAAAAAAGGTGTCATCTTCAAAAAGGTCATCCACGTTCCATTCGCTAGAATTCAATCGATTGAACACAGTCAGTACTTTTTATTTAGACCATTTGACGTTGAAAAACTACAAATTAACAACGCAAGCAAGGGCAGTTCCAAAGATAAAATCCAATTGGATGCGGTGAAGACATACGTTGGTAGGGTTTTAGAAGAAAAGCACAAACAATACCAAAACCAAGATGTTAATGATGAAGTAGAACAATCAGACGTTGCAAAGATTGAGGATAGCAACCAAGAGGAAGCAAACACTCAAGATAATGGCTATGCTCAATACAAGATTTCGACTAAAGACATTGCGCTATATACCTTTACTAGTTTTAGGGTCTTCATTACGATGTTCTTGATTGTCCACATCACGCATGGTGAAGTTTTAGACTTCGCTATTAGCATCTACCAAAAGGGATTTGGTTCCAACATGATTAGTTTGATTGCCTTTACAATTATGGCGATTATAATTGCTTTATTACTATCGTTTATCTACACGATGTTTCAATTCTATGATTTTACACTGGTAAAAGAGGGCAAGTATCTTGAATACGAAAAGGGACTATTTACCAGGAACAAGGTGCGACTATCCACCGATAGAATTCAAAGTGTTTTGATAGAACAAAATGTGATGGGAAAACTGCTAAAGATTATGACCGTCAAGATTATCATGGCTTCAGATGGTAGTGACGAAGAATCATCACAAGCGGTGGTCTTGCCAATTCTAAACTCAGATAAGTACGCTGAGATGATGAATGATTTCTTTGAGTGGATACCATTAAAAACGGTCGAAAAATTCAGTTCCCGTAAACGATCAATTTGGTTATTCTTCAGGAATTTTGACTGGGTATTGTTCATCATACCAATTGTGATTTACTTTGTTGGGTGGACAACATTAACATATTCGTTAGTCGTTATCGGTGTTTTTACTTTCTTTTACACTATTGGTAATGCATACTTTAAGTACAGGGTTAGTTCAATTGGATTAACAGGAAGTACAAAGGATGATTACCTAATCGTATCTAATGGATTTTTATTCAAACAAAGAAACTACTATGTTGGATGGCATGAAATTCAAAGTATGCACTTTGAATCTAGCGTATTCATGAAGAGAAATAGCCTAGCTCACATCGTTATCCGGATTAGGAAAGGAAATTCTGCGCAAACTGCCGGAGTTCATTATATTGATTATGACGGTGCTAAAAAGGTTTATGATTGGTATCGCCAATAAGAAATAGCGTAAAATTTAATTAAATCGTGTACAAACTATTGACACGAGATTTTATTCGAGTATTATGGATACTTGTAATATAAATGAAGGGGGTTCATTTTTATGAAACTAACTATTACAGATGCAGCAAAAGAAAAGATTCAAAACAAAGTTCAAGGCGACGCAAAGTTCTTTTTGAGCTTAGATGATGGTGTTGGAAACTACTCTGACGCAGGTTCATGTGCGATTGATACATCTTTTGATTTGATTGCAGTTGACCCTGATTTAGAAGACAAAGATTTTAACGCAAGTATGGATTCAGATTTAGGACCTATCTACTACAAAGACTACAGCGGATCATTTTTAGAACAAAACTTGAAATTCGACGTTATGTACAATGCATTAATCCTATCTGGTGACTCAGGTATGATTGATGGTAATGTTCCAGTTATTGACAAGAGAAAATAAAAACAATTAATTAAAGACAAAACGCTTAATAAAAAACAATTATGGTAAAAGACGACTATCTCAGATGGTCGTCTTTTTTTGAGCAAATCGTTTTATGAGTATTACCATTCTTGATAGAATTACTGGTAATAAATAAGTATGGAAAGGATGAATATAATGAGTAACGTTTTAGTGATTGGGGCCCATGGTCACGTAGGTATTCACATGGTAGAAAAGTTAGGCAAAACAGGGGATAATGTTTTTGCCGGAGTTAGAAGTGACAAGCAATTCGCTGAATACAAGGATATGGAAAATGTTTCACCAGTTATCTTTGATTTGAATGGCACAATTGAAGACATGTCTAAGGTGTACACCGATAATTCCATTGATAAAATTGTTTTCTCAGCAGGTTCAGGTGGTGCTACCGGAGATGATCAAACATTGATTATCGATTTAGACGGTGCCGTAAGGTCAATGCTAGCTGCTAAGCAATCTGGTATCATTCGCTACGTCATGGTCAGTGCCATGGGTGCTGACGACAGAAGCTTCTGGGCAGATTCTGGTTTGCATGGCTACTACATCGCCAAGCACTATGCTGATGTTGAGCTAAGAAATAGTGGCCTAGAATACACTATTGTTAGACCATCAGCTCTAACTAACGATGAAGAAACAGGTAAGGTTGATGTAATCGAACAACGAGCATCAGGGATGAATATTCCTAGAAAGGATGTTGCTAACTTCGTTGTTGCTGTATTACATGATGACAAGACCATTAACCACATTTATGAAATTACAAGTGGAAGTAGCGACATTAACGACGTGATTTAATAATTAACTTGTCTAAGTAGTTTTCATATGATATGGTTATCTGAGTTATTAATAGAATCAATAAATAAAAACGCCCTTGATTCAATTGAGAAACAAGGGCTCTTTTTATCTTAATTGATTGGATGGAGGTATGAAATGATAACTGTAACTAATATGGGATTACATTTTTCAGGTAAAAAACTATACGAAGATGTAAACCTAAAATTCACACCTGGTAACTGTTATGGTGTTATCGGGGCCAATGGTGCTGGTAAATCAACTTTTCTAAAAATGCTAGAAGGAAAGATTGAACCCACTAGTGGTAGTATCTCAATCGGTAAGAATGAACGAATTTCTAGTTTAAACCAAAATCACTATGGTTTTGAAGATTGTGAAGTCCTAGATACTGTAATTCAAGGACATGAAAAGCTATACAAAATCATGAAGGAAAAAGATGCATTGTATGCTAAGGAAGACTTTTCCGACGAAGATGGTGTTAAGGCTGCTGAATTAGAAGGTGAATTCGCCGAAATGGACGGATGGAACGCCGAAGCCGATGCCTCACAATTACTACAAAGCGTAGGAATTGATGAATCACTACACTACGAAAAGATGAGTGAACTTTCTGAAGGACAAAAGGTGAAGGTCTTATTAGCTCAAGCTTTATTCGGTAACCCAGATATCCTACTTCTTGATGAACCTACCAATGGTTTGGATAATCATACTATTGAATGGCTACAAGACTTCTTGGCTGATTACGAAAACATCGCCATTGTTGTATCCCATGATAGATACTTCTTGAACCAAGTATGTACCATGATGTGTGACGTTGACTTTAAGAAGATTTCACTATACGTTGGTAACTATGACTTCTGGTTGAAATCAAGTCAACTAGCAGCTAAGATGCGCCAAGACGCTAACGCTAAGAAGGAAGACCAAATCAAAGAATTAAAAGAATTTATCGCTCGATTCTCTGCTAACGCTTCTAAGTCAAAACAAGCTACTTCAAGAAAGAAACAATTAGACAAGATTACTTTAGATGATATCCAACCATCATCACGTAAATACCCATTCATCAAGTTTGAAAAAGAACGTGATTTAGGAAACGACTTAGTTTCTGTAAAGGGTGTTTCAAAGACAATTGATGGTAAAAAAATCTTAGACAACATCACATTTACTCTACGTCCAGGTGAAAAGACTGCCATCATAAGTAGAAGCGATGTTGCTACTACTGTATTAATGCAAATCCTAGCAGGTAAGATGGAACCAGACGAAGGTGAAGTAGTATGGGGTCAAACTACTCGTACTAGCTACATGCCAAAGAACATCAACTCTGATTTCGAAGACGATTCATTAACTATCATTGACTGGTTAAGACAATTCGCTTCTAAAGAAGAAAGTGATGATCCATTCTTACGTAGTTTCCTAGGTAGAATGCTATTCTCTGGTGATAATATCCAAAAACAAATCAAGGTATTATCAGGGGGAGAAAAGGTTCGTTGTATGTTATCTAAGATGATGCTACAAAAGGGTAACGTATTGATGCTAGATGATCCTACCAACCACTTGGACATGGAATCAATTACCGCACTAAACGATGCTTTAATTCCATTCGACGGATCATTAATCTTTACTTCTCACGACAGAGAGTTTGTTCAAACTATCGCTGACCACATCATTGAAGTGTCTGATAAAGGGATGGTTCAAAGAGCCGATACCCACTACGATGATTTCGTAAATCATCCAGACGTTCAAAAACAAGTCGAAGAATTATACTAATATAGTAAAAAAGACGTGATTATTTTATTAATCATGTCTTTTTTTAATAAAATATCAAAAATGTTACCAAAATGTTAAAACTTATTTACAGAATAGTTTATTCTAAGCATTTGAAATTCGTTTGTATTATATTATTAATATAAATAATAATTTATGGATGGAGTGGAGACATAATGAAGAAAATATTATCTGCACTTGGTGTGGTAATGTTTTTAGGTGTAGTTATCGTCGCATTGGGCGTAGCTCATTCTGATACATCAAACGCAGAAAGTCAGAACTATACCATTAGTTCAGCGCGAAACTATAATGCAAGAATCGTTAACAAAAACAACGTAGATACTTACGTTTCTCCTTACAAAGAAGGAGTTAAGGTGATGAAGAAAATCAATCTTCAAAACCAACTTGTTCAACTAACTCAAGTAGCTAAATTAAACAAATCTGTTTACTACAAGATTAGTTACCAAGGAATCAACCAAGGATGGATTAGCTCAAGAGATTTGAGCAAGACTAGTGTCTACGAAATTCCTTTCGTATATACAAGTCAACACTTCCCATTCGATGCACCAAACGGTTGTGAAGGTACTGCTTTAAAGATGGCTCTTTCAACTAGAAGTATTGGTTTAAACAAGGGAATTAAGTATTTCTTAGATAGAATGCCAAGATCTACCAATCAAAACTACGGTTTCGTAGGAAATCCATTCGCTAAGAACAACACCAGCCAAAACTGGACAATCTTCCCAAGAGCTTTAGCTAAGTACGGTCGTACTTACAGAAAGACTGTTTACAATTTCAGTGGTGCATCAAAGAACAAAATCATCAATGAAATTAAACATGGTAACCCAGTGATTTCATACACCGGATATCGCATGAAGAAACCTACAGGACACACTCTAGTGGTTGTTGGATACAAGAAAGGATTTTTCAAGATGGCAGATCCATCATCATGGAGATATCAATTCAAGACCGGTAAGAGTAATCCAGTATTCTGGGTTTCAACTTCTCAATTCATGAGTCTATACAACTACGAAGGTAAGATGGCCGTTGTAGTTCGTTAATCAAAAAAAGAAGCACTCGATATGAGCGCTTCTTTTTTTATACATATTTTTCTGTTAATTTGATGAATTCATCAACGTCTTTTTCGATTAGTTTAACTCCGGCTTCCCAGAAGTCTGGTTTGGTCAAATCAACACCTAAGTGTTTGCTTGCTAACTCTTCGGTAGTCATGTTAGCAGTATCTCTTAGTAATGAGATGTATTGATCTTCGAAGTCATCGGTAGCTTGCGCCTTAGCGTAAATTCCTAGACTGAATAGGTAACCAAATGTGTATGGAAAGTTGTAGAAAGGAATGTCGTCGATGTAGAAATGCATCTTACTTGCCCAGAAGTGAGGTGAGTAGGTAGATAGTGATTCACCATAGGCATCCTTTTGAGCTTGGATCATTAAGTCGTTAATTTCGTTAGCGGTTAGAACTCCGGCTTGTCTTCTTTCGTAGAAACGAGTTTCAAATAGGAAACGAGCACGGATGTTTAAAAACATTGCTACCGGGTTATCCATCTTAGCGTTTAGTAGGCTAATCTTTTCTTCGTCGGTTTTTGCTTCCTTAACGTTGGCGTCTGAAACAATTAATTCACCAAATGTTGACGCGGTTTCGGCAACGTTCATTGCGTAGTCTTGGCGGAAGTATGGTAGATCGTTTATCACGCTACTGTGGAAGGCATGACCAAGTTCGTGGGCGATAGTTGATGCATCGTTTGGTGAACCGGTGAAGGTTAGAAAAATTCTAGCTTCGCCAGTTTCTGGTAGGTCTTGCATGTATCCACCTGGTTCCTTACCTGGACGGTTTTCTGCTTCAATCCATCTGTTTTCAAACGCTTTCTGGGCTAGCTTAGCCATCTTAGGTGAGAAACTGTTGAATTGCTTAATGATGAATTCTGCGGCTTCATCGTAGGTAAAAGTCTTTGATTTTTCGTTACCAATGTTGATTGGGGCAGCAACATCTTCCCAACCAATCTTGTTCTTGCCAATTAATTGGGCTTTGCGGTTTAAGAACTTAATCAAGACGTCCTTGTTATCGTCAACGACCTTCCACATAGTATCAAGAGTTTCCTTTGACATGCGGTTTAATTCTAATGGGTACTTCAAGAAGTCGTCAGTACCATGGAACTTGTAGTCTAGAAGGCGACTACCGGATAGGTGATTTAGGGTGTCAGCAAATAGATTTTGTTTGTCTTCAAAGGCAGCTTCCCATTTAGGCATCAAATCTTGACGGTACTTTGAATCGGCATTACCTAAGATTTCGTTATCTGCTTGACCAGCTGATAGTGTCTTAGGATTACCATCTTCGTCTCTGAAGTTAACGTTAACGCCGGCAATTAGTGTGCTGTAATGGTTAGACCATGAACTTAGACCCTCTAGGTTCATCTCTGAAATGATGGTTTCTTGGGTGTCATCCAATAGTTCCTTTCCAAAGTGTCTGTTTTCATTCAAAGAAAAGGCGATTGTGTCTAGACCAGGTTGTTTGATTAGCTCATTAAAACCGTCGTCAGATAAATCAGCTAACTTCTTTTGAAGTAGTTGGGCAATTTGGGCCGCCTTAACGTCTAGTGATTGAACTTTGTCAATCATTGGTGGCACTTCTTCATTGTTTACATCATCAGAATACTTACCGTTTATGTACATTGAAGCTTGAATAATCCCCGCCTGAATTTTTTGTAAGAAGTCGGTTAGTTCTGAAAATTTTGAGAATTGGGCGTCATCGTTATCGAATTCGTAGTCATTGATGGCTTGGCGAAATGTTTCGATTGATTCACCGATGACAGCCAATTTATCGGTTAATTCTTTACCATGTAATCCCCCGGCAAAGATTGAGTCTAAATCCCAGTTAAGCGAGTATTTCATATTTTCCCCTCCGAAAAACTTAATTGAAACAATTATATCAGTTTATGCAAAAAAGCCACCCAGAAATGATTATCTGAGTGACATTTTTTATAATTTTTTGTAGTCGTCTAAGAGACGTTTGCGTAGTTCTGGGTTGTGAACGAAAATGTATAAACCTTTAACACCACGTTTAAGTAAAACATTGGCTGAGTTTAATACGAGTTGTTCTTTAATCTTTTCAAACTCGACAGGATCATCCATGTCCTTACGTTTCTTCAGTGATTCAACATCGGTGAACTTACTCATTTCCACGTGGACGTCATCACCATCTAAGTAGATAGGTGGACCTAGGATGACTCCAACATAGTTCAAGTCAAAACCTTGGCATGTGAACATGGAACCGACTTCGTTAACGGTTTCTGGAATTTCTGCCCATGGAGTTTGTGTGTAATTATATTGATCCCATGGCATCTTGAAGTCTGGTTCGGTTACGTAATGTTTACCACCATCTAGTGTTGATGGATATCCAGAAGTTGAAACGATGCGCGAAAGACCAACTTCCTTATTTCTAGCAAAGATTGCTTTACGCATCTCCTCGGCATTGTCAAAGATACGAAAATCGTAGTCCTTCTTAGCGTCAGCGGGAAGTGGAGTTAGTTTACCATCAGTAAATGTATTAATCCATTGGACCAATGAATCGCTGGCGGTCATTCTGAATTGATGAGTTAGGTGATATTCACCATTGGTGTATGGTTCAATGATGTGGTGTAATCTTTCCAAGTTCCAAAACGATTTGGTTCTAAGTACTTGGCGGTGGTCAAATACCAGGATGGTGATTTGAGAACGTTTGATGATTTCAGATAGTTGGTTATCGTAATAGAAATTATTGTAGTGATCCCCACGTGATAATAATAGGTGGGCTTCGTCGATAATTGTGATATCCACATCTTGATGGTTCTTATCGTTTTGGTTAATAAAGGAAGTAGGACGATTAAAGTTCTTCTTTAAGACGTTATCCTGACTTCCGGCCATCTTCTTGTAAACCTTCAATATTTCTGGATGGTTAACCAAGAAATAGTTATTAGTTTGATATAAGAAACTGCTTTTTTCATGTGCCATTTGTTGAATATCGTAAAATAACTTACTTAAAATAACGGACTTACCAGTTCCGGCATCACCATAGATGGTGAAGACAGCATGGGTATCGTCATTTAAGTGGTCGATGGCAAATTGTTTGATTTGTTCGACTAGGCGATATTGTTCGTCAGTAAGTTGCTTGGTTGGTGCAAGCTTATTGTCAGCAGCATTACTGTTGTCCATTGGATGATGCTCCTTTACAGGTTTTTCTTGATGTTTTCAAATACTCGATCGGATACCATCCAATCATTGTGAGTATATAGATGAATCCCGTTAACGTTGTGTTCATACAAATCGTTAATTTGGTTAACTGCATAGTTGATGCCATTTTCAAGTAAATTATCCTCTTCTTCGGAGAATGCGGGCATCTTGATATTATTGTGTGCTAGGTAATGTCTCTTAAACGGATCGGTAATTGGCATGATTCCAATGCGAATTGGCACGTCAATATCGTATTCGCGGGACTTATCTAAAAACTTATAAATGCGGTTATTATCAAAACACATTAATGATATTAGACTGTCTACTCCGGAATCAACCTTTTCTTTTAAGTACTTGATATCTTCTGTAAGTGAGTTAGCGAGTGCGTGAATGTCTGGATAACAACCGGCGATAACGTGAATTTGTGAATCCTTGTCTAATTGATTCACGTATTTGATTAAATCACTAGCGTAATTAAAATCATCTTCGATGTGCATATTGTGATGGATGTTTCCACGAACTAATAAGAAATTACGGATGTTTAAGCCCATTAACTCGTTAAAAGATTTTTTGATTTGTTCTTTTGTATGCGTTAATCCAGTTAGATGGATTACAACAGGGATGTGTAAATCCGTTTGAATGTATCTGGCACATTGGACCATTTCTTCATATGAATAGCGACTAAGATTGCTAATTGAAACAAAATCAGGTTTCCATTTATGCAAATAATGTTTCATTTGTCGCAAATCGCCTGGATTGGCCTCAATTTCAACAGAGAATGTTTGCTTTCTCATGGAAAATTCCTTTCGAATTGAATTTATATTAACATTCTATCACGAAACATAAAAAAGAGTTATTAACATTATGTTAATAACTCCTTTTGATTAGACGAGTTGTTCAATTAATTGATCAACGGCATCTTCATATGTCTTTAGTTTGTTGTTAACAGCTTCAGCAGAATCATCAACAGTACCTAAGTAGAACTTAATCTTTGGTTCTGTTCCTGAAGGACGGATAGCAAACCATGTGCCATCATCAAGCCAGTATTTTAATACGTTAGCTTCTGGTAGTTCAATTGTTTCAGTAGAACCATCGGAATTGGTCTTGGTAGATGTTTGAAAATCTTCTAGTGATTCGACTTTTTGATTGTTGAATTCGTTTAATGGGTTTGAACGTAGTTCGTTCATGATGTTAGCCATCTTTTCTTTTCCTTCAATACCACTGAAGGTCTTTGAAATGGTCTTTTCTTCATGATAACCGTATTTCTTGTAGATTGATTGAAGACCATCGTATAAGGTTTGGCCTTTTTGCTTGTAGTAAGCAGCAACTTCAGCAAGTAAAACAGTTGATTGGATAGCATCTTTATCACGAACGAAAGGCTTGATTAGGTAACCAAAGCTTTCTTCGAAACCAAATAGGAAAGTGTGATTCTTGTTTTCTTCGAAGTCCTTAATCTTTTCAGCGATGTACTTAAATCCAGTAAGAACGTTTTGCATTTCAACACCGTAGTTATTAGCAATCTTAGTTGCTAGTTCGGTAGATACGATTGATTTAACAACGGTTCCATCAGCGGGTAGGTCGTTGGCATTCTTCTTGGCAGTTAGGATGTAGTCCAATAGCACTGAGGCAATTTGGTTACCAGTCATTAGTTCATATGAACCATCTGGTTGTCTTACGGCAGCACCCAAGCGGTCAGCATCAGGGTCGGTGGCGATTAAAACGTCAGCGTTTTCTTCGTTACCTAACTTGATAGCATAGTTAAATGCTTCCGGAAATTCTGGATTAGGAAAGTCTACAGTTGGAAATTCCGGATCAGCAATTGCTTGCTCCTTAACTAATGAGTAGTTTTTAAAACCAACATTATCTAAAGCACGACGACAGATGATTTTACCTGTACCGTGGAGAGGTGTGTAAACGAATTTTAATTCCTTACCAATTTCTCTAATTAGGTCGTGGTTAACGTTAACTGTCTTGACGTTAGCTAGGTAGGCATCATCAACGTCTTCACCAACAACTGATAGAAGATTTTTATCTCTTAAGTCTTTTACGTCAGCAACGTTGATTGCGAATACATCATCGGCTTTTCTTACGTAGTCGGTAATCATGTCAGAAGCCTTTGGTGGCATTTGACCACCATCTTGGCCGTAAATTTTGTATCCATTGTATTGCATTGGATTATGACTGGCAGTAATCATAACACCGGCAAAAGTACGTAGGTGTCTAATTGCAAATGATAGTTCAGGAGTAGGGCGGATATCATCAAACACGTAAGATTTGATATTGTGTTGTCCTAATACACGAGCTGCTTCATATGCGAATTCTTTTGAGTGGTATCTTGAATCAAAACTAATGGCAACACCACGCTTTTTTGCTTCTTCATCTAAAGTGTCCATGTAAGATGCTAGACCTTCGGTAGCTTGTCTAACGGTGTAGATATTCATTCTGTTGATACCAGCACCAATTAAGCCACGCATACCGGCAGTACCAAATGACATGTTAGTACCAAAAGCATCGTTAATTTCTTCATTATTATTAGCGATTTTTGCTAGGTCATGTCTTACGGATTCGTTTAGATTGGGTTGATCAACCCATTTTTGATATAAGTCTTGTGCGTTCATAATAAAGTCTCCAATAAACTTATTTAAATTACATTTTAAGTATAGTTAAATCAGCATAGCTCGTCAATTTTATTACGGCTATGTTAAGTGTAAATTGTTGAACTTAAATAATTCTTTATGTTAAGTTACATCTACTATATACGTAAAAGAGGTAGATAATAATGGATAAAAACGAAGAAATTATTAAAACTGCTCACCGTCGTTACGCTACAAAAAAGTTCGACGCTGACAAGAAAATTTCTGACAAGGATTGGGACACAATTATGGAAGTCGGCAGACTTTCACCCAGTTCCTTTGGTTTTTCACCTTGGCAATTTCTTCTAATTGAAAATGAAGGTGTCAAAAAGGATATCTATGAAGATGCTTGGGGTGCCCAAAACAGTTTAAATGGTGCTAGTCATTTCTTAATTATCTTAGCTAAGAAGGGTATCACTGCAACTAGTAAATATGTTCAACATATTACTGAAGATGTTAGTGGACATCAATTTTCACCTGATTCACCATTTTCAAAAAAGTTTGCTGATTTTCAGAAAAATGACTTTGAATTGAATAACAATCGTAATTTATTTGATTGGTCTAGCAAGCAAACTTACATTGCATTGGCTAACATGATGACTGCAGCAGCAGAGTTAGATATTGATAGTTGTGCAATTGAAGGATTCAATCGTTCAAAAATTGAAGATATCTTAACTCAAAAGGGTATTTTAGATCCTAAAGAATGGGGTGTTTCAGTAATGGCTGGTTTCGGATACCGTGACCAAGACATCACTCCAAAGAAACGCCAGCCTATGGATGAAGTATACCGAGTAATCAAATAATAAATAACAAAAAACCATCTATATATATATAGGTGGTTTTTTACTTTATAAGAGACATCAATATTTAATGAGTTACATAATATATAATGCGTAACTTTGAAAAATATGGATAAAAAGTATAGCTAAACCATTGATATATCAGAGTTTAGTAATTAACAAGACGTCGATATGAGTTATTATCAGTTGAAAAAAAGGGGAATTTAATTAAAAATAAATGAGTGGTATTTTATAGATACTATCGAGAAAGTAAACTAAATTCAGTTTAGAGGAGATATCATGAGCAGTTTTTCAATTTTAGCTACTGCTAAAGCTGTTCCTGAAAAGATTGTTACCAATGACGATTTAGCTAAAATCATGGATACTTCTGATGAATGGATCAGTAAAAGAACCGGGATTAAGCAACGCCGAATCGCCACTAAGGAAACTAACACTTCTTTAAGTGCTGAGGTTGCTTCGCAATTACTTAAGAACGGAAACGTTGATGCGAATGATATTGATTTTATCATTGTAGCTACGATGTCTGGAGACTACCATATGCCATCAACTGCTTCTGCAGTTCAAGGTATTGTTGGTGCTAAGAATGCTGTTGCATTTGATATCAGTGCTGCGTGCTCTGGATTTGTTTTCGCTACTCATATTATGCACTCATTACTTGAACTAAAACCTAACGCTTTAGGAATGGTAATCGGTTCAGAAAAGATGAGTAACTTGATTAACTGGGAAGACAGAACCACTGCCGTATTATTCGGGGATGGTGCTGGTGGAATGCTAGTTTCAAACCAAGGTGATGGAGAAGTATTATCCAGTAACTTGAAGAATTATGGAGATAGAAGAGAAGCTCTTCTTGCTGGTCATATATTGGGAAATGAAACATTTGGACCACGAGATGATGACGATACAGATCGTTATTTGCATATGGATGGTAGAGAAGTATTTAACTTTGCAACCAAGAATGTTCCATTATCAATTAAAGAAGCAGCAGAAAAAGCTGGGATTGAGTTAAGTGACATAAATCACTTTGTGTTACATCAAGCTAACGCTCGAATTATTAAATCTGTAGCCCGTAAATTAGGCGTTAGTAAGGACAAATTCCCTATCAATATTAATCTTTATGGGAACACCTCTGCAGCTAGTGAACCTATTTTGTTGTCAGAAATGATGGAAAATGGTTTAATAGCTAAGGGAGATATTATCGCCCTTTCTGGTTTCGGTGGTGGCCTAACCACAGGAACTATTATTTTAAGGTATTAATTTATTATTTTAATTTTATATATGGAGTGAATTATATTATGGCAGACAAGAACGCAATTTTTGACAAGGTAAAAGAAATCGTTGTAGATCAATCAGACGTTAAGGCTGAAGACATCAAGATGGAAACTAACTTCAAAGAAGAACTAGACCTAGACAGTTTAGACTTATTTGAAATCATCGATGCTCTAGAAGACGAATACGACATCGAAATTGACAGTGACAACGACATCGCAACTGTACAACAATTAGTTGACTACGTTGCTGGTAAAGTTGAAGAATAATAATTAGTTTTAATTAACTAGGAGTGTTTAAGTTTGAATATTTGTTATCTATTTAGTGGCCAAGGTAGTCAATTTAAGGAAATGGGACAGGATTTGTACAAGTCAAACCCTGTGTACAAACGTACAATTGACGAGGCCTCAGAAACATTGAATTTAAACTTAGCTGATCCGGAAATTTTTGATAATCCTAATAATACTCAAATCGCTATTTTGACGATGAGTGTAGCTATTCATCGTATTTTAGAAGACAAAATAGAGAAACCTGTTGCAATGATGGGATTGAGTTTAGGCGAGTATAGTGCTTTAGTTGCTGCTAAAGCACTATCTTTTAAATCAGGGCTAAAGCTAGTACACGATCGCTCACATTACATGGATGAAGCAGGTAAGCAAAATCCAGGTTCTATGGCTGCTGTATTGGGTCTTAGCCCTGATTTTGTGAAGAGCGTTTGTGACGAAATTGATGACGTTTACCCAGCTAACTACAATAACAAGTCACAAGTTGTTATTGGTGGTACTAAAGAAGGGGTTCAAAACGCCATGGAAGTATTGAAGGAAAAGGGCGCAAAACGTGTAGTTCCACTACAAGTTGCAGTAGCTTCACATACTCCATTGATGCAACCTGCATCAGATCAATTAGCTAAACGTCTTGAAAGTGTTGAATTTGATGAACCTCAAGTAGATGTAATCAGTAATACTACCGTAAAACCATTTGCTAAGGACACCATCAAGGAAACATTAGTTAACCAACTAATCAATCCAACACACTTCATGCAAGATGTTGCTTCATTAGAAGACAAAAACATTGACGCTTTTATCGAAATCGGTCCAGGAAATACGCTAAGTAAGCTTGCTAAAAAGACATTAAAGGCTGATACATACAATGTAGAAAGTGTTGAAACTCTAGATGCCTTATTAGATAAGTTAGGAGAATAATTATGGAAAATAACGAAAAACAAGTAATTCTAATCACTGGTGCAACTAAGGGATTAGGTTTAGCTGACGCAGTTCGTCTAGCTAAGGATGAAAACAATATCGTAATCGCTAACTCACACCGTCAATTGAATGAAGAAGAATTGAAGGCTTTCCAAGCTAACTTTGATTCAGAAATTGATGTATTGGTTGGAGACGTTGCTTCAGAAGATGACGCTAAAGCAATGATTGACAGTGTTATTAAAAAATACGGCAAATTAGACGTATTGGTTAACAATGCCGGTATCACCCAAGACACTCTATTAACTAGAATGAAGGGTGATTCATTCAAACAAGTATTAGACACTAACTTGTTTGGTGTATTTAACATGACTAAGTTTGCTATGAAGAAGATGCAAAGAGCTCGTAAAGGTTGCATTATCAACCTTTCAAGTATTGCAGGTCTACACGGTAACTTAGGCCAAGCTAACTATTCATCTACTAAGGCCGGTATCGTAGGTTTAACTAAGACTACAGCCCAAGAAGGTGCTCTACGTGGAATCCGTTGTAATGCGGTTGCTCCAGGTATGATTAAGACTGCTATGACAGCTAAACTAGGCGATAGTTACATCGCTGATTGGGAAGAAAAGATCCCAGCAAAACGTTTTGGTACTCCAGACGAAGTTGCTCAAGTTGTTGAATTCTTAATCAAGAACGAATACATGAATGGACAAGTAATCACCGTTGACGGTGGATTAACTATGTAATCAAAGTTAAGTAAGAACATTCTTAATTAACAGGAGATATAAAAACATGGAACAAAAAGACATTGAAAAGTTAATGGACAAGTTCGATAAGTCCAGCATGAAAGAATTTAAGATTACTGCCGATGATGGTACTGACTTATACTTCAGTAAGTTAGAACACGCTGCAGTACAAAACGTTGCTCAACCAGCTCCAGCTGCTGGTGCAACTGCAAGTGAACAACCAGCTGCTAAACCAGCAGTTTCAGGTGCAAAGATTAAGGCTCCACTTGTTGGAATCGTATACTTTGCCCCAAGTCCTGAAAAACCAGTCTACAAAAAAGTGGGCGATCACGTTAAGAAGGGCGACACTGTTTGTGTAATTGAAGCCATGAAGGTTATCAACGAAGTTAAGAGTCCCGTTTCTGGAACTATTACTAAGAAAGTTGCTGAAAATGGTGACATGGTTGAATATGATCAACCAATTTTTGAAATTGAGGAGGACTAATTTTGGACTATAACGTACAAGATTTCATTCCTCAAAGATTCCCATTCCAAATGTTAGACAAGATTATTGAAGTAAGACCCGGTGAAGGTGCAAAGGCTGAAAAGCTTTTAACTGTTAACGAATGGTTCTTCTCAAAACAACATCTTGAATTTGGAATGCCAAGACCAATCGCGATGGAAATGCTAGCTCAAACTGGAGTATGTGCATTACTATCAATGCCTGAATACAAAGGACATAATGTTTTCTTTGGTGGTATCAAAGAAGCTACTTACAAAGACAGCTTTAGACCAGGCGACAAGTTGGAACTAGCTGTTGAAATGACAAAGCTAAAGAGAAACATTGGTGAAGGTCATGGAACAGTTACTAGAGATGGCGAAGTTATTTGTGAAGGTACTTTAATCTTTGCAATTGAATAAGTTCATAAAGGATGAGTGAAATGTTTAAAAAGGTATTAATTGCTAACCGTGGTGAAATCGCGGTGCAAATCATAAGAGCACTTCATGAGATGGACATTAAAGCTGTTGCCGTTTATTCAACTGCCGATAAGGATAGCATGTTCGTTAAATTAGCCGACGAATCAGTATGTATTGGTGGTCCACAACCAAACGAATCATACTTGAACATGGCTGCAGTGATTGACGCTGCAATTTTAACTGGATCAGAAGCTATTCACCCCGGTTACGGATTTTTATCTGAAAACGCTGAATTTGCTGAACTTTGCGAAAAATGTTCAATTAAGTTCATTGGACCAAGTTCAAAAGTAATTGATTTAATGGGAAATAAATCTCATGCCAAGGCAGCGATGAAGAACAGTGGAGTACCAACCATTCCTGGTTCAGACGGCTCCATTGATAGTCTAGACGATGCTTTAAAATTAGCGGATGAAATTGGATATCCAGTTATGCTTAAAGCTGCTGCCGGTGGTGGTGGTAAAGGTATTCGTGAATGTGATGATGAAGAAGCATTAAAGGAAATCTTTAACACTACTAAGCGTGAAGCAAGAATTTCATACAATGACGATTCATTGTACATGGAAAAGGATTTAAGTGATGCTAAGCATATTGAAATGCAAGTTATCGCTGATCAAAAGGGAAATGTTGTTTACTTCCCTGAACGTGACTGTTCTCTACAAAGAGGTCACCAAAAGATTATTGAAGAAACTCCATGTATGGAAGTTTCTCAAACTCAACGTGATTATCTAGGTAAGCTTGTTGCCAAAGCAACTAAGGAAATTGGTTACGAAAACACCGGTACTTTCGAATTCCTATTGGACGAAAAGACCAACAATTTCTACTTCATGGAAATGAACACTAGATTACAAGTTGAACACACAGTTTCTGAAGAAGTCGCTGGAGTTCAATTAATCAAGGCTCAAATCCAAGTTGCCGCAGGTGAAGAATTACCATTCACACAAGATGACATCAAGGTAGATAGTTATGCAATCGAATGCCGTATTAACGCCGAAGACCCTGCACATGGTTTCTTACCTGCACCAGGTACTCTTCGTAAGGTTAACTTCCCATTCGGAACTAAGGGTGTTCGTATTGACTCAGGTGTTGAACAAGGTGACACCATTTCTCCTTTCTATGATTCAATGATTGCTAAAATCATTGTACATATGCCTGACAAGCCTCAGGCTGTCGTAAAAATGAGAAGAGTAATTAATGAATTTAAGGTTGATGGAGTAAAGACTAACCGTCAATTCCTAAATGATTTGTTACAAGACAAACATTTCAATGATTCAGATTTCAATAATCTATACATTGAAAAATCATTCTTGAAAGAGTGGTTGAAAAACGTTGAAGAATAATAAATCAGAAGAAACCAAAGATTTACAAACTCTAATGGACAAAGTTCCAGATCATTTGTTTATCAAATGTCCAGTTTGTGAAGAAAACTTTTACAACAAGAAGTTAGGGGAATACAAGCTATGTCCTAACTGTGGTTATGGTTTTCGACTTGGTGCACAAGAAAGAATCAACTTGACTGTGGATGAATTCACACCAATCGATTCAGAAATCAGCGCTCCAAAGCGTTTCCTAGGCGACGAAAAGTACGCTGGAAAGCTTGAAAAGTCAAAGAAGGCCACTGACCTAAATGAAAGTGTTCAAACCGGTTTTGCCAAGATTGGTGATACTGAATTTGCCCTAGGTGTAATGGATTCTCGTTTCATCATGGGTAGTTTAGGTACTGCCACTGGTGAAAAGCTTGCTAGATTATTCGAACAAGCAACCGAAAGGAACTTACCAGTAGTTGTCTTCTCATGCTCTGGTGGTGCCAGAATGCAAGAAGGAATCCACTCATTAATGCAAATGGCCAAGGTATCACAAGCGGTATCTGATCACGCCGAAAAGGGATTACTATACATTTCTGTATTAACTGATCCTACTACCGGTGGGGTTACTGCTAGTTATGCCATGGAAGGAGATATCAACATCTCTGAACCACACACATTAATCGGTTTTGCTGGTCGTCGAGTTATCGAAAAGACAATTCAACAACGTCCACCGAAGGATTTCCAACGTGCAGAAACTTTACTTAAGAATGGTTTCTTAGATGCCATTGTTAAAAGAGATCAAATGAAATCAGTATTAGCCAAGTTATTGGCTTGGAATTAGGGGGATATTAGTATTATGGTAAAAGCATATGATCGTGTTTTAGCGGCTAGAAGTGCTGATAAGATTAGTATCCAAGACCTAGTTGCTGGAATTACTGATGACTTTATGGAACTACACGGTGACCGTGCTTACAGCGATGATCCTGCAGTATATGCTGGTATCGGAACTATTGCTGGTCAATCAGTTACCATTACAAGTATTCAAAAGGGTAATGATACTGACGAAAATATCGAAAGACATTTTGGTTCAGCTGAACCTTCTGGATACAGAAAAGCTTTACGTTTGATGAAACAAGCGGAAAAGTTTAACCGTCCAATCATTAACTTGATTAATACACCTGGTGCATATCCTGGTATGGATGCTGAATACAAGGGTCAAGGTTACATGATTGCTCAATCAATCATGCAAGGACTTAAGTTAAAAGTGCCATATATCAGTGTTATCGTAGGTGAAGGTGGAAGCGGTGGAGCCTTAGCGCTTGCTGTCGGTGACACCGTTTGGGCCTTGGAAGATAGTATTTACTCAGTACTATCACCTGAAGGCTATGCCACAATCTTGTGGAAAGATTCAAGTAAGGCAGCAGAAGCTGCTGAGCAAATGCAACTTACACCAAAGGAACTATTAGACAATGAAATCATTGATAAGATTATTCCCGAAGTCAAAGATGCAAAATCAATGCAAAACTTCAAAGAAGCTTTAATTGAAAAAATTAATGAACTTAACAAATTACCTAAAGAAGAATTATTGGCCCAACGTCACGAACGTTACCGTAAATTCAACTAATGTAATTTAATTGATTTGTATATTTTAGGAGGCCAAATCATAATGTCAAACTTATTAGATGGAAAAACAATTGTTGTTATGGGTGTTGCTAACAAGCGTAGTATTGCCTGGGGTTGTGCTAAGTCACTAATGGATAACGGTGCTAAAGTTATCATTACTTACCAAAACGAAAGATTAAAGCGTCAATTAGACAAGCTTGTTCCAGAAGGAACTGAAATGATTGAATGTGACGTTGCTGAAGATGCAAACGTTGAAAAGACTTTCCAAGACATTCAAGCTAAATTTGGTAACATTGATGGTGTTATTCATGCTATTGCTTACGCTGACAAGGAAACTCTTGAAGGTGGCGTTATTGATGTTAAGAAAGATGGTTACAACTTAGCTCAAGACGTTTCAGCATACTCACTAATCTCAGTATCACGTTACGCAAGTCGTGTTATGAACCCACAAGGTAGTATTGCTACTCTTACTTACATGGGTTCAACTCGTGCAATCCCTTCATACAACATGATGGGTGTTGCTAAGGCTGCCCTAGAAGCTAATGTTAGATATCTAGCTTCAGACTTAGGTCCTAAGAAGATCCGTGTAAATGCTATTTCAGCTGGTGCCATCAAGACTCTAGCCGTTACTGGTATCAAGAACCACGGTGACCTATTGAAGGAATCAGAAGCAAGAACTGTTGATGGCGAAGCTGTTGACATCCACCAAGTTGGTGATGTTGCTACATTCTTAATGAGTAACCTATCATCAGGTGTTACTGGTGACTTGATTTACGCTGATAAGGGTGTTCATTTACTTGCTTAATAACACAGAAATTTTTATCGATTCTATTCAAAATCCAAAGTACCAAGAAATCTTCAAAAAGGCTGATGTTGATTTTACGAAGTATAACAAACGTCAAGCGATTGTTGGTAACTTGATGCTGGCAGATTACATGGGAATTAGTATTGATGAATTACTGCATGGCGACCTATTCTATTATGGTAATCATGGGAAACCATTTCTAAAATCAAATCAATTTCAATATAATATTTCAAACTCATATGATTTAGTAATCTTAGCGGTTTCTGATGAAGAGGTTGGAGTAGACATTGAGAAGTTGCGTCCATACACTTACAAACGAATTACTCGTGCATTTACTGATAATGAACTAAATTACTTAAGTAATCTAAACGAATCAGTAGAAGGGGATGAAACCCTTAAGTTATGGACAATCAAAGAAGCAGCATTAAAATTAGTCGGTACTGGTTTATCCGGTAAGGTTAAGAGTGTCGACATCGATGTTGATACCAAAAAATCTGCTAAACGATTAGATCGTAAAATTAAATTAACCGATATTGAGGTAGCTGATGGTTACGTTGGAACCCTTGCTACATATGAGGATTAATATCTGCCGTTAAATGATTTTCCGGGGTAATGGGATGTTCAAACATTAAACGAATCAAATCATGATAATTAGATGATTTCTAATGAAAAAAACGGCAAAATAGATATACATTCAACCATGTGTCACATAAGGATATATACGTAAAACACTGCTATGACAACGTTTTATTTATTTTAAGTAATAAAAAGAGTCTTGTACGTTGTAACTTAGTATGGCAATTGTTAAACTTATTTATGTTGATTAGTTCATCTAGATATCAAAACTAGATGAAGAAGTAATCAATAATCCTATTGGATTAGGATCATAAATTAGATTAATAAAAGACGTTTAATTGTTAAAATTTTGAATTATACATGAGGAGTGCTTATTGTGAGTGTTTTAAATACAACAGAAATTATGGATTTAATTCCAAACAGATACCCAATTCTATACATCGATAAGGTTGATGAATTAATTCCCGGTGAAAAGGTAGTTGCTACCAAGAACGTTACTATCAACGAAAACTATTTCCAAGGTCACTTCCCTGGAAACCCGGTTATGCCTGGTGTTTTAATCATCGAAACTATGGCTCAAACTGCTTCAATTCTTATTTTGAAGAGTGAACAATACAAGGATAAGACTGCTTACCTTGGTGAAATCAAGGGTGCTAAGTTTAGAAAGATGGTTAAACCTGGTGACGTTGTACGTTTCGAAGTTACTATGGGTAAACAAAAGAAGAACATGGGACAAGTTGACTGTACTGCTTACGTTGGCGACAAGAAAGCTTGTTCAGCTCAACTAACATTTATCGTTCCAGACGTAAAACGTAAATAAGGAGGATAACTCTATGGAAAAGCGTGTTGTAATTACAGGTATTGGTGCCGTTAGTCCTTTGGGTAACGACGCTAACACATTCTTAGACAATATTTTTGCTTCAAAGACAGGTATTGCTCCAATTTCAAAGTTTGATGCTTCAGAAACTGGTGTTACTTTAGCTGCTGAAGTTAAAGATTTTGATCCACTAAAACGTATCGATAAGAAGATCTCAAAACGTATGGATGACTTCTCACGTTACGCTCTATACTCAGCTTATGAAGCCATGGAACAAGCTGGCCTAAAAGAAGGCGAATTTGATCCAGATGAATTAGGTGTTATCTATGGTTCTGGTATTGGTGGTTTAACAACTATCCAAGAACAAGCAATCAAGATGTCAAAGAAGGGTCCGGGTCGTGTATCTCCATTCTTCGTTCCTAACTCAATCATTAACATGGCTGCTGGTAACATTTCAATTAACCTAAATGCTAGAAACACTTCTCAAGCAATCGTTACTGCTTGTTCATCAGGTACTAACGCTATTGGTGATGCTTTTGACTACATTCGTTTTGGTAAAGCTAAGATGATGATTACTGGTGGTTCAGAAGCTTCAGTTAACGAATTAGGTATTGCAGGTTTCGCTGCACTATCTGCTCTTTCAACTTCAGAAACTGTTGAAGGTGGTTCAATTCCATTCGATAAGGATAGAAATGGATTCGTTATGGGTGAAGGTGCCGGTACCTTAGTTCTTGAAGAACTAGAACATGCTAAGGCTCGTGGTGCTAACATCTTAGCCGAAGTTGTTGGTTATGGTACCAACTCAGATGCTTACCACTTAACTGCCCCAAGACCTGACGGTTCAGGTGCTGTTGATGCTATGAAGTTAGCTCTTAAGGATGCTAACGTTGATCCTAAGGACGTTGACTACGTTAACGCTCACGGAACAAGTACTCATGCTAATGATTCAGCTGAATCACAAGCTATTAAGAAAGTATTTGCTGACAATGACCACATCAAGGTAAGTAGTACAAAGGGTATGACTGGTCATGCTCTAGGTGCTGCAGGTTCACTAGAAGCTGTTATCATGGTTGGTGCATTACAACGTCAACAAATGCCAGTTAACTACGGTGTTAAGAACATCGATCCAGAAGTTGAAGTAGAACTAGTAAACGAAGACAACAAGAAGTCGCCAGTTAACTACGAAATTTCAAACTCATTTGGTTTTGGTGGTCACAACGCAGTTCTTGTATTCAAGAAGTACGAAAACGACTAATAAAATAATTAAAAGACGCGGTATGCTACCGCGTCTTTTTTTATGGAATTTATTGAATTTTTAATGTTTCTGATTGATAATGAAGATGTAAGCAATTTAAAAGGAGCATTCTTATATGGCAATTTTAGTACCAGGTGGGGCCGGTTACATTGGTTCTCACACCGTGGATCGTTTAATTGAAAAAGGTTACGATGCTGTTGTTGCAGATAACCTGGCAACCGGACACTTAGCTAGTGTCAACAAAAACGCAAAGTTCTACGAAGGAGACATCAGAGATGCGGACTTCCTAGACAAAATCTTCGAAAACGAAAAGATTGATGGAATTATCCATTTTGCCGCTAATTCTATCGTTCCAGAATCAATGGAAAAACCATTGAAGTACTTTGATAACAACACTGGTGGAATGATTACTCTATTAGAAGCAATGCAAAGACATAACGTTAATAACATTATCTTCTCTTCTACCGCTGCGACTTACGGAGAACCTGAAAGCATTCCCGTTAAGGAGACAGATTCTCAAGTACCTACCAATCCTTATGGTGAAAGTAAGTTAATGATGGAAAAGATGATGAAGTGGGCTGACGTTGCCTATGGCATCAAGTACACCGCTTTACGTTACTTCAACGTTGGTGGGGCTAAGATGGATGGATCAATTGGTGAAGACCATGGTCCAGAAACTCATTTAATCCCAATCATTTTACAAGTTGCTCAAGGTACTCGTGATAAACTACAAATCTTTGGTACTGACTACCCTACCAAGGATGGTACTAACGTCCGTGACTATGTCCATGTTGTCGATCTAGCAGATGCTCATATCCTAGCCCTAGACAGATTGATGAAGGGTGGAGACTCAGAAGCATTTAATCTAGGTTCATCAACTGGCTTTTCAAATAGAGAAATGCTAGAAACTGCTCGTAAGGTAACTGGTAAGGAAATTCCTGCCGAAGATGCACCAAGAAGATCCGGTGACCCAAGTACCTTAGTTGCTGACTCGACTAAGGCCCGTGAAATACTAGGATGGAAACCACAACATGACAACGTTGAAGATATCATCGCTAGTGCATGGACTTGGACTCAAAAGCACCCACACGGATACGAAGATTAATATTTAATTATATTTGATTATAATCATTTCTTTTTTCTTGAAAATCACATCTATGAGCTTTACCATTAAGTAGAAATTAAGAAATAGGAGGCTGAATTTTCTATGAACAGATTAGAAGGACTTGAAGAAACAACCACTCTAAACAATGGCGTTGAAATGCCACGTCTTGGTTTAGGTGTTTGGAAGACAGATAATACAAGTGCTAAAGAATCAGTTAAGGAATCAATCATCAAGGGTTACCATTTAATTGATACAGCAAAGCAATATGGTAACGAAACTGGTGTTGGTGAAGGAATTAAAGAAGGTTTAGCTGCAACCGGACAAAACCGTAAAGATTTATTTATTACAACTAAATTATTTAATGGTGATCAAGGTTATGAAAGTACAATCAATGCCTTAAATGGTACATTAAAACGTCTTGATTTAACTTACATCGACCTATACTTGATGCACTGGCCAGTTGATGGCAAGTACATTGATACTTGGAAAGCAATGGAAGAACTATACCGTCAAGGTAAAATCAGAGCTATCGGGATTTCAAACTTCGATAACGAAAGATTACAAAACCTACTAGACCACAGTGATATCGTTCCTGCCGTTAACCAAATGGAATTTAATCCGGTGAACCAAGAAAAAGAAATTCTTGAATTCAATAACCACGCTGGAATTCAACTAGAAGCATGGTCACCACTTGGTGGTGGGGAAGCCTTATCTAACGAAGCAATTAAGAAGATTGCTGACAAGTACAACAAGTCAGTTGCTCAAGTAATTCTTCGTTGGGATTGGCAAAAAGGTGTAGTAACTATTCCTAAGTCATCACATGAAGAAAGAATTATTCAAAATTCTGATATCTTTGATTTCAAGTTATCAGAAGATGATATGAAGGCCATTGAAGGTATCGACAAGCAAAAGCGTAGTTTATGGTACCCTGATTTTGAATGGCACACTACCGGTAAAATGACAGATACTGTAGATAAGTGGGATGATTCTCCTGCTAACTACAAAGACTAGTTAGATACTAACTATTTAGAAAAAAGCGTTGTCTTTAATGACAACGCTTTTTCTTTTGTCCTATAATGGTATTAAACAACTAGAGAAATGGAGAATTGGATTGGAAAATAAGACACAAGCTCAAAAGAGATTAATCGGTGGAATTCTTGCCGTGACTGGGGCGATTCTTTGGGGGATTCAAGGTCCTGTATCACAATTTTTATTCCAAGATAATAACCTATCACCTGAATGGTTAATGGGAATTAAGATGGGTATTTCAGGAATTGTGATTCTCTTATTCACTAACTTCGTTAAAAAAGAACCAGTAATGGATCTTTGGAGGAAACCAAAGAATTTGGGGGTATTTGCTGCCTATGCCGTATTTGGTCTAGCTGCTGTGCAATACTTATACCTAGTGACAGTTAACCTAAGTAACGCCGGAACAGCAACGGTGCTACAAAGCTTGGGAACGGTACTAATTGTTATCTTTACCGCCATCTTTTATCATCAGCTGCCTAATAAGTACGAAGCAACCGCCGTGTTGGTTGCCCTAATCGGAACATGGTTGTTAGTTACAAAAGGGCATTTAACCCAGCTAGCTATTTCAACTCCTGCATTAACTGCGGGACTATTGTTAGCTTTAGCTGGTGCAATTCAAACCATGCTGCCTGTAAACCTATTGAAGCGTTTTTCAACACTAGTAGTAGTCGGATGGGCAATGCTAGTCGGTGGTATTATCTTTACTTTTGTTCATCCTTTCTGGGTCGATGTTCCTAAACTGACTCTTGGAACAGTATTAGGAGTCGGATTCATCGTCTTCTTTGGAACAATGATGTCATTTATTTGTTTCATCAACAGTTTGAAATTTGTTTCACCTACAGTGGCAGGGATGCTTGATACGTTTGAACCACTATCAGCTACCATTGGTGCTGTTGTTTTCCTTAATACATCTTTTAACGGTGCAGAAGTTATTGGTGGGATTTTAGTTTTAAGTACAGTATTTATATTGGCTTTAGGAAATAAAAGCGAATAAAAATAAAAAAGATAATGAACAACGTGTTGACTTTCTCAGCACGTTGTTTTTATAATGTAATTGAATTATTAGATAAAGTGATTTTTGAGGGGAGACGTAGGTATGGTTAAACAAGATCGTAGAACCATCCAAACCAAGTCCCAAATTACTGAAGCCTTAATTGAGTTGATTCATACTAAGGGTTTCAATAATTTAAATGTTACTGATTTAACCAGAACAGCCGGAATTGGTCGCGGTACGTTTTACATTCATTATTTAGATAAGTTTGATTTATTGTCAAAGACAGAAACGCGTTTATTGAACGAGATTCAAGATATTTTAAACGCTATTGTTCCTGAAGAATTAAAAACATTTTCTGAGAATAGTGAAAATGCTCCATCAGAATTAGTAATCAAGACACTTGATTACTTTTACCAAAATTCTAAATTATTGTCCGCCTTACTATGCCCGGACGGTGATCCATATTTAATCGGAAAAATTAAGAAGATGTTTAAGGAAGTAATCATAAAATCATTTCATGCTGCACCTTCTGAAATCGAATTCCACCCAGGAATTCCCAAAGATTATGTGATGGAAATCATTTTGGATAGGTTGATGAGTATTGTTGTTTATTGGATGAGTAAAGACCATCCAGAGTCTCCTAGTGAAATTGCTGAAATCATTAAGACGACGCAAAGAACAGCGCCTCAAGATTTAATTAATATTAAAAAATAAGGGGGAGAATTCAAATGCCAAAGTTTATTAAGAAGTATACTGGTAGCTTGATTGCATGGCTAGTTGTAGTAATCCTAAGTGTAGTCTTCTTACCAAACATGTCTAACTTAGTTGCACAAAAAGGCCAAACTAAGATTCCAGCTACTTCACAAAGCCAAGTCGCTGAAACCATTCAAAAGCATTGGGGTCATGGTATTAGTAATACCATGGATACAGTTGTAGTTTTCAACAACGGTAATAGTAAAATCACTTCAAGTGACCAAAAGAAAATCAATGCTACGATTCAAAAATTAAAGGACAACAAGTCCGAATACGGTATCAAGGGTGTAACTGCACCATTTGATAACGACGCCACTAAGAAGCAATTAATTTCAAAGGATAAGACCACTGAAATTGTGCAATTAAACGTAACCAAAAAGCGTTCAATCCAAAGTGTTAACAACCAACTTAAGGATGCTGTTAAGACCTCTGGAGTGAAGACTTACGTTACAGGTGGAGATATCCTAAACGATGACTTTAGAGTTTCAACACAAGAAGGAATTCAAAAGACTGAAGTTATCGCCGCTGTCTTTATCCTAATCGTATTGATTATTGTATTTAGATCACCAATCGTGCCATTGGTATCACTATTGACTGTGGGTGTCTCATTCATCGTTTCATTGAGCATTGTTATGAACCTTGTTCAATACTTTGGTTTCCCACTTTCAAACTTCACTCGTGTATTCATGGTGGTTGTACTATTCGGTATTGGTACTGATTACAACATCTTGTTATACAACCAATTCAAGGAAGAATTGAGCAGGGGTAAGGATCAAATTCAAGCAACTATCGATGCTAGAAAAGTTGCCGGAAAGACCATCCTATACTCAGGTACATCAGTATTGATTGGTTTTGCAACCTTAGCACTAGCTAAGTTCTCAATTTACCAATCAGCCGTTGGTGTAGCTGTCGGTGTTGCCGTATTACTACTTGTATTGGTAACATTGAATCCATTCTTTATGTCAGTTCTAGGTAAGAATATCTTCTGGCCATCAAAGAACTTTGATGGTGAAGGTGAAAACAAGCTATGGAGCTTCTTATCAAACAAGTCAACCAAGTGGGCGATTCCAGCTATCGTCTTGGTACTAGTTGTAACTGTTCCATTCATGGCTGCTTACAAGAACAACCTAAACTACGACAACAGTGTGGAACTACAAAACAATGTTCCTGCTAAACAAGGACTATTGACTGTTCAAAAGCACTTCTCAAAGGGTACTGCTGAACCTTCAACTATTTACATTAAGTCCGATCACAAGCTAAATAACGAAAAAGACTTGAATGAAATTGATCGACTAACCCAACAATTGGGTAAACAATCTGGCGTAAAGACTGTGGCATCAGTCACTCAACCAAGTGGTATGCCAATTAATCAACTTTACGTAAACGACCAACTAGAAACACTAAATTCCAAGATGAAGACAGCTAAGAAGGGGATTAGCACCATCAAACAAGGTACTAAGAACTCATCATTTAACGCTACTCCATTGGAAGATATTGGTTCATCAGCAATGACAATTGGCCAATACCTAAAGAATATTCAAGCAATGAGTAGTCAAACTGGTAGCACCAATGGTCAAGCTGTATTGACTCAACTACAACAAAAGATGGCTTCAGTGGGTCAACCATTAAGCCAAGCACAACTACAAATTGTAGGTGCATTGTTACAACAAAGCGCAACTAAGCAACAAACACTAATGAGTGGTTTACAATCACAATTACAAGGCATTGCTTCAAACACCCAAGGTATCGGTGACAATGCCAAGGCGTTAGCCGCTCAATTGAAAGAAACTCAAGCTAAGCTAAAGAAGGCTGGAGTTGGTTTAGATAAAATCGAAAAGGGAATGGGCAGTGCTAATTCTTACCTAAGTTCTCTATCAAACTCACAAGCTTCTGATTCATTCAACATTCCAGAAAGCGTTCTAAAGAGTGATACATTTAAGCGTTCAGTTAACACTTACCTATCAGCAGATAAGAAGACCGCTAAGATTACTGTTGTTCTTGACAAGGACCCTAATTCTGAAAGTGCAATGAACCAAGTTGATAACTTACAAACTAAGGTATACAACAATATCTCAGGTACTTCATTAGATCACAGTGTGGTTGCAATTGGTGGTCAAACCGCAACTACTTCAGATACTCACCATATCGCTAGTTCCGACTTCTTGAGAACTGCAGTTATCATGGTTATCGGAATTATGATTGCATTAATGGTTATTACCAGATCAATTCTTCAACCATTCTACATCTTAGGTACTCTAATCATTGCTTACATTTCATCACTAAGCATCACTAAGCTAATTAGTTCTGCTGTACTAGGTGAAAAGTTCCTAACTTGGAACACACCATTCTTCACTTTCGTAATGCTAATCGCATTGGGTGTTGATTACAGTATCTTCTTGATGATGAAATATCGTGAATTCGGTAGCGTTGACGATACACCTGAAAAACAAATTCAACATGCCTGTGCCGTTATCGGTACGGTAGTTATCTCAGCAGCTATCATTTTAGGTGGTACTTTTGCGGCTCTAATGCCATCAGGAGTATTAACTCTAATTCAAGTTGCTATTGGGGTAATTGTTGGATTAATCATCCTAGTATTTATCATTCCAATGCTAATCTCAGCATTGATCAAATTGACTTATGGCCAATCTGACGATAAAGAATAGATGAAAATAATACGGATGAGAGACGATGGATTTGCCATTGTCTCTTTTTTTAGTATAAATTATTTCAGTTAGAAGCATAAAAGGGTTATAATGAAAGCGCAATCATAATTAATAAAAACAAACATAAGAAGGTATAAAAATTATGAAAAACGTTTCATACGATAACTCAAAAAACGTCATTAACAAACCGCTAGATTTATTTTTACGTGCAGTTATGTCCTTGATAGGAGTTACATTAATTGCTCTTGGAGCTGCTTTTATGCGCTCAGGACATGTCGGAATTGATCCATTTACTGCTATGAATGCCGGGATGGCTAACAAATTGGGGACTTCATTGGGGTCATTTCAATTATTTGCTAACTTAGCATTATTCGTTATTGTTTTAATTTTTGATCGAAAACAAATCGGATTAGGAACCATTTTTAACATGGTATTAGTAGGATATGAAATTGAATATTTCAGTACTTTTTACTCGATGATTTTTCCTGGTAAAATTAGCATTCCTATGATGGTCTTCGATGCAATTGTTGGTATTTTAGTTTTTACATTAGGTACTTCAATCTATATGGCAACTAAATTAGGTGTATCTCCTTATGATGCACTGGCACCAATCATTTCTGAAAAAACACATATTGAGTACAGAAAAGTGAGAAGTGCTCAAGATATTATCTTTATGCTTGTTGCCATTATTGTTTCAGGACCATTTGGAATCATGACCATCTTTACAGCATTCTTTGCTGGTTCATTGATTAGCTTCTGGAACAACACTGTTAGTCGTGAACTAATGACTCATATTGATCACTTTAGTCAAAGACCTAGTCTACATGATGCAGCTGGTGGATTAGTTAGTTTGGGAAAACGTGGTTACGATATCGTAAGCAGTGCTTACCAAGATACTTATATTATGCAAAAACAGATGTCTGGTTACACTAATACTGAGATTGAAGAATTAATTAAGAAGACTAACGATAATATGAGAAAAAATCAACAAGTCCAATTGATCCTTAATAAACGTTTGGAATCATTAAACGCCGAATTAAAGGAAAGAAAAGCTAATAATAAATAAAAAAACTTGCATTCTTCATACATTTTCGGTAAGATTATTACAAATAAATGAACGAATGAAAATTGGAGGTTCAATCATGGCTACTTGTTGTATTCTGACAATAAAACAAGATAATAATAATTTCTTCTTTAATCTGAACTAGCTGTTTAGTATAGTACGTAGAAGAGATTATTTCGCTATGAAAACTTCGGAAGCACTAGAAAAATGGCTGGTAAGCAGTTATTCTTTCTAGTGCTTTTTTACCGCACTAGTTAGGAAACTAGTGCGGTTTTTATTTATTCATGTAAAAAGGGGGATTTTTATGAATATTCTGTCTAAGGTGAATCGTAAGACATCATTGGCTAAGTTCATCGATAGGGATCAAAATTTACAAAGAACTATCGACACTAAAGATTTAATCATGATGGGAATCGGTGCTGTTATTGGTGCTGGAATTTTCGTAATACCAGGAACAGTTGCAGCAACAACCGCGGGGCCCGGAATTATTCTCTCATTCGTAATTGCGACAATCGTATGTTCACTTTGTGCAATGTGTTATGCTGAATTTTCATCAGCGTTACCGGTTGCAGGAAGTGCATACACATTCGGTAACGTTATCTTCGGAGAAATTACTGGATGGATTATCGGATGGGGTTTGATTCTTGAATACATGCTTTCAGTAGCAACTGTTGCATCAAGCTGGTCAGCTTATTTGCAATCATTACTGGCTAACTTCGGACTCCACATGCCAAAGGCACTATCAGCTAACTATGATCCGAATCACGGCACATATGTTAATTTGATAGCGATTCTAATAGTGTTATTGATTTCATGGATCTTAACCAGGGGTGTTAAATCATCCACACGTTTAAATGACATAATGGTGATAGTCAAAATTGCAATCATTATTGTCTTTGTAGTTGCCGGGGCATTTTTTGTTAAGCCAACTAATTGGAATCCATTTATGCCATTTGGTGTTAGTGGGGTTTTCAAGGGGGCTTCCTTAGTGTTCTTTGCTTACTTAGGTTTTGATGTTATTGCAGCCTCAGCAGGTGAAGTAAAGAACCCTAAAAAGACAATGCCAATCGGTATTATTGGTACATTAATCATTTGTACAATCTTGTACATATTAGTCTCAATTATTCTTACAGGAATTGTACCTTATTCAAAATTAAACGTTTCGGATCCAGTAACATTTGCACTACAAATGATTCACTTGGACAAACTTGGAATTTTAATTTCATTGGGTGCGTTAGCAGGTATGTTTACTATGATGGTAAACATGGTATTTAGTAGTTCACGTCTGATTTATTCCATTGGTCGTGATGGACTTTTACCTAAAAAATTGAGTAAAATAGACACAAAGAAAAATGTTCCAGTCCACAGTGTTATCTTCGTAACGATTGTGATAGCAGTGATGGGTGGTATCTTTTCGCTAGATAAATTAGCTAGTTTAGTTAATATTGGGACTTTGATTGCCTTTACGTTCATGTCAATTGGAATATTATATCTAAGAAAACGTAAAGATATAAAAAATGATGGATTCAAAGTTCCATTATATCCAGTCTTACCAATTGTATCAGCGGTAGCATGTATTTATTTATTAATTCAATTGCCACTTGATACATGGATTTTAGCAATTATTTGGTTTGCTAGCGGATTATGTATTTATTTCGGTTATGGGATTAAACATAGCCAATCAAACAAATCGTAATAACAATTTCGTTATTATGAATAAACGGGGAGTTTTAAAAATGGAAAAACAACATACAACGACTGAAAACGTCATGAAAGGTATTTTCTGGTCTGCGATGGCTTCTACCCTATGGGGTTTCTCAGGAGTTATCATGCAATTCGTCGCTAAAAACGAAGCAGTTCCTACACAATGGTTCATTTCAGTTCGTACATTATTTGCAGGTATTTTATTGTTAGCTATCGGTTCAATTCACGTTGGTAAACATGTTTTTGATGTTTGGAAGTCAAAAGAATCGATCATTAGATTATTCATCTATGCAATTTTTGGTTTAGCAGTTAACATGTCAACATTTTATGTAAGTATTCAAGAAGGTAATGCTGCTACAGCCACAATTCTACAATACTTAGCACCAATCTTTATTGTGCTATATGGATTGATCTTTATGAAGAAGAAACCTCTAAAGGCTGATGTAATTTCATTCTTGTTAGCTTTAGTAGGGGTATTCTTGATTATCACTAACGGTCACATTGGTGAACTATCTGTTCCATTGACTGCCGTTATTTTTGGTTTACTTTCAGCTGTTTCAGCTGCTGTATATTACTCAGTTCCAAAGCCACTAACAAAAGAAAATTCACCATTTGTTGTTCTAGGTTGGGGTACTTTGATTGCTGGTATTGGTTTTAACGCTTATCACCCATTCTGGTCAGATGCTCCTAAGATTACACCAGGTATTGTTTTAGGTATCGGTGGAGTTATCTTAGTAGGTACTATCTTTGCTTTCTCTGCTGTTCTATACAGTTTAAAGTTTGCTCCATCAGAAGTGTCAAGTATTGTTGATGCCGTTGAACCAGTTGTTACAATCATCCTAAGTATGATTGTATTCCACTTAATTCCAACACCAATTGAAGCACTTGGTGCAATCATTATTATCGTGTCAATTTACTTCTTACAAAGATCTCATCAAAAGAGAGATAAGAAGGATCCAGATATTAGATAGAACGTCTAAAAAAGACTATTTTTACGCATTATTTCGTATAAATAGTCTTTTTCTATTTTCAAGTTTTCTCACTTGTGATATCTTTTTATTATAGGTTTCAAGTAAGAAGAGTTTACATCTGTTGGAATTATAGCTTTATATGGGGTGAAAATATGGAAAACGAAACAGGCCTTTTAGAGACTAATGTCATGAAAGGTATCTTCTGGGCTTTTTTAGCTTCAGCACTTTGGGGTGTTTCTGGTACGATTTTGCAATTTGTATCTCAAACAGAACATTTGGAAGCTAACTGGTTCCTATCAACTAGAACCATGATTTCTGGAATTGTGTTGTTAGTTATTTCTGCAATTGTTTATAAAGGACACATTTTCAATGTCTTTAAGTCATGGAAATCATTTATTTGCATTGTTGCTTACGGTATATTTGGTCTAGGTGCTAACCTATACACTTTCTACATGAGTGTACAAACCGGTAACGCAAATGCTTCAACTATTTTGCAATATCTAGCACCACTATTTATTCTATTGGGATCAATTGTATTCCAACACAGAAAGCCATTACCAATTGATATTATGGTTTTCGTAATCGCTTTGGCGGGAGTTGTACTATCTCTAACTAAGGGTGATTTCTCGTCTCTTTCAATTACGCCTGAATCATTAATTTGGGGGATTTTATCTGGTGTAACTGCTGCACTTTACGTTGTGCTACCACGTCCTATCGTTGGTCAAAGCTCACCAATGGTAATTCTAGGTTGGGGAACGCTAATTGCGGGTATTATCTTTAACCTAAAACAACCAATCTGGATAAACATGCCACATTTAACTACTGGTATCGTTTTCGGAGTTGGTGGAATTATTCTATTTGGAACGATTCTTCCATTCATGCTATTGCTACATGCTTTGAATTTTGCACCATCAGAAGTTGTTAGTTTAGTTGATGCAACTCAACCAGTAGTTACATTTATCCTAAGTATTATTTTCTTCCAAATTTCAATTAGTTTTATTGAAATTGTGGGTGCAGTATTAGTTATTTTAGCAATTTTCATTTTACAAAAGTCACATCGTAAATTAACGATTGATAAACATAGCGAAGTTTAAAAATATTTATATTATACTAAGAAGCGGACTGATTTTAAGGTTCGCTTCTTTTTTATATGTTAATATTGAATTTGTAAATTATTTTTTAAGGAAGAATATCGATGAAAAAAGCGATTAAGTTTTGGCCATACATGACAATCTTTCTGGTTGCCGTGTTAATTATGTTGCCGCAAATCGTAACCGGATCATATATTTTAGGGGTTGACTCTATTTTTCATATGAATCGGTTCTATGATGCGGCAATGCAACTAAAAACTGGCCATTTGAGTTACTTCATATCCATTTACGGATACCAACAGTCAGGGAGGATTATTAATGCATTATATGGCCCATTAGCGGCTTATTTTAATGGATTAATTTTGTTGATTACTGGCAATTGGGTTAGATACCAGATTGTCACTTCGTTGTTAACGTTATGCGTCAGTGGAATGACAATGTATAACCTTGCAATTAGGACTAATATTAAGAAAATATACGCAGTCTTTGTCGGTATTGCTTACATGTCATCTTATTTGATTATGGGATGGGTTGTAGGAATGCAATTTACCGGATGGGGAGCTGCTTTATTACCTTGGCTATTAGTGGCTGGTTTTGACATGATTGATTACAAATCTATCAACGTATTAAAACTAGCAATTCCAATGTCAATTTTGTTGCAAACACACATGTTGAGCAGTCTAACTGGTGCATTGGCTCTAGTTCCAATGTTTATATATGGTGTGATTCATAGTAAAGAAAAACTGAAAATGTGGCGTAATGCTATGTTGTCAGTTTTATTAACATTATGTTTGACCGCCAATGTCTGGTATGGAATGATGCAAATTTCATTCACCAACCATGCATTAGGGGTGGCTCCACAACTGGATATGTACGAGGATTCGGTGGCATTGTTTGGCAAGAATGTCTTTGTATTGCCACCAATTTATTCAGTTGGTTTTATTATCGTGGCAATTTACTTTGTGTTTAACTTTAAAAAGATTAGCTCATCTAGAAAGATTATCTTTACTACCGGATTATTCTTCATGTGGATTTCATCAGTGTTATTTCCATGGGGACCACTAGATAAGAAGTTTCCAAGTATTTCTTACCTAATTCAAATGCCACGACGTTTTGTTGTGATTCCGTTTATTTTGTTATTAATTTGTGCCGGAATCATGATTAATGATACCTCTAAAAAGCAATGGGTCAATGCATTTAAGAACTACGCATTGCTGATATTAACTTTCTTTATTATTTATGATGCAGGTGGGTCAGTGAGAAATGGTGTGCACCATTTCTTCTCACCTGAAGTAGTCCAAAATGATTATAATCTTCATTATCAAACGACAGACACCAACGCCATCAGAGATAGTTTGTCATCTCATGATACAGGTGCTGTCCTTAAGATGTTAACGAAAGCAACGCCTGATTACCTACCGGTGCAATATAAGATGACGGCTTATAATTATTTTGATTATCATCCATATGGTAACTATGGTGATCAAATCATCAATTATAAGGGTGAAGTGACCAAGACGATTAAACGCAATGGTCATCTATTGTTAACCTGGGATAATGAATCAGATGATAACAAATCGATGCAATTACCAATCTTTAAGTATGATGATACTAAGCTGATTTTAAACGGTAAACACATTAGTAGTGTTAAGCAAACCGAAATCGGTAGTGTCATCGTCAATTCAAAGCCGGGTCATAACAAACTAGAAGTGTACTATCATGCGACGCCAATATTGCTAGCTTTACTATGGCTTACCGTATTTAGCTGGATGGGATTAATTGGCGGAATTATGATTTATCTAATTCTAAAATGGAAAAAGCATAAAAAAAGAAACGTTTCATAATGAAACGCTTCTTTTTATTTTTTTAAATGTTTCTGAATTTGGGTATTAATGTTTTCGTTATGCTTAAGGGATGGAAAAACATACTTATCTGCGGTTTGAATCAAGATACCATTAAATGCGATTGAGAACAGTGTCCCGATGCTTACTGAGTAGATGCGATGCAAGAAAATCGCACAGATTAAAATGATTGTAATAGGTGGAGCAAAATCTAACAATTGTGATTTAATTGCACTACCATTTAAATAATCAAAACGAAGGATGTTGGTTGTATCATCATTTGGATGCATGAAGATATTTGCACGTTGATATAGTGAGATGGCTGTACAGAAGCAACAGACACCGATTAATGCCATTGGCACCCTAATGTATAGTGATAGATTATTCCAACCAAGCGATTCAAAGTAGTTGGTAAATATTTGAATGAATGAACTGAAGAAAATGATAAAAATTAATTCTTCAACAAAACGTAAAATATCAATGCGTTTAATCAAAATTTGGTTGGTTAAAGCATTGATGATTCCAAAGGTGAAAATCATAATACCAACGTCGACACCAAACAATTGATGAATGTTCACACATGCGGCGGTCCAGATACCTGAACCACATCCTGATACAATTGTAAGTGCGTTTCCAAAAGCATTTAATAACAATCCAAAGATTAATGCTATAATTCTCGTTTTTAATTTATTAACAGATCGAATAACGATCATCTCCTAAAGTAAATTCAACTATTTAATGATATCACATATATTACGTCAGTTATGGTAAAGTATAAGAAAGGTGATTGATATGAAGGGTAAATATGAAGTAAATCGATATATTGGTGTTGTAGTTGATGAAGACCAATCGGGCCAATATATAATTAAAAAGGATGACAAATGTGATTTCAAGCTGCACGATTGGCGGACAGGGAAGCATACTAAGGGTAAATTCAAGTGTGTCGGTCAATTATTTCTGACAGAAAATAATATGTTAGTGGCAGTTGTCGATTATGAACCGGTTAAGTTCAAGGATCGTCATGAATTTACACCGTTGCAAAGATTTACAAATGAATTTCTAAGTGATGAACAATTAAATGAAGCTAAAAAAAGACTTGATTAGCATCAAGTCTTTTTTGTGGCGTTGTCATAACCAGTTGAGCTTATTAATAAGTAAGTTGAGCTTTGTTAAGCGTCGAAATTAATAGCAAATGCTTACTTTTTTAGAGTTTTTTCAGCGTTTGCTGCTACTTCATCATTAGACATGTCTAGGTAAGGATGCATCTTAGCTTCAGTAGCCATGGTGTCCTTGCCATCTTCTTCCATGTAGTGATTCCATAAAGCGTCACGAACAGGGGTTGTATCTTCTGACCAATCGAATTCCTTGTTCATTGGTGTGTCTAATACTCTTTCTCTATCGTTTACTTTTTGTTCAGCAGTCATTGCCATAATAAATTTCCTCCTTATTTTTAAAGCTCAATTACATTGTAATTCTTATATTTTTATTTGTTAAAAATTATGACTCGGGTTTTTATTTGAAGTAAAGAAAATTGACTTAACTTGCATTTAAACCCAATTTCGTATATATTCATAAATATACTGAAGTGAGGCAAAAGTTTATGAGAGATAAATTTGCAACAAAGAATAAAATTGTTAATGGAATGTTCGAACTACTTAAGACCACGCCATTTGATGAAATTAATGTGAAAGATATCTGTGCACAAGCTGATGTTTCACGAATGACGTATTATCGAAATTTTCATAATAAAAAAGATATCATTATTTACAGATTTGATAGCTCATTTACCACGTTTATACAGCGTTTAGCGTCAAGTCAGTCACATAATCTAACCGATATCGCCACCATCTTTTTTGAACTTGTTAAAGAAGATCAAGATATGATGGAAATGATTATGAAAAATGATTTATCCATGATCTTATTAGAACGACTAAAATACTATATTTCCGATTTAATTGATGAAAATGTTTTGGAAACTAGGGAAGAATCTTCCAAGATGTTAGTTTCATTGATTGCTGGAGGACTAACAGAAATTATTATTACTTGGACTGAGGATGGAATGAAGGAACCTATTCAATCATTGGTAATCTTCGTATCTAAGTACATGCATTTTAAGATTAATTAGCTTCTTATCAATAAAGATAGGGAGCTTTTTTATTTTGGATAATAAAAAAACACCCGAGAAAATCTCGGGTGTTTTTGATCTCTTTTTAAACTAAAAGTTAACTAAGAGGTTATCCTTATGCAGGAGTAACGTTAGCAGCTTGTGGTCCACGGTCGCCGTCTTCAACGTCCAATGTAACCTTTTCGCCTTCTTCTAGAGTCTTGAAACCTTCTTTGTTGATAGCTGAGAAGTGAACGAATACGTCACCGTCTTCAGTAGTGATAAAACCGTAACCTTTATCAGCGTTGAACCATTTAACAGTACCTTGTTTCATAATATGAAACCTCCTTGCACATATCGTGCGTTATAAAATCTTAATGTATCAAAAGCCTGAATCAAGGGGTCATTTCATAAAACTATAAAACAAGTAACCTTAACAATCGAAACTATGTAACACATTGGTAATAATATACCCGAAATATGGGGTGATGTCAACTAATATCAGAATAATAATTTTATTTATTTTTAATAATAGAAATCATGTCCAAACCATTGATATGAAAGAGTTTTTTGGGAATATAATTTGTTCGAATCTTAAAAAATGACGAAAAAAACTTAAAAAAACAATTTCAAAATATACGAACAATTATATTTCTTTAATGATTAATGTGCGTAAATTCGTTATAGTGTAAATTTAGGTCTAAATCATTTAAAATAGTGTTATTAAAGAAACGAGGGAACGAATATGAAAACTTTGGTGTTAGTATCACATCCTGAATATGATAATTCAATGACCGAAGCATTCTTAAAACAGTGTCAGTCTGATATTGAAAATGTGGATTGGGTCGTTTTAGATAAAGTTCAAACTAATTTTATTTTTGATAAAGAACAAGAACAACAAAGATTAGCACAATACGATCGTATTTTATTTCAATTTCCAATGTATTGGTACAGTGCACCAGCATTGATGAAGAAATATGAAGATGATGTCTTTACCAAGAACTTCATTGCTCACGAACAAGAGGGTGCATTGAAGGGAAAAGAAATGGGCATCATCACCACACTAGGTGATCCAATCAAGGACTACCAAGTTGGCGGTAGGGAAGGATTTAGTATCTCTGAATTATTGAAACCATATCAAGCAATCGCTCAACGTGGTCAAATGAAATTTTTGAAACCTTTTGTGATTTCACAGTTTGCGTACATGACCGATGCGCAAAAACAAAAGCTTTTAATTGATTACCGTAGTTATTTAACCAACGATAACTTCGATAGCTTTACCAGTTTACAAAAATGGTACATCTACCAACTAACCGCTTTAAAGGAATCCTTGGACGAGGATAAGCAATCCAGGATGGATATCTTAATTGATTATCTTCAATCCAACTACGATCAATTGGACGAATTAAAGTGGGAAATTGATTTAATCAAGAAGGAGGATGATGAATAATGGCTAGTCAAAACGAATGGTTGGAACAACAAATCGAAGAACTAAAAAAAGATGAAACTAGTTTTAAATTATTATCCTTTTTAGATGGCATTAAAGATATTAACAAAGAGCAGCAAAAAAGACTCCAACAGGCCCAAGACGAATTGGACGGTAGAATGTGGAGCCCGGATAAGTGGTAATAAAAAAAGACTCGCCTATGCGAGTCTTTTTCATTATTTTGCCCAGTGGTTAATTGGACCAAATTTGTGAGCAACTGAAATTTCATTCTTGATTGCTTTGTCGACATATTCGTCAGCAATTCTGATAGCATCGGCGATGGAAGTGCCTTTAGCAATTTCAGATGTAATGGCTGCTGATAGAGAATCACCAGTACCATTCTTATGTTCTGTATGATAGTAAGGTCCTTCAATCCAGAAGTCCTCTCCGGATTCTAATAGGACATAATCCTTAACGACGTCTGTTTCACCAGCGACGTGTTTTCCTTTAATAATAACGTTTTTAGCGCCTAAGTCACGAAGCTTTTTGGCGGCAACCTTGGTGTCTTCATCTGAGTTAATTTCCATATCAGCTAACTTTTGAGCTTCGTAGAAATTAGGTGTCAAGACTGTAGCTAAAGGAATTAATTCTTCCTTTAAAGTGTCGTATGCGGCTTGTTCAAGTAACATAGCACCATGTTTAGTCATGATTACAGGATCTACGACTAATGGTCCAAAATCGTATTTTTTGTAGTTTTCAACTACGGTACGAATAAGTTCGGCATCAGCTAACATTCCTGTTTTTGATGCTAAAATCTTAAAATCATCAGCTAAGTCTTTGAATTCTTGGTTGATGAATGAAACTGGCATAGAGACACTGTCATGAATACCAAATGAGTTACCTGCAACACACGCTGTAATTACGGAAGCTCCGTAAGTATGGTGCATAAAGAAAGTATGTAAATCGGCTTGCATTCCTGCACTTCCATCACTATCTGAACCCGCAATGGTTAAAACTTGGGGAAAATCATTTGTCATAAAATTGCCACCTCTTATTATTAAATTGAAGTTATTCTAACACAAACTTGTAAATTGTAAACAATATCGATATAATAATGAGTGAATAATTCTAATTTGCGTTAGGTACCGTCTTTATATTATAATGGTACTAATTAATTTATAGTTAACAGGAAGGGGTGTCTCTAGTGAGAATTTGTCATCCAAATGGTGTTCAAGGACGTCGTCCAATCAACAACAACAAGCGTAACAAGAAACAAAGAGAAGTTGCTGACTTACAAAAATTCTTGAAGTCAAAGCCTGCTAAATAATCTTTTGGACTCAGATTTTCTGGGTCTTTTTTTGTACATAAAAGGAGAAAAAGATGGCTAGTAAATTTTATGCAGTAAGAAAAGGAAAAAAGCCAGGTATCTATAGCACTTGGGACGAATGTAAGAACCAGGTTAACGGTTTTCCCGGCGCCGAATATAAAAGTTTTAAGACCAAATCAGAAGCTAATGCCTACATGGGATTAAGTCAACCTGCCAAAAATATAGCGCCTAAGATAACCAAGAGTGGATTAATTACACTATATAGTGACGGTGGTTCTAGAAACCACGGAAACAAGCTTGGGCAACACGTTAAGGATGATGACAAGGCCGCCTGGGCATATCTAATTATCAAAGACGGTAAGAAACATTATGCTTCTGATGGTGAATTCGGTGCTACAAACAATAAAATGGAAGTCTTAGGGCTAGTTAACGCCTTGCAGTATATCATAGACCAGGGATGGCAAAACGAGTCTATTAACGCTATATTGGACTCCAAGTACGTCTTAGATTCAATTACTAAGGGATGGCTAAACTCATGGCGTCGTCGTGGATGGAAGAAAAGCGATGGAACAATTATCAAAAACAAAAATGAATTCATGCAACTATCCGCACTACTAGGACAATTTAAGCACTTAAATTTTAAATGGACTAAGGGGCATGCTGATAACTCTGGAAACAATTTTGTTGATAAACTTTTGAACGATACAATGGATGGTATGAAATTAAATCAACCAAAGAATACAATTGTTCACTCGACATTTGAAGACGAAAAAAACAAAACAGAAGAACCGCAGAAAGTAGTTAAATTATTTGCACATGGTAAGCATATTAATGTCTCTGGTTTGAATCAATACGTCGATTCAAACGGTCCATCTGTCTGGGCTTATTGCATCGACTTTGATGACGAAATAACATCCAATAGCGGTGGAATGAAGGGCATCAATAATTCCAAGATGCAATTGTTATCAGTTATCAATGGCTTAAAAAAGTTAGTGGAAATGGATTTAAACTCAAAACGAGTCGAGGTGATTACACCTTCCTTGTACATTTCACAAACCATAAACGATGGCAAGCTAGCGTACGCCAAGACTCATGATTGGCAAAGTTTTAACGGTGAAGTCATTACCAATGTTGAAGAGATCAAACAATTGGCCGAGGTCTTAGAAGAGTTTAAAACCATCAAATTTGTGAATTCTAATTTTGATAATAATGATAAAGCAATTACTACTGTTCAACAGTTGTTAGACGATGAGATTAGAAAAATTAATCCTGACTTAGCAGAACAACTAAAACCTAAGCAAAAGGTGGCAGAACCAAAGCCCAAGCCAAAACAACCCGAAAAGGCCAAGGAATACATCGACAAGGATAAATCTGTATCTGACATCGAGAAGAGCCTTCGTGATTTAGGTTTTTTTGATAAATAATTTCATATGATACAATAATCATTGAATAAGTTATGAAAGCTGGCAAAAATATGAAAACAGAACGTGAAAAAATGACGGCAGGAGAACCCTATCAACAATACGACGAAGAGTTGCAACAAAGACGTAGTGTTGTTAGAAAAGAGTTAAGCGCCATTAATTCACTATCAAATAATAAAGAACAAAACCAACGACTAGCCAAGTTACTTGGCAATAGTGGTAAGAATCTATGGATTGAAACAGGAGTTCAATTCGACTATGGATACAACATCCATGTCGGAGACGACTTTTATGCTAACTACCACTTAACATTGTTGGACACATGCCCAATCACAATTGGAGATCATTGTTACTTTGGTCCAGACGTTGGATTGTATACACCGGTACATCCACTTGATCCAGACCAAAGAAAGGCCGATGTGGAAATGGGAAAATCAATTACCATCGGTGATAATTGCTGGCTAGGAGGACATGTGACTGTATTGCCCGGTGTTACATTGGGTGAAAATGTTGTCGTTGGTGCTGGATCAGTTGTTACCAAATCATTTGGCGACAATGTGGTCATTGTAGGTAATCCAGCTCGTGTTATTAAAACGGTCAAATAGGAATTAAAATATGCTTTTCAAACGCCCGTGCGGCCACATTTTACATAAATTGTTATTTGTGTATAATATAATTGAAATGCAAAAATAATTCGAATTTAATTTGTATAACCTTAGAAAAGCTGTGCAGATGGTCATTCGTTATATACGAATCACTTATTTGTGCAGCTTTTTGTGTTTAATCTCAGAGGAGGATTATTATTTTTAAAAGTAAAAATATCGACAAGCTCGTCTTTATTCCTACTGTCGTATTATTTTTAGGGGTTTCAGTATTTTTGATAATTGGTGGTTCTTCACTGCAAGGACTTCTAAACAGCGTATTGAACTGGGTAACCAGCAATATGGGTTGGGGGTACATGTGGATTTACATCATCAATTTCTTGTTTTTTGTATATTTGATGTTATCAAAGTATGGCAATATTCGTTTGGGGGAACCTACGGATAAGCCGGTGTACAAGAACTTCCAGTGGGGTTCAATGGTCTTTGCGACCGCCATCGATGCAAGTATCTTAATGCTTAGTATGGTTGACCCATTGAGATATGTTCAACATCCAGAAGGATCTGTAAAACCATACTCAGTGACTGCTTACAACTTAGCTCACATGTATGGTCAATATGATTGGGGTCCAATGGCTTGGTTGATGTTTGCGGCACCCACGATTGCTATTGGTTATATGATGTATAACAAGAAACGCAAAATACAATCTCTAAGTGATGCGATTACCATTTTAGATGGTGAAAAACTCTGGCAAAACATTGCCAGAAAAATCGTCAACCTATTAGTAGTATTTGGAATCATGGGAGGGGTAGGAGCCTCCGTAGGTTTGGAAATCCCAATCATTTCTAAAGTCCTAAGTTCTTTAACCGGAATTCCTGACAACCTAAATATGAAACTAGGATTATTCTTGGTATTATTCATTATCTTTGCACTCACCGTCTTTAAGGGACTAAATGGTGGAATTGATAAATTAAGTAATGCCCACATCTGGACCGCCATTATTTTTCTAGCAATTGTCTTGCTAGTTGGTCCAACTGTATACATTCTAAATTCAGAAACAAACAGTGTCGGATTATTGATTCAAAAATTCATTCCAATGAGTATGAATACCGTGCCAAACGGTCGTCCTGGAATTGCTCAACAAGAAACCATTTTCTATTGGGGCTGGTGGCTTTCATACATGCCATTTATGGGACTATTCATTGCTAAGATTTCCAAGGGGCGCACAATCAGACAAATCGTCATGGGGATGCTGACCTATGGTGCATTGGGATGCATGAGTTTTTATGCTGTCTTTGGTGGTTACTCACTATGGCTACAAAAGACAGGTACATTGAATTTAACACATATTTTAAATACGCAAGGTCAGGCCGCTGTTATTTCAGCTGTTCTTGGAACTTTACCAATGAAATATGTCATGTTTGCATTTTACTTTATTTCCTGTTTCATCTTCTTAGCAACGACAATTTCGTCGTCAGCATTCGTGCTTTCTTCATTTACCAGTTTGCCACTTGGTCCTGGTAAAGAACCTAGCCGTGTTAACAGAATGACTTGGGTAGTTGTATTTATCCTATTCTCATTCAGTTTAGTTGTCGTTGGGGGATTTGAGACAGTTCAAACGTTCTGTACCCTAGCAGGTTTCCCATTGATGTTCGTTTGCATCTTAATCATTATGTCAGTCTTCAAGATGATTAAAAATGATCCTACGGTAATTAGAAACCCTAGATGGACACCACGTCGTGGGAAGAAACCAGTTACTGTTGAACGAAAAAATGCCATTAAAGGTAAATTAATCTTATGGCCAAAAAATACAATTAATAAACATTAGAATAATTGAAAGCCACTATATGGATATAAAAGTCCATGTAGTGGTTTTTTTGTGATAGTATTTATATGTTATAAAAAATTAGGAGTTGAAGAGAAAATGGATAAAAAAGTAATTATTCCTAAAGAATTCGCTCATTATTTAGGTGAACCACTTAGGGATTATGGTTTTGAAGTAGTGGAATTAGAAGATCAATATGCAGAAACACTACTTCAACATAAAGATGCAGATGGCATGGTGCTTAATGCGACTCCATTGAGCAATGAAACTATCGACCAAATGCCCAATCTAAAGGTGATTGCGCGTTTTGGTGTGGGATACGATAATGTTGATTTAAACCACTGTAAAGAACGAGGAATTTACGTTACCAATACACCAGGTGGAAATGAAGTAGCAGTTGCTGAATGTGCCGTTACAGATATCTTAATTTTATCTAAGAATCTATACACAGTTTCTCAAAAAATGCATGAAGGTGATGATTCATACGCATTCCATCATCCATCACATGATATTAAGGGTAAAACAATTGGAATTGTTGGTTATGGAAACATTGGTCAACAAGCTGCCAAGATGCTTTCAGGTTTCGGAGTTAATACACTAATCTGGAACAGAAGTCCTAAGACTTCAGAATATGGTGAATTCGTTGAATGGGATGAATTATTCAAACGTTCTGATTTCGTCTCACTACATCTACCAGCAGTGAAGGGAACTATTGGTTCTGTTAATAAGGAAACATTCAAGATGATGAAGAATTCAGCATTTATCGTTAACTTCGCTAGAGGTGCAGTGATTAATGAACAAGACATGATCGAAGCCTTGAAGTCTGGTGAAATTGCCGGAGCAGGTCTAGACGTGTTCGAAAAAGAACCACTTCCAATGGACAGTGAACTAAGAAAGTTACCAAACGTCTTCATGACACCACATAATTCAGGATTCTCAGTAGAATCATTTACTAAGATTTCTAACATGGCAAGTAGTGAAGTAAACCACGTGTTAAACGGTGAAAAGCCTGAACACTGCGTTAACTGTTTGGACTAAATCAACCAAATAAAAAGGCCCCGTAAGAATTATCTTACGAGGCTTTTTTATTTATTATAGTTTGTATTTTTCGTCTATTTCATCGCCTTGTGAGGTTAAAATCTTTGGACCATCTTTAGTAATGGCAATGGTGTGTTCGTATTGAGCCGAGTTAGTACCATCTGATGATACGTAGTAAGTCCAGTCGTCCTTAGCATCGTATCTGTCAGTGATTTCCCAGGTTCCTAAGTTAACCATTGGTTCAATGGTAATGGTCATACCTTCCTTTAGACGTAGGCCCTTACCAGGTTCACCGTATGCAGGAACGTTTGGTTGTTCGTGCATAGTAGGTTGAATTCCATGACCGATTAGTTCACGAACGTCACCCATGTGGTTTTGGTTTTCGATGAAGTCTTGGCAAGCAAAACCAATGTCACCTAAACGGTTACCAACGACGGCTTGGTCGATTCCGCGGTATAAAGCTTCCTTACATACATCCATTAGCTTTTGGTCTTCTTCTGAAATATTTCCAACTGCATAAGTCCAGCAAGAATCACTTTCAAAACCATCCTTATTAACGGTCATATCAACCTTAACAATGTCACCATCTTTAAGCTTTAGACCCTTACGTGGAATTCCGTGAGCTACTTCGTCGTTAACTGAAACACAAGTAGCAAACTTGTAGCCTTCAAATCCTTTTTCTGATGCTTTGGCACCATGTTCTTTAATGTATTTGTCTGCAAATTCTTCGATTTCCCAAGTGTCTAGACCTGGTTTGATCATGTCACGTAAGCCAAGGTGAACGCCAGCTAAGACTTCACCCGATTTGGCCATCATTTCGATTTCGCGTGGTGATTTAAGTGTAATCAAAATAAATTCTCCTTTATTCGTTCATATTTAGTCTGTACCTATAATCTACTACAAATTACTAGATTTGGCTAATTAATGCACATAATTATGGATGTAAATTTCGTGATTTTCTAGTATGATAGAGAGTAGAAGAAAAGAGAGGGGAATCATCTTGAGTAAAACAGCTAAGACCAATATTATTTTGATTATTGTGACATTGATTGTTGCGTTTTTCGCAGTCTTCTTTGCGATTAGAAGTGACAACCTATTAATGTCTCGATCATCTAGAGGTGGTCAAAATACACCAACATTGTATGTCCACGGATTGGGTGGATCTAGAAGATCTACCAATCACTTGGCAACAATTGCATCACGTGATGGAGGTAACCGTTCATTAGTCATTCTAGTGGATAAGGAAGGAAAAATTGATTACAAAGGAAAACTTCAATTAAATACCAGAAAGCCAATTATTCAAGTTATTTTCCAAAAGAAGTTCACACCAGTTGATAAACAAGTTAGCTGGCTACACGAAATCCTATTGAGACTAAGAGATCACTATGGATTTAAGTACTACAATGCCGTTGGGCACTCTGCTGGAGCCGTTACCATCTTAGATACAGCTGCTAAGTACGATAAAGATGAAGATATGCCAAAACTACAGAAGTTTATTTCAATTGCCGGACCATATGATGGTGTTATCAAACTAAGTAGTATGGGGACAGATAATTATGTTGATTCACAAGGTAAACCAATGATTTACTCAGAATCAAATAAGTGGTTCCCATCATATCAAACACTATTAAATGACTGTAAGAACTTTCCTAAGGATGTTTCCGTATTGAATATTTATGGAAATGATAATTCAAAACAAGATTCAGATGGAGTTGTTTCAGTTTCTTCAGCTAAGTCATTGAAGTATTTGATTGGAAAACGTGTTAAGAACTATGAAGAGATTCCGGTCAATGGGGTAAATGGTCAACATAGTCGTTTGCACCATAACATTTTTGTTGATCACATCATTGCTAGGTTCTTGTTCGATGAAAATTAAGTAAAGCAAAATAGTTTACTTATGAAACCTAAATCGATAAAATAGAAAAAGTATTAATTTATAATCATTCTAAATTAGGAGATGAAGGTTTTGAAGAATTACGATTTAAGTGGTAAGCCCTACAATCGTTTTTTGTTCGTCATTGTCTTACTTTTAGGTAGTTTTACAATGTCAATGAGCCAATCATCAATTTCAACTGCTTATCCTACGTTAATGAGCTCATTTGGAATTGATGCTTCGACGGTTCAATGGTTAACTACTGGATTCATGCTAATCATGTGTGTCATGATGCCAGTTAGTCCATGGTTACTTAACAATGTTAAGTTTAAACAATTATTCTTATTAATTTTAGCAATTTTTGATATTGGAACTTTAATTGTGGTAATTGCACCTAACTTTCCAGTAATGATGTTAGGTCGTGCAATGGAAGCAATCGCTGTTGGTATTTTATTCCCATCATACCAATCAGTGTTGTTATACATTACACCGGAAGAAAAAAGGGGGACTACCATGGGATTTGCTGGTCTAATCATGGGTTCAGCACTTGCTTGTGGTCCAATTCTTTCGGCAATTGTTCTACACTTCTCAGCTTGGCGTGGATTATTCATCGTCTTTGCCGTTATCATTTCAGTTCTATTTGTAATTTCACTATTCGCCATTAAGAACGTAATGCCACAAAAGGAAAGTCACCTAGACTTCCCATCAGTCATCCTATCAGTCGGGTTGATTGGTATTCTATACGTGGTTAACATGATTGGTAAGACCAATATTGATTTAACAGAAGCCGTTATCATCTTAGTTGTAAGTATCTTAATGGTTGCGATGTTTGCAATTCGTCAATTCAAGATGGATCAACCACTACTACAATTGAGAGTATTGAAGGACTTTAACTACGACCTATCAGTTGGTTTAACTGGTGCTTCATACATTGCCTTGATTGTTGTGACAATCATTTTCCCTCTTTACTACCAAGACGTATTGGGAGTAAGCAAGACCGTTTCTGGTTTAGCATTAGCTCCTGGTGCCATTGTATTGAGTTTATTAAACCCATTAACTGGTAAGTTAGCAGATAAGATTGGTTTCAAATCAACCATGTTAACAGGGATGTTCATGATTCTAGCTGGATGGTTAGTATTGAGCATCACTGGTGCCACATTGGGTCTAGTTCCAATGATGGTAATTGCTGCAATCATTGAAGGTGGAAACGCCTTTGTGATGATGCCAGCCGTTACAATGGGTGCTAACTCATTACCAAAGGATTTAATTTCAGATGGTACTGCGGTTATCTCAACATTTAGACAAATTCTTGGATCAACTGGTGTCTTGGTTGCTACCTTGATTTTATCTAACGTGATGAACAACAACATTGCTAAGGGAATGAGCCATGCAATTGCCCAAATGGGTGGTTTCCATGTTGTATTTATAACTTTCTTTGTAATCGAACTATTCGGTTTAGCAATGGCATTAATGCTTAAGAACACTAAGAAATAAAACAAAAATAAAAAGGCCTGACGTTTGTCAGGTCTTTTTTTATTACCAAATATTTACTCGTTTATCTTCATCCAAGTACATTCCATCACCGGGTTTAACGTCGAAGGTCTTGTAGAAGTCTTCTAGGTTCTTCACTTGAACTTGTGCTCTTAGTTCAGTTGGAGCGTGCACATCGATTGATAGTAGTAATTGTTTGTATTGTTCAGTTGATTTTGTACGCCAGATAGTTGCCCAGTTGATGAAGAAGTCACGTAGGTTCACGTCTGATTCGCCCTTGGCAGCTTCTAGGGCACAGCTTAACCCACCGGCATCGGCGATGTTTTCTGAAACGGTCAACTTACCGTTAACCTTTTGACCGGCGAAATCTAAGCCATCGAATTCCTTAATCATGTTTTCGGCTAAGGCATCGAAGTGCTTGTGATCATCTTCGGTCCACCAGTTGTTTAGGTTACCGTATTGGTCGAATTGACAACCGTTGTTATCAAACGCATGAGAGATTTCATGGGCGATAACGGCACCGATACCACCGAAGTTTTGACTTGATGATTGTTCTAGGCTGTAGAATGGTGCTTGTAAAATAGCAGCAGGGAAAACAATCACGTTTTCAAGAGGTGAGTAGTAGGCGTTAACAGTGTTAGCGCTCATGTCCCAGATGCTCTTGTCTACTGGTTGGTTCCACTTACTGAACTTATCCTTAGTGATAATCTTGTCGATGTTTTCAACGTTGTTGTATAAATCACCGCCATCTTCCCTACCAACTACCTTGAATTGGTGGTAAAGTGGGTTGATTGCGTCAGGGTAACCAACGTGAATAGCTAGGGCGTTTAGCTTTGTGATAGCCATCTTCTTGGTGTCTTCACTCAACCAGTCATTTTGTGATAGACGCTTTTCGTAAACGTTAATCATCTTAACGACCATGTCGTGGACATCTTGTTTGGCTTTTTCACCGAAGTACTTACGACCGTAGTAGTCACCAACGACTTGGTCGAATAAACCGGATGCTAGGTAGTAAGCAGCTTTCTTAGGTTTAGTAGCTTCCTTCTTACCTGAAAGGGTACGTGAGAAGGTACCACCGATTTGACGGAATTTTTCTGATAGTAGACCAGCAGAACCCTTAACAACCTTCACAATCATCCAGTTCTTCATCTTGGCGAAGGTATCGTCATTGACGATTTCATTGAAGGCCTTGAAGTAGTCTGGTTCAGTCACGATGACTTGATCAGGGACTTGGCCTATTAGACCAGTTACGTAGTTATCCATATCGAACTTGTCGATTTGGCTAGCTAGGTCACTGTAGCTCATTGGGTTGTACATCTTGGTGAAATCGGCATTTTCTTCTGCTGATTTGATGTGTGGTGCAATTGTTCTATCAAAGTCTTCAGCGGCATCGACGATGTTTTTTGCTTGTTGTTCGTCGTAGCCAACCATGGTTAATAGTTTTTTCATCATGTCACGGAAAATAGGCATTAGTTTGGCACCAGCCGGGTTTTGTTTGTCATAGTAAGTCTTATCCGGTAGGAAGGTTGAAGCACCACTTGCATATAATGCGTTGTACTTGGCGTTCTTCATGTCTGCTTCAATGCCGAAACCAAAAGGTAGGGGTAAACCAGATAGAGTCCAATCAGCTAGTTGCTGGTTTAAATCTTCGAATGATTTAACGTCTTCGATTCTTTGAAGGGTGGCTTTAAGTGGTTTGGCACCATCTTGTTCACGCTTATCAAAGTCCATTGCTAAATCGTATAACTTCTTGAATTCTTGCATATCGTCATTTGATGGTTGCATTGATCCATCAAGTAGGGCGTCAAAGTCATTCATTAAAGTTTTATCGATATTATCGACTAGGTCCATGAAACCACCGGTTGAAGAGTGATCTGATGGAATGGTTGCATTCTTAACCCATTCACCGTTAACGGATTTATAGAAGTCGTCTTTGATTAGTGATTCGTTAATCTTGTCATTACTCATTTTGACACCTCATTTACGTTTATTTTTTTGCTATATCCTTAGTATATAAAAAAGCTATTCTAAAGTTAATAGAATAGCTTTTCTTTATTATTATTTGTTGATTAAATCTTCGATTGAATTGATGTTCTTCATGTACTTAGGAACAGCCAAACCAACTTTAGCACCATTCAAGTTTGGACCAACATCGTCGATTTTATCCTTGTATTGTTTCAAGTATAAACCGGCAGTGTTAGGTAACCAAGCTGATAGTGAAGCATCGGCAGCGTTAGTTGCGATTGATGCCCACATTGGTTGCATTTCTAGTGCTTGGATAGTTGTCTTGTAACCCATCTTGTTTAGAACTTCAGCCATCACATTAGTTGATGCGATTTCTGAATCCCAAGCAACGTAAGTTAACTTAACTGCTTTACCATTACCTTTAGCAGCACCCTTAGTCCATTCTTGATATAATTTAGGGTTCTTCTTGATAAAGTTGTCAGCAGCGACCTTAGGGTCAACACCAGCATTAGTTTGTAGCATTACGTCTGACATTTGAGATGGAGTCCAGTGGAATTGCTTTAGAATCTTGTAAGCACCAGGATTATCCTTGGCGAGACCCTTTCTAGCAATTGTGTGGATTTGTTCTGAAGAACCATAAACATTCTTAGGATCCTTTAGGAACTTAAGAGGGAACTTCTTGAACATCCAATGTGGTTGCCATCCGGTAACTACGATTGGTTGTTTGTACTTAATTGCTTTAGCTAATGTAGAAGTCATTGCAGCAGTTGAACTAGTTTGTAGTTGCCACTTGTTTTGTGCTAAAGGATATTCCTTTAACGCATTTTGTGTAGAAGCCATAATACCAGCCCCGGCATCAATACCAGTGATGGTGTAATTGATTTGAGGACCTAACTTCTTATGAGGATTGTATGGAGAAGTTAAACTACTACAAGCAGTTAGAACTGTTGCCATAAGAAACATGGTTAATGTTGCTAAAACATATCTAGTTTTCTTTCTCATTTAAATCCTCCTAATTAGTGTTTTTTGTTCTTGTTAAAAGCTTGAGTAACACGGTCTAGGATGATTGCTAGGATTACGATTGCAAAACCAGCAGTGAAACCAGAACCAGCGTTGTTTCTACCTACGGCGAAGTAAACTTCTGAACCAAGACCAACGGCACCAATCATTGAAGCGATAACTACCATTGATAGAGCAAGCATCATACCTTGGTTAACACCAGACATTAATGTGTTCTTAGCAATTGGTAATTCAACCTTGATTAGCTTTTGCCAACCAGTTGAACCGAATGAATCGGCAGCTTCAATTAAATCAGTTGGAACTTGTTCAATTCCTAGGTTAGTCATTCTAACTACTGGAGGTAGTGAGAAGATAACAGAAGCAATAACCCCGGGAACCATTCCGATACCGAATAAAGCAACGGCAGGAATTAGGTAAACGAATGCAGGCATTGTTTGCATGAAATCTAGAATTGGTTTAACGATTACCTTAACAGTGTGACTCTTTGCCATCCAGATACCCAAAGGAATACCGATAACAACGATAATTAAACTAGAAGTAAGAACTAGTGTTAATGTTTGAGTCATATCTCTCCAGTAACCTTGGTTGTAAATTAATACAAGACCAATAAGTTCAAAGACCATTAGTCCCCAGTGCTTGCTGTCATGTAATGCCCAGTAAGTAATACCTAGAACTAAGATGATGAATAGCCAAACGGGTAGTAAATCAAATACCCATTGGAATGAGTTAACGATTGCACCGATGAAATCAGTGATACCGTTGAAGAAACCAACGAATTGAGTTAACCAGTTAACGAAACTGTTAATCCAATCCGCAAATGGAATTGGTTGCATAGTTAAAGAAAATAAATTAGCCATTATTTTGCACCTCGTTTCCAGAAATTGCGCCTAATACGGAACTTCTAATGATAATTCCTAGTAGTCGATCATTGTCATCCAATACCGCGAATGGTACTGAAGTTTTGGAAATGTCGTTTAATAGTGACTTGATAGGTGTATCAGGTGTAGTTGTTGGAACGTCGGTTCTAAGGATTGATTCTAAGTCACGCTTGTCATCTTCGATTTGCTTGATAACATCCTTAGCATCAATTAATCCCTTGAAGTGGTGTTCTGAATCAACAACGTAAACACTTGAGTTGTGGTTGTCCTTCATTAATCTTAGCGCGGTTCTTGGACCGTCTTTTTCGATGTTGATAACATCTGGTCTAATCATAACGCGGCTAGCAGTAAGAATCTTAGTTCTGTCCACACCTTCGATGAATTTTTCAACATAATCATTCTTAGGGTGTTGTAAGATGTCTTCTGGTGAACCGATTTGAACAATTTCACCATCACGCATAATCATAATACGGTCACCAATACGTAGTGATTCGTTTAAGTCATGTGAGATGAAGATGATAGTCTTCTTTAGGTGTGATTGTAAATCTAGCAATTCGTCTTGCATTTCTTTTCTGTTAAGTGGATCTAATGCTGAGAATGCTTCATCCATCAATAGAATTTCTGGGTCATTAGCTAAACCACGAGCTAATCCAACACGTTGTTGTTGTCCACCAGATAATTCGTTAGGGTATCTATCATCGTATCCGTGTAAGCCAACTAGTTCTAGACATTCATGTGCTTTTTGATGTCTAGTTTCTTTATCGACTCCTTGGATTTCCAAACCGTAAGCGGTGTTTTCGATAATGGTTCTGTTAGGGAATAGAGCAAAGTTTTGGAATACCATACTCATTTTCTTACGTCTAAAATCACGTAATTCTTTCTTATCGAATTTAGTAATGCTTTCTCCGTCTAGTAGAATTTCACCATCAGTTGGTTCATATAAACGGTTTAACATTCTAATTAAAGTAGACTTACCACTTCCGGAAAGTCCCATGATAACAAAGATTTCATTTTCGTTAACGTCGAAGTTGGCATCGTGAACACCAACAACGCTGTTAGTTTTAGCTAAAATTTCATCTTTGGATTTTCCTTCGTTGATCATTTCTTTAGCACGACCAACATGACGACCGAAAATCTTGGTTAGATGTTTAACTTCAACTTTTTTGGTCATGATCTTCCTCCTTGAAATTGTAGTTTATTTAAAGCATAGGTACTATTATTACAAAGAAAAATGTTATGTGTCAAATAAGATACATGCGCAAAATGCCGATTTGCCGGTCTTAAACGGCATAAGCTTGCATGATGGAGCCATTTAAGATTTATTTAATTAAAGTGTGTTAAAATGACTAAAAATGGAAATTTTAGGTTCAAAATTTGATAATTAAGAAGGAATTATTTTGGGTAATTTATTGAAAAAATTCCCCATCAAAATGGTGGGGATTTTTGCATTAATTGGAGTGGCTTTAATGTTTTTTGTTAGTCATGATGACTTTCTATATACTCAACCAATTATGCAGATTCAAAAAGTAGAAGAACTTAGTAAGAATAAGGAGATTGATACTTTTCAAAATGTTGATCACAGTTATGTACAAAAACTTAGTGGAGTAATCACCAATGGAAAGCATAAGGGTGAACACATTACTTTAAACAATACATATACAGACTCAAAGGCGATGGATAAGAAGTATAAAGTCGGCCAAAAAGCCTTTGTGGTCTTACACGGACAAGGTGAAAGCACGATTAGAGATGCCAAGAGAGACACACCCGTGGTCTTTTTAATCTATTTAGCAATTGCCTTGATGTTTATCTTCCTCAAAATGGCTGGAATCACGGCCATTGGAAGTATTATTATTAATACAATCTTGTTCATGGTGGCATTATACTTTGACGGATTTAATAACGGATCTAACGTTTTATGGATTTTTTCGATTCTGGCAGTACTTTTTTCCGCGATTACGCTTTGGTTAGTAATTGGTTGGAATCGTCAAATGTTTGTGACACTTGCTTCGACTGTGGCATGTACTTTTCTTTCGATTATTATTAGCTTAATCGTTTTTAAATTTACACATGAAAAAGGAATTTTTTATGAATCGATGCAATATGTTACTCAGCCTCCACGACCATTGTTTTTAGCTGAAACCATCATCGGATCATTAGGTGCAGTTATGGATGAATCGACCGATATCATTTCCTCATTATTCGCGTTGAAAATGGAACGACCTGAGGTTTCAAGAAAACAACTTTTCTTGTCAGGTCGAAACATTGGTAAATCAATCATGGGTCCATTAATTAACGTCTTATTCTTCATTTTTATGGGAGAAACTTTGTCGATGACACTTCTATTCTTAAAAAACGGAAACAGTTGGGGATACTCATTTTCAATGAACATGTCATTGGGGATGGTGCAAAGTCTAATCAGTGGGATTGGAATTGTGCTTGCAGTTCCAGTTGCCAGTGGATTAACCAGTTTTTTTGCAGAAAAGAGGCGTAAATAATGAGTGCAATTATCGTTTTAGGCCTTGTCCTATTAGTATTGATGGTATTGGTAGGGGGTAAACAAGGTTTTCAATCATTTTTAAGTTTGGTGCTTAACTTTGGCTTCTTATTCTTTGCGATTGTCTTGATGGCATTTCATTTCCCACCAATCGTCGTAACCTTGATTGCCGGAGTGATCCTATTGGCCTTGACCATCTTCTTGAGTGGGACCAATGATGAGACTAGTCGTTTAGCGTTTATCGCTTCCGTATTGGTACTTTTAGCACTTGTTTTATTGATTGTGCCAGTAGAACATTGGGCACAGGTTCAAGGATTTGGCTTAGAAGATAGTGATGATCTAGAAGGTTTATCTTTACCTATCGGAATTAGTTTCATTGATATCGCCATTTCGACAGCCATTCTAAGTACGCTGGGTGCGATTGCCGAAGCAACCATGGCGATTGCGTCTGGGTTGGATGAAATCAAGGAACAACATCCGGATATCAAACCAAACCGTTTGTTCTTCGATGGGGTCTATGTCGGAAAACAAATTATCGGAACAACATTGAATACCTTATTCTTTGGACTATTCGGTGGCTCGTTATCCTTATTTGTCTGGTTCCACGGATTATCCTACTCATTGGGTGACATTTTAAACGACAAGGTCTTTGATGCCGAATTCATCATCATCTTGTTCTCGCTAATCGGTGTCATCATCACGATTCCAATTACATCGTTTGTCATTACCGAGCAATTTAAAAATCAAAAACAAACTAAGTCCTAACATTGTTAGGGCTTTTTTATTGCATTTATGACGATAAAACTTAATACTAGACTTAAATTGAAAAGAGGCGTTGTTAATGAATAAAAAAATAGAATCAAATGACTTATTTGAATTGAAATCCATTACACAATTAACTGCTATCAATGGAAATATTTTTGCGGTTTTAAATCGTGTCGATAAGCAAGAAAATACCTATTTTGCTGACATTGTCAGCATTAACAACAAGAACGAAGTAAAGAAATGGACCAATGGTGGCAAGAACGTAAACCCTGTGCAAGTGGGCGATTACCTAGTCTATCTACATAATGGTGACCTAATGCGAATGCCACTATCAGGTGGTATTGCTGAACAACTTACCAAGGATGCCAAGATATCCAAGTTAGTTAGTGGAAAAGACGGCCAAACCGTTTTCTATCAATCATCAGACAGTAAGGTGCCAACGAAATTTGAAACCACCAAGTTCCCTGAAACTAGAAGGGTTCATCGTTTTGACAACCGTCATGACGGCATCGGTTGGGTCGATGATCAAGCTATCGACACCATCTACCGCTACAACATTAAGATGAACCAAAGAAACGCTGTATACAGTTCTAAGTACGATTTGAGTTTGCAAGATGCGAACGCCAAGCAAAACCGCTTATTGGTAATCAAGCCAACTAATCCAACTTTGGAAACAGAATCAGACGAAACTAGAGCAGTCTATGATGTTGATTTGACCAAAGATACCGAAAAACAAGTTACAGCAAGTATTGCCAAGGGTGAGTTTAGCTACGCTAGTTATTCTCCTGATGGTCAAAAGGTTGCCGTAGTCGGAAACGACGCGAAGTATCCAAACGCAACCGTTAACGAGTTATATATTTACGATGAAGAAAACGACAAGTTAACTGATGTGACAACAGACTTCGAGGGGGAAGTGTTCGGATCAATTACCGCGGACTTCATTCAAAATGAGGGTAGTCATTTAGTTTGGATGTCAGACACTAACTTTGTCTTTAGTGGTGTGACTCACGGCCACAGTGTTGTCTTTGAATACAACGGTCACGACATCACAAAACTATTTGAAGGCCACTGTCATGTTGTTGATTTAACAGCCATTGATGGTGAGGTCTACTTCAGTCTTTCAACTCCAACCACGCCAAGTCAATTAGTACAACTAGTTGACCAACAATTAGATGTGAAGTTGGATCCTAACGCCAACTTCTCAGCGCAACACGACTACGCTGACGTAACACCTTTTGAAACACCATCCAAAGACAGTAAGACTACCATTGAGGGATGGGTATTGAAATACACCGGTATTTCTAATCATCTTCCAGTGATTCTATACGTCCATGGTGGGCCACAAGCTAACTACGGTGAAAGTTTCTTCCATGAATTCCAAGTTCTAGCTAGTCGCGGTTATGCCGTCGTCTACGTTAACCCACGTGGTTCTACCAGTTACGGTCAAGAATTTGAAACTGGCGTCATTGGTAGATATGGTAAAGAAGACTTCGCAGACGTCCAATCTGGTTTAGACGCTGCCTTAAGTCAATTTGCTGATTTAGATGAACAAAATACATTCATCGCAGGTGGATCATACGGTGGCTTTATGTCCAGTTGGGCAATCGGTCACACCGACCGTTTCAACGCAGCGATTGTGCAACGTCCGGTATCTGATTGGCACTCATTATATGGAACATCCGATATTGGGGTTCGTTTCATTAGAAAAGAACTTGGCAAGGATTTATACGATGAGGGCGGATTGGAATACTACTGGGACTGCTCGCCGTTGAAGTACGCGCATAATGTTAAGACACCTACTAGAATTCAACACGGTGAATTCGATATGCGCTGTCCAGTTAACCAAAGTGAAGCATTATTCACAGCAATTAAGCAAACCGGCACTCCTGTGGATTACATTCGTTATCCACAATCATTTCACGGATTCTCAAGAAACGGTTTACCCAACCTTCGAATCAAACGATTATCAGACATCTATGAATGGTTTGATAAATATTTAAGATAGTATTAAGAAAAGCTGTTATGGAAACATTCAGCTTTTTTTATTAAATGAAAAATGACATAATAAAGTCATTACATAAGGAAAGCAGGACTGATAATGGATACTGTTATTTATTTAATTTTATTTTTTGTTGTAATCGCACTATTACTATTCGGTGCCTATGAAACTCTACCAAAGATTCACAAGTTGAATAAGACGATTAACCAAAAGACACTTGATTCATTTGGCGGAGATAAGAAACAAATCGAAGCATTTAAGTCAGGTGAAAAGAAGTTAAACGTAGTTACCGGTCAATACGTAATCTTGGCAATCGTTGCTACTGCGTTTGTTCTAAGCATTATTTTTCCAGAAATGGCTAACAACTACTTAATCATCGTGTTATTTGTACTAGAAGCAATTTACATCTTCCTAGGATTAAAACTACCTAGCCTAGAAAAGAAACATGGTGAATTCACCGGGGATGTTCTAAAGAATCGTCTACAAGCAATTCGGCTTACATTTTTCGCATTCATTGGTTTCTTCGTGGCCGTAGATGTGTTGATTTTAATTATTGAGTTACTATTTTCTCAGAATGTAAGATTGCTATAAAATGCTGAAGGAGCCTTAATTAGGCTCCTTTTTATTTATTAAGAAAATGTTAAATTAGAAAATAATGATAAAAATATGTTGCAATATTAGAAAATGGGTGTAGTATATAAAACAACTTAACCGATACGAATAAAACAAGATGATCAGGAGAGTAGTTATCCAATGATTGCGCAGAGAGTTCACGTTTGCTGAAAGTGAATGAATCAGAAGATAATGAATATGGCCTGTAATTTGGCATCGCTGATAATTAAGCGATGATGGGGTGGCAACCATTATTAATTGCACGCGTTTATATAGACGTTATTGAGGGTGGGAGTGTAAGCTTCCGCTGAATTAGAATGGTACCACGGAACTCCGTTTCTAGATTTAATCTAGGAGCGGAGTTTTTTTGTTGGCTAAGTTAAAAATTCCGTTACATACATTTATATTTTTAGGAGGTTATTCTTATGAAGAAGAATTACAAGAAATTATTATTGGCTTTTACATTTTTATTGGTATTACCACTAACTCTTTTAGCAAGTTGTGGTAAGGATTCAGGACACACAGTCAAGATTGGTATCATGGGTGGAGACACACGTGTTTGGAAAGCTGTTCAACAACGTGTTAAAAAAGAAGGCGTTGATCTACAACTAGTTCAATTCACTGATTACTCACAACCAAACAATGCTTTAACTAACAAAGAAGTAGACATTAACGCATTCCAAAACTACGCATTCCAAGAAAATTGGAACACAGCTCACCACACTAAGATTGTAGCTATTGGTAAGACAATCTTCTCACCACTAACTCTATATTCAAAGAAAGTTTCAAGTCTAAAAGATTTAAAAGATGGTGCATCAGTTGCGATTGCTAACGACGTTACTAATGAAGCTCGTGGATTAAAGTTACTTGCTAGTGCCGGTCTAATCAAGCTAAAAAACACTGCATTACCAACTCCAAGTGACATTACTGAAAACAAGAAACACTTAAAGATTGTTCCTCTAGATGCTGCCCAAACTCCAAGAGCTTTATCTGACGAAGACGCTGCAGTTGTTAACGGTAACTTTGCATTGGATTCAAACTTAAGTTCAAAAGATATCTTATTTAAAGAACCAACTAACAAATCAGCAATCCCATATATCAACATCATCTCAGCAAACAAGAGTGAAGCAAACAACAAGTACTACAAGAAGGTTGTAAAGGCTTACCAAACCCAAGCTACTAAGGATCTTCTAAAGAAACTTTACAAGGGTGAAAATATCCCCGCATGGGACATCAACTTCAACAAGTAGGTTTTAGAAACAAAATAGAGGTAGAGGTGAAATTATGGCACAAATTAGTCTAGAGCACATCGATGTCACCTTTAAGCAAAAACACCAAGTTTCAAAGGCGGTACAAGACGTAACGCTACAAATTGAAAAGGGTGATGCTTACGGTATCGTTGGTTATTCAGGGGCTGGTAAGAGTACTTTAGTACGAGTAATTAACCACCTGCAAAAACCAAGTGCCGGTAAGGTGATTATCGACAACAAAGATATTGATAAATTCAGCCATGCGCAAATTCGTCAATTAAGAAAGAACATTGGATTTATTTTCCAACACTTTAACTTAATGAACGCTAGAACAATTGAAGACAACATTCTATACCCAATGGTTGGAACTAAGACTTCAAATGAAGAAAGAAAACAACGTGTTCAACGTTTGATCAATCTAGTTGGTTTAAACGGGAAGGAAAAGTTCTATCCAGCCCAATTATCTGGTGGTCAAAAACAAAGAGTGGCCATTGCCAGAGCTTTGGCAAACAATCCACAAATTCTAATTAGCGATGAAGCAACCAGTGCGTTGGACCCAAAGACCACGCAAGCCATTTTGCAATTACTAAAGAAGATTAACAAAGAACTAGGCGTTACGATTGTCTTAATTACCCATGAAATGGACGTAGTTAAGTCACTATGTAACAAGGTAGCTGTCATGGACACTGGTAAAGTGGTCGAAAAAGGAAGTATCTTAGAGGTCTTCAGTAACCCTAAGACACAATTAACAAAAGACTTTATCGACACCACTAACAACGTGAAAGAAGCAGTAGACACACTAAGTGCTCAAGAACATTTTGTTGAATTATCACGTAATCAACAACTATTCAGATTGCATTACATTGGTGCCTCTGCAGAAACACCAATCATTGTTGATTTGTACCAAAAATTTGGTGCAATCTCTAACATCGTTTATGGAAATATTGAATTCATTTCAAACGTGCCATTAGGTAACTTGATTATCGAAATCGATGCTGAAGAATCAACTATCAAAGAAATCAAAGAATACCTTGCCTCAAAGGATGTTCATTTAACCAACATCAATTTGGATCAAGAAAAAATTAGAAATAGTAAGGAGGGATAGCAGATGAGTTCATTTTTGACACATTACTTACCAAACGTGATGACAATGATTCCGGACTTTGAACAAGCCACAATCGAAACATTGTACATGACATTCGTAACAGCACTAATTGGTGGAATAATCGGTTTGTTTATCGGTGTTTTACTAGTCTTAACTGGACCTGAAGGAATTAGTGAGAACATTTCCTTCTATACAGTTCTAGATAAGATTGTGAACTTCTTCCGTGCGATTCCCTTCATTATTCTATTAGCTGTAATTGCGCCATTTACCAGAATTATTGTTGGAACTGCCATTGGGACTACTGCTTGTATTGTTCCATTGGTAATCGCTGTAATTCCTTTCTACGCTAGACAAGTGCAAAACGCACTACTAGACGTTGATAGTGGAATTGTGGAATCAGCCCAAGCTATGGGTTCATCAACATGGGGAATTGTATTTAGAGTATATCTAAAGGAAGGATTACCTAAGATTATCCGTTCATCCGTGGTAACATTAATTAGTCTAATCAGTTTAACTGCAATGGCTGGTACCGTTGCCGGTGGTGGACTTGGTAACTTAGCTGTCATGGTTGGTTACCAAAGATATGAAAACGACGTTACCTTTGTATCATTAATTCTAATTTTGATTTTGGTATTCGTCATTCAAATTATCGGTGATATCTTAGCCAGATTAACTGATCACGAAAACGCAAAATAAGAAGGTAGATACTAATGGGAAAAGAAGAACAATTACAGGTATTAAAGGACCTAGTTGCCTTTAATACGGTAGATGCCAACGAAAGAGACATCGCAGATTATTTAAGCCAGCTACTTAAGAAGCATGGCATAGAAAATGAAATTGTGGATCAATTTGATAATAGAAGTAATCTTGTTGCTCATATTGGTAGTTCTTCGGAAAAGGTTCTGGCCTTTGCTGGTCATGAGGATACAGTCCACGAAAATAATTTGGCAGATTGGACCCATGATCCATTTATTCCATTCGTTGAAGATGGCAAGATTTATGGTCGTGGTGTGACTGACATGAAGTCTGGTTTAGCAGCCCAAGTAATTGCTTTAATTGAGCTAAAAGAAGAACACGCTGAACTATCAGGACAACTGAGATTCTTAGCAACCATCTCTGAAGAATTAACTCAAGGTGGTGCCAACTTTCTTTCAAAGCGAGGGGATGTTGATGACGTTGATGCAATCGTGATTGGTGAACCAACCGGTCAAAGACAAAATAATCAGAACCATCATTCCATTGTTTATGCTCACAAGGGAGCCCTTATTTACACCGTAAAGAGCATTGGAAAGGCAGCGCACAGTTCTACTCCAGAATTGGGAATCGATGCGATTGATAACCTAATCAATTATCGCCAGGAAGAAAAGCAATACTTTGCTAAACAAACCAGCGTGGATGATATTTTGGGTAAAACCATCTACACACCCGATATCTTCGAAGGTGGTAAACAGGTTAACTCAATTCCTGATTTTGCTTATCAAAAGGTTATGGTTAGAACCATTCCACAATTAAATAACAATCAAATCATTGCTGATTTGCAAGAATTGATTGACTCATTTAACCAAAAAGATGGATATAATCTAGAACTAGAGATAAACTTTAGTGGGTATCCGGTCAAAAGCGATGCTGATTCATCACTTGTGAAAGCAACTCAGGATGCCAGTGACGCAATTCTGGGAACCAGGTTGGATTTGAAGGCCTTATCAATGGGGACGGATGCGTCTCAGTTTAAGGCCAGAAAAGAAGATGCAGATGTTATCATTCTAGGACCTGGTAATGACACTGCGCATCAAACGGATGAATACGTTGATTTAGAATCATTTTATTCATTCATACGTCTATATAAACAAATTGCAATTAATTATTTAAAGTAAATAAAAAAGCCTAAGCAAAAGTGCTTAGGCTTTTTTGTTTTAGAATTCGTTCATCAATTTCCCCATGGCGTAGTGAATGATCATGGTTAGAATTCCAATGATAATGTTTCTGATGACTGCTACTTTGACTTTACCATCACCCAGTTTGGCACTCAAAAAACCAGTTAAACCAACCGAGGCGATAACAGCTAGAATTGTGGCTGGCCAACGGTAGATGCCACTGGTTAGACTCATTGCAAGAAGTGGGAATAATCCACCTAGTGCGGCTGAGAATAGGGATGAGAACGCTGCTGACCACGGATTCATGTAGTGGTTTAATTCGATGTTGTACTTGATGCTAACCATTGTTTCCAATGGCTTCTTAGCAATCAATTCATCGGCGATTTCTTTGGATGTTTCTTCGGTAATTCCACGACTCATGTAAAATTCTTGAACAATCTTCTTTTCACCTGCTAGGTCGTTTTTTAATAGGTAACGTTCTTTTTCCACAGATGAGCTTTCGGCGTCACGTTGTGAACTAACGGATGCGTATTCACCGGATGCCATTGAGAAGGCACAGGCTAATAGATCAGATAGTCCGGCGATAAAGATTGTGAAGATGTTTGGTGTTGCCACGGCAACTGAGAACAAGACACCAACGACGGTAAGAATCCCATCGTTAGATCCCAATACCCCAGCTCTTAGGGTGTTTAGTCGTTCATCCATTGTGGTGGTTTGTTTTTTCTTTTCCATTGTTATTCCTCCCTAGGCTAGACTTCCGACTAGTAAACCAATTAGATAGGTTACTAGCATGGTTAACATTCCGGATGCGACGTTTCTTAATGTTGATTTCAAACGATTGGCGTTACTCAACATTGCTGCAGCATATCCCGTCAGCGATAGGGCGATTAGAACCGCAATAAATGTTGCGACTACCTTGATGTTAGCAGGGAAGAGGGAGATAGCGACTAGCGGTAGAATTGATCCGGTGGGAAATGAAATCATTGACGCGATGGCAGCCGCATATGGACTGGTGAATTGGTTGACATTGAAACCGTATTTTTCACGAACGGTTGTCACCAATGCGTCTTTATTCATCATTTCGGTAGTGGCTTTGGTAGCTAGTTCGTCGGAGATACCACTATTCATGTACTTTTTTTTGACGATGTTGAATTCATTATCATAGTTATCTTTTAGTGCTACTTTTTGCTTTTCTACGGCATTTTTTTGTGAGTCACTTTCAGAGTTAACCGATACATATTCACCCATAGCCATTGAAACAGTTCCGGCAATCATACCGGCAATTCCTGAAATGAAAATTGAGAAGGTGTTGCTAGTGGCACCGGCAACACCGATAACGATGCCGGCAACCGATAAGATTCCATCGTTAGAACCCATTACACCGGCACGAATAATATTAATACGTTGTGCTAAAGTTTGTTTTTTCATATCGAAGGCCCTTTCTAGTTTATAATAGTTATTAACTAGTAATGATTATAATTCACTTCTTTTATAAAGTAAACCTTTCATTTTTAAGGTACTACCGAACATTTAATTTTTCAATTGCTAAGAAAATTTTTATTCAAAATCCTGATATATCAATATCTTATACGATCTATAAAATTAGAAAATGATTAAAAATCATATTGTAATTTTAATGAAGATATATTATAGTATTTAACAATATGATGCTCATTGAAAATTGGACTGATTGATTAAAATAATCGATTGGTCCTTTTTTGCATATTTAGGAGGAATTGTAATGCCCAACTTATCATCATCACTTGTTGGTAAACATAACCAACGATTGAATGCATTAGCTCCATCAGGAATTAGAAGTTTTGATAAAAAAATTTCTTCTATTGATGGATTGATTAAATTGACAATTGGAGAACCAGATTTGGATACTCCTGAACACGTTAAACAAGCAGGAATCGATAGCATTAAGAATAATGATTCCCACTATGCTGATCAAACAGGTAAAAAAGAATTACGAGATGCTATCTCCAATCATTTATCAAATAAATACGATTTAAAATACGATGCTGACAGTGAAGTGATTGTGACAGTTGGTGCCACAGAAGCCCTATACTCAACATTTCAAACAATTATTAACAAGGGAGATAAGGTAATTGTTCCAACACCTACATTTGCTTTATACTTCCCAATTATCGAAATTCTAGGTGGGGAAGTCATTAAGGTCGATGTATCTGAAGACGACTTCATCTTAAAACCAGAAAAACTAAAGGCCATCCTAGACGAACATGGTGACTCAGTGAAAGCCTTACTATTGAACTATCCAAGTAATCCGACCGGAGTTGAATATTCAAAAGAAGACTTAGCCGGACTGGCAGAAGTAATTAAACAACATCCGATGTATGTTTTATCAGATGAAATCTATAGCGACTTAACATATGGAGTGAAACACTACTCAATTGCCAATATGTTACCTGAACAAACAATTTATCTAAGTGGTTTATCAAAATCACATGCGATGACAGGTTATCGAGTTGGCTACATCTGTGGACCAGCCGAATTTATTAAGAAGGTAGGAATGGTTCATGCGTTCGTAGTTACATCAGTTACAAATTCTGCCCAAGTTGCGGCGGCTGAAGCATTAATCAACGGTGAAAATGATCCTGTTGAAATGGCTAAAATTTACCAAGAAAGACGAGATATTCTATACAAGGGTTTGACCAAATTAGGTTTCTCAATGCCAGAACCAAAGGGAGCATTCTACATGTTCGCCAAAATTCCAGCACAATACGGTAAAGACGATGAAAACTTTGCACTAGAATTAGCTAAGAAGGCTAAGATTGGTGTTATTCCAGGTAGCGCATTTGGACCTGGAGGAGAAGGGTACATCAGATTTTCATATGCTTCATCTAAAGAAGTTATTTTAGAAGCGATAAAACGATTACAAATTTTTATGAAATAAAGGGGTAATTAACATGGACAGAAGAATTCCAAACATCATGGGGACTCAACACCCGGACAACGCAAACGTTCCGTTTTTTAAGAACGATAACGACAAGTTCGTGTCCGCATTCAATGAAATTAACGAAGCGTATCAAAATTATTCCACATTAGATGCAGATGAATATATGTGGGATTGGGAAGGAAAACATGCTGACTCTTCCGTAATTGATCGTTTATATTCTGAACATTACGATTACTTCAGTAAACATCCACTTGGAAACGACAAGTTCTTAACTTTCCGTTTACCAAACATCTGGGAAGAAACTGGTTATAGCTTAATGCAAGCTATGACTACTATCTTATTAGCTGAAGATTTTGCTCAAGACTTAGGTTTCAAAGATCGTCCATTGTTCGAAGCAATATTGCCAATGGCTAGAACCGCAGAACAATTGGTTAACATGGAAGAAAAATTCTCAAGTCTAGCTCACTTCAAATCAAAGGAATTTGAAAATGGTCACGAAAACAACGACCGTTTAAGAATGATTCCGTTATTTGAAAGTTTTGAAGCTCAATTCAACGCTCCGGAGATTCTGAAGAAGTATGTCGAAATCTATAAAGACAAATTTGGCGAAGACTTAAGATACCTACGTGTCTTTTTGGCTGGATCAGATTCAGCTCTATCAAATGGTTTCTTAAACAGTATCATTGGTAACAAGTTAGCCTTAACTAAGTTGGGCGAATTTGAAAACGAAACAGGTATCGATGTTTACCCAATTGCCGGTACTGGTAGTGCCATATTTAGAGGAGGATTATCTCCATTAATGGTTGATAGATATTTAGAAGAATTCCCTGGTTTAAAGACTGCTACTATTCAATCAGCATTTAGATATGATTTTGATTTAGAAACTGTTGTTAAACCAGCCGTAGCAAAATTATGTGATGGACTACAACATAATGCCTTTAGAATCATTAATGATGATGACCAAAAGACATTACTATCAGTTGCTGATAAGGCTGCTAAACAATACCATGAAACGCTAGATCCGCTAATTACTGACTTACAATCTGTTTTTGATTCATTCCCTAAGCGTCGTGATAGACACCAACACGTTGGTATTATTGGATACTCTAGAGATGTGGATGGATACAAGATGCCAAGAGCCATCACATTCACAGGTTCACTATATTCAGTTGGGGTTCCACCTGAAGTATTAGGAACTGGTCGTGTGTTAAACCAATTAACTGATGATGAAATCAGAGCGTTGAAGCAATATTATCCAAATATGAAGCATGACTTTGCACATGTCTTGAAGTACTACAGTGGTGATGCCCTTGATTCATTAATTGAAAAGAATGCTGCATGGAAGGGCGTTAAAGAAGATATCCAAGCCATCGAAGACGCATTCGACATTAAGGCGGGCCCTACTAACGAAGAAGAAAAAGAACACGCTAAGTTAGCAAACGATTTAGTTCGTATTGATGACCAAGAGGTTCGTGAAATCTTAATTGAAAAGATGGGACGTCTAAGACATTTCTTAGGTTAATTCCAAATAAAAAAGCTAGTGAGAACTTACTCACTAGCTTTTTTATTATGCGTATTTATTTTATTATGCGTATTTATTTTGATTGTGTTTTAATAGCCAGATTAACATGACAGTAACGATTAACATGATTACTGCTGCAACCCAGTAGGTGAAATGCATCCCATAAACAAATAGCGAATCGTTACCAAATGGGTAGGTGGTAATTTTTTGGCCATTCTTAAAGCTCATTGCTCCGTATAGGATGGATGTTGAGATTGATAGACCAAGGGTAAAACCGATGTTTCGACTTAATGCAAGGATTGAACCAGCGATGCCTTGTTGATCCTTGGCGGCGTTTTCCATTACCATTGGATTGTTTTGGAATAAACCGTTGGCAGTAGAAAAGACCACGAATCCTAATAACATCACCATTAGTGTCCAGCTTGGTTGCATGATGGCAAAGATAACTTCGGCAGCCACGAAAATAAGTGAGGCACGTAGTGACATAATCACAGCACCGTACTTATCACATAGCACACCACCCAAGTAGGCTGTAAAGACGTTTACCACCGGTAGGACACTCATTAATAGTCCGGTGTTAGATGGTGAGAACTTCAAGGTGTCTTGGATGTAGAAAGGAAGCAAGACGTTATTGAAGTAGATAATGATGTACATGAACATCAAGGCGATAATACTGATTGAAAAACCAGGGTTCTTAAATAGGCTCAATGCTAAAATTGGGTCGTCGACGCGACGTTCAACGACGATAAATGCGACTAGTAAAACTAGACTAGCGATAAAAGCCCAAATAACGCTGGTATTAGCGAAACCAATTTGTTGACCAGTAAATATACCTATAAAGAATAAACCGATTAAGACGGCCAAAATAATGAAACCTGGCCAATCGATATGAATGGTTTGGCGTTCTCTAGTTGATTTCTTTTGATAGACAAATCCACCAAAGACATAGGCGAAGACGCCGATTGGCACGTTGAATAGAAAAATCCAGTTCCAATTAGCAATGGAAAGAATAATTCCAGCAACGGCAGGACCGGCGATGTAACCGAGTTGACCGATGGTGGTGTTGATGCCTAGCGCACGACCACGAAGGTTAAACGGTACCGATTCGGTGATGATTCCAAGGTTGGTTGCCATGGTCATGGAAGCACCTAGCCCTTGAAGACAGCGGGCAATCAATAAGACGATTAAGTTTTCAGAAAGTCCACATATTAGTGAACTGATGGTAAAGATTAAAGTTCCAAGTTGAAATATTTTCGCCTTGCTGATTTGATCCCCTAGTTTACCGAATAGAATTAGGGACATACAGATTAGAATTAAGTAGGCCGAAGATATCCATTCTGCTTGGTTCATTGGAATATGTAAGTCTTGTGATATCTGCGGTAAAGCGGTATTTACGATGCTCATGTCAACGGTTCCTAGAAAGGAAACTAATGCCACTGACAGGATGATGAAAAACTGTTTGCGATTCATTTGTACACTTCCTTTAATTGATAGTATTAATTGTATCAGATGAGCGACAAAAGAAAAATTATGGAGTATAGTATCGTAAATGATAAAAAAGAAGGTGTCGCCATGGACATAGTCACAAACAATGAATATATCGGAGATAGCCGCTTAGCTGAATGGTACTTCAAATCCAGGGATGGATATGAGTTAGACAGCTTTTCATTAGGTTATTTTTTAAAAGACTTAGGTGATTTTGTTGTTGTGAAGACCATCGATTTAAACGGTGCGTTGGACACAGTGACAGCATTTTTGAAAAGTGACATTTTAGAGATAAGGTATGAAACGGCATATACTGACATGCTGAATTCCTATATTGAACAGAATATGGAAAGTGATTTATACGATCCTTATCATTTAATGAACCAGTGGGATACATTTAACGCCAATACAATCCAGCAGGTCTTATTGAACTGCTTTGAAGCCGAGAAGGTGATTAGTGTTTGTGTGTTAGAGGGCGAATACGTCGAGCATGGCAAGATTGTCCTATTAACCGACAATGTCATGACACTCAATGAATCCGAGTACCTCGCTGATTTAAACGAACACGAAAACAGCAACACGACAATTAGGATTAATAAGACCACCGAGATTAATTTCTTGAGTAAGAACAATCATTTATACGAGCAGTATTTGTTGAAAAAAACCAGAATCAAATAATAAATAAAAAGAAATCGAGATGATTCGATGATTTACGGAATTCAATTAGATAGTGATAGTCGCTGTATTCACTACCATCAACCCCATGACATTGCAGCCATGGAGTGTGGACAGTGTCACCAATACTTTGCGTGTTATCAATGTCATAATTTAGTGGTTGATCACGACTTTGTACCAATTAGTACCAAGGACACTAAGCCGGTCATGTGTGGACGTTGTAAACACAAACTAAGTTTTCAACAATACCAGGATAAGGTATGCCCATATTGTTTCGCGCAATTCAATCCGAAGTGCGAACTTCATGAACATTTATATTTTAAAGATTAAAAAAGACTAGCATCAGCTAGTCTTTTTTTATTGCTTAATGGTATCGATAAATGCTAGGTAATCAGCTTCTTCACCGGATTCTACTAAGTTGTTTTGAATTGGTTGAGATAATAAATCGACTTCGTCTGCTTCAATGTAACCAGCGAATGTCGCATTTCCCATTAGTTGAATCCAACGATTGTCGGGTTCTGTGTAGACTCTAGTTTGGACCTTACCTCCGGGATTGAAGACGTCGATTGGTTCGTTGACGTCGACTGATTCAGGGTAGTTCATCGCAAACGCCATTGAAGTTGCAGACATTCCGGTTCCACAGGCGTTGGTGAAACCAACACCACGTTCGAAAGTTCTCACAAAGATCTTGTTCTTACCTAAAATCTTGGCGAAGTTTACGTTGACTCCGTCTGGATAGTAGTCGTTTGGTTGATTTAAATAAGTTCCTAAATTGAATAGGGGCTCTTCTAAATCGTTATCATCTTCGACAAAACTAATTAGGTGTGGATTAGGAACAGCCATTGAAGTGAACTTTAGATGGTCACTAAATTCTGGAATTTCTTCGTTAATAATTTGGTCAAAATCTAAATTGGTATAGGGTAAATCTGCGGGTGCAAATTTAACTGGGGCGATTTGAACTCCAACCCATGAAACGCCCTTTGCAATGTCGTCAAAGACGTGGACGTTTAAATCTGCTTGCATGGTTTGCACCTTGAAATCAGTTTGGTTGAACTTTTCGGCTAGGTAACGACCGACACAACGAAGTCCGTTACCGCACATTGAAGCAACGCTTCCGTCTGAATTAAAGACCTTCATTTGACCGATGCATTCGGCGTGGTCTGAGTGATCGACGACTAACAAACCATCTGAGTATGGTAACACGTCGCTTTGTGCTAGCTTTTGGGCTAGATGACTTAATTGAGTGTCATCCAATGAATCCTTTAGTTCATCGACATCCAATAAGAAGAAATGGTTCTCTGAACCGTGTACATAATGTAACTTTGACATAATATTAATCCTCCTTGAAGAATTGATTGTAGATGCTTACAACAGCCTCATCTGTGTATTCTTGGTCGATTCCAATCATAATCGCAATCTTGGAAGCACCTTGGTTAATCATGTTAATTGGAATTTTCTTTTCGGCTAATGGCCTGATGATTTGGCTGATTGAACCAACTGATACGGCCATGTTTTCACCAACGACCATGATTAATGCATAGTTGTGAATCCATTCTAGTTTGTCGGGATGGATTGCTTTGGAAATTTCCTTGCATAGGGCATGAATTGTGTCATCGGAAGCTTGTTTTCTATCAAAGATGATGGTTAAGTCATCAATACCTGATGGCATGTGTTCATATGAAATGCCGTACTTCTTGAAAATTGAAAGGATGGTTAAAGTACCACCAATTTGCTTGTTCAATAAGTATGAGTGAAGGTATAAAGCTGAGAAACGATCATCGGCAGAAATCCCGGTGATGACGTGTGAATGATTTACCTCGTCTTCTGGAACAATCAGAGTTCCTTTGTCATTTGGACGGTTAGTGTTCTTAACGTTAATGGTTACGTGACCCTTGATGGCTGGGATGATTGCTTCATCGTTAAAGACTGAAAAACCGGCGTATGCCAATTCACGCATTTCACGATAACTCATCTTAGTAATTGGGTATGGGTTATCCACTAGGTGGGGGTTAATCGCATAGATGGAACTAACGTCGGTGAAGTTTTCGTATACATCAATATGTAAACCGGTAGCGACAATTGAACCAGTGATGTCTGAACCACCACGAGCGAATGTAGCGATGTTTCCTTCCTTTGTGTATCCAAAGAAACCAGGGAAAACTAATTTTTCATCGTCAGAATATTCGAAGTTTCCTAAATTGGTATAGGTCTCATCAAGGAGGTTAGCTGCGTTTGGATTAACGTCGTCTAAAACGATTCCAGCTTCTTTAGGATCGACGAAACGAGCCTTTATTCCACGACTGTTTAATACCGCTGCCATCAACTTGGCGTTCATTCTTTCACCGTTGGCCTTGAATGAAGCCATTAGGTATTCGTCGTTTTTGTAATTGTTCTTTGCTAGTTTTGTGAATGTGTCCTTGATGCCGGAAAATTCACCTTCATCAACTTCGTAAGCGTTCGCAATTTCAGCGTAACGGCTAATGATCTCATCTAGGGTAGCTTGATAGTCATCATTGTTGATTACTTGGGTTGCGTATTGAATTAATAGATCTGTGATTTTGACATCATCATCAAAGCGTTTTCCAGGAGCTGAAACGACAACGACTTTACGTTGCTCATCTTCTGAAATGATATTTATAACCTTGGCGTATTGTTCACTATTGGCTAGTGAACTTCCACCAAATTTTACTAACTTGGACATGTAAATCAACTCGCAATCTTAAATTATTGATTTGTATTTTAACATTAAAAAACAATTAGACAAGTTATCATTTTTGAAAGATAAACGAATTTTAAGTCGCTTATATGGTAATAAAAAACTTTAAAAAAATTATTTAAAAAAACTCCTTGACGTAATCTAACTATTAGAATATAGTTAAAAGTAATCGAAGAGGTCGCAAGCGAGATTAGTAGATAAAGTCAGTCACTGCAATGACTATGAGCTTTATTGAAAGGTGAACTTGCCGAAGTTAATGGTTTTTTGCAGAAATCATTTTCTGGGACGTGTGTGAAGAATGCACGGACTGTCACAAGAAAATATGTCTTGTGGAGCGCTTTCGACAATTGAATCCTAAAATTAGAAATTGATTAATAAAAATTTTAAAGGTTCTTTTGGATAGTGTGCCCACTCATCCAAAAGAACCTTTTTTGTTTTCAATCTGTCGAGTTTAAAACGACCTAAAGATCATTCGATTAGAAAGGCTGTTTATTATGACAAATCAAATTACAGATAATGACATTAATGCAGATGGACATTTGCAGATAGATGGTTGCGATGCGGTTGAACTTGCTCATCAATTTGGAACACCATTGATGGTTTATAACGTTTCAGCTATTCGCAATCAATTTCATCAGTTCAATAAGATTTTTGAACAAAATGATATTGAATACGAAATTTCGTACGCCAGCAAGGCGTTTGCCAATACAGCGATGTACCAATTGGTGAACCAAGAGGGCGGACATATCGATGTTGTTTCCGGAGGTGAAATTGCAGTTGCTTTGCATGCCGGTTTCCCAGCCGCAAAGATGAGTTTCCACGGGAACAACAAGTCTTTAGAAGAATTAAGTTTAGCGATTCAAAATCACGTTGGCGTCATCATGGTTGATAACTTCCATGAAATTGAACTAATCAACCAAGTGGTTGAAGAATTGGATGAAACTACCAACGTCATCATGAGAATTACTCCAGGCATTACAGCTCATACTCATGAATTTATCCAAACCGGTCAGGTTGATAGCAAGTTCGGTTTTGATCTTTCATCTGGCCAAGTTGAAGAAGGGTTTGAACTACTACATAAGAACCCACGACTTCACGTATTAGGTTTTCATGCTCACATCGGTTCACAAATTTCATCACCAGATGGTTTCAATGCGTTAGCCGTTAAGATGATGCAACTAGCTAACAAGTTTAACACCGAATACGATTTCACTACCGAAGTCTTGGACTTGGGTGGCGGATTTGGAATTCAATATGTTTCAACCGACGGCTACCTAGCTCCTGAAAAGTTTGTTGAAAGTATCATCAACACCATCAAGGAACAAGCCAGTCAATACAACCTACAAATTCCAGCTATCTGGATTGAACCAGGTCGAAGCATTGTCGGGTCAGCCGGTCTAACACTTTACACCGTTGGATCACAAAAGAGAGTCGACGGCATCAAGCCATACGTTGCAGTCGACGGTGGAATGGGGGATAACATCAGACCAATGTTATATGACGCTGAATACGAAGTTGTTTCAGCAAATAATCCCCGCGCACAACCCGTTGAAGAGGTTCGCTTAGTTGGTAAGTACTGTGAATCAGGAGACGTCTTAATCAAGAACGCATCCGTTCCTAGTCTAAACGCAGGAGACGTTGTCGCCGTCTTAGATACCGGTGCTTACGGATACTCCATGGCTTCCAACTACAACTTGAACCTAAAGCCAGCAATTGTCTTTGTTGAAAAGGGCAAGTCACAATTAGTCACAAAGCGTCAATCATTTGAAAACTTATACGAACTAGATAATAACTTAGAATTAGGAGATTAATTATTATGGCAGAACTAAACGCACAAGAAATCATTAGCTACATTCAAAACGCAGAAAAGAAGACACCAGTTAAGGCATATATTAATGGAAGAATTGTACAAATTGATTTTCCACAATCAGTAAAGGTATTCGGAAATGATCAAAGCGCCACCGTCTTTGGTGATTGGAAAGACATCGAACCAATCTTGAAGTCAGACTTAGTAACTGAATATGAATTGGAAAACGATGCAAGAAACTCAGCTGTACCATTATTAGACATCAAAAACGTTAATGCTCGTATTGAACCGGGTGCCACTATCAGAGATCAAGTCAAAATTGGTGACCGTGCCGTTATCATGATGGGTGCCGTTATCAACATTGGTTGTGAAATCGGTGAAGACACCATGATTGATATGGGAGTTGTCATGGGTGGACGTGCCATCGTTGGAAAGCACAGTCACATTGGTGCCGGTGCAGTCCTAGCTGGAGTAATCGAACCAGCTTCAGCTACTCCAGTTCGCATTGACGACAACGTATTAATCGGTGCTAACGCCGTTGTAATCGAAGGAGTTCACGTTGGTGAAGGTGCCGTTGTTGCAGCCGGATCAATTGTTTTACATGATGTTGAACCGAACACATTAGTTGCCGGAAACCCAGCACGAAAAATTAAAGATATTGACGATCAAACAAAGGGAAAGACTCAATTAGAAGACGCACTAAGAAAGTTGTGATGATATGACCTTAGATTTAATTGCGGTGAGACGCCACTTGCATCAGATTCCGGAATTAGCGATGCACGAAATTCAAACCCATCAATACCTATTAGAATTAATCAACGGATTTGCTACAGATAATATGGAAGTTTTTACTCCTGAACAATTACCAACTGCGATTTTAGTAAAGATTAAAGGAAGTAACTCGACTAAAACCATTGGTTACCGTTGTGATATGGATGCTTTACCAGTTAGTGAAAAGACGGGGTTAGAGTTTTCATCAAAGCACGAATCGGTGATGCACGCCTGTGGACACGATATCCACATGACAGTTGCAATCGGATTGTTGGAACACTTTGCTCAACACCAACCAGTCGACGACTTAATTTTCTTCTTCCAACCAGCCGAAGAAAGTGAAAGTGGCGCCAAGGTAGCAGTCGACAGTAACCTATTTTCAGGTGAATGGCATGTCGATGAATTCTACGGACTACACGACACGCCAGAACTACCAGCCGGAACCATTGGCTGCTGTTATCCAACCTTGTTTGCCGGAACCAGTGAAGTCGACATTACCCTAATTGGTAAGAGCGGCCACGCTGCATATCCACACCAAGCAAAAGATATGGTGGTAGCTTCAGCAATGCTAATTACCCAATTACAAACCATCGTTTCAAGAAACGTTGATCCAATCCAAGGGGCAGTATTAACCTTTGGTCAAATCAACGGTGGAACAATCAGAAACGTAATTGCCGGTAGGGTAGATATTAAAGGAACCATTCGTGGTTTGAACCAAGAAATGATTCAAACCGTTAAGACCAGAATTATTGAAATATGCAAGGGAATTGAGGTTGGGTTCAACTGCCAAGTTAAGGTTGATATCAACCAAGGTGGTTACTACCCAGTCAACAATAACCAAAAGTTGACCGACCGTTTTATGAACTTTATGCAAGCAAATCCAGATGTGGATTTCACAGTCACAATGCCAGCAATGACCGGAGAAGACTTCGGTTACATTCTTCATCACTTCGATGGAACCATGTTTTGGCTAGGTGTTGGTAACACTTCAGCACTTCACACTGACACATTCAATCCTGACGAAAGCTGCATTGAAAAGGGAATTAACGCAATTAGTTCATTTTTAGAATTCGAAATGAGAGAAGACGATTAAAATGATACAAAATATTGATATTATGACCGCAATCATCACACCGTTTGATGACAATGGCAACATTGATTACGCTGCATTAGAAAGAGTCACTCAACACTGTCTAGAAAATGGCAGTCGTGGATTTGTAATTGGTGGAACCACAGGCGAAACACCAACACTTACCACTGAAGAAAAGATTGAACTATACACCCGATTTGCTGACATGGTTGGCGACAGCGCTTATGTGATCGCCGGAACTGGTAGTAACAACACAAAAGCGACCATCGAATTTAATCGCCAAGTGCAAACCATCGCTGGTATCGATGCCTTGTTAGTAGTTGTTCCCTACTACAACAAGCCCGACCAACGTTCAATGATTGCTCACTTTACTTCGGTTGCTAATCAAGCAACACTACCAATTTACATCTACAATATTCCAGGCAGAACCGGCGTAACCATGGCTAACGACACCGTGGTTGAACTATCACACCATCAAAACATCATTGGTGTAAAGCAATGTACATCAATGGAAGACCTAGAATACTTGGTTGACCATACAGAAGATGGTTTCCACGTTTACAGTGGTGAAGATGCTCAAGCACTATTCGCCAAGGCCATCGGCGCTGACGGAATCATTTCAGTAGCTTCTCATATCTATGGTTCTCAAATACGTGAAATGTATGAAGCACTAGAAAACGGTGACTACCGTCATGCCGGTGAACTACAAAGATGGTTAACCCCACGTATGAATGCATTATTCATGTATCCATCACCATCACCAGTTAAGGCCGTGTTAAATGCACAAGGATTTGCGGTTGGGGGATGCCGTCTACCAATCTTGCCATTGGATGACGAAGAACGCAGAAACTTAGCGCGTCACTTGGAACTACCAGAAGACGCATTACTACATGACTTAAGTTTGGAGATGAGAAACTAATGAATATTTTTCTAGCAGGAGCAACCGGATCAATGGGCCAAAAGGTGGTCCATTTACTAGCGGATAAACCAGGATACGACATCACAGGAATTTTAACAACTAAAACTGATGTGAACCCAAGTGAATACAACCTTTCAGACGACGTTCATGTCTTTAACCGTTTAGATGCGATTGAAGGTGACTACGACGTCTGGATTGATTTCACTCAACCAAACGTAGTCTTTGATAATGTGAAATACGCAATTGAACACCACATCTCACCAATCGTTGGTACCAGTGGATTATCAGAAGAACAAAAACACGAACTAATCAGCCTAGCTGATGGTGAAAACGTCAACGGTCTAATCGCCGCTAACTTCGGTTTATCAGCAGTGCTATTAATGCAATTTGCTCAACAAGCTGCTAAGTACTTCTCTGACGTAGAAGTAATCGAAATGCACCATGAAGACAAGACTGACTCACCATCAGGAACTGCCATTCACACAGTCGACATGATGAGTGAAACCAAACAAGGCGACAACATCAATCAAGAAGATGAACCAGCTAGAGGAATGTATTACAAGGGTGTTCCAATTCATGCTGTTCGCTTGCCAGGTTACGTGGCCCACGAACAAGTATTATTCGGTGGCCCCGGTGAAGCATTAACCATTCGACAAGATTCCTTTGATCGTGAATCATTCATGCAAGGAGTATGGGTAGCATTAGAAAAACTTCCTGAACTACATGGCTTAGTCGATGGTCTAGAAAATATTTTGTAGGAAGTGATTGTATGCCAAGAACCAATCCACAGCTTTTGAGAACGTATAACCACCGTTTGAACGGAATCGCACCATCCGGAATTCGTCATTTCGATGAAACGATTTCTAATAACGCAGACCTAATCAAGTTAACTCTAGGGGAACCTGATTTAGATACCCCTGAACATATCAAGAAAGCTGCGATTCAAGGAATTAACGACAATGACTCACATTACTCAGCCCAAGCTGGGAAGGTCGAATTAAGACAAGCGATTACTAATTACTTATCTACCCGCTGGAACCTAGAGTATGATGCCGAAGAAGTGGTGGTTACCAACGGTGCGACTCAATCAATTTATTCAGCACTACAAGCAATCGTGAATCCAGGGGATGAGGTTATCATTCCAACCCCAATCTTTTCTTTGTACGAACCAATCATTGAAATCTTGGGTGGTCACGTGATTGATGTTGATACTAGTGATACTGGTTTTAAATTGACACCATCATTGCTAGAAGATGCCCTAAAACAACATCCAGGCGTCGTTGCGCTAGTAATTAACGACCCTAGCAATCCAACCGGTGTTTCTTACACCGCAGACGAAGTTAAACAGTTAGGACGAGTTATCGCAAAATCACCAATCTGGGTACTTTCAGATGAAATTTACGGTGAATTAACCTTTGATCACGACCATTACTCATTGGCACGCGAAATTCCAGACCAAGTACTATACATCAATGGTTTATCAAAATCACATGCGATGACCGGATGGCGTTTTGGATACATATGTGGTCCAAGCGAAATTATGCAACGAGTAAAAATGATTAATGCCTACATGGTGACCTGTGTCGCGGACAATGTGCAAGACGCAGCACTAGAAGCAATGACAAATGGTCAAGAAGACGCTTATGAATCCAAGACAATATATCAAAAACGTCGTGACCTAGTCTTAGATAAGTTAGATGAAATGGGTGTTGAATATGTGATGCCAACATCAACATTCTATTGTTTCATCAAAATCGATGATAGTTACGGTAGAGATGATTATCAATTTGGTTTAGACCTAGCCGAAAAGGTTGGCCTGGGGGTAATTCCTGGTCGCATGTTTGGTAAGAGTGGGGAAGGTTACATCAGAATTTCCTTCGCCGCTAGTGAAGAGAAAATAACAGGCGGTCTCGATCGACTAAATAAATTTATTCAATTATTAGGAAAATGAATTGACAAATCTGGAAAATAAAGTATATTAATAATAAAGTGTATGCAAATGAAAGACAGTTGTCTATTCAAAATAGATAAAAAAGTGAGGTTTGTAAAAATGAGAGAGTATAACGTAGCAATTTTAGGAGCAACAGGTGCAGTAGGTATGAGAATGGTAAGACAACTAGAGGACTCCACCGTCCCCGTTAAGAACTTGAAGTTACTTGCTTCAAGCCGTTCAGCTGGAACTAAGATTGAATTTAAGGGTGAAGAAATCGAAGTTGAAGAAACTACTCCAGATTCATTCGAAGGAGTCGACATTGTGCTAGCTTCAGCTGGTGGTGGTACTTCCAAGAAGTTCCTACCAGAAGCTGTAAAGCGCGGTGCAGTATGTATCGATAACACCAGTGCATACCGTATGGACCCAGACGTCCCACTAGTTGTTCCAGAAGTAAACGTTGATCAATTAGCTAACCATCGTGGAATTATCGCCAACCCTAACTGTTCAACCATTCAAATGGTGGTTGCCTTACAACCTGTCTTTGAAAAGTTTGGTTTAAACCAAATCGTTGTATCCACTTACCAAGCCGCTTCAGGTGCTGGACAATCAGCATTAAATGAATTTTACGGCCAAGCTCAAGACTACCTAGATGGTAAGGAAATGAGCGCAGATATTTTACCTACTAAGGGTGATAAGAAGCACTATCCTTTAGCATTTAACCTATTACCACAAATTGACGTCTTTGAAGAAGACGGTTCTACTCATGAAGAATGGAAGATGGTTCACGAAACTAAGAAGATCATGTTAAACGACATGGATGCTACTGATATTAAGGTCAATGCTACCTGTGTTCGTGTACCGGTTGCCATTTCTCACGGTGAATCCGTATACTTCGAAGTAGAAGACAAGTCAGCTACTAAGGAAGATATTCAACGCGTTATCGATCAGTTCGATGGTGCAGTTCTACAAGACGATCCAGATCATCAAGTATATCCACAACCAATTACCGCAGAAGGCAAGCGTTCAACTTTCGTTGGTCGCATTCGTGCAGACCAAGAAAATCCTGGATGCTTTAACATGTGGGTGGTAGCGGATAACTTGTTAAAGGGTGCCGCTTGGAACACTGTTCAAAACGCTGAAGAATTAGTAAAGCGTGATTTAGTGCGTGTCCCCGAAAATTACTACCATGGTTAAAGGGTAAATAAAAAGAGTCACATTCAATCGAATGTGACTCTTTTTTTGTTGTTATTGATTATCTTTTTTTAGCTAATTCTTCTCGGCAATTTTTGCAAAGGCCAAAGACTTCAATATGAATCTTGTTGGTTTGAAAACCAGCTTGATCCATCGCTTCCTTGGCTAATTCTTGTTTTAATTGCTTATAGTTAGGGAAGTCGATATCTTCGATTTCACCACAATTATCACAAATAGCGTGGAAGTGAGGAGAACCAAAGAAATCGTATCTAATTCCACCATCTTCAGCAGGTAGTGCAATGATAATATCTAACTTTTCAAATAATTGTAACGTGTTGTAAATGGTTGCAATACTTAGGTTAGAAAATTCTTGCTTCAAAGCTTCGTAGATAGTGTCTACGGAAGGGTGATTATCATGATTAATTAAATACTTTAGGATAATCTGTCTTTGAGGTGTAATTCTTACATTATTGTTTCGTAAGGTTTCTAAGGCTTTTTCGTACATTTCGTTAGACAAACACTCTACCTCCTTTGATTATTACTTTATAACTATTCTATCTTAATAATAAAATTAAAAAGTTCAGAAAGCAAATAAAATCAACTATAAAGCGTCAATTGCGGCTTTAATTTCATCATTTAATGGTGAAATATTGAATTGAGAATTCTTATCTGGCCAGTATTGATGTTTGAATTGAATAATTCGTCTAATTAATTCCAATTCTGCATCGGTAGAAATGTTTAAAACATTTACGTTGACAATTGGGTCATCGCTTTGTAGGTTTGAGATACCGGCGACACCGACGAAATGTTTGGTCTCCTTATCCATGACACCCCATAGTAATCCCTTTTGACTCATGATGTCATTCATGATGGCATTGATGAAGTTGGAAGTGCTCATGATGTCGGCTTTTTCATCTTGTTGCTTTTGAAAATCGATTACTGATTGAAGTTTAAATTCTGTTAACCAATCCATGTAAAAGTGTTCAGTGATGATTGGTCTTAATCCTTCAAAACTACGCATAATTAGTCTCCTTAAATTTACTAGACTTTATTATAGTAGAGAAAAACTAAATTTGAAAGAAATCAGCCGCTCAAACTACTTGAAAAACTTGTCGTAGATGTGTTGTTCTTGGGCTTCTGTCATGCAACAACAGCCACCGACAAACTTAAGATCTAAGTCGAACCATTGAGCTATTAGTTTGTCGAATTCTTCAAATGATAAATCATCATGATTCCATTCCTTAATTTCTGGATTGTAGGTCGCACCGGAGTTAGGAAAGGAAATGAATGGTTTGTGCGCAGGGTGACTTTGTTTCAACACCTTTAATGCAGGAGTCACTAGCTGTGGTTTGGTGCAGTTCAAGCCATAAGCAATTACGTGTTCTTGTGATTCTAAAAATGATGCCACTTCGATTAGTGAGCTGCCATCGGCTAGGTGGGATTCATCTCTCAATGACGCCGATACAATCACCGGAATATCGAATTGATTAGTATATTCGGTAATTGCCTCTAATTCATTGATGTTAGGGAAGGTTTCCAAGATTAATACATCGATGCCAGCTTCAATCATGGCCTGGATACGCCCCTCGTGAAAAGTGATGTATTCTTCATCGGTCAATGAATAGTCGCCTGTGTATTCGGAACCGTTGGCTAAAAAGGCACCGTAAGGTCCGACACCACCCAATAACCACTTGGAGTTTACGTTAGTTGATTCATTACGGCCTTGGTCAGCTAATTCGACGGCCTTTTTAATTAATGTGATGGCTTGATCTTCACTGTAGCCGGCTTTGACTAAACCAGGCACACTGGCCTGGTAGGTGTTAGTCGTAGTCATTGATGAACCGGCGTCAAAGTACTTCTTGTGAACGTCGACAATTAAGTCTTCGTGTGATTCTAAGGCAGCGGCGGTCCATAGGTTTGAGTTTAATTTTAAGCCACGTTCTTCCAAACCAGTCGACATTGAGCTGTCGATTAATATGTGGTCTTGTTGATTAATCCAATTAGTTACTTTATTCATGATGATCCTTCTTTCTATATACTAATGCGTGCCAGACGTAGCAAATGATGGCAAAAGGCACTCCAATGATGATAGCGATACGTTGGTTAGGGTCAAACGCAATTCCGACCAATGAAAGTAAACAGATAACAATTACTAAAATTGGTAACAGTGGGAATAATGGCGCCTTGTATTTTAATTCATTAGTGGAGTGTCCATTTTTGATAAATTGACGTCTAAAGTTAAAGTGAGCCCAACCAATTACTAACCAAACAAACACTACGGCAAAAGCTGAAATAGCGGTTAATGCAAGATAAACAGTGTTTGGGGCATAGATACTTGAAAATAAGGCTAATAATCCACCAGCGATGGTTAAAATTAGTCCATAAACGGGAATCCCGTTCTTGGATAACTTTGCCAATCCCTTTGGTAGGGTATTCTTGTCTGCAAGTGACCAAAGCATCCTAGAAGCAGCGTAGACACCCGAGTTAGCACCAGAGAAAATAGTTATAAATAGGATTAAATTCATTATGTCTGATGCATATGGAATGTTGATATTGGATAAGATGGTAACGAATGGGCTTTGAGCTAGTGATGAATCACTTTGTGGCAAGATTGATCCCAATGCCACGATGGTACCGATGAATAAGATTACCAAGATTATCAGAGTGTGTTTGATAGATTGCGGTACGGTCTTCTCTGGATTTCGGCTTTCTCCAGCACCGACGGCTATCATTTCTGCACCTGAAAAGGCAAAGTTGGCAGATAACACAATTGAGATGACTGGAATTAAACCATTTGGAAAGATACCGTTGGCGGTTAATTGACCAAAAAATGGTCTGAAATGAGTGTGATGAATTGGAATGACTTTAAATATGATTAGAACCCCTAGACCAAGAAAAACTGCAAGGGCTAGTACCTTAATCAATGACATCCAGAATTCACTGGAAGAAAATAGATTCATGTTGATAATATTTAACAACAAAATAATCACGGTGAAGATAAGGCTGAATCCCCAAACAGGAATACTTGGGAAATATTGTTGACCAATGGTCGAAAGAGCGATAAATTCCGAACCAAGTGCAATTGTCCACGTCAACCAATACATCCAGGCAGTGATAAAACCGACACCGGGATTTATGTATTTACTTGCGTATGTATGAAATGCTCCCGTGTTAGGATCATGAACTGATAATTCACCCAGACACGCCATGACCATACATACTAAAATTGAACCAATCACATAGGCTAGAATTGTCCCAATTGGACCAGCCGTTTGGATTGAGTATCCGGTACTCATGAATATACCAGTCCCAATCACACCACCAAGTGACATGGTGATAAGGTTCCTGGCTTTTAAATTTTTTGAAAACTGATGAGAACTCATAAATAAACCTCCTTAGAAATAAAAAAAGCATCCGTCCCTATAAAAAGGGCGAATGCTTCGCGGTACCACCTTAGTTTATAGCTAAAATGATACATTAATATCATTAACTATCTTATCCGGAACCTGTTGATTCCTTCGTGTTGTAACATACACAAATGTCGGGAGCTAAATCATTCACACCCGAAGGTTCAAAGACCATTTTCGATAACTTTGAAACGTTCATTTCCACCAACCAAGAACTCTCTTTGCAATCATCCGTTATGTACTTATCTCATCAAAACCTAATATATTATAATTTATTTTTAATTATATATACATTATAAAATTTTTCAAGGATAAATTTTTTGAATTAACTATTTAGCATTAATGTCAAAATATGCAATAATAGAGAGGAGATATTAAATTTTAAGCGAAAGTGAGATTTAATTATGACTGAAAAATTCTTAATCGGTACTTACACTAGGGATACAAGTGAAGGTATTTATGAAATCGAATTAGATGAAAACAAAAAGCAATTACAAAATTTACAATTGGTTGCCAAAGCTGGTAACCCAACATATGTAGCTGTTTCAAAAGCAAACCGTTTATATGCCATCGATAAGGGTGACAATGGTAAAGGTGGTGCATTAGCACTAGATAATTCAACTCGTCCCGCTAATGAAATCAATGTTTGTTTAAACGAAGATACCAACCCAGCATACATTACTGTTGATGAAGGTCGTCAATTTGTTTACACTGCCAACTACCACACCGGTGAAGTAATGGTATATAAAATTGAAGAAGACGGTTCACTATCCTACTTAAACAAGGTTGTTCACGAAGGTAATGTTGGTCCACGTCCAGAACAACAAAGTGGTGCACATCCTCACTATGCTGACTTAACTCCAGATGGTCGTCTAGCCGTTGTTGACTTAGGCCAAGACATGGTTTACGTATACGACATCGCAGACAATGGTGAACTAACCGAAGTTTCTACATTAAAGATGGAAGCTGGATTTGGTCCACGTCATGTTGTCTTCGATGAACAAAAACACGTTGCATTCATCGTCGGTGAATTAAGCAGTAAGTTAGCCGTCGTTAATTACGATAAGACAGATGGTAGCTTCCACCTAGATCACATCGTTGCTACTATTCCAGATGACTGGACAGAACACAACGGTGCCGCTGCTATCCGTTTATCCAGTGATGGTAAGTTTGTCTATGTTTCTAACCGAGGTAACAACAGTATTGCGGTCTTTGAAGTTAAAGACAACGGTAAGGTTGAACTAATTCAATTAGCAAGCACTGAAGGTGACTTTCCACGAGACTTTAACTTCAGTAGCGATGAAAAGTTCATGGTTGTCGTTAACCAAAACACTAACGACGCTACCTTATACGAACGTGATGTTAACAGCGGTAAGTTAACCGTTGTTCAAAAGGATGTTCATGTTCCAGAAGGTGTCTGTGTCGCACGCGAAAAATAAATAATTAAAAAAGACTTACGGATTTTCCGTAAGTCTTTTTTAGTGTTGTTGCCAAAAGTGATTCAATTTTTGTTTAGTCTGATTAATGTTAAAAGCAGTCGATAATTGACCCTGGTGCCAATTTCTTGGGAATAGCTTTTGGTAACGATTTTGTTTGAATCGTTGATCCATTAAGACGACGTTTCCGACATCCTGGTTGGTTCGAATGAGTCGACCGGCGGCCTGAAAGACATTGTTTAATCCCGGTAGTTGGTAGGCAAAGTCAAAGCCATGACCGTTTTCGGCGTCAAAGAAGTACCTAATGAGGTCGTTTTCCGGATTTAATCCGGGTAGGCCAACCGAGATAATTCCGACCCCGATGAGGTGACTACCCTTAAGGTCGATTCCCTCACAGAAGATGCCACCTAGTAGGGCAAATCCGACCAAAGTGTCATCGTCATCACGTTTAAACGTATCGATGAATGATTGACGTTCCTCGGGACTCATTTCATTTTCCTGGACTAGGACGTCGACGGTTGGATTTTGCTTTTCAAATGCTTCGACGACATCGTTTAGATACTTACCAGATGGCAAGAAGATTAGATAATGACCGTTCTTGCTGTTAATCATCGCATTGATAGTATCAACAATTGGTTGAATGCTACTCTTTCGCTTGGAGTAGGTGGTTTGAATGTAGTTGGTAATAATCACCTGTTGGTTTTGCGGATTGAAAGGCGAATCGATTTCATAGACCAGACTGTCCTCTTCATCCCCCAAGACGCGTTGATAGTATTCCATTGGTGAAAGGGTGGCCGAGAACAAGACGGCACTACCACCGAGCTTGAGTGATTCACCGATAAACGGACTGGGGTCCATGCAGAATAACTTGATGATGACGTTTTGGTCACGGTCATAAAACATTCTGGTCTTAAATGTATCATCGTATAGTTCGGCGATGCGTTGAAAACTAAGAAGGGTGAAGTAGTAATCGACAATCGCATCGTTTAACTCTTCATCCTTTTCTTCCTTACCGAGCCAATCGGAGATGACATCGCAAAGCTTGTTGAGTTGTTTGACAAAAGCGCTTGGTGGATTATCCAAGTGGACATATTCCTCGTGGCTTTCGGTCAGTGGCTTGACGTTTAGGGTGTATGAACGGCGAAATGATTTCAACGCCTTATGCAGTCTTTCATTATCCTCTTGGTCCTTGGTGACCTTGATTAAGTCGGGTAACACTTTGTTGGAGATTGCCGACGAGTACATTTCACGGGAACGGTTGACCAGGTTGTGAGCTTCGTCGATTAAAAAGATGTTGTCGGGATCCTCGACCGTGAAGAAACGTTGGAGGTGCACCTGTGGATCGAATAGATAGTTGTAGTCACAGATGATGACGTCACAGAATTGACTGAGGTCCAGTGAGAATTCAAATGGGTCAATCTTGTATTGTTCAGCGTATTGTTGAATGACGTCGAAGTCGATTTGATCGACATGTTCTAACACATCTTTAATGGCTGGTTTCAAACGGTCGTAGTAACCAATCATGTAGGGGTTATCTTCGGGTTTCAAATCCTTTTCGGCCTCAAAGGTAATCTTTTCCTTGGCGGTTAGAGTGATTGTCTTTGCCTTTAGTCCTTTATCCATCATCAAGTCCATTGCTTCCTTGGCGACAATACGCGTACTTTGTTTTGCTGTAAGATAGAAAATTCGATTGGATAGTTCTTGTCCCATCGACTTAACAGCGGGGAAAAGTGTCGAAATGGTTTTCCCGGTTCCAGTAGGGGCTTGGGCAAACAAGTGCTTGTGATTGGCGATTGTCTTGTAGACAACCGCGGAGAAGTTACGTTGACCGTGTCGGAATTCTTTAAACGGAAAGGCCATTTGATTGGCGGTCTTGTTTCTTTCCTTAATGATGTCGGTTCTTAACTTCAACCATTCTTCATATTCACTGATAAGGTTGTCGAAGAACTGCTTGGCCTCTTCTCGACTGATGGTGATCTCGTTATCTGAGATGACTTCATCTGGCGTTTGAACGTAGGTGAGGGTTAGTTTGACCTCATTTAGCTCATCGAACTTTTGCATCAAGAAATAGGCGTAGACCTTCACTTGACCCCAGTAAAGTGTCATGATGCTTTCCGGTAAGTCCTTAAATTCAACGTCGGACGTCTTAATCTCGATGATTTCGGCATTCTTACCGTCGATTAAGACACCATCAGCACGGCCTTCAATGTGAAAGTCGATGTCGTTGATCTTTAGTTTCGTATCCAAATAGTATTCACTTTCAAAGTGCATGTACTTGCTCTTTTGGAGTTTGCGATGAATTTGGGCACCTTTTCTGGCGGTATTGGAACTGTTTAAACGGGCGTTTAAGTCACCGCTTCTCAGTGTGAATTCGACTAAGTCTCTGATTCCGATTCGATTCAAGATGGTTCCTCCTTTCGTTTAGCATTGATATGTAATTTGTAACAGAATTGTAACTTATGAAAAAATTTTTGATGTGCTAGGCTAAATAATAGAGATAAAAGAAAGGGGTATATTATGCCTAGAGGATTTAAAGAGGAATTAATGTTTACAGGGATGATGGCCGGACTTATGGTTATCGTTATGGAAGCATATAACATCGCGATGGCTAGCGGAATTCACGCCGGTTTTATCATCGAAGTATTAGTGGGATACCCACTTGCATTAGTAGTTGCCGCCATCTTAGATTTAGTGTTAGTTGGCCCACTCGTTAAAGCTATCTTTTTCAATTATATATTCAAACCTGAATGGGAACAAACACCAATTAAGATTGCGCTATGCATTTCAACTATGATGGTACTTGGCATGGTGACCTTAATGTCACTATTTGGTATCATCGTTACCTTTGGTTTTGAAAATATCACATGGGCAATGTATGGCCGTGCATGGATCTTAAACCTATGCTTAGCATTACCACTACAATTAGTGATTGTTGGCCCAATCTGTCGCTTACTATTAGGTAAGATTCAAGCCACAATTGATGAAAAATAATTATGAAAAGCTACCGAATATACGGTGGCTTTTTTATTTCCTTGAATAAATCCAAATTTAGATAAATAATTACTGAAAAATATTCTAAATACCGTTATTATATAGGTAGAATAAGAATTCGAGGAGATATAACATGATTAAAATTGTGACGGATTCAACAGCATTAATTCCAGAAGAAACTGTTAATAAATACGACATCAAAGTAATACCATTGAACGTCAACATTGGTAACGACGCTTACCAAGATGGCATTGATATGAATGGTCAAAAACTAATTCAATACATCAAAGATAATCCAAAGGGTGATTTCCCTACTACTAGTCAACCTTCAATCGGTCAATTCGTTGAAGTATACAACGAACTAACTAAGGACGGAGACACTGTCTTATCACTACACATGACCGATTTATTAAGCGGAACTGTTCACGCAGCTAGCCAAGCTAGTGAAATCGCTGACGGGGACGTTAAAGTGGTTAACACTCACTACATCGACCAAAGTCTAGGTTTCCTAGTAGTTGAAGCAGCTAAGATGGCTCAATCAGGTGATTACACTCGTGATCAAATCATCGACCACGTTAATCAAGATATTGAAAACTCCGAACTATACATCGGTGTAAGCACATTGGAAAACCTAGTAAAGGGTGGTCGTATCAGCAAGGCAACTGGTATCATCTCAAAGATGATGAACTTACACGTTGTCTTCCAACTACTACCAGATGACCTAAAGCTACAACTAAAGGGTCGCGGTAAGAAGACCATTACTAAGTGGTTAGACCAATTCTTTGAAACTAACGCCAACACCAACTACAAGTTCATCGGTATCAGTTACACTGGTAGTGACGAATTTGCGATGGCATTAAAAAAACGTCTGGAAGAACAATTCCCAAACGTTAACGTATTAGTTCAATATACTTCATCAATTGTTTCAGTTCATACCGGTGAAAATGCATTTGCCATCATGACTTGTAAACAAAATGACTAAAGATAACTGAAAAGATAATTCCTAAAATGGCACCAATGATAGGTCCTAAGAAAGGGACCACCGCATATCTCCATTGTGATAATCGTTTATCGTAAGTTCTGGAAAAGAAGAAACGAGGAACTAAATCACGAGTAGGATTAAATGCGGCTCCAGTGATTGGAGCAACGATACTTATGATAATCATCATTAGTAATGATGAGAATAAGGTCTTGATCCACCATTGAGCATTGATGTCATTTTGCATTTCTGTATTAACGATAATCAAGAAGGTCCCGATGATTTCCCACTTGAAGTTACGCTTCCAATTATTGACGTCACGAGGGACGGTCGCATAGAAGTTCAAGTTCAAGGGAAGACTAGCCAACCATTTTGACCAAACGGCCTTAACGGTTAGGGATGCTAGCCAGGCACCGAGAATTTGGGTAATCACTTCACCAATCATTAGCCACCAGTGAATTTGATGATTAACGGCTAGGGTTAGCGAAACAACCGGATTATATTCGGCGGTGCCGAAAAAGAAAGTCGTTAGCAGGGATGGAATCAGGATACTAATACCCCAGTAAAATCCGGTAATAAAACGGTTCTGACCTTTTGGAAATAAGAAATAGTTAATGATAACACTGGTTACTAATCCCAAAGATAACATTATGTAGGTTCCGATAAATTCACCTAATAATAGTCTCATTTCCATCCCTCCTTTAGCTGTCTACAATTGATAGATTATCACTTATTGAAATAAAATTAAAACTATATCAGATAAAAAGTGAAATCATTTTTTGGTTTCACTTTTTGTTTGCGTTTAGTTGTTTAATGATGTTGGTAACGTCTTGTTTGTTCACTAGACGGTGTTCAAAGGTGTTATAAAACATAGGCTGATGTTGTTCGATGATTTTTCGATCGGATTCGTTTCCTGATAGGTATGCGACGTCACAAGCATCCTCGATGTTTTCGATTTTAGGGAAACCAGCCGCACTCATGACACTACCTAGGACAGTATCGGCATCCTCGTATTTTAAATCATCTAAATATTTATCGTAATTCATCAATCCACCACCTATTCTTTAATAGAAGATTATTATACAAATAGGTGTGTTAACTTGCTAGTAAATAGCTTTTACTAGTCGAAAATATAATATTAATGTAATATATTATATTAGTGAAAAAGGTATAGTTTCCTCGGTGGGAACAATCGATAGGCATATCGACAGGTGGGCTCGCGTTAGATAGGCGCGAAGGAAATATTATACGAAGGAGACTTGTTATGCAAAGTCGAAATAAATGGTTTGCACTGGTCGCAGTCTGCCTTGGATTCTTCATGGGTCTTTTGGATGTGACCGTTGTAAACGTTGCTTTACCAACCATTCAGACTAGCTTCAACAGTAGTTTTAGCCAGTTACAATGGGTCATTAATGCTTATACATTAATGTTTGCGGCCGTGTTGTTCCTAATTTCTAAGTTAGGGGACTTAATAGGGAGAAAACGCATTTTTATCATTAGTTTGGTATTATTCTCTGCTTTCTCACTAGCATGTAGTGTCGCACCAAGTATTACTTGGTTAATCATCTTCCGTGGAATTCAAGGAATCGGTGGTGCTGGAATGCTTAGCCTTTCCATGAGTATCATTGCCGACATCTTTGAAGGACCATCAAGAGGACTAGCTCTTGGAATCTGGGGAAGCGTCGCGGGTCTATCCACTGCGCTTGGTCCACTATTCGGGGGAATACTGCTTAGCTTCTTTAGTTGGGAATCCATCTTTTGGATGAATATCCCAATCGGTGTAATCGCACTATTCATGAGTGTAAGATATATTCCAACTTCTAAGACATTCAATAGTGGCAAAATCGACTTTATCGGAATGCTATTATCATTTGCCTTTATGTTCTGTATTATTTTAGGTTTAATTCAAAAAGAAACCCACTATAGATACTCTTGGTTTGATATGCACGTATTTGTCTTATTGGCTGCTGGTGTCATTCTAATCGCCATTTTTGCCGTTTGGGAAAAGTACTTTTCAAGTCCAATGCTAGATCTTGGTTTGCTTAAAAACAGACAGGTAGTGGGAAGTGCCATTTCCAACCTAACATTGGGAATTGCCATCTATGCAGCATTTAGCTACATCATCGTGTTATCACAAAATTACATGGGCTATTCAGCACTACAAAGTGGGGCTCAACTAATGCTAATTAGTGCGTTTTCACTTGTGATTGGCCCTATTTCAGGTAAGATTGTCACTAAGATTGATCCGGGACTAATCATCAGTTTCGTATTAGTCCTAGCCGGTGTCGGGATGTTTGTCCTACCGGTCTTCTTGGGTAACCAAAACCACTGGTACGGTTTTATTCCTACCTTTGTTACCCTAGGTTTGGCCAATGCATTCGTTAATCCGCTATCATCTAACATTGCCGTTAGTTCCGTTGAACCAAAGGAAATTGGGATGACATCTGGATTACTAAACGTTGGTAAACAATTCGGAACAAGTCTAGGGCTAGTCGTACTAGGATTAGCCTTGACCGATACCTACAACAATCACTTAGTTACATCTAGGATGGGTGATTCATTGATGCACGTGTTCCAAAACGCTGGACCATTTGCGGGTAGTGAAATCGCCGAAAAGATGCATAACCCATCATTATTATCCATCGTTCACAATGCCTTTTATCGAGGGATTGATAGTGTTGCGATTACTGATGGTTTCATCTTTGTAGTTGCCGGAATTCTTTGCTACATCTTGTTATGTATGAGAAGCAAAAAGAGTAAATAAAAAAGTCGCTTGTAAAAGCGGCTTTTTTTAGTGGCGACTTGATTGATGACCACCGTTATTTGAAAGTTTAATGTTGTTTCGTTTGAATTTTTGTTGAGCTGAATCAGGCTGGAAATCAAAGTGGTGCATACGACCGTTGTAAGGTTTGCCGGCCATCTTGATTTGTACCCAGTCTGCCATGATGCGTTGCATGTTTTGCGCTGCTTTAACACGACTTTCAATTCCTTCGGTTTTAGCAGCGGGTTCGATATTGTCTCTCAATTGATTAATCAACTTTTGGTGGTATACCAATAGAGATTGGGTCAAAGGAGAATCCTTGTATGAGTTGAATAAACGTTCGATAAAACGCATTGCGTCTTTTGAGTTTTTGGGTTCGTAAAATCTTTCGTTATTATCCATAATTGCCTCCAAAAAAATAACCATCATGCATATTATACATGATGGTTATCATTTTACATTGATTAATCTTCCAATTCAATTTGACCAGTTAAGCTAAATAAGAAACTTAATAGGACGGCTAAGAAACCACCAACAACGATACCATTGTCTAAGATGATTTGAGCAGCTTGTGGAAGTGATCTGAAGATTTGTGGGTAAACTGTTACACCAATACCAGTACCAACAGATAGGGCAACGATTAATAGGTTCGCATTCTTGTTAAAGTCAACGTTTTGTAAAATACGGATACCTTGAACACCAACCATACCAAACATTACAACCATGGCACCACCAAGTACTGAACTTGGAATTACCGTTGCCACAGCACCAGCCTTAGGAAGTAGACCTAAGATTAATAGAAATAATCCGGCGTAGTAGATTGGACGTTTAGTTTTAATACCTGATAGTTGAACCACACCAACGTTTTCTGAGAAAGTTGAGTATGGGAAGGTGTTGAAGATACCACCAAGCATAGCGGCAATTCCTTCAGCACGGTAACCGTTAGCTAGGTCTTTTTCACTTAGTTTACGACCAGTTAAATCACCAAGTGCCAAGAAGACACCGGTTGATTCCACCATGGTAGTTAGTGATACTAAAATCATGGTTAGAATAGCTGACCAACTGAAGTGAGGTGTGCCGAAGTAGAAAGGTTGTGGGAAGTGGAACCAGCTAGCCTGAGCGACTGAAGCAAATGAAATCATGCCAAGTGCATAAGCAATCACTGTTCCGACTACCATTCCAACCAATACAGATATTGATCTGAAGAAACCTTTTCCAAAGATGTTAATCAAGATAATAACGGCCATGGTAATTAGACCGACGATTAAATCGTGAGGGTCGGCGAAGTTCTTAGCTGAAGCATTTCCACCACCCAAGTTTTGAACGGCAACTGGTACTAATGAGAAACCAATGATGGTAATTAGTGAACCAGTAACTACTGGTGGGAAGAACTTACGTAGTTTCGCGAAAAGTCCTGAGATTAAAAATACGAATAAACCTGAACAAATAATAGCTCCATAAATATATGCGACACCTAAAGTACCACCAATAGTTTCAAGTGGTGTGATAACTTGTACCGCACATCCCAATACAACAGGAAGACCAATCCCAGTAAGTGGGGTCTTCTTAAGTTGTAATAGTGTGGCAATCCCACACATAAAAATATCTGCAGAAACCAGGTAAGTCATTTGAGCTGCATTGAAGTGTAAGAAAGCACCAATTAGCAATGGGACGATAACGTCACCTGAATACATTGCTAACAAGTGTTGGAAACCTAAAATGGCAGCCTTAAATTGGGATACCTGTTGCAATTTGCTTTCATGATTATCCAAACAAAATTCCTCCTAATATTTAATTATTACCCTGAAAAATAAAAAAGCCTCAATGCTAGAAAAAGCAAAGAGACCTTCATCTTTTTGCTTATAGTCCGAACTTTACGGTTCCGGGTAGAAACTTACCAACCTTATTATGGTAAATATATAGGCAATAACTGATTTAATTTTGTAATTCAATATTAGACGAATTTCTAAAAAAAAGCAATCCTTATAATGAATATAATTGTTCACTTTCACAAATATAATGTACAATGGAAAGTACTATTTGATAGAAACGAGGGGGGATAATCTTGAAGCATATTTTAGCAATTCACACCGGTGGAACTATTTCAATGTCTCAAGACGAAAGCGGGGAAGTTGTTCAAAACGAACAAAATCCAATCGCCAATCAACAAGATAATTTATTAAACCAAGGAATCGATATTACTAATGAGGAGATTTTTAACTTACCATCTCCACATATGACCCCTGATAGAATGCTTGAAATCGCTAATCGAATTAAGGAAGCAAGAAAGCAAGGATACGATGGTGTCGTAGTTACCCACGGTACCGATACCCTAGAAGAAACTGCGTATTTCTTGGACTTAACTTTGGCCAACGATTTTCCAGTCGTCGTAACTGGGGCCATGCGTTCATCAAACGAAATTGGTTCAGATGGTCTATACAATCTATTGAACGCTGCAGCAACCGCTGCTAGCCCACAAGCTAAGAACAAGGGTGTCTTGGTGGCAATGAACGATGAAATTCACACTGCCAGATACGTTACTAAGACCCACACTACAAATGTGGCGACTTTTAGAACACCAACCTTTGGTCCGATCGGAATTATTTCCAAACATGAACCAACATTTTACCAAGAACTAATCCAAAGTGAAGTCGTCAACATCGATTCACTAGTGGACCACGTTTATCTAATCAAGGCTTTTGCCGGTATGGACGGAACCTTGTTTGACGCTTTAGATAATGATCAAACTAACGGTCTAGTAATCGAAGGACTAGGTGCTGGTAACCTACCTCCTGAAACATTAGATTCAGTAAAACGTTTAGTCGACAGAAACATACCAGTCATTTTAGTTTCCAGATGTCTAAGTGGGGTTGCCCAAGATATCTACGCCTACGAAGGTGGAGGAATCCAACTGGAAGAAATGGGCTTAGAATTCTGTCACGGCCTAAACGGACAAAAAGCACGTATTAAATTAATCATTGCGTTAAGTGCGCACAAATCTGGCGAAGAGTTAGCTAGATTTATGAGTAACGCGATATCATAGAGTGAGGGATGTTTATGAACTCTATCATTGCAGATTTAAATGCAGCAATGAGCAAGAAACAACTGGTGAATATCTATCTAAATACTGGCGATATTTTCTATACCGGCTATATTGAAACTTACAACGATGACGAGGTTATCATTGCCACATACGAATCAAGCGGTCTAGCCGATGGATACGTCGCAATGAAGACTGCCATCATCGAGAGCGTGGAGCGTCAAAGTGAAGACCTAGACAGCATTAAAGAAAAGATGCTAATCGCCAAAGATGAAGGATTAATGGAATCCAAACCCAGCGAACTTCATTTTGATACTAACAATAACTTGTTCCCACAAATTTTAATTCAAGCATACTTAAACCAAGAGGTTATCCTAATTCACGACAATGATGCGGAACGTTTCTACACAGGGATGGTTAAGAAAATCAACAATGATTCCTTTAAGTTCCTCCGCATTAACAAGTTTGACTTCATGCAAAATGAATTAGTAACCATGGGCTTTAATCAAAGCATGATTATTGAATTTCAGGGTCGTGAACTTAGCGTCATGAGTAAGGTGATGGATAAGGTTAAAGAAAATAACATTGCTAAGACAGCTGAATCAATCAACAACATTATTGATTTGTTGAACGACTCATTTCATCATCACAATCTAGTCGAAGTCCGTTGTAGATACAATGACCACTTCTTCTATGTTGGTGAGGTCATCATGTTAAACGACAGTGGAGCCATCCTAAAGGTGGTCGACATGTCTGGTCAATTTGGTGGCTATGTCTTCATTCGAATGAATGGCATCCAACGAGTCACCGTTGGCAACGACTACCTTGAATTGGTTCAACTAATGAAGGACCAAAACATCGCTGACAATAATGCTTCACAACCGGTATTAAACGATTCACGTGAATTCGACAGTACTGAGGATAATTTAAATGCTATCTTGACTCAATCGATGAATAAGCACCAATTGATCAGATTACAATTGAAGTCTGGCAGTAACTTCTTGGGTTACCCGGAAAAGATTGGACCTGAATCAATGAAGTTCAGCCTATTGGATGAAACAGTTAACTTCTTCATATATGGTCAAAAGATTCCTTTAAATGACATTGTTGAAGTTGGTTTTGAATACATCTATGCTTATCTAGATGAACAACGCCTAAGAAGAAAAGGCGATATGTAATAAAAAAAGGAACCCGATTTTTCGGGTTCTTTTTTGCTTAGCCTAATTTTTGTTTGATTATATTTACTTCATCCTTATTTGGAGATCTACGCATGCTCTTAATGTCATGCAACTCTTCTACACTAAAATGTAGGTTATAAGCCAATAATGTATCTGGGATATCATTATTTTTCTGATAAGTAACAATTTCTTCAGCAATCTTATTCAATTTACGATTCATAAGAACCCTCCTAACAAAATCCATCCGACAATTACATTATAACTTATTTTAGTATAAGTAGAAAAATAAAGTCTAAAAAATTAGGATAATTTGGATAGCAATAAGTACGACTATCAAAATTAGGTAGTCAGTGGTTTTAATTGTTATTTTTTTAAAATGGGTTCTGCTACTTCCTTCAACAAATAAATGCGAATTCATTCCTTGGGCTAGTAGGGTGGACCAGTTCATCGCAGCCAGGATTGACTTGAAGTAAAGGGTAGGTGAAACATACGATAAGTGTACGTTTCTCATTTTAGCAGCTAACTTGATATCAATAATTTCTTGTTTGATAGTTTCAATCAAGTTAAAGGCTCCCATGACTCCGTAGGCAAACTTGCTGGGTACGCGAAAGTTTTGTTCTAGACTTCCAGCCAAATCCTCGATGGATGTTCTACAAGTGTAGGTTCCACCAAGGGTGACAAACGCATATAGACGTGTCACCAATAAGATACCATATTGATAATTACCATTAATCTTTTGAGCGAAATAAATTCCGATCGCAGGAATTAATGTAACAAATAATAAGTATATAATTCGCTTGAAAGAAGCGAAAAAGATTAGATAAATTAGACTAACGATAAAAATAACTAGATTTAGTCTAACTGATGTTGTAAATGAGATTTCCAGTGCAATCACTAACATCATCAGTAGTTTTAATACGGGATTCATTAAAAGGCCTCCTGATAAGATAGTTTGTGATTATCAAAGGCTAAATGGTAATCAATTAAGTTTTCTAGACCATGTGTTTGATGAGATATAAGTAATTGAGTTTGACCATTTTGTTTTGCTTGATTCAATAAATCAACAACCACGGCAATATATTCAATGTTGATACCATTAAAAGGTTCGTCTAAAAGAAGAAGTGAGTGTCCCATCATAACCATGCTTAGGATTTGTAGTCGTTTTTTTTGGCCATCACTTAAAGAGTAAATGACACGATCGGACAACTCGTCTAGACCAAGACGGTGAGTGAATTCTGTGATTTGTTTGTCGTTAAACCAGTTGTTGAATGCATTCTTCTTGGATAGTTCTAATTCGTCTTCAACAGTGATTTTAATGAATTGCTTGGTTGATTCTTGGAAAATCATTCCAACGTTTTGTAAGTATTTATTTAAACGGATTTTGCGAATTGATTTGCGGTTAAAATTAATTTCACCATCAAAATCGTGCTGTTTGATAAATGTTTTGAACAAACTTGATTTACCACATCCGTTTGGACCGGTAATTAAGGTTGTCTTTGCTCTAATTAAGTCTAAATCTAAATGATTTATTAAATTCATGTCATAGTTGGCAATTGATAAATCTGAACAGTTAATTATGGGTTCTCCAACAACTTCGCTTGTTAGTGGACGATTTGTGGAGTCGTTAAATTGATTGAATAATTTAAAAACTGCCGCATCATCTAACGGTTTAAACGTTGTGTCGTCTTCATCAAAACCAATTAACTGATCGATTTGATTTTCGTATCCCATAAGATCGTGATCGATACCGATGACAATCTTGCCTGATTCTTTTAGCTGGCTCAATAGACTAATTAGTTCCAGACGAGATTTGATATCGACATTAGCGAATGGTTCGTCCAATAGAATCACAGGAGCGTTAATTGCTACGATAATACTTAGCGCAACTTTTTGCTTTTCTCCACCGGAAAGAGCCTTGAAATCACGTTTTCTTAAATCATTAGTATGAGTAAAAGAAAGAGCATCTTCAATAATTTGATTCATTTTATCAGGTTGAATCTGAAGATTTTCAAGTGTGAATATGAATTCGTCTTCCACGGTAGTCATACAGAATTGTTGCATTGGATCTTGAAACATCATGGAAATAGTCTGACGTAATTGCCATTCTGAAAATTCTGAGATGTTTTGATTATTAAAATTGATAACGCCGTTGATTGTACCGTCGTTGTATTGTGGATAAAATCCTGCGATTGTCTTCAAAAGCGTTGATTTACCAGATCCAGAAGGACTGTATATCAACGACATTTGATTAGATTCGAAGTCCAGGCTAACCCTTTTAAAAGTCGGCTTCGAAGTACCAGTGTATTGGTATGTCAAATTGTTAATCGATAAGTTATTCAAAAAATGACACTCCTATTATTTGATAACGTGACTCTTTTCCAACATGTTGGCGATAAGTTTGGATAACACACCACCAAAGATGAAAATAGAAATGAATCTGACAATAAACATAATGATAAGTAGGTGAATAGCATAAGCATTGTAACCATTCTTGAACCAGTCATAGATAAATGTAATAACAGTAGTTGAGATGGTAGTGGCAATTAAACCTAACCAATCAAAGTGTTTGTATTTAGTGGCAACGAAACCTAATTCAGTTGCAATACCTTGTTCGATACCAGTGACAACTGTTTCAACTCCCCATTGTCCACCTAAGAACATTTCAACGATGGCACCAATCACTTCAGCTAAGAATGGAGCACCAGGACGTTTGAAAATAAAACCAGCAAGTGGGGCTGCCATTATCCAAAGTCCAAGTAGTAGATCGTTAGCAAGAGGTGCTAGACCATAAGGAGTAAGTGCAAGACTTACTGCGTTGTATAAGAATCCTGTGGCAAAAAAGATAATTCCACAGATAATTGAGATTAATGTAAGTAAAATGATGTTTCTAAGTGACCATGTGTTTTTCATAGTTTCCTCCAGAAAAAAAGGACCCCAAACAATATGTGTTCGGAGTCCAATTTATTTTTATAAATTAGTAAAGCATTAAAAATAAAAGGGTTGTTTTCCTTCGCAGGGATTATCCTGAATCAGGTACTATGGGTATGAATCTCAGCCGAATGCCGGCACCCCAAACATTAATTATCAATTTAAATCAACTATACTATTTATTAAAATTAAATGCAATACTTATATTTTTATTAATAATTTTAAAGCGCTAGATACCTTGTCGTAACAACGATTTCGTGGTAACTTTAGATAGTGAAATTATGATAAATGGAAGTAAAAATGAATGAAAAAATCAGTGAAAAGACTAACAATAATATTCGTCGCGGCGATTGGATTAGGGGCATACGAACAATTTAATAATCCATTCTCATTTATTCGCCAAGAATACACCAAAATAACAAACTCAAAACAAGGTTATCAACCTGACTACCAACAAGATTCACAAACCTATAAGACCGACTTAATTAAGGTGTCACAGGACAAAGTAAAGAACGCGAGTGCTGCTGTGGCACTAGACTCTACCAAGAATAAGGTAATTTATTCACAAAACGGAGACAAGAAGATTAAGGTCGCATCATTAGCTAAACTAATGACCTTATATCTAGCGATTCAAAAGGCCGAAAAGACCAACGGCTGGAATCAAGTAGTCGACACCAGTAACAAGGGACTAAAGAAACTAGGTGACGACGTTGAACTAGGTGGCTTTAAGTTCAAGGATGGCCACAAGTACACCGTTAGTGATTTATATAAGGCCGCTTTAGTTCAATCATCCAACAATGCGGCAATCGCGTTGGGTCAATGGGTAGCAGGTTCTAATGTTAAGTTCGTCAAGATGATGAACGAACAAGCCAAGGCATGGCATTTAGACGCTACCTTTGTGTCATCATCAGGACTAGAAAATAGTGACTTAGCTAAGTTTGGTTACGCTCAAGTCGGTGGCAAAGACGATGCCAACATGATCTCAGCCAAGAGTATCGCAATCATTGCCGATCACGTCCTATCAATTTATCCAAAGGCAATTGATGATGCCAAACAAGTATATGAAAAAGTTGATGGTCAAACATTATTTAATGAAAATAGTTTACTACCTGGTAGACCATTCTACGATGAAAGTTTGCACGTTGATGGATTAAAAACGGGATATACTGTTGCCGCTGGATTATGTCTAGTTGCGACAGCTCAACAACCAGGAAAAGATCGAGTGATTACAGTTGTTGTTAATGATTATGCTGAATTTTCTGACACTGCAAAGTTAATAAAACTAGTGAATAATCACGATTCATCATTGAAATAATAATAGTTAGCATAAGAATTTTGTATTTTTATTAAAATAGTGTAAAATGGTAAGGTATCTTTGATTACTAGTATAAAGGAGAAGATTTATGGAATCGGCCTGGAATATAGTTGGCCTACTTCTTTGGATAATTTTGTTTATTTATGCAATTTTTATTATTCATAACATCGGGGTAAGAAGAAGTAGGCTAATCATAAATGGGCACTACGACTTTTCATTAACTCACCATTTAAAGACGATTGCACAAATCGTCGTGTTATTTGCTGGGATTGGATTTATGTCTTTTGAGACATTCTATCCAAACATTAATGGATCAAATGTTGTCACTTCTCGTGACTTCAAACCATTAATTTTGGATACCAATGGGAACAGCTCTTACTATGTGAAGGTCAAAAGTGGGAATAATTCATCTTTGAATCAGTCTTACTCATATTTGGTTAATGGACAGCGTTTATCAGTATCAAGCTCAGCATCAAGTGTGCTAGTTGGTACTAATAGCGAAATTAATGTTCAAAAGTCAGCGGTTAGATGGAATGATAATGAAGCTAAGATGCTAGACAGAAAATACCAAAGAGCGTGGGTTGCCGACGTAACCGTTACGTATAAAGACAGTTTTTGGAATGGAATCGGATTACATGCAAGACGTCAGTTCAAGAGTTATACTCTAATCCGTATTCCGGATAATTCATTTATTTATAACGAAAAATAAAAAGCCACTGGATTTAATCCAGGGCTTTTTTCGTTTATTCTTGTTTTTGTAGTTTAGAATGATGAACACCGTAAACAAAGTAGAAGATAAAGCCAATCACAATCCAGATACCAACTGAAATCTTGGTAACATCTGGAAGCATGATGATGAAGAAGATGCTGAATACACCAGCTACGATTGGTAGGAATGGATACCATGGCATCTTAAATCCTGTGTTTTTAATATCTTTTCTACGACGAAGTTTGATTATACCAAATGAAATAAATGCAAATGCAATCAATGTTCCAGCATTAATTAGTGATGCAAGTTGAGTCAATGGAACCAAACCAGCAAAAATTGCTTGAACAATTGTTGCAATGATAATTGCATTTTTGGGTACAGAATGCTTGGAATGAACTCGACCGATGAACTTTGGTAGTAGACCGTCTCGACCAAGTGCGTATACAAGACGTGAACCACCGATAAACATGGTTACCATAGCGGTAAATATTCCGAACAAAGCACCGATAGTAATTAATTTATTGAATGCTGATAGATGAATAATTTGAAGTGCATAAGCTGCTGGATCATCCACGTTTAGTTCTTTGTAATTAACAATTCCAGTAAGTACCATTGAAAAGGCAACATATAAAACTACCGCAAATACAACTGTTCCAATGATTCCTTTAATAACGTTTTTACCAGGATCAATTGTTTCAGCAGAGTTAGATGCTAGTGCGTCAAATCCAATAAAGGCAAAGAATACAGTTGCAGCTGCAGTGAAGATACCACCCATACCGAATGGAGTTGAGTGGAATTGTGCAGGGTAGAAAGGAACATAGTTACTTGTCTTAATGTAGAAAGCACCTATAATAATGAAGATAATGATGATTGCGACTTTCACAATCACAGCAAAGTTTTCAACTCGTTTAGACATTTCAGAACCCATTAGAAGAATACCTGCAATGATTACAACAATCAATACAGCTGAAATATTAATTACTCCACCTTCCATGGGACTAGCTTGCAATGCTGTAGGTAAATGAATTCCGATAGCATCTAAAATATTGTTATTGAAGTAAGCCGCAAAACCTGTTGCTTCTGCAGATACTGCTAGGAAGTATTCAAGGATTAAGGCCCATCCTAAAATCCAACCAACAATCTCACCATAGACAACGGAACCAAATGAATAAGCTGATCCAGCAATTGGCATCGCAGACGAGAATTCAGCATAAGCCATACCAACTAATCCGGAAACGATAGCTGCCATTAAAAAGGCAATTGCGACGGCAGGTCCAGCATGACTAGCTGCTTCATGACCGGGAAGGATAAAAATCCCGGTACCAATAACGGCACCGATACCCAGACCGATTAAGTCCTTGGTGGTTAAGGTCTTGGATAATCGTGAATCGGCCTCTAAATAATTGCTAACCGATTCTTTTTTAAATATTTGCATAGATATCAACACCTTTTCTTGTTTATTTGTACTATTAACTATATAATGAGTACCAACATAAGTAAAATTAATAAATTCAATATTTACATAAGAAAAGATGATATAAGATGAATCGATTTATTGTACTAGAAGCAGTATTAAGGAATAAGAGTTTCACCAAAGCTGCTGAGCAACTGGGGTATACCCAATCTTCCGTAAGTCAAATGATGTCCAATCTGGAAAAAGAATTCAATATGCACATCCTAAAGCGTTCCAGATCAGGAGTCGAATTGACACCTGATGGTGAAAAACTTTATCCACACATCAGACAAGCACTTCGTCAATATCGTGGATTAATCGACACCGCTAACGCTATTAATGGTCTTCAATCAGGAACGGTCAGAATTGGGGCAATTACCAGTGTTAGTTGTTACTGGTTGCCAGACCTCTTCAAAGAGTTTAAGGCGCTTTATCCACAGATTAATTTCGTTTTAAACCAGGGTGACTATGGAACCATCATCGATTGGTTGAAAACCGACCAAATTGATTTTGCCATCATGACTGCTGAATACGGAGAAGGTTTTAATAAGACGATTGTCCACAACACCAACATGAATGCATTCATTCCCGTTGACCATCCATACGCCAACGCCGATGTTGTGCCAATTGAAGCACTTGCCGATGATCCATTCATCCTAGTTGAGGGTGGTGGATACAGTGAACCACTTGAAGCATTTAAACGTTCAGGTGTGACACCAAACGTTCGCTACAAGATTCAAGATGACTACACAATCATGGCGATGGTCGAAGCAGGACTAGGGGTAAGTATCCTATCCGAACTTGTTTACCGTCGCACTGATTTCAATATCGTAAGTAAGCCGGTAGAACCAAACGTAACGAGACCGGTCGCAATTGTGTATAAGAGTAAGGACGAACTACCAATAGCAAGTCAGCATTTTGCAAAGTTTATTATCGACAGAAAAGAAGAACTCAAATAAAAAAAGCCATTCGAAAAGAATGGCTTTTTAGTTACATGTATATGGTTGGGTTTTCAACAGGTATGTCTAATAACCCTTTTGCGATATCGTCCCCGGCACGTAAGATTGAATCATTTACACCTGGACGAGGAATGGCTGAGGTAACGAAGTATAAACCTTCGGTATTTAATCCCCATGTGTATAAGTTTGGTTGGCCGACCACTTGATCAGTCTTAATATCGATATCCACAGATGAGTTCTCCACAATTTCACCATCAGATAAAGTGATTGGGAGCGGCTTGATTAACCCTTTTTCCATCATGCTGGTGATAACCGGGTTTGCAGAAACCTTGGTAACAGGAGCATTGGTACGTGCTTCAATCAAAGCATCACCATGGATGATTTCTTCACCGTAGAATGCTGAACGAGTAATAAACTTGTGGTTGGCACCGATTACTTGCATTTGAGGGCCGATAATCTTAACGATACCTGCATCCATCAATGCTAAGATTTCCTGGCTTCGAACCGCTGGAGCACCTTGGGATAGGAATTTCATGTCAGAAGAGAAACGACCTAGGTACTTATGCACCAAATCGTCGTTTGTGAATAAGTGATTGGATAACACGTAACGAATGTTGTCACGAAGATCACGTAGCATTTCTAGTGAACCGATGACAGGACCGGTCTTAGAGCCTAGAAGTGCATCGTCGATCATTTCTTTTAACCAAGTTTTGATGTGTTCTTGATAGTTATCCAATGTTGATATCTTTACACCGGCTACCGGGTTTAAAATCTTATCCCAATCAAAGACTTCTTCAGTTGGTAGATGGTAACTACCGATTAAAGCGTTGTGGTTATTAGTTTCTCTGAACTTCTTTTGGAAGTCTTCAACATCGATTTCTGGATGTTTTAGACTGAATAAGAAGCTGTAGTAACGATATTCGATGTCTAATCTTAATAACATGTGGAAAACTTCAAAGGAAATGTGACCATCTTTTAGATGTTTATCCACATTTTCGTTGGTTAAAAAGACAGCTGGATAGTTTTCGTTGAATGCCTTTTGACTAATTGCCTTAGGATAGTAAGGCACCCCACGTCTTGAACCAGCGTAGATAGTAGGTTCATCACCTGATGCGTGGTAGGTTAAAGTGTTGTCACCGTTGTCGGTAAAGTATCCACCACGGCCTTCGGTTAGACGGGATACGAAGTCATTAAAACTAAGACCCATTCCACGGATAATCACATTTTGATCACTGGTAATTGTTGATAAGTCTGCTTCATCAGCTTCACCAGGTAAAATGTAGGTTAGCCCACAGTTCTTAGCGTATTTTTGAAGTGATTCTTGGTCTTTGGTTAACTTGTTTTCTTGTTGACCTAGACTGAATACTAGCTTATCAACAGGGTAATCCACATCACCCACAGATACGACGAAAGAATCACCCTTGACCTTTTCGACGTTGTCCACATTTTGGTTGAAGTGAACAGCCAAGTTGATGCTGTCATTGTCCTTAATTTTCTCAACTAATTGTTGGAAGAACCATTGACAGTAAGCACCGCAAATGGCACGAGGGACATAACTTCTGTCGTTAATCTTATCAACAGCTGTTAGTAACTCATCTTTGTTATCAACATCTAGATTGTTGATAAACTTCTTTGAGATATTTGATTGGCACCATTGCGCAACACTTAGTGCATCTTTTTGGCCATCATCAAATAATGAAAGTTCATTCGCAGGGGTATTCATAATTAGACTGATTGGTTGTTTGACTTTCCAGACACGGCCACCTGCAACGGCACGGTCGAAAAGATGAATTGTTAAATTGTCATGATCAGATGATTCAAAGTTCTGAATCAAATTGTTAAGCATTAACAGACCACGAGGGCCTGCACCGATAATTCCGATTTTCATTTCGAACACTCCTTTATAATAAGATAATAACATGATTGAAAAAGTGATTTCATTTTTAACGCATTATTTTCTAAAAATGAATATGGATTATGATAAAATAGCAGTTAAGGATGGTGTTAATAATGAGTGAATTAATTCCAGAAAACATGGACGAAGTAAAATTAAAGATGGCTCGTATGCTAATCGATGGACACAAGGTAACCGAAGAAGAAGTAATCTTCCAAGCGGTTGCTGATCTATTCCAAGATTATCTTGAAGAAGCTGAAGAAGGTCACTACGACACTTCTAAGCTTGCTGATGATGGAGTAACATTTACAGTTACCGGTATTAGCGGTCGTCAAATTGCTGAATTTAAATCAAATGGAGAAAGTTTTATTGAGGACTTCAAAAAGGACGCATTAGATTTGTGTTTTAGACTAGAAGATGAAGCTCAACGAATTGCTCGACTATAATATAAAAATAAAAAGACGTTGCCAAATTGGCAACGTATTTTTTAGTTTTCAACAGGTAAATCAACTTTTACTTGTTCGATAATATGACCATCGATGTTATGAATTAGTTCGTTGTACCAGAAACCATCCTTGAAGTTTAGCTTTTGGTCTAACGCATAAACTGTCAATGTGTAATCATGAACACCACTTGGTGGTTTAGGCCCCATGTATTTGTGACTGATAGGTTGATCACCTAGCTTATAGATGTGACCAGCCGAACTATTATTACCTTGAATCCAATGTAATGGATTTTTTTGACTCGCGTTTTCAGGAACAATTACGTCCTTACCATCTAGACCAGCGACTAACCAATGAATCCATTCAAAACCACATACTGGAATTGAATCTAAATCAGTTAGTGCAAAGGCAATTTCTTTTGCATCAGCAGGAACATCTTCAATGGAGAAAGGAAATGAAACGATTGGAAAATCGTTTTGCTTAAATTCCTCAGCTGCATGACGGGTGTACTTGTCTGGTAGACGGTTGTTATCTAGTTTAACGTTTACTTTCAAGAATAATCCTCCTATCTAACAAATTTTAAGATGTAATAACCTTGCGAATCGGCTGAAACGGTGTATGTTTGGTAACCTTCTTGGATCCACTGATTTTGTGTTGCCTTCGCGTAGTTTTGCGCATCAGCAACAGAACTAAAGATGTGAGTACCATCAAACATTGTTTTCTTCTTTGATTGGTTTGATGAATTACTCTTATTTTGGTTATTCTTACTTTGTTCGGATGTATTTGATTCATCTGAACTTGAACTACTTTGATTACTTGATTGAGTCATCTTAGTGGTTTGATTGTCATGGTTGCTAGTGAAGTAGGTAACGGCTTTTACCCCGCCTAAGATTAATGCAGCCACAACGACGATAAAGATAATAATTGGCCAAATGTGGTTTGAATTTGACTGATTATTTTCGGAGTTCATAAATGTATCATCGAAAGTATATTTACGAATACGGTTGTCATTGTCACCATTATTCATAATAATAATCCTCCATTCGGAAAAAAGATTTACATATCTATTATAACAAATATTGGACCTGATAGGAATTAAGCTAAATGTTTGAAGATATCGATAAATAGCCTTAGTGTTTTAATCAAGGAGGGATGAAACATGACAATTGGATTTATTGGGACCGGTGTAATGGGTTCCTCAATGATTAATAATTTATTGAAGTCAGGATATGAGGTAAACGTATTTAACCGTACTAAGGCCCACGCACAAAGCGTAATTGATAACGGTGCTAAGTGGGTGGATACACCTGAACAAATTGCTCAATCTTCAGATGTTGTGATTACAATTGCTGGTTTCCCTGATGACGTAAAAGAAATTTACTTTGGTGATAACGGATTATTCAAGGGTGCTAATTCAGACACCATCTTGATTGATTCCACCACTTCAACACCAAAATTAGACGAAGAAATCTTTGAAGAAGGACAAAAGAATGGTATCGAAACATTGGATGCACCAGTATCCGGTGGTGACGTCGGTGCCAAGAAGGGTACCTTAACCATCATGGTTGGTGGTAAGCAAGATACCTTTGATAAGGTCAAACCAATTCTAGATACCTTGGGCAGCCAAGTAAAACTATTTGGTGGTCCTGGTAAGGGCCAACATACTAAGATGGCAAACCAAATCATGATTGCCGGTACTATGACTGGAATGGTCGAAATGTACGAATACGGTAAAGCTGCCGGTTTGGACTTAGCTTCCATGATGGACACTGTTTCAAGTGGTAGTGCTGACAACTGGAGTCTAGATAACTATGGCCCACGTGTATTGAAGGGTGACTTTAAGCCAGGCTTTTCAGCTAAGCACTTCTTAAAGGACTTACGAATTGCCTTACAAGGTGCCGAAGAAATGCACATTAATTTACCAGCTACCAAATTAGCTAAACAACTATACGACAAGATGGTTAACGATTATCAATTAGGTAATGACGGAACCCAAGGACTTGTCAAAATATACGAAAAATAAGTTAAAAAAAGGAAGACATCGTTTGATGCCTTCCTTTTTTATTGAATATCGTTGAAGAATGTAAGTAGTTCTTCTTTAGTTAGCTTTTTCTTGTCTTCACCTGAGATGTCGTATGAAATCTTTCCTTGGTGGAGTACCAATAGACGGTTTCCATATTTCAATGCATCTTCTAAGTGGTGGGTAATCATAAGACAGGTTAGATTTTGTTCCTTGATGGTTTCATCAGTGATGTCCATTAGGTTTTGGGATGTCTTAGGATCCAATGCAGCGGTATGTTCATCTAGTAGTAAGATGCCGGGTTTTTTGATGGTTGCCATTAAAAAACTCAATGCTTGGCGTTGACCACCAGATAGACTACCGGTGGCGGTGTTTAAACGATGATCTAAGTTGTTGTTCATCTTAGCGGTGATGTTTTTGAAACGTTTCATTTCACCCTTTAGCTTCCTAGGTACCAGGTGATGGTGACCACCGCGTTTTTCAGCAAGCAATAGGTTTTCAGCCACTGTCATACGAGGAGCAGTTCCTAGCTTAGGGTCTTGGAAGACACGGCTTAAAAATGATGTGCGTTTAACAACTGACATGTTAGTGATGTCTTTATCCTTGTAGATAACTTGACCAGAAGTAGGGCGAAGGTTGCCACCAATGGTGTTGAATAATGTTGATTTACCAGCACCATTGGAACCTAGAATGGTGATGAAGTCGCCTTCATGAATGTCTAGGTCAACGTGATCTAAGATGTTTAATTCTTCTGGAGTATCTTCGTTAACAGTCTTTACGACGTCTTTTAATTGAAAGATTGTCTTAGTCATTTTTTAGCCCCCTTTTCAAGACATGTTTTAGATGGAAACGACTTTCGAATGCGGGAAGACCCATGAAAATCGCAAGTAGGATTGATGAGATTAAGTTCAAGTCGTTGGCGTTGAAACCAAGTTGTAGAACTAGTAGTAATACTAGACGGTATAAAATACTGCCGACAATTACGGCAACTAGACGTTGGTTCATGGTTAAATCACCGAAGATAACTTCACCAATGATGATTGATGCTAGGGCAACAACGATGATACCGATACCCATGTTAACGTCGGAGTAACCGTTGTTTTGGGCAACTAAAGCACCACCTAGGGCGATTAGTCCGTTAGATACACTCACACCCATGATTTTCATGTTATCGGTGTTGATACCTAATGATTCGGCCATGTTTTCGTTATCACCGGTGGCGATGAAGGCTTGACCTAAATCAGTTTGTAGGAAGTAAATAAGAATTAAAGTTACGACGGTGATGACTACGAAACCAACGAAGACACCATCGAAGTAAGGTGGTAATGATTGTAGGAACTTACCGCTTAGTAAGGTAGGTAGACCTAATAGTGATTGGTTAGGCTTACCCATGATGCGAAGATCGATTGAGTATGAGGCAGTCATAACTAAGATTCCGGCAAGTAGTACAGGAATCTTGGCTTTAGTGTATAAAAGACCGGTAACAAGACCAGCGACACATCCAACCAAGAAGGCTAGGATGGTAGCTAAAACTGGATTGACACCATGAGCAATTGCTGTAACAGCAGTTGCAGCACCCATTGGGAAAGTTCCTTCAACGGTCATATCAGGGAAGTCTAGAATTCTAAATGTTAGGTAAAGACCAATTCCGATTACTGACCATAATAGTCCTTGTCCGATTGCTGAAATAATTAAACTCATTTGTAAATCACTCCGTTTCTTTTGGCTTCCTTAAGTAGGTAGTCAGGAATCTTGATACCAAGTTTCTTGGCTTGGCCTAAGTTGATTGCTAGATCACCATGGCTTAGTTTTTCGATTGGCATATCAGCTGGGTTAGCACCCTTTAGGACACGAGCGGCCATCTTACCAGTTTGAACACCTAGCTTGTATTGGTTCAAACCAATGGTAGCTAATGCACCTTGCTTAACAACAGTTGAAGCAGTAGGGAAGACTGGCACGTTTTTGGTGTTAGCAACGTTTACTAATGTCTGGATTGCTGAAGCAACGGTGTTGTCGTTTGGTACGTAGACGGCATCAACGTTTTGCACCATTTGAGTAGCAACTTGGTTTAAATCGTTAGTGTTTGAAATTGAGTATCCCTTAACGTTAACGTGTTCCTTCTTGCATAGTTCAACGAATTGATGATATTGAGATGTAGCTGAGTCATCGCTTGATGTGTAAATTACCCCTAGAGTATGTAGATTAGGCATAATTTCTTTGATTAGCTTTAATTCTTCCTTCATTGGAGGAAAATCTGAAACACCGGTAACTTGACGACCTGGGTGTTCATTTGAATCAACTAAACCAGCTGACTTAGGATCAGTAATCGCACCTAGAATAAGCGGGGCGTTTTTAACTGTGTTAGCTAGTACTTGCGCTGATGGGGTGGTGATACCGATTGACATGTCGACGTTTTCGGTTGCAAACTTAGAACTCATTGTCTTTAAGTTTCCTTGGTCACCTTCTGCGTTTTGAAAATCAATATTGATGTTTTTACCTGGAATGTAACCAGATTCCTTCAATCCATCGATAATTCCTTTATGGATAGCGTCTAGTGCGGGATGTTCTGTAAGTTGTAAAATCCCAACAGTAGGGGTGTGATCACGGCTGATCTTGTGTGGTTGTTTTTCTTGGTAAAAACCAAAACCTAGTAAGACGACTAGGACAAAAATGACTGTATAAAGTCTTTTCATAACTCATTCTCCTTTTGGCATAAAGCTTAAAATGGTACATAAATGCAATAAAAAAACGGATAACCCAAGACACTACAGGTTACCCGTTCTTTTTGCCTGTGGTGTTTGAATCATATCCGCACAGGCTTATTTATTCGTGAGAAAGAAGCCGGTACAGATGCGCTTAATGATTGCATCATAAGTCGCATCTATACTAGTAATGCGACCTATAGGCACCAGCTTTGCCAACGAGAACTTAGATTTTTTGATAAAATATTCTTCATTGGTTCTTTCTCCTCTCATTTAAGTTAAGTTCATTTTAAGTTTAAGAATTATAATTGTCAAGAAATAAAATACCGGACAAATAAAAAAGAACACCAAATGGTGTTCTTATGCTTTATTTGTCTTCTTTATTTTCGTCAGTTGGTTCATCTTCATATGCGTCTAGATTGATTTGGTCATTGACCACTTTAGCATTATGAAGATCAGTACTTACCATTGAACTGGAAATTCCCCATCTGTAGAAAGCTAGGGAAACAATAATAATCACAACGAAGTCCAATGGATATGGAATCCAGTTTTGACCACCGAATGGTGCTGAACCTACGTATGACATTACTGAGATGAAGATTAGGTAACCAATCATCCAGAAACTTCCAGCGAATTGGTTCTTTGTCTTCTTCCAGTCAGTTTTCCATTCAAAGTAGAAGTAGAATGGAAGACCTAATAGAATAACTACGATAACCTTGACGGTTGTTGGCCACATTGCCCAGTATGCAGCTAAACTAGCTAACACGAAAGCTAATGGTGCCATGAATTGTAGCATTCTCATACGAATTGGACGTTTGAAATTAGGTGCCATTTTTCTCAATGATGTTACTGTAACTGGACCAGTTAAGTAAGCAATCAATGTTGAAGTAGAAATAACACTTGCTAGAGTGCCCCAACTTCTAAATAGAGCAACTAGTAGAACAGAAATGATCATGTTAACAACCATCGCAATTCTTGGAACACCCCAACGTTCATTGATTTTACCTAAGAACTTAGGCATGTGTTCATTTTGAACCATAGCGGCTAATGTACGACTTGTTTGAGCAACAAATGAAACACCAGTACCGAATGGTGAAATGAAAGCGTCAAAGTATAGCAATACGGCAAGCCAATGTAGACCTAACATAATTGCTAAGTCGGCGAATGGTGATTCGAAGTTGATACCATGCCAACCTACCTTGGCAAGTACTGATGGTTCTACGGCACTAATAAATGTAAATTGTAGGGCAACATAGATAACAATACTAATAGCCAATGAAATGGTAATACCTAAAGCGATATTACGTTTAGGGTTCTTAATTTCTTTTCCCATGTTAATAACAACTTGGAATGCATTGTATGAGAAAATAATTCCTGAAGCTGTTGTAGCTGAGAAAATAGCAGCGCTACCATAAGGCATGAAGCCTTGTGATGCGAAGTTTCCACCATGGAATCCAGATAGGATTAACATGATGATAGTAAGTAGCGGAATTCCTAGTTTAAAGATTGAAATAAAACTAGTGAATTTAGCTAGTAAATTAACAGACCAATAATTTAATAGCGTGAAGACTAATATGAAAAGAAAAACGACAAATAAACCTAGATTAGAAATTTCTCCATTAACGATAAAACCGTGAGTCCAATGAGCCCATTTCCATGGCCATGAACCCATATATTGGGTAGCGGCAACGGCTTCAATTGGAATCAAGGTTACTAATGATACCCAGTTAGACCAGGCAGCAATAAAACCTAATAGAGACCCGTGAGTGTATTGAGCATACTTACTCATACCACCACTTTCGGGGAACATTGAACCTAGTTCGATGTAGTTAAAGGCGATAGCACCAATAACAATAGCACCGATTACCCATGAGATGATAGCGGCTGGACCAGCAACACGGGAAGCTTCCCATGAACCGAATAACCAACCTGAACCAATAATGGAACTAAGTCCCAACATTACAATTTGAAATAAACCTACTTTTCTTGATTTCTTATTTTTTTTCATAAAACTCCTTTCATGGTCTTTGAGTATACTAACAAAAATCCATGTCCATGTAAAATGTTTAAAGACCTACCATGACACAGTTTTTGCTGCTTATTGGGCATAATAATAACGTTTGTTAGCACTTAAAATTAATTAAAAAAAGTGTGATATTGATTATAATTCTTAATTAATATTCACAAATTTCAATTACATTTTTTTCTGGATCATTTATGAAAAGTGAATTCATTGGTCCATTTGAACCATGAACTTTTTTTGGGCCGTCGATGATGGTAACGCCATAGTTGGCTAAATGGGCACTTAAGTCCGTTAATGAGTCCTTCACAATGATGCAGAATTTAGATGAACCCGGCGTAGGATTTTCCGGGACATTATCGTCACTGTCATTTTGAAGGAAGATTAGTTTTTGCTTGCCAAGTTGGAATTCAAGTCTGTCATTAGTGAATTCAATGATTGGTAAATCTAAAACTTCATGGTAAAAACGCATGCAAAGCTTTAGATCATTGGCAAAGATTGTAATATGGTCAATATCTTTGACCTTCATTATGATCATTCCTTTTTTAAATTTTTACACATTCAATTATACCATTATCGATGGCTTTGCAACGATTTAATATTGCTTGAACCGCCGAAAAATTGACGTTTGTCCCTAAAATGTGTTAATTTTGTAATTATATATAAGTACGGAATAGAAAAAAGGAGAAAAAGACTGTGGCTTTATTAGATGTTAAAGATATCAGTATGGGTTTTGCCGACAAAAAGCTATACGATGAAGCAAGTTTTACCCTTAATAAGGGTGAACATATGGGAATTGTTGGACAAAACGGGGTAGGAAAATCTACTTTGATTAAGATTATTACCGGAGTGGAATTGCCAATCTCAGGTTCAGTGAAGTGGCAAAACAATGTTAGCGTTGGGTACTTGGACCAATACGCTGATATTCCAGAAGGAATGACATTGATTGATTTTCTGCACACTGCTTATCAAGACCTATACGATAAATCAAAGCATATGCAAGAATTGTATGAACAATATGCAGAAAACTTTGATGACAAGTTATTGGAACAAGCGGGAAGAATTCAAGAAGAACTAGAAGCAAAACGCTTCTATGATATTGAGACCGAAATTGAACGAGTAATCACTGGTTTAGGTCTAGATGATGTCAAACGTGATCAACAAATCACTAACATGTCAGGTGGACAACGCTCAAAGATTATCCTAGCTAAGTTAATTCTAGAAAATCCAGACGTTATCTTACTTGATGAACCTACTAACTACCTAGACGTTGCTCATATTGCGTGGTTGGAAGACTACATCAATGGTTTTGACGGTGCCGTAATGGTAATTTCCCATGATTACGACTTCTTGGAAAACGTTACTAACTGTATCGTAAACATCGCCTTTGGTAAAATTACCAAGTACCGTGGTGACTTCAAGTCAGCCATGCGTCAAAAGGCTGAACGTGAAATGGTTCAACAAAGGGAATACGATAAGCAACAAGTGGAAATTGAAAAGGCCAAAGCCTTCATTAGAAAGAATAAGGCTGGTTCAAAATCAACAATGGCTAAATCAAGAGAAAAGATGCTATCACATATGGAATTGGTTGATCCACCTTCGACTAACATCCATGCATCATTTAACTTCCCATACGAAGACACTGGTTCGCAAAATGCGTTGGTTGTCGACGAATTATCAGTTGGTTATGACAAACCATTACTAAAACCAGTTAGCTTCTCAGTTAATACTGATGAAAAGGTTGGTTTCCAAGGATTTAACGGTGTTGGTAAGTCAACTCTAATCAAGTCTATTCTAGGAATCCTAGAACCAAAGGGTGGGAAGGCAACATTCTCACCATCAGCTAAGGTTAGTTACTTTAGCCAAGATTTGGTATGGAGCAACAACAATGAAACTCCAATGCAAATCATTCAAAACAAGTTCCCTAAGTTGGAGCAAAAAGAAATCAGAACAAAACTTGCTAAGTGTGGTTTGGATTCAGCAAATGCTTCCAAGCCAATCGGCGAATTATCTGGGGGAGAACAAACCAAGGTTAAACTAGCGATGTTGGAATTTACTCCATCTAACTTCTTAATCATGGACGAACCTACTAACCACTTGGATGACGAAACCAAGGAATCACTAAAACACGCGATTAATAACTTCCCAGGAAATGCAATCATCGTATCTCACGAAACTAGTTTCTATAATGGACTAGTGGACAAGGTCTTAGATGTTGAAAAACTAAGTCTGAGGGATGCCGACGAAATTGCCAAAGCACAAGGACAAGTAAATAACTAATTACAATAAGGAGGCGGACAACATCTATAATAGTCGAAAAGTGTGGCTAATCATCGCAGATATTATGATGTTGATTTGGGCGCTTATATGTATTGAATGGTTAACCGTCAAAATTATTTTCATCGCCTTAGTATTATTCTTCGGCGGTCGCAATTTATACATTGACGATGGCCAATTGATCGATACGAGATACAGTGTCATAACAGCTGCCTGTTTTTCTTTATTTATTTTAATTAGTTTGTTTTAAACCAAAAAAAGGACCTACCAGAATATGGTAGGTCCTTTTTTTACATAAAGTTACTTGGTTCGTCAGCGTAGTCATTCATAAAGTTTTTAGCATCACTGTATGAGGCAAACTGACTGATGATGGTGATATCTTCTTTGTGTTGTCGGTCGTTTCGATAGTTGACCTGTTTAACCAAGAAGTATTCCTTAATATCATCTAGTGCCTGTGATTCATTGTTTCTTACATATATTTGGAGGTAAACGTGTTGGTTGGAGAATTCCAATTCACGTTTTGATAGCTTAATGTACCCCTTAGAATTCAATTGATTTTGACGGGGATGCTTTTCCGCAAGAGCATTATCGCTGTTACAGAAGTAAACTAAGAACCAGTAAATATTCAAGAAGAACATGAATAGGGCAAAACAGTTTCTAAACAGTGTTTGCCAGAAGTCTGATCCAGCCGCATATGATCTGGCTTCAACGATAAATTTAAAGTCAATTAGACTTTCTAGATTAGTAGCAAGCAAACAAACAGTAAAGACGATAATCCAGACATATTTGTATAGCTTGATTAGTTGGCGCCAGAAGTTGTGATGCAGGTTATCTAGATAGCGATGGTGCATCGAAGCTTCTGATACTAAGAATAATCCGCACAATAGAATGAAACAGATTAATGGAATTTTGTAACTCGTAATTAAGTAGAAAATACTTAATAGGAAGTTATTCATTGAATTAGTTAGAAAAGACGGTACTCGGTATCCAAAGATTTCAAGGACAACAAGGATAATTGCGCCTTCTCTGAATAGGTTGATGAATCGTTCAACGCTGTTACTGTTGGTTCGATTCAACACAATATTATAGACGTTTTGCATTTTGATGAACTCCTTTAATTCAGTAAAGATAGTTATACCACGAAAACATTAAAAATAATATAAAAAAAGACCTAGTAGGTCTTTTTTTCTTTCAGAACTTCAAAGTTTCAGAGAGTTCTTACTTATTAAATGTATCGTTTTCCACTTCACGAATAAAAGTAGCTAAATGATCGTAGTAAACGGGGGCGTTATCAATCATATGATGATGACCAGCATTAGGAGTTGATACAAACTTAGCGTTTGGAATCATCTTAGCCATACGTTTACCAGTTTCAACAGGCATTGATTCATGTTCACCGAAGGTAACTAGGGTAGGCACATGGTTTTCTGATAAATGATCAGTGTTATGCCATTCACCTAATTTACCAGTAATAACGAATTCGTTGTCACCTTGGAACTTGTTGTAAATATCAGTATTGGATACGCCGATTAAGTGTTCCAACTTAGATGGTTGTTTACGGTCGATGTAACCCTTGTTTAGTTGGTCAACATCGTTTTGGTAACGTTCGTTGTCGTAGTCGTTTTCAGCTTCACACTTCTTCATGAATGCTAATTCATCTGGAGCAAACTCCTTTTCACGAATTTCATCTAAGTGCTTAGTGTAATCGTCGATGTCATCGACCATTGATGAGATGATGGCACCCTTTAGGTGATCTCCATATTTTTGTGCGTATAGTTGAACTAACACACCACCCCAAGATTGACCGATTAAGTAGAAGTCATCTAGACCTAATTTTTGTCTAACTTCTTCAACTTCGTCAACGTAGTAGTCGTAAGTTAAAATCTTGTCAGCAATCTTAGAATCTGAAAAATCAGGGGTATCGGAATACCATGAACCTAATTGATCGTAGTAGGTAACAGCAACATCTAGGCCTTGTTTCTTTAATTGGTCAGCTGAATCTTCCCAGTATTCGTGGGTTCCACCAGGGCCACCGTGTAAAGCAAGTAAGTTAATCTTACCTTCACCAGAAGTATGTGTCCATAAATGATAGCCATTATCTAAAGTGATAATTTTTGTTTGTTGTTTCATGACAATCCCTCGTTTCAATTTAAATTACTATTAATCTTAGTCCTTGTTGAAGGGTAGTTCAACAGCTGAGTCTGATAAATCAAGAGTGTACTTAACATCTTGGTTACCACGAATAGACTTGTCGAAGTCGGTTGCATAGATGACAACAGCCAGTTGGTGTCCAGTCTTAACCTTGTAAACGTTTGGTTGTAAATCAAAGTTAACTTCGTAGAATTCTTCAGCTTTTAGATCACTTACTTGGTAATCGTTGTTTCTGTTTTGCATGTTGATGTGACCTTCAGCAATCTTCTTGAATGGAGTCTTCTTACTACTCATCTTGAATTCGCGAAGGCTATCTTCACGCCATAGGTAGCCTAATTGAATCTTAGCGTGGTCAACAGATTCTGGTTGAGCGTTTAATCTGAAGTCTTCACCCAAATCGATTAGTTGGGCACTCAACATACCGAAGTCTTTAGATGATGATGCAGTCAAGTGGATGTGAGCTTTACCGTTGATAGTGACATCCTTTAGAAGTTTGTCGAATGTAAAGATGACACGGTTGTCGTTGATAGGAGCATCGCTTCCACCAATTACCAAGTCGTTTTCCCACTTGTTGACGTCATTGCAGTATGTTTCAAAGTCCTTTTCGTCTAGTGAGTCTGAGAAACTAACCTTGTCGTCAGTAACTTCAGAATCATCTGATGGTTTAGCTAATTCGAAACGTTTTAGGCTTTCATCTTCGTCGAATTCATCGATTTCATACCAGTTTTGGTCGGTAGCATTGTCTTGAACCAAGATATTAGGGATTAGATTGTCGGCGTCGTTTTCAACGTCCATCAACTTGTTGGTGAACCAAAGGTTGACCATGTCGGTGAAATCAAGTGATTGGAATGCGTTGATGTAGATGTGTTGACCTTGGTGTAAAATCATCTTCTTTGAGATATTTAATGGGTCAACGGCATGCCAGATGTTAGCGACATTAATTGGCTTGACGTTTTCGTCGTTTAAACCGTGAATAAAGAACATGTCGGCCTTAATCTTCTTAGCGTCGTTTAGATAGTTACGCTTGTCCCAAAAGGCATTGTAATCACCAGATTCTCGATCTTGTTCGTTAGTGATGTTGGTTAATTGGATTTCCCATTTCTTTTCGTTCTTGATGTCCTCGGCAGCTGACTTCTTACGACTATAAGTTTCGGCAGCTAACACATCGGCATCTTCACCTTGGAAACCACCAGGAGCCATAACTAATCCGTTTTCACGGTAGTAGTCATACCAATTAGAAATTGCGGCTTCAACTAGGCAGGCCTTTAATCCGGCAACACCAGTTGTAGCAGCGGCAATTTGTAATGTTCCTAGATATGAACGACCAGACATTGCGACGTTTCCGTTTGACCAGTAGGCTTCGATTTGGTTGTTGTCGGTACGGTTGGTAAAGGCAACACGGTTTCCGGCAAGCCATTCGATAACGGCAGTTGCTGAGATGGTTTCATACTTGTCACCAGTGGTTCTAAAGCCATCTGATTCGTAAGTTCCGATTCCAGCGGAGTAGACAACGGCGTATCCGCGAGCCAAGAAGTAATCGTTTAGAGTGTATGATTGTTCACGGCTAAATGTTTGTTCAGCCTTTCTAGTCTTACCTTCAATGTTACGTGCAGCAGGTAGTTCTGGGTCTTTTTCCTTCTTGCTGATGTCTGATAGGGACACAGTGTTAGGTTGTTTGTGATTAAGACCTCGGTTAACGTTGTGGGTTAACTTTTCACCGTCGGTATCGTTGGTGCCTTGATTGTAAGGACTAGCAGTAAAGATGACAGGAACGGCATTCTTGTTGCTTTCCTTTGGACGAATGATTTCAGTCTTTAATAGGTCTAAATTGCCGTCATTATCGGTATCCATCGGAGATTCAACGTAAACAACTTCACGAATTAAGTTGTTAGTGTCGTAGACCGGCATGCTCTTACCATTGAAGATAAGCGGTTTGTCGAATTTATTGTAGTTTTGTGCGAAGTAACCTTCACCGGCTAGGTAATCGATTAAAGTCACACCGTATTTAGTGTGGGTATTCAATAGAAGATACCATGCACAAATCACATCGTATAGGTTCATTGGATCATGAACGTCGGCGATTGGTAGGTTTAGAGTTTGCATCTTAGTGATGGAGTTATCGATTAAAAAGTCTTCACCGACTGTGAACTGTAGAAGTTGTAACGCAATGTTGTAAAACGCAATCTTGGATAGTGGGGCGTTTTTGTCTAGGTAGGTTAGTGCGTCATCTTCGAAACTAGCCATGATTTGTGAGATTTTTTGTCCTCGAATGGCTAAACTTTGTGAATCTAAAAAGTAAGTCATCAAGAAGTGTTTTAATAATGCTGATGGGTTGTCAATTTTATCAGTTTCTTCGTCTAAGAAATGAATAGCGCGTAATTCATTCTTAGCAACTTTTAAATTGTAATCAGCAATTGCATATTGATGATTTTTCATAATTATTCTCCTAACTTATGTATAGGTTTGTTTTCATTATATCAGATTAAGTAAAACATCTATTCAGTTTTACTGATAAATACTTAATGATAATCTAGCAAAATGATATAATGATAGCAAATCAAATGTGGAGGGATGATTATGGTAACAGAGATTGACGGAGGTGCCATCGTGTACCGTGTAGTTGATAATAAGCCAGTCTACCTATTAGAGAAAAGTGCTACTAGTGACTTCTGGGGATTCCCTAAAGGCCACGTTGAAGGCGATGAAACGTTAGAACAAGCAGCAATTAGAGAAATTAAGGAAGAAACCGGCATTAACGCCACTATTGATACCGAATTTAGTATTGATGCAAACTATGACATGAAAAATGGTCACCATAAAGTGGTTACTTTCTATACTTCTCAAGTCGATAGTGATAAAGTAACGTTACAAGCTGAAGAAATCAGCGACTATGTCTGGGCTCCTTTTGATGAAGCAATGAAGATTGTTACCTTCGATAACCTAAAAGACATTTTGAAACAGACTAACGAATACATCGTAGAAAAGCTGGGATAGCCAATGGATGCAAAGAAATTAATAGTGATTACCGGTCCGGCAGGAAGTGGTAAGACTTCTCTTCGCGACTACGTGATTGACAAATACCACGCAGCTAAAGTAATTACACATACCACAAGAGCACCACGATATGGTGAACAAAATGGTATTGATTATTATTTTGAAAATAACGAATCATTTAATCAATTGCATTTATTGGAACACGTTGAATATTCAAATGCCAAATACGGCTCCTCAATGGAGGGCATTAACGAAGCATGGTCCAAAAATGATTTAGCAATTATTGTTTTAGATACATTGGGTGCATCTACATATAAGGAAAAACTAGGGGATCAAGCAATCGTTTGGTTTGTCCAAGTCAACGACCCGGTTATCTTACGTGAACGAATGATTAAACGCGGTGATGACATTGAACGTGTTAATCAAAGAATTAGCAGCAATGAATACAAACGCGATATCGAAATCCCAGATAATTTGAAAGATGTCGCAACAGTAATTGAAAATAATGATTGGCAAAAAGCGCAAAACCAAGTTGATGAATTAATTAAAACAATCAAAAAAAAGACCTAACGTAATGTTAGGTCTTTTTATTTATATTATTTATATTAATCGAATGATTGCTAATGAGATAATCCCAACAATCACGACTACTAATAAACTCTTGGTGATGATGGCAGCAATAACTGATGGAATTGATGCGATTAGGTTTCCCCAGTTGATTGAAGGTAAGTGGCCCAGGTGTTGGACGAATAGTTGTGAGAACCATAACGTTGCCATGATCACGATGGGGACAAAACTTAAAAACTCTTCAACAGTTTTTGATAGTTTAAATTTCTTTAACAGGATGAATGGCAATACACGTGAAAGCCATGTTACTAAGGTACATCCAATGATGGTTAATAGCGTGAAATTAAAAGAAGACATGTTTGATAATCACTCCAATCAGACAAGTAATTAGTGTTACTAGTAGGATTAATAGGTTTCTTGGAATAAAGATTAATCCAATAAATACCATGATTAAGGTGATTAAAATCATCAGTAGCTTTAATTTCAATGGCATACCGTTTTTGGCAATCACTTGTAGATATAATAATCCGATAAACATTGCAACAAGGGCAAAGTCTAATCCAATTGCGTATGGATTATGGATAAAACTACCGGCAACTGCGCCGACAAACGAGGCACCAGCCCAGGTTAGATAAGAGACGATGTTAGCGGTATTGAACCAGGTAAACGTTAACTGATTATCTGTGTAGTTAACTTTATTCATACCCAACGCAAAACTCTCATCGGTTAAAAAAGAACCAATTAAAATATTCTTTAACATCGAATCATTTTTGAAATATGGAGCGGTGGTGATACTCATTAGAATCATTCTGGAGTTTACCAGAAAAATTGCTAGCACAATCGAAAAGATTGGATTATGCAAAGCCATCATTGATACCAAAATAAATTGTGCTGATCCAGCATAAACAGTCAATGATAAGATGGCGACTAGCCAGGGGCTAAAGCCAAGGGATTTCCCGATAATTCCAAAGGCTAATCCAATTCCAATGTATCCAAACATGGTGGGGATACTTTCTTTAATTGCTGACCTTGCAGTTAGTTGATTGTCGATATCTCATCACATCCTTAGAAAAAAATTAGTTATTAATAAGATATTGTTTAAATCGTTCACTGTCAACTGCCGTTAGTTCTGCTTTAATCTTGGTTCCTTCGGCAACATATTCGGTTGAAAGCACGTTGGCCTTAGTATTTAGGTAGTTGACGATGTCACCTTTATCAAACGGAATTAAAAATTCTTCGGTGACGTAATCCTTGTAACTATTTTCTCTAATGATTTGAATCAATTCATCAATGGAGTCTTCTTCAAGTGCTGCCATGATTAGGTTATCACCAGCACGTTGGGGACGAGGTTCGTCTAGGATGTCGGCCTTATTGAAGACGGTAATCATTGGGATATTTTCGACCCCGATTTCCTTCAATGTTTGTTCGGTGGTCTTCATCATTAGTTCCTTATTTTCATCGGCTTCGTCGACTACTTGGACCAATAGATCCGCATTAGCAGCTTCGGCCAAAGTAGAACGGAAGGCCTTCACCAATTGGTGAGGTAACTTACTTACGAAGCCAACGGTGTCAGATAACAACATAGTTTTGTTGTCATCGAAAATTAGTTTTCTAACGCTGGTATCCAAGGTAGCAAACAACATGTTTTTAACCATGACTTGTTTTTCTTGGTTTTCACCGTAGCGGTTAACCAGTTGGTTCATGATGGTTGACTTACCGGCATTGGTGTATCCAACTAAGGCAACAGTAGGGATGTTTTTTCCATCACGTTGCTTTCTTTGGGTTAAGTCTGATTTTTGGATATCCTTTAGTTCTTGTTTAATGTGAGAAATATCCTTTTCAATCACACGACGGTTTAATTCCAGTTGAGATTCACCGGAACCACGGTTGGTGAACCCACCACCCCCGCTACCAGTTTGTTGATCTAGTCGTTGACTAGCACTGGTGTGCAAACGAGGTAGTTGGTATTGCAACTTGGCCAATTGAACTTGAAGTTTGGCTTCGTGAGTTCTGGCACGGTTGGCAAAGATTTCTAAAATTAGACCTGTACGGTCGATGATTTTTGTTTCAGTTTGTTTTTCTAAGTTTCTGATTTGGCTAGGTGATAGTTCATCGTTAACAATGACCATGTCAGCGTCTTTATCCAATACGGTCATCTTTAGTTCTTCAACTTTACCTTTACCGAAGTATGTGGCTTTATCGGGATGATCTAGCTTTTGAACCAGACGAGCCACAACTTCTAGGTTATTAGCTTCAGCTAGGGCAGCTAATTCAGTCATTGAGTACTCGAATTGCTCATTGTCTAGGTTTAAACCGATGATAACGGCAGTTTGTTGTTCTGTATCCAAATGAATACCTCCTTGTTATTTTTATCCATTATACCATTTACGTATCATTAATAAGAATGGTTATAAAAAAGAGAAAGTCTAATAAAAATTAGAGAGTTTTAATATAATTATGAGCATATCTTTTATAATAATTAGATTATCTAATGTATCTAAATGGTCTGATAAATTAACGTTTTCTTTACTTTTTAAGATACAAATATTCAACTAAATTAGAAATAAATTAGAAAAAGTATTGCGCTTTATAATAGATTGGTGGTATTATTTTCACAATCCTTTTAAACAAAAACTTTTTAGTAAGGAAATTGGGGGTAATGGAAATGAAAATGAAATCCGTAGTAAAGCTAGGGGTTGTTGGTGCTGCATCAGCATTCCTACTAGCGGCTTGTGGTAATTCTTCAAAGGAATCCACAAGTAAGTATATTAATTGGCAAGAATCAGCTGGATTAAATACATTAGATGCTTCAAAATTAACAGATAGTGAAAGCATGGTAATGGTTGGTAATAGTAACGAAGGTTTATTATTAAATGGACCTAATAATACTATTAAGCCAGGTGTTGCTGAAAGTTACAAGGTATCAAAAGACGGTAAAACATATACATTCAACTTACGTCATTCAAAGTGGAGTAATGGTAAGCCCGTAACTGCCAAAGACTTTGTCTATGGTTGGCAACGTACTGTAAATCCTAAGACTGCTTCACAATATTCATACTTATTAGATCATGTTAAGAATGCAACAGAAATTTCAGCAGGAAAGGCACCAGTCTCATCATTAGGTGTTAAAGCTGAAGGTGACTACAAACTTGTAGTTACACTTAATAGACCTCAATCATACTTCAAGTACATCGTTGCGATGGCGGCTTGCTACCCTCAAGATAAAGCGACCGTTGAAAAATATGGTTCTGCTTATGCCACAAACAGTAAAGCGATGTTGTACAATGGACCATTCAAGGTTGAAGGTTGGAATGGTACAAACGATACTTGGACTTTGGTTAAGAACAAGGACTACTACAATGCAAGCAAGGTTAAGGTTGCTGGTATTAAATTCAGTGTTCAAAAAGATGCTAACACTGCATTAAACCAATATGAAACTGGTCAACTTGACGAAACTACATTAGTTGGTCAACAACAAGTTGGTAAGTACAAATCAAGTTCTGAATTACATAACGTAAAGCAGGCAAGTACATTCTATCTAGAAATGAATGAAAAGGCGGATTCATACTTTAAGAACGCTAACATTAGAAAAGCTCTATCACTTGTAATAGATAGAGATCAATTCACTAAAGATACTTTGGGTGACGGTTCTACTTCTGCTCAAGGACTTGTTTCTCCTGGTATGTCACAATACAAGGGTGTTGATTTTACAAAAGCAGCTGGGACTAAAACTGGTGTTTCTTATAATGTATCCGAAGCTAAAAAACTATGGGCTAAGGGGTTAAAGGAAGTTGGTAAGAAATCAATTAACTTTACATTATTAGCTGATGACACACCACAAGGTAAGAGCACAACAGAATACCTACAAACTGCATTTGCTAACCTACCTGGTCTAAAAGTTTCTTCTCTAAATGTTCCTTATAAAACTAGATTAAGTCGTTCACAAAATGGTCAATTCGATATGGTAGTTAGTGGTTGGTACGCAGACTTCCCTGACCCAATTTCATTTATGTCATTACTCACTTCTGATGGTTCATACAACAACGGTAAGTGGAGCAATGCAAAATACGATGAATTGGTTAAAAATGCCGAGGGTTCAGATTCAAACAATGTTGCAAAACGTTGGGATGACCTTGTAAACGCTGAAAAAATCCTAATGAATGATCAAGGCGTAATTCCTCTATACCATAAGGTTCAACCAAATGTAATTAAACCACGTGTAAGTGGAGTACAATTCTTCCCTACAGGATTATCAACCGACTTTAGAGATGCTACAATTTCAAAAAAGTAAAAAGTTAAATTAAATTAAGTTTTTTCATTGAGAAGAGTTTTAGATAACTACTATAATGGATATAGTCGAATCTAAAACTCTTCCGTACATAAAGGGGCATTTTCCCGAAAGATTGTGAGGATAAAAAATATGGTTAAGTTTTTAGCAAAACGAGTTTTTTACTTGTTATTAACGTTATTCATAGTTGTGACTGTGACGTTCTTCTTAATGAAGTTAATGCCAGGAACACCGTTGACTAACGAAGCCAAACTTTCCCCAGCCGAACGTTATATGGTGTTAAAACAATACGGCTTGGATAAACCAGTTTGGCAACAATATATTAGTTACCTAGTGAACGCTGTTCACGGTAACTTTGGAACATCATTCCAATTCAGTGATCAACCAGTTTCATACCTAATCTCAAGTCGTATGGGACCATCACTTCTATTGGGTGCTCAAGCAATGGTTGTCGGTGTTATCGCTGGTATCATTGTTGGTGCTATCGGGGCAATCAAGAAGAGTACTTGGGTTGATACTTCAACTACTATCATCTCAATTCTAGGAATTTCAATTCCATCATTCGTCTTCTCAGTATTACTACAATACGTAATTGCTTTGAAGTGGGGATTACTACCAATCGCCGGTTGGAGTGGATTTGCATACACAATTCTTCCAACATTAGCATTGGCAGCAATGCCATTAGCCGAATCGGCACGTTTCGTACGTACTGAAATGGTTGACGTTTTAAGTTCAGACTACATTGAACTAGCAAGAGCCAAGGGACTAAGCAAATTCGGTATTATTTACCACCATGCTCTAAGAAATAGTTTAATCCCATTGGTAACAATCATCGGTCCATTGGCCGTAAACATCATGACTGGATCGCTAGTTGTTGAAAACATTTTCGCAATTCCAGGTATTGGTGAACAATTCGTTAACTCAGTGTTAACAAACGATTACCCAACAATCATGGGACTTACAGTTATGTATTGTTTCCTATTATGTGTCGTATTATTAATCACCGACATCGTATACGGAATAATCGATCCAAGAATCAGAGTAGCAGGGGGAAGAGAATAAAATGGCAGATAAAGCAAAACAACTACCAAAAGACGCCTTTGAACCATTATCAGATGGTGCACATTTAGATAATGAAAAAATTGCGGCTCCTTCTCTTACTTTTGTGAAGGATTCATGGCGTCGTCTAAAGAAAAACAAAGCGGCAATGATTTCACTATACATTTTGATTTTCTTATTTGTCGTATCATTTGGATCAGCATTGATTCCTGCATTCAGCAGCATTTCAACTCATCCAAACTTAAACAACTTACCACCACGTATTCCTGGAATTGACATTCCTGGATTTAATGGAACTTTAGTGCAAGGTGGAGCACGTGTTAACGCCTATACTGGTGCTGCTGCTAACCATTACTTCTGGTTAGGTAGTGACTACTTAGGTCGTGACTTGTTCGCAAGAACATTATTCGGTACTAGAATTTCACTATTAATCGCCGTTGTTGCAACTTTCTTCGATTTGACTATCGGGGTTGCTTACGGAATTATCTCAGGTTGGATTGGTGGAAAAGTTGATACTTTCATGCAACGTGTCATTGAAATCCTACTATCAATTCCTAACCTAGTTGTGATGATTCTTCTACTATTGGTATTAAAACCAGGTATTCCTGCAATCATCATCGCGATTGCATTTACCAGTTGGATCAACATGGCTCGTTTAGTTCGTGCTCAAACACTTGAACTAAAGAGTCAAGAATTCGTGCTAGCTGCACGTTCGCTGGGTGAAAGTTCATTTAAGATTGCTTTCAAGCACTTATTACCAAACTTAACTTCAGTGATCATTATTAATACTATGTTCACTATTCCAAGTGCTATCTTCTTCGAAGCATTCCTATCATTTATCGGAATTGGGGTTCCAGCTCCAGCAGCTTCATTAGGTACTTTGATTAGTAACGGTCAAAAGTCATTCCAATTCTTACCATATCAAATGTGGGTTCCAGCAATCGTTCTTTCATTATTAATGATTGCATTCAACATTTTAGGTGATGGTCTAAGAGATGCATTTGACCCTAAATCAAGAGAGTAGGTGACAAGAATGGAAAACAAGGAAAACATCCTAGAAGTTAGAAATTTATCAATTAATTTCAAAACTTACGCGGGTACTGTTCAAGCCATTCGTGACATTAGTTTTGATTTAAAGAAGGGTGAAACCCTAGCAATCGTTGGGGAATCAGGTTCTGGTAAATCAGTAACTACTCGAAGCATTATGGGTTTGAACGCAGCCAACGCTGATGTTGTCGATGGAAGCATCGAATTCGATGGCCAAGACATTTTAAAACTAGATGAAAAAGAATTAAGTAAATTACGTGGTAGCAAGATTGCTGAAATCTTCCAAGATCCAATGACTTCATTGGACCCAACTATGAAGATTGGTCGTCAAGTTGCTGAACCACTAATGATTCACCAAGGTTTATCCAAAGAAAAAGCAATGGCTAAAGCCTTGGAAATGTTGAAACTTGTAGGTATTACTAATGCCGAAGAACGAATCAATGACTACCCATACCAATTCTCTGGTGGGATGAGACAAAGAATCGTGATTGCGATTGCGTTAGTAAACTACCCAGAAATCTTAATCGCTGATGAACCAACCACTGCGTTGGACGTTACCATCCAAGCTAAGATTCTGGAATTAATGAAGGAATTACAAACTAAGATTAACACTTCAATCATCTTCATTACCCATGATTTAGGGGTAGTTGCAGGAATGGCTGATCGTGTTGCAGTTATGTATGCGGGTAAAATCGTTGAATACGGAACTGTTGATGAAATTTTCTACAATCCAAAGCACCCATACACTTGGGGATTATTAGGTTCAATGCCTACTTTGGATACCGACGAAGATGTATTACCATCAATCCCAGGTACTCCTCCAGACCTATTGGAACCACCAGTAGGGGATGCATTTGCTGCTAGAAATAAGTATGCATTAAAGATTGACACAATTGAACAACCACCATTCTTTAAAGTTTCTGACACTCACTACGCGGCAACATGGTTGTTAGATGATAGAGCTCCTAAAGTGACTCCACCAGCTGACATCGTAAAGCGTCAAGAACACTTTAAAAATACTAAACAAGGATAGGTGGTGACAATATGTTAGATAAAGATGCACCAAAAATTTTAGAAGTAAAGAATTTAAAACAATACTTTAACGTTGGTCGTAAAGACGAAGTTAGAGCTGTTGATGATATTACCTTCAACGTCCATGAAGGGGAAACCTTCGGACTAGTTGGTGAATCTGGCTCCGGAAAGACAACCACAGGTCGTGCAATTAGTCATTTGTATGAACCAACAGGTGGCGAAATCATCTTTGAAGGTAAAGATGTTTCAAAATTAAAGACTAAAAAAGATGAAAAAGAATTCAGAAGTGATATCCAAACTATCTTCCAAGACCCTTACGCATCATTAAACCCTCGTATGAAGGTTAAAGACATTATTGCAGAAGGTATCGACATTAACCACTTAGCCAAAGACAAGGCTGATCGTGATGCCCAAGTCGAAGAATTATTGGAAACTGTTGGTTTGAACAAAGAACATGCCAATAGATATCCGCATGAATTCTCTGGTGGACAACGTCAAAGAATTGGGATTGCCCGTGCCTTAGCTGTTAAACCTAAGTTCATCATTGCCGATGAACCAATCTCAGCATTGGACGTGTCAATCCAAGCCCAAGTAGTTAACCTACTTAAGGACTTACAAAAGAAACGTAAGCTAACATACTTATTTATTGCCCATGATTTATCAATGGTTAAATACATTAGTGACCGTATCGGTGTCATGCACTATGGTCGTATGTTAGAAATCGCTGATGCCGATGAACTATATGCTCATCCATTACACGACTACACTAGAAGTTTACTTTCAGCTGTTCCAGTACCGGACCCTGAATTTGAAAGACAACGTGAGATCGTAGATTACGATGCAAGTGTTGAAAGTGACGGAAAGCAACGTAAGTTAGTTGAAATTGCTCCTAACCATTATGTTCGTGCTGCCGATGACGAAATTCAAATGTACAAGGATCGCTTAAACAGCTAAAAAAATAACCGTTACTTTGTTAAGTAACGGTTATTTTTACGTTGATTAGACGTTTTCACTTAAGTTGTTGTAGTATTCAACGCTGATTTCACTGGCGTGAGCATTTGATACTAGCTTTGAAACACTTCCGTTTTCGATTGGTTCGGAAACGTCGATGGTGTCATCCTTGAATTGGTCAACAGCCCATCTGATGATGGTACCGTGAGCCGCAATCATGATGTTGTCACCGTCGTTAGCGTTTTGAATGACTTTCTTTAAGCCAGGGATGAAACGATTCAATAAGTCTTGATTGTTTTCAGCATCACCGTATGGATCGTGGGCAGCGATTAAATCGGCTGTACCACCCATACCTAGTTTGCTAATCATCTTGGCGTAATTGTCCATGCCGTCTGGTCCACCAATTTGGTGCCATGCAGCTTCGCTATCGTTTCCTTCAAAGTAACCAAAGTTTTCTTCACGGAAAGCTTTATCTGCAATAGGTTCTTCAATATCTGAGGGATTTTGTTGCAATACATATTTTCCAGTATCAAAAGCACGAGGCATATCACTGGAATATGCGTGATTAAATGTAATTGAACTTAATCTTTTTCCGGCATCAATGGCATCGGCAATTCCCTTTTCAGTAAGAGGGGCGTTAGCGATTCCTTGAATACGGTTGTATTTATTTAAATAAGTTTGTCCATGACGAACAAGATAAATGTTAATCATCAGAAAAAACCTCCTGACATATTTGTATGCCTACATTTTATCATATATGGAAGAGGTAGAGAAAAGATTAGGTTAAGTCTGGGATGACTTTTCTTTCTATCATATATGTGCTAAAATTAATAACCAAATTTTAAGATAGGAGCGTAGCTCAAATGTCTGAATCAATTAAAGAACAAGAACAAAAACACTTAAATGATGTTTTAGCCAAGGTTGAAGTTGCCAAAGCTGAAGCCGTTAAGAAAATTAATCGTGCCGAAAAAGATGAACACGATATCAATAAAAACTTCTATAATGATGTGCGTTTGAAGACCAGTACTTACTCTGGAATGATGGAAACATCAGTCTCCATTCGCCAACAACAACAAATGCTAGAAGAACGTGAAAATAGTTGGAAACATGCAACTAAGGAATACGACAAGCTTGCCAAGATGCAAGAACGTCCTTACTTTGCTCGTCTAGACTTCGAAGAAGAAGGCGAACACAAGGCAGAAACTATTTATATCGGTTTAGGTTCTTTTGCCGATAGTCCAGATCACTATTTGATTTATGACTGGCGTGCTCCAATTTCGAGTATCTACTACGATAGCAAAATTGGTAAATTGACCTACCACACACCAATGGGTGAACAAACCGTAAACGTAACTTTAAAACGTCAATTCCAAATCAAGGATGGCAAGATTGAAACCATCTTTGATACCGACCAAGTGGTTGGAGATCAAATGCTATTGGATAACCTAAATGGTAAGTCCAATACTAAGATGAAGAGTATCGTTACTACCATCCAAAGAGAACAAAACAAGATTATCAGAGATACCAAGTCCGACTTGTTATTCGTGCAAGGGGCCGCTGGTTCAGGTAAGACCGCTGCAGTATTGCAACGTGTCGCTTTCCTACTGTACCAATACAGAGGAAAACTAAGTTCAGCGCAAGTCGTATTGTTCTCACCTAATCAATTGTTTAATGATTACATCAACCAAGTTTTGCCTGAATTGGGTGAACAAAATATGGTGCAAATGACTTACTACCAATACAGTAGTTTGCGTGTGCCTAAGTTTAAGGTTGAAACCCTTTCAGAACGTTTCGAAGAAGATAATTCTGAAGATAAGAAACTAAGAAACATCAACAACCTAAAGAATAGTCTGGAATTCTTCAAGGCTGAAACTGCCTACACTAACCATTTGAACAGTGAAGACATGAAGTTCAAAAACTTGAAGTTCCAAGGCGATATCTTTATCTCAAAGGAACAAATCGCAGAAATTTACTACAGTTTTAATGAAAACTACAACCTAAGAAATCGTCTAGACGCTACCAAGGAACGCTTAATCAAGATTTTGAACCGTCGTGTCAAAGTCGAAATGAAGAAACCATGGGTAGAACAAGCTGTGCAAGACTTGAGTAGAGAACAAATTCAAGCCGTGCAAAACGCCCATCCAGACGAATTCGAAAATGCTGATAAAGAATTCGACTTCCTAGCAAGACACATCGTTATCGGTGCCTTCAAGCGTATTAGAAAACAAATCGTCCACGGTCGTTTCCTAGGGGTTAATAACCAACTAGTGCACTTCTTAAGAAACGTGCCAAACCTAATCGACTTATCCAAGTACGACCTAACCAAGGAAGACTGGGCCAAGTCAGTTGATACTTCAATCAACCAAATGAAGAACGGCCACATCTCAATGTCAGATGTTTCAGTATACCTATACCTATTCGACCGTATCTCAGGTAAACGTCCTAAGACCGACATCAAGTACCTATTCATTGATGAAGTCCAAGACTACACCGCATTCCAAATGGCATTTATGAAGTTCACTTTCCCACGTGCTCGTTTCACCCTATTAGGGGACTTGAACCAAGCTATCTTCACCCATGAAAATAGTCATACATTGCTATCAGAACTATCAACCATGTTTGATCCTGAAAAGACTAACGTCGTGCAACTTACTAAGTCATACCGTTCAACTGAACAAATCACTGACTTCACTAAGCACATTCTAGAAGGCGGTAGCCAAATCGAATCATTCGCGCGTGTTGGGGACAAACCAGTCATGCAAGTTGTAGAAAATAGGAATGCCGCACTCGATAAATTAGTTGCTAGAATTGATAATGATAAGGAAAAACACGATACAACAGCCATTATTGTCAAAACTTTGGCTGATGCGAAGTTATTATCCGAACAATTAGACGACAGAAACGTAAAAAATACGCTTATACAGACCGAGAACCAACGCTTGACCACTGGAACCCTAGTAATACCTGCTTACCTTGCTAAAGGGCTAGAATTTGACTCTGTGGTTATGTTTGACGCAGATGACAAACATTTTGGTGACGAAGCAGACCGTCAATTGGTTTACACAATCTGTACTCGTGCCATGCATGAACTAACAATTATCGCTGAAGGAAAGCCAACTCATTTGTTTGATGTTGTGCCTAGCGATTTATATGATTTACAATAATCGGAATTAGTAACAAATAAAAGCGCCTATCCATAGGGATTAGGCGCTTTTATGTCGTTTTTAAGATGTTCGGTGGTATTATGGACGTACTACTTTTATTTGAACGGAGGCGTAAAATTGTCAGATCCAATCAATTACTACGCATTTAAGAAAGACGAGTGGAAGGACTTATACAAGTTACGCTCGATTCCCGTTACTACCGACGGGCTAAAACAAATCAAGGCCTTTAACGATGAGATTTCCATCCAAGACGTGCGCGACGTCTATATTCCCATCGTTCATTTGTTGGACCTTTGTACCCAAAACTTCAACCAATGGCAAAAGACCAAGACCGCCTTTTTGGATAAACAAGACCGTAAGGTGCCATTTATCATCGGGATTTCCGGAAGTGTGGCCGTTGGTAAGTCTACTACCGCCAGACTATTGGAAGTACTACTATCAAGATACTTTGAAGACAAGAAAATCCAATTAATCACTACCGATGGATTCTTGTACAATTCCGCTGAGTTAAAACGTCGTGGCATCATGGACAGAAAAGGATTCCCAGAAAGTTACGACATGAAGTCATTGATTAACTTCTTAAACGAAGTGAAGTCAGGAAAACACAACGTCAAAGCACCGGTCTACTCACACGACGTCTACGATATCATTCCAGACAAGTTCGATATCATCGACCAACCAGACGTCTTGATTATCGAAGGGATTAACACGTTACAACTACCAAGTAACCAACAAATCTACGTTTCCGACTTTACCGACTTCTCCATCTACATCGACGCCGATGATGATTTGATTGAACAATGGTACATCGAACGTTTCGAAGAGCTAATGGATACCGCGTTCCAAAATCCATCTAACTACTACTACGAAATGGCTCATACCGATCGTAAGAAGGCCATCGATACCGCCAAGGATGTTTGGCAACAAATTAATTTACCTAATTTGCTGGAAAATATTAAGCCTACCAAGACTAGGGCGGACCTAATTATTCACAAAACAGACAACCATCGTATCGATAAAATTTTGCTTAGAAAGTACTAGATTTAATTTGACGCCATTCATTTTTCTATGTATGATAAATACAATTTAATGATTGGAGAGTGAATGGTTTGGCTGAAATGGATTTATCATCGTTTGATAAAATCTTGGTGCTTGACTTTGGAAGTCAATACAATCAATTAATCACCCGTCGTATCCGTGATTTTGGTGTGTATTCTGAATTAAAGCCCCATGATATGACCATCGACGAAATCAAGGCTTTTAACCCTAAAGGGATTATCTTCTCTGGAGGTCCTAACAGTGTTTATGCTGAAGATGCATTGACTGTTGATCCTAAAATTTTCGAAATGAATATTCCAATTCTAGGTATTTGCTATGGTATGCAACTAATGGCATATAACCTAGGTGGAGGACAAGTTGATGGAGAAGACCATGGACAATATGGTCACGCTGACATCGACATTACGTCTGATAATGCGGAACTATTCAAAGATTTGCCTAAGGAAGAACCAGTTTGGATGAGTCATGGAGACCTTGTACGTAAGGTTCCAGATGGCTTTGAAAATGTGGCAACTGCTGACGGTTGCCCAATTACTGCAATGCAAGATACCGCTAGAAAGTTCTATGGGATTCAATTCCATGCGGAAGTTAGAAATACCAAGTACGGTACTGACATCCTAAAGAACTTCGTGTTTAACGTTTGTGGCGCAGAAGCTAACTGGTCAATGAATGACTTTATTGACTTACAAATCAAGCAAATCAGAGAAGAAGTTGGCGACAAGAAAGTTATCTTAGGTCTATCCGGTGGGGTAGATTCAAGTGTAACTGGTGTGTTATTGAACAAGGCCATTGGTGATCAACTAACTTGTATCTTTGTTGACCATGGTTTACTTCGTAAGAACGAAGTGAAGGAAGTAATGGATAGTCTAGAAGGTAAGTTTGGTCTAAACATCATCCAAGTTGATGCAAGTAAACGTTTCTTAGACAAGTTATCCGGTGTTACTGATCCTGAACAAAAGAGAAAGATTATCGGTAATGAATTTATCGAAGTCTTCAATGAAGAAGCTTTGAAGCTTAAGGATGTTGATTTCTTAGCTCAAGGTACCCTATACACTGACGTTATTGAAAGTGGTACTAACACCGCTGAAACTATCAAGTCACACCATAACGTTGGTGGTCTACCAGAAGACCTACAATTCAAACTAATCGAACCAGTTCGTTCATTATTCAAGGACGAAACTAGACGCTTGGGTGAAGAAATGGGAATGCCAGACTACTTAGTATGGCGTCAACCATTCCCAGGTCCTGGTCTAGGTATTCGTGTTATCGGTGAAGTTACTGAAGACAAGCTAGAAATTGTTAGAGATAGTGACTACATTTTACGTCGCGAAATTGCCGCTGCTGGATTAGATAAGGATATTTGGCAATACTTCACCATTTTACCTGGCTTTAGAAGTGTTGGTGTAATGGGTGATGGTCGTACTTATGACTACACCATCGCAATCCGTGCAGTTAATTCCATTGATGGAATGACTGCTGATTTTGCTAAGATTCCTTGGGATGTCTTGTCAGAAATTTCAACTAAGATCACAAACGAAGTAGAAGGGGTAAACCGTGTAGTATACGATATTACTAGTAAGCCACCTTCGACAATTGAATGGGAATAATAAGTTCCTACATGAAAAGAGCTCAACAATTGAAATTGGGCTCTTTTTTTGTATATTAGTGTCTTACTTCCTTAAGAAAAGTTTAATATTCTTATCATTTTCTTATTTTTCTATTTTTTATGGTAATATTTATAATTGATTTATTTATTTCATATACATAAATATTAAGGGGGATGAATTATGAAATTAAATAAAATTATTGCAACGCTTTCCGTTGCAACAATTTTGGGTGGTAGCGCTATTGTTTCTACTCAAATGGTACAACCAGGTGTGACTGCAAATGCAGCTAAGCGCCACAAGAAACATGAGAAGTCTGCCTGGAAACACGGTATGCCAAAGGCACTAAGAGGTAAGTATGAAACAAAGCACTTTGGTGCTGATCTAGTGGAAACATTGGATATGAGAGCCAAGACATTTACTTCATGGGAAGCAGGAATGCCACCATTGGACAACTACCATTTAAGATACAAGGTGGTTGGTCACAACAAGTTTACCATTCTATATGATACTCATGCTGGTAGTAGCTTTAGAGCGTCAAAGAATTCTAAGATTACAATCACCAAGATTAATAAGAACCACTTAAAGGTTCAATATGATCATCACATCTACCGCAAAGTAAAGGAATTAAAATAGGGTGAACAAATATGAATAATCTAAAAGCTAAATTCAAGAATTTAAACAGAGCTCAACAATGCGTATGGATTGGTGGAATCATCGTTGTCGTCCTATTTATTTTCAACGTTGGTAAGAGTACTTTCGCACCAAATCAATTAAGCGGTAGTTATACTGCCACTATCAATGCGGGATTTATGACTTCTAAAGATACAATGAAGTTTGATGGAAACACAGTAACCGAATTAAGAAAGTATGGAAAAGACATTAAGAGTACATACTCTATCGACGGAAACAACATTACTTTCAAGTTTAACGATGGTACTGTAGGTCATGCGAAATTATCAGACGACAGAAAGTCATTTAAAATTACTAGTGCAGAAGGTTTAGCAGCATTAGGTACCGGTATTAAATACACCAAAGATGAGTAATTAAAGGGGATAATAAAATGATTAGTGCAAAAAAAGTATTTGCCACATTTGCTGTAGTGTTTACTTTAGGAGGAGCTGTTAGTTCATTAACTAGTGTTGAAACAAGTAATGTAACTGCACATGCCGCTAAGAAACACGTTAAGAAAGTAAACCATAAGACAAGTAAGGATACTTTCTATCATGTTGCTACAATCTATAATGATGAGATTGGTTCATATTCGATGTGGTCACCAATTGGTGATCCGGCAGTTTATGCTTTAAATCTTCCATACAACAAATATTCAAAGAATCTCTGGCATAGCAATGAAAGACCAGTTAAGGCAAACTACAAAGAATTACAAAAATCTGTGAAAATGAATATCAAAAAGTGGACAACTTTAGATCCGTACATTTATGGAAATCAAAAAAGATTTAGAGATAGGCTATATGATAAAGTAGTCCAAATTAACGGTTATGCATTGTACATTGGCGCAATGCAAAAAAATATCATTCCGTTACTAAAGAATCATATCGATAAAAAGGATTATGATAAATTAGCTTCTATTCAAAGAAAATCAGAAAGTATTAATAAGAGTAAAAAGTATAAAGCATTACTTAAACATACAGATAAGTATTATATTCATGGTAATGAAGTATTAAACAGTGATAAAAAGTCTTATAAAGAATACAGAAGTAGTTGGGAATTGAACAAAGAATATCTAAGAGTTCTTTCTAAAGTATTTGGCTACCTAAAATATTAATAAAAAAGCTTAACCATTTTGGTTAAGCTTTTTTATTTATTTTATTTTTTGACCATCACCATTAATGACATAAAAAAATAAATTAGGATAGAATTTTTGAAAAATGATAGAACCCTTATGAATAGTGATACTTTTCACAATGTTAGAGCTAAATGATAAAAATGTCATTAAAAATTTATTATTTTTAGCTTTATTATCTGACTATAAGGTGTTACATTATATGTGAAAACAATATCAAGTTTGTATTTATGAAGGAGATTTTATCAATGAAAGCTGCAGTAGTAAGAGACAACTCAGATGGATATGTAGATGTTAAAGATGTTGAACTTCGCCCAATTGAAAATGGTGAAGCTCTAGTTCAAGTTGAATACTGTGGTTTATGCCACACCGACTTACACGTTGCCAATGGAGACTTTGGTGACCAAGCTGGCCGTATTATCGGTCACGAGGGTGTAGGTAAAGTTATTCAAGTTGCCGATGATGTAGATAATCTAAAAATTGGTGATCGTGTATCAATCGCTTGGTTCTTCAAGGGATGCGGTCATTGTGAATACTGCCTAAGTGGTAGAGAAACATTATGTCGAGAAGTTAAGAATGCTGGTTTTACTGTTGACGGTGCAATGGCTGAACAAGTAATTGTTGATGCTAAGTACGCTGTTAAGGTTCCAGAAGGTTTAGACCCAATCGAAGCTACTTCATTAACTTGTGCCGGTGTTACTATGTACAAGGCACTAAAAGTTGGTCACACTAAGCCAGGTCAATGGGTTGAAATGGTAGGTGCCGGTGGTTTAGGTAACCTAGGTGTTCAATTCGCCAACAACGTCTTTGGTGCAAACGTTATCGCCGTTGCTCGTGGTAACAACCTAGAAAAGGCCGAAGAACTAGGTGCTAAGAAGGGTATTGACTACCGTTCAGAAAACCTATCAGAAAAGGTTAAGGAAGAAACTAATGGTGGTGCCCACGTTTCAGTTATCACTGCTGTTAACCCAATCGCCTTTGATCAAGCTATCAATGCTTTACGTCCAGACGGTCACCTAGTTGCCGTGGCGCTACCAAAAGGTAACATGGACCTAAACATTGCCCAAACTGTATTGAACGGAATCCACGTTGAAGGTTCACTAGTTGGTACCAGAGAAGATCTACGTGAAACTTTCCAATTCGGTGCTGAAGGTAAGGTTAAGCCAATCGTTCACACTAGAAAGCTATCAGAAATTAACGATGTTATCGACGAAATGAAGAACGGTAAGATTGTTGGTAGAATGGTTATCGATTTTACTAAATAATTTTTAACTAATTAAAGCATTGTCTTTTGGACAATGCTTTTTTTGTACTAAAATAATGACATTAGGAGGTTTGGTTATGGCTAAATATATTTTTCATCCAAATGACATCAAAGAACTAAAGAAACAATATGATGTAGCAATCGTTGGTTCTGGTGCCACAGGATTAATTAGTGCAATTCAAGCTGCAGAACTGGGTCTAAAACCTGTCGTATTAGAAAAGATGGATAAGTTAGGTGGTAACTCGACCAGAGCTTCTTCTGGAATGAATGCTGCTGAAACTTCCGTTCAATTACAACACCACGTGGTAGACAGTTTTCAAGACTTCTACAATGATACATATATTGGTGGTGGCAAACAAAATAATGTTGATTTATTGAAATACTTTACCGAACATGCTGCGTTAACCGTTGATTGGTTAGCTCAACACGACATCAAACTAGATGACTTAACAATTACTGGTGCGATGAATACTAAGCGTACTCATCGTCCAAGTTCACAAGCTCCGATTGGTGCTTATTTAGTAACTAGTTTCCTACAAATCATCGAAAAGATGGGCATCGAAGTTTACAACAATGTTGATGTTACCAAAATTGATAAATCTGGTGCTAACATCTCAGGTGTTGAAGTTAAGGATGCCGATGGCAACGTTCATTCAATCAAGTCCGGTGCGGTCATTCTAGCTACCGGTGGTTTTGGTGCGAACAAGCAACTAATAGGTCAATACCGTGATGACCTGACTCATTACCGTACCACTAACCAAGAAGGAGCAACCGGCGATGGTTTAAAACTAGCCAGTAATGTTGGGGCAGCTTTGGTAGATATGGATAAGATTCAAGTTCATCCAACTGTTCAACAAGATAATGATCATGCCTTCTTAATTGGTGAAGCTATTCGTGGCGAAGGTGCCATTTTGGTAAATACAAAGGGAGAACGCTTCGTTAATGAACTGGACACTAGACAGAAGGTAACTGATGCAATTAACAAACAAGACACTAAGCATGCTTATTTAATTTTAGATGAAGAAGTGGTCAATCATGCTCAAGCAGTGAAGTTTTATGATTCTATGGGTATGGTAATTCATGGAGATACTATTATCGACTTAGCAAGAAAAATTGGTGCTGATGAAAAGAAATTGTCAGATACAATTGCAAAATGGAACCAGGCTGTTGAAGATGGTAAGGATGACCTTGGCCGTACCACCGGAATGAGTCGCCAATTAATTCATCCAGATTATATGGCCATTCACATTGCTCCAGCCGTTCACTACACAATGGGTGGCATTAAAATTAACCACTTCACTCAAGTTCTAGACAAGAACAATGACGTGATTAATGGTTTATTTGCTGCTGGAGAAACGTCTGGAGGTTTGCACGGTAATAACCGAATTGGTGGTAATTCAATAGCGGAAACAGTGGTATTTGGTCGTCAATCCGGACAACAGGTTTATAAGTATTTAACAAAATAATAAAAATTAAGGAGGGTTGTATATGCATAGTGATATGGCCGAGTGGGTCGCTGCGATTGCTGAAGCGTCCTCAGTATTCGTTGCACTTTTTCTACCGTATTATAATCAACACGTGGAAAATAAACGCAAACTAAGAAATGTAAAAATGTTAATTCATAGAATGGGGAAAAGCTCTATGAATGGAGATGAAGATGCAATGGAACATCTTCAAACTATTTTAACAACAGCATATCTAAAAAATATGAATTCTAAGACTGAAGATGTAATCAATGATGGTCAACAAATACTAGATATCATGAATATGTCTGAGGGGAAACCAAATGCGGAACAAAAGAAGCAAATTAGAGAATTGTTAAAAGAAATTGATGAAATATAAAAAAAGAAGCCACTTTAGTGGCTTCTTTTATTTGTTGTAATATTGAACATTTCTTTCATTTAATGGTTGGCAATCACGATTGTTTTTGCCGAATTGAGCAATGAACCAGTCGACTTGTTTTGGGCTTACCGTCAGATTTGAATTATCAATGACTAACCATTCAATACCCTCTGTTAAAGGAGGAGTGGTTAGTGATCCTTGATAGTGGAAACCGGTAGAAAGACTGGAAATCCAGTTGGTTAGTTTTAATGACACACTGTGGCGATTGCCTTCTTCAAAGTTATTGATAATATCTTGTAACTCTGCGTTAGCGTTTCCCAAGGTAGGAAATATTGCCACTACTACAGTTTGGCCAATTTCATTTTCATGAACTAGATGAATTTCAATTGGATTTATCTTACCGTCGACGATATGTTCAGCAGGAGCATGAAAATGCACTTGTTTGAATTTGAAGTCGCGATTAAAGATGGTAGCTTGGCCCATTCCAGTCAAACGAATGGTAGTTTGGTCATCAATTTCTGTATTTAATTGATAGAACTCATTGGCATGAATTGGCAGATAATCAGCAAGATGTTGACTATCATGAGTTGATAACATAATTGGTGATTGGCATTTACCAAATTCATTCTTCCAATTATTTTGTTCACTATAATCTAACATATGATATGTATCTTCTTTCCATTAATAATATGAGTTTGCTTTTCTAGTATGTTAATATAACATACATGGTAATTAATACAACTCGGAGGAAATTATTGTGCAATTCACATGGCAAAATCAAGATGAACAAAATGCTGGTATCAAGAAGTTTTTAGGTGCCCATGGCGTCTCGCATCGGATGTATAATGATGTTAAATCAACTGGGACAATTCTAGTGAATGGTAACGTAGTTGGTTTGGATTATAAGCTTGCTGTGGGCGACGAAGTGACGGTAATCTTTCCACCGGAAACAAGTGACGATGAGGTTGCATTCAGTGATGAGCCCATCGATGTCATCTATGAAGATGATAATTGGTTGGTGGTGAACAAACCAGCTGGCTTAACCAGTGTGCCAGGACCATCTAACCGTGTCGATACGTTGGTCAACCGCATTAAAGGCTATTTGAAAAAACAGGGTAGTACTGATTTGAGGCCCCATCTAATTACGCGATTGGATCGTTTCACATCTGGCATTGTCTTGGTCGCCAAGAACCGTTTAGCCAATAGTCTAGCTAATCAACAGGTCGCGCAACACAAGATTGATAAGATGTACTACGCTGTTGTGGACGGTATCGGTCTAAATGATCATGGGATGATTGATAAACCAATCGGCCGTGTCGGTGACAATTTCAGAAGAGAGGTCACCGAAGATGGTCAAAAAGCCAAGACCGAATACTGGAATGTTAGCGAGTTTGATGATGCCACACTAGTGCGTTTGAAACTCCACACTGGTAGGACCCATCAAATCAGAGTTCACATGACATCACTAGGTCATCCACTATTGGGGGATGAATTATATCAAGGCCCACTTGATAGAGGAATTGAGCGCCAAGCGCTTCATGCTTACTACATACAGTTTAATGATGAGCTAGCAAATCAAGTTCGCACTTTTGAAGTTGAATTACCAGCGGATATGAAGTCTGTGGTGAAGGAGGATTATAATGACTGAAAAAGCCAAATTAGTACATTGCATTGTCGATGATGCACAACTATATTCTGATGAAGGTTTCTACTTAGGAGACTTGGCCCAACCGATTTCTAATGCGGTCAAGGCCGATTATCCAGGAGCTAAGGTCACCAGTTTTATCTGTTCTCACCATCTATTGAAGTATCGAATGTCCAGGGTGGACTCATTAATCAATGCTGACTTGAAACAAAGTCAAAAGATTAACCGTAAGTTAACCAAGGCACTACAAAGCGATAACTATGAAATCAGAGACGTCAACGAAGCACTGCAACAAAGCCTAACATTTGGACAAAAGATTTCCGATGCCGTCGCTAGATTCGGTGGTAGTTGGACCTTTATCTTCATCTTTATCGTCATCTTGATTATTTGGATGGTCATTAATGGTTTGGCACTATTCGGTGTCCACTTTGATCCTTATCCGTACATTCTATTAAATCTATTCTTGAGTTGTTTCTCAGCAATTCAAGCACCCATCATCATGATGAGTCAAAACCGTGCCGCTGAACGTGACCGTTTGCACTCAGAAAATGATTTTCATGTTAACTTAAAGTCTGAACATGAACTAAGAATTATTCACGCTAAGCTAGACCACTTAACCCAAAATCAATTACCTCATGATTTGGAAGTTGAAAAATTACAACTACAAATCTTAGGTGAAGTCAGAAGTGAGTTAGCTAAGTTGCGTGATGAAAACACTAAATTAAAAGAAAAACTAAAACAACAGGAGAATCAATAATGGAAGATAACATTCAATTAGGTGCAGACGTTTTCAATAAGATGATGTTTGTACTTGAAACACCAGTTACACAAGACAACCACAAGTACTACAAATTCATGGATCAAGAAATGCAAGAAATTGCCGACAACATCTGGGCAATGCCAGCATACATGAAGGAAGACGATGACTTCTCAATGTTCTTCATCATCACGGAAATCGAAAGTGGTGAAACAGTCGTTGCTTTCTCAGAAGGTAGTCTACAAGATGGTAACTTCTCATTAGGAGAACCAATGGTTTCTGGAAAGGGACTTAATATTTTAAACGAACATGATGAAAAAAGAGCAGCCTCAGTTCTTCATTTCTTAAACCAAATTTCCAAAGCAGCTGAAGGAAATTGGCGAATGATTGAGGACTAAAATTACTGATTTTTAACATGTTCCAAACGTGCGTCATGATGGGCTTTATGAGAGTTTTCATAAAAGTCCATTTTTTTGTAAAAAAGTCTTTGCTTTTTGGAAAAATGGTGGTAATATTTTCTAGTCGCTAAGATGCTAAATATTTAAATCAAACACAAAAAGGGGGGCTTAGATCATGTTAATGAGAAGAGCACAAATCGAAGATTTTAACGCAATTGAACAAATTATTTTCGAAGGGAAGGAATTGCTTGCCAAACAGGGTGTGAACCAATGGCAAACAGGCTACCCAAATGCAGAATCATTAATGAATGACATCGTAAACGGATGGACTGTTGTACTTGAAGAAGATGGTGAAATCTTAGGCACAGCTGCCGTGATTGACGGACTAGACACTAGTTACGAAAATCTTGATGGTCAATGGTTGACTGACGGCCCTTACCTATCAATTCACCGCGTTGCAGTTTCCAACAGACACCACGGTAGAGGATTAGCTCAAAAGTTATTTGAAGGAATCTTCAATGCAGTGGAAAAAATGGACAACGTTCAAAGTGTTCGTATTGACACAAACCCACTTAACTTGGGCATGCAACATGTCATCAAGAAAGCTGGTTTTGTAGAAACTGGCAGAGTAGTTCCAATCTCTGCAACAGACCCATCAAACGTCGTAATGAACTACGCATACGAAAGAGTAATTAAACAACCAATGTTAATTGCCTAAGCTGATTTTTTTAAATCAGCTTTTTTTGTATTCTGACAAAAGGTATAATGAAATTGAACAGAGGAGGTGGCATCATGCACGAACATGAACATAACGATGTTAACGCCATGTCGCAACGTCGTTTCTTCACGGTGACAATCTTAAACTCATTAATTACTTTAATTGAGTTTTTAGGGGGAGTTTTTTCAGGAAGTTTGTCACTATTATCAGATGCTTTTCATAATTTCGCGGATTCTGCATCAGTAGTAGGTAGTTATTATGCACACCGAATTAGTCAAAGACCCCAAAATCAATTGAATACCTTTGGTTACAAGCGAGCTCAGATTATCTCAGCGTTTCTAAATTCACTATTTCTAGTGATTATCTCCGTTGTCCTAATCGTTGAAGGGGTGCAAAAACTATTCAAACCAGAACAGATTAACGGGAACTTAATGCTAATTGTTGCTGTGGTTTCGACAGTTGCTAATTTGGTATCCACACTACTACTAAGTCGTGGTTCAAAGCATAACCTAAACATTCGAGCTACATACCTACATCTATTGAGTGATACTTTAGCTTCACTTGGTGTTATCCTAGGTGGGATTTTAATTAAGTTATTCGATTGGGTGCTAGTGGATCCAATCATCACAATCATTGTGGCACTATACATTTCAGCTGAAGCATACCCAATCATCAAAAAGACCGTTAAGATTTTGATGCAGGGCTCGCCAATGGTGGATTGCTATGCAATTCAAAAGGACATGATGAACATTGAAGGAATTACCGGAGTTCACCACGTCCACATCTGGTCGGTAGATGAAAACAGTATCGTATTCTCAGCCCACATTAACATGCGAGACATGCTAATTTCTGAGGCTGAAAAGATTTATGATCCTGTTGCCAAACTTTTACATGATAAGTACGGCATCGAACACGTCACACTTCAAGCCGAAGTGGAACGCGGGAAGAAAGAGGATTTATATCTCGATTCCAGAAACGATATTGATTAATGGATAAAATAAAAAAGGCGCTTTTCAAAACGAAAAGAGTCTTTTTTGTTTTGAAAAACGTCCTTTTAAATTATACCCCGTGAGGAGCAGCAACAAATTGTTTGTCATACCACTCATCCCAAGTGATTTCGCTACTACCATTGGCGAAGTATTGCATATCCAATTCTCCCAATAACTTGGCATAGCTATGACTACAATAAATGATGGTGTCCTTGGCAGCATGTTCTACTGATTCGAACTTGTTGCGGTAGACCTCCTGATTGATTTGCCATAACATCGATTGGTCAGGAACCTGACTTAAAATCTCCATGTTTTGGCTTCTGTAACAGCGAACATAAAATCCGCTGAATGACTTGATACTAGTAACTTTGGCTTGTTCGCTAAGCTCATCGAAATGGAATAACTTTTCTCCCATAAAAACGCCTCACTTTCGTATCGTAGATATTAATATTTAATATCTCGCCCTAATTATATAATTTTCCCCGAAAAATAGAAATAAAAATGGTAAAATAATATATAAAGTTGTAAGATACTCTTTAGTAGATTTGAATTTAGGAGACATGGATATAAAAATGACCCCAAAAAAAGAGGACTATTTAAAAATTATTTTTGAGCTAGGTGGAACCAAAGAAAAGGTATCCAACAAGAGGATTGCCATTAGTTTGGACATTGCACCAGGATCAGTTACTGAAATGGTTAACAAGCTATTAGATGAAGGATTAGTTGAACACGAACCATACTCTGGAGTGTCCTTAACTGACGACGGAATCAAGTTAGCTGAAGTCCTAGTTAGAAAACACCGTATTTGGGAAAGTTTTTTAGTAAACGAACTAGGATATCCACTTCCAGATGTTGATAAAGAAGCTGAAGTGTTGGAACATTCTACCAGTGGTAGATTGCTAGAAGCAATGTACAAAAAATTGGGGAACCCATCTCACTGTCCACATGGAGGAGTTATTCCAAACATGTCAGGACACTATAAAGAAGATAGCCATCGCCTATTAAACGATGCCGATGACGGCGAAACAGTAGTAGTTGATCGTTTCATCGATAATCATGACCTACTAACTTACTTAGGCGACATTCAATTAGATATTGGCGACAAGCTTAAGGTAATTAAGCATTCACCGTTCGAAGGACCTGTAACAGTCCAAAATCTAACTGATAATCAAGAAAGTGATATTAGCTACAAGGCTTCTCACTACGTATTTATAAGAAATGCTGATTAATTAAAAGACTGAATTGAAAAATTCAGTCTTTTTTATTATCATCATAATCAATGTTATAATTAGAAAAACATTAGATGACACGGAGGTGAGATGGTTGAACGAAAGACAAAGAAGTAAGTTAGTCGTTGAGACCTGTCTACTTGCTGGAAAGATTATGATTGAAAATGGATCTGAAATGGTCAGAGTTACCGATACCATTGATCGAATTTCAAGAAATGCCGGGGCCACCGAGGCCAGGGCGTACGTTACTTTGACCGGGATTATCATGTCGGCAACTCCTGACATGGGTTCACAGGTCACAGCAATTGATAAAAGAACGTTTGATTTGGAGAAGGTATCAACGGTTAATGATTACTCTCGTCAGTTCGCTGATAAGAAAATCTCACTTGGTGAATTCTATCGCCGCTTAAAGAAAATGGACAAGGATGTTAGACCATTCCCATTCTGGCTTCAAATGATTGGTGCATTTATGGTTAGTTCCACTCTGGAAGTGGTATTTAGAAGTAATTACACCGATTTCTGGGCGGCCGGATTCGTTGGGATGATGGGTTGGTGCATCTATTGTTTGACCGATCACTACACGGACATTCGTTTCTTAAATGAATTTATTGCGGCTATTTGTATCGGCTTTATGTCGATTCTGATTATTCGAGCCGGTATTGCCAAGAGTGCCGATGATTTAATCATCGGGGGCTTGATGCCACTAGTTCCGGGAGTACCAATTACCAATGCGGTAAGAGATACGTTATCCGGTAACTTGGTATCGGGTCCATCAAGAGGAATTGAAGCGATTATGAGCGCCTGTGCACTAGGCTTTGGTGTGGCAATGGCAATTAAGATTTTGGGGTGATTTATATTGGTAACCGTAATTATTTATAGTGTGTGCGTTTATTTCGCCACCATCGGATTTGGTTTATTAATTAATCTACCCAGAAAAGCATTGAACATGGCCGGAATCGTTAGTTTGATTGGCTGGTTAGTCTTTCATATCGTTAACATTCACATGGGCGGATACTTAGCCGCAGATATTTTAGGAACCTTCACTGTTGGGATATTGAGTATCTTTGCATCGCGCTACAAGAAGATGCCGGTCATTATCTTCAATATTCCTGCGTTGGTGCCATTAGTTCCTGGGGGTCAAGCTTACCAAGTTATGAAGTGCCTAGCAATTGGTAACTATGCGCTGGCCAAGTCCAACTTGATCCAAGTCATCTTCATTGCTGGTGGAATCGCATCTGGTTTTTTGTTTGCGGAATTTTTAAATCAACTATACTTAAGATTGAAAAAATATTTCATAACAAAAAAAGCAACGAGATAATCTCGTTGCTTTTTATTTTGCGTTTTATCCGAAGAAAAAACTGATGATTAAAATGATTAGAACGAATGTGGTAATCCAGACGTATAGCATATCCTTTTCCTTGTAGAAGGAATAGATTGATACGATTACTCGTAATACGGGAGTAAGGATTAGACAGAAGATTCCAAGCATCATAATCGCGTATGGTTTTAATGTCGCAATGCCACTAAAGATGGCTTTAAAAGTTGTAGGAAAGGCGTCGTGAGCATATCCAGACTTACCAGTGATTAGGAGTAGTAATAATCCAATAATCATGATTGTAGCTGAGATGACAACACCGACACGTAAAATCTTTCCGATTACTAATTCGATACGATTCATTTCTTCTTTAGTTGCTGGTTGTTGTGTATTCATGATCTAACCTCCTAGAATCCTTTGTATAACATGCTACATGCGATGTAGAACATGATAGGGACGAAGATAATACGAATCCATCTAGCAGGAAGCACTTGCATGATACGAGAACCGATTGTCGCGCCGACTAGAATTCCTAGTGCTAATGGCACGGCAACTTGTGGCAAGATTGAACCGTTGAAGAAGTAAACAGTTGCAGAAGCTGCTGCAGTAACTCCCATCATTAGGTTACTAGTTGCACTTGATGGTTTTAAAGGCATCTTCATGAAGGTATCCATAGCGATTACCTTGAAGGCACCTGAACCAATTCCTAGTAGACCGGAAGCAAGGCCAGCACCAAACATTACGGATAGACCGCCGGGGATGTTTTCCACCTTGTAGTCGATTTGTTTCTTTTCAGCCTTATCGTAGTAACTTGAGTTAAGACGAAGTTTTTCAGCTAATTTATCATCTTTGGTGCTTAGATTGGACTTGTTTTTGTTCAATAATTTCTTGACCATGTTAAATGCGGAGAATAGTAGTAATAGTCCAAATAGTATGTAAAGGTATTTAGGCTCTAGAATTCCTGTAAGTAAGGCCCCAGATAGTGCACCAATAGTAGTGGCAATTTCTAAAAACATTGCAACACGTAGGTTTAATACTTCATCTTTTAGATAAGCGATAGTAGAACCAGAACTAGTGGCGATGACCACAACGATACTGGCCCCGATGGCATATTTAATATCTAAATGGAAGAAGAGTGTTAGGACAGGGGTGACGATAATTCCACCACCCAATCCTAGGACAGCGCCACCGATACCCGCTAAGACACCGATGACAATCATTAGAATGACTGTTTCAATCATTTGTAGCTCCTCCTAAAATTATAAATTACTTAATATTATAACAATTATTAGTTTCATTGCACTTATTCAAAGTTCCAAAATTAGAAAATACCCTTAAGAATAGCGTTAGCTGTGGTATAATGACATTAAAAAGTGATTAGGAGGATCGATGCATTATGATCATCGATAAGGATTACACCCGCGGTATTAGGCTTTTCGTTGGGTTAGTTTTATCATTATTTATTACTGCATCGGTAATGATTGACTCAGGCTACCTAAGATTTCTTGACTCAATTTTTATCGGTCAAATCCAAAAAACTACTGGCGGATTCAAGGACACAATCATGCACATGGTTACCACTTTAGCTAGTCCCAAGATGGATATCATCTGGATTTTCGTTTTGGCATTCTTTATGTGGGGATTCAAGTTTAAGCTTCAAGCTTTATGGGGAATCTTTACTTTAGCTGGTGCTGACGTAATTGGATTCATCGTTAAAAACATTGTTAGACGTGATCGTCCAGTGTTCCACAGCGCATCTGATACTGGATTTAGTTTCCCAAGTGGACACGTATTAGGTATCTTTATCGTCATTGCGGTTGTATGGATTGTTATTCTTCCACATATCCAAAGTAACTTAATCAGAAGATTACTATATGTACTAACATTCCTATTTGTCCTATTGGTAATGGTATCTAGAATTTATCTAAATGCCCACTTCCCAACAGACACTGTTGGTGCCGTAGTAATCGGCTACACTTGGGTACAAGTATCTGAAATGTTATATGTAAGATATGCGCCAAGATTAAAACAACACTGGCGTCCAGTTTTACATTCATATCTATAATAAAAAAGAACTGATGAATGTCATCAGTTCTTTTATTTTGCCCAAATCTCGTCTAACCAGGTAATAGCAAGGTCAAACCACTTGGCGACACGGGCGTTATTGGAGTCTTCATTCCAGGATGTAATGTTATTAGCGAGTCCCATTCCGTGAGGACCATGGTGGAAGATGTGGAGTTCGTTATCTACATTGTATTCATTTAACTTGATGGAATACTTAAGCGCGTTTTCCACAGGAACGAATGGATCGTCGGCGGTGTGCCAGATAAATGTTGGCATGTTTTTAGATGAAACGTGTTCGTCAGCTTTTACTTGTTGGTCATCTGATACCCAATTTAGGATACTTTCCTTATCCTTGGGGAAACCACAAGTTAAGTTAGTCACAGGGTAGCTTAAGATAACCGCGTTTGGTTTTAAAATATCTGCGTTATCCACACCGGCTAGTTTTTGCATCCAATCGGTGTGGTAAAAGTCATTATAGAGACTACAAATATGACCTCCAATGGAGAAGCCGGCAATTACGATGCGGTTTTCATCGACATTGAATTCATTGGCATGTTCTCGAATGTATTTAATGCTGTTGGCCAATTCCTCTAGTGGATTTGGCATTAGTGGCATTGCTTCTTGTTCGAATGTGTATCTTAGATAGAAACTTTGGTAACCGTTGGCACTAAAATTAAGTGCGAAACTTTCCGCTTGGTGGAGTGAAATGTGGGTGTAAGATCCACCGGGAACGACGATTACGGCAGGATATTTGTATTGATTAGTTTGCACATCTGCAGATTTAAGATATCCTTGAAGAAAAGCGTTTGAGTTTTGACGAATCGATTCTCTTATGATTCTCATGTAAGCACCTCTCAAATATGTTTTACATACATTTTAACGCAAGGAGATAATGATTGTGGATGAAAAGAACAATTCACCAAAAAAAGAAGTGGCAGTCACTGAGTTACGCACAGATGACTTTTCCGACTATTATGAAATGATGCGAGACGAAAAACTAGCAAAAAAGACCGGTTTTGAGCCAGTTAACGATGAAAGAAAGGCCCACATGTTATTTGAATCTGAAAATGATACCAATAAAACATATGCAATTCGACTTATCAACGGTGGAAAACTAATTGGAATTATCAATATTTTTCCGGAAATTGGGGATAACTTTGAACCAGATTACGAAAATATCGAATTAGGTTACTTTATTAACACAAGTTATCAACAGCGTGGATACATGACATATGCATTGGGCGAAGTTTTAAATCATCTAAAGGCACCTGTAAAGGTAGTTGAAGCAACGGTTGAAGCTCGCAATTTACCTTCACAAAAGGTTTTGCACAGTTTAGGTTTTTCACAGGTGGATGAATACGATGACAATCTCGTTTTTGAAATGAAAGTAAAATAGTATTGTAATCAAGTCCACATTAATATATAATATTATAGAAATCTAAGAAGAGGCGCAGCTGACAAGAGTAATCATCATGAGTCGATAAAGCGACTATGATTGAAGGTGAAAGGGGATGCCTGCCGAAACGACCGTTTCCTTTATGAGACGAGTTCGTTGGGTTCTAGCTTAAGAGGCTAGAGACTGTCGTGGTTCATTCCACGGAGTGCTTTGTGATCAATAATTAAAAGAAATTATTATGGTCTCTTCTTGTGTTTACAGGAAGGGACTTTTTTAGTTATTATCGGCACCTCTTAGAAATACTTATAGAGGGTGAAATACATCATGAGTGAAAACTCAAATAATCATGTAAAGAGAGGCTTAAAGACTAGACACGTTTCTATGATTGCCTTAGGTGGTTCAATCGGTACCGGTCTATTCGTTGCCTCTGGTTCAGTTATTAGTCAAGCTGGACCTGGTGGAGCATTAGTTGCTTATTTATTAATGGGACTGATGGTTTACTTTTTAATGACCAGTTTAGGTGAAATGGCAACCAACACACCTGTCTCTGGTTCATTCGCGGCTTACGCAGGTAAGTACGTCGACCCAGCTCTTGGATTTGCGATGGGTTGGAACTACTGGTTCAACTGGGCCATTACCGTTGCCGTTGATATCTCAACTGCAGCATTAGTAATGAAGTTCTGGTTACCACACATGCCAGGTTGGATTTTCAGTGCGATTACCTTAGCACTAATCCTTTGTGTGAACGCATTATCAGTTAAGTCATTCGGTGAAACAGAATTCTGGATGTCATTGATTAAGGTTATTACAATCTTTATCTTCTTAGCTGTTGGTGTTTTGACTATTTTTGGTATTATGGGTGGCCACTACATTGGTCTATCTAACTTCACATATAAACAAGCCCCATTTGTTGGTGGTATTCCAATGATTTTAGCGGTATTCGTTGTCGCTGGTTTCTCATTCCAAGGAACTGAATTGGTTGGTATTACTGCTGGTGAATCAGATAACCCAAGAGAAGCCGTTCCACGTGCCATCAAGGATGTTTTCTGGAGAATTATCTTATTCTACATCCTAGCAATCTTCATAATTGGTGCAATTATCCCTTATACTAGTCCTGATCTATTGGGATCAAGTGCCACCGATGTTGCAATTAGTCCATTTACAATCGTATTTAAGCGTGCCGGTTTAGCTGCCGCTGCTTCTGTTATGAACGCTGTTATCTTAACTTCAGTTATTTCATCAGCTAACTCAGGAATGTATGCTTCAACTAGAATGCTTTACTCAATGGCTCACCAAGGATTCGCTCCTAAGGCTATGGGTAAGACTAATCGTCGCGGTATTCCTGTTGGTGCTTTAGCTGTAACTACTGTGATTGCCTTACTTACTTTCATTACAAGTATTGAAGGTCCACAAATTTACCTATGGTTAGTTGCTGCTTCTGGTCTTACTGGTTTTATCGCCTGGGTCGGAATTGCACTATCACATTACCGTTTCAGAAGAGCCTTCATCAAGCAAGGTCATTCACTAGACGAATTGAAGTATCATGCTACTTGGTTCCCAATTGGACCAATCATTACTTTAATTCTATGTATCCTGGTTATCTGTGGTCAAAACGTAACCTCATTTGCTAACTGGGATTGGGAACAAATCGGAATTACTTACATCTCAGTACCACTTGTATTAATCCTATACATTGGTTACAAGATTAAGTACAAGACTCATCTAATTCCGCTAGACAAGGTTGATGTATCTCCTTCTGATTTAAGAGATGAAGAAAAATAATATAATGAAGATGCTGTTTTAACGGCATCTTTTTTGTTTGCCATCAATTTCTTCATATTCAAAACGACTTGAATGTATTAAAATAGTATATTAGAAAACGAAATTAAGGAGATTATTATGATAGTACTTGCTGGAACCATTGGAGCCGGAAAAACCTCTTTAACTAAGATCCTATCTGCTCATCTTGATTCAACAGGATATTACGAATCAGTGGACGATAACGAAATTCTTCCTTTGTTTTATAAGGATCCTAAGAAGTATGCATTTTTATTGCAAATCTACTTCTTAAATACTCGTCTAAACAATATTGAAAAGGCCCACAACGAAAAGTTAAGCGTTATGGACCGTTCTATCTACGAAGATTCATTACTATTTAGATTGAATGCTGATATGAAACGTGCTACTTCAACTGAAGCTGATATCTACGATTCATTGTTGGAAAATATGATGGAAGAAATTCCTGGTTCATTGAACCAAAAAAATCCTGACTTATTAATCCACATCAACATTTCATTCGATACCATGTTAAAACGAATTAAAAAACGTGGTAGAAGTTATGAACAAGTTGATAAAGATCCAGAACTATACAACTATTACCAAGACTTAAATAGTCGTTATAACGACTGGTATGACAACTACGACTTATCTTCTAAGATGCAAATTGACGGTGACAAGTTTGACTTTATCGAAAACGATGAAGACTTAGCAGCAGTTCTAAAACAAATTGACGAAAAAATTGCTGAATTGAACTTAAAATAGTTGCCAATCACATTTTTTTATAATATTATTGAGTCAACAAATAAACGCAAGGTATGTTTTTAAGTAGACAGTAAAGAGATGCAATGGTCGGTGTGAATTGCAAGTCGAAATTCCGGCATACGCAAAAGCGGGTAGGTAATGCTACACGGCAGGTGACCGTTATCTCCAAACGAGTGTTTAGCACATGCTAAGAACTTGGGTGGTACCGCGAAAAGAAGACCTTCGTCCCAATGGATGGAGGTCTTCTTTTTTATTTGCAAAATTGGAGGTATTTACTATGTTAGATATGAAAATGATTCGTCAAAACGCTGACTGGGTAAAAGAAAAGTTAGCTACTAGAAATATCAAAGCTGAAACAATCGATGAACTATTAGGTTACGATGGAAAGCGTCGTGAACTAATCGTAAAAAGTGAAGGATTAAAAGCTAAGAAAAACGATGTATCAAAGAAAATTGCGGAAGCAAAGCGTAATAAGGAAGACGCTTCTGACGCAATCGCTGAAATGCAACAAGTAGGTAAGGAAGTTAAGGAATTAGATGAACAACTTGAAAAGGTTGAACAAGATCAACAAGACCTAGCTGCACACTTACCAAATATTCCAGCTGATGATGTTCCAGTTAGTTTGACTGAAGAAGGCGCCGTTGAACTAAGAAAATACGGTGAACCTCGTAAGTTTGACTTCGAACCAAAACACCACTGGGACCTAGGTGAAAAATTAGGTATCTTAGACTTTGAAGCAAGTGCTAAGGTTGCCGGTAGCCGTTTTGTTTACTACATGGGTGCAGGTGCACAACTAGAACGTGCCATCTACAACTTCTACTTAGACCAAAATGCTAAGGCCGGTTACAAAGAAGTATTACCACCATACATGGTAAATTCAGCATCAATGTTTGGTACTGGTCAATTTCCTAAGTTTAAGGAAACAAAGGCTGGTTTCGAAATCGCTGACAGTGATTTAACAATGATTCCTACTGCCGAAGTACCATTGGTTAACTACTACAGAGATGAAGTAATGGATGCAGACAAACTACCAGTTAAGTTCACAGCATTATCACCAGCATTTAGATCAGAAGCTGGTAGTGCCGGAAGAGATACTAGAGGTCTAATCCGTTTACACCAATTCAATAAGGTAGAAATGGTTCAATTCACTAAACCTGAACAATCATGGGATGCACTAGAAAGCATCACTGCCCATGCCGAAGACCTATTGAAGATGTTAGGTATTCCTTACCACGTAATTACACTAACTACTAGTGACATGAGTTTCACTGCTGCAATGACCCATGACATTGAAGTATGGATGCCAGCTCAAGGTCGTTACCGTGAAATCTCAAGTTGTTCAAACACAACTGATTTTCAAGCGCGTCGTGCACATATCCAATACAGGGATGAAAATGGTAAGCTACAATACGTTCACACGCTAAATGGTTCTGGTTTAGCTGTTGGTAGAACTGTAGCTGCTATCTTAGAAAACTTCCAAAATGAAGATGGATCAATTAACATTCCAGAAGTACTACAACCATACATGGGTGGTAAGACTAAGATCGAAAAAGAAGACTAATTGAATAGTTATAACTAAAGCGATAATCGAAAGATTGTCGCTTTTTTATTTTTTTGAAAAAAGGGGTAGACAGACAGAATAAATTTAGATATAATATTTTTTGTTGAGTTAAAGAGAACGGCTCAGAAGTAAGTCATATCAACATTAAGTAAAATTTCTTGTTGACATTGATTGCTAGAAATGATATTATTAAATAGTTGTCTTGTTAAGAGATAACTCGAAAGACCTCATGGAGGATTAGCTCAGTTGGGAGAGCATCTGCCTTACAAGCAGGAGGTCACAGGTTCGAGCCCTGTATCCTCCATATGAGCCGTTAGCTCAGCCGGTAGAGCATCTGACTTTTAATCAGAGGGTCGGCAGTTCGAACCTGCCACGGCTCATTGGCTCTATGCCATATACATTTTAATATAATCATGCGGGCGTGGCGGAACTGGCAGACGCGCTAGATTTAGGTTCTAGTTTCCTTATGGAAGTGGGGGTTCGAATCCCTTCGCCCGCATTTGCAATTTGCATAATTGCTGCCGACTTAGCTCAGTTGGCTAGAGCGCTTCACTAGTAATGAAGAGGTCGGGTGTTCGAATCATCTAGTCGGCATTATGCGGAAGTAGTTCAGTGGTAGAACATCACCTTGCCATGGTGGGGGTCGCGGGTTCGAATCCCGTCTTCCGCTTTTGCATAGTTCTGCCGGGGTGGCGGAATTGGCAGACGCACAGGACTTAAAATCCTGCGGTTAGTGATAACCGTACCGGTTCGATCCCGGTCCTCGGCATTTCAAATAATTTAATACTATTATGCACCCATAGCGCAACTGGATAGAGTGTCTGACTACGAATCAGAAGGTTGTAGGTTCGACTCCTACTGGGTGCATTTTTTTATTTTCGGGAAGTAGCTCAGCTTGGTAGAGCACCTGGTTTGGGACCAGGGGGTCGCAGGTTCGAATCCTGTCTTCCCGATAATATAACCAAAAGAGAAAGCATTAATTTGTTTTCTCTTTTTTGTTTTTCGTTAAAAATCTTTGCATTTTCAATATAAGTCCGTATAATTATAGTCAGAATTAGTCAAAGAAAGAGGTGGTATTATGCAGGGTAAGAATATTTCAGATATTATTGAGAAGTATTTAAAGGAAATGATTGCTGAAGACGAGAGAGTCGAAATAAGTAGATCTGATATTGCTAGCCATTTCGATGTGGTTCCATCACAAATTAATTACGTTATTAAGACTAGGTTTACCATTCAAAATGGATACGTAGTCGAAAGTAAGCGTGGTGGCGGTGGATACATTCGCATTGAAAAGGTGAAGCTGCTTGATAATATAGATATTTTAGATACGCTGATTAATGCCATTGGCGATGGTTTAACGCAACGTGAAGGTAAGGCAATTATCAACACTTTGGTGTTAAATGATCTAATTACTGACAATGAAGCCGATTTAGTGTTAGCATCTATTAACAAGCAGACACTATCCATTGGCAACAAACTACTTGAAAATGAGATTAGAGCGAATATAATGGTCGCAATATTGGATCATTTAAGATACAAAAGCTAGAAAGCGAGGCACGATATGGATAACATTTTTACTCCAAGCGCAAAGAACGTATTGATTTTGGCACAAGAACAAGCCAAAGTGTTTGGCCACCAAGGAATTGGGACGGAACACTTATTACTAGCTTTATCAATGGAAGATAACGGCATCGCAAAGTCAGCTTTAAAGCAATGCGATGTGCACGAAGATGATATTAAAGGCGAAATGGAAATATTGGTTGGATACGGTAACCTTACCGATTCAGACAAGGACACATACCTACCATACTCTCCTAAGGCTGAAGCAATTTTGACCTTATCTGGCCAAATTGCGAAGAAATACGGTGCAATTAAGATAGGAACAGAACACTTATTACTTGCTATCCTAGATACTCCAGACACTTTAGCTGCTAGAATTCTAGTGGCATTAAACGTGGTCGAAGTAAACGATGTAAAGAAGGTACTATTACGTAAGATGGGATTCCCAGGTGATTCAAGTTCAAACTCAAAGAATATTCCACTACCAGGAAGCAGAGCAGCTCGTAACAACGGAACTACACCTACATTAGACTCACTTGCGACTGACCTAACTAAGTCAGCTAAGGATGGTCTAATCGATCCTACCATTGGTAGAGACGATGTTATCAAACGTGTAATTCAAATTCTTAGTCGTCGTACTAAGAATAACCCAGTGTTAATCGGGGAAGCAGGGGTAGGTAAGACTGCCGTTGTTGAAGGTTTAGCATTAAAGGTTGCTCACAGACAAGTTCCAGAAGACATGCAAAACAAGCGTATCATGATGCTTGAAATGGGAACTCTAGTCGCTGGTACTAAGTACCGTGGTGAGTTTGAAAAGCGTCTAATGAAGATTATCAGTGAAATCAAGTCAGTGGGTAACGTAATCCTATTCATTGATGAACTACACACTCTAATGGGTGCCGGTGGTGCTGAAGGAGCTATAGATGCTTCTAACATCCTAAAACCAGCACTTGCTAGAGGAGACCTTCAAACAATCGGTGCTACTACTTTGGATGAATACCAAAAGTACATCGAAAAAGATGGCGCATTAGCTAGAAGATTCGCAACTGTTTCAGTTGATGAACCTACTAGAGATGAAGCTGTCGAAATCCTAAAGGGAATTCGTCCTAAGTACGAAAGCCACCATCAAGTAAAGATTACTGATGACGCTATCGAAAAGGCCGTTGATTTATCAAGCAGATACATTAGCAACCGTTTTCTACCTGATAAGGCAATCGACTTGATGGATGAAGCTGCCGCAATGGTTAGAATTAACAACTTAGACGAAAACAATCCATTAGAAGAACTAGAAAACAAGATTAACGAATACAGTGCTCAAATGGAAAGTGCCATCGAAGAACAACGCTTCGAAGATGCCGTTTCACTTCGTCAAAAGGAACAAGAACTACAAGAAGAACTAAAGACTAAGCGTCAAGAAACCGCTGATATCAGAAAGCAACGTCAAGAAGACCACAACTTTGATATCGAAGAAACTGGTGAAGATGTCGCTAAGGTTGTCTCAGAATGGACTGGTGTGCCAGTAACTAAGATGACTAAGGCTGACAGCAAGCGTTTGGTTAACCTAGAATCAATCCTACACAAGAAGATTATTGGTCAAAACGAAGCCGTTTCTGCCGTATCACGTGCAATCAGACGTGCTAGAAGTGGTATCAAGGATCCAAACAGACCAATCGGTTCATTCATTTTCTTAGGACCTACCGGTGTTGGTAAGACTGAATTAGCTAAGGACTTAGCTGAAGAAATGTTTGGTTCAAAGGACGACATTATCAGAATTGATATGTCAGAATACATGCAAAAAGAATCCGCTTCTCGAATGGTTGGTTCAGCTCCAGGATACGTTGGATACGATGAAGGTGGCCAATTGACCGAAAAGGTAAGACAACATCCATACTCAGTTGTTCTATTCGATGAAGTAGAAAAGGCTCATCCAGATGTCTTCAACTTGCTACTACAAGTATTAGATGATGGATACCTAACAGATTCTAAGGGTAGACATGTCGACTTTAGAAACACTGTCTTGATTATGACTTCTAACTTAGGTGCTAGAACACTACGTGATAAGAAGACCGTTGGTTTTGGTGCTGAACTAGATCATGACGATGAAAACTACAAGCTAATGAGAAAGACAGTCGAAGAACAAATGAAGAGATTCTTCAGACCAGAATTTTTAAACCGTATCGATGAAACAATCATCTTCCACGAACTAAACGAAAAACAAGTTCAAGAAATTGTTAAATTAATGTCTAACGATTTGTTGAAACGAGTTCACGACTTAGGCATCAACGTGAAGATGACCCCAGCAGCAATCGAATTGATTGCTAAGAATGGTTTCAATCCTGAATACGGTGCTCGTCCAATTCGTCGCGCATTGCAAAATGATGTCGAAGATAAAGTTTCTGAAGAAATTCTTTCTGGTGAAATTAAACCAGGGGATGACGTTTCAATCGGAGCATCTAAAGGCAAGATTACAATCACTAAAAAAGAAGCCGTTAAGGCATAATAAAAAAGAGGGAATTATCCCTCTTTTTTTATTGTCTAAATCTTGACTTTATATACCTTCGAGAGTATCATACAAATATATAACTACGAAGTGAAATGTGTGTCGGCGATCTATTGTCCGTCAGACACGCCTATATTAACCAAAAATAAGCTTCAATTTGAATTGCTTATTTTGGTTTTTTTTTGCTCATTTTTAGATAAAAAGGGTAAAAAAATGCATTTGTAACACAATTGTAATATTTCACTTGCGTAGAAATTTTTGGAGGGGTGAAGAACTTGGCAGGACATTTAGTTAAATATGGTAAACACCGTATTCGTAGAAGTTACTCTCAAATCAAGGAAGTTCTTGATTTACCTAATTTAATTGAAATTCAAACCGATTCATACAAGTGGTTCTTAGATGAAGGTTTGCGTGAAATGTTTAACAGCATTATGCCAATTGATGATTTCCAAGGAAAACTATCCTTAGAATTCGTTGATTACCAATTATTAGAACCTAAGTACACTGTTAATGAAGCAAGAGATCATGAGGCTAACTACTCAGCTCCACTTCATATCACATTGAAATTGACCAATCATGAAACTGGTGAAATTAAGACCCAAGATGTATTCTTTGGCGATTTCCCATTGATGACTGATCAAGGTACTTTCATTATTAACGGGGCAGAACGTGTAATTGTTTCACAATTAGTTCGTTCTCCTGGTGTATTCTTCCACAAAGAAGAAGACAAGAATGGACGTATCAGCTATGGTACTACTGTAATTCCTAACCGTGGTGCCTGGATGGAATTCGAAACTGACGCAAAGAACTTATCATACGTTCGTATTGATAGAACTAGAAAGCTACCAATTACTGAACTAGTTCGTGCATTAGGTTTCGGTTCAGATGACGAAATTACTCAAATTTTGGGTAGCAATGATAGTCTTTCATTGACTCTTGAAAAAGATGTCCACAAAGACACAGAAGATTCACGTGTTGAAGAAGCATTAAAGGACATTTACGAACGTCTACGTCCGGGTGAACCTAAGACTGCTGATTCATCTCGTAGCCTATTGACTACTCGTTTCTTCGATCCAAAACGTTACGACATGGCTCCTGTTGGTAGATACAAGACTAACAACAAGTTAAGCCTAAAGACTCGTTTACTAGGATTAACCCTTGCTGAAACTTTAGCTGATCCAGATACTGGAGAAATTATTGCTAAGAAGGGTACTGTAATTGATAAGAATGTCATGAAGGAATTAGCTCCATACTTGGACCGCGAAGACTTTAAGGCATACACTTTCAACCCTTCAGAACAATCAGTTGTTCCAGAACCAATGACTGTACAAATCATCAAAGTACAATCAGAAAAAGACCCAGATCATGTTGTTAACATGATTGGAAACGACAACATCTCATTGGATTACCATCACATCACTCCAGCAGATATTATTTCTGCTATCAACTACTTCTTCAACTTGCAAGAAGGAATTGGTGAACCTGATGATATTGACCATTTAGGTAACCGTCGTATCCGTTCTGTTGGTGAATTACTACAAAACCAATTCAGAATTGGTCTAGCAAGAATGGAACGTGTAGTAAGAGAACGTATGTCAATTCAAGACACTACTACTGTTACTCCACAACAATTAATCAACATTCGTCCTGTAGTAGCTTCAATTAAGGAATTCTTTGGTTCATCACAATTGTCACAATTCATGGACCAAACTAACCCATTGGGTGAATTAACTCATAAACGTCGTCTATCTGCATTAGGACCTGGTGGTTTGACCAGAGACCGTGCCGGATACGAAGTTCGTGATGTTCACTACACTCACTATGGTCGTATTTGTCCTATTGAAACTCCTGAAGGTCCTAACATTGGTTTGATTAACTCACTTTCAAGTTATTCTAAGGTTAACAAGTACGGTTTCGTTGAAACACCTTACCGTCGTGTATCATGGGATACTCACAAAGTAACTGATAAGATTGATTACTTATCAGCTGACGAAGAAGATAACTTCGTAGTTGCTCAAGCTAACTCTCCATTAAATGAAGACGGATCATTCAAGAACGATGTTGTTATGGCTAGATACAAGTCAAATAATATTGAAACTAAGATTGAAAACGTTGACTACATGGACGTTTCTCCTAAGCAAGTAGTTTCAGTTGCCACTGCATGTATTCCTTTCTTGGAAAATGATGACTCCAACCGTGCCTTGATGGGTGCCAACATGCAACGTCAAGCTGTTCCTTTGGTTAACCCACATGCACCACTAGTTGGTACTGGTATCGAATACAAGGCGGCTCATGACTCTGGTGTTGCTTTAATCTGTAAACATCCAGGTACTGTTGAATACGTTGATGCTGATGAAGTACGTGTTAGAAGAGAAGACGGTTCATTAGATACTTACAAACTAATGAAGTTCCAACGTTCCAATGGTGGTAAGAACTACAACCAACGTCCAATCGTTCGTGTAAACGACAAGGTTGACGCTGATGAAATTCTAGCTGACGGTCCTTCAATGGAAAACGGAGAACTTGCTTTAGGTCAAAACCCAGTTGTTGCGTTCATGACTTGGCAAGGTTACAACTTCGAAGATGCCATCGGTATTTCAGAAAGATTAGTTAGAGAAGATGTATACACTTCAATTCATATTGAAGAATACGAATCAGAAACTAGAGATACCAAACTTGGACCTGAAGAAATGACTAGAGAAATTCCTAACGTTGGGGAAGACGCTTTAAGAAACCTTGACGAAGAAGGAACTATCAGAATTGGTGCTGAAGTACATGATGGTGACATTTTAGTTGGTAAGGTTACTCCTAAGGGTGTAACAGAATTATCAGCTGAAGAACGTTTACTACATGCTATCTTCGGTGAAAAGTCTAGAGAAGTCCGTGATACTTCACTACGTGTACCTCACGGTGGTGGCGGTATCGTTCAAGACGTTAAGGTCTTCACTAGAGAAAATGGTGATGAATTAGCACCAGGTGTAAACAAGATGGTTCGAGTTTACATTGCTCAAAAACGTAAGATCCAAGTAGGGGACAAGATGTCTGGTCGTCACGGTAACAAGGGTACTGTTTCCATTGTTATTCCTGAAGAAGATATGCCTTACTTACCAGATGGTACTCCAATTGATATTCTATTGAGTCCCATGGGTGTGCCTTCACGTATGAACATTGGACAAGTTCTTGAATTACACTTAGGTATGGCTGCTAGAAAACTAGGTATCCACGTAAGTACACCGGTATTCGACGGTGCTCGTGATTCAGATATCTGGGATGCTGTTAAGGAAGCCGGTATGGCTTCAGATGGTAAGTCAATTGTATACGATGGTAGAACCGGTGAACCATTTGATAAACGTGTTGCAGTTGGTGTAATGCACTACTTGAAACTTGCTCACATGGTTGACGATAAGATCCATGCTCGTTCAATTGGACCTTACTCACTAGTTACTCAACAACCACTTGGTGGTAAAGCACAATTTGGTGGACAACGTTTTGGTGAAATGGAAGTTTGGGCCCTAGAAGCTTATGGTGCCGCATACACACTACAAGAAATCTTGACTTACAAGTCAGATGACGTTGTTGGTCGTGTTAAGACATACGAAGCTATTGTTAAGGGTGAACCAATTCCTAAGCCAGGTGTTCCTGAATCATTCCGTGTTCTTGTAAAAGAACTTCAAGCTCTAGGATTAGACATGAAGGTTCTTAACGAAGACAACAAAGAAATCGAACTTCGTGATTTAGACAGTGAAGAAGACGACGGTGTTGTTAACGTTGATGCTTTAAGCAAACTAGCTGAAAAGCAAAAGAAAGAACAAGAAGATAAAGATGAAGAAAAGTCTGAACAAGACGACAAAGCAAACACCAACTTTAAGGAATAAAGAAAGGGGACTATCCATTGGTCGATGTAAACAAATTTTCAAGCATGCAAATTGGATTAGCTTCTTCTGATAAAATTCGTAGTTGGTCATTTGGTGAAGTTAAAAAGCCAGAAACTATCAACTACAGAACTTTAAAACCAGAAAAAGATGGTCTATTCGACGAAAGAATTTTCGGTCCTACAAAGGATTGGGAATGTGCTTGTGGTAAATATAAACGTATTAGATACAAGGGTATCGTCTGTGATCGTTGTGGAGTAGAAGTTACACGTGCTAAAGTACGTCGTGAACGTATGGGTCACATTGAATTAGCTGCTCCAGTAACTCACATTTGGTACTTTAAAGGAATTCCAAGTCGTATGGGTCTTGTATTAGACATGAGCCCACGTGCCTTGGAAGAAATTATCTACTTTGCTTCATACGTTGTTACAGATCCTGGTGATACTCCACTAGAAAACAAGCAACTAATCTCAGAACAAGATTACCGTGAAAAGAAACTTGAATATGGTAACCGTTTCGAAGCTAAGATTGGTGCTGAAGCAATTAGAACTTTATTGAACAATGTTGATATCAATAAAGAAGTTGCTGAATTAAAAGATGAACTAAAGAAGGCTACTGGTCAAAAGCGTGTTAGAGCGGTTAGACGTCTAGATATTCTAGAAGCCTTCCTACAATCAGGTAATGACTTGTCATGGATGGTAATGGAAGCAATTCCAGTTATTCCACCTGACTTAAGACCAATGGTACAACTAGAAGGTGGCCGTTTCGCCACTTCTGACTTAAATGACTTGTACCGTCGTGTTATTAACAGAAATAACCGTCTAAAGAGATTATTAGATTTACATGCTCCTGGTATCATTGTTCAAAATGAAAAACGTATGCTACAAGAAGCTGTTGATGCTTTAATCGATAACGGTCGTCGTGGTCGTCCTGTTGCCGGTCCTGGTAACCGTCCACTTAAGTCACTATCACACATGCTTAAAGGTAAGCAAGGTCGTTTCAGACAAAACTTACTTGGTAAGCGTGTTGATTACTCTGGTCGTTCTGTTATTGATGTTGGACCATTCTTGAAGTTCAACCAAATGGGACTTCCAGTTCCAATGGCCATGGAATTATTCAAGCCTTTCATTATGAAAGAACTTGTAAAACGTGGTAGTGCTTCAAACATTAAGTCTGCTAAACGTCAAATCGAACGTAAAGATGAAGAAGTATTCGATGTATTGGATGACGTAATTAAGGAACATCCAGTATTACTTAACCGTGCGCCTACATTGCATAGATTAGGTATTCAAGCATTCGAACCAGTATTGGTTTCAGGTAAATCAATGCGTCTTCACCCATTAGCTTGTGAAGCTTATAACGCCGATTTTGATGGTGATCAAATGGCCATCCACGTTCCTTTATCAGACGAAGCTCAAGCTGAATCAAGACTATTGATGCTAGCTGCTACTCATATTCTTGCTCCTCGTGATGGAAACCCAATCGTTGCTCCTTCTCAAGATATGGTTATTGGTAACTACTACCTAACTATGGAAGAAGAAGGCCGCGAAGGTGAAGGTATGATCTTCAACACACCTGAAGAAGCAAGACTTTCATACCAAAGTGGTTTAACTCACTGGCATACTCGTGTTGGTATTGCTGCTTCATCAATGAGTGAAAAACCATTCACTGATGAACAAAAGGACAAGATTTTGGTAACAACTATTGGTAAGATTATCTTTAACGGTATTCTTCCAAAGACATTCCAATACTTGAACGAACCAACTGATACTAACCTACATGGTCACTTATCTGACAGTTTCTTCCTAGAACCTGGTGAAGATATCCATGAACACTTGAAGAATGCTCCTCTAAACGGTGCCTTCAAGAAAGGTTTCTTATCAGACATCATTGCTGAAGTTTACAAGCAATACAAGGTAACTGAAACTTCACAACTACTAGATAGAATGAAGGACTTAGGTTACAACGAATCAACTAAGTCAGGTTTAACTGTTGGTATCACTGATGTTACTGACCTTAAGTCAAAACCTCAAATTATTGCTGATTCACACAAAAAAGTTGAAAACGTTACAAAACAATTCCGTCGTGGTTTAATTACTGACCAAGAACGTTACGAAAGAGTTATCGGTATCTGGAGTGATGCTAAGGATGAAATTCAAAACGACTTGTTGAAGAACTTCGATCCTCAAAACCCTATCTTTATGATGAGTGACTCCGGTGCCCGTGGTAACATCTCTAACTTTACTCAATTAGCTGGTATGCGTGGTTTGATGGCTGCACCTAATGGTGAAATCATGGAATTACCTATCACTGCTAACTTCTGTGAAGGTCTATCAGTTCTTGAAATGTTCATTTCAACCCACGGTGCCCGTAAGGGTATGACTGATACTGCCTTGAAGACTGCCAACTCAGGTTACTTAACTCGTCGTCTAGTTGATGTGGCTCAAGATGTTATTATCAGAGAAGAAGATTGTAACACTGATCGTGGAGTTATCGTAGCTGCATTGAAGCAAGGTAACGAAATGATTGAACCTCTATACGACAGAATCATTGGTAGATATGCTATGAAGACAGTTAAGAACCCAGAAACTGGTGAAGTAATTGTTAAGCATAACCAAATGATTAACGAACCTGAAGCTGAAGCAATTGAAGCTGCTGGAATTGAAGAAGTTGAAATTCGTTCAGCATTCACTTGTAATACAGTTCACGGGGTTTGTGAAAAATGTTACGGTCGTAATTTAGCTACTGGTTCACCTGTAGAAGTTGGTGAAGCAGTTGGTACTGTTGCTGCTCAATCAATTGGTGAACCTGGTACTCAATTAACTATGCGTAACTTCCATACCGGTGGGGTTGCTGGTAACGCCGATATCACACAAGGTCTTCCTCGTGTTCAAGAAATCTTCGAAGCTAGAAACCCTAAAGGTAAAGCAGAAATTACTGAAGTTACAGGTACTGTATCTCTAATTGAAGAAAACCCTGCTGAAAGAGTGAAGGAAGTTACTGTTAAGGGTGACGCCGACACTAGAACTTACAAGGTTCCAATTAATGCTCGTATGAACGTGGCTGAAGGTGACTTCATCCGTCGTGGACAAGCTATTAACGAAGGTTCAATTGATCCTAAGGAACTAATCAAAGTTCGTGATTCACTATCAACTGAAGTATACTTGCTAAGTGAAGTTCAAAAGACTTACCGTATGCAAGGGATAGAAGTTAGTGATAAGCATGCTGAAATCATGGTTCGTCAAATGCTACGTAAGGTAAGAATCATGGACTCAGGTGACACTGAAGTTCTACCAGGTACTTTAATGGATATTAATGACTTTAAGGAAGCTAATGCTGACGCAGTTATTTCTGGTAAGATTCCAGCAACTGCACGTCCAGTTATCTTAGGTATTACCAAGGCTGCCCTAGAAACTAACAGTTTCTTATCAGCTGCATCATTCCAAGAAACTACTCGTGTTCTAACAGATGCTGCTATCCGTGGAAAGAACGATCCATTAGTTGGTCTTAAGGAAAATGTTATTATTGGTAAGCTAATTCCAGCTGGTACTGGAATGAAGACTTACGGTGAAATCAACGCTAAAGTTGAAGAACAAGAATCACCAAAAGTTGATTCAAACGACGTTTACTCAATTAGCCAAATTGAAAAACGTATGAATGAAGAAGACGTAAATAACCAATAATTTACAAATTAAAAATAGCAATCGCTGAATAGCGGTTGCTATTTTTTTATACATAGAAACATCAAATAGGATAAATATATAAATGGAATAAACGGGATTTTACCACTGATTTGTTTAATAAACGGATAGGCAAATAGTGCGAAGAGACTTGCAACAAAGATAATTAATAGAATGTGGTTACCGATTAATAGAAACAAAATCGCAAACAGATCAATATCTGCTTCACCGATAAAGTGGAAGTTGTAGTTTAAAAGATAGAAGAAAAAATAAATCGGCATTAATATCAAAATTCTAGAGAATGGGAGAGCAAAAATAAAAACAATTAATAACAGTGAGTGTAAAATAATACTTGAAACCATTTGCTTGTGCATATCTTCTAGACTTAAGTAGAAAAGATAGACAATGATAAGCAATGGCAGCATACTTCTGGTTTCAATAAATATTAATGGAAAGATTGTTCCTAAGAAGACTTCGTTTACAAACGAGAAGCTCGAGTAGGTATTATGACAGTACCTGCATCTACCATTATTGAGTAGATAAGAGAAGATAGGGACTAAATCAATCACTTCTAGTCGATGTTTGCAGACATCACAATGGGAAAATCCGACCAAACTTTCTTGATGTTCTAGTCGATAGAATAGGGCAGTGAGAAATGATCCAAAGGAAGAGCCCAGGATAAATAAAATGAATAAAAACATATTTAAAACCTCCAATAATATTCACGAAAGAATTCTTAAGTTTCATTGACACAAATATGACGTCGTGATAATATTATTAAGTGCTTATTCATCCGGTGAACTTTTACATAAAAAAGAACCACCTGGATGTGTGGACTTAAAAATAAATTTTTTTGGAAGGAGGAATTTTTAGATGCCTACTATTAACCAATTAGTACGTAAAGGTCGTCATTCTAGAAGTTCTAAATCAAAAGCCCCAGCTTTAAACCATGGGTACAACAGTTACAAGAAGAAGCAAACTAACAACCCTGCTCCTCAAAAACGTGGAGTAGCTACCCGTGTTGGTACTATGACTCCAAAGAAGCCTAACTCAGCTCTACGTAAGTACGCCCGTGTTAGACTTTCAAACTTGATTGAAGTTACTGCATACATTCCTGGTATTGGTCACAACCTTCAAGAACATAGTGTTGTTTTAATTCGTGGTGGTCGTGTTAAGGATTTACCTGGGGTACGTTACCACATCGTTCGTGGTGCTCTAGATACTGCCGGTGTTGCTGACCGTCGTCAAGGTCGTTCAAAATACGGTACTAAGAAGCCTAAAGACTAAAACATTTATTCCGCTATAAGAAAACAAGGAGGATTTTTAAATGCCAAGAAAAGGAAATGTTCAAAAACGTGAAGTTCTTCCTGATCCAATCTACAACTCAAAATTGGTTTCAAGCTTAATTAACCGTTTGATGTTAGATGGTAAGAGAGGAACTGCATCAGAAATTTTATATGGTGCATTTGATCTTATTAAGAAAGAAACTGGAAATGACCCAGTTGACGTATTCGAAGAAGCTATGAACAACGTTATGCCTGTACTAGAAGTTAAGGCTCGTCGTGTTGGTGGATCAAACTACCAAGTTCCTATCGAAGTACGTCCTGACCGTCGTGTTACTCTAGGTTTACGTTGGATTGTAAACTACGCACGTCTACGTGGTGAACACACAATGGTTGAACGCCTAGGTCGTGAACTTATGGATGCTGCTAACAACACAGGTGCTTCAGTTAAGAAACGTGAAGACACTCATAAGATGGCAGAAGCTAACCGTGCATTTGCTCACTACCGTTGGTAAAATAAACGTACAAACTTATTTGTACATTTAATGAGTGGCTAATGTGTTATTATATTAGCCACTTTTTTACAAAAGAGATTTATTTTTGAGAGGAGAAACTTTTTATAATGGCTAACAAACGTGAATTCCCATTAGAAAAAACTCGTAATATCGGTATCACTGCTCATATTGATGCCGGTAAGACTACTGCTACTGAACGTATTTTGTACTACACTGGTAGAATCCACAAAATTGGTGAAACTCATGATGGTGCTTCACAAATGGACTGGATGGTACAAGAACAAGAACGTGGTATCACTATCACTTCAGCTGCTACTACTGCACGTTGGAAAGATACTCGTATCAACATCATCGATACTCCAGGACACGTGGACTTCACTGCCGAAGTTGAACGTTCACTACGTGTTCTAGATGGTTCAATTACTATCTTGGATGCTGCTGCTGGGGTTGAACCTCAAACAGAAACTGTTTGGCGTCAAGCTTCAGAATACGAAGTTCCTCGTATCGTATTCGCTAACAAGATGGATAAGCTAGGTGCTGACTTCGAAGCTTCTGTAGAATCTCTACACGAACGTCTAGATGCTAACGCACACGCTATCCAAATTCCTATCGGTAAGGAAGATACTTTCCAAGGTGTTATCGACTTAGTAGAAATGAAAGCATACATCTACGATCTAGATGAAAATGGTTCAAACTATGATATCGTTGATATTCCTGATGAATACAAAGAAAAAGCTGATGAAGCACGTGCTAACTTAATCGAATCACTTGCTGACATCAACGACGGAATCATGGAAAAATACCTTGAAGGTGAAGAAATCTCTGTGCCTGAAATCAAGGCTGCCATCCGTCAAGGTACTCTTAACCTAGAATACTACCCAGTATTAGCTGGTTCAGCATTTAAGAACAAGGGTATCCAAATGTTAATGGACGCCGTATTGGACTTCTTACCATCACCACTTGATGTTCGTCCATACAAGGCTACTGATCCTGAATCAGGTGAAGATATTGAACTTAAAGCTGATGACAACAAGCCATTTGCTGCCCTAGCATTTAAGGTCGCAACTGACCCATTCGTTGGTCGTTTAACTTTCATTCGTGTATACCAAGGTACTCTAGAATCAGGTTCATACGTTCTTAACGCAACTAAGGACAAACGTGAACGTGTTGGTCGTTTACTACAAATGCACTCAAATGATAGAACTGAAATCCCAGAAGTATTCTCTGGTGATATCGCTGCCGCTATTGGTTTGAAGAACACCACTACTGGTGACTCACTAACTGATCAAAAGCACCCATTACACCTAGAATCAATGGTATTCCCAGATCCAGTTATTTCTGTGTCTGTTGAACCTAAGACTAAGGCTGACCAAGATAAGATGAACATTGCCCTACAAAAGCTATCAGAAGAAGATCCTACATTTAAGGCTGAAACTGATAACGAAACTGGTGAAACTATTATCGCCGGAATGGGTGAACTTCACTTGAACATCATCGTTGACCGTATGAAACGTGAATTCAAGGTTGAAGCTACTATTGGTCAACCACAAGTTGCCTACAGAGAAGCATTTACTAAGCCAACTAAGGCTCAAGGTAAATTCGTTCGTCAATCTGGTGGTAAAGGTCAATATGGTGACGTTTGGATTGAATTTACTCCAAATGAAACTGGTAAAGGTTTCGAATTCGAAAATGCTATCGTTGGTGGGGTTGTTCCTCGTGAATACATTCCTTCAGTTGAACAAGGTCTAAAAGAATCAATGGAAAACGGTGTTCTAGCTGGTTACCCATTGATTGACGTTAAGGCTAAGTTATATGATGGTAGTTACCATGATGTCGATTCATCAGAAGCTGCATTTAAGGTTGCTGCATCATTAGCATTAAGAAATGCTGCTAAGTCAGCTGGCCCAGTTATCCTAGAACCAATCATGAAAGTTGATATCGTGGTTCCAGAAGAATACATGGGTGATGTTATGGGACAAGTTACTGCACGTCGTGGTAACGTTGATGGTATGGAAGTTAGAAACAAAGCTCAACTAATCCATGCTATGGTTCCACTATCAGAAATGTTTGGTTACGCAACTACATTGCGTTCAGCATCTCAAGGTAGAGGTACTTTCTCAATGACATTCGATCACTATTCACCAGTTCCAGCCGCAGTTCAAGAAGAAATTATTGAAAAGAACGGTGGAAGCAAGTAATTAGTGTTTCTAAATTAAGAAGTGTTGATTAATTTCAACGCTTCTTTTTTTACATAGAAAATTTAGTTATTAAAAACAATTTAATTCAATAATTTAGTTAAATGATCATATAAACATAATTATTGCAGAAAAAATAAAAAATTTTCAAATTTTTTAAAAAAGTTTTATTGAGAAAAAACGAAAATATTTTTAATAAAATGAGTGAAAACCCTTGAAACACCGCAGAAAATCTAGTATTATATACAAGTACCTGTTCGAGGGGTTAGTATGCTCTCAAGCAGATATGAGAAAAGCGTTGATGTGGGAGGTTGCGACACACCCGGCCACTTTGTCATGAAGGGTGCGCCGGTAATTTCCACGGAGTTAGTCGTATTTAAAATACAGACGAGGAGGGAAAATAATGGCAAAGCAAAAGATTCGTATCCGTTTAAAGGCATATGAACATCGTACTTTAGATCAATCAGCTGAAAAGATTGTGGCTACTGCGCAAAGAACTGGTGCTAGTGTTTCTGGTCCAATTCCATTGCCAACAGATAGAACTGTTTATACTGTTCTAGCTTCACCACATAAGTTTAAGAAGTCACGTGAACAATTTGAAATGTTGACTCACAAACGTCTTATCGACATCTTAAACCCAACACCAAAAACAGTTGATTCACTAATGAAGCTTGATTTACCAAGCGGTGTTGATATCGAAATTAAACTATAATTAATCAAAATTACAATATATCGGAGGTGTACTCATGACCAGAAAAGGAATCTTAGGTAGAAAAGTCGGAATGACTCAAGTTTTCACTGAAAACGGTGAATTAGTACCAGTTACTGTTGTAGATGTAACTCCAAACGTTGTTCTACAAACTAAATCAACTGAAACTGATGGATACAACGCTATCCAACTTGGTTACGAAGACAAACGTGATGTTTTAAGTAACAAACCAGAAAAAGGTCATGTAGCAAAAGCAAATACAAATCCTAAGCGCTTCATTAAAGAAATCAGAGATGTTGAGCTTAGCGATTACAATGTAGCAGACGAAATCAAGGCAGACATTTTTGAAGCCGGTGACATCGTAGATGTAACAGGTATTACAAAGGGTCATGGTTACCAAGGTAACATTCATAAAGATGGTCAAGCTAGAGGTCCTGAAACTCACGGTTCTAGATACCACCGTCGTCCTGGTTCACTTGGTGTAATTATCAACCGTGTTACTAAGGGTATGAAATTACCAGGTAGAATGGGTAACAAACAAGTTACTATTCAAAATCTTGAAGTAGTTAAGGCTGATGTTGACAACAACGTAATCCTAATTAAGGGTAACGTTCCTGGTGCCAACAAGTCATTCCTAACTGTTAAATCTGCAGCTCGCGGATCACAAAAATAAGAAAGGAGGAACCATAAATGACAAGCGTAGCATTATACAAACAAGATGGTAGTAAGAACGGAAATGTTGAATTAAACGATGAAATTTTTGCTATCGAACAAAACGACAGTGTTGTATTTGACGTTGTTTTGATGCAAAGAGCATCAATGCGCCAAGGTACACACGCTGTAAAGAACAGAAGCGCTGTTAGAGGTGGTGGTAAGAAGCCATGGCGTCAAAAGGGTACTGGACGTGCTCGTCAAGGTTCAATCCGTTCACCACAATGGCGTGGGGGTGGAATTGTCTTCGGACCAACTCCTCGTTCATACAGCTACCACTTACCAAAGAAGGTTAGCCGTCTAGCTATCAAATCTGTTCTATCAGAAAAGGTTGCTAACGACAACTTCGTAGTTGTTGACTCATTAAGCTTTGATGCTCCTAAGACTAAAGACTTCTCAGAAGCACTAAACAAGCTAAATGCTTCAACTAAGACATTAGTAGTCTTGGAAGAAGACAACAAGAACGCTGTATTATCAGCTCGTAACCTAAAGAACGTTGAAATTGTTTCAGCTAAAGGTTTAAACACATTGAGCGTTGTAAACAGTGACAAGATTGTCATCACAAAGGCTGCTCTTTCTCAAGTAGAGGAGGTGCTCGCATAATGGAATCACGTGATATTATCCTACGTCCCGTTATTACAGAACAATCAACTGCTATGATGGACGAAAAGAAATACACTTTTGATGTTGACTTACGAGCAACTAAAACACAAGTGAAGAACGCAATTCAAGACATCTTTGATGTTAAAGTTGCAAACGTAAATATTATGAATCTTAAAGGTAAGCTAAAGCGCCAAGGTCGTTTCTCAGGTTACACTAAGAAGCGTCGTAAGGCGATCGTTACTTTATCAAACGATTCAAAAGAAATTAACTTATTTAGCAATAAATAAAATATCAATTTAGGAGGAAAACACCGTGGCTATTAAAAAATACAAGGCAACCAGTAATGGTCGTCGTAACATGACTAGCATTGACTACAGTGTTTTGACTACTTCAAAACCTGAAAAGTCATTATTGGCTCCTAAGTCACACACTGCTGGTCGTAACAACTATGGTCATATGACTGTTCGTCACCGTGGTGGTGGTAACAAGAATCAATACCGTATTATTGATTTCAAGCGTAACCATGACGACGTTGATGGTATCGTTAAGACTATTGAATACGATCCAAACCGTACTGCTAACATTGCGTTAGTTGTTTACACTGACGGTATCAAGTCATACATTCTAGCACCTAAGGGTCTAAAAGTTGGCGACAAGGTTCAATCAGGACCAAACGCTGATATCAAACCAGGTAATGCATTAGCATTGAAGGATATCCCTGTAGGTACTGTTATTCACAATATCGAATTAAAACCAGGTAAGGGTGGACAATTAGTTCGTTCTGCTGGTACTTCAGCTCAACTATTGGGTAAGGAAGGAAAATACGCACTAGTTCGTCTAGCATCAGGTGAAGTTCGTATGATTCTTTCAGTTAACCGTGCAACTGTTGGTAGCATTGGTAACGAAGAACACTCATTAGTTAACATTGGTAAAGCTGGTCGTAACCGTTACAAGGGCCAACGTCCACACGTTCGTGGTTCTGTAATGAACCCTAATGATCACCCTCATGGTGGTGGTGAAGGTAAAGCTCCAGTTGGTTACCCATCACCATTATCACCATGGCACAAGAAGACTGTTGGTAAGAAGACTCGTAGTAAGAAGGCTCGTTCCAACAAGTTCATCGTTCGCCGTCGTAAGGGATCAAAGATGTAATAAATTAAGTTATACCTTCGGGTATACACTTCCCTATACTGATTTTGAAGAGGAGGTTTCATAATGTCTCGTAGTTTAAAAAAGGGACCTTTTGCCGATAAGCATCTTTTAAAGAAAATCGATGCTCAAAAAGACCAAGACAAGAAAGACGTAATCAAGACATGGTCACGTCGTTCAACAATCTTCCCTAGTTTCATTGGCTACACTATCGCTGTTTATGATGGAAGAAAGAACGTTCCAGTTTATATTCAAGAAGATATGGTAGGTCACAAACTAGGTGAATTCGTACCAACTCGTACTTTCCATGGACATGGAAACGACGATAAGAAAACTGTTTAAGCAAGGAGGATAACAAATGGCTGAACAAGTTACATCAGCAAAAGCTACTGCTAGAACTGTTCGCATTGCCGCACGTAAGGTCCGCCTTGTAGTTGATCTTATTAGAGGTAAAAGCGTTTCAGAAGCAGCTGCAATCTTGAAGTTCACTCCAAGAGGAGCTTCACCAGTTGTTTCAAAAGTTTTAATGTCAGCTGTAGCAAATGCAGAAAATAATTTTGATTTAGATCGTGAAGACTTGGTAGTAAGCGAAGTTTTTGTTAATGAAGGACCAACTTTAAAACGTTTCCGTCCAAGAGCAAAAGGTTCTGCTTCTCCAATCAACAAACGTACTAGTCATATCACAGTTGTAGTATCAGAAAAATAGGAGGGATTAGCCGTGGGTCAAAAAGTAAATCCTACTGGATTACGTGTCGGAGTTATTCGCGATTGGGACGCAAAATGGTACGCTGAAAAAGCTGACTTTGCTAACGATCTTAACGAAGACCTAAAAATCCGTGAATACATTAGTAAGAGACTCGCTGACGCTTCCGTATCAAGAGTTGTTATCGAACGTGCTGCAAAGCGTGTTAACGTTTCAATTCACACTGCTAAACCAGGTATGGTTATCGGTAAAGGCGGATCAGAAGTCGAAAATCTTCGTAAAGAATTAAACAATTTAACAGGTAAGAGAGTTCACATCAACATCATCGAAATCAAGAAACCTGATTTAGATGCAAAACTTGTTGGTGAAAACATTGCTCGTCAATTGGAAGGCCGTGTAGCATTCCGTCGCGCAATGCGTCAATCAATGCAACGCTCTCGTCGTGCCGGTGCTAAGGGTATCAAAACTCAAGTTGCTGGTCGTCTAAATGGTGCAGATATGTCACGTGTGGAAGCATACGCTGAAGGAACTGTTCCATTGCATACACTAAGAGCAGACATCGATTACGCTTGGGAAGAAGCTCACACTACTTACGGATCAATTGGTGTAAAAACTTGGATCTACCGTGGTGAAGTTTTACCACAAGCAGTTAACGATGCTCAAGAAAACGATAAAGGAGGGAAATAAACATGCTAGTACCAAAACGTGTTAAGTTCCGTCGTGAACACCGTGGTAAGTTACGTGGTCATTCAAAGGGTGGAAACACTGTTTCATTCGGTGAATTTGGTTTACAATCAATCGATTCACATTGGATCACTAACCGTCAAATCGAAGCTTGTCGTATTGCTATGACAAGACATATGAAGCGTGGTGGGAAAGTTTGGATTAAGATTTTCCCTCACAAGTCATACACTGAAAAAGGTGTAGGGGTTCGTATGGGTAATGGTAAAGGTTCTCCAGCAGGATGGGTTGCTCCAGTTAAACGTGGAAAAGTCCTATTCGAAGTTGGTGGAGTTTCTGAAGAAGTAGCTCTAGAAGCTTTACGTTTAGCTTCAGCTAAACTTCCTGTTCGAACAAAGATTATTAAACGTGAGGAAGTAGGTGGCGAATCAAATGAAGGCTAAAGAAATTAATGAACTAACCACTGCTCAAATGCATGAAAAAGAACAAAGCTATAAAGAAGAACTATTCAACCTTCGTTTTCAATTAGCTACTGGTCAATTGGAAAACACTGCAAGATTGAAGCAAGTTCGCAAGAACATTGCACGTATCAAAACTGCTTTGCGTCAACAAGAACTAAACAAATAGAATACGATAGGAGGTCAATGTAATATGGAACGTAATATGCGTAAGGTCTACAGAGGCCGTGTTGTTTCAGACAAGATGGACAAAACCATCACTGTTGTTGTTGAAACTTACAAAACACATCCTACTTACGGAAAACGTGTTAAGTACTCAAAGAAGTACAAGGCTCATGATGAAAACAATGAAGCTAAAATGGGCGATGTTGTAGAAATTATGGAAACACGTAAGCTATCAGCTACTAAGAATTTCCGTCTAGTTAATATCGTTGAAAAAGCTGTTATTATCTAACATAAGAATTTTATCGTATTCTGAGTAAATACCGGAAGGAGGGTATTAGCTAATGATTCAACAAGAAAGTCGTTTGAAAGTTGCTGATAACTCAGGTGCTCGTGAACTTTTAACTATTAAAGTTTTAGGTGGATCAAGCAGAAGATATGCAGGTATCGGTGATATCGTTGTTGCTACTGTTAAACAAGCAACACCAGGTGGCGTTGTCAAAAAGGGTGACGTTGTTAAGGCTGTAATCGTAAGAACTAAGTCAGTATCACGTCGTGCAGATGGTTCATACATCCGTTTCGATGAAAATGCTGCCGTACTTGTTCAAGATGATAAAAGTCCAAAGGGAACTCGTATTTTCGGACCAGTTGCACGTGAACTACGTGACAACGAATTCATGAAGATCGTTTCTCTAGCCCCTGAAGTACTTTAATTAATCAATGTCAACCAAGGAGGTGCCAAGAAATGTTTATTAAAACCGGTGACAAAGTTCGCGTTATTAGTGGTAAGGATAAAGGTAAAGAAGGTACTGTTACCAAGACTATCGCTTCAAAAGATCGCGTAATCGTTGAAGGCATTAACATTGTTAAGAAACATCAAAAAGCTTCACAAGCTAACCCACAAGGTGGCATTAATGAAGTTGAAGCTCCTATTCATGTTTCAAACGTTATGTTAATTGATCCATCAACTAACGAACCAACTAAGGTTGGATTCAAAATTGAAAATGGTAAGAAAGTTCGTATTTCTAAAAAATCAAACAAATCAATCGATTAAAATTTAATTGAAAGGAGGATACCTTTCCATGTCAAACCGTTTACAAGAAAAGTACAAAAATGAAATTACAAAAGCATTAGTTGAAAAGTTTAACTACTCTTCAGTTATGCAAGCTCCAAAAATTGAAAAGATCGTTCTAAACATGGGTGTTGGTGACGCTGTTACTAACGCTAAGAACTTAGACGAAGCTGTTTCAGAATTAACTCTAATTTCTGGTCAAAAACCTCTAGTAACTAAGGCTAAGAAATCAATCGCCGGCTTCCGTTTACGTGAAGGTATGTCAATTGGTGCCAAAGTTACTCTACGTGGTGAACGTATGTATGACTTCTTAGACAAGTTAGTTAACGTTTCATTACCACGTGTTCGTGATTTCCATGGTGTTAACAACCGTTCATTCGACGGTCGTGGTAACTACACTCTAGGTGTTCGTGAACAATTAATTTTCCCAGAAATTAACTACGATAACGTTAACCGTGTACGTGGATTAGATATCGTTATTGTTACAACTGCTAACACTGACGAAGAATCCAAAGAATTGTTAACTCAATTCGGTATGCCATTTGCAAAATAATAGGAGGGTATAAATAATATGGCTAGAAAAGCATTAGTTGTAAAAAGTGAACGTCCTGCTAAATTCTCAACAAGAAATTACACTCGTTGCGAACGCTGTGGTAGACCTCATTCAGTTTACAAGAAGTTTCATTTATGCCGTCTATGCATCAGAGATCTTGCGCACAAAGGCCAAATCCCTGGTATGAAGAAGGCAAGTTGGTAAAATTAACTATAATTAGATAGGAGGTCTACGTTAATGTCCATGACAGATCCAATCGCTGACTTATTAACTAGAATTCGTAACGCCAACATGGCTCGTCACGATTCAGTTGAAGTTCCAGCTTCAAAAATCAAAAACAACATTGCTGAAATCTTAAAACGTGAAGGTTTTGTTCGCGATGTTGAATACGTTGAAGACGACAAACAAGGCGTTATCCGCGTATTCCTAAAATATGGTAAGAACAATGAACGTGTTATCACTGGTTTGAAGCGTATTTCAAAACCTGGTCTACGTTCATACGTAAAATCTGATTCAATTCCTAAGGTATTAAATGGTTTAGGTATTGCAATTATCTCAACTTCTGAAGGTGTTATCACTGATAAAGAAGCTCGTGCTAAAAAAATTGGTGGAGAAGTATTAGCTTACATTTGGTAATACTTTTTGCTTGAATTGGAGGTGTAATGAAATGAGTCGTATTGGTTACAGAAAGATTGTTTTACCTGAAGGTGTTGAATTATCAACTGAAGGTAACAACGTAACTGTTAAAGGTGCTAAGGGTTCACTAACTCGTGAATTCTCACCAATTATCAAGATGAACGTTAATGATAACGTTGTAACTTTTGAACCAGCAGTTAGATACGATAACAAGACCCGTGCAATGCACGGTACTATGCGTGCTAACTTAAACAACATGGTTGAAGGTGTATCAAATGGTTTTACTAAGACACTTAAGCTAGTCGGTGTTGGTTACCGTGCTCAAGCTAAAGGTTCTGTCCTAGAATTAAACGTTGGTTACTCCAACCCTGTTGAAATGGAAATCAATGATGATCTTAAGGTTGAAACTCCAGATAGTTTAACTATTACTATCAGCGGTATCAACAAGGAACACGTTGGTGACTTTGCAGCTCGTGTTCGTGCTGTTCGTTCACCTGAACCTTACAAAGGTAAAGGTATTCGTTACGAAAACGAAGTTGTTCGTCGTAAGGAAGGTAAGACAGGTAAGTAATGAGTTACATCTCATTGCTTAACTATTTTAATTAATATTTAAGAGGTGACTATTTTGATTAATAAACCAGATAAAAACAAGACACGTCAACGTCGTCACTTGCGTGTCCGTAACAAAATCTCTGGTACTGCTGTGTGCCCACGTTTGAACGTTTACCGTTCTAACAAAAACATCTACGCTCAAGTTATTGATGACGTAGCGGGTGTTACGCTTGCTAGTGCCTCAACTCTAGACAAAGAAGTTAACGGTTCAAACAAGACTGAACAAGCATCATCTGTTGGTGCTTTAGTTGCCAAACGTGCCGTTGAAAAAAATGTTAAAAATGTTGTTTTCGACCGTGGTGGTTACTTATACCATGGACGTGTACAAGCTCTTGCTGAAGCTGCACGTGAAAACGGACTAGAATTTTAATAAAAGGAGGAATAACCGCAATGGCTGAATTTATTGATCCAAATAAATTAGAACTTGAAGATACTGTCGTATCAATCAACCGTATTACTAAGGTTGTTAAAGGTGGACGTCGTCTACGTTTTGCTGCTTTAGTTGTTGTTGGTGATAGAAATGGTCACGTCGGATTTGGTACTGGTAAAGCTCAAGAAGTTCCAGATGCTATCCGTAAGGCTGTTGAAGATGGTCGTAAGAACTTAATTAGTGTTCCTAAGGTTGGTACTACTATTCCTCATGAAATTATCGGTACTTATGGTGGTGGTAAGATCATGTTAAAACCTGCTGAAGAAGGTTCTGGTGTTGCCGCTGGTGGTGCCGTTCGTTCAGTTATGGAATTAGCTGGTATTGACGATGTTACAAGTAAGCGTTTAGGTTCAGATACTCCAATCAATGCTATTCGTGCTACTTTTGAAGGACTAAAAGCATTGAAGAGTGCAGAAAAAGTTGCTACTTTACGTGGCGTTTCTGCTCAACATTTAGCAGAATAAGGAGGGGTTAGAAGATGGCTCAATTAAAGATTACTTTAACTCACAGTGCAGAACACCGTCTCCCCAAACAACGTAAAATTGTTAAGGCGCTAGGTTTAGGTCGTATTAACAGTACTGTTGTTAAACCTGACAACGAAGCAACTCGTGGAGCATTGTTCCATATCGCACACTTAGTTAAAGTTGAACAAGTTAAGTAATAAATAACAAGGAGGTGCACTTCAAATGAAATTACATGAATTAAAAGCTGCCGAAGGTTCACGTTCATCAAGACAACGTCTAGGTCGTGGATTAGGAAGTAAAGGTAAGACTTCTGGTCGTGGACAAAAGGGTCAAAAGGCTCGTAGTAAGACACGTGTTGGATTCGAAGGGGGCCAAATGCCTTTCTACCGTAGAATTCCTAAGCGTGGTTTCACTAACATTAACCGTAAGGAATACGCTATCGTTAACTTATCTACTTTAGATCAATTTGACGACGGTGTTGAAGTTACACCAGAAACTTTAATGGAAGCTGGTATTGTTAAGAGTGCCAAGGACGGAATTAAGATTCTAGGTAACGGTGAACTTAACAAGAAGCTAACTGTTAAGGCTAACAAATTTTCTGATGCTGCTAAATCAGCCATCGAAAATGCTGGCGGTAAGATCGAGGTGATCTAAATGCTATCAGCCTTGAAAAACGCTTTTAAGGTAAAAGATATTAGAAATAAAATCATGTTTACTTTGGGAGTATTGATTGTTTTTAGATTAGGTGCTTATATTACAGTTCCTGGTATAAATGCTAAAGCACTCCAAAGCGTTGCTTCATCTGGCTTGGTTAGCATTTTAAACACCTTTAGTGGTGGTGGATTAACTAACTATTCACTATTTGCTATGGGTGTTTCACCATATATTACTGCGCAAATCATCGTTCAACTATTACAAATGGACATCGTTCCTCGTTTTGTTGAATGGAGCAAACAAGGTGACGTGGGTAGACGTAAGTTGAACCAAGTTACCAGAATACTTACAGTATTTCTTGCTTTCGTGCAGTCTATTGGAATTACAGCCGGATTTAACACTTTAAGCAGTTTGAACCTTGTTCAAAATCCTGGTCCTGCTACTTATTTGAGTATCGGTTTAATTTTAACCGGTGGTTCAATGTTAACAACTTGGATGGGTGACATGATTACTGATCGTGGTATCGGTCAAGGTGTTTCAATGATCATCTTCGCCGGTATTATCGCAAGAATTCCTACAGGAGTTCAACAATTATATAAGGAATACATCGTTGGAGATACTTCTTCACAATTATGGCCTTCTATCTTATTCTTAGCTGCGCTATTCGTTGTAATTCTAATAATTGTTACTTTTGTTACCTGGTTCCAACAAGCTGAACGTAGGATTCCAATTCAATATACTAGAAGAGAAACAGGCGCGGGTGACAATAGTTACCTACCTTTAAAGGTTAACGTTGCCGGTGTTATCCCTGTTATCTTCGCCAGTTCGTTTATCTCAACACCACAAGCAATCTTGCTTTTCTTTGCAGGTAAACATTCTGGTGATGGTTGGTACCAAGTATTGAGTAACGTATTTAATATGCAAACTCTTTCAGGTGCTACCTTATACACTGTATTAATTGTTGTCTTTACATTCTTTTACGCTTTTGTTCAAGTTAACCCTGAAAAACTTTCAGAAAACTTGCAAAAACAAGGAAGCTATATTCCAGGTGTTTGGCCAGGAAATGGAACTCAAACTTACGTATCAAAAGTCTTAATGAGACTTAGCGTAGTTGGAGCCCTATTCCTAGGAATTGTTGCTTTAATTCCTTTAATTGCACAAAACGTTTGGAGCTTAGACGAATCCATCGGTTTAGGTGGTACTAGTTTACTAATTGTTGTTGGTGTTGCCATCGAAACAATTAGACAAATTCGTGGTTTAATGATGAAACAAGAATATGTTGGATTCATTCAATCACCTCGTCCAAATGATTTATAAAAGTGTGAATGGAGGTAATTAAATATGTCAATGAACTTAATCTTAATGGGGCTTCCTGGAGCTGGTAAAGGTACACAAGCTGAATCCATTATTGAAAATTATGGTATTCCACATATCTCTACTGGAGATATCTTTCGTGCCGCTATAAAAGACCAAACTGAAATGGGATTAAAGGCAAAACAATATATTGACAAAGGGAACTTGGTTCCTGATGATGTAACATGTGGAATTGTTAAAGATCGTCTTTCACAAGATGATACTAAAAAAGGATATATGTTAGACGGTTTTCCTAGAACTATCGAACAAGCAAATGCTTTACAAGAAATTTGTAAAGAGCTTGATCGTCCATTGGATGCTGTTATAAATATTGACGTTGACCCTAAAGTTCTTGTTGATCGACTTTCTGGTAGATTTATTTGTAAGAACTGTGGTGCCACTTACCACAAGCTATACAAAATGCCAAAAGTTGAAGATACTTGTGATATTTGTGGTGGCCATGAATTTTATCAACGTAGTGATGACAAGCCTGAAACAGTTAAGAATCGTTTAGATGTAAACATCAAGATGAATACACCATTAATTGATTTTTACAAAGAACGTGATTTATTATTCACTGTTGATGGTGGTCAAGATATTGATGATGTTACTAAAGACATTGACAAAATACTTAAGCAATTCTAGTAATTGCTTCTGCGGCTAGCATTTGTTGCTGGAAGTATGTTTGTGTGATAAACTAACCCATGTGTATTTGCGATTAGCTACATGGCGGTCTTTGTCGATAATATCTTGGCATTTGGCTACCTTTATGTAGTAATCGTATTTTTCGAGGAGGAAAATTCTTTGTCTAAAGATAATGTTATTGAAATTGAAGGTAAGGTTAGCGAAACCTTACCAAATGCTATGTTTCGTGTAGAACTAGAAAATGGTCACGAAATTTTAGCTCACGTTTCCGGTAAAATCAGAATGCATTACATTCGTATTTTACCTGGTGATCGTGTCACAGTTGAAATGTCACCATATGATTTAAGCAAGGGACGTATTACTTACCGTTATAAGTAAGGATACTGTCTTGAAGTATAGGAGGGTTATATAATGAAGGTTCGTCCATCAGTAAAACCAATGTGTGAAAATTGTAAAGTAATTAAGAGAAAAGGCCGTGTTATGGTCATTTGCTCAAATCCAAAACATAAACAAAGACAAGGTAAGTAATTTTATATAAACAGGAGGTGTGTTTGAATGGCTCGTATCGCCGGAATTGATTTACCACGTGATAAGCGTATCGTTATTGGTCTAACTAGCATCTTTGGAATCGGTCAAAGCAGAGCTGCTGAAATCCTTTCAAAGGCTGGCGTTTCAGAAGATGTTCGTGTTCGTGATCTAACTCCAGACCAAGAAGATAAAATCCGTGAAGTTGTTGACAATTACAAAATTGAAGGTGACTTACGTCGTGAAGTAAGAATGAATATCAAGAAGCTTCAAGAAATTGGTTCTTACCGTGGAATGCGTCACCGTCGTGGTTTACCTGTTAGAGGTCAACACACAAAGAACAACGCCCGTACTCGTAAGGGTAAAAAAGTAACTATTGCTGGTAAGAAAAAATAATAAATAAAGGAGGTTAGTAAATCATGGTTCAAAAGAAAGGTTCTCGTAAGCGTAGAGTAAAGAAGAACATCGAATCTGGTGTTGCTCACATTCACTCTACTTTTAATAACACATTAGTTATGATTACCGACATGCAAGGTAATGCAATTGCTTGGTCATCTGCTGGTGCTTTAGGATTCCGTGGAAGTCGTAAATCAACTCCATTTGCTGCTCAAATGGCTTCAGAAGCCGCTGCTAAGACAGCTATGGAACATGGTATGAAGACTGTTGAAGTTGCTGTTAAAGGTCCTGGTTCAGGTCGTGAATCAGCTATCCGTGCACTTCAATCAACTGGTTTAGAAGTTGCTGCTATTCGTGATGTTACTCCAGTTCCACATAATGGATCTCGTCCTCCAAAGCGTCGTAGAGTTTAATTTATTCTCATCTCTGTATGATGGACTAATTAATATTTAACTCAGAGCGTTTTGAAAGGGGTAGAAGATAAGAATGATTGAATTTGAAAAACCTAATATTCATAAGATTGATGAAACTGATAATTATGGAGAAGTTGTTGTTGAACCACTAGAACGTGGATACGGAACAACTCTTGGAAACTCGTTGCGTAGAATTTTACTTTCATCTTTACCTGGTGCAGCCGTAACTAGCATTCAAATTGATGATGTTTTACATGAATTTTCTACAGTACCTGGTGTTGTAGAAGACGTAACTCAAATTATTTTAAATGTTAAGAAGATTTCATTGAAGTTGGATGCCGAAGATGGCGAAGACAAAGAAATGGAAATCAATGTTACAGGTCCAGCTCAAGTAACTGCTGGAGACATTCAGGCTGATGGTGATGTAACTGTCTTAAATCCAGACTTACACATCGCTACAGTTGCTGAAGGTTCTACATTCCACATGAGAATGACTGCAAACAAGGGTCGCGGATATGTTTCTGCTGATGAGAATAAGGCTCGTAATGATGGAATGCCAATCGGTGTCTTACCAGTTGATTCCATTTATACCCCAATCGAACGTGTTAATTATCAAGTTGAAAACGCACGTGTTGGTCAAAGATCTGACTTTGATAAGCTAACTCTTGATGTTTGGACTGATGGTTCCATCACTCCTAGTGAAGCAATTAGTTTAGCAGCCAAGATTCTAAACGACCATCTTGCTATGTTTGTTGATCTTACCGATGAAGCCAAGAACACTGAAGTTATGGTTGAAAAGGAAGAAACACACAAAGAAAAGATGCTTGAAATGACAATTGAAGAATTGGACTTATCAGTTCGTTCATACAACTGTTTGAAGCGTGCAGGAATCAACACTGTTCAAGAATTAACCAACAAAAGCGAAGCAGACATGATGAAGGTTCGTAACTTAGGACGTAAGTCACTTGTTGAAGTAAAGAATAAGTTAGAAGCCCTTGGATTGTCATTGCGTAAAGAAGATTAGTATAAAGGAGGATATCCATTTATGAGTTACCGTAAATTACAACGTACTAGTGCACACCGTCGTTCATTACTACGTAACCTAACTACTGACTTGTTAGTAAACGGTGAAATTAAGACCACTGAAGCTCGTGCTAAAGAAGTACGCTCAACTGCTGAAAAGATGATTACTCTTGGTAAGCGTGGAGATCTTCATGCTCGTCGTCAAGCTGCAGCATTCCTACAAAACGTAGTTGCTGACGCTAAAGAAGATGGTGATGACGTAACTGTTACTACTGCATTACAAAAGCTATTTGATGAAATTGCTCCTAAGTATGCAGAACGTAACGGTGGTTACACTCGTATTCTAAAGACTATGCCTCGTCGTGGTGACGGTGCATCAATGGTTATTTTACAATTAGTTGATTAATTAATCGTAAACTTAATTAAATAGTAACAACAAATCACTAGGGCTATTGATATAAAGCGTTATGATGATGGGCAAGCCCCAAGTCTAGCTTGAATGGAGCTTTGCTTCGCATCAATAGCCTATTAGTGATTTTTTTATACATAATTTTAAACGGGGTGAATGAAGTGTCTAGTAAGATTATCAATGTATCAAACCTAAAATTTAAATATACTGATTCAACCAACTTTGCTGTAAATGATTTATCTTTTGATATTAATGAGGGTGAATGGGTATCCATTATCGGAAAAAACGGTAGTGGAAAATCGACACTAATTAGCTTACTAGATGGATTATTAAAGGCACAAAGCGGCAGTATCAAGGTTGATGGGATTGCACTAAACGAAGATACTGTTAATGACATAAGAGATAGAATCGGGATTGTTTTCCAAGATCCTAACAACCAGTTCGTTGCATCAACGGTTCAAGACGATATCGCATTTGGTTTAGAAAACAGAAACATGTCACAGGATAAGATGAAGGCTGCCGTTGAAAAGGCATTAACTGACGTTGATATGCTGGAATATGCTGAAAAGGACCCCACTAGATTATCAGGTGGACAAAAGCAACGTGTTGCCATAGCAGGAATCCTAGCCATGAATCCAAAGATTATTATCTTGGATGAAGCCACTAGCATGTTAGATCCGAAAGCAAAATACCTAATAACAAATTTGATTAATGAGGTTAGGGCAAAGTATAATCTAACTGTATTATCGATTTCACATGATATTAACGAAATCGAAAAATCAGATCGTACTATTCTAATTCGTGATGGTAAGATGGTACTAGATACCACTCCACAAAAACTATTCACTGAATTAGATAATGTCGAGGAATATGGTTTAAAGCTACCTTTCTCAGAACAATTACGTTTGGGATTGAAGGAAGAGGGCTTTGATATTTCTGATGACTATTTGAACGACGAGGAGATTGTAGAATGGATAACGCAATATTATTCAAAAATGTAAGCCACGTATATCAAGAAAACACGCCATTAGAATTTCATGCTCTAGAAGATGTCTCATTGAAGATAAAGAGTGGTTCTTTTGTTTCAATTATCGGGAAGACTGGTAGTGGAAAATCGACATTGATTAAACACATTAATGCCTTATTAAAACCAACTAGTGGTAGTGTCACAATCGGTGATAAGAAAATCACAAGTCATACCAATAACAAGCACCTAAAGCCACTCCGTCAAAAGATTGGCATGGTATTTCAGTTTCCAGAGCAACAATTGTTTGCGGAAACAGTGGAGGAAGACATTGCCTTTGGTCCAAGTAACTTCGGCGTAACCGGAGACGAACTAAACGATACTGTGATGCATGCAGCCAACCTGGTGCATTTAGACCACGACCTATTGAAGAAGTCACCGTTTGATTTATCGGGTGGTCAAAAGAGAAGGGTAGCGATTGCTGGAGTTTTAGCAATGAACCCAGAAATCCTGGTGTTGGATGAACCAACTGCTGGTTTAGATTTAGAGGGACAACAATATATCCTCGACTTGATTAGAAGACTTAATCGAGAAGAAAACATGACAATCGTTTTAGTCAGTCACCAAATGGATGACGTCGCCAAATATTCTGATCGAGTAGTCGTGATGAGTGGCGGTAAGGTTGTTAAAAAATGTTATCCTGACGAGCTATTCACTGACGTGAATTTCTTGAACAAGTATGATTTACAAGTGCCTGAGACTGTTAAGATTACCAAGGATTTGGCTGATAAAGGTGTAACACTAGATAAGTTATCTTTAGACGCGGACGAATTAATTAACGGCATCATTAATAAATTAAGGAATGAAGATAAGGATGAATAACTTTATATTTGGAAGATACCTTCCTGGTAACTCACTAATTCATAAAATGAATCCAGCCGCCAAGATGTTAATCGCATTTGCCTATATCATCATGGTTTTCTTTGCCAACAATTTAATTACATACATCGTGATGGCAGCCACTGTGTTGTTATTCGTTTTGTTATCAAAGTGTTCTTTTGGGTACTTCATCGAGGGATTAATGCCAATGCTGTGGGTGATTATTTTCACAGTCATGATTCAGGTATTCTTTGGATCAGGTGGTCACGTTTACTTTTCATGGGGAATTGTTAAACTAACAAGCTATGGAATTTTAAACGCGATTGTATTAACGATTCGTTTTATGTTAATTATTGCGATGTCGACGGTGTTAACACTAACGACATCACCACTTGAGATATCACAAGGCATTAGTGCGCTATTAAAGCCGCTAAAGCGATTTAATTTCCCGGTTGAAACTTTCTCTTTGATGATCTCAATCTCATTAAGATTCGTGCCGACCTTAACAGATGAAACTAAATTAATCATGGATGCACAACGTTCTCGTGGTGTCGACTTCGGTGATGGTGGACTAATCAAACGTGTTAAGGCGTTTGTCCCATTATTGATACCTTTGTTTGTCAGTGCCTTTAAGCATGCCGATGATTTAAGTATCGCAATGGAAGCAAGGGGATACCAGACTAACAGGGAACGTTCTCATTTCCATACATTTAAATGGAAACCAAATGATTTTGTATGCATGCTATTAATTTTAGTCATGGCGATTGTTATATTTATATATAGGAGTTAGATAATAGAAATGTCATATCGTTATAAAATCACGATGGCTTATGATGGAACCGACTTTTACGGTTTTCAACGTCAGCCAAAGAAAAGAACCATCGAAGGAATCTTAACCAAGATTGTTAATAAGATGGCCAAAAATCCGGACCCAGCAATTACTGTGTATGGATCAGGTAGAACAGACGCAGGGGTTCATGCATTAGGACAGGTTGCTCATTTTGACTTTCCATACGACCTTCCTGAAGAAAACATGCTAAAGGCATTGAATAGCATTTTACCTTTGGATGTTCAAATTAAAAAGGTAGAAAAGGTACCAAGTGACTTTCATGCTAGATACGACGTATCAGGGAAGAGATACATGTATCGAATGGATATGGGTGAATTCCGTAATCCGTTTAAACGCAGATATACAGCGCAATGGAGATTCCCGGTTGATATTGACAAGATAAACGTTGCGCTAAAGGACTTGATTGGTGAACACGACTTTACTAGTTTTGTGGCCTCAGGTTCATCAGCTAGAACCAATGTCAGAACCATCTACGAAGCAAAATGTCGAATCGATGAAAAAGAAAACGAATTGATATTCGAATTTTACGGTAATGGTTTCCTATATAACATGGTCAGAATCATGGTAGGGGTCTTAGTTGAAATTGGTTCAGGTTCAAGGGATGTACATGATATTTTAAGACTATACGAAGTTAAGGATCGTACCGAAGCAAGAAGAACGGTTCCAGCTAGCGGACTATACTTAAAACATGTATACTATGAGGGAGATGATCCTGCTCATCCTACAAAACTACCTCACCATCAAAGATGATTTTAGGTTGACTTTATAATTAAAAAATTGTAGTATAAAGCATGGTATTGTTTGCCCCACAATAAGCCCCGGAAACTTATATTGGTGTCGAACAAACACAGAAACATGGAGGAAGATTAAAGTGCGTACAACATATATGGCAAAACCAGGTGAAGTAGAACGCAAATGGTACATCATTGACGCAACTGATATCAGTTTAGGTCGTCTATCAACTGTCGTTGCTTCTATTTTACGAGGAAAAAACAAGCCAACATTTACACCTCATGTAGATACTGGCGATAACGTTATTGTTATTAATGCTTCAAAAGTTGCATTAACAGGTCGTAAAGCTAGCGATAAGCTATACTCCCACCACACAGGTTATTTAGGTGGTCTAAAACAAAAAACTGCTGGTCAAATGTTAAATGATACTCCAGACAAGTTAGTTGAAACATCAGTTAAAGGTATGCTACCAAGTGGTACATTAGCTCACAAGCAATTACTACACTTACACGTATACGCTGATGCTAACCATGCTCACCAAGCACAAAACCCTGAAGTATTAGACATTAATAACCTAATTTAAGGAGGAAACTTAATTGGCTCAAGTACAATATCGCGGCACAGGCCGTCGTAAAGACTCAGTAGCCCGAGTAATTTTAGTACCCGGTACTGGTAAAGTTGTTATGAACAAAAAGGATATTGAAGATTACATTCCATTCCCTAACTTAAGAGCAGTGGTAATGCAACCATTCAATGTTACTGAAACATCAGGTAACTACGATGCTTTAATCAATGTTAACGGTGGTGGTTTCTCAGGACAAGCTGGTGCAGCTCGTCACGGAATCGCTCGTGCATTGCTAGAAGTTGATCCTGACTTCCGTGCTTCATTAAAGAGTGCCGGTTTATTAACTCGTGACGCTCGTATGAAAGAACGTAAGAAACCAGGTCTTAAGAAAGCTCGTAAAGCTGGTCAATTCTCAAAACGTTAAGATACACTTATCTTTCTGTTTTCAAAAAGAACTTCCCGTGTGGAAGTTCTTTTTTTATACATAAGTGGACTTATTAATTAAAATAGTGTTTAATATTCAATGTTGTTTTATATGAAAGTAAAATCTCAAAGAGGAGATGATGATCATTAGAAATAAGACTTATAAGATGAACATCTTATCCGTGTTTATCGCCATAATTATCGTACAAACAAGTATCCCTGGATTGGGAAATATTCCAATTGGACCACTTAGCGTTACTATTATTCCAATCACCGTTGTATTAGCAGCAATTGTATTAGGAACTAAAGATGGGGCAATCGTTGGTGGTGTTTGGGGATTAATTACTTTTGTCCGTGCATTCTGGTGGCCAACTAGTCCATTGGCAATTTATGTATTTACAAATCCATTAGTATCTATTTTACCTAGAATTCTTGTTGGGTTAGTTGCTGGACTTATTTTTACACGTTTATACAAACCTAATAAACCATATCGGATGTACATGTCCATTACTGGTTTTGTCAGTTCAATTGTGAATACTGTTGTATTATTAGGATTAGTTTATATATTCTATCGCGGTGATGCATTTAATATTTATCACATTAATGTTGATCAATTATTACCTTACTTATTATTTGTAGCCTTAACTAATGGTTTAGTTGAAGCATTTCTATCAGCCGTATTAGTACCGGTGATAGGTTCACCATTATTAAAGATAAGAAAAAGCACCGATGACTAATGTCATCAGTGCTTTTTTTATTACTTTTCGTCGGCTTCACTATCTTTGTTTTTACTCTTTGAGTTGTGAGGTCCTTCTTTTACCATAGTGATGTTCTTGTTGTTAATAACAATCTTTCCGTGGTATTTGTCCTCTAATGCAGGATCGGTAGTTTGAAAACCAATCATGTATGAGTTGTTGTATCCTTTTTCAATAATTCCTTGGAATTTCTTTTTTTCTAGCATGAATGAAACTTGGTCACCAACATCAAATGGTGATTTGTCATTGCTTGTTAATTTATCTTTTACCAAAAGCATACATCTCCTAACTTATACCTTAAAATTACAGAAAAATGAGTCATTTGTCAATTAAACAATATTTAAGTTAAAATTTGATTTTCTTTTTTTTAGTGAATAGTTTAGAATATTAAATAATATAAGGAGAGATTCTGTGAGTAAAAGAAGATATCGAAAAAGAAGAAAGAAGAAAACATCTAACTTTGGATGTCTTATTTTTATTTTAATCGTTGGTGTATTATTATTTGCAGGCGGAATGAAGATATTCGATCGGATTTACACATATGATTCATACACACAACAGAATGTGTTAAAAAAGCATCGTAAGTTTATCAACGCTTTATTACCAGCTGCAAATGATGTACAAAGACGTTATAACATCCTAGTTAGTATTAGTTTGGCTCAAGCAATCCTTGAGTCAAATTGGGGAACTAGTCAATTATCTAGTCAGTATAATAACCTATACGGAGTTAAAGCGTCAGGAAACCAACCATCTGTGAATCTTTCTACCCAAGAGTTTGTAAACGGCCAATTTATCACGATTACGGGTCGTTTCAGAGTATACAACAGTTGGTCTGAGTCAGTTGAGAGCCATGCTCTATTGCTTGTAAATGGGACTGATTGGAACCCAAATCAGTACAAGGATGTAATTGATTCAGACAATTACGTTGCTGCTGCCAAGGGACTACAAGTAGACGGATATGCGACAGATCCAACTTATCGCAACAAGATTATTGAAATTATCCGTAAATACAAATTATATCAATATGATAAACAAACTACCACTACAGGAGGAACCTCAAATGAAACTACTGGAAGATAAGATTAAAGAAGTCGGACGTGTATTACCAGGGGATGTATTAAAGGTTGATGCATTTCTAAACCATCAGGTTGATCCTAAATTGATGTCTGAAATGGGTAAAGAATTTGCTAGACTATTTAAGGACGATAACATTACCAGAATCGTAACTGTTGAGTCTTCTGGAATTGCCCCTGCAGTGATGGCTGGATTGTACATGGATGTACCAGTTGTATTTGCTAGAAAACATAAGAGTTTAACACTAACTGATGACGTATATACTAGTGAGGTATATTCATACACTAAACAAACCAGCAACCAAATTAGTATCGATAAAAGATTTATTCAACCCAATGACCATTTATTAATCATTGATGATTTCTTAGCCAATGGCCAGGCCGTTCAAGGACTATTGGACGTAGCTAAGCAAGCTAATGTATCAGTTAATGGAATTGGTATCGTAATTGAAAAGTCATACCAAAAGGGCCACGATTTGATTGAAAAGACAGGGATTCATCTAGAATCACTTGCGAAAATTAAATCATTAGATAACGACAAAGTCACTTTTGTAGAAGATTAAAAAGAGTCGGCATAATTTGCCGACTTTTTTATTTGGTGCTAAATGAAAATATGCCCAGCTATGATATAATTAAACTATATATAAATTTGAGAGGATTGTGTTTTTTGTGCCAGTAAACGATTTAATTTCAGGAATGAATGATAAACAAAAAGAAGCAGTATTATGTACCGAAGGTCCTCTATTGATAATGGCCGGTGCAGGTAGTGGTAAGACCCGTGTCTTAACCCATCGCATTGCTTACTTAATCGAAGAAAAAAATGTATTGCCATGGAACATCCTAGCAATTACTTTTACCAATAAAGCAGCTCGTGAAATGAAAGAACGTGTTTCTAACCTATTGGATTATGGTGGGAACGACGTTTGGATTTCTACTTTCCATGCTCTATGTGTCAGAATTTTAAGAAGACATATTGATAAGGTTGGTTTTAACCGTGCATTTACTATTGCCGGTAGTAGTGAACAAAGAACTTTGGTAAAGAGAATTCTAAAGGATTTTGATATTGATCCTAAGAAGAATGATCCAAGAGCAATTCTTTCAGCTATTTCAAACGCTAAAAATGATTTATTAGACCCAATTCAATACAGTGAATCAATCGACCACAACAGTCCATTTGAAGAAACTGTATCAAAGGTTTATGACGAATACCAAAAACGTCTTCACGGAAACCAAGCATTGGACTTTGATGATTTAATCATGTTAACCATCCAATTGTTTGAATCTGACAAAGAAACATTAGAATACTACCAAAACAAATTCCAATACATTCACGTTGATGAATACCAAGATACCAATGAAGCGCAATACAAACTTGTTACTATGCTTGCTAAGAAGTACAGAAATATCTGTGTTGTTGGTGATTCTGATCAAAGTATTTATGGTTGGCGTGGTGCCAACATGAACAACATCTTGAACTTCCAAGATGATTACAACGATGCTCACACAACATTACTTGAACAAAACTACCGTTCAACTAAGAACATCTTAAGTGCTGCTAACGACGTTATTCAAAACAACGTTGCTAGAAAGGCCAAGAACCTTTGGACCGAAAACAAAGAAGGGGACAAGGTTTCATACTATCGTGGCCAAAGTGAAATTGATGAAGCGCGTTTCGCAGTTACCCAAATTCAAAAGATTATGGATGAAAAGCATTATTCTTACAACGATTTTGCTATCCTATACCGTACCAACGCTCAATCACGTATCATTGAAGAAACACTTCTAAAATCAAACATTCCATACAACATTGTTGGTGGACACAAGTTCTACGACAGAAAGGAAATCCAAGACATCTTGGCTTACCTAACACTAGTCGCTAACCCAAGTGATTCAATGAGTTTAGAACGTATCATCAATGAACCTAAACGTGGAATTGGTGCATCAAGTGTTGATAAACTAAGAGTTTTCGCCGGTGAAAATGGTTGGTCAATGCTAGAAGCTGCCAAGAACGTTGATTTAAATAACACACTTTCAAGTCGTGCTAGAAACTCAATTGCCGACTTTGCCAACGTGATGACTAAGATTCAAAAGGTTGCCAAAGAAGGTAGCGTAACTGATGTTGCCCAACACGTATTGGATGACACTGGGTACCTAGCTGAACTAAAGAAGACTAACTCACTTGAAAACAAGGCACGAATTGAAAATATTGAAGAATTTATTTCAGTAACTCAACAATTCGATACCAACAGAAGCGAAGAAGACAACGAAGATGGTAACGAACCATTAACCGACTTCTTAGCAGATCTAGCCTTAGTTTCCGCACAAGACGACGTTGAAGAAAATTCTCCACAAGTAACCCTAATGACACTTCACGCTGCCAAGGGACTAGAATTCCCAGTCGTATTCTTAATGGGAATGGAAGAAGGAATCTTCCCACTAGGTCGTTCAATGGAAAATGAAAAGGAACTAGAAGAAGAACGTCGTTTAGCATACGTGGGAATTACCCGTGCGCAAGAAAAACTATTCTTAACCAACGCGTTCTCAAGAATGTTATATGGTCGTCGTCAAACTAATCCTGAATCTCGTTTTGTAAACGAAATTTCACCTGAATTAATTGAATCAGAAAACAACTTTGCACAAAGCAGTACTGTAAAGACACCATTTGATTCAAATAGAAACCAACGTAATGCGCGTTTTGCACAACAACGTGCATACAAGCAACCAGCTAAGAAGGTTCAAAAGCCTGAAGGAACTGGTGCTGACAAGAAGGCATGGACTGTTGGTGACAAGGTCGAACACAAGGCCTGGGGAACTGGTACTGTTGTCAAGGTTAACGGTACTGGTGAAGATATGGAACTAGATATTGCCTTTCCAGACAAGGGATTAAAGAGACTATTAGCTGCATTCGCACCAATTCAAAAAGTTCAATAGAGGTGAGCTAATTGACTGATCAAAGTAACGATATTCAAATTGAATACAATAAATTAAAAGACCAACTAAAGACCTGGAGTCGTCAATACTATCAAGAAGATAGTCCCAGTGTAGAAGATCATGTTTATGATATGAGCTACCGTCGACTTCAAGAAATCGAAGCTAACCATCCTGATTTAATCGCTAGTGATTCACCAACCCAAAACGTTGGGGGACAAACCTTACCTGGTTTTAATAAGGTCAATCATGAAATTCCAATGCTTTCTTTAGGGGATGTCTTCTCTGAAGAAGAACTAAAGGACTTCATCGACCGATTGGATAAGAACTATCCAGAAATCACCGAGTACAACTGTGAATTAAAGATTGATGGTTTAGCAATTTCACTTCGCTATGAAAACGGGATTTTAGTTCAAGGTTCAACTCGTGGAAACGGAACAATTGGTGAAGACATCACTAACAACCTAAAGACGATTGAATCAATTCCACAAAAGTTGACTCGTCCAATCGACATCGAGGTGCGTGGTGAATGCTACATGCCTAAGTCATCTTTTGTAAAACTAAATGAACAACGTGAAAAAGATGGTGAATCAGTTTTCGCCAATCCACGTAACGCGGCAGCTGGAAGTCTAAGACAATTAGACTCAAAGGTTACCGCGCATCGTAAACTAAGTACCTTTATGTACAACGTTGCAAATTACGATGATCTAGAAACTAATACCCAAGCTGGATTGTTGGAGGAACTTAAGGATTTGGGTTTCACAATTAATCCCACATACCGTGTGATTAAGGACATGGATGATGTTCATGACTACATCGAATATTACACACAACGTCGTGATGAACTAAGCTATGGTATCGATGGAATTGTTATTAAGGAAAATGATTTATCTTTACAAGAACAAATCGGAACCACTGTGAAGGTTCCAAAGTGGGCGATTGCCTACAAGTTCCCACCAGAAGAAGTTGAAACTAAATTACTAGATATCGAATGGACAGTTGGTAGAACTGGTGTTGTTACACCAACTGCCATCATGAATGAAGTTCAACTAGCCGGTACTAAGGTTTCCAAGGCATCATTGCACAACCCCGATTATTTAGAAGAAAAGGGTGTCCGCATTGGTGACACTGTTAAGTTGCACAAGGCCGGAGATATCATTCCAGAAATTTCTGAATATATCCCAAGCAAACGTCCAGATGACAGTGTGGAATATGTCATTCCAACCACTTGTCCATCATGTGGTGACAAACTAGTTCATTTGGATGATGAAGTTGCTTTGAGATGTATTAATCCAAAGTGTCCAGCTCAATTGAGTGAACAAATTAATCACTTTGCTTCTAGGAATGCGATGAACATTGATGGATTGGGACCTAGAATTGTTCAACAACTTTTTGATCGTCATATGCTAGACGATGCTGCAAGTTTGTACAAGCTAACTCAAGAAGAACTTGAAACTTTAGATAAATTTGGTAGCAAATCTGCAACAAATTTATTATCTGCAATTGATAATAGCCGTAGTAATTCTGTTGAAAGATTATTATTTGGTCTGGGAATCAGACACGTTGGTGCTAAGGCCGCTAGAATTATCTCCGAACACTTCGGTGACATGGATAAGCTAATGGCAGCTAGTGCTAACGATATTGCTGAGATTAACGGAATGGGTCAAACAATTGCTGATAGCATTGTTACTTACTTCGAAAATCCGGAAGCACAAAAACTAATTGATGAGTTCAAATCATTGGGTGTTAATATGCAATATCTAGGAGCGTCCCAATCTGATATCGATAATTCAGATTCACCAGTTGCTGGAAAGACAATGGTCCTAACTGGAAAGCTTTCAGAATGGACACGTCCAAAGGCTAGTGAATGGTTGGAAAACCACGGAGCTAAAGTTACCGGAAGTGTTTCTAAGAAGACCGATGTTTTAATCGCCGGTGAAGATTCGGGAAGCAAGCTAACAAAGGCCCAAAGCCTCGGTGTAGATGTATGGACCGAACAAGATTTTATTGCTGTAGTTAATGAAACTAAGTAATTTGTGGAGGAAAGCAAATTGAAAAAATTAAATGTTTTATTCGTAGCACTACTAAGTGCATTAGTGTTAGCAGCTTGTGGAAGCAACGATGATAGTAGCAGCTCATCTGGTACTCAAGTTATTTCCCAAACTAATAGCAATTATTATCAAGGTGTAATTAAGAATGGTCACTACTTAACAAGTAAGTCCAGAGGGGTGTCCGTTCAACAAAATGATAACCAATTAAATCTAAAAGGTTTTGAAAATGGATTACTAAGTATCTCAAAGGATCAATTCCCAACAGATACATACATCTTACAAGAAGGCCAATACATCGACACTAGTACTGCCGAAGATTGGTTGGGTCGTAAGAGTAAGAATAACCCTGATGGTTTAAACCCATCGGGTAGTGATACTAAGGAACCACTTTATTTACAACAAATGGATGAACAAGATTTTATGGAACAAAGTCATGGCTCATTAAAGATTAAGGGGATGACAGTTGGTCTTGGAATTAATTCTGTTTACTACTACCGTAAGGAAGCTTATGGTGCTGTCTACCAAAAGAAATTAAGCGATAGTGATATTGAAAAACAAGGTAAGGAAATTGCTGATAAGGTATTACAACGTTTAAGACAAAAGAAAGACTTAAAGAACATTCCAATTGTGATTGCGTTATACAAACAAGCATCTAACGATAGTCTAGTAGGTGGTAACTTCTACTCATATTCAGTTAACAAGGCTGGTTCAACTAGTGTTGATAACTGGAAGTCATTAGATATTAAGAACTATGTCTTACCAGATAGTTCAACTAGTGAAGTTAATAGTAATGACGAAGATGCTTTTGAAAACTTCAAGAACCAAGTGCAAAAGTTCTTCCCTAACTTAAGTGGTGTTACCGCTCAAGCACATTACGTTGACGGAACTCTACGTGGCCTACACGTTAACATCACCACACAATTCTATGGACAAAGTGAAATCATTAGTTTCACCCAATACGTCGCTTCTACGGCCAAGAAGTACTTACCAAACAATATTCCAATTGATATCCAGGTTTCTTCTTCAGAAGGAATTCAAAGCTTCCTATCAAGAAAAACCGGATCAAAGAATTTCTATACTCACGTTTTTACCAGTTATTAATGTGAATGTGTTAAAATACTGGTAGCGTATTATCAATATATATAAGAAAGAGGGAACAACGATGTCTGAAAAAATTAGTAAAGAGACAGTAAGTCACGTTGCATCATTGGCTAAGTTGGAATTAACCGATGAACAACTACCATACTTTACTGACCAATTAGGTAGTATCATGGGAATTTTTGATTCCTTAAATGATGTAGATACTAGCAATGTCGAACCAACATTTAGTGTTACTGATCAAATTAACGTTATGAGAGAAGATGTTGCTGATAATTGGGGACAAAGGGATGCACTATTGAATAATGCACCAGACGTTTCCGACGGATTAATTAGAACACCTACAATCATTGATGAAAGCGGGGACTAGTGAAGATGGACTATTTAGGAAAAGATATTTTTAGCATTCACGAAAGCCTGGTTAATGGTGATATTACCGCCGAAGAATTGACAAGACAAACAATTGAAAATGCTAAAAAGAACGATGAAGATATTAACGCTTTCGTCGTTTTCGATGAAGAAAATGCAATTAAGCAAGCCCAAGAAATTGATAAATCCGGAATTGACCCAGATAACGTATTATCAGGTATTCCAGTTGCAATGAAAGATAACATGCTAACCAAGGGTGTATTAACATCTGCAGGTTCAAAGATGCTATCAAACTTCAAACCAATCATTGATGGAACAGCTGTTGCTAAGATGAAAGAAGCTGGCACTATCAACATTGGTAAGACCAACATGGACGAATTCGCCATGGGTGGTTCAACCGAAACTTCATTCCATGGTAAGACTAAGAACCCATGGAACTTAGACAAGGTACCTGGTGGATCATCAGGTGGTGCTGCTGCAGCTGTTGCTGCAGGGGATGTCTTAGTATCACTAGGTTCAGATACTGGTGGTTCAATCAGACAACCAGCATCATTTAACGGTATCGTTGGTATGAAACCAACATACGGTCGTGTATCTAGATGGGGATTGATTGCATTCGCATCAAGTTTAGACCAAATTGGTCCATTGACTAGAACTGTTAAGGACAACGCCGTAGTTCTAAATGCCATTGCTGGTAAAGATGAACATGATATGACAAGTTCAAACAAAGAAGTTCCTGACTTTACTGCAAACATCGATAAGGGTGTTAAAGGTATGAAGATTGCTTTACCTAAGGAATACTTAGGTGAAGGTGTTGATAAGGATGTTCAAGACGCTATTCTAGCCGCTGCTGACAAGTACCGTGAATTAGGTGCAACTGTTGAAGAAGTGTCTCTTCCAAACAGTAAGTACGGTGTAGCAGCTTACTACATCATTGCTCCTTCAGAAGCATCGTCAAACTTACAACGTTTCGATGGTATTCGTTATGGTTACAGATCTCAAGATGCTAAGAACCTAGAAGAACTATACGTTAAGAGTCGTTCACAAGGTTTTGGTGATGAAGTTAAGCGTCGTATCATGGTTGGTACTTACTCACTATCAGCTGGTTTCTTTGATGCTTACTTCAAGAAAGCCGCTGAAGTTCGTACTTTAATCATTGACGACTTCAAGAAGGTTTTCCAAGATTACGATGTGATCTTAACTCCAACAGCTCCCACTCCAGCTTACAGCTTGAAGGATGAAAAAGACCCAATCACTATGTACATGAATGATATTCTAACCATTCCTGTCAACATGGCAGGTCTTCCAGGAATGTCAGTTCCTGCAGGTTTCTCAGACGGACTACCAATTGGTATGCAATTAATCGGTAAGCCATTTGATGAATCAACTCTATACCAAGCTGCTTACGCTTTCGAACAAAATACTGATTTCCATAAGCAAGATCCAAAGATGGGGGGAGCACAATAATGAACTTTGAAACTACAATTGGACTAGAAGTCCACGTTGAATTAAAGACTAACTCTAAGATTTTCAGTCCATCTCCCGTACAATACGGGGTTGACCCTAACTTAAACACCAACGTAATTGATTGGGGATACCCAGGGGTATTACCATCAACCAACAAAGGTGTCGTTAAATCAGGTATTATGGCTGCTTTAGCATTACATGCTGAAGTTGAAAAACACCCTCATTTTGATCGTAAGAACTACTTCTACCCAGATAATCCAAAGGCTTATCAAATTACGCAAAAGGATACTCCTGATGCTCATGATGGTTGGATTGAAATTGAAGTAGATGGTAAGAAAAAGAAAATCGGTATCGAAGAAATGCATATTGAAGAAGATGCCGGTAAGAATACCCACGGAAACAAGTTCTCTTATGTTGACTTGAACCGTCAAGGTACTCCACTTATCGAAATTGTTTCAAAACCAGATATTGCTTCACCTGATGAAGCATACGCTTACCTTGAAGCTTTACGTGAAAGAATCCTATTTACAGGAATTTCTGACGTTAAGATGGAAGAAGGTTCAATGCGTGTGGACGTTAACGTTTCAATCCGCCCATACGGTCAAAAAGAATTCGGTACTAAGGTCGAATTAAAGAACTTGAACTCATTTAACTACGTAAGAAAAGGTCTTGCATACGAAGAAAAACGTCAACAACGTGTAATCATGGCTGGTGGCGAAATTCAACAAGAAACTAGACGTTTCGATGAAACAACTGGTAAAACTGTCTTAATGCGTGTTAAGGAAGGTGCGGATGATTACAGATACTTCCCAGAACCTGACCTACCAGCACTAGACATTACAGACGCATGGATTAATGAAATCAACGATTCAATGCCTGAAATGCCAGCTAGTCGTCGTCAACGTTACGTTAACGATTTTGGTTTGAAGGACTACGATGCAATGGTTCTTACTCAAACTAAGGAAATGGCTGACTTCTTCGATGCCGTGATTAAATTAGGTGCAGATCCTAAGATGGCATCTAACTACCTACAAGTTAACGTTAACGCTTACTTGAATGATGAACAAAAAGATCTATCTGAAACTGAAATTACACCAGAAAACTTAGCTACAATGATTAAGCTAATTGAAGACGGTACTATTTCATCTAAGATGGCTAAGAAAGTCTTCAAGGGTATTACTGAAGGTAAGGAACCTAAGAAGTTCGTTGAAGACAACGGAATGGTCCAATTATCAGACCCAGCCCAATTACAACCAATTATTGATGAAGTACTATCAAACAACCCACAATCTGTGGAAGACTTCCATAATGGTAAGGACCGTGCTATCGGTTTCCTAGTCGGTCAAATTATGAAGCAAACTCGTGGTAAAGCTAACCCACAAGTTGTTAACAAATTATTAATGGCATCCATTAATAAATAAAGTTTAGGAGAATTTGGAAATGCAAAAAAGGGCACGTGTAATATACAATCCAACATCTGGCCGTGAGGCATTGAAACGCAACCTGATTGATATTCTCGCTGTTTTCGAAGAAGCTGGTTATGAAACTAGTGCATACGCAACTACTCCTAAACCTAATTCAGCACGCGATGAAGCCAAGAGGGCATCATTAGATGGTTTTGACTTAATCGTTGCTGCTGGTGGGGATGGAACTATTAACGAAGTTGTTAATGGGATTGCACCACTAGAAAAACGTCCTAAGCTAGCAATTATTCCAGCTGGGACTACCAATGACTTTGCCCGTGCATTGCATATTCCAAGAGAAAATCCAATTGAAGCGGCCAAAGTTGTTTTGAAAGGTCAAACTTTCAACATGGACATTGGTAAAGCTGGAGAGAAATACTTCATGAATATCGCAGGTGGTGGTTTATTAACCGAATTAACCTACGATGTTCCTTCAGATTTAAAGACCATTTTTGGTTATTTAGCTTATCTAGTTCGTGGAGCAGAATTACTTCCAAGAATTAAACCAATTCAAATGGATCTTGAATATGATGGTGGAGAATTCAAAGGTAAAGCTTCAATGTTTCTACTTGCCATGACAAACTCAATCGGTGGTTTAGAACAAATTGTTCCAGACGCCAAGTTAGATGATGGTAAGTTTACAATGATTATTGTTAAGACTAGTAACATCGTTGAAATCGTTCAATTACTTGCGAAAGTCTTAAGTGGTGGTCGCCATATCAATGACCCTCGAATCATTTACAAAAAGACCAGCAAGTTAGTTGCTAATCCTGTTCAAGACAAGATGCAGATTAACTTGGATGGTGAATATGGTGGCGACGCACCAATGACTTTTATTGACTTAAAACAACATATTGAAATGTTTGCGAATGTCGATGAAATGCCAAAGAAGTCTATCAGTTTTGATGCTGAAAAGGTGGAAAAAGAATTCGTCGATAAAGTTGATAAATTATCATAGTGGAATTTAAAAACGAAAAGTTTTGTTGTATGATTATTTTAGAAGATTACAACAAAACTTTTTTGTTTAGAAAAAGGGGTAAATATGAAATTTAAAGCACCAGTTACAAAGAACGAAGAATATGAAGTCGATATTATCGACTTAACTTATCAAGGCTTAGGAGTCGCTAAGATAGAGGATTATCCTTTGTTTATTGAAGACACTCTTCCAGGCGAAAAAGCTTTGATTAAAGTAATCAAAGTTAACCAAAACTTTGGTTTCGCAAAGTTAGAAAAATTACTAACTAAATCACCAGATCGTGTAGAAAACATTGATAAGAACTACACTCGTACAGGAATCGCTCCATTACAACATCTAAAATATGATGCTCAATTGGAATTCAAACAACATCAAATCCAAGAACTTTTCGATAAGTCTAAGATGGATGTTGAAGTATTACCAACTATTGGGATGGATAATCCAACTCATTACAGAAACAAGGCGCAAATTCCAGTTCGTTCAATTAATGGAAAACTACAAACTGGTTTCTTCCGTAAGCACTCACACGATTTAGTAACCATTGAAGATTTTTACATTCAAGATCCAGAAATCGATAAAGCTATTGTTGTCGTTAGAGACATCTTACGTAAGTACCACATTGAACCATACAATGAAACTAAGCACAATGGTGTGATTAGAAACATCATGGTTAGAAGAGGACACTACACTAACGAAATGATGATTGGTTTAATTACTCGTACCAAGAAGATTCCAATGGTTGATATAATTGTTCGTGAAATCAAGGAAGCCTTACCAGAAGTGACAAGTATCATGCAAAACATCAATTTGTCAGATGGTAACGGATTATTAGGTAAGAGTACCGTTTGTCTAGATGGTAAGAAGTACATCGAAGATAAGTTACTTGGCTTGAAGTTCGCTATTTCATTGAACTCATTCTACCAAGTTAACCCAGAACAAACTGAAAAACTTTATTCTCTTGCAATTGAAAAGGCTCAACTAGATGGTACTCAGACAGTAATCGATGCTTACTGTGGTATCGGTACTATTTCATTAGCGGTTGCTGAACATGCTAAGAAAGTCTATGGTGTCGAAATCGTTAAGGAAGCTATCGAAGATGCTAAGATTAACGCTCAAAAGAACCACATCAACAACACTACATTTGTAGCCGGTAGTGCAGAGGAACAAATGGAAAAATGGCAAGCACAAGGATTGAAACCAGATGTTATCATGGTTGATCCTCCACGTAAGGGACTTGCATCATCATTCATCGACAGTGCTGCTCAAGTAGCGCCTAAGAAGATTGTTTATGTATCATGTAACCCATCAACATTAGTACGTGATGCACGTCGTTTAGCTGAATACGGTTATGAAATCACTCAACCAGTTCAACCGGTTGATCAATTCCCACAAACTGTTCACGTTGAATCAGTGACTGTATTTGAAAAGAAATAGATAAAGGAAAAGACACCCTGAAGAGGGTGTCTTTTTTTGTTTAAGATTAAAATTATATAACTATTTATTAAATGCTGTTGTTTAAGTGTTCACAAATATTTATACTAAATACATATAAAAAAAGGCAAAAAGGTAGGTTTATATTGTTGAACGAAAATGATTTTATAAGTATTTCTTATGAAGAATGGAATAAGTATATCAGTATGTATTTTGAAACTGATAATAATGTTTTATGTAAATATATACAATCATATCCATTCACTAAAATGGATGAAAAAACCAGAAAAATGATTCTATCTAGAAGATTTTTCGATGATTATATAAGAACGTGTGCTTTCTTAAATGATCAAGAGCTAAAATCCTATAAGACTGTTGTTACAAAAAATGATGGAACTTTGAGAGAAATAAATTTGGTTACTCCGATAATTTTTTTATTTTTTATCGTCCTTGGAGGACATTTTCATAATAATTTAAAATCAGAATATAAAGATGATATACATAGTAAGTTATATGCTGGTGATTATGATACAGAGGATTTAAATTACTCAAAAAGTTATGAACGATTTACAGTAGCATTAAAACAATATAAAAGTCAATATGATTATTATATCAAGATGGATATAAGTAATTTTTATCCAAATATACGTCTAGAATATTTATTTAAGAATATCGAGAAAATGTGTAATGGTGAAGATATCAGATCACTTTACTTTTATAAAAATTTATTAGAGTTTTTTGGTAAAAATAGAATGCCAATAATAATGGATAATACTGGAATTTCTTTTATAGCGACCATGTTCTACTTAACAGAATATGATAGGAATATTACTAAAAGAATAGGAAATTTTCTAGATTCTAAAGACTTTGAATTGTTGAGGTATGTTGATGATTTATATATAGTTTTTAATTGTGATGATAAAGATATCAGAATGGTAAAAGAACAGATAACTCAATCAATACAGAATGCATCAATAGATATTGGAGTTAATATAAATATCAATAAACAAGGTTTTGGAGTATCTGAGAACATAGATGAAGAACTTTATAAAAATATTTATGATTATATAGTTAATGTAGAAGATGTTGACTATAAAGAGCTATTTTCAAAAGACGATTTTGTAAAAATGCTTAAGGAATTGTATGATCTTCCTGATTTTCCAGATCATAAGGAAGTCGAAGATGTATTGAAAAAAAACATGGGAAATAATAAATATTCATTTCATTATACTGAGATTTTTAATTGGTTACTCTATAAGAATAAAGGGTTATTTCATGAAAATGAGGTGGTACTATATCTTACAGAATTATCAAATAAATTAAGCATATTCAGGCATTATCCAAAACAATTTATACAAATGTTGCTTGACAGTAATGATGGATACCTAATAAAGAACTTTTTACGTAGAGTATTTGAAAAATCTAGAAGTGATGAGTACTCTAGATATTATGAAATTATGATATATCAATATTTGCTGGGGAGAAATTTCAAACATAATGATTTAAAAAATATTTTGAAAGACAAAAATAACGAACTATTTTGTTATATAAACGATTATTGTGAACATGATGTAGAATATACTTTAACAGAAGATAGTAATGAGATCGTAAAAAAGATGAATAAAGATAGAATCATTCATTATTTATACTTCATGTATTTATTAAATGATAATCAGAATAATTTATTTGAAACATTTGCTTATTATAAGAACTATTTTGATAGACGTTTAGCGTATTTAATGGCTGCAATTGGAATAGCTGGGACTCAAAAGAAAAATGGGAAAATATCATTTAATAAGAGTTATAGGGCAAATGAAATTAATGAAATAGTTAATAAAGTTCATAATAATCATATGAATGAAATAGCGCAAAAAATTAAAGATACCTATCGGATTAGAAATGGGAATCCGTTAGTTCATTCTGGATCAGAACTATTAGATCATAACGATTTAAAAAAAGAAGAAATATATAATACAATCAAATTATTAGATGATTTTCAACGGGAAATGGAGAATGAAATAAATACTAAGTAACGGTACTTTTTCACAAAATTTAATTACGAAAAGAAACAAAAAAGTACATCTTTTAGATGTGCTTTTTTATAATGAGTGCTTATTTTAATTATAATCTAATTGGAAACAGTATCGATTTAAATGGTAAAATGCTTATATACATATAGATGTAAATAAATTACATCTTTTGAGGGGATGACGATTTTGAGTTCAAAAACATTTAATGAATTAATTGATGAAATAAATGAACATTTAACAAATGATAGAGATCGTGGAACTGCTTTTGAAAAGATGGTAGTTGCGTATTTAAAAAATGAACCAATTTATAAAAAGAAGTATTCAGATGTCTGGATGCTATCTGACGTTCCAACAAATCTTGGAATATCACGTATTGATACAGGTGTTGATATTGTTGCTAAAGATTTTAATGGTCAATTAACAGCTGTTCAAGCAAAATTTTATAAAGGCAAAGTCGGCAAAGATGCAATTAATTCTTTTGTTGCTGAGACAGGTAAAGACTGTTATTCTGCTGGGATTATTGTTTCAACAACTGATGAATGGAATAAAAATGCTGAATCAACACTAAAAAACACTTCAAAACCATTCTCAATTATTGGTTTAACACAATTGAAGAACTCAAGTGTTGATTGGGGTAAATTCTCATTTTCTGAAGATAATGATTTATCAATTAAAAAGCCAAAAAAGCTTAGAGGATATCAAGAAGAAGCAATCAAAAATGCTGTTGAATATTTTAAGAGCAATGAAGATTACCATGACCGTGGAAAATTAATTATGGCTCCAGGAACTGGAAAGACGTTTACAAGTTTAAAAATTACTGAAGCTCTTATGAAGGATCAAGTAAAGAGTAAGTTTAATGTTTTATATTTAGTTCCAAGTATTCAATTATTATCGCAAACATTATTTAATTGGAACGATGACGTCAGTGAAGATATTCATATGACCTCTTTTTCTGTTGTCTCTGACCGTAAGGCCACAAAAAAGGGTAAAGAAAGTGACGATGATTTAAGTTCTAAAGATATTGGCTTCCCGGCAACGACTGATGTTAATGAACTAATTAAAAACTACGAGTATGTAAAAGAGTTAGACACTGGACGAGAAATGACTGTAATATTCTCAACTTACCAATCTATCGATGTTATTAAGCAAGCTCAAGAAATGGGTTACCCAGAATTTGATTTAATTATTGCTGATGAAGCACATAGAACGACTGGTGCAAATAAATTAAATGAAGATAGTATGTTCACAGAAGTACATTCTAATTCGAATGTTAAAGGTAAGCTTAGACTTTATCAAACTGCTACACCAAAAATTTATGATCAAAACGCTAAGAAAAAGGCAGAAGAAAATAGTATAGTTGTTTCTTCAATGGATGATCCTGAAAAATACGGACACGAAATCTTTCGTTTAGGATTCGGTGACGCAGTTGCTCAAGGATACTTAACAGACTATAAAGTTTCTGTTTTAGCCGTAAGTGAGTCTTATATCAATAAAGATATGCAACAAATAATGGCTGCTGATAATCAACTAAAAGTTGATGATATCGGTAAAATTATTGGTGTTTGGAACGCTATGGTAAAACGTAATGGAATAACAGGTGAAGTTACTGGTGCTCCAATGAAGCGAGCAATTGCATTCTCAGATACTATTAAGCATTCAAAAGCGATTTCTAAAGAATTCTCTTCTGTTGTTAATGAATACCTAGATACACAATCAAGTGAAAGCTTTATGGTGGATGTTCACCACGTTGATGGTGGTCTTAATGCACTCCAAAAGACTGAACAAATTGATTGGCTTGGTGATGAACATATTGAGGATAATCGTGCTAGAATTCTTTCTAATGTTCGATTCTTGACTGAAGGTATTGACGTTCCAAATCTTGATGCGATTATTTTCTTTAGTCCTAAGAAGTCACAAGTTGATATTGTTCAAGCAGTCGGACGTATCATGAGAAAAGCACAAAATAAGGAATATGGATATATTATTCTACCAATTGTTGTTTCTGAGGGTGTAGATCCAAGCTCTGCATTGGATAATGACAGCAAATATAAAGAAGTATGGCAAGTATTAAATGCCTTACGTTCAACTGATGATCGTTTTGATGCTGAAGTAAATAAAATTGATTTAAATAAGAAGAAACCAGAGAACCTTGAACTTATTGGGGTTAATAGTAGTCCTGATTCAAATGTTACTGAAGAAGATGGATTAAAAGCTGAACAAGAAAACGTTACTGAACAACTTGAATTACCACTGGATTGGCAAGATATGCGTAATGCATTCTATGGTAAGGTAGTACAAAAAGTTGGTGACAGAAGATATCTTGAAGATTGGTCTAAAGATGTTGCTGATATTGCTAAAAGACATATCACTAGAATCAGTGACATTATCGATTCTAACGATGGGGCAAAAATGGCGTTTGATAATTTCTTAAATAGTTTGCATTACAATATTAATAACAGTATTGGAAAAGAACAGGCTATTGAAATGCTTGCTCAACATTTAATTACTGAACCAATTTTTGAAGCACTATTTGGTGAATACTCTTTCGTAAGAAATAATGCCGTATCAAAAGCCATGAATGATGTGGTTGGTGCATTTAGCATGTTTGGATTTGATAAAGAACAAGCGGAATTAAAGCCGTTTTATGATTCTATTAAGTTAAGAGCAACTGGAATTGATAATGCCGCCGGTAAGCAAAAACTTATCTTAACACTTTATGATAAATTTTTTAGAACTGGATTTAAGAAAACTACCGAACAATTAGGTATTGTATTTACTCCTGTGGAAGTTGTTGATTTTATTGTTAATTCAGTTGATGATTCATTAAGAAAATATTTCAATAAATCTTTAATTGATAAAAATGTTCATATTTTGGATCCTTTTACAGGGACTGGAACTTTCATGACTAGATTGCTATATCATTTCAAAGAAAAACTTGATAAAGGCGAAATTACATTTGATGAGATTTTATCAAAGTACATGCATGATATGCATGCTAATGAAATTGTGTTATTAAGTTATTACATTGCTGCAATTAATATCGAATCAACATTTGAAGAAATAAACAATGAATACGGTAATGAGAAGGAAGATTATAAACAATTCGAAGGAATAGTTTTAACTGATACATTTGCAAGTACAGAAAATAAAGATACTTTGGATGACAAGATATTTGGTGAAAATGATGAAAGATTAAAGAAAGAGCAAGAAACACCGATAACTGTTATCGTTGGAAATCCACCATATTCTAAAGGACAATCTAGTGAAAATGATAATAATCAAAATGTATCTTATCCTGAATTATTTAAATCTATATCAAAAACCTATGTAAAAAAGTCAAAATCAAATAGTGTTTTAGGTATGTATGATAGTTACGTATTGGCTATTAGATGGGCTTCAAATAGAATTAAGGAGAATGGAGTAATAGGATTTGTTTCCAATGGATCATACGTAGATAGTCAATCGGCTGATGGATTACGAAAATCATTATTCGAAGAGTTTAATCACCTATATATATATAACTTACGTGGAGATCAGAGAACCCAAGGTGAAATATCACGTAAAGAAGGAGGGAAGATATTTGGTTCCGGAAGTAGAACCCCTATTTCAATTTCTATTTTAGTTAAAGATGGTAGTAATAATCATGAAATTCATTATCATGATATAGGAGATTATTTGAGTCGTGAAAACAAATTAAAAATATTACAATATAATGATTCAATTAGTTTAATTGATTGGAAAAATATTGTTCCGGACAAGAATAATGATTGGATAAATCAAAGAGATATGAACTATGTAAATTATCCATCCGTAGCCGATGAAGATGATTCTATCTTTAACGTAAGAGATATGGGTATAGTGACAAATAGAGATTCATGGGTTGTTAATTTTTCTTATAATGATTTAAGTAAAAATGTTTCTAGTATGATAGATAACTATAACAATGATGTTTCTAAATTAAGTAAGATTAAAAAAAAGTTTGATTATAAAACTATTTCTGATTACGTTAATAACGATTCAAGACAAATATCTTGGTCAAGAAGTTTAAAGCAAAAAGCTGCTAAATTAAAAAATGTAAAATTCAATAGCGATAACATAATCCCATACATGTACAGACCATTTACCAAAAAATGGTTATATAGGAGTAGGTTCTTAAACGAAAATGTTAGAAAATCATATTTATCTTTTCCTAATGCAAAGAATAAAAATCTACAAATTAATTTTTCTGGAACTTCAAATAAATCTGATTTTTCTTTAATTATGTCGAATTTAGTTTCAGATCTTATGTTGTTAACAAATTCTAAAAATTTACCACGTTATGTATATGATGATAGTGATTTATTAGATAGTAAAATAGATAATGTTTCTAGCGATGATGAATTTTATTATGTATATGGTGTTCTTCATTCAACTGAATATAGAAATAAATATCAAAATGATTTAAAGAAAGATTTACCAAGAATTCCTAAATTAAAAAATAGAAATAAATACATTGAAGTTGGTAAGGAACTAGCTGATTTACATCTTAACTACGAAAATCAAAATAAAATTGATGAAGTTAAAATTGAATATTCAAATGATAACCCAAGTTATCTAGTTGAAAAGATGAAACATCCAAAGAAAGGTGAGTTAGATACAATTGTTTATAACAATGACATTAAGATAACTAATATTCCTGAAAGAGCTTATGACTATGTTGTTAATGGGAAGCCAGCTATAGAGTGGATAATCGATCAATACAGGGTTAAAACTGATAAAAAGTCTGGTATTACAGATGATCCTAATGAGTTTAGTGATGATCCTAAGTATATCCTTAACTTAATACTTTCTGTTATTACAGTAAGTATTAAGACTCTTGATTTGATAGACGAATTACCACCTTTCGAAATTGATGAATAATAAAAAAAGACACCCTCAGGGTGTCTTTTTTATTTGTCGAATTTCCAACTTCGACCTTTATTAATGTTTATTTTTTCTTGTATAATATCATTAGGATTAACTTGTAGTTTATCGCACATGTAGTAGCAATATATTAATACATCAGCTAATTCTAACTTCAATTTTTCTTTATCCGCGGATGATAGAGAGCTATCATCTTTTTTCCAAAGAAATATTTTTTCTACCTCAGAAGCTTCAATACCTAAAGCTCTAGATAATGATATAAGAGTATGGTATTCATTCCAGCATCTGTCGTTTCTAAATTCAATTAATTCTTGAATTATATTTTTATATTCCATAAAAAATCTCCTTTAAGGTAGGTACTTTCTAAATGTCAGATAACAACATAGCTAAACCAATTATTAGAAAATATGATTACAATACTAATAGTGACATAAAACAAGAAATTTTAAAACAAAATAATACTAGTGAAGAGCATGAATTAATAACTAGATTCCCAACTGTATACATAGTTATAGATAAAATTAGTGGTAATAAAAAGAAGTTCGGTCAATTTAAAGCATATGTAGGAGAAACTAACAATATTGTTAGAAGAACTGAAGAACATCTGAACAGCGAATCAGAAGATAGAACTGATTGGACAGAATTAAATAATTCTAAGGATGCTAAGATTATTGTTATTGCTCATAAAGAATTTAACAAGTCTTTAACTTTAGATATTGAAAATCAATTAATGAAATATCTTCTTAGTGACGATGCCATTGGTGAACTAAATAATCGTAGATCGAATGATCAAGATTTATACTTTACGAGAGATCATTTTAGAGATATTTTTCAAAACATTTGGGAAGAATTATCCAAGAAAAATAAGGATATATTTCCGAGTGTCGATGATATTACCAATTCTGCAATTTTTAAAGCATCTCCTTTTCATAAGTTAACTGACGAACAACTAGATGCTAGAGATGAAATAATTGATAAAATCGAAGATATTCGTGAAAGACGTAGTACAGATAATTTGATTATTATTAAGGGTTCTGCTGGAACAGGTAAGACGGTTCTTTTAAGTTCTTTATTTGCTGAACTTAATAAACCTGAAAATCAAGAAGCATATATGATTGTAAATCATGATCAACAAGTGAAAGTATATGAAAACATTGCACAGAAAATAGGTATTAAAACAAGACTAGGAGATTCCATAGTTAATAAACCAACAAAGTTTTTAAATAAGCATCAAGTTGGAGATGAAAATTCAAAAATAGATATTGCTTTAATAGACGAAGCTCATTTGTTGCTTACTGAAGGTTACATGGTATATCAAGGATCAGGTCATTTAAAAGATATAAGAAGCGTATCTGATGTGGTTGTAGCAGTGTTAGATCCGATGCAAGTTTTAAAGCGAAACGGTTATGTTGAAAAATCATTTTATGACGACTTAATAAACAGAGCAAAATCAAACCATCAACTTATTGAATTATCTGAACAAAATAGAATGGATGCTTCAAAAGAAACAATTGATTGGATTGAAGATATTGTTACTAAGGATAAAATTAAAAAGATTCCATATGATGACAAATATGATTTAAGAATTTTTGACGATATCAATGATATGTACGATGCAATTAAGAAGCATAATGATAGTATCGAGTCATTAACAAAGGGACTATCTAGAATGGTTGCAACTTATGATTGGAAATTTAAATCAAGTAAATATCATAAAGTTGTTAAAGACGATGGAACTACAATTGATGATTTATGGAGAGTATCAATTGGTGATAAATTTAATCTTCCTTGGAATTATCAATTACCTGCTGAGAAGAAATATAGAGGACTATCATGGGCTGAACAGCCTCAAACAATTAATGAAGTTGGTTCAACATTCACAATTCAAGGATTTGACTTGAATTATTGTGGGGTTATTCTTGGCCCATCCATTAAATTTAGAAACGGTAAATTAGTTTATGATGGGTCAAAAAGCTTTGATAGACAGGTTAAAGAAAAAAGAACAATGAAAAATGGTGAACAGAAGGATATATCATCAGAATTAATTCGAAACCAGCTTAACGTATTATTAAAACGTGGTGTTCATGGACTATTCATTTATGCAGTTGATGACGAACTAAGAAAAGAACTACTGCGACAGAGTAAGTAAATTTAAAAGACACCTCCACTCAGGTGTCTTTTTTGCACTCTCATGTTTTTTGTTATATATTACTTTCTATAAAAAATGAATGTAAAAGTAGGCGAAGATAATGCGTATTAATATTATTCAACATACTCCAAACGAACGCCCCGGTTCGATTTTGGATTGGGCACATGACAGGGGACATGATGTTTACATTTACCATCCATACCAATTTGGTATCCTACCAAAGGTCAATGAAACAGATATGTTAGTTATCATGGGTGGTCCAATGAGCGTTAACGATGCTATTGATTGGATTGGGTTCGAACGTGATATTATTAAAGAACTTGCAAAAAAAGATGTTCCAATCTACGGTGCTTGTTTTGGTGCACAACAAATTGCCAAAACATTCGGTGCCAAGATTACTACTTCAACGGCTAAGGAAGTAGGATGGGCACCTGTATACTTAAGATCCGAACGCATTCCTGGAATTTACAACAAGCTTACTGCAATGCATTGGCACGGGGAAACATTTGAAATTCCCAAAAACGGTGAATTATTATTCTCCAGTGATTTGGTGGAAAACCAAGGATTCATCATTGGTGACAGAATTGTTGGTTTACAATTCCACTTTGAACTAGGTACTGACGAAGTCAGAGAGATTGTCACCAACGATAACAAGTACGTTACTGGATCTGCTTTGAATCAATCTAATGAAGATATCTTAGCTAGACCAGTACCAAAAGAAAATAAACAAGTGATGTATGCAATCTTAGATTACATCGCTAAAGGCAAATAAACGCCATTTTAGACACTTTATTAATCATTAATATAAATAGACGAAACGTTTAATAAAATCGATTTAAAAGAAAATATAGCACTAAAAAAAGCATTCGAAGTTAGGAACTGCAACTATTATTTTGAACAAATAAATAAAAGCAGCTTTCTAACTATTTAATTGGGCAACTGATTTTCTGTATTCTACAGGGGATTGGTTGCCTAATTTTGTTAGTATTCGTTTATTATTCCAAAATTTGATATAATTATTTACACACTTGATTGTATCAGCTAAACCTTTAGGTTTAGCTTGTGTGTATATCATTTCAGTCTTTAGGTTGGCGTGAAATGATTCGATGATGGCGTTATCAGCTGGCGTGCCTTTTCGGGACATGCTTCTGATGGCGCCTTTTTTACGTGCTAATTCATAAAATTCACGTGAAGTATAAGTGGAACCTTGATCACTATGAATAATAGCTCCATTTAAATAGCCTAATTGATTTAATGTATCTAAGGCCAATTGTGTATTTGGATGATTAGAAATTTTATGAGCAATGATTTCCGAATTAAAACTATCCATTATTGTAGAAAGGTATAACATCTTATTTCCGCAAGGAATATAAGTGATATCAGTAGTTAATTTACGTTTGGGTACACTAACGCTCCAATCACGATTGATTATATTATCAAATTGTTTGAATGGATTACCAGGTCGATGGGATCTTTTACGTTTTATACGACACCCCCAACCATATTTAGCCATAATTCTTTGAACTTTACTAACACTGCATTTTAAGTACTTATTAATTAGTGCATGAATTTTACGATAACCATATAAAAACTTCGTTTTTATACATAGCTGTTGAATCTCCTGTTCAATCCGATTTAAATTAAAATGATCTGCATGTTTTTTATGGTAGTAATAGGTGCTTCTAGATATATTAAGATACTGACAAATTCTAACTAAAGGTATTTTGGATGTAAAAGTATCGATTAATCTAATAGTATCTTGGTTTACCACAGCCCTTCCATGATTAAATATTTTTTTATAACTTCAAGTTCTTCTTTCATTTGTTTAATTTCCATGTCTTTTATGACATCACTGGGTAGCTCCAAATTACCTTTATTATATTTATATTGCTTTCCAGGTTTTTGATTCAAACGATAATAATCACCGTTTCTTACATATTTACGCCACGTATAAATTAAACCATCACTCTTTAATCCCAATATTTTACAAATCTTTCTACCTGGAACACCTTCATTAAGAAGCCGGACGGCTTCTAGTTTAGTTTCATATGAATATCTATTATTAGCCATACAAAAAACACCTCCGAATTATGTTATTTTATCAAATTAAAATAATCATTTTATCGAAAGTGCTTTTATTTATCTGTTCAATATTATAACTTCAGTTCCTTAATCGAATGCTTTTTTATTATTTACTGTTCTTCAAATGTCTTTGTTGTAGATAGTAAACTGGAATTCCAATTAGTGTTAAAAGTAATCCAACTAGAGCTAAACCAGTTTGTGTAATTAGTGTTTCGGCTAGGATGAACACACCACCAACCAACGCTATAATTGGCACGATTGGGTACCAAGGAACCTTATATGGACGAATCATTTCAGGTTCTTTACGGCGAAGTTTAAATACGGCAATGAATAGTAGACAGTTAAATATCCACATAACAAACACTAACATGTCAGTTAATAAGTCGAAACTTCCCGCAAAAATCATTAAAATTGCGATTACGAATTGGAAGATTCCAGAAGTGTATGGCACGCGAGTTTTCTTAGAAAGTTTAGCAAACCAATCGCTAAATGGAAGTGATTTACTTTGACCCATTGCATAAGGAATTCTCATTCCTGATAGGGTGTAACCATTTAAGGAACCATAAACTGAAACTAGAATACCGATAGTAACTAACTTACCACCGAATTCACCGAATAGCTTAATAGCAGTTTCTGAAGCGGTGTTTTGGTTACCAGCGATGTGATCAATTGGTAATGTCTTTAGGAAGGCAACGTTTACCAATGTGTAGATAACCATAATCAAACTTAGACCGATAATGATGGCCTTTGGTAAGTTCTTCTTAGGGTTCTTAATTTCACCGGCAACGTCACAAACACCAATCCAACCATCGTAAGCAAACATAGTTGCTAATAAACCTGAACCAAAGGCAGTCCAAACGTTGGCGTGATTACTTGGACTAATTGGTAAGAAGGAAACGTGAACAGCACCAGGAATAAATAAACCAAAAATAGCAATTAGAATAATTGGAATTAACTTACAAATAAGTGCAACTGTTTGAACGTTTCCGCTAATTTTTGATCCCAATAAGTTAATGAATAACACACTCAATGCCACAATAATTGCCATTGGGTTTAAGATGTTTGGGTTTAAATGGAATAGGTTAATTAATTGTGTTGAGAAAATAATTGCTTCAGCGGCAATGTTGGCAGGGTAGTAGACCAAGATTTGAGCCCAACCCATTGAGAAACCGGTTAGCGGACCATAGGTATAATCTAGATACTTAATGGCTCCTCCGGTCTTAGGAATGGCAGCAGCTAATTCAGATACAGTTAAACCAGCACAGATGGTCAATAAACCACCAACAATCCATGCTAAAACAGTTAATGTAAATGAGTGGGTGCTATTAACAACACTGGCAGTTTTAAAGAACACACCAGCACCAATAACAGTTCCCATCACTGTTGAAAGAGCCGCCATCATGCCAATTCCACGTTTTAATTCGTTTTCTTGCATGACGAATATCCTCCTAGATAATTTTTAATATAAAAAAGGAAGGGGTCTAAATAGACACCCAACCTTTTTAATAAATAATATTAGTTATTATTTGTCTTCGCTTTCAACATCGTGTTTACGTTGGAATTCAGCAATGTTCTTGTATTCAGTTTGAAGTTGACGACTCAAACGAATGTAGATAGGAGCTAATTCACGGTAAACTTTGTAGTTGTCAGGATTTGGCTTGTGGGCGTTAGTTACTCCAACGAAGTCTTTAACCTTTTCTAGGTCATCAATGATACCTAATGAGTACATACCTAATGTGGCAGCACCTAAAGCAGTACCTTCAAAACTTTCTGGAATAGTAACATCTTGTTCGAAGATGTCAGCTAACATTTGACGCCATAGTTCTGAACGAGCAAAACCACCAGTAGCTTGGATACTTGTTGGCTTACCAATAACTTCTTCTAAGGCAAGACTAACAGTGTATAGGTTAAATACGATTCCTTCTAGAGCTGATCTAATCATATGAGCACGAGTGTGGATACGAGTTAAACCAAAGAATGAACCACGAGCGTTAGCGTCCCAGATAGGAGCACGTTCACCACCTAAGAATGGGTGGAATAGTAATCCATCAGAACCGGCTGGAATCTGTGAAGCAATTTCAGTTAATAGGTCGTATGAATCCATGTGCATTTGTTCAGCAGTAACCTTTTCAGGAGCACATAGTTGATCTCTTACCCAACGGAAGACGATACCACCGTTGTTAACAGGTCCCCCGACAACCCATTTGTCTTTTGATAAGTAGTAACAGAAAACACGACCCTTAGGATCAATAACAGGTTTGTCAGTAACGACACGAACGGCACCAGAAGTACCAATTGTAACGGCTAGAACACCTGGTTTAATAGCATTAACACCAAGGTTAGCTAATGGACCATCAGAAGAACCGATAACGAATGGAGTATCTTCATCGATACCAATTACGTTAGCGTAAGCTTTGTTTAGTCCTTTGAATTGGTATGTAGTGTCAACTAATTCAGGAAGTTGGTCACGTGATACACCAGTTAATTCAAGTGCTTCTTCGTCCCAATCCATCTTAAAGATGTTGAACATACCAGTAGCATTGGCAATTGAGTAATCTTCTTTTAATTCACCAAATAGTTTGTATAGGATGTATTCCTTGATACCTACGAAGTAGGCAGCCTTGTCATATACATCTTTTCTTTCATTCTTCAACCACATTAACTTGGTTAGAGGAGTCATAGGGTGAACTGGAGTACCAGTCTTTTCATATAATTCCTTAGCCTTACCGCTTTCCTTTAGTTGGTCAGCGTAGTTAACGGCACGGTTATCAGCCCATGTAATAGCACGAGTTAATGGTTTGTGGTTTTCATCAAGTAAAATCAAACTGTGCATAGCACATGAGAATGAGATACCCTTCAATGTACCATGTTTAAGGTCAGCCTTACGTAAAACTTCAGTTAGACCTGCAAGCATGGCAGAGAAGATTTCTTCTGGATCTTCTTCAGCCATATCTGGAGTATCTTGGTATAAAGGATAACCATCGTTTGAGTATCCCTTAACTTCTCCATCGGTATCGTACAAAACAGTTTTTACACTGGTTGTTCCAATATCAACACCAATGATGTAGTTCATAACATAACTTCCTTTCGATCTAAAAAGAGAGACTTAATTATTTTTTTAATAATGTTAACTATTATAATAAAATCCGCATAAAAAGTCATCACTAATTTATTTAGTTACCGCTTTCATTATATTGAAAACAAAAGGCCGATTCAAGTGTTTTAACGTGTTTTATAGTAATTTGCAGTCATTATGATTATAATAAGGTTAATTGTATAAAAGAGGTGAGTGAATGGATACCAGAATGTCTTTGTATCATCAAAAACCAAAGCCTACAAAAAAATACGGACAGTTTTTTAAAAAATATGCATGGTTGATTGCAATTTTAATTGTAGTATTGAGTTCAATCTTCGGATATGTTGCATACCAAAGTTATGAAAATAATATGATTAATAAGTATCAAGTTAAGGGAATCATGATTAGCCAATCAAATGGTTACATCGATTTCGTAACCCTAGCAAATACTGGCCAAAAGTTTGTCTACATTCGTGCCAGTCAAGGTGCTACATATACAGATGATGATTTTAGTGATAATTTTCAACGCAGCCAGGGATCGGGTTTGCAGGTTGGTTCTTACCACGTTTTTAGTACACAAACGGCGATTAAGGATCAATTGAAGAACTTTACACGAGAAGTTGGTGATGATTACGGAACATTACCTCCATTAGTGGAGGTGACTTCACCTTTATCTGATGATCAAGTTCATCGACTTTCTGAATTCATTTACATGGTTCATAAATACTATGACACCAATGTAGTTGTAAGAAGTAGCACGAGTGTCTTCAATCGATTAGACGAGAAGGTAGAACATGATGTGCAGTTCTTTAGCGGAAACGCTAATAATAAACGGGCCAATTTTATCGAAGTGAAGAATAATAGGAAAATTAATATCGATGGTTCAAACGTCTATGTTAATCAAATTGCCTTTAATGGTAACAAGAAAGGTTGGCAACAGTACCTATTGAAGAATCAAGACCGTTAATAAACATCGATATTAATGAAGATATTTGCTAAAATAGAACATATATTAATTCGAAATTAAGTAGGGGAACCCAGAATGTTAGAACAATTTCAAAAGTATTTTAACAAGCTTGGATATGATAAACAGACGCTGATTCAAGAGCGTGTCTATCCAATTATCAAGAACCACGATAGTGTCTTAGGACTATCACCAACCGGATCTGGAAAAACAGTTGCATTTTTAATTCCAAGTATCGAAATTCTAGAACCTGAAGGTGGTTCACAATTACTAATTATCGAACCATCTCAAGAACTAGCAATTCAAACCGCAAAGGTAGCCAGAAACTGGGCTAATTTGCGTGGAATGAAAGTGTTGGCTTTAACCGGTGGTGCAAATATCAAACGTCAAATGGAACGTTTGAAGAAACATCCTGAAGTAATCGTTGGTACAGCAGGTAGAATCAAGAACTTAATCGATGACAAAAAACTGAAAACTCATCTTTTTTCTACTATTATAATTGATGAAGCTGACGACCTATTACAAGGTGAAACTTTGACCACAGTTAGAGACATTGTTTCTTCCATGATGTCAGATGTTCAATTGGAATTCTTCTCAGCCACAGCAACACCAATTTTAGACCAACTATCAGGTTGGTTTGGTAACCGTGACATCCAAAAGGTCGATGTTCGTGCAGAAGACAAGACACAAGGCCACGTTGAACACGGTCTGATGAATGTCTTACGTAAAAACAGAAATAAGATGTTAGCTCGTCTACAACACGTTGCCGGTTTTAAAGCATTGGTATTCTTCAATCAAACCGTTGATTTGAATAAGACCTATAGTTTCTTTGTTCATAACCACTATCAGGGTGTGGCCAAACTAACATCTGATCAGAATCAAACCAAGCGTCAAAAGGCGATGGATGATTTCAGATTAGGGCGTATCAAGTTACTACTAACTACTGATGTTGCGGCGCGTGGATTGGATATTGCTAAGCTACCAGCGGTTGTTAATTATGATTTACCTGATGAAGCCATCGACTACGTTCACCGTGTTGGTAGAACCGGTCGTATGGGTGAAGACGGCATGGTAATTAATTTCGGTGATGACCATGATTTAAGAGACTTGAAGAATTTGTTATCCGATTATGATTTTGACTTTCAGCCAAGTTACTTCTACAAGAATAAGATTGTAAAGTCTGTTCCAAAGACTGCTGAAAAAGTTGTCGAAGTTGTTGAAAAAACAACCAATAACGACAAGCCATCTAAGGATGAATCAACCAAACCTCATGTTAAGAAGGTAAAAAAACAAGTGGTTTCCAACCCAGCACCAAAAAAACGTGTCAAGAAAAATAAACACACCAAGAATAAAGGTATGCGTAACAAATGGCGTAAAAACAATAATAAGCATAATTAAAGAGCTTTACATTAATTTACTAAAATGCGACAATATTAATTGTCGTTTTAATGACTCCATAGCACAACTGGATAGGGCGACCGCCTCCTAAGCGGCTGATCTCGGTTCGATTCCGAGTGGGGTCATAAAAAGCACTAACATTTTAAATGTTAGTGCTTTTTTATATTTACATAACTTTTACATGAAAATAACTTTAAATTTACAAACCGTCGATATACTAAGCTTGTAACATAAAATATTGGTTAGGAGATATTGATATGATTAAAATGAATAAGGTTCTATCAATTGCTTCAGTTGTTTTAGTTTCAGGTTCACTATTAGCTGCCTGTGGTAGTACAAGTGTTTCACAGGCTAGCGGGGATGTATCAGTTGTCGGTTCAACTGCTTTACAACCATTAGTGGAACAGGCAGCAAAGGATTATCAAAAAGATAATTCAGGTGTTAACATTTCTGTTCAAGGTGGTGGATCTGGAACAGGATTAAGCCAAGTTCAATCCAAGAGTGTTTCTATCGGTAATTCTGACGTTTTTGCTGAAAAACAAAGTGGGATTGACGCTAGCAAGTTAAAAGATAACAAGGTTGCTGTAGTTGGTATGGCACCGGTTGTTAACAAGGGTGTTGGAGTTAAGAATATTTCACTAGAAAATCTAAAAAAGATTTTTACTGGTAAGATTACCAACTGGAAAGAACTCGGGGGTAAAAACCAAAAGATTGATGTTATCAATCGTGTAAAGGGAAGTGGAACCAGAGCTACTTTTGAAAGTAACGTTTTGAATGGAGCTTCAGCTATCCAAACCCAAGAACAAGATTCTAACGGTGCAGTTAAGAAAATTGTTTCATCAACTCCTGGAGCAATTAGTTACCTAGCATTTTCATTCATTGACAGTAGTCTTCAACCACTATCAATCGATAATGTTGCCCCAACAGACAAGAATGTTGAAACTAACGCTTGGAAGATTTGGTCATATGAACACATGTACACACCAAAGAAGGCTGACAAGAACGCTACTAAGTTCATCAAGTACGTTGAATCTGGTAAGGTTCAAAAGGCTTTAGTTAATAAGCTAGGTTACATCAGTATCTCAGACATGAAAGTAACCAAAGATAGTAATAATAAAATTGTAAAATAAACCAATTGAAAGAGATCAGTTTAATGAAACTGGTCTTTTTTTGTACTCATTTCTAAAATTTACATAAAATTTACAAAAAATCTAAATTAGATTTACATTAAATCGTTATACTTAGTTTTGTAAATTAAAAAAGGATGATTTTATTATGATAAAAATTAAAAAGTTAGCGATTATGACATCGGCAGTCTTATTCGCAGGGACAGTATTAACAGCGTGCGGAGTTAGCTCGGCGTCAAACGATAAAATTACAGCGGTTGGATCAACAGCTTTACAACCTTTAGTAGAAGAGGCAGCAAACGATTATCAAAAGGAACACAAGAATCTATCAATTACGGTTCAAGGTGGTGGTTCCGGAACAGGTTTGAGTCAATTGCAATCTCGAGCAGTGACAATCGGTAATTCTGATGTGTTTGCTGAGAACCAAAAGGGAATTAAATCCAAAGACATCGTCGATCACCAAGTGGCTGTAGTCGGCATCACACCCGTTGTTAACAAGGGCGTTGGAATTAAAAACATCAGCATGAAGAATTTGCAAAAGATTTTTGAAGGTAAGATTACTAACTGGAAACAAGTTGGTGGTAAAAATATTCCAATCGAAGTCATTAACCGTGTTAAGGGTAGTGGTACCAGAAATACATTTGAAGCGAATGTGATGGATGGACACAGTACCATAAAGGCACAAGAACAAGATTCAAATGGAACCGTTAGAAGAATCATTGCTACTACTCCTGGAGCAATCAGTTACCTATCATTCTCGTTTGTCGACAAGACCATTCAATCACTATCAATTGATAACGTGAAACCAACAGACAAGAATGTTGAAACCAACGCTTGGAAGATCTGGTCCTATGAACACATGTACACAGCTAAGAAGGTTAGCGACGACACTAAGAAGTTCTTGGCATACATGAATTCAGCAGAAGTACAAAAAGGTTTAGTAAAGAAATTAGGTTACATTAGTATCAGTGATATGAAAGTGAAAAAAGATGCTAACAATAAAGTAATCAATTAATTGGAGGAAGACTCATGGAAATTAATAAGAAAATATTAATGCCATCCAAGGAAACACGCCAGGAAAGATTTGGTCGTACTTTAAGTTTCATTAGTATTTCAGCAATCGTCGTCTTGGTGGCTTTAATTTTATACTTCATCATCTCAAAAGGAATTTCTACCTTTACTGATAATCACGTTAACTTGTGGGATTTTATCAGTAGACAAGATTGGTCACCTTCAACAATCGGAAAAGACGGTAAACCTGAAGTAGGGGCACTACCAATGATTGTGACATCATTTAGTGTTACTTTCTTATCTGCATTGCTTGCAACACCATTTGCAATTGCTGCTGGTATTTACATGACAGTAATTGGTCCTAAGAAGAGTCGTGGGTTCCTACAAACTGTTATTGAATTGTTAGTTGGGATTCCTTCGGTGGTTTATGGTTTTATTGGATTAACCATCATTGTTCCAATCGTTAGAACTTTATTTGGTGGAACTGGTTTCGGGATTCTATCAGCAACATTAGTATTGTTCGTCATGGTTCTTCCAACCATCACATCACTAACTGTTGATAGTCTAAACGCCGTACCAAAGCACTTATCTGAAGCATCACTTGCTTTAGGTGCCACTCGTTGGCAAACAATCTACAAGGTTATTCTAAGATCAGCAACACCAGGTATCTTAACAGCCATCATCTTCGGAATGGCCAGAGCATTCGGTGAAGCATTAGCCGTACAAATGGTAATTGGTAATGCCATCCTAATGCCTAAGAACTTGATTACACCATCATCAACATTAACCAGTCAATTAACTACCGGAATTGGTAACACTGTCATGGGAACTCTAGGCAACAATGCCCTATGGTCATTAGCCTTAGTTCTACTTCTAATGTCACTATTCTTTAACATCTTGGTTAAGTTAATTGGAAAGAGAGGTAAGTTCTAATTATGAATCCAAAAGTAGTTAATAAAATTGCGACCGGCGTGATTTACGGATTAGTAATTCTAGTCGTTGCAATTCTAGCAGCCTTAATTGGTTACATCTTGGTAACCGGTGTGCCTCACATCTCATGGCACTTCTTAACCAGCCCAGCACAATCATTCTTAGCTGGTGGGGGAATCAGAGATCAACTATTTAACTCAATCTACCTATTAGTTCTTACATTAATCATTTCATTTCCAATTGCCTTAGGTGCCGGAATTTATCTAGCTGAATACGCTCCTAAGAACTGGTTTACTGAAATTATTAAGACCACTATCGAAGTATTAAGTTCACTTCCATCAGTTGTTGTGGGACTATTCTGTTACCTATTATTCGTTGTTCAAATGAGAATGGGATTCTCAATTCTATCAGGTGCGATTGCACTTACATTCTTCAACTTACCTCTATTAACAAGAAACATTGAAACATCATTAGAATCAGTTTCATCACTACAAAGAGAAGCTGGACTATCACTTGGTTTATCACAATGGAAGACAATCACTGGTATCATCCTACCAGCTGCAGTTCCTGGAATCATCACAGGGATTATCCTAAGTGCCGGTAGAGTATTCGGTGAAGCTGCCGCATTGATTTACACAGCTGGTCAAAGTGCTCCATTCGTGGATTACACTAACTGGAATATATTCTCAGACACTAGTTTCTTAAACCCACTACGTCCTGCAGAAACACTAGCCGTTCACATATGGAAGGTTAACTCAGAAGGAATCACTCCTGATGCTAACGCCATCTCTAGTGGATCATCAGCCGTATTAATTATCGTAATTCTACTATTTAACATTTTCGCGCACTGGATTGGAAACCGTTTGTACAAGAAAATGACTTCTAGTAAGTAAGGAAGGTTTAACATGAAAAACTACAATTTAAATCAACAATATGTACGTGACTTCGCAGTCGAAAACGCAATTGAAGCTCACCATGTAAACGTTTCTTATGGTGAACACCAATCAATTTTTGACGTATCACTATCATTTCCTCGTTTTAAAGTAACTGCCATGATTGGTGCTTCTGGATCAGGTAAGTCAACTTTCTTACGTTCAATCAACAGAATGAACGACAACGTTGCGACTGTCGACGGCGATATTATGTATCGAGACGTTAACATCAACGACGATAAGATTAACGTTTACGAATTAAGAAAACACATCGGAATGGTGTTCCAACGTCCAAACCCATTTGCTAAGTCAATTCGTGAAAACATCACATTTGCACTTAAGAAGCACGGTATTAAGGACAAAAAGGAATTAGACCAACGTGTTGAAACCAGTCTAAAAGAAGCCGCATTATGGGATGAAGTAAAGGACAAACTAGACGAAAGCGCGCTATCACTATCAGGTGGGCAAGCTCAACGTTTATGTATCGCACGTGCGATTGCCATGAAACCAGACGTGTTACTACTTGATGAACCAGCATCAGCACTAGATCCAATCTCAACTTCAAAGATTGAAGATACACTAAATCGTTTGAAGGAAAAGTACACAATCATCATCGTTACTCATAACATGCAACAGGCTTCTAGAATGAGTGATTACACTGCATTCTTCCACCAAGGCCACTTAATTGAGTTCAACAAGACTTCTCACATCTTTACTAGACCAAAGATGCAAGCAACAGAAGACTACATTTCAGGAAACTTCGGGTAGGTGAATTACATGACTTCTATTTTAAAAACAGAAAACGTTCATTTGTATTACGGTGAAAAAGAAGCACTACATGGCTTTGACATCGAGTTTGAACAAAACGAAATTACTGCTTTAATTGGACCATCTGGTTGTGGTAAATCAACATTTCTAAGATGTTTAAACCGTATGAATGATTTAAGAAATAATACAACCGTTACTGGTAGTTTCAAAATTGGTGATCGAGACATTTATGCACCAACTACCGACATGACCGAATTAAGAAAAGAAATCGGAATGGTGTTCCAACAACCAAACCCATTTCCATTCTCTGTGTATGACAACGTGGCATATGGATTAAGAATTGCCGGTGTTAAAGATAAAAAAGTATTAGATGAAGTAGTTGAAAAGAGTCTAAAGCAAGCTGCTGTTTGGGATGAAGTAAAGGATGATTTAAACAAGAACGCATTATCATTTTCAGGTGGTCAACAACAAAGAATTTGTATCGCCAGAGTGTTGGCGGTAAAACCTAAGATTATTTTGATGGACGAACCTACCAGTGCGCTAGACCCAATCTCAAGTGCCAAGATTGAAGATACTCTGTTAGAATTAAAGAAAGATTTTACAATTATCATCGTTACACACAACATGCAACAAGCATCAAGAATTGCTGACAAGACAGCATTCATGCTAAATGGGGATTTAATTGAATACAACAAGACTTCTAAGATGTTCTTAAATCCTGACAAGCAACAAACTAGTGACTACTTAAATGGAGAATTCGGATAGGAGAGCTGATTATGAGTCAAACATTTAACGACAAACTAAAAGTACTACAAAAGACCTACATGAAGATGGGAATTAATGTTTCTGATCAAATTTACCAATCAATCAAGGCCTTCACTGAAAACGACCAAAAACTAGCTACCGAAATTGTCAATCGTGATAGCAAGGTTAATGACGAAGAAGTGGACCTAGAAAAAGAAGCACTAAACTTAATTGCATTAAGACAACCAGTTGCGTCTAACTTCCGTTCAATCATCACGTTATTAAAGGCTAGTTCTGACTTGGAACGAATTGGGGATCACGCATCATCAATCGCCAGAGAAACTCTTCGTATCAACACAGAAAGTCGTATTCCAGAAGTCAACGAAGCTATTAACCAAATGGCATTAAAGATTAGGGGAATGCTAGAATCATCATTAGATGCTTATGTTCATTCTGATCAAGAAGCTGCTAAACTTGTCGCTCAAGAAGATATCTTAATCGATAAGAAGTTTGTTTTAGCTAAAAATCTAATCGTTTCTGAAATGGAAAAGAATAATGATAAAATTGAACTAGCAACTATCTATTTAATGGTAGTTCGTTACCTAGAACGAATTGGGGATCATATCGTTAATTTATCAGAATGGATTGTATATAATGCTACTGGTAAGATTGTTGAATTGAACCCTGGTAAGATTGAACCAGAATTGATTGCCAAAGAACTAAAAAACAATCCAAAGTAGGGAGGTTTAAATGGGATGCAAAGTCTGTTGCTAGTAACAAAACAATTAAGATTAGCCGCTGACTTAAGTCAATTGGCGTTGCAAGATGAATATTTTGTTAACAGCGTTAGTGATGATGAAGATATCGAAATCATGGCTAAAAAGGATAACGTCTTTGCGGTTATTATCGATTTATCAATCTTTGATGACTTTAATAACGTCAAAAGGCTGATTGAACAAGTTACTAAGACATTCTCAGGCCCTATTGTTACTTTTGATGACCAATACGATGATCAAAAAGAAAGAGATTGTTTTGAATTAGGGGTCAACGATTACTTCAGTGATTACGTTGACGCCCAAAGAATCATGTTAAGAACACTAAAGCGTGTCAAAATTTATGATGAGATGTTAGAGAATACCGATAAAGCTAAGCGTAAAGAGCATTTTAAGGACTTTGAGATTAGTTTGAAGCATTTTCAAGTAAAGTATAAGGGAGAGGTTTTAAACTTCACACCGAAGGAATTTAACATCTTTTATTATCTAATCAGACACCATGACCAGGTATTAAGTCGTGAACAAATCTTTAATGGTGTCTGGCGTGAAGATCGAGACGATGGAGATTCATTTATATCTTCTCGTATCGTTGATATGCACGTTAGTCATGTTAGAGATAAGCTTAAAGACTTACCCGAAAATGACGTTGAAATTAAAACGGTCCGTGGATTCGGATATGTACTACAATAAAAAAATCCCGCTTGGAATTTCCAAGCGGGATTTTTATTTAGGTTTTATTAGTTTAAGAATGCAGTAACTGCAGCTGCTAGAATAATGATTACTAAACCGATTATTGTAACAACCATTTCTTTTTTAGTCTTGTGTTGGTGTAGGAAGTAGATACTAGTTAAAGTGGCTAACACAACAGATGTTTGTGATAACACGAAACCAGTAGCTAAACCATTCATTTTAGGTTCTGCAGAGATTAGGTAAGTTAAAGCTGCAAATCCGAAGAAGAAACCTGAAATGATTTGTAGGTAGGAAGTCTTACTAGCAAATACATTGTTGTTCTTAACGTGGAACAAGCAGTATACAACAGCAACTAAGAACATTCCAAGAGCTTGAGGGAAGAACGCATGCATACCATCTAAGTGACTTGATGCTTGTGGTGCTGCTGAGTAACCCCAGTAACCAATAACACCGATAACCAAAAGACCAATTGCTTTCTTTAAGTCAGCTGAACTTTTAGTATCTTTGTTTTCTTGCCAAGCAGTCATAGTAGCACCAATAATAATTACTAATAAAGCAATGAAACCAATGATACGGTGTGTTTCTGAGTGCCAGTTACCTAATGCGAATACACCCCATAGGGCAGTTACAATTAATTGTAACGCAGTGGTGATAGGCATTACTCTTGAAGATCCAACTAATTCAAATGCCTTAAATGACATAATTTGACCAAAGGCCCAACCAGCACCGGAAAGTAATGCTAATACAAAATCCATACCGGTCGGAATTGAATTACCAGAGATTAAAAGAAAAATAGCGGCGAAAATAAGTGTTCCCAAAGTGGAACCATAAATTTGGTTAGTAGGTTTGCCTCCAAATAATGAAGCAATAGTAGGGTATAGACCCCAACCTAAAACTGGACCTAGTCCAATTAATAAAGCAACAGCGTTCAAAGCGTGTCCTCCTTATCATTATATATTATTTCTATAATTAACAATTTACCACAAGTGTTGTTAACATAGTTAGAAAACGAGTAGATTTCATCCAAACTTAAATAAATCTTAAGTTTTAAAATGCCTAAAGTAATATAACATATTTATTAGGGACTATGTTTTAAAAAGTGTAATGAAATCGTTTTCATTTTCTAAAAAGTATGTTATATTATTTCTACAGAAAAGTAAAGCGCTTTCATTCAAGAAACATAAAAAATATTTTTAATAAAAGAAGGGGTATTAAAATATGCCATTTGTTGTTTTAGTATTAGGGATATTATTGCTTTTGTTCCTAATCATTAAATGTAAATTAAATACATTTATTTCATTAATTGTTACATCTGTTATTGTTGCTTTAGGTTTAGGAATGAACCCTGCACATATTGCTGTTTCCATTAAAAACGGTATCGGAAGTTCTTTGGGTGAATTGGTTATCGTTTTTGGATTTGGTGCCATGATTGGTCGACTAGTTGCTGATGCAGGTGGTTCTTACAGAATTGCCAGAACACTAATTGATCTATTCGGTAAAAAGAAACTTCAATTTGCAATCGTTGTTGCTTCATTTATTATTGGAATGTCATTATTCTTTGAAGTTGGATTGGTTCTATTAACACCAATTGTATTTGCCGTAGCACTTGAAGCTGAAGTTCCATTTGTTTATCTAGGTATTCCAATGGCAGCTGCATTATCAGCTACTCAAGGTTTCTTACCACCACAACCAGCTCCAACAGCTGTTGCAACAGCATTAGGTGCAAACATTGGTCAAACACTTCTATTAGGTATTATCGTTGCTATTCCTTGTGTGATTGTAGCCGGTCCGCTATACACAAAGATTGCTAAGAAGGTTGCTCCAGAAACATTCGTTGTAAAAACTTCTCTACCAGCCTTTGGCGAAATGAAGAAGTATGATTTAAAAGACACTCCAAGCTTTGGACTTGCCGCATTTACTTCATTGCTACCAGTTATTTTAATGGCTATCTCAACTGTTTACGACATGGTATTCAATGGTGGTAAAGCTGTTGAAAATCCACATGGCATTGGTGCCGTTGTTGCTATGTTTGGGAACCCAGTAATTGCTATGATTGTTACTTTATTATTTGCTATCTGGGCAATGGGCTTCCATCGTGGTAAAAAGATGGACGATATCACAAATACTGTCACTGAAGCCATTAAGTCAATTGCAATGCTACTAATGGTTATCGGTGGTGGATCAGCGTTCAAGCAAGTATTAATCGATGGTGGTGTTGGTAAAGCCGTTCAAAACGTAATGGGACACGCTAATCTATCACCAATCATTTTAGCTTGGTTAATCGCTGTTATTCTACGTGTTTCATTAGGTTCAGCTACTGTTGCAGGTATGACTGCTGCTGGATTAGTAACTCCACTAATGCACTCAATGAGCGTAAGTCCCGTATTAATGGCACTAGCAATTGGTGCCGGTTCACTTGCCGCATCACACGTTAACGATGCTGGATTCTGGATGTTCAAAGAATACTTTGACTTAAACGTAAAACAAACATTGAAGATTTGGACTGTACTGGAAACTATCATTTCCGTTACTGGATTGTTGATGGTACTTCTATTAAGTCTATTCATTCACTAACAAATATAGATACGAAAAAAGCGATGAGATAAATTTTTATCTCATCGCTTTTTTTATTTTTCTTTATGATTAACAAAGACCACTAATTTTGACCAGAAGTAGTTAAAAATAATTACAACTAATTGAGCGAATATTTTTAGTAGATCAAAGTTATTTTCGCTAATAATTGAAACACCAATCATTAGGATGATTTCTTCTAAGATTAATGAAGCCACACGGCCAAGGAAGAAAGAAATCATTTCTGTAATGTATTCTTTAACAGTGTTCGCCTTAGACTCGAACACCCATTTACGATTAGTAAAGTAAGCAAATAATACACTGGCTACCCAAGCGATTAGTGTGTTCCAGAATACGTCCATGGTTGGTAGTAGGTGATAAAGCACTAATGCAACAGCAATGTCGATAACAGTGGTTAATACACCCCAAAACAAGTAAGCAATTACTTGTTTGTATTTATTCCACAAATTTTTCATTATTTCTTCTCTTTCACAATATATTTAGGACGATGCTTTGTTTCTAAGTAAATCTTTCCAATGTAGTTACCAACGATTCCTAGACAGAATAGTTGAACACCGTTGATTAATAGAATGATTGATACTAGTGATGGCCATCCAGATACGGATCCGCCAAATAAAATAGCTCTTAAAATAACAAATATTAGTCCAATCAATGATAGGAAGAACGAAACACCACCAACCCAGGTTGCCACTTTAAGTGGGACATCTGAGAAGTCGACGATTCCTTCCAGTGAATATTCAAGTAGTTGGTATAGTGACCAGTGTGATTCACCGGCAGCTCTTTCAACACCATCGTATTCGATGTATTTAGTTTTAAAACCGACCCAACTAAAGATACCCTTAGTGAAACGGTTGTATTCAGTTAATTTCAAAACATTATCAACGTATTGACGAGTCATTAGACGGTAATCTCTGACGTTTTGTTTAATTTCAACGTCAGACATTTTGTTGATAACCTTGTAAAAACTTGAAGATAGGAAAGCTCTCACAAAGTTTTGTTTTCTACTCTTTTGCACACAGCCAACGACGTCGTAATCATCTTCTTTTATGTACTTAATCATTTGAGGAAGTAATGCAGGTGGATCTTGTAAGTCCACGTCCATAACGGCGACATAGTCACCGCCAACGTTTTCTAATCCAGCTGACATTGCAGATTCCTTACCAAAGTTACGTGAGAATGATACGTAATGAACATTTTCATCATTTTCGCGTAGCTTCTTAATTTCTTCTAAAGTGTTGTCAGAGGAACCATCATTAATAAACCAGTATTCATGATTGTAGTCAACGTGGTTAGCGTGCATTTCGCTGAAGACGCGTTCGACTTCATCATAAAAGATTTTAATGGAAGGTTCTTCATTATAACAGGGTACAATTAAACCAATATTTTCCATAATTGTAACCTCCTTCATTAATCCATAATTATTTATATTTTATCATAATACTTCAAAAAGGTTTTCATAGATAGCATAAATTTTTCTTAAGATGTATTTATGGTCGGCAACCTCGACATTATTTTGTTATAATTAGATAAATATACTTTTTTGTGGAGGCATAAACTTGAAAAAACCGATTAAAGTGATGACCATCTTTGGAACTCGTCCAGAAGCTATTAAGATGGCTCCAATCATTCTAGAAATGAAAAATAATTTAGAGGAGTTTCAACCCATCACAGTTTTGACTGGCCAACATAAAGAAATGCTAGATCAAGTTATGGATATTTTCCATATTGAAGCTGATTACAATTTACACGTAATGAAAGCACAACAAACCTTAAGCTCAATCACAACCACTGTCATTAACAAACTAGACAGTATTATTAACGAAGCCAAACCAGATATGATTTTGGTCCATGGTGATACCACAACCACATTTGCTGCTGCAGTCAGCGCATTTTATCACCAAATTCCACTAGGTCATGTTGAAGCAGGGCTTAGAACCTGGGACAAGTACTCTCCATATCCTGAAGAAATGAACCGTCAAATGACCGACATCCTTTCAGATGTGTACTTTGCACCAACTGAATTAAGCAAAGAAAATCTGTTAAAACAAAACCTAAAAGAAGACCGTATCTATATTACAGGGAATACTGCAATTGATGCGTTAAAACAAACCGTTGATAGAAATTATCACCACAGCGTGTTAGATGATATTGACAAGACTCACAAGATTATTCTATTAACCATGCACCGTCGTGAAAATCAAGGTGAACCAATGCGTCGTACCTTTGAAACAATCAAAAACGAAGTATTAAAAAGAAAGGATATCGAAGTCGTATATCCAGTCCACTTGAGCCCATCAGTTCAATCTGTTGCTCACAGCGTGTTTGATGGGGTGAACCGTGTGCACTTAATCGAACCATTGGATGTTGTCGATTTCCATAACATGGCAGCTCGCAGTCATTTCATCATGACTGACTCTGGTGGAGTCCAAGAAGAAGCTCCTTCATTAGGTAAACCAGTATTGGTACTAAGAGAAGCTACCGAGCGTCCAGAAGGAGTCGATGCAGGAACACTAAAACTTGTGGGAACTGATCCGAAAAAGATTAGTGCAAGCATTGACCAACTATTAGACGATACAGAAGAATACAAGAATATGGCCACTGCCAAGAATCCTTACGGGGATGGAACTGCTTCTAAGCAAATCTTAGACGCAATTAAAGAAGTGTTTGCTTCTAATAAACTAAGTGGTGATAATAATGAAGCTTAATAAAGACACCGCTAGAAAATGGAAGCATTTCTTCCTAGTCGTAAAGAAGCATTATAAAGAATCCAACGTATCCGATTCAGCAGTCGTGATTGCCTTTTATTCTTTGCTATCACTATTCCCAGCGACAATCATCGTTGGAAACCTACTAGAATTGTTGCACGTTAACCAATACGAAATTTTAGACTATCTAGAACCATTATTACCTTCGACGGTTTTCAAGACAGTTAGTCCTATCGTTATTTCAGCTTTAAAGGGAGCCAATGCCGATAAGTTATCGATTGGTTTAATCGTTGCCATCTGGTCAGCTAGTCGGGCCTTAGCAGCGTTTCAACGGGCGGTTAATTCGTCATATGGAATTAAAAACGAAAGTAATCTGATGAATCGAATCGTTTCGTTTATCTGGATGCTATTGTTGGTAATTTCGCTAGGAATTTTCCTATTATTCTTTGGTTTTGGAAAGGTCATCATTAGTTACTCAGCTTATCTAATGGGATTATCCAAGATGAATGTGGGACTATTTATCCTGTTGAGATATCCTTTGACCGTCATTGGGGTATTCCTATTGGTACTATTGATGTATTACTTCGTGCCAAATGTTAACACAAAGTGGCGTTATGTTTGGATGGGATCATTAATCGTTACAATCGGTATGATTGTTCTATCCAAAGGATTCTCCATTTATCTTCATTATTTCGCACGTAGTGTTGATGCCTATAAAGCATTAGGAACCTTTGTTATTTTAATGCTTTGGTTATACATCATTGGTATGATATTGATTTTAGGGGCGGTCATTAATGCCTCCGTGCAAGACGTTAAGAACGTCGAAATTAAAGGCAGAAAGCCTAGCATCAAATCATTTATTCCAAACAAGAAGAGATAAGATTGCAAAACAAAAAATCGTTGATAAACATCAACGATTTTCTTTTTAACCATTTATTTTTTTGTAAGTATCAACTAAGCTTGAGGCAAATTCGTCAAGTTTTTCAATGTCATCTTCATCTGGTTCCAAGTTGATTTTAACACCTTCAAAACCTTGAGTAGCGTTAGTCTTCTTGAATTGGTTGATGAAGTCATCAACTGAAGTATTGAAGAATTCTTCATAGAAGATATCACCAGAACCGGCAACACCAAAGACCTTGTTTGAAAGATCTAAGTCACCTAGGTCGTCGAAGAAGTCTAAACCTTCTTCTGGAAGGTGACCTTCGTTGTAGGTGTATGCACAAACGACACAGATATCTGCATCTTCAAAATCTTGAGCATCTGTTTGTGAAATTTCGGTTTGGGTAACTTCAGCGCCTAAATCTTCTAGGCCTTCAGTAACGATATCAGCGACGTCTTCGTTGTTACCTGTGATGGTTGCAAAAACTACATGTGCTTTCAAAGTAATATACGTCCTTTCGCAATCTGATAACTAATTATACCAAATGTAAAATGGGATGTTAAATAAAGGAGTGAGAGTAATGGCATCTAAAATCACCATGATTGAAGCCCAAAAGAGAAAAGAGCGTTTTAATGTTTACGTAGACGGGGTATACGCGTTTCCAATCAGTGAAAATGTAATGATTAAATATCGTATCTTTAAGGGAATGGAAATCGACGACGAGCTAAAAGAAGAGCTCGTCAATGCTGATGACATTTCCAAACTTTACAGTAAGGCGATTAACTTCTTATCCCACCAATTAAGAACTGAAAACGAAGTCGTAAAGAAACTTCAAACCTATAGTGAAAACGAACAACACATTGCTGTAGTCATGCAGAAGTTGGTTGAATTAAAACTAGTTAATGATCAAAGCTACGCTGACAGTTACGTGCGAACGGAAGTAAAGAAGCAGGATAAGGGACCATCAAACGTCTTTTATAAGCTAAAGGAAAAACAAATCAACGAAAACTTGATTGAAAATGCCTTGAATAACTTCTACTCACACGAAGAAATGATTGAAAACTGCCAAATTCAAGCCGATAAAATTTTTAAAAAACATAAGCGTGATGCGTACAAGAACCGTTTGGATAAGACCAAACTAGCGCTGATGAAGAAGGGGTATCCAACTGACGTAGTTTTAAGCGTCATGGAGGACATGGACTTTGAAGTCGATGAAGAAGACCAAATGGATTTATTGAGACAACAGGGTGACAAGATTTGGCATCGTAATCGTAAGTATGATGGGATGCAAAGAGTCATGAAGACCAAGCAAGCACTTTACCGCAAAGGTTTTGATATGGATGATATCAATTCATTCATAGATGATAAAAATATGGATGAATAAAATGGTATAATGATTATTGGAGGTTTCGAATATGTTTAATAAAATTAAAAATTCCTCGATAATCCTATGGACAGTGGAATTGCTACTGGTCGTAAGCATTATCTGGATATGTACAAAACTTGAGTTTATTTTCAGCCCAATTGGGATGTTTATCTCAGCAGTATTCATGCCAATCCTAATTGCTGGGGTATTGTTCTACATGCTAAACCCAGTGGTTAACCTAATAATGAAAATTAAGATTAGTAAAACCAAAAGAATTTCCCGTAACTGGGCAATCTTGATTGTATACATATTTCTAATTGGAATAATCGTATATCTATTCTCATCATTTCTACCACGTTTGGTAACTCAGGTAACCAACTTGGTTACTAACCTACCAAAGATTGCCGATGATATTAATCACTATGTGGAAGTGCACAGTCAAAAGGGTATCTTTAAGAAATTCTATTCATCAGAATACATTTCTTCACTACAAAGTTACGTTTACAACTACTTCCAACACAGTTTAGGTGGGATTACTTCTAGTGTCGGATCAATCATTTCAACCGCTGCTTCAGCTGTGATTGTGATGATTACCGTCCCAGTGGTATTGTTCTATATGCTAAAAGATGGTCACAAGATGATTCCAAATATCGCTAAGATGTTGCCACCAAGAAGTCGTCGTAGAACTATCAAGCTATTGGGAAAGATGAGTGATACCATTTCTCACTACATCGGTGGTCAGATGATTGAATGTTTATTCGTTGGTGTATTCACATCCATCGGATACGTTCTAATCGGCCAAAAGTATGCACTACTGCTAGGGGTGTTTGCCGGAATCTGTAATATCATTCCATACGTTGGTCCATACATTGGAATCATGCCATCAGTATTTGTAGCACTTTCTACCAGTGTCAGCGAATTAGTATGGGTGGTAATCGTGGTAGTCATTGTTCAACAACTAGACGGTAACTTGGTTTATCCAAATGTAATCGGAAAGTCTTTGAATATTCATCCACTAACCATTATAATAATCTTAATGGCTGCCGGAAATATTGCTGGTTTAATGGGAATGATTCTAGCAATTCCACTATATGCCGTTGTGAAAGTGGTCGTGCAATACATCTACAGTATTTGGATGATTGAACAATCACACAAGTGAGTTAGCAAAAACAAAGAGAGACAAAGCAGGAGATAATATGACAAAAGTAATTACTTATGGAACATTTGACCTATTACACAAGGGTCATGTTCGTTTATTAAAACGTGCCAAGGAATTAGGTGACGACTTAACAGTTTGTGTTTCTACCGACGAATTTAACGCTGAAAAGGGTAAGAAGGCTTACACTTCATACGAAGACAGAAAGTATGTTTTAGAAGCTATTCGTTACGTTGATCACGTGATTCCAGAAAACAACTGGGACCAAAAGATTAAAGACGTTGTTGATAATAACATCGACATATTTGTTATGGGAGATGACTGGGAAGGCAAGTTCGACTTCTTAAAGGACTACTGTAAAGTCGTTTACCTACCAAGAACTGAAGGTATTTCAACTTCTAAAATCAAGAAGGACTTAGGTCTTACTGACGAAGGCGATTGGAAGAAATAAAAAAGACATCCTCGATTTAATCGGGGATGTTTTTTAATTCACATATGGAAGATTGTTTTAATATGTTACAATTGTATTTATATATTATAAAACGGAAGGATTCGAATAATGGGTAATAAAAAAATAGAGCAAAGCGTTGATAAGCGTCGTACTTTTGCCATCATCTCTCACCCGGATGCTGGTAAAACTACAATTACTGAACAATTACTATTGTTTGGTGGAATTGTTCGTGAAGCCGGTACTGTTAAGGCTAAGAAGTCAGGTAACTTTGCAAAGTCTGACTGGATGGAAATTGAAAAGAAACGTGGAATTTCTGTTACTAGTTCAGTAATGCAATTTGATTACGCTGGTAAGCGTATCAACATCTTGGATACCCCTGGGCACCAAGATTTCTCAGAAGATACTTACCGTACTTTGATGGCCGTTGACTCTGCAGTCATGGTTATTGATGCTGCCAAGGGGATTGAACCACAAACTAAAAAATTATTCCAAATTTGTAAAATGCGTGGAATTCCAATCTTTACTTTCATGAACAAACTTGATCGTGATAGTCGAGACCCAATGGAATTAATCAGTCAACTAGAAGATGTCTTGGGAATCGAAGGATACCCAATGAACTGGCCAATCGGTTCAGGAAAAATTCTAAGAGGACTATACGATCGATACAACAAACGTGTCGAACTTTACCGTCCAGAAGATGAAAATAATCCATACTTACCATTGGATGAAGACGGTAACTTGTTAGAAGACAACAAGTTAGCTGACGACAGTGTTTACCAAGATGCTAAAGAAAGCATGGATCTAATCACTGAAGCGGGTAATCCATTTGACGAAGAAAAGATTAAGAATGGTGAACAAACTCCCGTATTTTTTGGTTCAGCCTTGGTTAACTTTGGGGTAAAGACTTTCTTAGATGCATATCTAAACTTTGCACCAAAACCAGGTGAACACGAAACTGAAAACGACGTTGAAGTCAAACCTGAAGATGAACAATTCACTGGTTTCATCTTTAAGATTCAAGCTAACATGAACCCTAAGCATAGAGACCGTATCGCATTCGTGCGTGTATGTTCTGGAATGTTTGAACGTGGGATGGATGTTACTTTACAAAGAAACCAAAAGAAACTACGTCTATCTAACGTGACTGAGTTCATGGCTAACACTCGTGAAAACGTTGAAAACGCCGTAGCCGGTGACATCATTGGTTTATACGATACTGGTAACTTCCAAATCGGTGATACCATTTACTCTGATAAACGTGATGTTAAGTTCACCAAGCTACCTCAATTTACACCTGAACTATTCATGAAGGTTTCCGCTAAGAATGTTATGAAACAAAAATCATTCCACAAGGGAATCCAACAACTAGTTCAAGAAGGTGCGGTTCAACTTTACACATCATACACTACCGGTGACTACATCCTAGGTGCCGTTGGTCAACTTCAATTCGAAGTTTTCCAATTCAGAATGCAAAACGAATACAACTCTGAAGTTGTAATGGAACCAATGGGTAGCAAGACTGCTCGTTGGATTAACCCAGACCAATTAGACGAAAAGATGTCTTCATCTAGAAACATCTTGGTAAAAGACGGTCATGGCGATCCATTGTTCTTATTCGAAAACTCATTTGCTGAACGTTGGTTCAAGGAAAAGTATCCAGATGTAGAACTTACTTCAAAACTATAAAATAAAAAGAGCTTAGATGTTATCTAAGCTCTTTTTTTACGTCATCTGAAACGATGTAGTGCAGGTTATTAATTTCGACCCATTGGACATTGTTTTGATCAACAATCTCCTGGGTGACGATGAAGGAGTTACCATTGTGGAGGAATCCAATACAGCTACCGTAAGGGAAGTTGTATACGACCACACTCTGATGATTATCGTTTTCAACGGTTGCAGGGTAGTGTACTTGTTCAATCTTCCAAGAATCCGTATTGGTTAGTTCTTTAGCGAATGGATATTGCATTCTAAAGAAGTTTCTATCGACAATCCATTGGTTTGGTCCGATATTTAACCACAGAGCGTCGTCAGTAGTGACTTGATAGAATACCTTCCAAATACTTTTCTTTGGTAATAAGACGTGAAGCACATCACCGTTAGTGTCGTTGTAGACTCTGGTGTATTCTCTTAAACGAATGTAGAACGTGTCCTTTTGGACGCTGTGCCAATCGTTTCGACGGTAGTAGATGATTAAATGCTTCATGTAGTCATCGAAGATACCGTTTGAATCACCGGAATAGTTGACTAGTTTAAAACCAGATAGTTCTGGGATGTTAATTTGAAATTCATTGTTATATTTACCGATTGCCATTTGAGGAAGACGAATCATGGAATATGTATCATAGTTAATGAAGAAAATATTAACTGGTTTTCCATTCAATCGATTATATTGAAGTGTGACTTCATTATCTTCTTTTTGCATGTAGGTGGAAACACCCATTATTTTGAATAAAACGTAGTGATCAAAATCGGGGATGATGAAACTGACTGGATCACCGACGAATCCATGAATTACGTTGAACTCGTGAAGATAGTGACCGTCTTCATCTACATAGTAGATAGTCATCTTTGCCCTTGGTTTAGGAGAAGGAGAAGGGGTTTCTTCAATATTATCGGCTGTTGCTTCTACAGGTTCATCAACGGTTTGCGTTGTGAAATCTGTGAAGTCATTTTCTTGTGATTCATCTGGTTGACGTTTGGGTCTAAACAAACGAATGATGTCATGAATAAAATGAAACATACCTTTTCCTCCTCTCTAATAACCATATTAACATATGATAGTACAAAAAAAGTTAAAAAAACAGCTAAGAATAAGTCTTAGCTGTTTTTATATCTATTCAATTATTTAGCGTTAACGAATACTTTGTTTTCGTCGTTGACCTCAACGCTTAGATGCTTGCTGCTTGGGTTGTTTAGATAGTAGTCAGCGACCTTATCCTCAACTTCTTCTTGGATTACACGGCGAAGTGGACGCGCACCCATTTCTGGGTTGTAGCCTTTTTCGACTAGTTTATCCTTGGCAGCATCAGAAACATCGATGGTGATACCACGGTTTTCAAGCATCTTGTTAACATTGTCTAGCATTAAGCTGACAATCTTCTTCAAGTCATCCTTGCTTAGTTGGTTAAATTCGACGATGTCATCGAATCTGTTTAGGAATTCTGGTTTGAAGTAATCACCTAACTTATTCAATACTGAATGAGTCTTGTTGTTAGCTTCGGCACCAAAACCAACACTAGCTGTATAAGCACCGGTACCTGCGTTACTTGTCATGATGATGACAGTATCCTTGAATGATACAGTTCTTCCCTTAGAGTCGGTCAAACGACCATCATCTAGGATTTGTAGGAAGGCGTGGAGAACGTCAGGGTGAGCCTTTTCAATTTCATCGAAAAGAATTAAGCTATAAGGATTTCTTCTTACCTTTTCGGTTAATTGACCGGCTTCATCGTAACCAACGTAGCCAGGAGGTGAACCGATTAGTTTAGAAATGGAATGTGGTTCACGGTATTCAGACATGTCGAATCTAATCATTGCTTCTTTGGAACCAAATAGTTGCTTAGCTAATTGCTTTGCAAGTTCAGTCTTACCAATTCCGGTAGTTCCTACAAATAGGAATGATCCGATTGGACGACCAGTTCCGTTGAAACCAATTCGATTACGTTTGATAGCACGTGCAACCTTCTCGATTGCTTGGTTTTGTCCGATTACGCTACCAGCTAGCTTCTTGTCTAAGTCCTTTAGATTATCCTGTTCTTGTTCTCGCAATTGACCAACAGGAATCTTAGTGATTGATTCGATAATTCCTTCGATATCCTTCGTAGATACAGTAGGGTAGGTATTATCGGATTCGTCAAAGTCATTTAGCTTGTAGTTAAGTTCTTCAATCTTATCACGATAGAAGGCGGCCTTTTCATAGTCTTCCTTTTGTAGGGCATCCTTCTTTTCACTTTCGCACTTGCTTAGTTCTTCCTTTAAATCATCAGGTGACTTAACGTCTGATTTGATATTAAGTTTAGAACCAGCTTCATCGATTAAGTCGATAGCCTTATCTGGCAAGAAACGATCTTGGATGTAACGGTTTGATAGGTAAACGGCAGCCTTGATGGCATCACCACTGTATTTGACGTGGTGATACTTTTCATAACGACCCTTGATACCGTTTAAGATATGAAGTGCTTGTTTCAATGAAGGTTCATCAACTTGGACGGTTTGGAAACGACGAGCCAGTGCTGAATCTTTTTCGATACCACGGTATTCGTTTAAGGTAGTAGCACCAATTAGTTGGAAGCTACCACGAGCTAAAGCAGGCTTTAAAACGTTTCCTGCATCCATGGCACCATCGGCATTACCGGCACCCATAATTTCATGAATTTCATCAATGAATAAAATGATGTTCTTGTTGGATTGAACTTCCTTGATTAGTTCTTGCATTCTTTGTTCGAATTGACCACGCATGGATGTTCCTTGAACAATGGATACAACATCTAATCTAATGACACGTTTGTTCTTTAATTTATCTGGAACTTCGTGATGAGCAATCTTTAGTGCTAGTCCTTCGACGACAGCAGTCTTACCAACACCGGCTTCACCGATTAGAACAGGGTTGTTCTTGGTTCTTCTGTTTAGGATTTCAATCACACGATCAATTTCCTTATCACGACCAATAACGGGATCAATCTTGTTCTTTTTTGCTAAGTCGGTTAAATCATATCCATACTTTGCTAACACAGAGTTGGAATTGTTGTTATTGTTATTTTTTTGCTGATTGTTCTCAGGACGGTGGATAGAATTTTGATTGCTTTGATTCATCGCGTTAAATAGGTCATCTAAGCTACTGAAACCAAATGGATCATTCATCATATCAACACCTCCGTTATTACGATATTGTTCGGATTGTTGACTCAATTTGTGGTAACAGTCCTGACAAATATCAATATGTCTCTTTTCGCCATTAAAATTGACGAGTAAATGAATGGTTGCCTCATTTATATGGCAGTTTTCACATTTCATACGACTGCTCCTTTCTGAAAACAACTAAATGGTTAAAGGTTATTTTGACCTTTACTGACCATTTGTAGAATTATTATAACTCATCGTAAATTTAGTGCAAGTAATTTGATTAGATTAAAATAATGTCTATTTTTTTCATATTTTTTAATTATGATATGTTTTAATTAGTATCAATCGTATATAATATATATTGAAAGAGGGAATATAATTATCGCAGATAAGAATTATACTGAATTATTAAATGACCTAAAAGACAACAAAATCAAAGAATTGGTAGTCAAACCCGACGAGTTCACTGAGTTTCAAGTTGCATACATGAACTTTGATACCAGAAAACGCGTGATAGGGAAGGCAGATCAGAACGGTGTAATTACGTATACTTACCTATCTGATAGTGGTACCAATAGTTAAAAATGTTGAGTTTTATCACATTAATTGATATTCTAAAATTAGTATAAGAATAAAAGGAGATTTTCAAAATGGAAAAACGTCAATTTAAAGTTGTTTCTGAAACTGGAATCCATGCTCGTCCTGCAACACTTTTAGTTCAAACTGCTACTAAATTCAAATCAGAATTAAAACTAGAATACCTTGGTAACACTGTTGACTTAAAGTCAATCATGGGTGTTATGTCATTAGGTGTTGGTCAAAACGCCGAAGTAACTGTTATTGCTGATGGTCCTGATGAAAAAGACGCAATTGAAGCAATTGCAAAGTCATTCAAAGATGAAGGATTAACTGATTAATTACAAGTTATATATGGTACGTCTATTAAAATAATGAGTCAGAAATATTTTATGTTTGGTTGTCATAATAGTTCATTGTCATTATTGAACGAATATGGAAACAACTACTTCGATAGAATTGTTCTGGCTCGTTTTTTTTTATTAAAATAGGAAATTATGGCATTCACATGAGTTTGCAATGCAAACAGCAAAACAATATAATTACAAATAATTAATAATAAAAGAAAAGGAGGTGCTACTATGAATATTGGAATTTTTACGGATACTTATTTTCCACAGGTCAGTGGGGTTGCCACATCCATTAAGACATTAAAAGATCAATTGGAAAAAGATGGTCATCAGGTGTATATCTTTACCACGACTGATCCTCACGTTGATAAGGCCACATACGAAAAGAATATTTTTAGATTTTCCAGTATCCCCTTTATTTCTTTTACTGACCGCAGAATCGCGGTAAGGGGAATGATCCAAGCTTATCAAATTGCTAAGAAACTTAACTTGGACATTATTCATACACAGACTGAGTTCTCAATGGGAATCATTGGTAAGTTCGTGGCGAAGTTCTTAAGAATCCCATGTGTACATACTTATCACACAATGTATGAAGACTACTTGCACTACGTAGCTAAGGGAAAGCTATTAAGACCGGTACATGTTAAAGATGCAACCTTAGCGTTTTGTCACAACATGTCAGGGGTAGTGGCGCCAAGTAAAAAAGTATTAGACACGTTAGTTAGATACGGGGTAAAGAGCCCAATTAGGATTATCCCAACCGGAATTAATATCAATAAATTTGCGACTCAATCTGATTTTGATTTACGTAAATATTTAGGGGTAGATAAGGACGCTCCTGTGTTATTATCAGTGAGTCGTTTGGCTTACGAAAAAAACATCAAAGAATTAATTAATTGCATGCCAACAATCTTGGCTGACAAACCATTAACCCAATTAGTGATTGTGGGGGATGGACCAGCCGGAGAAGATTTGAGAAAACAAGTCGATGACATGAAATTAAATGCAAACGTTAAATTTGTTGGTGAAATTAATAACGATGAGGTATATAAATATTACCGAGATGCCGACTTGTTTGTATCGACATCTAATTCTGAATCACAAGGTTTAACTTATATTGAAGCAATGGCTGCCGGAGTTAAGGTTGTGGTTGCATCAAGTCCATATACTGAGGACCTATTAAGTGATAAGGCATTAGGGATGACCTTCTCAAATAAAGATGGCTATGTTTCAAGCGTATTGGAATACTTGAATCAAACTAAAGCTAAACCAGATCAATCAAAGGAAGAACTTAGACAAACTAAGTTACATGAAATATCATCTGAAAACTTTGCCAATCGAATTGTAGACTTTTATAAGAGTGCTCAATTAGATTTCAACAAAGAATTTAGCGATGATAATGGGATAAGCGACTAGGAGGATTTATGATAAAAATAGATATGTTTTCAACTGCCGACAAGGTAAAGGGACAAGGAGTTGGCAGTGCCTATCTAGAATTAATTAAATTAATGGAAAAGCGTTTTTCAGATGAATTTGACATTGAAATCAATGATCCAAATAAATCTGATATTACTCACTACCATACAATTAATCTAAGATATTACCTCTCTACTTTCCAAAAGAAACGTGGAAGAAGAATTGGGTATGTGCACTTTCTACCAGAAACATTAGAAGGAAGCTTGAGTTTACCCAAGCCAATCAAATGGATTTTTTATAAGTATGTAATTGCGTTCTACAAACGAATGGAACATATTGTAGTAGTTAATCCAACTTTTATACCTAAGTTGGAAGCGTATGGGATTAATCGTGATAAAATTACTTACATTCCAAACTTCGTTAGCAAGAAGGAATTCTATCCTTACACCGAAGACGAAAAGTTGGCCGCTCGCAATGAACTTGGCATCGATAAAGACAAGTTCGTCGTTGTGGGAACTGGTCAGGTGCAAACCAGAAAGGGAATCCTTGATTTTGCCAAACTAGCTGAAGAAAACCCAAATGTCGAATTTATTTGGGCAGGTGGTTTTTCATTTGGTAAAATTACTGATGGATACAAGAACTTAAAACTCTTGGTAGACAATCCACCCGCAAACCTTAAATTCCCAGGAATTGTGGACCGTGATAAATTAGTTCAATACTACAACGTTGCTGATTTATTCTTACTACCATCATTTAACGAATTGTTCCCAATGTCAGTGCTGGAAGCATTCTCTTGCGGAACTCCAGTTATGCTTAGAAGTTTAGATTTATATAAAGAAATCATCAGTGGTTACTATGAACCATTTACTACTTTTGAAGAAATGAATGATAGTTTACATCGCTTAATTGATAATAGAGATGAACTAAAAGAATTGTCTGATAAAGCACTAGCTGCATCTGATTACTATTCAGAAGATCATCTAGCTTCAATTTGGCATAAATTCTATAAAGGTCAGATAAAAGAGGGATAGTAATGTCGAAGAGAAATGTAATAACTTTCTTTATGATGTTTCTAATCGGGATACTGATTTTTTGGTATTTCATAAGAGATATCAATATGGATGTATTGATTGCAGATTTTTTTACTATTAATTGGTGGTGGATTGCCGTTGCCTTCCTATGCATGTTGCTATACTTAGGACTAGAAGCGGTGGTTACTAAGACAATCGTTGATACTCAAGTTGATCACTTTACTTGGTGGGATGCGATTAGAGTCCCATTGGTAGAACAACTATTCAACGGAATCACACCATTCTCATCAGGTGGACAACCAGGACAACTATATGTAATGGTTCAAACGGGTGTGGATGCTGGTAAGGCTAGTTCAACGCTGTTGATGAAGTTTGTTGTCTTTCAAACCATGATAGTAATTAATTTCATTTTGAGTCTTATTGTCGGTTTTCAATACGTGGAAGAAAAGCTACACTATCTAGCTTGGCTGGTATTGTTTGGCTTCTTCGTTCACCTATTTGTAATTGTCGCCTTGTTATTAATCATGTATTGGTATACATTTACTAAGAAACTGGTTGATAATTTGGTAAAACCATTTAAAATCTTTATGAAGGATGAAAAGTACCTTTCATTTAAAGAGATTTTAGACAACAAAATCGATACATTCCATATGGAAAGCATCAGAATTGCTAAACAATGGAAGCTAATGTTAAAGATTATTGTTATTACTTTCTTCCAGCTAGCTTTCTACTACCTAATTCCATATTTCATCATTTTGGCATTAGGATTTGATCAAGTTAACATCATCATGATTGTTAGCTTACACGTATTAATCTTTATGATAATCTCATTATTCCCAATTCCAGGAGGAGCTGGGGGAGCAGAGTACAGTTTTGAAACTTTGTTCAAGAGTTTTATCATCAATAACACAAAGTTAATTCTCGCGTTAATTGCTTGGCGCTTGATAACTTATTACTTAGGAATGATTTTAGGGGCGATAGCATTCTTTATTCGTCCCAATAAGATTGATAAGTAAATTTACTAACACTTTATATTTTTTATTTTGGAGGCATAGAAATGTCTAGTCATATTAAGAACACCAGAAAGTTCTTTGATACAAAATTTGGCTTTTTTGTATTAATTGTGGCCTTATTCTGGTTGAAAACATATATTTCATACCGTATTGATTTTACCTTAGGTGCAAAGGGGGGCATTCAACAATTCCTATTGGCTGTTAACCCACTTCCAGCTGCATTACTAATCTTTGGGATTGCTTTGTACTTTAGAGGTAAGCTTGCTTACTGGCTAATGATTATTATTGATTTAATCGAATCAATTTGGATTTTTGCCAATGTTTTATACTACCGTGAATTCTCTGACTTCCTATCATTTGGAATCATCAAGGGTTCAGGTACTGTTCAAAACAACCTTGGTAAGAGTTTAGCTGAAATCTTACATCCATTAGATTTCTTCGTATTTATCGATATCATTGTATTGATTTTATTACTATTATTCAGAGTAATTAAGGTGGATCATGCTCCATTTAAGAAGAGAAACGCCTTTGCAATCACCATCTTATCTTTAGTATTGATGTTTGCTGAATTTGGTGTATCTAATGCAGACAGATCAGGTCTATTAACAAGAACTTTTGATAACAACTACATTGTTAAGTACCTTGGTTTAAATGAATATGCAGCATTTAATGCATATCAAACTCACAAGGAAAGTCAAACTAGAGCTGAAGCTAAACCATCTGATTTAAATAGTGTCCTTACATATCTAAAGCACAACCGTAGTAAGTCTAATATCGAATACTACGGTAAGGCTAAGGGTAAGAATGTCTTTATCATTCATTTGGAAAGTTTCCAACAATTCTTAATTGATTACAAAGTTGATGGTAAGGAAGTAACTCCAAACCTAAACAAGTTCTACCATAACCAAAATACATTATCATTTGATAACTTCTACCACCAAGTAGCTCAAGGTAAGACCTCTGATGCTGAAATGATGCTAGAAAACTCACTATTCGGTTTACCAGAAGGATCAGCAATGGTTACTTATGGTACTCAAAACACATACCAAGCTGCTCCAGCTATCTTAGCTCAAAAGGGTTACAGTACTGCTGCATTCCATGGGGATGTGCCTAGTTTCTGGAATAGAGATAATGCATACAAGTCATGGGGATACCAATACTTCTTTGATTCAAACTACTACACTGAAAAACCATCATACAGCGTTGGTTACGGTTTGAAGGATAAGATCTTCTTTAAGGATGCTGCACAATACATCCAACAATTACCACAACCATTCTATGCAAAACTAATTACATTAACTAACCATTATCCATATGAATTGGATAAACAAAATGTATCATTCCCAGCAACTAAGACTGGTGACAACACTGTTGATCCATACGTACAAACTGCTCACTACCTAGACCAAGCCTTTGGTGAATTCATGAATTATCTAACTAAGACAGGTCTAATGAAGAACAGTATGATTGTGCTATACGGTGACCACTATGGTATTTCAAACAACCATAGACCAGCTATTGCTCAATTACTACACAAGAAGTCTATTAACAGCTTCGACTTAGCACAATTCCAAAAGGTTCCATTCATGATTCACATGGACGGACTAAAAGGTGGAATTGACCACACTTACGGTGGAGAAATTGACGTATTACCAACACTATTACATCTATTGGGTGTAAAGGACGATAATACTATCCAATTTGGTAATGACTTGCTATCTAAGAATAGAAACCAAGTTGTTGCATTCAGAAATGGAGATTTTGTATCTCCTGAATATACAGTAGTAGGTGGAAGTGTATACCTAACTAAGACAGGTAAACAAATTACACCAAACAAGAAGCAAGCTGCTGAAATCAAGAAAATGCAAAACCACGTGACAACTGAATTATCTCTGTCGGATAAGGTGGTGCTAGGTGACTTACTACGTTTCTACAACCCTAAGGGCTTCAAGAAGGTAGATAAGAAGTCATACAGTTACAAGTATGCTGATGGAATGAAGCTTCTTAAGGAAATGGATAAAAAGAAGAAGACCGATCTATTGAATAAGTTAAAGAAGAAAGATACATTGAACTTATACAAGACAGACGCACCTGAATTAAAATAATTTCAAAATAAAAAGGACGACTTTAAAAGTCGTCCTTTTTATTTTGAAATTAATGTTGACGCGGTGTCGATATTTTGATAATATAAATATTACTGTTGATGAGGCGGTCAAAAGCCTCGTTAAAACGTTAAAAAATCAGTAAAAAACTGTTGACTTTACGTTAACAAGATGGCATAATATTTATTGTTGTCGATAAGCGACAAACGTTGATGTGAAAACATTCATCAACAAAATAAATAAAAAAAGTTATTGACACCGTGTTGATAATTTGGTAATATTAAATAGTTGTCAATTGAGACAACGGTTGATATTAAAAGGTAGATCTTTGAAAACTGAACAAGATTGATAATCGATGATGTGTAAGGAACTTACAACTTGGTTGTAAGAATTAAACATTGCGAAGTC
>NZ_JXDB01000008.1 GCF_001281265.1 Apilactobacillus kunkeei DSM 12361 = ATCC 700308 | reverse complement strand
ACTCAAAATAACGCGGTGTTCTCGGTTGAAATTGTATTTTTATACAAATTCAATATAGAAATTAAATAATATCTAGTTTTCAAAGAACCAAGTATGACACTTACGTGTCAATGGAGAATAGCGGGATCGAACCGCTGACCTCCTGCTTGCAAAGCAGGTGCTCTCCCAGCTGAGCTAATTCCCCATAAATATAAATATGATTGTGACCCCTGTGAGGTCGATGGGCCTAGGGGGACTCGAACCTCCGACCTCACGCTTATCAGGCGTGCGCTCTAAACCAACTGAGCTATAGGCCCAAAGAAGCAAAGAATCATATGAGAGGTAAATCCCTCAAAACTGAATAAGATTGATGAACCTAATGTAAGTTTCCGAAATTTCCTTAGAAAGGAGGTGATCCAGCCGCAGGTTCTCCTACGGCTACCT
>NZ_JXDB01000007.1 GCF_001281265.1 Apilactobacillus kunkeei DSM 12361 = ATCC 700308 | reverse complement strand
CCTGTTCCCATGCCGAACACAGAAGTTAAGCTTCTAAACGCCGATAGTAGTTGAGGGATCGCCCTCTGCAAGGGTAGGAAGTCGCCGCGCAATTATGGAGGATTAGCTCAGTTGGGAGAGCATCTGCCTTACAAGCAGGAGGTCACAGGTTCGAGCCCTGTATCCTCCATCCATACGAGCCGTTAGCTCAGCCGGTAGAGCATCTGACTTTTAATCAGAGGGTCGGCAGTTCGAACCTGCCACGGCTCATTAATTTAATATAATATGCCGACTTAGCTCAGCTGGCAGAGCACCTGTCTTGTAAACAGGGGGTCGGAGGTTCGAATCCTCTAGTCGGCATTATGCGGAAGTAGTTCAGTGGTAGAACATCACCTTGCCATGGTGGGGGTCGCGGGTTCGAATCCCGTCTTCCGCTTTGCCAATTCATTATATATGCCGGGGTGGCGGAATTGGCAGACGCACAGGACTTAAAATCCTGCGGTTAGTGATAACCGTACCGGTTCGATCCCGGTCCTCGGCACCATATGCACCCATAGCGCAACTGGATAGAGTGTCTGACTACGAATCAGAAGGTTGTAGGTTCGACTCCTACTGGGTGCATTTCTCGGGAAGTAGCTCAGCTTGGTAGAGCACCTGGTTTGGGACCAGGGGGTCGCAGGTTCGAATCCTGTCTTCCCGATAGAGTTTAATAACTCGTCTTATTAGTCACATATCGCGGTGTAGCTCAGCTGGCTAGAGCGTCCGGTTCATACCCGGGAGGTCGGGGGTTCGATCCCCTCTGCCGCGATTAGGTCTTGGACCTTTAGCTCAGTTGGTTAGAGCAGACGGCTCATAACCGTCCGGTCGTAGGTTCGAGTCCTACAAGGTCCATAGTGGACTTTGTTTCACTTTACATGGAGAATTACCCAAGTGGCTGAAGGGGGCGGTCTTGAAAACCGCTAGGTGGGTCAAACCACGCGAGAGTTCGAATCTCTCATTCTCCTTTATATTATCGCGGGATAGAGCAGTCTGGTAGCTCGTCGGGCTCATAACCCGGAGGTCGTTGGTTCAAATCCGGCTCCCGCAATTTTGGTTCGTTGGTCTAGTTGGTTTAGGACGCCTGCCTGTCACGCAGGAGGTCACGAGTTCGAGTCTCGTACGAACCGTTTATATGGCTCGGTAGCTCAGTTGGTAGAGCAACGGATTGAAGCTCCGTGTGTCGGCAGTTCGATTCTGTCCCGCGCCATTTAACTAAATATATGTTATACTTTATATTATGCGGGTATAGTTTAGTGGTAAAACCATAGCCTTCCAAGCTATTGTCGCGAGTTCGATTCTCGTTACCCGCTTTTATATGGGCCTATAGCTCAGTTGGTTTAGAGCGCACGCCTGATAAGCGTGAGGTCGGAGGTTCGAGTCCCCCTAGGCCCATTGGAGAAGTACTCAAGTGGCTGAAGAGGCGCCCCTGCTAAGGGTGTAGGTCGGGTTACCGGCGCGAGAGTTCGAATCTCTCCTTCTCCGTTAGTTTTTGACTGACCCGTTGGTCAAGTGGTTTAAGACACTGCCCTTTCACGGCAGTAACATGGGTTCGAATCCCGTACGGGTCATTAAAATATTTCTTTTATATAATTATCGCGGGATAGAGCAGTCTGGTAGCTCGTCGGGCTCATAACCCGGAGGTCGTTGGTTCAAATCCGGCTCCCGCAATTTTGGTTCGTTGGTCTAGTCGGTTTAGGACGCCTGCCTGTCACGCAGGAGGTCACGAGTTCGAGTCTCGTACGAACCGTAAATAAGATCGTCCTTAATGGATAATCTTTTTTTATTGTCATAATATTTATTATGACCCGTTGGTCAAGTGGTTTAAGACACTGCCCTTTCACGGCAGTAACATGGGTTCGAATCCCGTACGGGTCATCATTTATGGAGAATTACCCAAGTGGCTGAAGGGGGCGGTCTTGAAAACCGCTAGGTGGGTCAAACCACGCGAGAGTTCGAATCTCTCATTCTCCTTAACGTAGAAGACGAAGGATTGCATTAAGTTGCAATCCTTTTTATTTGACTTCTTTTGTCTACAATTGTAGACTATAAAATGTTAAATAAATGAGTGGGGTGATACATCTTTTGGAAAAGACTGATATTACGAAATCCGAATGGGAAGTAATGAGAATTGTTTGGACACTAAGAGAGACAACTAGTAGTCAGTTGACCGATATCCTATCCAAGAAAATGGACTGGAGTTCATCAACAATCAAGACATTATTATCCCGTTTATGTGATAAAGAATTCCTAGGAATTAAGAAAGATGGTAGAAAGAATATCTATTATTCTGCCATTAAGGAACAAGCAGCTTATGATATGTCTGTTAAGAGAGTATTTGAATCAATGTGTTGTATGCATTATGGAGAAACACTTCATGATGTTATCGAAAACATTGAGTTAAGTAAAAGTGATATCGATTCAATCATCGATGTTTTAAAGAAAAAGAGAGATACAGCACCAGAAGAGGTACATTGTAAGTGCTTGGAAGAATAATCTATTTGGAGATGAGATAAATGTGCGGAAAAAAGCATGATATGAATGACGAAGAAAAACACAACGGAGGAATGGCTTGCTGCAAACACCATGACCATAGCAATCCGGATCATAAGTGTGATATGCATCATGATGACATGAAGATGGATGGGCATTCCCATTCTGACCATGAAAATATGAGTTGTTGCAGCCATGGTGGGGAACATGACCATTCTCATGGAGACCATCATTGCGATATGAACCATATGGACCATGAACACATGCATCACGACATGAGTCACATGGATCATGATATGAACCACATGGATCACAGTCACATGGGCCACGATATGGGTAACATGAACATGAGTGGCATGGGCTGCGGTATGGACATGGGCCATGGTGGAATGGACCACGGTGGCATGGGGCACATGCATATGGGAAACTTAAAATTGAAGTTTTGGATTTCGTTGATTCTAACAATTCCAATTATTATCATGTCACCAATGATGGGAATGAAGATGCCTTTCCAAGTGACATTCCCTGGATCTGATTTTGTTGTTCTAGTATTAGGAACCATCCTATTTATTTACGGTGGTTACCCATTCTTCACTTCATGTATCAGTGAAATGAAGAGCAAGAAGCCAGGAATGATGTCATTAATCACAATGGGAATTTCAGTTGCTTATGTATACAGTGTTTACGCGGTGATTGCCAACGATATTCTAAAGGTGACACCAAAGGTAAATGATTTCTTCTGGGAATTATCAACACTGATTGTCATTATGTTATTAGGCCACTGGATTGAAATGAACTCAGTAATGAACGCTGGTTCTGCTTTAAACAAACTAGCTGAATTATTGCCTGACAATGCTCATTTATTTCAATCAGATGGACAAACTAAAGATGTATCAGTTCATGAATTATCTGAAGGACAAACCATCTTAATTAAATCAGGTGAAAAGGTGCCTGCTGATGGAACAATCATTGATGGTAGTACTGCTTTAAACGAATCATTAATTACTGGTGAATCAAGAGATGTACAAAAGGGCGTTGACGATTCTGTCATTGGTGGATCAATCAATGGTAGTGGAACTATCAAAGTTAAGATTACTGGTACAGGTGAAAGTGGATACTTATCAAAGGTTATGAACATGGTAAGTGAAGCCCAATCATCAAAATCAGAAGCAGAAGATTTAGCTAATAAAGTGGCTGGATACCTATTCTACGCAGCATTAATTGTTGCTTTAATTGCTTTTGTAACTTGGAGCATCTTGGATGGTGTTTCGTATGCAATTCCAATCACTGTCAGTGTATTAATCATTGCTTGTCCACATGCATTAGGTTTAGCCATTCCTTTAATCATTTCAAGAATGACATCAATTTCTGCTACTCATGGATTGTTGATTAGAAACAAGACTGCATTGGAAGGTATCAAACAAATTAGATACGCTTTAATGGATAAAACAGGTACTTTAACTCAAGGTGATTTCAAGGTTAATGCATACGATAGTTTAGATTCAAACATAGACAAGAAGGATGTAATTAAGATTGCTGCGGCTATCGAAGCATCCTCAAGTCATCCACTTGCTCAAGGAATCGTTCAAGCGTTCAAGGATTTAAACGAAGCACCACTTCAAGCAGAAAGCGTTGAAGAAATAGCTGGTTCAGGTATTAAGGGAACAGTTGATGGTAAGGAATACCAAGTTGTTTCAAGTTCATACCTAGACAAGAATGTTATTGATTACGATCAAAAGACTGCTGACAAGTATCTAGAACAAGGTAACTCATTGAGTTATGTTGTTGAAAACGGACATGTTGTTGGATACATTGCTGAAGGAGATTCAATCAAGCCTGGGGCAAAGGACATGATTGATTTCTTAAACGGTCAAAACATTATCCCAGTTATGCTAACCGGTGATAACCAACAAGCTGCTGATAAGGTAGCAAGCATTCTAGGAATTAAGGAAGTTAACGCCCAATTAGTTCCAGAAGACAAACAAAAACTAGTTACTAAGTACCAAGAAAAAGGTAAAGTTATGTTTATCGGTGATGGTGTTAATGATGCACCTAGTCTTACTAAGGCTGATTTAGGTGTTGCAATCGGTTCAGGTACTGACGTTGCCATTGAATCTGCAGACGTTGTCTTAGTAAACAGTGATCCAGCAGATGTGATTAATTTGGTTAAACTAGCAAAACACGCTCGTACTAAGATGATTCAAAATTTATGGTGGGGTGCTGGATACAACATTATCGCATTACCACTTGCAGCTGGAGCACTTTCTTCAATTGGTATTATCATTGGACCAATGTTAGGTGCCGTTATCATGTCACTAAGTACAGTGATTGTTGCAATTAATGCCATGACATTAAAAATTAAGTAAATAAAAAAAGCACTTGGATGAATTCCAAAGTGCTTTTTTATTATGCTCGTTTATAGTTTAAGGACATTTCTGCTAAGTTTAAAAAGTCATTTCTCTTCTTCCAATTATTGAAATCAAAGTAATCATGCCAAGTTGTCATTAAAACCGTTCTCTTACGGTTAACTGTTTCCTTTAAGATGACGAATGAAATCATGTTATCTAACTCAGCGTCATTATCCATCTTTTCGATGCTGGCATCAAAGATTTTTTGATCATCTTCTGATAGGTTGAAGTATGAATAATTTACGAATTCAAACTTTTCAGTAAAGTTGTGGTTCTTCAATACATTGAATGTAATTGGGTTTTTGAAAATATTATGGTTCCCGGAAAAATCGACGATTTGATACTGATCATCACCGTTTTTAAATAAACTTAATTTTACGTCAGGATGTTGTTTTCTGATTTTGTTTAAAATTTGATTGCTACCAAATGTCATGCTGATTTGATTTTCCATTTTTACGCCTCCAAGATGATAAAAAGATTTTACAAATCACACCTATATATTTACACTAAAGATAAATAAAAACAAGTAGAAGGTATGCAAAATGAAGGTTACTGTATTAGGATACTATGGCGGTTATCCAGATAACGGAATCGCCACAAGCGGATATTTAATTCAAACTGAAAAAATCAATCTATTATTGGACTGTGGAAGTGGGGTGCTATTGGAACTAGAAAAGCACTTAAACCCATACAATCTAGACGCGGTCTTATTATCTCACTACCACAGTGATCATATTGCCGACGTTGGTGTTTTACAACACTACTGGCAACTAGCACCTAATAAGCCCAAGGAAGGCCCTCTATCAATTTATGGCCACAATGAGGATGAAGAACACTTCAATGCTTTGAACTGGTTCGACGATACAGTTGCTAAACCATACAATGAAGATAATGTCATAAACTTAGGTGATTTAGAAATTACATTTAAGAAAACACAACATCCTGTTGTTACATTTGCGATTAAGATTAAAGATACAACAAAAAATCAAGTACTAGTTTACACAGGGGACACTAGATACTTTGAAGACTTAGCATCATTTTGTGAAGGTGCCGACTTATTGATGACGGATACTAATTTCTATGACGACAAGGAAGGCCAAAAGTGGCACATGACATCAAAAGAAACTGGTAAATTATCATTGGATGCTAAGGTTAAAAACGTTTTAATCAGTCATTTACCACAATACGGAGACTTGGATGATTTAAAGAAACAAACTGAATTGGCGACGAATAATTCGGTAAACGTGATTTTACCAAAAACAGGGATGGTAATTGATTTAAAAGACGTTAAATCATTGAACTAACGGTTGATAATAGGTTAAAATATAGTTATCAATTAGCGAACGTGAGAAGAGGTGTCGATAATGAGAATGGAAAAAATTAATTCTGGAACAATCAAAGTAACAATCACTAATCAAGAATTAGATGAACGCGGAATTGATTTATTATCACTTTTAGGTGATGAAGATGGCATTGAATCTTTCTTATACTCAATCTTGGACGAAATCGATGTAGATGATGAATTCAAGAGTACGGGGGCAGTATCTTTCCAAGTATTGCCAAACAGTACAGGGTTAGACATGTTTATTAAGAATAAGAATGTTTTTGATAACCAAAACCAAATCAATAATAATGATGACCAAGTAGAAGATGATAACGTCGACGACGAAATTGAAGACGACGAAAACGACAATGAAACTTATGATGGGGCTGGTTCTGAAATGTTTACCGATACTGGTGAAGACAGAACCGACGAACAAAGAGCACAACTACCCAGTATGGGTCACTTTAAGGACTATACTGATACAAAGAGTTTGTATTCTTTGATTCGTGCCAAGGAAATGCTTGGTAAACTCCTAGACTTCAAGAGCGAAGATCACAAGTATGATGACAAAACAAAGGAATTCATTGATAACATTCAATTGAACCTTTCAACTATGATTGATGCGCTTGAAAGAAGCGATGATTACGCCCATTACAAGCTAATGATGATTGCGACAATCAACCAAGCTAGAAGTGAACGTCAAGACTTGGATTCAACAAGCAAACGTTCAAATAGTGACCCATTCAAGGATATGGTTAAAAATGCTAATCAACCAAGCTTAGGCCACTTTAATCCACAACTTGAAAAGTGGGAAATGATTCTAAAGGTTAGCGACTTCGACAACGTTGTTAAACTAGCCGATGCAATTCATGGCATTCAAGATGTTGATTCAACATTATACAAGGTTGGTTCATTTTACGTGGTTCAATTGACAACCACTAGAACTGAAAATGAAGTCGACTTCAAGCACTTTACTAGTGCTGTAAGCGAAGCAGTTGAATATGGTAATCAAATCAACGTTGTAGATTTTAAGCATTACAACGACAAGAAAGTAATCATGGATCATTCCGCAATGACCCAAGTGAATAAATACTTTGGCTAATAAAAAGACTGGCGAATATGCCAGTCTTTTTTCGTATTTAGTTTATTGGGTGATGAAAATGTTAATGGCATCTGATAAAGAACAGTTAGTCAGCGCGAGTGCAGCTAAGGATAATCAAAAGTACTACTGTCCAATCTGTAAAGAAGAATTAATTTTAAAACGCGGCAATATTAACGCACCACATTTTGCGCACTTTAAGAACAGTCAGTGTGTGATTGCGATGGAAGATGGCGAGAGTAATGAACACTTAATTGGCAAAGAACAACTATTAAATTTCATTGATAAAAGAAACACACATGTGGAAAAGTATTTATCCGAAATTAATCAACGTCCCGATTTGATGTATCAAAAACTAGCGTTTGAGTTTCAATGCAGTCCGATTTCGCGGAAACGATTGGCAGAACGCATCGCTGGATACCATAAACTACATATGAAATCACTATGGATATTGGGGAGTAACTACAGAAAAAGATTTGGCAGCGATAGTGTGAATAAGTTTTATTACTATATCGATTCCATTGGCTTTACCATCTTTTTCTGGCTGGTAAATGAACGTAAAATTGAGATGCGCTACAATTGTCAGTATGTGGGTGGAAAAATAAGATACCAGCGAATCACGTTTGCCCGATTGGATGAATTATTGAGGTTTATTCACAATCCGGGCACCATTGTTAAGTATAAGAGCAGTATGCACGACGTGATTAGTCAGTTGACCAGGATTGAAAACCAGCTTTTTTATCGGAACAAACAGATGTTAAAATGGCAAAACGTTTGTTATAACCAGCATCATAATATGTCCGGATCACCGATTATTTGTGATATCAAACAGGTGACAAGTCCAATCATGGGGAAGAACTTCTTGATATGGAAAATATTAATTGTGGCTAGTATCAAGGAACGGGTGAAATTAAGGGATGTGTTTAAGTTTGCCAATCAAATGGTGGGATTACAAACGAATTATCCACTTGTGCATAACGCCACTCAATATATTAAAGATGAGTTTAAACTGTTGATAATGCAGTTGATAACTAAACGAAAAATTCAAATTAAGAATGGCAGGGTCCATATAATTGACGAAATTAAGTGGTTTGACGACTACTATCAAAAATTAAATGAGCTAAGTACGCAAAATAACACTATTTTTTGATAAGATGGAGATAGTATATTTCAAAAGGCGGTGTTTTTATGAGTGAAGTACAACAATTACCAAAGAGATCAGAAGTACCAGAAAAATTAACCTGGGATTTAACAACTATTTATAAGACAGACGATGATTTTGAAGCGGATTTCAAAGAATGCGCCAAAGAAGTTGAAGCTGTCGAAAAGTTAAAGACTGATCATTTTGATGCCAAAACACTTTTAAGTGACTTAAAAGCAATCGAAAAACTAGAACGTAAAGTTGAAAAATTATATGTATACTCATCATTGAAGAGTGATGCTGATACATCAAATTCAGAATATCAAAGCATGAATGCTAGATGTGCCGATTTAGCATCTAAAGCATCATCAGCACTAGCATGGTTTGAACCAGCAGTTTTAAACATTAGTGAAGATGACCTAAAGAAGATGCTATCTGAAGAATCAGAATTAGCAGATTACACACACTACTTTGACGAACTATTCAGTCAAAAGGACCATATTCTAGATGCTGAACACGAAAAAATTCTATCAAGTTTAGGTAACATCTTCGATACTCCTTCAAACGTATATGGTGTAATGACCAATTCCGACTTGAAGTTCCCGGTCGTATCAGACGAAGATGGTAACAAGGTCGAACTATCAAACGGTGTTTACAGTAAGTTACTTGAATCCACAGACAGAAGTGTTCGTAAGGAAGCATTCCAACAGTTATACACAGTTTATAACCAATTCAAGAACACATTAGCATCAACACTTTCTGGTGAAGTGAAGGTTCATAACTTTAGAGCTTCAATGCGTCACTTTACCTCAGCTAAGGAAGCTGCATTGAGCAATAACCACATCGATAAAAAGGTATACCAACAACTAATTGATACTGTTAATAAGTATCTACCTTTGCTACATCGTTACGTTAATCTAAGAAAGAAATTACTTTCATTAGACGAAATGCACATGTATGACTTATACACACCATTATTTGGTAACTCACCAATCTCATACAACTTTGATGAAGCCAAGGAAGAATCAATCAAGGCATTATCAATCCTTGGGGATGATTACATTGATCATATCAAGGAAGAATTTAACAATCGTTGGATTGATGTAGTTGAAAATAAGGGAAAGAGAAGTGGGGCATACTCATCAGGTGTATATGACACTAACCCATATATTCTTTTAAACTGGCAAGATAACCTTGATAACTTGTTTACACTGGTTCACGAATCAGGTCACAGTATGCACAGTTACTACACAACCCATAATCAACCATTCCAATATGGTGATTATTCAATCTTCTTAGCCGAAATCGCATCAACCACTAACGAAAATATCTTAACCGATTATCTTTTGAAGAATACCGATGATGTTGAAGTTAAGAAGTACGTATTAAATCACTTCCTAGATGGTTTCAAAGGAACTATTTTCAGACAAACTCAATTTGCTGAATTTGAAGACTTTGCCCACCAACAAGAACAAGCTGGTAACCCACTAACAGCTAAGATGTTAAGTGATTTTTACTACGAGCTAAACCAACGCTATTACGGTGACGGAGTGGTATCAGATCCAGAAATTGCATATGAATGGGCTAGAATTCCGCACTTCTACATGAATTACTATGTATATCAATACGCAACTGGTTTTGCTGCCGCGATTGATTTATCAGATGGCATTTGTGCCCACGACCAAGAAGCGATTGATAAATACATCGGATACCTAAAATCAGGTAGTTCTGATTATCCATTAAACGTAATGAAAAAAGCTGGTATCGACATGACCAATGCCGACTACCTAGAAAATGCATTTAAGGTCTTTGAAGAAAGATTAAACGAATTAGAATCATTAATTTAATAACAAAAAAACTTCCAACTTTTTGTTGGAAGCTTTTTTTATTTTAGAACACGAAGGTGTTTCATTTTAGTTTCTTTTAGACTGCTTTCACTTAACGCATCCTTTAAGTATTCGGGAGTTAAGTTCTTATCACAGCAGGCATTGAATAATGTTGAGTATTCAATGTCATCAGTTAAAATACCATCATCGTTTCCTTCACAGTTGAAGATAACAGCTGAGGCTGGTTTTTCAATCTTCATGTTTTGGACCAAATCTTGGTCTTTTTTGATTGATTTCTTAGCAAGGTTTGAACGACGATCTTCCTTAAACATTTCAACATCTAGACCGCATTTCTCGGCAAGTGCAATTGCCATTTCATCTGAGTAGATGTAACCTTCAGTCAATAGTTTATCCTGAATCGCTGTTAAGAACTTACGTCCTTTTTTCATACCTTGGAATAAGGCAGCCTTATAATCTAAGACAACGTTTCTGTATAAGGCAGAAAGTTCTTCAGAAGATAATCGCTTTTTTAGTTGATTGTTTGAGTTGCAGAAGTCGGTTTGGACAACCTTTAGATTGTAAATCGGAATGAACTGCAACTTAAATTTTGAATCAACGTCTTCAGAAATCTGTAAAACGGTATTTTCTGAATTCCTGCATGCTTTACACAATGGATCTATAAACAGAAATAGTTCAAACACTTTTATCCCTCCATTAAGATTTTTGTTTCGTTCTATAAATTCCATTAAATAGAATACCAAATACACCGGTAAATACAACCATTTTGCTCATAAACAGTAAAAAATTGTTTGCTTTTTTACTTCTTGAATAGTGTGGTAAAATAGTGTAGTAAATTAGGTTTAACAAGGAGGTTAGCCTAGTGATAAAAAACTGGAGTGACTTTTTATTCCCATACGAACAAGCCGTAGGTGAATTAAAGGTCAAATTAAGAGGAATTCGTAAAGAATTCATTCAATCGGATAAAAGAAGTCCGATTGAGTTTGTTACTGGTCGAGTGAAACCAATCGACAGTATTAAAGAAAAAATGAAACGCCGCTATGTATCAGAAGATCGTTTATCTCAAGATATGGAAGATATTGCGGGCCTTAGAATTATGTGTCCTTTTGTTGATGACATTTATGTTGTTGTCGACATTCTTAGAAGAAGAAGCGATATTAATATCTTGGAAGAACGTGACTATGTTAATCGTGAAAAAGCTAGTGGATATCGTTCATACCATATTGTTTTTGAGTATCCAATCGAATTAGTCGGTGGAGAAAAGAAAATTTTAGCCGAAATTCAGGTAAGAACACTTGCCATGAATTTCTGGGCAACAGTAGAACATTCCCTAAATTACAAATACAATGGTGAATTCCCAGAAGGATTGAAGAAACGTCTTCAACAATCTGCGGAAACAGCATTCAAGTTGGATGAAGGGATGTCTGAAATCAGAGATGAGTTAATTGAAACTCAAGAAGATGGAACCAAAAATGAACATAATAGGGATGAATAGTTATGAAGGTTGCAATTTATAGTAACGACGGATTTACATCCAAAAAGGTTGCTACACAATTAAAAGAAAAAATTGATGCGTCTGAAAAACTTGAATACGATGGATTAAATCCGCAAATTGTGATTTCTGTTGGAGGAGACGGAACACTTTTGTCAGCTTTTCATCATTATCGCGATGCAATTAGCAAGATTCGATTTGTCGGAATCCATACGGGCCACCTTGGTTTTTACACCGACTGGCGTGACTACGAAGTAAAAGAACTAGTTGACAGTTTGGAAGACGATAATGGTCAAAGCGTTAGCTATCCATTGCTATCAATCAAGGTTCAATACACCGATGGTGGACCAGACGATAGTTTCGTTGCGTTAAATGAATCCACCCTAAAACGCATTAACGGAACAATGGTTACTGATATTTACATCAAGGATGAATTTTTTGAAAAGTTTAGAGGGGATGGACTTTGCGTTTCCACACCAACCGGTTCTACCGCTTATAACAAGTCAGTTGGTGGGGCAATCATCAACCCTCAACTAAACGCAATTCAAGTATCAGAAATGGCATCAATCAATAACCGTGTCTTTAGAACATTGGGTTCACCTGTAATTGTGCCACCTGATGAAACAATCACAATCGTTCCTGATTCACCCAAGCACAACATTTTAACATGTGACCAGTTATTGATTTCTGATCGTCCAATTAAATCAATTTCATATTCCATCTGCAACGATAGAATTTACTTCGCCCAATATCGTCATACCCATTTCTGGAAACGTGTAAGTAATTCATTTATCGGAGTTCATGAGGATGACTAGTTTCACCTGGTCCAATCAACAGGACAGTCCCATCCGATTAAGAACATTCTTACGCCAAAATGGTATTTCGCGCACACTATTGAAACAGATTAAATTCGAAGGTGGCAAAATTGTAGTCAACGGTGTTGAAGAGAAGGTCAATTACATGTTGGCACAGGGCGACGAGGTGACGATTACTTTACCACCTGAACCAGCCAACGACATCATTGCGGTATCAAATCTACCAATCAACATTTTGTATGAAGATGATCACTTTTTGATTGTTGATAAACCAGCTCATGTGGCATGTCTACCATCCCATCTATATAAAAATGATACAATTGCTAATCGAGTGAAGGGATACTTCCTAAGACAAGATTACGATAATCAAAAGATTCATATCGTGAATCGATTAGACATGGACACCAGTGGGATTATCATTTTTGCCAAGCACCACTTTGCACATTCGGTATTGGATAAGCAAATGCAACACCATCAAATTGAAAAGATGTATTTCGCAATTGTGGAAAATCCATTGAATGACAAACATCTAGAAATCAATCTACCGATTGATCGACAACCTGGTTCGTTTATTAAAAGATGTGTGATAGAGGGTGGAAAACCTTCCAAGACGGAGGCATGGGTGGAAAAAAACACACCTAGTCACTCATTGGTTAAGATTAAGCTGCATTCCGGTCGAACCCATCAAATCAGGGTTCACTTTGAAGCAATTGGTCATCCACTAATTGGTGATTGGCTTTACAATCCAGACAACAATGAGTTGGATCGTCAGGCATTACACTGCTATAAAATGAAATTTTATAATCCGTTTATACAACAAGACGTAGTCTGTGAATCAAAAATTCCTACAGATATGTCATCAATTATTCAAGGCTTCTAATATCTTGATATTAGGGGCTTTTTTTAGTTCCTGTAAATGAAGGCTTTACGAATATGATATACTTATATATTGAATTGGATAAGGATGATTTAAATATGAAAAAAATCGAAATTGCAAAGCAATTTTTAAAACAAAATATCGATTTATTTAGATGCCCAGTATGTAAAGAATCATTTATTAACCAAGTTGATAATTCAATCGTTTGTCCTAACAACCACTCATTGGATATTTCCAAAAAGGGAACCATTCAATTTATTAACCATAAGGTGAATACAGAATATGATGGGAATATGTTAGAATCTAGACGAAGGATTATGCAGGCTGGTTTCTTCGATGGGATTTTACAAAAGATTAATGAACTAATCGATGCCGGGCATAAGAACATCGTTGACATCGGTAGTGGAGAAGGAACACCACTAAAACGTTTGGAAGACTTAAGAAAAAACGTGGATAGTGCGATTGGCTTTGATATTTCTAAACCAGGGGTCAATCTATCAACCAGTGAATTAAGCGACCAAATGTTTTTCTGTATTGCTGATTTGGCGAACCTTCCATTTAATGATCAAAGCATTGATATTATTATGGATTTATTTTCACCATCAGCTTACAAGGAATTCAATCGAATCATTGCACCTAAGGGTCACTTGATTAAGATTGTGCCAAACTCACGTTACCTATTTGAATTGCGTCAAAAACTTTATGGTAATGATAGCGAAAACAGTAGCTATGATAACCAAAAGGTTGTCGATCTATTTATGGAGCATTATCCAAATGCGAAGAAATACGATGTGAAATACACCGTTGAGTTACCTAAGGAGTTAACTCACGATTTAATGATTATGACACCACTTCATTGGGGCCATAATGCGAAAGATTTAACACAAGCAGAAGTTGAATCATTAACATCAATCACAGTTGATGTATCAATATTAGATAATCAGTTTTAAAGCGAGGAAAAATTATGACTAACCATATTGTTTTATTTGAACCATTAATGCCAGCCAACACTGGTAACATTGCTAGAACATGTGCCGGTACCGACACTGTTTTGGATTTAATCAAACCACTAGGATTTTCAGTTGATGACAAGCATCTAAAAAGAGCTGGATTAGACTACTGGGACAAGGTTGATATCAACTATCACGAAAGCTTACCAGCATTCATGAACACTTTAGGCGAAAAGGACAAACTTTACCTAGTATCTAAGTTTGCTAACCACGACTACACAGATCGTGATTACACGGACGATGACTTCAACTACTACTTCATGTTTGGTAAGGAAACCACTGGATTACCTGAAATGTTCATGCGTGATAATGAAGAAAAGGCAATCAGAATTCCACAAGATGACACTCACATTCGTGCATTGAACCTATCAAATACATGTGCCATCGTTATTTACGAAGCGTTAAGACAACAATCATTTCCAAATCTTGAAAGAACACACAAGTACGAATACGACAAACTAAAATAAATGATAAGGGGTAATCAATTTGGCAAAGAGAAAAACAAGCGCGCGTAAAAAGAAAAAAACAACCACCAATGCCAAATTATTTAATATCGATAGCAAGTATCAAAATCATATTATTGGATTTATTATGATTTTGGTCAGTGCATTCAGTCTCTTTAAATTGGGCTTTTTAGGAATCACTTTCGATAATATCGTTAGATTCTTTATCGGAGATAGTAGTCCATTTGGATTATTGATTGCACTAGTTGTCGGGTTTATCTACCTAATTAAAGGACCTAAGCTTCAATACAATAAGCGTTGGATAATTGGTGGAACCATCTTTTACCTTGGTTTAACACTGTTCTTATCAGCATTATTGTTTTCAAACAGTAGCGACAATGCCTTTATATCAAAGACACTATCTTTAATTAGCCAGGATTTCATTCACCTAACCGATGCTTCATCAATTGGTGGTGGAATGATTGGGGCATGCTTATTAGTAGTATTTGATTTCTTAGTTTCAATTCTGGGATCAGAAATCCTATCAATTATTATGATGATTGTCGGATTAATCGTATTCTTTAACGTTCCAATGAATAAAGTCATGGATAACGTTAGAAAATACTCCGAAGAATCATCACAAAAGATTGGTTCTGCAATTGAAGAACGTAAGCAACGCCACTTAGAAGAAAGACAAGATAATCAAGATGATGAAGAACAAGTCGAAGACGTTAATCCAATGTCTAGGGTTCAAAGAAGAAAGAACCCAGCTTCTGTTGAAGAAAAGCCTAAGATTAAGCTTTCAGGTTGGATGGATAACGAACCTGAAAAACCAGAGGTAAAGAGTAAGCCAGAAGCTAACTTGGATCGTTCAGACTTTAAGTCAGCAGACGACTACAATCAAGATACCAGAAACAAACCAAAGCTATCTGAAATTATCAACGGACACACCGAAAATGATAGTAAGGGAATCGATATTAAGGATATTGATGATTCCAACTATCAATTGCCACCGATTGGCTTGTTATCCGATGTGGCTAGAAGTGACCAAAAAGATGAGTTTAAAAACATCGACCATAATACAACCGTATTGAAGAAGACATTGAACAGTTTTGGTGTTGACGCCGAAATTAAAAATGTTAACTTGGGACCTTCAGTTACTGAATATGAATTACATCCAGCAATCGGCGTTAAGGTTAGCAAGATTGTTAACCTAGCAGACGACTTGGCCTTGGCATTAGCAGCTAAGGACATTCGTATTGAAGCACCAATTCCTGGTAAATCATTAATCGGGATTGAAGTACCAAATAAGAAGGTCGCGATGGTGTCATTTAAGGATGTTGTCAAAACATCACAACAATCCAAGCATGGATTATTGACAGTGCCATTGGGAAGAAACGTTAGTGGGGATGTTATTACAACCGACCTAACTAAGTTGCCTCATCTATTAATCGCTGGTTCAACTGGTAGTGGTAAGTCCGTTGCCATCAACGGAATCATTACTAGCATTTTAATGAATGCTAAACCTAGCGAAGTTAAGATGATGCTAATTGATCCTAAGAAGGTTGAACTAGGAATTTACAACGGGATTCCACACTTGCTATCACCAGTTGTTTCAGAACCTAAGAAGGCTGCAAGAGCCCTTAACAAGGTTGTTGCGGAAATGGAACACAGATATGACTTGTTTGCTAAGCATAATCAAAGAAAGATTAGTACGTTTAATGAATATTTAAAAGGGATGACCGAAGAAGAACGTGGCGATTTAAAACCACTTCCATACATCGTAGTTGTTGTTGATGAATTGGCTGACTTGATGATGACTGTTTCAAATGACGTCGAAGGTGCCATCATTAGATTGGCACAAATGGGACGTGCTGCCGGAATTCACATGATTTTGGCAACTCAACGTCCATCAGTTGATGTTATTACCGGTCTAATTAAGTCTAACGTGCCATCTAGAATTGCTTTTGCCGTTTCAAGTGGGATTGATTCTAGAACTATCCTAGATACTAATGGTGCTGAAAAATTATTAGGTCGTGGGGACATGTTATATCTACCAATTGATAAGAATAAGCCAAGCCGTGTGCAAGGTGCATTTATATCTGATCAAGATGTTGAAAATGTGGTAGATTATATTAAAGAACAACAACCTGCCGAATATGACGACGATATGATTGTTACGGATGAAGAAATCAAGGTCGACGAAGAAAACGAAGATCAAGACGACTTATTCGATGACGCACTAGCCTTTGTTGTAAAAGAACAAAAGGCAAGTACATCATTACTACAACGTAACTTTAGAATCGGTTATAATCGCGCAGCTAGAATTATTGATGACTTAGAACAACGTGGTTACATTGGCCCTCAGGAAGGAAGTAAACCAAGAGAGGTTTATAAACAACCTGATAATGACTAAAAAAATGGAACCCATCATTTTGATAGGTTCCATTTTTTATTAGTTTTCAAATAGTTGGAAGGCAGCACCTAGTACTAAACCACCAACAGTTGAGATAATCATTAACCAGACAAAAATCATGGTAATGATTTGAAATCTAGATTTCTTTTTCTTAGCCATTATTAACACCACTTTCCGCAATTAATAATATATTTTAAAGTTTACAGTTCATCAGCGAATAATGCAAACTAATTCATATTGAGGTGATTGTTATTTCTCCGTTTGGATTTTTGACCATGGTATTAGTTCAGGTGGTATTTTTATTCTTATTTTCATTACTGTTCAATATCGTCAAAAAAATTATTAGCAAACTTTATAAGATTTCGATTAGAGCGAGTGATTTCTTTCCAATTATCATGAGTTATGATATCTACCAATTATCATTGGATAAACACGATCAATCTTTCTTACCATATGTATGGTTAGGACTTGTTATAATTGGGATTATCTACGCAATCTACTACTTGTTCACACGTAGTAATGCCAAAGTGGGGATTTTTTACAAATTCTTGTGGAGATTTTCAGTAATTTACTTTTTTGTGGTCTGGCCCTCCACCATTTTGATAATTGCCGCCAAAACGCTTTAAAACCTTGAGCTACCAATGTTGGTAGCTCTTTTTTTATTGTCTAAAATTAGTGGATTTTAATCTAAATGTGGTGAAAATTAGTACATATTGGAAGAAATTTAATAATAAGGTGGTACGAAGTGGTGGATAGTGGTAAAATCAAGGTAATATAAATTGGAAGGAGTGAAGAAGCGTGTTAATGGGTGAATATGAACATTCAATAGATTCAAAAGGGCGCTTGATCATTCCTTCCAAGATTAGATCAGAAATAGGTGCGAACTTCATCATCACACGTGGACTTGATGGATGTTTATTCGGATATCCTATGGATGAATGGAAAAAGGTTCAAGAAAAGATTAATCAACTTCCTGTAAGCAAGAAGTCAGCAAGATACTTTTCACGTTTTCTATTCTCAGCCGCCGACGAAAGTAAGGTTGATAGCCAAGGAAGAATTAACATTCCAGATACTTTGATTGATTACGCGGGTATCGAAAAGAAATGTGTGATTGTGGGGGTTTCCACAAGAATTGAAATCTGGAGCAAGGAAAAGTGGGACGAATTCTCAGCAACTGCTGGTGAAGAGTTCGACGACATTGCTGAAGACTTAATTGATTTTTAGAAAAGAAGGTGACTAATTATGACGGAATTTCATCATGAAACTGTACTACTTAAAGAAGCAGTTGACGGATTAAATATTAAACCCGATGGCATTTACATCGACTGTACCCTTGGTGGGGGAGGCCACAGTGCCCGAATTTTGTCACAATTAACATCTGGTCATCTTTATTCATTCGATCAAGATGAAGTGGCAATCGAATATAACAAAACTAATCTCAAGCAATACATAGATGAGGATAAGGTTACCTTTGTTAGAAGCAACTTTAGATACATTCAAGAAGAAATGAATAAATTAGGAATTCAATTTGTTGATGGAATTCTGTATGACTTAGGAGTTTCATCTCCACAGTTTGATGACGCAAGTAGAGGCTTTAGTTATCAACACGATGCACGATTAGATATGCGAATGGATCAGAGAAATCCATTAGACGCATGGAAAATCGTCAACGAATGGCCATACGAAAAATTAGTGAAGATTTTCTTCCGTTATGGAGAAGAAAAATTTTCTAAGCAAGTTGCACGAGCGATTGAAAGGAACCGAGAAAACCATTCAATCGACACAACAGAACAACTTGTTGATGTGATTAAGGAAGGAATTCCAGCCGCGGCTAGACGTCACGGTGGTCATCCTGCCAAGAAAGTCTTTCAGGCATTGAGAATTGCGGTGAACGACGAACTAGGTGCTTTGGAAGAATCATTGGAAAAAGCAATCGATTTAATTGATGTGAACGGAAGAGTAAGCGTCATTACTTTCCAATCATTAGAAGATCGATTGGTTAAGACAATGTTTAAGGAAAAGACCACGATTGAAGATTTACCAAGTGGTTTACCAATCATTCCAGACGCCATGAAACCTGACTACAAATTAATTAATAGGAAACCAATACTACCGAGTGATGACGAATTGAGAGATAATCATCGTTCACATAGTGCAAAATTGAGAGTTATTGAGAGAATTAATAAATAATAGAGAGAAGAGTTAATCTGATGGCACAAAATAATCTAGCTAATAGCGTATACGCTACCCCTGGTTATTACTCCGCAGGGGAACAACAAAAACAACAAAATCCAGAAGTAAAATCAAATGTAAGACTTGGATTGTCAAAATTTGAAAAAACTGTTGTAATATTAGGATGTTCACTTGTATTCTTTTTGATGGTTGGACTAGTTGGTGAAAAGATCTCACTAGGTAACCACGCCACAGAACTTCAAGTAACAACTAATTTATTAGGCAAGGTTAAAGATGATAACAGTACACTAAAGCAAGAAGTAAGTGAACTTCAAAGCGGAAATCGTCTACAAAAAATTGCTAAACAAGCCGATTTATCTTTGTCCAATAAAAACGTAAGGAATGTTAGCAAATGAATAAATTAAATAATCGGAACAAACAAAAAAAACGCCGAGAAAACCGTAGCCGCTATGGACAATTTTTACTATTGCTATGTCTAGGCGTTTTTTTGTGTATGGTATTGAGATTTACATATGTATCAGTATTTAAAAACGTTGGTGGATACAACTTAAGCGAAATGGCAAAGAGTTTGTACACTCAAAGCAACGTTATTTCTGCTAAACGTGGAACTATTTATGATGCAAACGGACAACCTCTTGCCGAAGACACTAACGTTTATACAATGTATGCCATCTTGAATAAGAAACAAGTTGGTTTAGATAACAAGCCAATGTACATCACTGATAAGGAAAAAGCTGCCAAAGCCATTTCTTCAGTGTTATCAATTTCATATAAACAAGCATTAAAGGATCTAAATCCTAGTACCAATGCATTCCAAGTTGAATTTGGTTCAGCCGGTACTAACATTTCATTAACTCAAAAACAAAAACTGGATTCATACCATATTTCTGGTTTGAATTTCTTACAACAACCATCAAGACTATATCCAAATGGTGTCTTTGCTTCTCACATCATTGGATATGCGTCTGCTAACTCAAACTCTAGTGATAGCAAGGTATCACTAACTGGTCAAATGGGAATCGAAAAGGTATATAACGAACTATTGACTGGTAAGAATGGATACAAGACCACTCAACTAAACAATGCAGGTGTGGAAGTTGATAACGGTGAAAGTGTTAATAAGCCTGCCAAGAATGGTGACGACGTCTACACTACTTTAGACTACCGACTTCAATCTTTACTAGAAACTGAAATGACCAGTGTTTACAACCAAGTTCATCCAAAGACAATGAATGCCGTTTTGATGAATGCTAAAACTGGTGACATTTTAGCTGCTACTCAACGTCCTACATTTAACGCTACTACCAAGCAGGGACTAAGTAGTATCTGGCGTAACACATTAATCCAAGATTCATACGAACCTGGTTCAACAATGAAAATTTTCACTGTTGCATCATCAATTAATAGTGGTCACTATAACGGAAACGCCACATATCATTCTGGTAAATACCTAGTTGATGGTAAGGTTGTTCCTGACTGGAATACAAACGGTTGGGGTAACATTACTTACAACAAAGGTTTCGCATTATCAAGTAACGTTGCCATGGCCCATCTTGAACAACAAATGGGTGCTAAGACTTGGCGCAACTACATGAACCGTTTCCAATTCTTTACTTCAACTAACTTAGGCTTCCCTGGAGAAGAAACAGGAAGCGTTCAATTTAACTACCCAATCGAACAAGCTAATACAGCGTTTGGACAAGGTATCCAAGTTAATGCAATGCAAATGATGAGAGCATTAACTTCAATCGCTAACGGTGGTACAATGTTACAACCAAGACTTGTTACAAAGATTGTGGATCCAAAGACCAAGAAGGTCATTAAATCATATCCAAAGAAGGTAGTTGGTCATCCAATTACCGCAAATACAGCAAAACAAGTTATTCAACATATGGAAGATGTTGTTTATAAATCATATGGTATTGGTGGAGCATACAAGATTCCAGGTTACAAGATTGCCGCAAAGACTGGTACTGCCCAAGTCAGTGATGGTAAGTCTGGATACGAATCTGGTGATGATAGTTACCTATACTCAGTTGCCGGAATTGCACCAGCAAATAATCCAAAATACATCTTATATATAACGATGAAACAACCTCATTTAACTGGAACTAAGACAGCCTCACAACTAATGGCTGAAATCTTTAACCCAGTGATGAGATTGGCATTGGAAGAAAACGTAAATGCTGAAAGCGAAAATAGTCTAAAGGTTCCAAGTATTACTGGTAAGTCTACTAGTGAAGCTAAGGCAGCACTAAAAGATGCTGGTTTGAAATATGCAATTATTGGTGACGGGGATAAAGTATTAGATCAATCAATTGATGCCAACGAAAAAGTTTCAAAGAATCGAATGGTAATTGTTCAAACCAACGGCAGTAAGACGATGGCTAACCTAAAGGGCTGGTCTAGATATGATGTTGCGACATACTGTCGAATGGCAGGTATTGATGCCGAACTTGACGGTGATGGATTTGCCTATAAGCAATCCGTCAAACCAGGGGAAAGTCTAGATGGTGGAACCAAGGTAACCATAAAATTTAAATAGGGGATTGAAATCAGGATGTTTATGAATATTGTTTTACCAATCATAATTAGTTTTTTAATTACATTAATCTTTATGCCATCTCTAATTGGCTACTTCAGAAGAAAGCATGAAGGCCAAATGATTAGAGAAGAAGGACCAAAGTGGCATGAAAAGAAATCAGGAACACCTACAATGGGTGGTCTTCTTTTCATCATTGCAATCATTATTGCGTCACTAATTAGTGGTGGGGTTGCTCACATGATGAACCCAACACTACTAATCCTATTGTTCATCCTAGTATTGTACGGATTATTAGGAATGTGGGACGATAGTATCAAGCTGTTTAGACGTCAAAATGAAGGTCTAAAAGCATGGCAAAAACTAGCGGGTCAAATCGTGGGTGGACTAATCTTTACTTTCGTTTATGCACACCACTTTCCACTAGCACTAAAGATTCCATTTATGGGTGATTTACACCTTGGTTGGTTCTACGCAATTTTCATTATCTTCTACCTAACTGGTTTCTCAAACGCAGTTAACTTAACTGATGGTTTAGATGGTCTAGTTAGTGGATTATCAATCATTGCCTTCCTAGCTTATGCAGTTGTTGCATTAGTTCAACATCAAATGGATGTTGCTATTTTCTGTTTAGCAGTAGTTGGTTCACTATGTGCATTTATGGTATTCAACCACAAGCCAGCTAAGATTTTCATGGGAGACATGGGATCATTAGCACTTGGTGGTTCTTTAGCTGCCGTATCAATTCTGGTTCATCATGAACTTTCATTAATTTGGATTGGTTTCATGTTTGTATTGGAAACATTGAGTGTAATGATTCAAGTTACATCATTTAAACTTACTGGTAAGAGAGTGTTCTTAATGTCACCAATCCATCACCATTTTGAAATGCTAGGTTGGTCAGAATGGAAGATTGATATTGTCTTCTGGTCTGTAGGTACTATATTGGCAATTACCGGAGTTTTATCAATTATTTTATAATAATATTTTTGGGAGCATGAATTATGAAAAATATTGACGATTATCAAAATAAAAACATACTAGTTTTAGGTGCAGGAATGAGTGGAATCAATGCATCTAAATTATTAAAGCAATTAAACGCTAACGTTTGGTTAAATGACGCTAATCCTTTGAAATCGGACGCAAAAGAAGAGTTAAAAAAAATTGGCGTTGAGGTAATTGATGCTAAACAAAGTCCAAAGATTTTAGATGATTACAATTTTGATTTAATCGTCAAGAACCCTGGAATTTTTTACGATAATGAACTAATTAAAGAAGCAATTAAAAGAAATATTCCAATCACAGTTGAAGTTGAAATTGCCAGTCAAGTCAGTGAAGCACCAATTGTTGGTGTAACTGGTAGTAATGGTAAAACAACCGTTTCAACTATGATTAATGACATCCTAAACGAAGAAAGAACTACTGGATGTTCGTACGTTGCCGGAAACATTGGTGTTCCAGCAAGTACTGTTACCACAAAGGCAACTAAGGATGATGACATTGTCTTAGAACTATCAAGTTTCATGTTAGTTGGCATTAAGACATTACATCCTCACATTGCTGTTTTAAATAACGTTTTCTCTAACCATCTTGACTACCATAAGACCAGAGAAAACTACGTTAACGCCAAAATGCGCATCACAGAAAATCAAGATGAGAACGACTACTTCGTTGTGAATTTTGATAATGAAGAATGGCGTGAATTGAGCAAGCGTAGTAAGGCTAAGGTTGTTCCTTTCTCATACGACGCAGTAAGTACAGATGGTGCTTATGTTAAAGATGAACAAATCTTCTTTAAAGATGAATTCGTTATGAACATCGATGAAATTAGAGTGCCTGGTCAACAAAACGTCCAAAACGCATTAGCAGCAATTGCTGTTGCAAAGATTATGGGCCAGAGTAATTCTGCAATTAAGAAGGCGCTAAGTACATTTGGTGGTGTCAGACACCGTGTCCAATACGTATTAACTGCTGATGGTAGAAAGTTCTACAATGACTCCAAGGCTACAGACATTGAAGCAACCCAAGTGGCTTTGAGAAGTTTTAAAGACAACGTTGTTTTAATTGCGGGTGGATTAGATCGTGGTTACACTTTTGAAAAACTCGAAAAGGATTTCGCCGACCACGTTAAGGCAATCACTTTATTTGGTGAAACTAAGGAATTGTTAGCAGATACTGCTAAGAAGGCTGGCGTTAAAAACATCAAGATTGTAAACAACATGAAAGAAGCTGTGGATGAAGCATGGGCAATGAGTGAAGAAGGCGACATTGTTCTATTGTCTCCAGCTAATGCTAGTTGGGATCAATATGATACCTTTGAACAAAGAGGGGACGAATTCATCCAACTAGTAGAACAAAAAACAGGTAGAAAGGAAGAAAACTAATGAGACTAATGATTTCAGGTGGAGGAACTGGTGGCCACATCTATCCTGCACTAGCATTAATTGAAGAACTTCGCAGAGTTGATCCAAATGCTGAAGTTTTATATGTTGGATCAACTAGAGGCTTGGAAAAGGATATCGTTCCAAAGCACAACATTGCTTTTGAAGAATTAGAAATCCAAGGATTCAAACGTTCTCTTTCTTTATACAACGTAAAAACTGTTAGTTTGTTTTTAAAGAGTCTACATAAATCAAAGAAGTTAATTAAAAAATTCAAACCAGATATCGTGATTGGTACTGGTGGATACGTTTCTGGAGCCGTTGTTTATGCAGCTTCACAAATGAAGATTCCAACAATGATTCACGAACAAAATAGTGTGGTTGGTTTAACTAACCGTTTCCTAAGCAAACACGTTGACAAGATTGCCGTTGGATTCGAAGATGCCATCAGTCTTTTTCCCGAGGAAAAAACAGTGTACACTGGTAACCCACGTGCCCAACAAGTTGCAAACTTAAAATCTGATTTTTCTTGGGACCAATACGGATTAAAAAATGATGTTCCAACACTTTTAATCTTTGGTGGTAGCCAAGGTGCATTGAAGATTAATAAAGTTGTTTGCGAAAGCATTCGTCAATACAACGAAAAGAATTATCAAGTCGTGTTCGTTACTGGTAAAAAGCGTTATGATGATGTTATGGAACAACTAAAAGGACAAACAATCAACGATAATGTCGTAATTAAGGATTACATTGCTGATATGCCAAACGTTTTACCAAAAGTTGATGCAATCGTTGGTAGAGCAGGGGCTACCAGTCTAGCTGAAATTACTGCACTTGGTATTCCATCAGTGTTAATTCCAAGCCCATATGTTACTGCTGACCACCAAACCAAGAATGCTTTAAGTTTGGTAAAAAATGATGCTGCTTTAATCATTACTGAGAATGATTTAAACGCAAAGACATTAATTGAAAATTCTGACTTTATCATGAATGACAAGGCAAAAAGAGACGAGATGGCTGAAAACTCAAGGAAAATGGGTTGTCGTGATGCCGCAAGTCGTCTGTTGGAAGTTGCAAAATCAATTTGCCGTTAATGGAGGAACTTTACTATGAAGTCTAAATTGTTTTCCTCAAAAAAATCCTCGAATAAGGCTTCAAGAATATCCGATGATTTTGTTGAATTGCATAAGCAAAAGATAAAAAATAAAATGAAATCTTCCTCATATATCATCATTCCATTGGTGGTGTTGCTACTAATCTTGATTTATTTGGTTTCACCAATGAGTCGAATTAGCAGTATTAGCGTTAATGGAAACGGATATATCTCTCAAAAAGATATTAAGAGAGAACTTCAGTTAGATGAAGGGGACAGTATTTTTAAAGTTATTGGTCATAAAAATAAAATTAACCAAAGGGTTATTAATGATGATCATCGCGTTAAATCGTTAGATTTTAAATTTACGGGATTTAATCATCTTTCTGTTTCAGTTTCACCATACAAAGAAATTGGTTATGAAACTCGTGGCAACAAGCAGTATCTAATATTAGAAAACGGAAAGGTTACTAATATTGCTGTAAAGAACCCTAATGATTCTAAGATGCCTTATATAGTGAAATTTAATAATCAGTCATTATTGAAATCAATGATTGAAAAGTATTTAAAGCTACCTAAGGACATCAGAGACAACATTCGTGTCATTTCATACTCACCAACTAAGGTGTACTCGGATGAATTACACGTTTATATGCGAGATGGGAATCGCGTTATTATCTTAATGCACGATTTTAATGATAAGATGGGCTTCTATCGATCAATAGCCACTCAATTAAAAACAAAAAGTGTTATTAATTTAGAGGTTGGTGCTTACTCATTCCCAATCAATGATGAGAAAAAAAGTAGCAATACAACCACTAAAGCATCTACAAAAACTAAGCTTAAAGAAACGCTAAATAAGGATGCTAAGAAAACAACAACTACAACTAAAAAAAGAAACTAATAATGGTTCTTTAGAGTTGTCCACTCCTGTGTTAAAATTAACTTATAACTAACTTAAATATAAACTAGAGTGTCTAAGAATAATTATGCTTAATTGGAGGTTCCCTTAGATAATGAATTCAGAAATGTATGTTGGATTGGATATTGGAACTACGTCAATTAAGGTGATTGTTGCCGAAAAAGTAAAGGGCCAAATGAACGTTTTAGGTTTAGGAAACGAACGTTCTGAAGGTGTTAGCCGAGGCATCATCGTCGATATTGACAAGGCTTCTGAATCAATTAGAAGAGCTGTTAACCAGGCAGAAGAAAAAGCTGGTATTCAAATTCATGATGTGATTGTTGGTATTCCTGCCAACCAATTAAAGATTGAACCATGCAGCGGAATGGTTGCTATCTCAGATCAATCAAGAGAAATTTCAGATGAAGACGTTAAAAACGTTACTGTGTCTGCAATGATTAAAAACCTACCACCAGAAAGAGAAATTATGGATACCTTAGCTGACGAATTCATCGTTGATGGATTTGACGGTATTAAGGACCCAAGAGGTATGGTCGGTGTAAGACTCGAAATGAAGGGTCGAATCATCACTGGACCAAAGACTATCATCCATAATATTAGAAAAGCGGTTCAAAGAGCTGGATTAAATCCATCTTCAATCATCAACATGCCACTAGCACAAGGCATGACCATTTTAGATGACGGAGAACAAGACTTTGGAACTGTTCTAATCGATTTAGGTGGTGGACAAACAACTGCTTCTGTTGTTCATGATCATCAACTAAAATTCACTACTGTAGATAGTGAAGGTGGAGAATACATCACTAAAGACATTTCGGTAGTGCTTAACACTTCATTAGAAAGTGCCGAAAAAGTTAAACGCGATTACGGTTACGCTGATGAAATTGAAGCATCAGAAAGCAATGAATTTCCAATTGAAGTTGTTGGTCAAAGCCAACCAGTCAGAATTTCTGAAAAATACCTAGCAGAAATCATTCAAGCTAGAGTAGACCAAATCTTTACTAGAATGTACAAGAGTTTAAGCAGCATTTCTGCTTTAAATCTACCTGGAGGTATTGTTCTAACTGGTGGAGTTGCAGCATTGCCTGGAATCTCAGAATTAGCAGCCGATAGATTTGATACTAATGTTAGAGTTTACATTCCAGATCAAATGGGATTAAGACACCCATCATTTTCACTTCCATTGTCACTAGTAACTTATCGTGCTAACATGAGTGAAATTCAAGTGTTAGTAAGATCATCACTAGAAGGCAAAACTGTAGTGAACAACACCCAATCCAATGATGATTTCATTGGTAACGATTATGGCGATGATGTAATCGATAACTCATCTGAATACATTCAACAAGATAATCAACCACAACAACCAAGTAAACCTAAAAAGTCTGGTTCAAAACTAGCTAAAAGCACTAAGGGAAGACTTAAACGCTTTTACCAAGACTTTTTCGAATAAAATAACAGAAGTACACGGAGGAAGTTAAAATGGAATTTTCATTAGATTCTACTGAAAACCAAGGCGCAAAAATTAAAGTTATTGGTGTAGGTGGCGGTGGTAGTAACGCCGTTAACCGTATGATTGCTGAAGATGTTAAAGGTGTTGAATTTATCGTTGCAAATACCGATGTTCAAGCATTAAACACATCAAAAGCTGAAACAAAAATTCAATTAGGACCTAAATTAACTAGAGGTTTAGGTGCTGGTTCTGATCCAGAAGTTGGAACTAAGGCCGCTGAAGAAAGTGAAGAAGCTATCTCAGAAGCACTTCAAGGTGCAGATATGGTATTCGTAACTGCCGGAATGGGTGGTGGTACTGGAAACGGTGCTGCTCCAATCGTTGCAAAGATTGCTAAGGACTCAGGTGCCTTAACTGTTGGTGTTGTTACAAGACCATTTACTTTTGAAGGACCAAGAAGATCTAAATATGCTGCAGAAGGTGTTTCAGCATTAAAGGAAAACGTTGATACCTTAATCGTAATCGCCAACAACCGTCTACTAGAAATGGTTGATAAGAAGACACCTATGATGGAAGCTTTCCAAGAAGCTGATAACGTATTAAGACAAGGTGTTCAAGGTATTTCAGATTTAATTACTAGTCCTGGATACGTTAACTTGGACTTTGCTGATGTTAAGACTGTTATGCAAAACACTGGTTCAGCACTTATGGGTGTTGGTACTGCTACAGGTGAAAACAGAACTGCAGAAGCAACCAAGAAGGCTATTTCTTCACCATTGCTAGAAGTTTCAATTGATGGTGCAAAACAAGTATTATTAAACATCACTGGTGGCCCCGACATGTCACTATTTGAAGCCCAAGATGCTTCAGATATCGTTGCTCAAGCTGCAACTAGCGATGTAAACATTATCTTTGGTACCTCAATTGATGAAGACCTAGGCGACGAAATCAAGGTTACTGTTATTGCTACAGGAATCGAAACTAGTCCAGAAGAACTACTAAACGGCCAAGCGCGTCCATCAAGAGTTTCAGAAACTCCTGGTAAGGTAGTTAGCCCAAGACATCACAAGGAAGACCAAGGTAACGTTAGAACTAACGACGAAAGCACAGATAACGATAAGCCATCTGACACACGTTTTGAAAACGTACAAAAGAAAGAATTTGATCCATTTGATGCTAACAACTCAAGTGACAATCAAAAGGAAGATAAATCAAGCGATGACGATTTACCTCCATTCTTCAAATTCCGTCGTAAGAACTAATCACTTTTTCTAGATTTCTTTGAAGGGAATGAATTGAAATGACAGCTAAGTTTAGTTTTAGTAAATTCTTCGGAACTGATTACGATCAAGACGAAGAATTTTACGAAGAAGATAACTCCCAAGTGGAGAACAATGATAAGGTGGTTTCAATCAGCAAAAACTCAAGTCAAAGTCGTAATAGCAAAATCTCCGTCTTTGAACCTAAGATTTATGCTGATGTAAAAACAATTGCGCAAAAATTAATTGATAACAATGCTGTAATCATTAATTTTGATGCTGCTAGCGATGAAGCAACTAGAAGAATTATTGATTTCTTAAACGGAGTTGTTTTCACTATTGATGGAAATATTGAGAGAATTTCTGAATTAGTTTTTCTTTTCACTCCACACAACTACTATGTAGACGGGGAAATCAGAAAAGAAATGAATGAACGTTTAAGATAAAATGAATAAAAATATTGAACAGCATTTTAGAAAAGAAGAAGTTCCGTTCATCGATTCTTGTGCTGACTTAATTGATGAATCAATTAATCAATATCGTCCAATCCTAACTAAGTTTTTAAACCCTAGACAGGTTTATATTTTAACGACTTTAGTTAACCGCCAGAGCGACTTATCGGTCGCATTTTTCGGGGGATATCCAAATTCTGAAATGAAACGTGGCTTGATATATCCAGAATACTTCGAACCATCTGAAGATGATTATCAAGTTAAGTTGTTTGAAATTAGATATCCAGTAAAGTTCTCAAAATTACGTCACAGTAAGATATTGGGAACTTTATTAGGTTCAGGTGTTGAAAGATCAACAATTGGAGATATTTTAACTGACGGAACAAGATGGCAATTCCTATGCACAAGAGAAATTGCTGATTTTTTGAAAATGCAAATTAGCTCAATTGGTAAAACAAAGGTTTCACTGATTGAAACAGAATTTTCTGACGTAATTACGCCGGAAAATGAATGGAGAGATGAGTCAACGACTCTATCATCATTTAGAATGGATAACTTAATTTCGGAAGGATTTAACATATCCAGAAATGATGCCAAAGAGTTAGTTAGTCATCAAAAGGTTCACCTTAACTGGGCGGTAAACAGTCGACCGGATTACGAAATTACAACCCACGATGTTGTATCGGTTAGAAGATTCGGCCGCATTCGTTTAAAGCGTCAGGAAGGCCAAACCAAAAAAGGTAAATATAGAGCCATTATTTCTGTATTAAAAAAATAGGTTGGAGGAGAGATACAATGGTACTTAGCCCACAAGATATTCATAATAAAGAGTTTTCTGTAAAAATGAGAGGTTACAATATTGACGAGGTAAACGAATTCTTAGATCGTATTATCAAGGATTACCAATTAACTTTATCCGAAAATATCGATATGAAGAACCGTTTGAAACAAACTGAAGATGAACTAAAATACTTTAATGGTATGAAGGATTCATTGAATCAATCAATTATCATTGCACAAAATGCTGCTGATAAGGTTAAAGTTGAAGCTCAAAACGAAGCCAACAACGTAACTGAACAATCAAGAAAACAAGCTGATGAAATTTTGAATGATGCTAGCGTTAAGGCTAAAGACATCGTTGAAAATATCTCAAACCAATCTAAAGCACTACTTATTGCAAATGATGATTTAAGAAAGACAACTGAATCATTCAGAGAAAAGATCAGAACCTTACTTGAAAGCCAAATGCAATTTGTTAACAGTCCAGAATGGGATCAAATGATTTCCGGAATTGACGGTAACTTCGACAAGGTTAATGAACAAATTAATAACCTTGACAATTTTAAGGAAACAGTTGTACAATCTGAAGGTAAAGAAATGCCAGCAGATGCAACTATTAAGATTTATCCTGATGGCTCATTCAAAGCAATTGAATAACTTGAGATAGAGAATAGAAAGCTTAGAATTCGAAACAATATAGCGAGCTGACAAATGGTGGAAGGTCAGTTGTAAATCATTCTATGCAGATCACCTCTGGCTAATCTCTTTTAATGTAGTAAATAAAGATGGGATATTATTTTTAATGTCCTAATTTGGGTGGTACCGCGGAAGACTTCGTCCCTTGTGATGAAGTCTTCTTTTTTTATAATTTGAAAAGGGAGTGTGTGTTATGCGTGTAAAAGATACTTTGAACCTAGGTAAGACCAAGTTTAAGATGCGTGGAAACTTACCTGTTAAAGAAGTTGAAAGACAAAAAGCATGGGAAGACAATCACGTCTACCAAATGAGACAAAAACTAAACGAAGGGAAACCATCATTCGTACTTCATGATGGACCTCCATATGCTAATGGTGACATTCATATGGGACACGCTTTAAACAAAATTTCAAAGGACTTTATCGTAAGATACAAGTCAATGAACGGATTTAGAGCACCTTACGTTCCAGGTTGGGATACTCACGGTTTACCAATCGAACAAAAGCTTACTCAAGCTGGATATGACAGAAAGAAAATGGATACTAACGAATTCAGAAAACTTTGTCATGAATATGCTTTGAAACAAGTTGATCGTCAAAGAGAAGGTTTCAAACGTCTAGGAGTTACTGGTGAATGGGACAACCCATACCTAACTCTAAAACCTGAATTTGAAGCTGCTGAAATTCGTGTATTCGGTAAGATGGCTGAAAAGGGTCTAATCTACCGTGGTAAGAAACCAGTTATCTGGTCATGGTCTTCAGAATCAGCTCTAGCTGAAGCCGAAGTTGAATACCACGATATCGAATCACCTTCAGCTTTCTACGCTGAAAAAGTTGTCGATGGTAAAGGTGTTTTAGACGAAGATAACACATACATGGTTGTATGGACTACTACTCCATGGACCATTCCTGCTTCAATGGGTATCACAATTGATGCCGGTTTCGACTACGCTGTTGTTAAACCAGCTAACGATGATCGTAAGTTTGTTTTAGCTGCAGAATTAGTTGAAAAAGATGCCGAATTATTCGGTTGGGAAGACTACGAAATCGTAAAGACTGTAAGAGGTCAAGAACTAGAAGGTGTATTAGCTCAACATCCATTTATGGATAGACAACTATTAACCATGCTAGGTGATTTCGTTACTATCGATACTGGTACTGGTTTAGTTCATACTGCTCCTGGTTTTGGGGAAGATGATTACTACGTAGGTAAATCATACGGCTTAGACATTTTTGTTGATGTTGATGCACAAGGTTACCTAACTAAGGAAGCTGGTCCAGATTTCGAAGGTGTCTTCTACGATGATGCAAACGAAATTTCATTAAACAAGTTAAAAGAAAAGAACTTATTATTGAAGTACCAACCAATCACTCATAGTTACCCATTTGACTGGAGAACTAAGAAGCCGGTTATTTACCGTGCTACTGATCAATGGTTTGCTTCTGTTGATAAGATTAGAGATGACATTCTAAATGCCATCGAAGACGTTCAATTCAAACCTGAATGGGGTAAGAAACGTCTATACAACATGATTAAAGATCGTGGTGACTGGGTAATCTCAAGACAACGTGTTTGGGGTGTTCCACTACCAATCTTCTACGGTGAAGATGGTACTCCAATCATTACCAAAGAAACTACCGACCACGTTGCAGACTTATTTGCAAAACATGGTTCAGACATTTGGTTCGAAAAAGAAGCTAAGGACCTATTACCAGAAGGTTTCACTAGTGAACATTCACCAAATGGTAAGTTTACTAAGGAAAACGACATCATGGATGTATGGTTTGACTCAGGTTCATCACACCAAGGTGTTTGTGCTGAACGTGATTACCTAACATACCCTGCAGACCTATACCTAGAAGGTTCTGACCAATACCGTGGATGGTTCAACTCAAGTTTAATTACTAGTGTTGCATTTAGCGGTAAGGCTCCATACAAGCAATTATTATCACAAGGATTCACTCTTGATGGTGAAGGCCACAAGATGAGTAAATCACTTGGTAACACAATTGCTCCTGATGAAGTTATTAAGAAGATGGGTGCAGAAATCGTTCGTCTATGGGTAACTTCCGTAGATACTTCTGCCGATGTTCGTGTATCAATGGAAAACTTTGTTAAGATTTCTGATTCATACAAGAAGATTAGAAATACCATGAGATACATGCTTGCCAACACTTCTGACTTTGATCCTAAGGAAAACAGTGTTGATTTTGCAGACATGAAGTCAGCTGACCAATACATGATGGTTAAGTTAAACAACTTTGTAAAAGACATTAAGGAAGACTACGACAACTTTGACTTCCTAAGTCTAAACCGTCGTTTACTTTCATTCATCAATGCTGATCTTTCAGCTTTCTACCTAGACTTCGCTAAGGATATCCTATACATCTACGCCGAAGATAGTGCCGAAAGAAGATCAATGCAAACAGTTCTATACAATGCAGCTGTTGCAATTACTAAATTAATTACACCAATTCTTCCTCACACTGCTGAAGAAATCTGGCCATTCTTATCTGAAAAAGAAGAATTCGTTCAACTATCAGAAATGCCAGAACCAATGGAATTAACTGGTGCAGATGAACTTTCATCAAACTGGCACAAGTTCATGGAAATCAGAGATGACGTATTGAAGGCATTGGAAGAAGCTAGAAATAATAAGCTAATTGGTAAGGCTTCAGAAGCTAAATTATCATTATTTGTAAATAATGAAGTAAAATCATTACTAGATAGCCTACACACAAATGTTGGTCAGATCTTGATGGTTTCACAACTAGAAGTTAAAGATTTAGTTGATGCTCCAAGTGATGCACAAAGCTTTAACGACGGTATTTCAATCGTGGTTGAACATGCGGAAGGTGACACTTGTGAACGTTGTCGTCTAATCTCTACAGATGTTGGTTCTGATGCAGATTATCCACAATTCTGTGCACGTTGTGCTAAGATTGTTCGTGATAACTTCCCAGAAACAGCTACTGAAGGATTCGAAGAATAATCGATAAAAAACTGGGACTATCCCAGTTTTTTATTTTTAAGGAGAAATAATATGATTAAAGGTAAAGTAAATAATTTTAACCCGGATCACGATTTTGGTTTTCTAAAGGGCGAAGACAAGAACAAGGTCTTCTTCCATGGTTCAGCGGTCGAAAACAAGACTAGAAATGAAATCGAAATTGGTCAACAAGTGGAATACCAAATTGCACAAGGCATGAAGGGACCACAAGCTGTCAAAATTCGTGTAATTGATTAGTCAGTCCATTGAAAAAATAATTAAATATATATAGAATGAATATATAACTAAAAAAGGGCTGATATTATGGATTTAGAGGAAAAGGTACTAGGTGTTGAGCCTAAGTACGATGGCGCAATTATCAACGTTGAAAAACAAACAGTTGAATTGCCAAATGGTGAAACATCAACTAGAGATGTTGTTCATCATTCCAATGCCGTTGGTATTTTAGTCTTAACTAAGAACAACAAGATGTTATTAGAAACCCAATGGAGAGCTCCTGTTGCTAAAGAAACAATCGAGATTCCTGCCGGTAAAGTTGATAATAGAGACCATGGCACTGCCTTGGACACTGTAGTTCGTGAGTTGAACGAAGAAACTAGATACAAGGCTAATAACATCAAACGAATCACCGGATTTTATTCAAGTGTCGGTTTTTGTGATGAATACATGGACCTATACTTGGCAACTGATTTAGAACCAGTTGAGGATGAACTACCAAGAGATCAAGGTGAATACTTGAAAATTAAGGAATACTCACTTGATGAAGCCATGTCAATGATTGAAAGTGGCGAAATTGAAGATGCTAAGACAATTACTGCTATTTATTATTGGAAGTTACATGATAAGATTGGTCTTTAATTAATAAAGGAGCAAGTCCAATATGATAACTAGAAAAGAGTATCAAAATAGTCAAAAAAGAAATTCTATTGACGATGATTTTATAAAAAGAGACGAACCAGTTGAGCAACCTTCATTGAAGAGAATTAGACCCGAAGAAAAAAAGGGTAAGGCTCATGCAATGACAACTGAACAAAAGACAAAACGTTTAGGTAGAAGACTTAACTGGGCAATTGCATTTTTAATCTTTGCAATCATTGTCGTTTACTTAATACTAATCTACGTTAATCCTTAAGGAGATATTTATGAAATTTGGAATTTTATGTGCAATGGATGAAGAAATCAAATCATTGCTAGATAACTTAGATAACACTAAGAAAGTTGATATCAAAGAAATGACTTTCTACGAAGGTAACATTTCTGGACAAGAAGTTGTTCTTGTTCGTTCAGGAATCGGTAAAGTTGAAGCTGGTTTAACAACTGCTCAATTAATTACTAACTTTGATGTTGATATCGTTATCAACTCAGGTTCAGCCGGTGGAATTGGCCAAGGGTTAGCTGTCGGTGATGTTGTTGTTTCAACTGAAACTGCATACCACGACGTTGACGCTAGAGCTGCTGGATACGAATACGGTCAATTACCAGGTCAACCAGCAAGATTCAAATCTTCAGAAAAATGGGTAAAGGAAATTACTGAAGCTTCTAAAGAAGTTGGTTTAAATGTTCAAAAGGGATTAATCGTTACAGGTGATCAATTCGTTGCCGACCAAGCAGTGATTGATAACATTCTAAAGAACTTCCCTGACGCACTTTCATGTGAAATGGAAGGTGCAGCTGTGGGACAAGTTGCTAACCAATTTGATATCCCATACGTAGTAGTTAGAGCAATGTCAGATAACGCCAACGGTGATGCTGATCGTAGTTTTGACGAATTTATCATTGATGCAGGTAAGAAATCTGCTCAAATGTTATTAGACTTATTCGCAAATCAAAAATAGAAGGGGTTTAGGTATACTTGACTGAAATCTACTTAGATAATGCCGCTACCACTCCAATGGATAAAAACGTTTTGAATGACATGTACGATAAGATGCAAAACGTTTACGGTAACGCTTCTACCTTGTACAGCATCGGTAGAAAGGCTCATACTGTATTGGAAGATAGTAGAGACATTATCGCCAACAGTATTAATGCGAAGCCAGACGAAATTATTTTTACAAGTGGTGGTACTGAAAGTGATAATACCGCGATTCTTCAAACTGTCGAAGCGAGAAAGAATTTAGGAAACCATATTATTACAACTGCAATTGAACACGAAGCAGTGTTAAAACCACTTGCCTATCTTGAAGAACAAGGCTTTAAAGTAACTTACCTACCAGTTGATGAAACTGGGGTAATTAGTTTAGACGACTTCAAGGATGCATTAGACGATGATACCATCTTGGTAACCATCATGACTGCTAACAATGAGGTCGGTTCTCACATGCCAATTCACGAAATTGGTGAAATCTTAAAGGACCATCAGGCATGGTTCCATACTGATGCCGTCCAAGCTTATGGATTGTTAGATATCGATGTAAATGAGGATCACATTGATTTACTATCAACATCTGCTCATAAGATTAATGGTCCTAAGATGACTGGTTTCCTATACAGACGAACTGGGGTAGATTTTCCAAGTTTTGTAAAAGGTGGAGACCAAGAAAAGAAGCGTCGTGCTGGAACAGAAAACATTCCTGCAATCTCGGGATTCGCGACCGCGGTTTCTCAAATTACACCTGAATTAAAGCACGAACTACACGATCGTTATTATGGATTCAAACATCAAATCATTGATGCTTTAAATGATAATGATATTGATTTCGTTGTTAACGGAACTGTCGAAGACAACCCGGTCCAACATGTATTTAACATTTGGATTAAGGGCATTGCTTCAGACATTATTTTGGCTAATTTGGACTTGGAAGGAATTGCGATTTCAGCTGGTTCAGCATGTACCGCTGGAAACATTGAACCATCACACGTTTTGATGGCAATGTTTGGTAATGATACCAACCGTTCATCTCAATCAATTCGAATTAGTTTCGGTAAATTCACAACAGATTCAGAAATCGATGCCTTTACCACTGCATTAGTAAAGGTAATTAAGAGAATAAAGAAGGTTAACTAATATGGCTTTTGAAACAGCAAATCAATTACAAGGTGATTCTAAAACATACGCAGTTAGTCCTGAAATCAAAAAATTCACACTATCTGACATGGGTTTTGTAAAGACTAATGCTGGTAACTTTCAATTTGAAAGAACATTAGATCCTGAAGATCCATACAATGGTATCAAGTTAAAGATTATTTTTAAGAGTGATTTAAAAACATTCAAGATGAGCACCATTACTGCAAATGGTTTAAATAAGGTTAATATTTTTACCAACAAAAATGCTGATGCATTAGTTGAACAATTCAATTTCTTGATGGATAACTTTGTGGAAAGAAAAGTTTTCGTGAGAAAATAATTAAAAAGAGGGCTTTATAGCCCTCTTTTTTGCATCTTCATTGCAATTGGTTCCTTAAATGGGTTATTATATTTTTTATGGAATATACGACCTTCAAATCGTAGATTCTAAGAATCTAAAAGGAATGATGGTGATTTTAAATGGCAGACAATAGTAATACTCGTGTTGTTGTCGGAATGTCAGGTGGGGTGGATTCATCCGTTACCGCCTACCTTTTGAAGCAACAAGGATATGACGTTGTAGGTGTATTTATGAAGAACTGGGACGACACTGACGAAAACGGTGTTTGTACCGCAACAGAAGACTACAAGGACGTAGCCAAAGTTGCCTCAGAAATCGGAATACCTTACTACTCTGTTAATTTTGAAAAAGAATATTGGGATCGCGTTTTCACTTATTTCTTGAATGAATACAAAAAAGGTAGAACTCCAGATCCCGATGTTATTTGTAACAAGGAAATTAAGTTCAGAGCGTTTTTAGACTACGCCTTAGATTTAGGTGCAGACTACATCGCTACTGGTCACTATGCTCGTTTACAACGTGATGAAGATGGGCACAACCACTTGCTTCGCGGAAGCGACGACAACAAGGACCAAACTTATTTCTTAAGTCAATTATCCGCAGAACAATTAGACCGCGTTATGTTCCCACTAGGTGACATGCCAAAGCCTAAAGTTCGTGAAATTGCAAAAGAAGCTGGTCTAGCCACTGCTGAAAAGAAGGATTCAATGGGAATCTGTTTCATTGGTGAAAAGAACTTCAAGTCATTCTTAAGTAACTACTTACCAGCAACTCCTGGTAAGATGATGACTTTTGATGGTGAAGTAAAGGGTAACCATGATGGCCTAATGTATTACACAATTGGTCAACGTAAGGGGTTAGGAATCGGTGGAGACGGTAAAGATAACCGCCCATGGTTCGTAGTTGGAAAAGACCTTTCAAAGAACATCTTGTATGTTGGTAAGGGTTATGAAAACAAGCACCTATACGCAGATTACCTAGAAGCTTCAGATATTTTCTGGATTAATGACATTGCTGATCGTGGCAACGACTTCCGTTGTACTGCTCAATTCAGATATCGTCAAAAAGACGTTGGCGTTACTGTTCATCTAAACGATGATGGTAAGTCACTACGTGTTGATTTTGATGATCCTGCAAGAGCCGTTACACCAGGACAAGCCGTTGTATTCTACGATGGTGATGAATGTCTAGGTTCAGCAATTATCGATGCAGCATACCAAGACGATAAAGAATTACAATACATTTAAAACCAAAAGATGCTTATTTATTAAGCATCTTTTTTTATATAAACTTTGAATTTATCCGCATAAATTGAGATAATATATATAAATCAAAATGAACGAGGGATAAAAGTGAAACTTTACTTTGTAAGACATGGAAAAACTGAATGGAATCTAGAAAGCAGATATCAAGGTGCCGGAGGAGATTCCGAATTGTTGCCGGAAAGCTATAAACAAATGGATCAATTAGGTGAGTACCTAAAAGATATTAAGTTTAGTCATGCTTATTCCAGTCCAATTAAGCGTGCACGCATTACCGCTTACCGTGTTATCCAACATTTCCATCGCAAACCTCAATTGAGCCTATGGAACCGATTCGAAGAGTTTCATTTAGGTAAGATGGAAGGAAAAAAGTTTGACGATGTTAAAAAACAATTTCCGCAAAGTTTTGACAATTTCAGAAATCATCCAGAAAAATACGATGCTGACGAAATTGGCGGAGAGAGTTTTAATGACGTAATTAGCAGAATGCAGTATGCTATTAAACGTGTTGTAAATAAAAACGATAATGAAGATAACGTTATTATTTTCAGCCATGGTGCTGCCCTAAACGCACTAATCAATTCACTTTTGGGTGTTGAGATTAAGGATCTAAGAAAACGTGGTGGACTAGCTAACACTAGTACAACCATTCTAGAAACAACCGATGGCGGAAAGTCTTTTGCACTAGTAAGTTGGAATAATACTGAATATCTTACAAAGAAAACTGATAAAACTGACGTAATTTAATATGTAGGTGATTAAAATGGATCAAAAGTCTCAAGAAATTAAAGAAAAACAACAAGCTGTTGAAAAGAAACGCGAAGAACAACAAAAAAAGGCCGATGAAACTCTTCATAAATTAGTTGAAGATATTGATAATCATCCAGATGATTACCGTACCTACTACGACTTAGGAAGTTTTTTAGTTCAATTACATAACTACACCCAAGCCGAAGAACTAATGATGAAAGCCTTAGGTTTATTCGCTGACAGAAGTAAGAAAGCCAAAGAAACATTGGTATACGGATTAGGGAATGTCTACTATGCAGCAGGAGAATACGATAAGGCAATCGAACAATTTAATAACCTATCTGACGGTGACATGAAGACCGATGCCTACATCATGTTGGCACAAAGCTACATGGCCAAAGAAGATTACAAAAAAGCGGTCGTATTTGCGCTAACTGCACAAGGTTTTAGAAGACAAGACCCAGAAATAAACTACCTCCTAGCAAGTAGTTTATTAGCTTTAGGAAACTTCAGTGAAGCAGCAGAATTCTATGACAAGGTCCTACATGCTAAACCAAAGGATGGTAAGGCTAACTTTGATCGTGGAATCGTCGCAATGGTGTTGGAAGAAGATTTTAACCAATACTTTGAAATCGCTAAACGAGAAGATCCTAAGTACTTTGAAAAGGGTCAAAAGCGTTTAGCAGATATCGAAAAGTTTATTCAAGTAAAAAATGGCAAAAAATAAGGAGAGATAAGCCGTGGCAGAATCAATGAATTTGTTCTCAGTAGACGACAATGACGAACATATTGAAGACAATCAAGAGCTATTTATAAAAGGTAAAGTTGCGGCTACTTTCTTTGAAAGTCCCGATAGCTTCTTTAAGGTGCTATTGGTAAAAATTTCTGAAACAAACATTTCAGATTGGCATGAAGATGAAATTGTAATTACTGGTAATTTTGCGGATATCGCTGAAGAAAGCGAATATCAATTTTATGGTGAATTAGTCGACCATCCCAAGTATGGAAAGCAATTCAAATCAGATAACTATCAAAGTACGGTCCCAACGTCTAAAGAGGGACTAGTCGAATACTTATCCGGTGACAATTTTCCGGGAGTTGGTAAGCAAACCGCTAAACGAATGGTGGATGCTTTGGGCACCAATTTAATTTCAGACGTGTTGGAAAATAACTCATTATTGGATCGAGCCGGATTATCCGATAAACAAAAATCAACTGTTTTAGAAACATTGAACAAGAACAATGGGATGGAACAGGTGATTATTGGATTAAACAGTTATGGGTTCGGAAGTAGTCTATCTTCTGCAATCTATAATAAGTACAAGGGTGACACCCTAAAGGTAATCCAAGAAAATCCATACAAGCTGGTTGAAGATATTGACGGAGTTGGTTTTAAAAAGGCCGATGATATTGCCAAACAAATGGGGATGTCTGCCAACAATCCTGGAAGAATTCGTGCGGGGCTAATTTCTGCCCTTAAGACGCTTTCTTTACGTAATGGGGATACTTATACTCAAACCGGTCCAATCCTCGAAGAAACGCTAAGATTATTGAATAACGGTAATGCTGAACCAGTTAGTGGTGAAGATTTATCTGATCAATTTTTAGAGTTAGCCAAGAATCAAAAGATTGTTGGTGAAGAAGACCGTGTTTACCTAAAAGAATTATATGATGATGAATGGCGCATTGCCGAACACATCAGTCGAATTATCAAGAATCCGGTCGTTAAAAAATTTGATGATGAGACAATTGATAAGAAGATTCGTTTAATCGAAAAGAAATTAAATATTAGCTATGATGAATCACAAACTAATGCTTTAAAACAGGCTATCAAGTCACAAATGTTCCTATTAACCGGTGGCCCAGGAACAGGGAAGACCACCATCATAAAGGGAATCATATACTTGTACGCGTATTTAAACGACCTATCTTTGGATATTAATAAGTACAAGGAACGTGAATTTCCAATTCTTTTAGCAGCTCCAACCGGTCGTGCTGCCAAGAGGATGCAGGAAACCACAGGAATTCCTGCCAGTACCATTCACCGTTTGCTTGGATTAAACGGTTATGAAGATAGTGATGAAGGTACTCAAGACATCGAGGGTGGCTTGTTAATTGTTGATGAAATGTCGATGGTTGATACTTTCTTATTTAGAGCTTTAGTACGTGCCATTCCAAACCAAATGAAAGTTGTATTTGTTGGTGATAAGGATCAATTACCATCAGTTGGACCAGGACAGGTCTTCACTGATTTATTGAATTCGAAGCGAATTGATAGCATGCAATTGACCACTATTTATCGTCAAGATAGTAACTCAACAATTATTCCGTTAGCTCACAGTATTCAACAGGGAAAACTGCCTGATGATTTTAATGATAAGCAATCAGACCGTAGTTTTATTCCATGTAATGCTAACCAAATGAGTTCTGTAATTGAACAAATTGTCAAACGGGCTAAACAAAAGGGTTTTAGTGCAACCGACATTCAAGTCCTATCACCAATGTATCGAGGTAATGCTGGGGTTAACCATTTAAACGAAGTTATTCAACAAATCATGAATCCTAACAATACTGATAACCAAGTCGAATATCGTGGCATTCATTACCGTCTTGGCGACAAGATTTTACAACTGGTAAATAGTCCCGAAGATAACGTCTTTAATGGGGATATCGGACAAATTATCGATATCGAAAAGGGTAGCAAACAAAGTTTAGATAAGATTACCGTTGCCTTTGACCAAAGCGAGGTAACATACCAACGTAAAGATTGGATTCAAATCACATTGGCTTACTGTACAACCATCCATAAGGCTCAAGGTAGCGAATTTAAGATGGTCATCTTGCCAATTGTTCCGCAATTTACCAAGATGTTGAAAAAGAACTTGTTGTATACAGCGATTACTCGTGCCAGTGATACTTTGATTATGATTGGTGATTACAATTCATTCCTATCATGTGCACAAAGTGAATCTGACAACAGAAATACTAGTTTGATGCAACGCATCCAATCATTGTTGGATGGTGAAGTCAAACCAGTTACAACGTCTGTCAACGACCAAAGTAGTATGGTTAAAGAAGTTGCTGAAGAAAAGAAGGCACAAGCACCTGTTGATAATAAACCGGTGGAAAAACTTAAAGCTGATTCTGTTTCAGATACTAAGCAAAATAATGTGGCAACTGATGAGGATGATCAATCACCTTTTGATGAAGCAACATTTGATGACAAGCCAAAATCATATCGCTTAACTAAGGACATGATTTTATTGAATCAGGTTGATCCGATGATTGGGATGCGTGGAATCAAACCATAATTGTTATATCAATTTGTTTTTTTTGTGGTAAAATTTAAGCATTAAAAGAACTCGAGAGGAGCACTTTCATGGTGGAGTCAATGGATAATAAAAATATGAAAATCTTTTCCTTAAGTTCTAACAGACCGTTAGCAGAAAAGATTGCCCAAACTTGTGGACTTAAGCTTGGTGAAGCAACAATTAATCGTTTTAGTGATGGCGAAATTCAAATTAAAATTGATGAAAGTATTCGTGGGGATGCCGTATACATCATTCAATCACTAAGTGAACCAATTAACGCGAATATCATGGAATTATTCATTATGATTGATGCTGTTAGAAGAACTAGTGCAAAATCTATTAATGTGATTATTCCATATTATGGTTATGCTAGACACTCTGCTAAGAAGCGTGAAAGAAAGGCAATCATTGCTAAACTAATCGCGCGTGTATTGGAAAGAGCAGGAATTGACCGTGTGTTAACCCTTGATTTACATGCCGCTCAAATCCAAGGTTTCTTCAACAAACCAGTTGATAATCTAAAAGCTGATAAGCTAATGGCTAATCACATGTTAGAAAACTACGATTTAGATAATGCAGTTGTCGTTTCACCTGATCATGGTGGAGTGGGAAGAGCCAGAGGTTTTGCAGGATTAATTGATGCACCAATTGCAATTATTGATAACAGAGATCCCGAAAACGATGCGCACATTCCAACATTCATTATTGGAGATGTTAAGGACAAGGTGGCCATTGTAGCTGATGACATGATTGACACTGCTTCTCGTGCTGTTAAAGCTGCAAATGTTTTAGCCAAGAACGGTGCTTCAGCAATATACCTTGTTACTACACACGGTGTTTTTGCTGGGGATGCAATTAAACGCATCGAAGAATCACCAATCAAAAAGGTGATTGTATCCGATTCAGTTTACATTAGTGACGAAAAGAAAATTGATAAATTAGACATCGTATCTGTAGCAGATTTAATGGGTAAGGCAATCTTGCGTATCCATAATAACAAATCTGTTGGTAAATTATTTAGATAGGAAGTTCACCCATGATTGGGTGGTCTTTTTTGTTTACTTGTTTTCTTGCTTTGAAGGCCAATTAAACTTAAAATATAGATGTAGTATTATGAAAATTGAGGTGTTTAAAATGTATAAAGCTTCAGATGAACGATACGATAATATGAAAATCAGAAGAGCCGGAAACTCCGGTCTACAATTACCCGCATTATCATTTGGAATGTGGCATAGCTTCGGTGACGACGCCAACTTTAAGGACAGTCGCGAAGTAATGCTAAACGCTTTTGATAAAGGAATCTTTAGTTATGATTTAGCAAATAACTACGGTCCTGGTTCAGGAGCAGCTGAAAGAATGTTTGGTCAAGTCTACAAGAACGACTTGAAGCCATACCGTGATGAACTAGTGATTACTACTAAGGCTGGTTACCACATGTGGCCTGGACCATACGGTTCATTCTCGGCTAGAAAGACTTTGATTGCCGCATTAGACAGATCACTAGAAAGAATGGGTCTAGACTACGTAGATATCTACTACAGTCACCGTTTTGATCCAAACACTAGTTTAGAAGAAACTGCCGAAGCATTGGACAGTACTGTTAGATCTGGTAAAGCATTATATGTTGGTATCTCTAACTACAATGGTGAACAAACCCGTGAAATCATTAAGTACTTCAAGGAATTACACACACCATTTGTTGTTAACCAAGCATCATACAACATGTTAAACCGTTCTGCTGAAACAGACGGAACTATTGATGCGTTAAAAGAAAATAATGACGGTTTAGTAGCATACGGTCCATTAGCTGAAGGAATCCTAACTGATAAATATCTAAACGGATTACCTGATGACTTGAAGCTTCACTTTACTAACAGTTTCATGATGGAAAACAAGGATGAAGTTGTAAAACGTTTAAACCAATTAAATGAATTGGCTAAAAACAGGGACCAAACACTAGCTCAAATGAGTTTAGCCTGGTTACTACACGACCCAGTAGTAACCAGTGTTGTGACAGGTGCATCTGATCCTAAGCATTTAGATTCAAACCTAAAGGCTTTAGATAACCTAGACTTCACCGAAGATGAATTAACACGTATCAACGAAATTTTGAAAAAATAAATAAAAAAAAGGAGCAGTCGTAAAAGACTGCTCCTTTTTTTATATGACAAACATGGTTTAAATGCGTTATAATAGTAAATTGTTTTCAATCGTTTAAAAAAAGGAGAGATAGAATGAAGGATTCCGCTAAAAAGCTGAATTTAACGGAACTAATTGGTTTAGTTATTGGTTCAATCATTGGTGGAGGAATCTTCAACCTTATGCACGACATGGCATCACAAGCTGGTGTTGGGTCAGTGATAGTTGGTTGGGTTATCACAGCCATTGGGATGCTTTGTCTAGCATTCACATTTCAAAATTTAACTAACAAACGACCAGATTTACAAGCTGGAATTTACAGTTTCGCTGATGCTGGATTTGGTCACTATATCGGGTTTAACTCTGCATGGGGATACTGGTTATCAGTTTGGTTAGGAAATATTAGTTATGCAACTCTATTGATGAGTTCATTAACTTATTTCTTCCCAATCTTTGATAACGGTCATAATTTAGTATCATTTATTGCTGCTACCATTATTCTATGGGGTGGGCATTTCCTTGTGTTAAGGGGAATTCATTCAGCATCATTTATTAACACAATTATTACTATTATCAAGTTGATCCCAATCTTCTTGTTTATCGTGATTATGATTACTGCATTCAAACTAAACGTATTTACCAGCGACTTCTGGTTAATGCATGGCAAACCATTTAACTTCTCAGATATGTTGGGACAAGTTAAGAGTACAATGCTAGTTACAGTCTTCGTATTCTCAGGTATCGAAGGAGCGGTAATCTTCTCAGGATATGCTAAGAAGCGAAAAGACATTGGTAGAGCAACCGTTCTTGGAATCGTTGCAGTAACCATGATTTACATGTTGGTAACATTACTTTCATTTGGTGTTATGCACCAAGCTCAATTATCACAATTGGGTCAACCAGCCATGGCTGATTTATTACAACACGTCATGGGTAAATGGGGAGCCATCATCGTAAACATTGGTTTGATCATCGCCGTATTGGGTGCATGGTTATCATGGACAATGTTTGCTGCGGAAGTACCTTATGAAGCTGCAAAAGTTGGATCATTTCCAAAATTCTTTGCTAAGGAAAATAAGAACGGAACTCCCGTTAATTCACTAATCTTTACTAACGTATTGGTTGAATTATTCATGGTTTCATTCTTCCTAGCATCAAGTGCTTATAACTTATTCCTATCAATTTCAAGTTCAGCGGTATTAATTCCTTATGCATTTTCAGCATTATACCAAGTTAAGTATTCTTATCTTGATAAGGGTGCTAGTGACCGTAGACGTAATTTAATCCTTGGAATTATCGCCAGTGCATATTCCATTTGGTTGATTTATGCAGCCGGATTAAACTACATTCTATTGACCACCATCTTGTTCGCGGCAGGGTTACCAGCTTATTGCTACTTACAAAAGGTCGATAATAAAAAAGATCGTATTTTTACCAAACTAGAAAGATTATTAGCGATTGCATTGGTTATTTTAGCCGTAATTGCGATTCATGAACTAGTTACTGGTGGAATTACCATATAAAAAAAGAGTGATTAATATCACTCTTTTTTAGTATATAAATGGATATTTTGCTTTACGGTATTCGATATCGTAAAAGCGGCTTCCCAATGTTTCACCATCGGCATGAGCGTATTCCAATGATGGAATTTCCACATGAATGTTATCGCTTGTGATTCTAAAAGCAGACTTCACTTTTAACTCACGTTTGAATAACACACGCATGATTACGTAGCATAGTTGGAAAATATTTTTTCTAGTTAAGACTAGTAATTCAATGTCATTATCAGTGTCATGATTTAAAGCAGTCACCATGAATGCCTTTTTAATCTTATGTTTTTCACCGTTAGCCTTAATATCAACAGGGAATGTGCTTAGGTTGTAGATAGTAGGGAAGATTGAAAGGTAGTATTCGATTCTGGTCTTTAAGTTGATCTTATGTGAAATGAAATTGTTTTTTAGGTTAAAGACGTTAGCATCTAAACCAATTCCTAAATTGTTTAAGAAGATACCACGTTGCTTTTTAATGTGTTCATCGAATAAACCAATTTCATGATTTTCAATATGGTGTTTTTTGATTTGTTCAATGAAGTTACTATTTATGTTATGTTGTTGCTTCATGTGGGTGTAGAAGTTATTGTTAGCTCCAGTTGGAATGATTAATACCGGTACATTTGGAATTGATTCATTCTTTGACTGAGCAGCATGAATCCCTTCGATGGTTTCATGAACTGTTCCATCTCCACCAATCACAATAATGGCTTTAGGTAGTGAGTCACTTCTAAATGATGTAACTAAATAATGCGAAATAATGGATACGCAATGAAGAGGGCGTCTAGTAATCTTTAGACGGTACTTAATATCGTTTGCGTCCAATTGCTTTTTTATTTCGGGCCATTGATGTTTAGCTCTTCTTTTATTAGCCACTGGATTGAAGATGACTAAATAATCAGTGTTCAACTTAAATACTCCTTTCTATGTAAAAATAAAAACGAATTCAATTAAGAATTCGTTTTTAATAAGCATCAATTTGAAATTATTTTTTATTCATAATTAACATTGGTAAAATCAAAGGATGTCTTTCGGTCTTATTATATAAGAATTCTTGTAAATCATCGATGATAGCGTTTCTGATGCTTGATTCGTTGGCATTCTTGTTACGCATAGCACGACGAATAGTTCTAAATACTAATCGTCTTCCTTCGTCTAGTAATTGACCAGACTCTCTCATATATACGAAACCTCTGGATAGTAAGTCAGGACCAGATTGAATTTCTTGATCTTTTAGGTTAATTGTAGCAACAACCACAACTAATCCTTCTTCAGATAATAGTTGACGGTCACGTAAAACAACGTTTCCAATATCACCAATTCCGTTACCGTCAATGTAAACATCTCCGGCAGCGAAGTGACCAGCAATTCTAGCTGAATCCTTGGTTAGTGCTAAGACATCACCATTTTTCATAATGAAACTGTTTTCCATTGGAACACCACATTGTTCCGCCAGTTCAGTATGAATTTTTAACATTCTGAATTCACCGTGAATAGGCATGAAGTATTTTGGCTTCATTAAACTAAGCATAAGCTTTTGTTCTTCTTGTCCACCGTGACCAGAAGTATGGATCTTGTTAATCTTACCATGAATAACTTTAGCACCAGCTTCTTCCAATTCATTGATAACACGGTTAACGCTAACCTTGTTACCAGGAATTGGGTTACTTGAGAATACTACAGTATCATTTGGTTGGATTGCGATTTGTCTATGAGTACCATTAGCAATTCTGGAAAGGGCAGCCATAGTTTCACCTTGAGAACCTGTACATAAGATAAGGGTCTTTTCGGCTGGAAGAGATTGTAATTCTGAAGCGTCAACGAATGTACCATCAGGAACGTTTAAGTATCCTAATTCTTGTCCATTAACAATTGCAGCTTCCATACTTCTTCCGAAAACAGCAATCTTTCTACCGTGTCTTAGGGCAGCATCACAAGCGGTCTTAATTCTCGAAATATTTGATGCGAAAGTCGCAAATATGATTCTTCCAGTTTCTTCATCAAAGATGTGTTCAACTGCAGAACCAATCCAACTTTCTGACTTAGTCCAAACGGGTCGTTCGGCGTTTGTGCTATCCGACATTAGACATAGGACACCTTCGCGTCCCAATCTTGCCATTTCTTGTAAATCAGGCGGCTGTCTCGTAACAGGGGTCAAATCAAACTTGTAATCCCCGGTTTCCACAATCACTCCAGAAGGGGTGTGAACCGCGATTCCCAAAGTATCAGGAATTGAGTGGGTGGTACGGAAGAATGAAACTTTTGTCTTGTTGAACTTTAAGACGGTTTGTGGATTAATTTCATGAATTTCAGTACTTCTCAATAATCCATGTTCTTCTAACTTGTTCTTGATTAATGCTGACGCCAATGGACCAGCGTAAATGGGAACATTTAAATCGCGGATTAGGTATGGAACACCACCGATATGATCTTCATGTCCGTGGGTGATAACTAATGCTTTGATTTTGTCCTTGTTTTTTACTAGGTATTGATAATCAGGGATAACGTAGTCGACCCCTAATAAATCATCCTCTGGGAATTTAATCCCTGCATCGATTAAGATGATTTCATCTTGAAATTGAACACCATAAGTGTTTTTTCCAATTTCACCAAGTCCACCAACGCCATAAATAGCTGTTTCGTTATTTTTGACGTTTAGTTTGTTCATAATTATTTAAACTCCGTAATTTTAAAATCTGGGCTCTTTTGTTCGTAAGCCAAGTGGTTACCTTCAAGAGGTTCAATGAATTCGATATTGTGATCAGTGTTCTTGTCAATAAGTTCTCTTGCTTCAACTTCTGTATCACAGTCTACATAAAGTGATTTTGTGAATTCTCTCTTAGGATTAGCCTTAGTATCTTCTTGGTATAAAACTTTAAATATCATAAAAATTAAAATCTCCTTCTATGTTTTTTTACCGATCGATTGTGTAATACACATCTAATTGTTTTTAATTTTATCATATTAATAATGATAAGTATAGTAACCAATAATTTGATAAAATGATAGAATAAAATCAGATAATATTTACGAGGAGGCGATGATTTTGCCACTTTTTTTAGAAATCGTAATTGGCTTTATTGTAGCTGTTATAGCGTACAATTTGATCCATTATTTCTTCATTACTCGACCAATTGACAAAGGTCACAATCAAACATTAAAAATATTAAATGGATTAGTTAATAACCTCTTAGAAAAGGAAAAAAAAGAAATTATAGAAGTTCATGATTTGTCCAATATTTGGGGAAGAAACATATATGCGTTTGAATATGTGATTTCACAATACCAAACTGACGAATTAAGCGATAAACTAATTAATAAAATTAAAGAAGCAATTGATGAAGCAAATCAGTCGAAAAGGTTTAACCATGAAGTGGTGTTAACCGATTCGTTTGTAAGGGACAATCAGGTCCATGTTGATTTAGCATACCTATTAAATGCAGCGACATACGAGTATGTATTAGATATGCGCCAATTAAATAAGGTAAATTAAAAGACCTAACAAAATGTTAGGTCTTTTTTGATTATTCGATGAACAAGTCATTGTCCACTTTTGAGAATGGGTTTTCTTTATCAACGTGATCGTAGAATAGAGTTCCGTGTAAGTGATCAATTTCGTGTTGGCAAACAATTGCAGGATAGTTTTTAAGTCTAACTGTGTGTTCAGTACCTTCAACGTCTTGATACTTAAGGGTAATTCTAGCAGCACGGTGAATGAAGCCAGGAACGTCTTCGTCAACTGATAGACAGCCTTCACCTTCAGTGATAGCACATCTTTGAACTGAGCTTGATAGGATGACAGGATTGATAATGACATCCTTAAAGATTGGTTCGCCTTCACCTTCAAAGTCGTTTGGAACTAGTACAGCAGCCATCATTTCTGACACACCAACTTGAGGTGCAGCTAGACCAACTCCAGCTCTTAATTTATATTTGGCACAAAGTTCAGGATCTTGACTTACTTCAAGATATTCCATCATATCTTCAGCTAATTTTTTATCTTCCGCGCTAAGTGGAAATTTAACTTGTTTAGCTTGTTGTCTTAATACTTTATTTCCATCGCGAACGATGTCTTTCATTAGTATCACTTAAATGACCTCCCAAAAGTTTATTATTATATTATAACATAATAACGGGAATTATATGATACTAATGTGATACATAAGAGTTGCTTATTTCTAGAAAATGGTATAATTACAGGTACTAAATTAAACGGAGGCTCATTATGAAAACTAATTTGGTAGTTGATGGAGAGCAGAAAAGAATTGAATCACTAATTGAATTCATGATTTTAGTGGATTATCCAGTTAACCTAACTATCGCAAATTTAAAGATGAATGATTTTATTAATCAACTTCAATCCAATTTGCTATGTGAACATTTTGAAGTCAAATTAGCGGATGACAAAATGGATTATCATGATTTTGATGGGTACATGTACCTATACGATTTTCCAAAGGAAACAGTTGAAGAAAAAAGTGAAGTTACTTCATTCTTATCACCTTACTTAGATCACTTTAGAAAGTCGCTAAATCAAGTTATTAAGGAAGGGTTTAGCGGAAAGATTATCGTTAATGGTTTTCATGATGAAGTCTTCGCATACTTTGCAACCAAGTTTTCCGGTAAAGAAAATAACAAGGTTGTATCAACAGGGATGCTAGCAAAGACATTACTATTAAAACACGCACTACGTCGTTACTTTGATATCAGTTTATCCGATATTAACGTCAGTGTATTAGGTAGTGAATCCAAGAACTTAATCTCATGGAGTAGGACATACATTGGTCAATCACCAATTCTGACCTACCTAGCCAACCCTAACAATATGTTTAGCACTGAAATCTTCGCCAAAGCAGAAGATTTCATTAATAAATCCGACACACCTTGTGATGAAGTAATCCAAGCAAAGGCAATTGGAGTAATTCTGGATGCCTTTTACATGGGTAATTCGTGTTTAGCAAGTGTAGGACATGTTAGTCAAATAGATGGTAGAATAGCAGTGACAAGTGAACCAATCATGTTAAACCAAACCGGATTGGTCCCAACTGTAGAATTAGTATTATCTGACAAAGAAAAACAAGCTTTCGATGATGCCAAACAATATACTAATGAAATAATTGATGAAATTTTAGAAAGTAAGTAGGAATGATTATGAATAACTATTCTTATCCAATTTTTCCTGATTGGTCCAAAGAAGAATTAATGGACATGATGGCTTTATACAATGCTGTGGAAAGTGCGTACGAAGATGCCAATGGTGTTAATGCTGAAAAGGTTGTAAAGCTATACAACCGTTTTAGAGAGATTAATCCGGCTAAAATGGAACAAAAACAAATCGACCGTGATTTTCAAAGCATCTCTGATTACAGCATTTATAGAACTTTTCAAGCAGCCGCTAAGGCTAAGACTAAAAACATAAGAATGTAATTTGTTTTAAGGAAGATATGTATGAATGATTTATGGTTAAAAAACGCAGACGAGGCGATTCAGTCTTGGTTTAAAGAAATTCGTGAATTCACCGTTAGTTCACTTAATCAGATTCATGATGTTTCCACTAAGTCTAGTCGAACTGATTTGGTTACCGATGTCGATAAATCAAACGAACGGTTCTTTATCAAAAAGATTAGGGAATTTGATTCAGAAGCTCACATCCTTGGTGAAGAGGGCTTTGGGGATGATGTTACCAATCTAGATGGCCACGTATGGATAGTTGATCCAATCGATGGAACAATGAACTTTGTAAAGCAGCACAACCATTTTGCGATAATGTTAGCTTTATACATCGATGGCAAAGAAGAGCTTGGCTATATTTTAGATGTTATGAATGATAAACTTTATCACAATTGGGATGGTAAAGTTTATGAAAATGATACCGAAATTAATCCACCAGAAGATATTTCTTTATCAGAAGGATTAATGGGATTGAGTGGACCATTATTAATAAATAATGAGAAAAATATGCAAGCAATCTCTAAAGCCAGTGAAGGTGCCAGAATATATGGTAGTGCCGGCATCCAGATTATTGCTGTCTTGAAGGGCGAACTAGTGGGATATATTTCCACTTTAAAGCCATGGGACATTGCAGCTGGAAAAGTGCTTTGTGATACGCTTGGTATTAAGGTGTCTGATATTGACGGAAATATAATTGATGTGGTATCATCAGACATTGTATTGGTAGCGACGAAGATTGCACAAAAGGACATACTTAATATTGTTAAGTACGGTTCTGACTGTGACTGATGTCACAGTTTTTTTATGCAAATTTAATTATTTAATGTAATAAACTTGGTCCGAGTTGCTAAGTATTAAAGAAACAAATATTTATGCTTCGAAGGGAAGGAAACTAATAATGAAGACAAGAGACGATATTAGAAATATTGCTATTATTGCCCACGTTGACCACGGTAAGACAACTTTGGTTAACGAATTACTAAAGCAATCAGATACTTTAGACGAACACGTTCAAATTGATGATCGTGCCATGGATACTAACGATATTGAAAAGGAACGTGGTATCACAATCCTTTCAAAGAATACTGCCGTTAGATACCAAGATAAACAAATTAACATCTTGGATACACCAGGACATGCTGACTTCGGTGGAGAAGTTGAACGTATCATGCGAATGGTTGATGGTGTTCTACTAGTTGTTGATGCTTTTGAAGGAACTATGCCACAAACTCGTTTCGTTTTAAAGAAAGCTTTAGACCAACACCTAACTCCAGTTGTTGTTATTAACAAGGTTGACCGTCCAGGTTCACGTCCTAGTGAAGTAGTTGATGAAGTATTAGACCTATTCATCGAATTAGGTGCTGATGATGAACAACTAGACTTCCCTGTTATCTACACTTCAGCTATGAACGGTACTTCAAGTTACGATGAAGATCTATCAACTCAAGAACACACTATGAAGCCTGTATTTGACACTATCATCAAGGCTATTCCTGCTCCTATCGACAACTCAGATGAACCATTACAATTCCAAGTTGCTATGCTTGATTATGATGACTTCGTTGGTCGTATTGGTATTGGTCGTGTATTTAGAGGTACTATCAAGGTTGGGGATAACGTTACTGTTATGAAGCTTGATGGTTCAACTCAAAACTTCCGTGTTACAAAGCTTATGGGATTCTTTGGTCTAAAGAAATTAGATATCAACGAAGCTAAAGCTGGTGACTTAATCGCCGTTTCAGGTATGGAAGAAATCAACGTTGGTGAATCTGTTGTAGATCCATCAAATCAAGAAGCTCTACCAATTCTAAGAATTGACGAACCAACTCTACAAATGACTTTCGGTACAAACACTTCACCATTTGCTGGTAAAGAAGGTAAGTTTGTTACTGCTCGTCAACTACAAGATCGTCTAGAAAGAGAATTACACACTGATGTTTCTCTACGTGTTGAAGAAACTGACCAACCAGGTTCATGGACTGTATCTGGTCGTGGTGAACTTCACTTATCAATCTTAATTGAAAACTTAAGACGTGAAGGTTACGAACTACAAGTTTCTCGTCCACAAGTTATTATTAGAGAAGTGGATGGTCAACAATGTGAACCATTCGAATCAGTTCAAATCGATACTCCTGATGAATACTCAGGTACTATCATCCAAACATTATCTGAAAGAAAAGGTAACATGCAAAACATGGAAAGTGTTGGAAACGGCCAAACTCGTTTGACATTCCTTGCACCTTCTCGTGGTTTAATCGGTTACTCAACTGAATTCCTATCAATCACTCGTGGTTACGGTATCATGAACCACACATTCGATAGTTACCAACCAGTTATCAAGAACTGGAACCCAGGTAGAAGAAACGGTGCCTTAGTTTCAATTAACGAAGGTAAGACTACTACTTATGCTACTATGGGTATCGAAGACCGTGGTACTATCTTCGTAGATCCAGGTACTGAAGTATACGAAGGTATGATTGTTGGTAAGAACAGTCGTGACAACGATATCTCAGTTAACATCACTAAGGGTAAGCAAATGACTAACGTTCGTGCTTCTGCTAAGGATGAAACTGCTAAGATTAAGGAACCACAACACTTAACTCTAGAAGAATCACTAGAGTTCTTGAACGAAGATGAACTTTGTGAAGTAACTCCAGAAAACGTTCGCCTAAGAAAAGAAATTCTAAACACTAACGAACGTGAAAAGCAAGCTAAGCGCAAGCGTCACAACAGCTAATAATTTAGCATTTAATAAAAGGGATGGACAATTTGTCCATCCTTTTTTGTTGTCTTTAAAATACTAAAGCAAATAGTGTAGATATGCTATAATGTTAGTTATATTAAAAGGTTACGTTGGAGATGTAAAAATATGATAAGCAAAATCGCCGAGTATTGTCACAAGTGGCATATATCAGAGCACTGGAAAAGAATGAAATTTAATATTAACGCAATGGACTACTACATTTTCGTTCCATTTCTACTACTATCCGTAATTGGAATAATTATGGTTTATTCAGCGAGTTCAAACGTTTCAACGCAAATTGGTGGAACACCCACTGGATATTTAATCAAACAAAGTATGTTTGTGGTAGTCAGTATAGTGATTATTCTGATTTGTTTGGCTGGAAACAATCAATTTGTCAGAAAAGCTAAATTTTTAGGGATTTTCTTTTTTGCATTATTTGGTGCCTTGATCTTGCTAAAGGCATTTGGACATTCAGTTAACGGTTCTGCCGGATGGATTCCAATCGGTCCTTTGCATGTGCAACCAGCCGAAGTTGCCAAGGTTTATATTATTTTAAGAATGTCTCAATTCTTGGCTTCTAGAGAAGATCGAATCATTAATGGTGAAAAATCAAGAACACATGTCCAAGTTTTTTCAATATTTGTTATGTTGTTCCTTGTTTTTATCCAACCCGACTTGGGTGGTACCGTTATTAACTTAGCAATTATGTTTGCAATCCTATTTGGATCCGGAGTTAATTGGCGAGGTGCAACATTACTTACATCTGCTGGATTATTATTCGGATGGATATCGCTAAAAATCTTATCCTTTGTATTTAAAGACGGAACAAGTATTTACCAAATCCAACGTATCACTGCTTACAGTAATCCGTTTAAATACGCCAACGGAATTGGACAACAATTGGTTAATTCTTACTACGCATTAAGTAATGGTGGAATCTTTGGTGTTGGTTTAGGAAACAGTATTCAAAAGACTGGGTACCTACCTGAACCAAATACCGACTTTATCATGGCGATTATCGCCGAAGAATTAGGACTAATTGGTGTATTGTTCATCTTATTCCTATTACTTACAATTATTGTTAGAGCATTCCAATTAGGTATTCGTTCAAACGATACATACGATACATTAATTTGTTATGGTGTTGGAACATACATGTTGGTTCAAGCATATTTCAACGTAGGTGGTGTAATTGGTTTACTACCAATCACCGGGGTTACTTTCCCATTCATTAGTTATGGTGGATCTAGTATGTTAACCTTAGCATTGTGTATTGGAATGATTTTGGTAATTAGTGCAAAACAAAAAACTCAAAAAACTAGAAGAATCCGTTATTAAAGTGGAGGGAATTTTTTGACAGATACAATCGAAAACAGAAAAAGCTTAATTGTTTATGTTTATTCAACTAAACAAGTCAGGCAATTGAAAAAATATGGCTTAATATATTATGTCTCACAAAAAATGCACTACGTGGTTATGTATGTAAATGCTGATAACTACGATTGGATTAAAGAAAAAATTAGTAGTTTAAAAATTGTGAAAAAAATTGAAGAAACGCCTTACGAAAAACTTTCGAGTGAACTATCACTTGAAGGTGACTTCGAAGATGTTGATGATGATGAAGATTATTAAGGAGTTTGGATAAATGAGAGTTGTTTCAGGTAAATTTGGTAGTCGAAACCTTAAACCTGTGCCAGGTAGTAAGACAAGACCAACAACCGATAAAGTGAAAGAATCCTTATTCAATATGATTGGCCCATTTTTCAATGGTGGGTCATTTTTAGATTTATACGCAGGTTCTGGTTCGGTTGCAATCGAGGCAGTATCTAGAGGATTTGATAGTGCGGTGTTGGTAGACCACCAATATCTAGCAATCAAGACTATCAAAGAAAACGTTAAGATGACCAAGGAAATGGATGCATTTAGAATTTACAAGATGGATTCAGATATGGCATTAAAACGTTTTGCTGATCAAAATGATAAGTTTGACTACATTTTCTTGGATCCGCCATACAAAGACCAAAAGATGGTCGATCAACTAAATATCATTAAGGAAAAAGAATTACTTAATGATGATGGAATTGTCATTTGTGAAACTGATGATAATGTTGTTTTAAAAGACGATGTAGAAGGTTATGACATGGTCAAACAAAAGAAGTATGGAATTACCATTATTTCTATTTACAGAATGAAGAGGGGATAGTTATGACAAAAGCAATCTTCCCGGGAAGCTTCGACCCATTGACTAAGGGACATCTGGATTTAATTAAGCGCGCAAGTAAGATGTTTGATGAGGTTGTCGTTACTGTGGCAAAGAATACCAGTAAAAATGGTGTTTTTAGTTATGATGAAAGAATGAGTTTAATTAAACCCAACATTGAAGGAATTAAAAATGTGTCAGTCACTTCTGCTGACGGATTAACAGTGGATCTTGCCGAACAGGTAGGAGCAACCGTAATTGTCAGAGGACTTCGTAATTCCAGTGATTTTAATGCTGAAAGCTCAATTGCTTCAATGAACTACAACTTGGATAATACAATCGAATCAGTCTTTTTGATTACACGTCCAGAGTTTCAATCTGTTTCATCTAGTTTAATTAAGGAAATTGCTCATTTTGGCGGAGATATTACTCCTTATGTACCACAAAACGTTGCTACGGCATTGAAAGAGAAGTTAAGTTAATGTTTAAAAATAACAGACGGAATAAATTAATCGCACTTTTTGTGGCAATTGCTGCACTTGCGATTTTTGTTAATATTCCATTTCTACCAAAGTATATTGAAAGTCCCGGAACAGCTCCTAATTTAAAACCGGTTGTTTCAATCAAGGGACATAGTGATAAGTTCAAAGGCAAATTTATGTTTACCACGGTGAGTGAATCACAAGCATCAATTGCATCATACGTTGTTGCTAAATTTAATCCGCACCAAACAATTGAAAGCATTAGCGATGTAACTGGTAACCAAGATCAACAAAGTTATATCAATCTGCAAAATGTTTACATGGAAAGTGCAATCAACAACGCAATTTATAATGCCTTTCATTACGCCAAAAAAGATGTTTATTTGAAATATCGTGGTATCTACGTGCTAGCTGTTGATAGTAAGTCTAACTTCTACAATCAAATCAAGGCTGGTGACTCCATTGTTTCTTTGAACGGGCACAGGTTTAAAAGTTCTGCGCAGTTTAGAAACTATGTAAAGTCTAAGAAGATTGGGTCAAAGATGACTTTAACGGTTTACCGTAATAAGAAAAAAATTAAAATAACTAGAAAACTATACAAGCTAGCAGGAACTAATCAAGCTGGGATTGGAATTATTTTATCTGATGACAATCAGGTTTCTACTAAGATACCAATTGATGTTAATCCAGGTGAAGTGGGCGGACCATCTGCCGGATTGATGTTCTCACTTCAAATCTATGGTCAACTAACCCAACAAAATATCAGGCACTCACAAAATATTGCTGGAACTGGAACAATTGATGAAAATGGTAACGTTGGTGAAATTGGCGGAATCGATAAGAAGATTATCGCTGCCAGAGATGCTGGCGCTAAGTATTTCTTAGCACCATACGTTAAGCCAACCAAAGAAGTGCTTAAGTATGAAGATCAACATATGACTAATTACCAACTTGCTGTTAAAACAGCGAAGAAGTATGCACCAAACATGAAAGTTATTCCGGTAACTTCATTCAGTGATGCTTTAAATGCATTGAAAAAAATAAAATAAAAGGAATGTAATTGAATAAATTACATTCCTTTTTTCGTATCTAAGTTTTAGAAAGGAGGAAACGGTGAATAAGATATTAGATTTTTCAACGCAGATAAAAGAAATAATTGAAGAACATGCATATAAAATTTTGATTGGTCTATTGCTCATCGCTTTTAGTTTAGGGTTAGTTATTATTTTAATTATGAACCAAAACAGCAATGACGCTAACAATGTAGCAACAGATTATTCAGAACAAAGTAGTGTTGTGGCTTCATCATCTTCTTATAAAAGCCAAAGTAGTGCTTCGGGAAACCTATACATTGATGTTAAAGGAGAGGTTAAGCATCCCGGCGTTTACCAAATTCCATCCAACAACCGTGTTACCGACGTCATCAAAGAAGCGGGCGGCTTCAAGGCAGATGCCGATGAACAAAGTGTTAACTTAGCCAAAGTATTAAACGACCAAGATGTTGTCGTTGTTAATAAAAAAGGTGCATCCAGGAGTTCATCTTTTGCTAGTTCGAACAATATGATCACAGGAAATCCTGCTAATAATGTCAAAATTAATTTGAATACAGCGGATCTAAACGAACTTCAAAGACTTGACCGCGTCGGTGAAAAGAAAGCACAAAAGATAATTAATTATCGCAATCAACACAACGGTTTTCATTCAATTGAGGAAATTAAACATATTAGTGGATTTGGTGATAAGACATTTGAAAGATTAAAAGATTCTTTAGAAGTGTAATCTTTGCTATACTATGATTAGTAGTAAAAGAGGGAGAGTAATTAATTATGACTAAACACAGAATTCCATGGGATCAATATTTCATGCTACAAGCTGTTTTACTTTCAACACGCGGGACCTGTAACCGCCTTTCTGTTGGAGCAACCATCGTAAGAGATAAACGTATTATTGCTGGTGGTTATAACGGATCAGTTGCGGGCGATGAACACTGTATTGATGTTGGGTGTTACATGCGAGACGGCCATTGCTTAAGAACAATTCATGCCGAAATGAACGCCATTTCTCAATGTGCCAAATTCGGTGAATCAACCGATGGTTCAGAAATCTATGTAACTGATTTCCCATGTCTTCCTTGTACCAAAGTATTATTACAAGCGGGAATCAAAAAGATTAACTACCTAAGAAACTACCACAATGATGAATATGCATTGTCATTAATTAAACAAAATAATGTCGAATTGAATCAAGTAATCTTGGATGAAGAAACAATCAAACAAATTGAATTTAGCTCTTATTTACCAAAATAAATTAATAATTTATATATTTTTCCATCGATTTCGATTGGAATATTAAGCATTATTTTCTTTGGTGATTTAAAGCTCGGTCTATTGCTTTTTTGTCTATGGATGATTCGGATCATTCGATTAAAAAACGCGTTAGTAATAAAAATAACCACCGTCATGGTGGTTATTTTTTGTTTGGTTTTCTGGTATAGATATAAACAAAATCAGGCTAATCAAATTCAAGGACAACAAACGGTAACGAAAAGTGTTTTGATTTATCCAGACAATATTAAGTACAGTGACGACTCATTTTATGGTATCGGCACTATTACTGATACCGGTAAGCAGATAATGATCTACGGCAATGACGCAAAGAGGGTAAAGCAATATTTTAAACCAATTGTCATCAATGTTTCTGGAGTCTCCCAGCCATTTGATGAGGCCAGAAACTTTAACCAGTTTGATGCCAAGGAATACTACGAGAGTATGGGTGTCTATAGTCGATTGACGGTTAAGCAGCTCAACAGTGTAGTAGAACAACATCGTTTTTCAATCATCGATATGCTTCATTATTTACGGATGCTAATGCTGAAATACACGAACCAATTACCACATCCCTTGAACCTCTACGCCAGCAGTCTATTTCTAGGTGTCATGGATACTTCATTCAATGACGAACTATCTGGTGTGAAGACATTGGGGCTCATTCACTTATTTAGTATTTCCGGTTTGCATGTCTTCTACATCGTGAACCTATTGAAAATGATACTGGGACTATTCCGTATTACCAGGGAGAAGACTCGGTGGATTACCTTGATATTTCTGCCAACATATTTCGTCATTGCCGGATCATCGATTGGATTGATGCGGTCGATATTAACGGTTGAAATCGGCATTATCGCATTAATACTAAAGAAGCGATTGACCGGTTTGGATGTTTTTTCGATTACCTTGATGGTCAATTTAATAATTGAGCCGGAGATGTTGTTACAGTTTGGTTCACAACTAAGTTATGCTCTGGCATTCGGATTGATTTATACGAATAAAATGAGACCGCTAAAGCAAACGGTGATGATGAACCTAGTCAGTTTGCCCTTTATTATCTACAAGTTATTTCAGTGGCATACTCTAACGATGCTGGCCAACTATCTGGTGATTCCGATATTTTCGGCGTTAATTATGCCAATGATATTAATCGCGGTCATTACGTACCCAATTGGCGAATGGTTTAGTTCGTTGGTGGCGGTGATATTGAACAGTTTTGATACTGTCGTAAATTGGCTGGGGGCTTTACCTGGGCAGATTAATTTTGGTAAACCCAATCTGTATGTGGCAACAATATTATTTGTAATGACTTTGTTGGTAATCGATAGGGTTAACTTAAAAAGGGTGTTGATGCTACTATGTATGTATCTAATCACATTTATGTATATTCACTATCCAGTTCAGGGTGAGGTATCCTTTTTCGATGTTGGTCAGGGTGATAGCATCTTAATTCGTGAACCGCTTAACCATTCAATCACCATGATTGATACGGGTGGTAAGCTGCAATTTGGTCGCAGAAAAAATAGTAAAGTGACCTATCAGTCGGAAAAAACGTCGATTAATTATCTAAAGAGTATCGGTATTAACCATCTTGATAATCTGGTGTTGAGTCATCAAGACGCTGATCACACTGGGGATATTCCCGCAATCTTAGCGGATTTAAATGTCGATCGGATTATTGTCGGGGATGGTTTGCAGAATAATCCATCGATAATGAGAAAAATCCGTCCTTATTTGAATAAAACAAAACTAGTGTTGGTTAAAGCAGACCAAAAGATACCTGATTTTTCGTTTAACATTTATCATCCCTTTGAAAGTGGCCTTGGTAAAAACGAGGACTCGGTCGTCTTAGGAACAATAAAAGGAAATCGCAGTTGGCTGTTTATGGGTGACTTACCATCTAGTGGTGAGAGTGACATCATGCAAAAATATCCGATGCTAAAAGCGGATTATTTGAAACTGGGTCATCATGGCAGTAATACCTCTAGCAGTGATGCTTTTTTAAAATTCATTCATCCCAAAATATCAATTATCTCCGCCGGTAGGAACAACCGATATCACCATCCGAGTGTTGAAACACTGAAAAGATTAAAGGATAATAATTTAGCATACGTGAACACACAAAAACAGGGTATGATATCATATAAATATGGATTATTAGGAAATCACTGGATATTTAAATTGCAAGGGGAATAGTAATGAAAGTAAACGAACTATTAACACAAATTAAAAACAATAATATCAACCCAATATATCTAGTGTTAGGTAAAGAAGACTATTTAATTAATGAAATTAAAAAACACTTTGTGGAATTAATTCCAAAAGAAGAAAGAACCATGAACTTCGCTAGCTATGACATGGAAAGTCAAAACATTGCCACTGCCGTGGGGGATGCTGAAAGTTTGCCATTCTTTGGTGAAAAGCGATTGGTTGTTGTAAACAATCCGTACTTTTTAACCGGTGAACGTAGCAAGTCGACCTTAGATCATGACATCGATAGTTTTATTGAATATGTTAACCATCCAGTTGATAGTACGGTTATGGTCATTATGGCACCATATGGAAAACTAGATTCTAGAAAAAAGGTTACCAAGCAGTTGAAAAACAATGCAGAGGTAATTGATTTAACCAAACTAGATGATCGCGCCATCCAATCATACGTTGCTAACAACATTAAGAGTAATGGCTATACGGTAGAAGGAGATGCCCTTCAAGAATTACTAGGCAGAGTATCTAACGATTTATCATCCGCAATGAACGAACTTCCTAAGTTATTCCTATACTGTCAAAAGGATAAACTCATTACTAAGAACAGTATCGATAGCTTGGTTGCCAAGTCATTGGATCAAAACGTTTTTGATTTAATTGATTACGTAATGAAAAAGGATTCCAAAAACGCCATTGATTTATACCGTAACCTAATCGTAGAGGATCAAGAACCATTACAAATCAATGCGGTCTTGTTGTCTCAATTCAGACTATTACTACAGGTAAATGTATTAAGTCGTAAGGGGTACAGTCAGGGAAACATTGCAGAAAAGCTAAAGGTTCATCCATTTAGAGTGAAACTAGCGATGCAAAATGTGCGTAAGTATCAATTTAGTAGTTTAAGGGATGCCTATTTGGGATTAGTTGATGTGGAAGAAAAACTAAAATCAACACCTGAATCACCAGAACTACTATTTCAAATGTTCACTTTGAAATTTGTCGACAATCAAATTGGATAAACAAAAAAGGACATCTCAAAAGAGATGTCCTTTTTTTAGGAATAAAAAAAGCTCAGTTAAAACTGAGTTCTTTTTACTTGTTTAACTTAGCTAGACGTGATTTGTTACGTGCAGCAGTGTTAGCTTTGATTAAGCCCTTTGACTTAGCATGGTCTAATGCACTAACAGCGTTGTTGAATAGTTCTTCACGGTTGTCAGCGTTAGCATCAGCTTTTTCAAACTTCTTAACAGCAGTTCTCATCTTGCTTAGTTGAGATGCGTTACGTTTGTTTGCTTTTTCATTAGTTTTTACACGTTCGATAGCAGATTTAATAACAGGCATGAAATTCACCTCCAAAAAAGTCGAATTTTATTTAAAATCCTTAAATTTCAACGACTTTTATTATACAAAAGACAACTTAAAAAAGCAATAGAATTATATAATTCGGATTTCTCCGATTACATTAATAAGGATATTACCTTGCTATTTTCAGGTAATCATAGTAGTATAATTAACGTAGTTTAAAACTACGGTACCGATACTTAGTTTTGTCGCTGCTCTCATCTGGCGCTTTACTCAGTATCTGGTATATTTACTTTTGAAAGGTGGGAAACACAATGGCTCTAACACAAGCTGAAAAGAACGACATCATCAAGAAGTATGCTAGACATGATGGTGACACTGGTTCTGCTGAAGTACAAATTGCTGTACTAACTGCTGACATTAATGAAATTAATGGTCACATGAAAGAACACAAGAAAGATTTCCATTCACAACGTGGTTTGTTGAAGAAGATCGGTCACCGTCGTAACTTACTAAGATACTTACGTAACAAAGATGTTCAACGTTACCGTGATTTAATCAAGAGTTTAGGTCTACGTCGTTAATATTTTTAAAATGGAACTGCTCTATGAGTGGTTCCATTTTTTTATACATACATATATTCACTTATCAGTTATTATTCAATTTAAAAGTATGATACACTATAGATAGTTAAATGAGATCGTATTGAAAATAATTATTTTATTTCATAATAAAAATATACATAAAATTATATGAGGTGAATCATGAAAAATAGTGTAAAAATCATTCCCTTAGGAGGAGTAAGGGAGAGTGGCAAGAACCTATATGCCGTTGAGATTAACAATGGGATTTATGTTTTAGATTGCGGTCTAAAATACCCCGAAAATGACATGTTAGGAATTGATGTAGTTATTCCTGATTTCACATACTTACGTGAAAACAAGGAAAAGATTATCGGAGTTTTCCTATCTAATAGTGACATGGATTCAATTGGCGCACTACCATATTTCGTCAGCGAATTCGATGTTCCGGTATTCGGATCAAAGCTAACCATTGAAATGGCTAAGTACGAAGTTAAGAATAATGAAAGATCAAAGAAGTTTAACAACTTCAACGTAATCAATGAAAAGAGTGAAATTCTTTTTGATGACGTTACAGTTACTTTCTTTAAGACTAGTCACTCAGTTCCTGACTCAATGGGAATTTCATTGGCTGTTGAAGAAGGCCAAATCGTATACACTGGTGACTTTAAATTTGATCCAGCATTACGTAACGGTTTTGCAACTAATTACAGTTCAATTGCAAAGGTTGGTAATAAGAAGGTTATCGCTTTACTAGCAGATTCACAAAATGCGGATAATCCTTTCCCAATGGCAAACGAAATTCAAGCTAGCCAATACATCTTTGATACATTTGAAGATAGTAAGAGTCGTGTGATTGTTGCAGCTAACTCTGCTAACCTATTAAGAATTCAACAAGTATTTGATGCAGCTGCAAAGTCTGAAAGAAAAGTATTTGTTGGTAAGCACCTAGATGCCAAAGTTAAGTTAGCAATTGATTCTGGATACATTAATGTAGCAGAAGGGTTATTAATTGAAGACATCGAAGAACTAAAGAAGCTTGAAAGCGACGAAATTGTTGTGTTGGAAACTAATCCAGTTAGTGAACCAATCAAGCTAGTTCAAAGAATGGCTGCTCAACAACAAAAGGATATCAACATCGAATCCGGTGACGTTGTACTAATCGTTACTTCACCATCTCCAGCAATGGATAACAGTATGGCTAAGACCGATGACATGGTATACCAAGCTGACGGTACAGTTAAGGTTATTTCAAACGACCTAAATGTTTCTGATCACGCAAGTGCCGAAGACATCCAAATGCTAATCAGCTTGTTAAAACCACAATACTTCATTCCAGTTAGTGGTGAATACATGATGATGAACGAAAGCAAACGTGCTGCTACTAACATGGGTGTAGACGAAGATAAGATTCTAATCCTAAGCAAGGGTGAAACTATCGAATACGATGGTGCTAAATTCCACCATGGTAACGCCGTTGAAGCTGGTAACACTATGATTGATGGTATCGGTGTCGGAGACATTGGTAACATCGTTTTACGTGACCGTAAGGTGTTATCAGAAGATGGTATCTTCATCGTTGTTGTTACAATCGACAGAAAGAAAAAGATTATCATTTCTCGTCCTAAGATAACTTCAAGAGGATTCATTTACGTTAAGTCAAACAAGGACCTAATGAATGAAGCAGCTGAAATTGTTTCTAAGACCATTCAATTAAACCTTGATAACAAGGAATTTGATTGGAGCCACTTGAAGCAATCCGTAAGAGAAAAAATCAGTCACTTCTTATTTGATAAGACCAAACGTCGTCCGGTAATTCTTCCAGTTATTATGGAAGTAAACCAACATCATAAAAAGAAGCGCCCACAAAAATAAATAAGGTTAATTATTCGGAGTGATTTTAATGGATGAATATAGTTCACAAATAGCCAAGGATATTGCATCGAATATTGATGATAAACAATATCAACTAGCTATTAACAAAGCCAAAAATTACTTAGAAGATCAGCCAAGCGATGAGATTGAAGTATTATTAGTTCAATCTCTTTTTAGCTTGAAGCAATATGTTGAAGCAAGAAAAGAAGTCATGGAAAATCCAAATGCGTTTACTACAAACGATCATGACTTTTTATTGATGATTAATGTGTTATTGAAGAATAATGAATACATTAAATCTAGAGAAATTGTTGAAACATTTAAAGCTAACGATAGCTATTATAATGATGGCTTAAAGCTAATTGAAGAAAGCGAAGCTTCTTTTAGAAGTAATTCAAGTGAAGAAATTCATCAACTTGCACAAAAGTTCTACCATATAAGTAGTAAGCAAACGATGTATTGGCAAAAAGAATCGTTTTTAAATGGACAGCATTTACCATACGATGAATTTTTAAAATACAGTCGCTTTGTTTTGATGGATCCATTTGTCCAATCTGTGATTAAAGCAGAGGTAATCGACACGTTAAGAAAGGTCGGTTCAAATGAAGTCGTCGACATGATGTGGATTGATGGAAAAACAAAGAAAGTTAAGATGGGTGAAATTAAATCACTTCAAGATATGAACTCATATCAATTTATCTTTAATCGATTAACTGACGAGTATATGATGGATCCGGAAAAGTTCATGTTATTGAGTAGTTATTTCCAACATCAATCAATTTTGATGTACCCATTCAATGATGAAATAATTCTGGATGCAAATAGATGGTATGACCTGTCAATACAGGCATATCTAAGAGCAAAAGAGTACACTGAAGACGATAATGATGATTATGTAAAATTAATCGAAATTATAAAGCGACAATTTAATTCAATTAAATAGAATAAAATTGTTAAATATGCTTTTTTTGTGTTTACAAATAAAAATACAGTAGCTATAATATTAAAGGAATTCTTCTTGAGACTGATATGTGATTTTGTCTTTTTGAGAAGATGTAGTATAATAAATCATAAAGATGAGTTGGCATTTGCTAATTCAAATCTTTCGAAATTTATAGGAGGTTTTCATAAATGGCAAAAGAACATTATGAAAGAACAAAACCCCATGTAAATATTGGTACTATTGGCCATATTGATCATGGTAAGACTACTTTAACTGCAGCTATCACTAAAGTGCTTTCAGAAAAGGGTCTAGCAGACGCTTCTGATTACGCTCAAATCGATGCTGCTCCAGAAGAACGTGAACGTGGTATCACAATCAACACTGCTCACGTTGAATACTCAACTGAAAAGCGTCACTACGCTCATATTGATGCCCCAGGACATGCTGACTACGTTAAGAACATGATCACTGGTGCCGCTCAAATGGATGGTGCCATCCTAGTTGTTGCCGCAACTGATGGTCCTATGCCACAAACTCGTGAACACATTCTTCTAGCTCGCCAAGTTGGTGTTGAATACATCGTTGTATTCTTAAACAAGACTGACTTAGTTGACGATGATGAATTAGTTGACTTAGTTGAAATGGAAGTACGTGAATTACTTTCAGAATACGATTACCCTGGTGATGATATTCCAGTTGTTCGTGGTTCAGCTCTAAAGGCTCTACAAGACGACCAAGAACAAAAAGATGTTATCTTACACTTAATGGATATCGTTGACGAATACATCCCAACTCCAGAACGTGATGCTTCAAAACCATTACTAATGCCTGTTGAAGATGTATTTACTATCACTGGTCGTGGTACTGTTGCTTCAGGACGTATCGACCGTGGTGTTGTTAAGATTGGTGACGAAGTTGAAATCATCGGTCTTGTTGAAGACATCTTAAAGACTACTGTTACTGGTCTAGAAATGTTCCGTAAGACTCTTGACGAAGGTGAAGCCGGAGATAACGTTGGTATGTTACTTCGTGGTGTAAACCGTGACCAAGTTGTACGTGGTCAAGTTATCGCTGCTCCTGGTTCAATCAAGACTCATACTGAATTCAAAGCTCAAGTATATGCTTTGAGTAAAGAAGAAGGTGGACGTCATACTCCATTCTTCTCAAACTACCGTCCACAATTCTACTTCCACACTACTGACGTTACTGGTGTTATCGAACTAGAAGACGGTGTTGAAATGGTTATGCCTGGTGATAACGTTGAATTTGACGTTAAGCTAACTAAGCCAGTTGCCATCGAAAAGGGAACTAAGTTCACTGTTCGTGAAGGTGGTCACACTGTTGGTGCCGGTGTTGTTTCAGACATCGAAGAATAATCAATTCTAAAAAAGAGATTCAGATTTTATCTGGATCTTTTTTTGTACATAAAAATAAGCGAAAGACCTATAATTATTTACTTTTTACTTGTGTTACGTTAAAATATAGAGGTGCGCAATTAGAAGAAAATTGTAAAAAATTATATTTTCATGTCGGAGGGAAAATAATGTCAGCTAAATGGGAAAAAAAAGGCACTAATGACGGTGAACTAACATTCGAAATTAGTGTTGACAAAGTAAAAGAAGGTTTAGATCAAGCCTTCAACAAGAACAAGAAAAACATCACTGTTCCTGGTTTCCGTAAGGGAAAAGTTTCACGCCAAGTATTTAACGAAATGTACGGTGAAGAAGCTCTATACCAAGACGCTTTAAACATTCTTTTACCAGAAGCATACAGTGAAGCTATCAAGGAAACTGGCATTGAACCAGTTGCTCAACCAGAAGTTAACATTGATAGTCTAGAAAAGGATCAACCATGGGTTCTAAAAGCTAACGTTACTGTTAAGCCAGATGTAGAACTAGGTGATTACAAAGGAATCGTTGTTGAAAAACCAAACACTCGTGTTTACCAAAAAGATGTAGACGCTAAGATTGAAGACATGCGTAAGAACCAAGCAGAACTTGTTCTAAAAGAAGACAAGGCTGCTGAAAACGGTGACACTGTTGTTATCGATTTTGATGGTTACGTTGATGGCAAACAATTTGATGGTGGCCAAGCAACTAACTACTCACTAGAATTAGGTTCAAAATCATTTATCCCAGGATTTGAAGACCAACTAGTTGGCCACAAAGCTGGTGAAGATGTTGATGTTAAGGTAACTTTCCCAGAAGATTACCAAGCTAAAGAATTAGCATCAAAAGAAGCTACTTTCAAGACTAAGATTCACGAAGTTAAAGAAAAGCAAATGCCTGAACTAGATGACGAATTTGCTAAGGATGTTGACGAAGATGTTGACAGCTTAGAAGAACTAAAGGCTAAGATTAAGGACCAACTAAAGGACCAAAAGAAGGCCGAAGGTGAAACTCAAGTTGAAGACGAAGCTATTAAGGGTGCTGTAGCAAATGCTACTGTTAAAGAAATTCCTCAAGCAATGATTGATGAAGACGTTCAACGTCAAATGGATCAATACCTTGCAAGCATGCAACAACAAGGTATCAATGCTGAAATGTACTTCCAACTAACTGGTACTAAGCCAGAAGACTTGAAGAAACAATTTGCTCAAGGTGCTGACGAACGTGTGAAGACTAACCTTGTATTAGAAGCAATTGTTAAGGATGCTAACATCGTTCCTTCACAAGAAGAAATTGATCAACAAGTTAAGGACTTAGCTGCTCAATACGGTATGAAAGAAGAAGCCGTACGTGGTGCTTTAACTGAAGACATGTTGAAACATGATATTTCAATCCAAAACGCTGTTAAGTTAATCACTGACAACGCAAAACAAGAACCAAAGTCAAAAATTAACAAATAATTTCGATTTTTGTTAATATTAAAGGTCCAGTTAACAATTCGTTAATTGGACCTTTTTTAAACTAAAGCATTATGATGTTATCAACATTAATAATGTGGTATTATTTAGAATAATATCGGAATTATATAGGGGTGAAGTTTTTGTTTGAAGATAATGAAGGAAAAGGCCCCATTACTTGTTCTTTTTGTGGTAAATCACAAGATCAAGTAAAGAAAATCGTCGCGGGACCTGGCGTATACATTTGTAATGAATGTATCGATTTATGTAAAGATATCGTCGACGAAGAATTAGCACAAGAAAATACTGATACAACAATCAAGTCATTAAGTCCAAAGGAAATCGTTGATAAGTTAAATGATTACGTAATTGGTCAAGATGAAGCTAAGAAAACCTTAGCAGTTGCTGTATATAACCATTACAAGCGTGTTAATAACTTAGATGATGACGACGATACAGAACTACAAAAGAGTAATATTTCAATCATTGGACCTACTGGTTCAGGTAAAACATACCTTGCTCAATCACTAGCTCGTATTTTAAACGTTCCATTTGCAATTGCAGATGCTACAACTCTTACCGAAGCTGGTTATGTAGGTGAGGACGTTGAAAACATCTTATTAAAGCTACTTCAGAATGCTGACTTTGATGTTGAAAGAGCTGAAAAGGGAATCATCTACGTTGATGAAATTGATAAGATTGCTAAGAAATCAGAAAATGTTTCAATCACACGTGATGTTTCCGGTGAAGGTGTTCAACAAGCACTATTGAAGATCCTAGAAGGTACTGTTGCTAGTGTTCCACCTAATGGTGGTAGAAAGCATCCACAACAAGAAATGATTCAAATTGATACTAAGAACATTTTATTCATCGTTGGTGGTGCCTTTGATGGTATTCAAGACATCGTAAAACATCGTTTAGGAGACAAGACCATTGGTTTCGGTACTGATTCCAGTGAAGCAGCTAAAGTTAACGATGATAACATTATGCAACACGTTATCCCAAGTGACTTGCTACAATTCGGTCTAATCCCTGAATTTATCGGTCGTTTGCCTATTCTTACTGCTTTAAACAAGTTAAGCGAAGAAGACTTGGTTAGGATTTTAACCGAACCTAAGAATGCATTGGTTAAACAATACGTTAAACTAATGTCAATCGATGGTGTCGAATTAGAATTCGAAGACGATGCCCTAAAGGAAATGGCTCACATAGCCATCGAAAGAAAGACCGGTGCCCGTGGATTGAGATCAATCATGGAAGATACCATGAGAGATATCATGTATGAAGTACCAAGCGATAAAGATGTTAAGAAAGTTATCGTTACTGCTGACTCTGTTTTGAAAAAAGCAGAACCAAAGATTGTAAAAGAAGCTCAATAATAAAAAAGCCTTACAGTGTTTAGTACTGTAGGGCCTTTTATTTTTTAAATAATTAAAAGTTATTTTTGTGGTAAATGCATTTATGAAGATGCCTTTTTTATGGTAGAATTGATATATAAAATTACAGAAACGAGTGAATTAAGATGGATGTACACAACGTCAATATCGATATCAGTGCGGTGGAACCCAAACAATACCCAAGTAATGGATATCCAGAAATTGCATTGGTTGGTCGCTCCAATGTGGGAAAATCTTCTTTAACCAATGTGTTAATTAACCGTAACGGTTATGCTAGAACCTCTAACAAGCCAGGAAAGACTCAAACATTGAACTTCTATAACTTAGACGAAAAACTATTCTTTGTTGATATTCCAGGTTATGGTTATGCGAAAATTTCAAAGGCACAACGTGCTAAATGGGGAGAAATGATTGAAACATATCTAACCACTAGAAGACAACTAAAAGGGGTTGTTTTATTAATTGACGGTAGACGTGCACCAAGTCAAGATGATTTGCAAATGTACGAGTTTCTAAAATACTATGACATTCCAACTTTAGTCTTGGCTACTAAGATGGATAAGACTCCTAAGAGCAAGTGGAATAAAGAAGTAAGTATTTTGAACAAGACGGTTGACTTAAACGACGGTGATGAAATACAATTATTCTCTGCTTTAAGTAAGTACGGAAAAGAAGAAGTTTGGAAATGGATCGAAAATAAAACGGGGGTAAAATAATTGGAATTTAACGAATACCAAAAAGCTGCAAATAAAACATTACACGGAAATGAACAAGTCTTAACTAACTGTGCACTAGGATTAGCTAGTGAAACCGGTCAAGTTGTTGACCTAGTTAAGAAGTACACTTTCCATGGCGATTCACTAGATCGTGAAAAGCTTGTTAAGGAAATGGGTGACGTACTTTGGTACCTATCTCAAGTTGCAGAATGGAACAATATTGATTTTGAAGAAATTGCTGAATTCAATATTAACCGCCTAAATAAACAATAAAAAATAGGCATCACAATTTAATTGTGATGCCTAAATTATATTATTTTTCTTTCTTTTTATCGGTTGATTTTTTATCTTTACGTTTTAAAAATTTATCGCGATCTTCGTTCTTAGTGTCCAGTTTGGCAAACTTATCGAACATAGCATTTAAGTCGTTGTTACGTTGAATATTTAAACCCATAATTATGCATCTCCTTATTTATGGTATATGATAGCAAATTAAATCGAATTTGTCATATTGAAGTGTTTTTTCAAACGAGGTGATAAAATGGCAACTTCACACATTGAGCATAAACTTAGATTATTACCAGATTTACCTGGATGTTATTTGATGAAGAATAAATTAGGTAAAATCATTTATGTTGGTAAGGCAAAAAATCTAAAGAATCGTGTTAGGTCATACTTTAAGAGTAGCCATGAGGGAAAGACAGCCAAGTTGGTTTCACAAATTAGGGACTTCGAAACCATTATTACTACTAATGATAAAGAAGCATTCCTACTAGAAATCACATTGATTCAAAAGCATCGACCTTACTATAATATTCAATTAAAACAAGGTAATGGTGGATACCCATACATCAAGATTACAAACGAACGTGATCCACAACTAAAAATTGTTAATACTATTAAAAAAGACGGTGGATACTACTTTGGTCCATATCCAAACGTATACGCTGCTGATGAAACGTTGCACTTCTTACAAAAGGTTTATCCACTGAGAAGATGTAATGGTTATCAACACAGACCTTGTCTTTACTATCACATGGGACAATGTTTAGGAGCTTGTTTTAAAAAGGTTCCTAAGTCTGAATACCAAAACCAAATTCGCCACATTAAGTCGTTTTTAAATGGTGATGTGGGAATTGCCAAGAAGATGTTAACTGAAAAGATGAAGATTGCTGCGGATTCATTACAATACGAACGCGCTGCCGAAATCAGGGACCAATTAAAGTACATCGAAATCACTGTGGAAAAACAAAAGATTATTTCAAATGACACCACACCTCGTGACATTTTCAATTACTATGTGAACCATGGATGGATTTCAATTCAAATCTTCTTTATCAGACAAGCTCGTTTATTGAAACGAGTTAAGCGTAGTTTTCCAATTGTCGATGACCCCGTTGAAACAATGGAAGACTTTATCGGTCAGTTCTACTCTGAAGAAAATCACCAAACACCAAGGGAAGTCTTGATTCCTGAAACTTTGGATGCTGATTTGATTTCAGAAGCGATTGGAACACCGGTGAGAGTTCCACAAAGGGGTCAAAAGAAAGACTTAATCGATATGGCACAAAAGAACGCCAAGCTAGTCTTGGATGAAAAGTTCCGTTTAATGGAATTGGATAACATCAAGACTAAGGGCGCTGCCGAAGAATTAGCGGTTGCCCTGAACATTTCTTCAGCTAAAACGATTGAAGCCTTTGACCACTCACACATTCAAGGGGCTGACATTGTTTCAGCCATGATTCAATTCGTGGATGGTAAACCAAATAAGAATGCTTATCGTAAGTACAAACTCCAAAACGAAGATCACGCTGATGAAGCAGCAAGTACCAGAGAAGTTATTAGAAGAAGATATACAAGACTTTTGAAGGAACATGCTGACTTACCAGACTTAATCCTAATGGATGGTGGAGAAATCCAATTGAACGCCGTTAAGGATGTTTTGGAAAACGAATTAGGTTTGGAAATTCCGGTTGCCGGAATGGTTAAGAATGATAAGCATAAGACTGCCGACTTATTGTTTGGACAATTGGATGAACATATTTCGTTGAATCCAAAGAGTCAGGCATTCTATCTTGTTCAAAGAATTCAAGACGAAGTTCATAGATTTGCGATTAACTTCCATCGCAAAGTTCACACTAAGCACTCACTTAGCTCGGAACTTGATACAATCGAGGGAGTTGGACCAAAGACTAGAAGTAAGTTGTTGAACAAGTTTAAGACAATGAAGAAAATTGCCAACGCGCCAATTAACGAAATTGAGGCGTTGGGGATTAATACCAAAACAGCAAAGAATATCAAATACTCATTAAATAATATTGAAAAATGATGTGGACTGTTTACGGTCTTCAAAAATAAAGTTATACTATGTATAAAATAAAAAGTAGAGCGGAGATAACATGTTTGTTGATCAAGTAAAAATTAATGTAAAGTCAGGAAAAGGTGGTAACGGAATAGTTGCCTTTAGAAGAGAAAAATACGTTCCAAACGGTGGACCTGCCGGTGGTGATGGTGGCCGCGGAGGAAACGTTATTTTTGCTGTGGACACAGGGATGAACACCTTGATGGACTTCAGATATAAGCGTAAGTTTGCCGCTAAAAACGGGGCAGACGGTGGAAATAAACGAATGACCGGTAAGAGTGCCGATGATTTATATATTTATCTTCCAGAAGGAACATCAGTATATAATGATGATACCAACCAATTGTTATTTGACTTGGTAAATCCTGAAGATGAATACGTTGCATTGAAAGGTGGACGTGGTGGACGAGGAAACACCCACTTTGCTTCTGCCAAGAACTCAGCACCAGAAATTGCCGAAAACGGTGAACCTGGTGAAGAATTAAACATTCGTTTAGAATTAAAAGTATTAGCTGATGTTGGACTAGTTGGATTCCCATCAGTTGGTAAATCAACACTACTATCTACAATCACTAGTTCAAAACCTAAGGTTGCTGAATACCACTTTACAACATTGGTACCTAACCTAGGGATGGTTAGACTAGATGACGGTAGAGACTTCGTAATTGCCGATTTACCTGGATTAATTGAAGGAGCATCATCTGGAATTGGTTTAGGTTTCCAATTCCTACGTCACGTTGAAAGAACACGTGTCATCTTGCATTTAGTTGATATGAGTGGCCAAGAAGGAAGAGATCCTTACGTTGACTACAAGAAAATTAACGATGAATTAGCTAAGTACGATGAAAATCTGCTAAAACGACCACAAATCGTGGTAGCAACCAAGATGGATATGCCTGATGCTGCTGAAAATCTAGAAACATTTAAAGAACAAATTAAAGACGATGAATTAGCTCACGAAGTATTGGCTATTTCTTCAATCACCCATGAAGGCCTTAAGGAATTAATTTCTAAGACTTCAGACCTATTGGAAACTACTCCTAAGTTCCCAATCACTGACGTTGAAGACGTTGATGAAGAAGTTGAATACAATGCTGATGATGAAGAAGCACCATTCAACATCAGACGTGATGAAGACGGTGTTTGGGTTCTATACGGTAAGAAGATTGAACGTCTATTCCAAATGACAGATACAACTCACGACCAAAGTATGCTACGTTTCGCAAGACAGCTTAAGGGAATGGGTGTAGATGACGCACTAAGAGAACATGGCGCAAAAGACGGCGACATGGTTTCAATTCTAGACTTCACATTCTCATTTGTGGACTAATAAAAGTAGATGGGACTAATCCCATCTTTTTTTATGTGCTACAATTTATATATCGAATATTACGAATAGAAAAGGAAAAATGAATTTATGCAATTAGAATTTTTAGGAACTGGATCAGGGGTTCCAGGTAAATTTAGAAATGTGGCTGCAACAGCATTAAAACTATTGGATGAATGCAACTCAGTATGGTTGTTTGATTGTGGTGAAGGTACTCAACAACAAATCTTGAGAACTAACTTAAAGCCTCGTAAAATTAATAAAATTTTCATTACTCATTTACATGGTGATCATATTTTTGGTTTACCAGGTCTATTAAGTTCACGTTCATTCCAAGGTGGCGACACTCCATTAACAATTTATGGACCAAAGGGAATCGCCGACTTTGTTCGTGTAAGTTTAGCAGTATCTCAAACTAAACTTGCTTACAAGATTAATTTTGAAGAATTAACACAACCAGGTGTTGTTTTTGAAGATGATAAATTTAAGGTAACCATGGGTGAATTAGATCATCAAATTACTTGTTACGGCTTTAGAATCGAAGAAAAAGACCACCAAGGTGAACTACTAGTCGATAAGTTAAAAGAAGCAAACATTCCATCTGGTCCGGTATATGGAAAGATTAAGAACGGTGAAACTGTTACTTTAGATGACGGTAGAGAAATTAATGGCCAAAACTTCATTGGACCAGCTCAAAAGGGTAGAACAGTTACCATTATTGGTGATACTAGAAGCAACCCAACCAGCTACAACTTGGCACAAAATGCCGATGTATTGGTTCATGAAAGTACATTTGGTAAGGGCGAAAGCAGATTGGCTCACAACTACTACCATTCAACCAACATGCAAGCTGCGAAGTTAGCAACTAAAGCTAATGTTGGTCGTCTATTACTTACTCACGTTTCGGCCAGATATACAGGTAAAATGGCTTATGAATTACAAAATCAAGCAAAAACTGTCTTTAATAACACTAAGGTTGTTAAGGACTTCGACGTGATAGATATACCATTTGAAAAAAATAATTAAGATAAAAGGATTGATTAGATGATCTCCGCTAATTTTGATTGGAAACATACGAATACGAAACTCTCAAATGATGCTACGACAATTGGGAAATCACTATCGATTAGCCCTAGAATTGTCGAATCATTGATTGAGAAGGGATATGACAGTGAAGACAAGATAAATGGTTTCTTAAACCCTCAGTTGAGTGATCTAAGAAATCCTTTTTTGTTGCATGATATGGAAAAGGCATGCAAACGAATTTTTAGAGCCATCGAAAACGATGAAAAAATCACCGTTTATGGTGATTACGATGCTGATGGAATCACAAGTACATCGGTGATGTATGAAACACTAGAAAATTTGGGTGCCAACGTTGAATACTTTGTTCCTAATCGTTTTACCGACGGTTATGGTCCAAATCCTGAAGTATACAAGCGTTTAATTAATGACGGGACCAAATTAATGGTGACCGTTGATAACGGTGTCTCCGGCAAAGAATCTGTCGATGCCGCAAACAAAATGGGATGCGATGTCATCATTACCGATCACCATCAAATGCCAGATGAACTACCCGATGCTTATGCGATTGTGCATGCTAGATATCCTGGCCATGAATACCCATTTGGTGAATTCTCTGGTGTGGGAATCGCTTTTAAAGTAGCAACTGCGCTATTGGGTGAACTACCAGAAGAATTCTTGGATTTAGCCGCAATTGGGACTGTTGCCGATTTAGTTTCCTTAACTGATGAAAACAGGGTGATTGTAAAGTACGGTCTACAAATGATTGCTAACACTGAACGTCCAGGTTTATACAGCTTAGCTAAGCTAGCCGGGATTAAAGAGGTTGTTAACGAACAAAGCATTGGTTTTGGCTTAGCACCTCGTTTGAACGCATTAGGTCGAATGGGTAGTGCCAGTTCCGGAGTTGAACTATTAACAACATTTGATGATATCAAGGCCGAAGAATTAGCTAAGGACACTGAGGACCAAAATAAAAAGCGTCGTAAGTTTGTAGAAGACATCAGTACCGAAGCAATTATTCAAGCTCAAACTCAACCAGAAAGTGCGGTGTTGGTCGTATATGGTCAAAACTGGCACGAAGGAGTTGTTGGAATTGTTGCCAGTCGTTTGGTAGAACAATTCCATAAACCAAGCATCGTAATGAACTTGGATACTAATACCAGAATCCTAAAGGGGTCAGGTAGAAGTGTCGAAGGATTTAATTTATTCGATGCAATCAATGGTATGAGAAATCAAATGGTTTCATTTGGTGGACATGAAATGGCTGTTGGACTAAGCATCAAAGAAGATGACGTCACGGCATTAACTGATCACTTAGATGAATATGCTAAGGAACACGAATTATCAGACCAAGTTAAAGCACCATTGAACATTTTTGCGGACTTAAGTTGCAGTGATGTAAACGAAGACTTGTTTAACCAAGTTCAATTATTGGCACCGTTTGGTACCGACAATGAATTCCCAGTATTCGAATTTACACCACAAAACGTTACTAACGTTCAAACAATGGGTAAGGATAATAGTCATCTAAAATTCCAAATGGTTGATCATGGTAGTAAGGTCAATGTACTAGCATTTAAGAACGGTGCACTTGCCGATGACCTATTGGACAATAGCGATGCAATGAAAGTTGCTGGTCACTTGGAAAAGAATACCTGGAAAGGTCGTACGACCATTCAAATCATGTTGGATGATATGTACAGCAGCGGTGTTGAAATTGTTGATAAAAGAACACAAGTTGTAGCAAAAGAAATGTTTGAACCGGATGCTGCATACTTATTCTTTAATGAAAAACTATACAACAAGTTGCGTCCATTTGTAGGATCTGACTCCACTGTTGGCTTATATCCTGATTTGTCATCATTTGATAAATTTGATAATATAATAATTGTTGATTGTCCTAGTGATATTTCACATTTGCAAGATGCTTTAAGTGAAATTAGTTTTAATAGCGTGACATTTTACCTTTTCAAAAATCATTATATTTTTAAAAAGGGGATGCCAAACCGTGCTCAATATGCTAAACTATTTAAGTTCATTAAGACGCATAACAACATTCAGATACATGATAAAGTAGATGAAATTAGTCGCTATTTAGGCATTGACCGTGATATATTTATCTTCATGGTAGATGTATTTAATGAACTAAATTTCGTTTATATTAATGATGGAATTATGAATTACAATCCTGATCTGGTTAACAGTGATTTATCAAACAGTCGCGCATACCAGAATAGAGAGAAACAAATCGAAGCTGAAAAACAACTTTTGACAATTAGTAAAGAGAAGTTTAAACAAGCTATTCGTATTTGTTTGGGTTAATGAAAGGAAGTTATTGGCTAATGGCACTTGATTTGCATGACTACATTGCAAGTTACGAAGATTTTCCAGAACCAGGTGTTTTATTTAGAGATATCTCACCATTAATGGAAGATGGACAAGCATATCACCAAGCTACCGATGAGATAGTAAAATATGCTAAAGAAAAGAAAGTCGACTTAATCGTTGGCCCCGAAGCGCGTGGCTTCATTGTTGGTTGTCCAGTTGCTTATGATTTAGGCATTGGATTCGTACCAGCTAGAAAAAAAGGTAAATTACCAGGTAAGACAGTTAGTGCTTCTTACGGATTAGAATACGGAAAGTCATCACTTTACCTACATTCTGATGCTGTAAAGCCTGGCCAAAGAGTTCTTATCACTGATGATTTACTTGCAACTGGTGGAACAATTGAAGCAACAATCAAGCTTGTTGAACAATTAGGCGGAATTGTTGTTGGAGCTGCTTTCATTGTTGAAATTGAAGCATTAAAGGGTAGAGAAAAGATTAAGGATTACGATATTCTTAGCCTACTAAAATACTAAATTTATTGGATGCCTAGTACATCCTTTTTTATGGAGAGTTGGCAGAGCGGTAATGCATCGGACTCGAAATCCGACGACCCGGTAACACCGGCGGGCAGGTTCGACTCCTGTACTCTCCTTTTGATACTTTCATGATCATAAATGTAAAAGAAAAAAGCACCTTACTATACAGATAGTAGGGTGCTTTTCATTTAGGAATTTCAATTTAAGTTAAATATTTTTTTATCAATTATTAACAAAAGAAGAATTATTAAAATGGATGCAAGAAATTGCATTGTTGCTGCTTATAATATGTAAAGGACAAAACCTAATATGAATAATACGAGAGAAATCATCGCTTCTTTTTTCAAATCTATTTTACGGATGAAGAATGAAATAATTTGAATTAATGCTAAGACTACAAACAAAAGTTGAATAACAATTACTGAATCTATTTTTAAATTATTTAAGTAAGTTTCAGCTGAGTACCAGTTAGAACAAACTCCAAACATTGTAAATACAATTAATGAAAAGTTTATCAATGTGCAGATTAGTTTAAAAAATTGATGACGCTTTTTTTCATGTATAACATACTCCTATTATCATACATGTCTATTTGTAACATCTTTAATCGTATTACCGTGGAGAATAATTAAATTATTGTATATCTTAGATTTAAATTAGATTTAAGATTAAAACACTATTATTAACATGTAACTATTTCATAATGATTACAAAATATGAAAATAGATAGATTTATGAAATTTTAATGCTATACTAAAAAATATAATAATCGCAAAGAAAAGAGTGGTGATTATGCCGAAAAAAAGATATCTAATCATAGGAGCAGTTCTTGCTTTAATTTTGATTTTTGTTCAAATGGGTTCACTTTCTAAAAAGACCCTAGCAGCAACTAATAATAATACCAAACGAATTGGTTTGTCATTGGATTGTTCAAGAACATATTACGCACCATCAACAATCAAAAAGTACATTGAGTTACTTAAAAAAGATCACGGTACATATCTTCAACTTCACTTAAATGATAATGAAAGATATGGTGTTGAAAGTTCAACATTAGGTCAAACTGTTAAGAATTCATATGAAAAAAATGGTGTTTACTATAACAAAAAGACTAAGAGGGCGTTTTTAACCAAGGATCAACTATTGGATATCATTCAATATGGTTATATGAATGGAATCGAAGTTATCCCGGAAATTGACCTGCCCGGACATGATAAATCTATTATTAAACTTCTTTCTTACACATCTGCTGGTAAGAAGTTAGCTAAACAATTGGATAACAAAGATGGTTATAACGAAATGTACTACCACAAGAAGGCGACTCTGGATTTTTCTAAGAAACTTTTGAGTGAATACGTTGGATTATTACCAAAGGGATACCACATTATTGTTGGTGCTGATGAAATCACCATTAATAATCGTAGTGATCAAAATGCTGCTGTTAAATACATCAATGCAATTGATGATTACGTTAAACAACATAATTTAAAACTTGAAATGTGGAATGATAGTTTCCATAAAGCGGTTTTAAATAAGTATCACAAGGATATTTTGATTAATTACTGGAGTTTAACTGGTGAGGTTAGTTCAAGTAAGGACCGTAAGGATAACATCAGAATGCGTGCAACTTTGCCTGAACTAAACAAGGCCGGTTTTAAGACAATCAACTACAATAATTACTACCTATACATGATTACAGATCCTACTTCATTCACAAAAGAATCAAAGAAAATTTGGACAAGTGAATTTAAGAAGTGGAAGATGAGCATGTGGAATGACCAATCCAAGAAGAATCTTGCTAAGAGCAAGAACAATATTGGAGCGGCATTCTCCATTTGGGGTGAATATCCTAACCAATACACAGGTGAACAAACCTACCAAAAAACTTATTACTATGCTGATGCATTCTTAAAGGCAAAGAAGCAATTTAAAAAATAAAAAGACGCACTTAACGGTGCGCCTTTTTATTATTTCTTTTGTGAAGAATGTTGTTTCATAGTACAATTAAAATAATATTTATATGAAAGTGTGGATTATCATTATGAATGTTGGAATTGACAAGATGAGTTTTTACTCATCAGATATGTATTTAGATATGGTCGATCTAGCTAACGCTAGAAACGAGGACCCAAACAAGTATTTGATTGGAATTGGCCAAAAGAAACAAGCTGTAATTCCAAATACCCAAGATGTTGTCACAATGGCAGCAAATGCTTGTACCAAGATTATTGATGATGATAATCGTAAAAAAATTGATCTAATTATTTTTGGAACAGAAACCGGGGTAGATAACTCCAAATCTGCTGCCATTTACTTACAAAACATGTTAGGGTTAAACCGTCGAGCTCGTGCTTTTGAAATCAAGCAAGCTTGTTATGGTGCAACTGCTGGTCTTCAAATGGCCAAAGAATATGTGCAAAACCATCCTGAAAGACAAGCCTTAGTAATTGGTGCCGATATTGCTAGATACGGTATTAAGACACCTGGTGAAGTTACTCAAGGTGGGGGCGCCGTTGCCATGGTAATTTCTGCCAACCCTTTAATTGCTGAATTCGATGGCCCAAGCACATTCTATTCTGATGATGTAATGGACTTCTGGAGACCATTATACAGAACAGAAGCCGTTGTTGATGGTCATTATTCAAACGATGTTTACGTTGATTTCTTCAAGAAGACATGGGATGAATACAAGGAAATCACTGGGCAAACCATCGCCGATTTCAAAGCAATGACATTCCATTTACCTTATCCAAAGATGGGAATCAAGGCACTAAGATCAATCATTGATGAAGCCGATGAAGAACAACAAGCTAACTTGAAGAAAGAATTCGAACAGGGTCGTATTTACAACGAAAATGTTGGTAACCTATACACCGGTTCATTGTACCTAAACTTCCTATCATTAATTAATAACTCAGATGATTTACAATCTGGTGATCGTATTGCGTTATTCAGTTATGGTTCTGGTGCCCAGGGTGAATTTTTCCCAATGAAACTAAGGGATAACTTTAGAAATGATGAATTAGCTAAATCATTAGATGATGCTTTGAAGTCAAGAAAACAAGTTTCTGTTGAAGAATACGAAGAAATCTTTACTAACTGGATTCCAATCGCTGATGGTGATATCAAGTTGGATACTAGTAATGATAAGGCGGAATTTTTCCTTGAAGGGGTAAAAGACCACCAAAGAATTTATGGAAGAAAGTAGGAGACTGACATGAAATTATATTTAGCAGGACCATTTTTCGATGATGAACAAATTGACCGTATTCAAAGAATTGAAAAGGCATTGGATAACAATCCTTCAGTTTCAGAATACTTTAGCCCAAGAAACTCAAATGTAAACGACGGGGCAGAAATTGGCAGTAGCCAATGGTCTAAAGATGTTTTTCAACTTGATGTGGATGAAATAAAAAAAGCTGATGCCGTTATCGCGATTATCGACTTTGTAGACGACAATGTTGACAGCGGTACAGCTTTCGAAATTGGGTATGCTTATGCAATTGATAAACCAGTTGTTTTATTCCATGAAAAAGATGCGATTGTTAACTTAATGTTATCAAACGGATCAAAATCATATCTAACAAAGGTGTCCGATGTTGAAAAATTTGATTTCCAAGAAATGCCTGAATATCACTACGAAGGTGAAGTATTTTAAAAAATACTGTCACGGTATAATCCGACAACCTTACCAACGATTGATACGTGATCCAATATGATTGGAGCTAAGTTATCGTTTTCAGGCTGTAAGCGATAGTGACTGGATTCCTTGAAGAATCGTTTGCAAGTGACTTCGTTTTCATCAGTCATTGCAATAACGATATCACCATTTTCAGCAGTTGATTGCTTTTTAACGATGACTTTATCACCGTTTAAAATACCTATGTTGATCATACTTTCGCCTTGAATGACTAACATGAAAACATCATCTGAGTTTTCATATTGGTCGGGCATTGAGAAGTATTCTGATGTATCTTCAACCGCTAGGATTGGTTCACCAGCAGCAACGGTACCTAAAACAGGGATTTCACCAGGGTGAGTGTTAACACCAATTTTCTTAAGACCATCTTCGGTGATTTCAAGTGCTCTTGGTTTAGCAGGATTTTTAACGATAAAACCCTTCTTTTCAAGGCGACTTAAATGACCGTGGACGGTTGATGTGGATGAAAGATTAACGGCTTCACCTATTTCTCTTACTGTAGGAGGATAGCCTTGGCTATTGATTCTTTTCCAGATAAATTCTAAAATAGCTAATTGTTTAGAAGTCTTTTCTTCTTTTGAAAAAGTCACATAAATACCCCGTTTCTTGTAATATAATAGCTTTAATATAGCATAACGGGAAAATAAAAACAAATGTTCGCAAAGGAGATAATTAAATGTCAGAAGCAGAAGATCCAATTTTAAAGAAACTTATTCCACGTATTAACGAATTAGCACATAAAGCTAAGGAAGGTGGATTGACTAAGGAAGAAGAAGCTGAAAGAGCTGACCTTAGAAAACAATACCTAAAACGTTTTAAAGAAAACATGAGAAGCCAAATTGAAATGGTTCAAGTTTTCAATAAAGAAGGTAAAGAAGTTACACCAGAAAAGGTTAAGGAAGTTCAACGTAAAAAAGGTTTACGTGACGATTAAAACTTTTTTTGAATTTAATAATTAAGTTGTGTAAAATTAATATTAGTAACTAACGGGAGGAGGAAGAATTATGTCAACATTCTTATGGATTATCCTAATTCTTTTAGCTTTAATCGTAGGTTTGATCGGTGGATTCTTCATGGCACGTAAGTACATGGAAAAATATCTTAAAGATAATCCCCCAATTAACAAGGATCAATTAAGAGCAATGATGCTACAAATGGGTCAAAAACCTTCAGCTAAGAAGTTAAATCAAATGATGAACAGTATGAAGGCTAACGCCAAATAAATAAAAAAAGACTTAATTCAAAGATTAAGTCTTTTTTTATTGCTTATTTTTTTGATGAAGGATCAACGTACTTAAAGTCAGGATTAATTTCTTTATCTAATTTATCGAAAGCATCTTGCATTTGCTGTTCGACTGCTTTTTGACCTTCTTCGTTTAGCTTAATTGATTTGTCCAAGTAAATAGGGTCACCAAAGTTGATGACAGCTTTCTTACGTGAGAACAAACTCTTAAATGTAAGTGGACCTTGGTAAACAGCAGGAAGTAAAGGTGCTTTAGAAAGCTTGGCGATTAAAGTAGCGCCACCTTTTAGAGCCTGAGAATGTCTAGTTCCTGAAGGGAAAATGATTAGTGACTTATCAGTGTTTTGAAGAATCTTAACAGGTTCTTTAATTACTGATGGACCAGGATTTTCACGATCAACACTTAATACGTTTGCATGTCTTAATACGTATGCTAAAAGTGGGTTTTTGAATAGTTCCTTTTTAGCGATGAAAGCAAATTCTTTAGGACTTGCTGCTAGGGCAAAGTACAATGGGTCAAACCATGTACGGTGCGGTGCAACTAATATGTAATTGCCTTCCGGAATTCTTTGTTTATTTTCAAACTTAGGCATTCCATTAATTGGATATAAAATGATTCTACATAAGAACTTTAAAAAAGAATACATTAAATAAACTCCTCTCGTACTTTATTATTTAATAGTATTCTATTATTATTGATTTATGCAAGAAAAAAATAAGGTGGAATATTCAAGTGGACGATGTTTTAAAGGAAAACGAAAGAATAGATCAACTATATAGTAATGATATAAAGATAATTCAAAATCCCGAAGTGTTCTCATTCTCTTTGGATGCGGTGCTTTTAGCAGATTTTGCTAGATTGCCTAAGAAGAGTGCTTCAAAGACTGTCGATTTGTGTGCCGGCAATGGTGCAGTTGGATTATTTATGTCACATAAAACCAATGGAAATATTTACGAAATCGAACTACAGGACAAACTGGCTGACATGGCAAAACGCAGTGTTAGTCTAAATAGATTAGATGACAAGTTGACCGTGATAAATGATGACCTTGATAATACATTTGATTATGTGGAAAAAGATTCTGTTGACGTGATAACTTGTAACCCACCTTATTTCCCTGACTTAGAGGACAGTAAGAAAAATCCAAATCCATATTTAGCAATCGCTAGACATGAAATTACAACTAATCTAGATAAAATCCTAACCGTGTGTGAGGGACTCTTAAAGACAAACGCTAAAGCGTTCTTTGTTTACCGTCCTGATCGCATGCTAGAACTATTTGATGCCATGCAATCTCACAACGTAATGCCAAAAAGAATTCAATACATTTATCCACGTGAGGGAAAAGAGTCAAACATGATTCTAGTTGAAGGAATTAAAGCGGGAAAGAATGGTGGAACTAAGGTACTACCACCTATTTTTGTTTACAAAGATAATTCGAACGAATATACAGATTTTGTAAGGAAGATTTTATATGGATAATAATTTTTATATGTATGTTTTAAAGTGTGGAGATGGTTCGTTGTATGGTGGGTACACGACCGATTTGAAACATCGGTTAGAACAACATCAAAGTGGAAAAGGTGCCAAGTACACTAGGAATCATTTGCCAGTGGAAATGATATATTCAGAAAGTTTTGACAATAAACATGATGCTTTGAGTGCCGAGTATCATTTTAAGCATCAAAGTAGAGCCAAGAAGTTAGAATACCTAAATGAAAATGGGGTAAAGTTAGCTAAATACGGCCTAAATCTTTAAGACGCGATGTAAAGTGTTATAATTCTAACTGTAACGATGAATATTTGGAGGTTTTTGTATTGAAAATTATTGCTTATGGAATCAGAAATGATGAAATGCCATATTTAAAAGAATGGGAACAAAAAAATCCGGAAGTAGAAGTAAAGGTGGAAACCAAATTACTTGATTCATCAACTGTTGAAGAAGCTAATGGATTTGATGGTGTGGTTGCTTACCAACAAAAACCATACACTAAAGAAATTTTAGATAAATTAGGTAGTTTTAACATCAAGTACTTATCACTAAGAAACGTTGGGGTAGATAACGTTGATTCTGATGCTGCAAAAGCAAATGGAATTACCGTAACAAACGTTCCAGCATATTCTCCAAACGCAATTGCGGAACTAGCAATTACTGAAATTATGAGATTACTAAGAAATACAAAACGTTTTGAAGACAAGCAACGTTCAGGTGACTTAAGATGGGCACCTGAAATCGGTCAAGAATTAAATTCAAAGACTGTTGGTGTTTTCGGAACAGGTCGTATTGGTCACGTATTGGTTGATATCTGTCGTGGATTCGGCGCAAAAGTGATTGCATATGATCCATTTAGAAACCCTGAACTAGAAAAACAAGGTATCTACGTTGATACTCCAGACGATTTATACAAACAAGCTGATATCATTTCACTTCACGCACCAGCCGTTAAGGAAAATGAACACATGGTAAACGACAAGACTTTATCAGAAATGAAAGATGGTTCATACATTATTAACGCTGCTCGTGGTTCACTAATTGATACTGACGCGTTAATCAAGGCATTAGATTCAGGTAAACTAGCAGGTGCTGCTTTGGATACTTATGAATCAGAAGTAGGTGTCTTCAATGTTAACTTTGATAGTTTCGATGATATCTCAGATAATCTTCTAAAGAACCTAATGAGCAGAGACAATGTTTTGATTACTCCACACATTGCTTTCTACACTGAAACAGCGGTTAGAAACATGGTTACTCTATCATTGGATGCTAACAGAGACCTAATAAACACAGGTAAATCAGGTAAGATTGTTAAATTGTAATATTTAGCTTGATAAATATTGGAGTTTAATATACAATAATATTCGGTATTTATTACCAATTCACACCTGTCATGACAACTCAGATAGTGCTATCGATTGATAGTTTCTGAATTGATAGATTGACGGGGAGGAAAAAACTATTTTTGGAGGGCTATTAATATGGCTGTTATTTCTATGAAACAATTACTAGAAGCTGGTGTCCACTTCGGTCACCAAACTCGTCGTTGGAACCCTAAGATGAAGAAATACATCTTTACCCAACGTAACGGAATCTACATCATCGACTTACAAAAGACTGTTAAGATGATTGATTCAGCATACAACTTTATGAAGGATGAAGCTGCTAAGGGCGCTACTGTACTATTTGTTGGTACTAAGAAGCAAGCTCAAGACTCAATCCAAGAAGAAGCTGTACGTGCAGGTCAATTCTACGTTAACCACCGTTGGTTAGGTGGAACTTTAACTAACTGGGACACTATCCAAAGTCGTATCAAGTACCTAAAGGATCTTAAGAAGATGGCTGAAGATGGTACTTTCGAAAGACTACCTAAGAAGGAAGTTGCTCTTCTAAAGAAGAAGACTGACAAGCTTGAAAAATTCCTTGGTGGTATCGAAGACATGCCTAAGATTCCAGATGTTATGTTCATCGTTGACCCTCGTAAAGAACAAATTGCTGTTCACGAAGCTCACAAGTTAAACATTCCTATCGTTGCTATGGTTGATACTAACACTGACCCAGATGACGTTGATGTTATTATCCCATCAAACGATGACGCTATTCGTGCCGTTCGTCTAATTACTGCTAAGATGGCTGACGCTATCATTGAAGGTAACCAAGGTGAAGAAAATGTTAGCGAAAGCACATTCGAAGACACTAAAGATGAAAATGAAAGTGAAGACAAGTAATATTTTTTAAATATTGATTTTGTTTGAACACTTAGGCTGACTCATGTTTTTGGACCGATAAGGCCTGGGATGAGTCGGCCTTTTTTAATATAAAACTTAAGGAGGCCATAACAATGGCAAAGATTACTGCTGCTCAAGTAAAAGAATTACGTGAAAAGACAAGTGTAGGTATGATGGATGCTAAGAAAGCTTTAGTTGCTTCAGATGGTGACGAAAAGAAAGCTCTAGAATACTTACGTGAAAAGGGTATCGCAAAAGCTGAAAAGAAGAGTGACCGTGTTGCCGCTGCTGGTTTAACTCGTGTTGTTACTCACGGTAACGATGCTGCTATCGTTGAAGTTAACGCTGAAACTGACTTCGTTTCAGGTAACGATGACTTCAAGAACCTAATTGATTTAATCGCAGCTAAGATTGTTGAAGCTAAGCCAGCTGATGTTGAAGCTGCTTTAGCACTTGACGTTGATGGTGAAACTATTAACGACAAGATCATCAACACTACTCAAATTACTGGTGAAAAGATCACTCTACGTCGTTTCGTTGTTTTAACTAAGAACGATGACGAAAGCTTTGGTCACTACCTACACAACCAAGGTCTAATTGGTGCCTTAGTTCAAATCCAAGGTGTTGACGAAACTGTTGCTAAGCACGTTGCAATGCACATTGCTGCTACTAAGCCAGAATACCTAGACAGAAACGATGTTCCTCAAGACAGACTAGAAGCTGAAAGAGAAGAACTAAAGAAGGAAGCCCTACAAGAAGGCAAACCTGAAAACATCGTTGAAAAGATGGTTGAAGGTCGTCTAAACAAGTTCCTTTCTGAAATTAGTTTAGCTGACCAAGAATTCGTTATGGACTCAGACAAGACTGTTGCTGAATATGTTAAGGAAAACGGCGGTCAACTAAAAGCCTTTGTTCGTTACGAAGTCGGTGAAGGTATTGAAAAAGAAGAAACTAACTTTGCTGATGAAGTTAACTCACAAATCAAATAATTAATGAAAAAGGATGCGGATTCGTATCCTTTTTTTATACATATTTATAATTAAATAATTGCAGTTATAAACTGTTTTTAAATTTCATATTATGCTAAAATTAAATTAACGATCATGTAATGGAGGAAATTCGATGTCTGACTTAAAATATAAGCGTATTGTTTTAAAGCTAAGTGGTGAAGCACTTGCTGGTGATGAAGGTCACGGTATTAACCCACCTGTAATCAAAAAAATTGCGCAAGAAGTAAAAAATGTTTACGAACTAGGAATTCAAATTGCTATTGTTGTCGGTGGCGGTAACATGTGGCGTGGAGTATCTGGTTCAAAAATGGGCATGGAAAGAACACAAGCTGATTACATTGGAATGTTAGCAACTGTTATGAACGGTTTAGCATTACAAGAAAATTTAGAATCACTTGGTGTTCCAACAAGAGTTCAAACCTCAATCGAAATGAGACAAATTGCTGAACCATATATTCGTAGAAAGGCAGTTCGTCATCTTGAAAAGAATCGTGTCGTTATCTTCTCTGGTGGAACAGGTAACCCATTCTTCTCAACAGATACAACTGCTGCTTTACGTGCTGCGGAAGTACATGCAGATGCTATTTTAATGGCTAAAAACGGAGTTGATGGTATTTACTCAGCTGATCCTAACAAGGATCCAAATGCTGTTAAATTTGATGAATTAACTCAAATGGATATCATTAACAAGAACCTACAAGTAATGGATACTACAGCAAGTTCATTATCAATGGACAACGATATTCCATTAGTAGTGTTTAACTTAAATGAATCCGGCAACATTGAAAAAGTTGTTAAGGGTGAAAAAATCGGAACTACAGTTAAGGGGAAATAAAGTATGGCAACTCAAAATGAAATTTTAGATACAGCAAAAAACAAGATGCAAAAGTCAATTGCATCATTAAGACAAGAATTAGCAAGTATTAGAGCAGGTCGTGCTAACGCCAGTCTATTAAACGGTGTTACTGCTGAATACTATGGTGCACCAACACCATTAAATCAAATTGCTTCAATCACTGTTCCTGAAGCTAGAGTTATTATGGTTACTCCATATGACAAATCAGCTCTAGATGATATCGAAAAGGGAATCCTTGAAGCCGATATTGGTATTAACCCAGCTAACGATGGTGATAATATTCGTTTAGTTGTTCCACAACTAACTGAAGAACGTAGAAAAGAAATTTCTAAGAAGGTTAAGGCTGCCGGTGAACAAGGTAAAGTCGCTATTAGAAATGTTCGTCGTGAAGCTATGGACGCTGTAAAGAAGGGTAACAAGAACGATGACTTTACAGATGATGAAACTCACGCACTAGAAGACAAGGTTCAAAAGTTGACAGATTCACAAATTACAGATTTAGATGAAGTTATTGCTGCCAAAGAAAAGGAAGTACTAAACGGATAAACTAATAAAAGGGGATGTCACCATGCAAGAACAAGAAGTTACACCAGGTACAGAGGAATTCAATAAGATGGTTTTCAAACTATCTGAAAGTATGAACGATGATACCAAGCAAGCATTGTCTTACAATGGTAATCAACTTGAAGAAATTCAAGATGGAATCTATGTTATGCCGGTATATGTTACCGACGATTTCAACATCTTTTTTGTGGTTTCACAATTAATTGAAGATGATTGGATTGTTGCGTTTACTGAAGCAACAATTGAAAATGAAACTGAAATTACAGATTTAAGTGATCCAATTCCTACGGGTGAAGGATTAAATCTTTTAGGTGAACATAGTCCAAACGACGCTAACCAATTATTAAAATATTTCGAAACTTTAGTAGAAGCTAAACGTGGCGAATGGAGATTAATCCAATAAAATAACTTTACAAATGTGGGATGAGGATTGTTTCTCATCCTTTATTTGTATTAATAGGCGAGGTATATATGTTTAAGTTTAAGAAAAAAACTACCACAGAACTTGACTACAATAATATTCCCAAACATATTGCCATTATCATGGATGGAAATGGAAGATGGGCCCAACAAAGACATTTGCCAAGAATTGCTGGACATAAAAAGGGAATGAATGTGGTAAAGGACATTACAAAAGCAGCTAGTGATTTAGGTGTGAAGGCATTAACTTTGTACGCCTTTTCTACCGAAAACTGGAAACGTCCGGATCAAGAAGTTAACTACTTGATGGACTTGCCAGAGAAATTTTTCTCTACTTTTGTTCCTGATTTAGTAAAGAATAACGTTAAAGTTAACGTTATGGGATATGTAGATCAATTACCTGAATCTACACAAAAAGCTATCAATGATGCCATCGAGGATACCAAGAAATGCGATGGAATGATTTTGAACTTTGCTTTAAACTATGGAAGCCAAGACGAAATCGTTACTGCAGTTCAAAAGATTGCTCAAAAGGTATCTGATGGTAGTTTAAACGTCGACGACATTAATAAGGACGTCGTTAGTGATAATCTAATGACTTCTTCACTTGGTGAATTTTCTAACCCAGATTTATTAATTAGAACAAGTGGGGAAGAAAGATTATCTAACTTCTTATTATGGCAAGTTGCATACAGTGAGTTTGTATTTGACGACACTAAGTGGCCTGACTACACTAAAGAAGATTTAATGAATTGTATTGCTAGGTTCCAAGGACGTCATCGTCGTTTTGGGGGATTAAAAAACAAGTAACATTAGGAGATTATTATGAAAACAAGAGTATTAACGGCAATTATTGCCTTATTATTATTTGTGCCAATAGTTTTATTGGGTGGCATTTTTATTCAAATTGGAGCAATTGCTTTAGGAATTGTTGCGATGTCTGAAGTACTAATTATGAAGAAAAAGTTAGTAATTTCACCAGAAGCAATTCTATCATTTATTGGTGTAACATTATTAATTGCACCAAGTAACTGGTTCAATGATCTACCATCATTTCTATCAGTTAACTTTTTATTCTACTTAGTAGTAATGCTATTGATGTTAAGAAATGTTGTTACTAAGAACATTTTTTCATTTGATGATGCCGGTGTAATTACAATAGCAATGTTATATATTGGAATGGGCTTCCATTACTTTATTGCAGCTAGACATGTTGGAATCGCAGTATTGTTCTACGCGTTATTTATCGTTTGGTTAACCGACTCAGGTGCATATATTTTCGGTAAGCAATTTGGTAAACACAAACTAGCTCCACATGTAAGTCCTAATAAGACATGGGAAGGATCGATTTGTGGATCATTATTAGCAACTATCATTGCTACTGCATGGATGTACTACTTCTCTGTTGGTCATACATCACTACTTGTTGCTGTTATCGTAACTCTTGTATTATCAATTGCTGGTCAATTTGGTGATTTAGTTGAATCAGCTCTTAAGAGATACTACCAAGTTAAAGATTCTGGAAAAATTTTACCAGGACATGGTGGAATTTTAGATAGATTTGATAGTTTACTATTTGTTTTGCCACTTCTTCACCTATTTGGCATTATTTAGATGTAAAGGAGTGATTTAATTGATTATCACAATACTAGCTTTCGTTATTGTTTTTGGAATTTTAGTGTTTGTTCATGAATTTGGACACTTTATCGTTGCCAAAAAATCAGGAATAATGGTTAGAGAATTTTCTATTGGAATGGGTCCGAAGATTTTCTTTTATCGTCACAATCAAACCACGTATACAATTCGTATTCTTCCTCTAGGTGGATATGTTCGAATGGCTGGGATTGCCGATAACGATTCACAGGAACTAGATCCTGGTACTCCAGTTACACTTAAATTTAATGAACAAAATGAAGTTATTTTAATTAATACCAGTCAAAAGCAAAAGACTTTAGATGGGCTACCTCTTGAAGTTTCCAATGTTGATCTTGAACACGAGTTATTTATCGAAGGTTACCAAGATAACAATGAAGAGGTTAAGCGATTTAAAGTAAATCATGATGCGCTAATGGTTGAGCACGACGGAACAAAGGTACAAATTGCACCCGAAGATGTTCAATTCCAAAATGCACCAGTATTCAAAAAATTATTAACCAACGCGGCTGGAATTGTGAATAACGTGATTTTAGCAATTGTTGCGTTTACAATTTTGACATTCATGCAAGGTGGGGTAGCTTCAAATCAAAATACAGTTACTCTAATTCAGGGACATTCTGTTGCAAGGAATGCCGGAATTAAGAATGGTGACAGAATTATTCAAGTCGATAATCAAAAGACCAACAATTGGAACGAATTAAGTTCAGCAATTCAAGCTAGACCGAATCAAAAGTTAACCTTACTCGTTAAACGAGATGGTCAAGTTAAAGTAATTAAATTAATCACTGAATCGCAAAAGAATAATGGAAAAAAATATGGTTTAATTGGAATTGGCAATACGGTCGATTCTAGTTTTACAACCAAGCTATTATCTGGTTTCACCAGAACTTGGAACATGACTAAGCAACTTGTGTCAGAATTGGCTTACATGGTATCTGGTCACTTTAGTTTAAATGACTTAGGTGGTCCGGTTGCAATCTATGCTTCCACATCACAAGCTACTAAATTAGGACTACAAGGAGTAGTTTACTTTATCGCATTCTTATCAATTAACTTGGCGATTATGAATTTAATTCCAATTCCGGTCCTAGATGGTGGTAAAATATTAATGAACATAGTTGAGGCCGTTAGAAGAAAACCAACTTCTGAAAAAGTGGAAACAATTGTTACCCTTATTGGTTTTGCATTCTTAGTTGTATTAATGCTACTAGTAACAATTAACGACATTCAAAGATACTTTATCCATTAAGAACATATTTAAGGAGATTTTTATGAAGCAATCAAAAATGTTAATCCCAACGCTAAAAGAAGCGCCAAAAGGTGCTGAAGCTCTTAGTCATAAGTTAATGTTAAGAGCTGGATACATTAAGCAAATTTCAGCAGGGATGTACGCATACTTGCCTTTGGCATACAAAGTAATTTCAAAAATTGAAAACATTATTCGTAAGGAAATGGATGAAATTGACGCGAATGAAACTCTAATGCCGGCAGTATTACCTGCAGAGCTTTGGGAAAAATCAGGAAGATTACAAACTTACGGTCCATCTTTATTTAAGCTAAAGAATAGACATGATACTGACTTCATTCTAGGACCAACTCACGAAGAAACTTACACAGAAATCATTCGTGACTCAGTTAAGTCATATAAAAAACTTCCTTTAGTGTTATACCAAATTCAACCAAAATATAGAGATGAAGAACGTCCAAGAAACGGTTTGCTACGTGGACGTGAATTTATCATGAAAGATGGTTACTCATTCTCAATTGATGATGCTGACCTAGATCGTATCTACAACCAAATGGAAGATGCTTACCGTAAGATTTTTGACGAAGTTGGTTTAGATTACCGTACTATCATTGGTGATGGTGGTGCCATGGGTGGTTCAGATTCAATTGAATTCTCTGCACCAGCTGCTGTTGGTGAAGATACCATCGTTTACTCAGACGATAGCGAATATGCTGCTAACCTTGAAATGGCTAAGAGCATGTACGTTCCTGAAAAGTCTAACGAAACTCAAAAAGACTTAGAAAAGATTAGTACTCCAAACGTAAAATCAATCGAAGATGACGTGGAACTATTAGACACAGATGCTTCAAACGTTATCAAGAGTGTTTTATTCATTGCTGACGAAAAACCAGTGATGGTTCTAGTTAGAGGTGATCACGAAGTTAACGACGTTAAGGTTAAGGGTCAACTTGGTGCTTCATTCTTTGACTTGGCAAATGATGAACAAATCAAAGAATTTACAAACACATCAAGAGGATACGTTGGTCCATTTAACCTAGATGAATCTGTAACTGTATTAGCAGATAACTACGTTAAAGATATGACTAATGCATTTGCTGGTGCCAACGAAGATGGTTACCACTTTGCTAACGTTAGCCCAGAACGTGACTTTGAAAATGTTACTTACGGTGACTTTAGAGAAGTTGAAGAAGGCGAAATCTCACCAGACGGTTCTGGTGTATTGAAGTTCACTCGTGGTATTGAAATTGCTCATATCTTCAAGCTAGGAACTAGATACTCAAAGGACTTAGATGCAAACGTCTTGGATGAAAATGGTCGTCAAAAACCAGTTGTAATGGGTTGTTACGGTATCGGTATTAGTAGATTGCTAACTGCTATTGCTGAACAACAAGCTGATGACAATGGTTTAATTTGGCCTAAGTCAATTTCACCATTCGACATTCACTTGATTCCTGTTAACACAAAAGATGAAACTCAAGTTAGTGTTGCTGATGGTATTGAAAAAGAACTTAAGGATGAAGGCTTTGATGTTTTAACTGATGACAGAAAAGAAAGAGCCGGAGTTAAGTTTGCAGATTCAGATCTAATTGGATTACCAATCAGAGTTACTGTTGGTAAGAAGGCTAGTGAAGGAATCGTAGAAATTAAGATTAGAAAAACTGGCGAAACTGTTGAAGTTAAGCAAGAAGAAGTTGTTAACACTGTAAAAATCTTACTTAAAGATTTGAAATAAAAAGGGTCAGTTGAAGAGACTGACCTTTTTTAGCTGACTTAGGATGGAGGTATTAGATTGTCTAACCAAGAAGAATTATTTACAAAATTATTGAATCAATTACAGTTAACAGACCAAATTGATTCCGATAATTTTAAAGGCGGCCAGATTGAGAAGATTGATATCCACAAACGTTCCAAAATTTGGGAATTCCACCTTACACTTCCACAAATTTTAGATTACGAAGTCTTCTTGGATTTTTATAGTCGTATGCAAGCGACTTTTGATGAAATCGCTACTACTAAAATTAATATCAAAACAAACGACAATCAATTTGATAACAAGCAATTAGGCAATTACTGGGAATGGATTGTTAAACATGCTGATATCACTGATGCTATTAAAAATGAACTATTAAGACGTGATGCACCAAAGATAGTTGATCATAAAATTGAACTTAGTGCTGATAACGAAATTGTTAAGAACTTTCTTGTGGATAAAGCAGTTAGTCCAATTGAAGATTTGTACGAACGTTTAGGTTTTCCACACTTTACTATCTCCGTTTTTGTTGATGAAACTGCTTCTCAAGAAAAAATCAAAGATTTTAAAGCTGAAAAGGAAAAGAAGGATGCTGAGCTAGCCCAAAAGGCGATGCAAGCAATCCAAGAATCATTTGCAAAACGTCAAAAGAACTCAAAGAATGCGGTTCCAAAGGGTAAAGTACAAATCGGTAAGAAAATTAAGGATGATCTAGAAGTTACTAAACTAGTTGATATTGTTCAAGAAGAAAAATTAGTGATTGTAAATGGTCACATCTTTAGTAAGGAAATTCGTTCACTTAGATCAGGTCGTCAATTGATGATTTTAAAAATTACTGATTATTCATCATCAATCGAAGTTAAGAAGTTCTCTAACAACGAAAACGATGAAGCTAACTTTGCCGCATTGCAAGAAGGCGACTGGATTAAGGTCCGTGGTGGTATCCAAGAAGATAACTACAGTCACGAATTAACATTGAATGCCTATGACATTAATCCACTACACCATGAAGGTCGTCATGATGATGCAGAAGAAAAACGTGTTGAACTACATCTACACACCAAGATGAGTCAAATGGATGCAACTAACAGCATTGAAGAATACGTGGCTAGAGCTAAAGAATGGGGTCACCCGGCATTAGCGATTACCGACCACGCTGCTGTTCAAGGTTTCCCATTTGCCTATACCGCTGCACAAAAGAATGACATTAAGATGCTATACGGTGTTGAAGCAAACGTTGTAGACGATGGCGTGCCAATTACATTTAACGAAGATGACCGTGATTTAGCAGATGCTACTTACGTTGTTTTCGATATTGAAACAACTGGTCTTTCTGCAATTTACGATAAGGTAATCGAAGTTTCTGCCGTTAGAATGCAGCACAATAATGTTTTAGACCAATTTGAAGAATTTATTGATCCCGGTTTCCACTTATCAGACTTTACAACTGAACTTACTTCTATTACTGATGATATGGTTAGAGGATCTAAGTCCGAAGAAGAAGTCTTTAAGTTATTTAGAGAATTCTGTAGCGACTCCATTGTTGTAGGGCACAACGTTACTTTTGACGTTGGCTTTATGAATGTGGGTTACCAAAGATATGGGATGGAAGAAATCCAAAACCCAATCATTGATACATTGCCATTGGCTCGTTTCTTATATCCAAACTATAAGAGCTATCGGTTAAACACATTGGCTAAGAAGTTTGACGTTGCTTTGGAACACCATCACCGTGCCGTATATGATGCCGAAACAACAGGCCATTTGAATTACTTGTTCATAAAGGATGCCGAAGAACGTTACAACATTACCAAGGTAAATCAACTAAATGAACACATGTCCGATAACGACGCATACAAGCATGCGCGTCCATTCCATGCCATCTTGATGGCTCAAACACAAGCTGGATTAAAGAACATGTTCAAGTTGGTATCATTATCAAATGTTGAATACTTCTACAGAGTGCCAAGAATTCCAAGAAGTGTGCTTGAAAAGTACCGTGAAGGAATTCTAGTTGGTTCTGCTTGTGCAAACGGTGAAGTATTCACCACAATGCTACAAAAGGGTAAAGAAGAAGCCGAGAAGAAAGCTGAATTCTATGACTATCTAGAAGTACAACCAAGCGCGGCTTATCAACCAATGATTGATTCGGAATTAATTCATGGAAAGAAGCACTTACAAGAATTAGTACAAAACATGGTTGATATGGGTCATGAAATGGATAAACCAGTTGTTGCAACTGGGGATGTTCACTATATGGATCCACAAGACTATATTTACCGTAAGATTTTGATTCATTCACAAGGTGGGGCCAACCCATTAAATAGACAAGAATTACCTAAGGTGCCATTCTTAACAACAGACGAAATGTTGAGTGATTTTGAATACTTAGGTGAAGATGTCAGCAAGGAAATCGTTGTTTATAATACCCAAAAGATTGCCAACATGGTTGATGATGGAATTCATCCGGTCTTAGATCGATTATACACACCGCACATGAAGGGTGCCGAAGATGAAATCAGAAACTCAACAATGGATATGGCCCATAAACTTTACGGAGATCCACTACCTGAATTAATTCAGGCCCGTTTGGACCGTGAGTTGAAGAGTATTATCGGTAACGGATTCTCAGTTATTTACTTAATCGCAAAGCGACTTGTAGCAAAGAGTAATAAGGATGGATATCTGGTAGGTTCCCGTGGTTCCGTTGGTTCCAGTTTGGTAGCCACAATGGCGGGGATTACTGAAGTTAATCCATTACCACCACACTATCGTTGTCCAAACTGTAAATACTCTAAGTTCTTCACTAAGGGTGAATATGGTTCAGGATACGATTTACCGCATGAAAACTGTCCAGAATGCGGAACATTAATGATTGGTGACGGTCATAATATCCCGTTCGAAACATTCCTTGGATTTAGTGGTAACAAGGTTCCAGATATCGATTTGAACTTCTCTGGTGATTATCAACCAATCGCACATAACTACCTAAAGGTATTGTTTGGTGAAAATAATGTATACCGTGCTGGAACTATCGGTACTGTTGCCGATAAGACAGCTTATGGATACGTGAAGGCATACGAAAGAGATACCCAACAAACTATTCGTTCTGCCGAAATTGATCGTTTATCAAAGGGTGATACTGGTGTAAAGAGAACAACTGGACAACATCCGGCCGGAATTATTATCGTTCCAGACGATATGGATATCTTTGATTTCACACCAATCCAATATCCAGCTGATGATCAAAACGCAGCTTGGGAAACTACCCACTTTGATTTCCATTCTATCCATGACAACATCTTGAAGATGGATGTGCTGGGACATGATGACCCAACCATGATCAGAATGCTTCAAGATTTATCAGGGATTGATCCTCAATCAATTCCAATGGATGACCCTGGAGTTATGGGACTATTCTCTGGTACAGATACCATCGGTGTTACCCAGGACCAAATCCAATCAAAAACAGGGACTTTGGGAATTCCAGAATTTGGAACCAAGTTCGTTAGAGGGATGCTTGAACAAACTAATCCAAATAATTTCTCACAATTACTACAAATTTCAGGTCTATCCCATGGTACCGACGTTTGGTTAGGAAACGCCGACGAATTAATCAAGGAAGGTAAAGCAACCATCGCCAACGTTATTGGTTGTCGTGATAACATCATGACCGACTTGATTAACTGGGGACTAGATTCAGAAACATCATTCCAAATCATGGAATATGTTCGTAAGGGTCGTGGAATTAAAGACGAATGGCAAAAGAAAATGCATGAAGCCAATATTCCACAGTGGTACATTGATTCATGTCTTAAGATTAAGTACATGTTCCCACGTGCCCATGCGGCAGCCTACGTTTTAATGGCGTTACGTGTGGCTTACTTTAAGGTGTACTTCCCATTGGTATACTACTGTGCATACTTCTCAGTTAGAGCCGATGACTTTGATATTGTTTCAATGTGTCATGGTAAGGAAGCTGTTAAGGCCAAAATGAAAGAAATTAACGATCTTGGAAACGATGCATCTGCAAAGGATAAGAACCTACTAACTGTTCTTGAATTAGCCAACGAAATGATTGAAAGAGGTTTCGAATTCGAAATGGTTGATTTAAACCGTTCTGATGCCGAACAATGGTTAATTGATGGTAACAAGTTAATTGCACCATTTAGAGCCATTCCTGGTCTTGGGTTAAACGTTGCTAAACAAATTGTTGCAGCTCGTGAAGATAAAGAATTTATCTCTAAAGAAGACCTATCCAAACGTGGAAAGGTTTCTAAGAAGTTAATTGAATTTATGACAGAAAACCATATTATCGATAACTTACCTGATGAAAACCAATTAAGTTTATTTGATATGATGTAGTATGTATTGAACAATCTCAGATAGTATGGTATGATACATTATGATTTATATCTGAGAGAAAGGAGTGAGCAGAAATGCTCGCTCTTTTTATTGGATTTTTTTAGGAGGCGTATCATTGAGCGAAGTTACAGAAGTGGTAAAAGAAGTAGTAACTCCAATTCTAGATAGTCATGACTTTTATTTATATGACATCGAATTTGTAAAAGAAAGCAAGAATTGGTATTTAAGGGTTTATGTTGATAAGGACGGCGGTATCAATATTGAAGACTGTGCGTTAGTATCTGACGAACTAAGTGAAAAATTAGATTCAATGGATCCGGATCCAATTCCACAAGCTTACTTTCTAGAAGTCTCATCTCCAGGAGCTGAAAGACCTCTAAAGAAACCAGAAGATTATGAAAAAGCTGTTAATGAATACATTCATGTTTCATTGTATGCACCAATTAACGGTGAAAAAGTCTATGAAGGGACTTTAAAAGAATTAAGCGAAGATGAATTAGTTTTGACTGTTAATTTAAAAGGTCGAATTAAGGATCTAACAATACCAAGAAAATCAATTGCCAAAGCAAGATTAGCAATTAAATTTTAGCTAAGGGAGACAATCAAAAATGAGTAAAGAACTTTTAGGTGCACTAGATGCCCTAGAAAACGACAAAGGGATTTCTAAAGAAACTGTTATTGATGCTTTAGAAGCTGCATTAACTTCAGCATACAAGAGAAACTACAACCAAGCACAAAACGTTGAAGTTGCTTTTGACGACAAGAAGGGTAACATCAATGTTTACGCTGTTAAGACTGTTGTTGAAGATGTAGTTGATCCAAGACTAGAATGCAGTCTATCAGATGCATTACAATTAAACCGTGGTTACGAATTAGGTGACGAAATTAAGTTTGAAGTTACTCCTAAGAACTTTGGTAGAATCGCTGCTCAAACTGCTAAGCAAGTTATCATGCAAAGAGTGAGAGAAGCTGAAAGAACAATTGTTTACAACAAGTACAGCAAATACCAAGACGAACTAATCACTGGTGAAATTGAACGCCAAGACGATCGTTTTGTATATGTTGATTTAGGTAAGGTTGAAGCAGTTATGCCTAAGAACGACCAAATGCCAAATGAAACATACAGACCACAAGACAGAATCAAGGTTTACGTTAACCGTGTTGAAGATGCTACTAAGGGTCCTCAAATCTTCGTTAGTCGTACCGCTCCTGGTTTATTAAAACGACTATTTGAAGAAGAAGTTCCTGAAATTTATGACGGAACTGTTGAAGTCGTATCAATCGCTAGAGAAGCAGGAGACCGTGCTAAGGTAGCCGTTAGATCTAACAACGATGATATCGACCCAGTTGGTACAACTGTTGGACCAAGAGGTCAACGTGTTCAAACTATCGTTAACGAACTAGGTGGCGAAAACATGGACATCGTTCAATGGACTGAAGATCCTGCTGAATTCATTGCCAATTCATTAAACCCATCAGAAGTAGTTGATGTTATCTTTGATGAAGAAAATGAACGTGCATGTACAGTTATCGTACCTGACTACCAACTATCATTAGCAATTGGTAAGCGTGGACAAAACGCACGTCTAGCCGCTAAGTTGACTGGTTACAAGATTGATATCAAGTCTGAATCAGAAGCTGATGGTCTGACTGAAGACGTCCAAGAAGATAGTGACGACGCAATCGATAACGAATAATAACAAGTTTAAGGAGTGTTAATTCAATGAGAACAAGAAAAATTCCAATGAGAAAAGATATTGTTACTGGTGAAATGGCTCCCAAGAAAGATTTAGTTAGAATCGTTAAGGACAAGGAAAATAACGTTACTATCGATGAAACTGGAAAAAAATCAGGTAGAGGGGCATACGTTTCAATTGACGTAAAAGTCGCACAAAAAGCCAAGGATGAAAAGAAACTAAACGAAGTATTTTCAGTTGACTTAAGTGATGAATTTTACGATGATTTAATTGCTTACGTAGACCACAAACAAGCCAGAAAAGAACTTTTCGAAAATGACAAATAAAGAACAAATATTAAACTTTATTGGTTTAGCAAAGCGAGCCGGAAAGATAACTACTGGTGAGGACATATTGCTCAACGCAATCAAGAAGAATAAAATTAAATTTCTGATTATCGCTACTGACTCTGGAAAAGCCAGCTTGAAGAAATTTACAGATAAGGCAAATTCATATAACATTCCTACAAATCAAATGTTTACTAAAGTAGAGATAAGTGATGCAATTGGGATGCCGCGGACCATTATTGGGATCGCAGACAATGGATTTGCCAAACGTTTGAAAGAAATGACAAATTAATTGTAAAGGAACGTGATGGTATGGGTAAGAAAAGAATTTATGAGTTATCTAAAGAGATAAATGTAGCTAGTAAAACAATTATTGATGAAGCAAAGAAGAAGGGATATGACGTTAAAAATCATATGTCAGGTCTAGATTCTAACGAAGAAAAGGCTATCAGAGACCACTTTGCTCCAAAGAAAAAGCCGGTTAATGCAACCAAACCAGCTAACAATAATTCTAATAAACCTGCCGAAAAGCCACACAAGACTTTAAACAAAAATTCTAACAATAAGGCAAAGCAATCTATGAACAATAACAACAGTAATAACAGCAACAACACAAACAAAACAAACAACAATGGTTCTTCAAACTTCAAAAAGGGTGGTAAGAAGAACAAGAAGAAATTCAACAAGAAAAACAACCGTGGTAACAACAAGTTTGCTGGTATGTACACTAAGAACCAACGTATCAGACAAAACCACAAGAACAACAAAGCACCAGAAAGAAAAGAACGTCCATTGCCAGAAACATTGGTATATACAGTTGGTATGAACGCTCAAGAAATCGGTAAGATTATCCATAGAGAACCAGCTGAAATCGTTAAGAAGTTATTCCTATTAGGAGTAATGGTTAACCAAAACGTTTCATTGGATAAGGATACAATCGAACTTCTAGCTGCTGACTATGGTATTAAGGCTGAAGAAAAGGTTGAAGTAAACGTTTCTGATATCGATAAGATCTTCGAAGAAGAAGCAGAAAACACAGACTACCTAGAAGACCGTGCACCAGTTGTTACTATTATGGGACACGTTGACCATGGTAAGACAACATTATTGGATTACTTGAGAAACTCACACATCACTGCTGGTGAAGCTGGTGGAATTACTCAAGCAATCGGTGCTTACCAACTTGAAAGAAACGGTAAGGTTATCACATTCTTGGATACTCCAGGACATGCTGCCTTTACTGCTATGCGTGCTCGTGGTGCTGATATCACTGATATCACAATCTTAGTAGTTGCCGCAGATGATGGTGTTATGCCACAAACAATTGAGGCTATCGACCATGCTAAGGCCGCTAAGACTCCAATTATCGTTGCAATTAACAAGATTGATAAACCAGGTGCAAACCCTAACCACGTTATCGAACAACTAGCAAGTTACGAATTAATCCCAGAAGACTGGGGTGGTGACACTATCTTCGTTGAACTATCAGCTAAGATGGGTACCAACGTTGATGAATTACTAGACATGATTCTTCTACAATCAGACGTGATGGAATTAAAGGCTAACCCTAAACAACATGCTGCCGGTTCAGTTATTGAAGCACGTCTAGATCGTGGAAGAGGTCCAGTTGCAACATTACTTGTTCAACAAGGTACTATGCATGTCGGTGATCCAATCGTAGTTGGTGACACATTCGGTCGTGTTAGAACTATGACTAACGAAAAGGGTAAGGATCTAGATGGTGCTAAACCATCAACTCCAATCGAAATTACTGGTTTAAACGATGTTCCAGAAGCTGGTGACCGTTTCGTAGTATTCGATGACGAAAAGACTGCTCGTGCAGCCGGTGAAGAAAGAGCTAAAGAAGCTCAAATGGAGGAACGTAAGAAGAACAACAGTGTTACTTTGGATAACTTATTCGAATCTCTAAAAGAAGGAGAAATGAAGGAAGTTGCCGTAATTATTAAGGCAGACGTCCAAGGTTCTGTTGAAGCACTTGCATCAAGTCTACAAAAGATTGATGTTGAAGGTGTTAAGGTTAACATCGTCCACAGTTCTGTAGGTGCAATTAATGAAAGTGATATTGCTTTGGCTGAAGCAAGTAACGCTATCATCGTTGGATTTAACGTTCGTGCTACTTCACAAGCTAAGGCTCAAGCTGAAACTGATAACGTTGACATTCGTCTACACCAAGTTATCTACGATGCTATTGATGAAGTAGAATCAGCTATGAAGGGTATGCTAGCACCTAAGTACAAAGAAGAAGTTACTGGTGAAGTTGAAGTAAGACAACTTTACAAAGCTTCTAAGATTGGTACAATTGCAGGTGGAATGGTTACCGACGGTGTAATTAAACGTGACAGTAAGATTCGTTTAATTCGTGATAACGTTGTTATCTACAACGGTGAACTAAATAGTTTGAAGCGTTTCAAAGATGATGCTAAAGAAGTTAAGCAAGGATTTGAATGTGGACTTACTATTGAAAACTACAACGACATCAAGGAAGGTGACGTTGTAGAAGCCTACGAAATGAAAGAAGTTCCTGCTAAGTAAAGGAGTGAATTGATATGGCTCAATACAGAGTTGGAAGACTAGAACAAGAAATTCAAAAAGAAGTTAATGATATCTTATTAAAGCGTGTGAGAGATCCACGAGTTCAAGGTGTAACTATTACTGGTGTTGACGTAACTGGTGACTTACAACAAGCTACTATTTACTACAGCATTCTATCTGATAACGATAATGATGAAGAAACTACCCAAAAAGGTTTGGATAAGGCAACATCATTAATCAGAGGTGAATTAGGTTCTCGTTTGAGCATCTACCGTACACCTGAATTAACATTCAAATTGGATGAATCAATTCAATATGGAAGTAAGATTGATCAACTAATAAACAAGTTAAAACGAGAAGATCGTTAATAAAAAGAGCCCATAACAAAAGTTATGGGTTCTTTTTATTTGCTCTGATTTAGTGAAAAAAAGTGTCTATGATATAATTTAAGATATAAATAACATCTGAGGAGTCGTGTAATATGGACGGAATTATCCCATTATATAAAGAAAAGGGTATGACCAGTTTTGCCTGCGTTAGTCAATTACGAGGCATTTTAAAAATGAAACGAATTGGTCACAGTGGAACACTAGATCCAAACGTAGAAGGAGTTTTACCAATTTGTTTAGGTAAGGGTACCAAACTAGTGGAATACCTAATGAACTCAGGAAAGGTATACCAAGGCAGCATTACCTTAGGTTTTGATACCACTACCGAAGATTTAGACGGTGAAGTAGTAAGTACTAAATCACTAGAAAAACCACTAACAGACGATGAAATTGATGAACTACTTAACAGTTTTGTTTCTGAAGATTTAATTCAAATCCCACCAATGTATTCAGCAGTGAAGGTCAATGGAAAAAGACTTTATGAATACGCCAGAAATGGTGAGAAAGTAGAACGTCCAGAAAGACACGTTCAAATTCATTACTTTAAACAAATCAAAGACAGCATTTACGATGAAGACAAAAAACAACAAACTATCTTCTTTGAAGTTGGTTGTGGTAAGGGAACCTATGTAAGAACACTCGCTGTTGACTTTGGTAAAAAGATTGGTATGCCAGCTGTGATGTCTAGTCTAACTAGAATTAAGAGTGGTGGTTTTACAATTGAAAATACTTTTAAGATTAGCGACGTAAAATCAGCAGTAGAAAATGGCACTATTGATGACATCGTCAAATCAATTGATTACGCATTGACCGACTTTAAGCATGTTGAACTAAACGAAAGCCAATGGAGGATCGTCCAAAATGGTGGTTTCTTGGATTCAGGTGCTTTAGGTATAAATGACGATAAATGTGTGTTAACGTTTAACAGCGAAGTTAAGGCTTTATACTTCTTTGACGAAAATAAAAAAATTTACAAACCTGAAAAAATGTTTAGCAATCAATAATCGAAAGGCATGAAATTATGGAAATAATCAAATTACATCATCCATTGAGTTCTGATTTTTATCAATCAGAAAAGCTAGTTTTAGCAATGGGATACTTCGATGGAATTCATTTAGGCCATCAAAAAGTATTGGAAAAAGCACGCGATATTGCCATGCAAAAGAACCTACCTTTGGCAGTATTAACTTATGACCATAAACCTGCTGTAGTTTATAAACAATTGTCACCACATGATAGAAGAAACATCATCATGCCAGATAGCAAAAATGAAATGTTTGAATCATTGGGTGTTAATAAGGTGTTCGTGGTTAATTATAGTTTTAGTTTTCAAAACCAAACACCACAAGAATTTGTTGATAACTATCTAGTTAGATTTAATGCCGACACCGTAGTTGCCGGAACAGATCATACCTATGGTGCCAAGGACGCAACAATGAACTTACTACCCAATTATGCGAACAATCGATTTGACGTTGTTGCCGTTGACTTGGCAGATTACCAATTAGAAAAGATCAGTTCAACTCGAATTAGAAAGAACCTAGACGAAGGTCACATTCAAACAGTGAACCATTTGATGGGCAGACCATTTCAAACTGGTGGCACTGTTGTTCATGGCTTTGCCCGTGGTCGTGAATTAGGTTACCCAACCGCCAACATCGAACACGATGAACTACAATGGCTACCAACTATTGGTGTCTACGTAGTTGATGTGTTTATCGGTGACCAAAAGTATCATGGAATGGCATCGATTGGACGAAACGTCACCTTTGGTGATAAGAACCCAATCACAGTCGAAATTAATATTTTAGACTTTAATGATAATATATATGGTGAAGTATTAAAGGTAGATTGGCTATACCGTATTCGTGGTGAAGTGAAGTTTGAAGGGATTGATAAGCTAATTAAGCAACTTCAATCTGACGAAGAATTCACTCGTCAATATTTCGAAAATAATTAGTCTTTTTCTTGACTTATATAGATGGCTTTGGTAAATTAATAATTGTGGTTAGCACTTAAAACAGATGACTGCTAAAGGTGCTAATCGATAAGGAGTGATCGGGTATGCTTACTGAAAGAGAAAAAATGATTTTGAAAATCATCGTTAATGATTACACAAAATCAGGTGTTCCTGTTGGTTCAAAGGCATTATCCAGTCAATTACCAATACATGTCAGTTCAGCAACCGTCAGAAATGAAATGGCATTTCTAGAAGAAATTGGTTTAATTACCAAAAATCATTCTTCATCGGGACGTGTTCCATCAATCGAAGGTTATCGCTACTATGTTGATAACTTGTTGAATCCAAATCCAATTGATAATAGTGATATGATGATGATTCAAAATTCACTATCAGGAAGATTTAGACAAATTGATGAAATCGTTCAACAATCAGCTGACATTCTATCTAACTTAACAAATTACACTGCATTGACTTTAAAGCCGGAACAAGAAACAACACCCATTTTGGGTAGCTTTCGTTTAGTTCCGCTTGGTAATCATAAGGTGATGGCAATTCTAATCACTGATAATGATGAAGTTGTTAATCAAGTTTTCCATATTGATGGTGACATGGGTGGTGACAAGTTAGATGCCGTTGTCAGAATGATCAATGACAAGTTAGCAGGGAAGCCTTTAGACGAAGTTATCACTAAGTTGAAGGCAGAAATCGTACCTGAAATTCTCAAGTACGTTAAAAACCCGGATAACTTAGTTCAAACTCTTGATGATGTTTTGATGCAAGCTTCTACTAATCAGTTTTATATCGGTGGTGAATTGAATCTATTGAGTTTTACTGATAATAATGACATCAGTTATCTAAAGCCAATTTACTCATTGTTAAATGATACTGATGATGCTGCGAAGTTCATCAAGAGTTCTGATAATTCGATTTCCGTTCAAATTGGACCGGAATTAAGCAATGATCTATTAAAGGATTACAGTATTATTACTGGTTCCTATGATGTTGGGCCATATGGAAAGGGTGTTATCGCCGTTCTAGGTCCTACTAGGATGCCATATTCGAGAGTAATTGGAATCGTTGATGGATTTAGAAATGAATTATCAAAGAAACTGAGAAATTATTATGATAAATATAATCAGTAAAAGGAGGCATTCATTTGGCTAGCAAGAAGGATGATGAAAAAGACCTAGAAAAAGCAACTTCAAAGAAAGAAGCTGCTAAGGACAAAGGCGCCGACAAAAAGAAGGACGCTAAGAAAGAGAAAAAGGATTCATTAGAAAAGCAAATTGGAGAACTTCAACAACAAGTTGAAGATTTCTCTGATAAGTATCTTCGTGCTGAAGCAGAAATGCAAAACATGCAAACACGATTCAAGCGTGAACGTGCAGATATCTACAAGTATGATGGTCAAAAACTAGCAACTAGTATCTTACCTGCAATGGATAACTTGGAACGTGCATTGGGTGTTGAAGTTTCAGATGACAGTGGAAAGCAATTAAAACAAGGTGTTGAACTTGTTTTAAAGCATTTCAACAAAGCATTATCTGAAAATGGCATTGAAGAAATTGATGTCTTAAACAAACCATTTGACCCAAGCGAGTGTCAAGCGGTTCAAACAGTTCCTGCAGATGATGATCATCCAGCAGACACTGTTGTAGAAATTTTACAAAAGGGCTACAAACTAGCTGATCGTGTTATTCGACCATGCATGGTTGTAGTTGCTCAATAAAAAATAATCAAGGAGATAATAAATTATGGCAAGTAATAAAATTATCGGTATCGATTTAGGTACTACTAACTCAGCTGTTGCTGTTCTTGAAGGTAATGAACCAAAAATCATTACAAACCCAGAAGGTTCACGTACAACTCCATCTGTTGTTGCGTTTAAAGATGGCGAACCACAAGTTGGTGAAGTTGCTAAGCGTCAAATGATTACTAACCCAAACACCATTGCTTCAATTAAGAGTCACATGGGTGAAGAAGGTTACACTGTAGATGTTGATGGTAAGAAGTACACTCCACAACAAATTTCAGCAATGATTCTACAATACATTAAGGGATTCGCTGAAGACTACTTAGGTGACACTGTTAGTGAAGCTGTTATCACTGTTCCTGCATACTTCAATGACTCACAAAGACAAGCAACTAAGGATGCTGGTAAGATTGCTGGTTTAGATGTAAAACGTATCATCAACGAACCAACTGCTGCATCATTAGCTTATGGTCTTGACAAGCAAGACAAAGACGAAAAGGTTCTTGTATATGACCTTGGTGGTGGTACTTTTGATGTTTCTGTTCTTGAATTAGGTGACGGTGTATTCCAAGTACTATCAACTAATGGTGATACTCACTTAGGTGGGGATGACTTTGATAAGAGAGTTATGGACTACCTAGTAGAACAATTTAAGAACGAAAATGGCATCGACTTATCACAAGACAAGATGGCATTACAAAGACTAAAGGATGCTGCTGAAAAGGCTAAGAAGGATCTATCTGGTGTTTCTGAAACTGAAATCAGTCTTCCATTCATCTCATCAGGTGAAAATGGTCCACTTCACTTACAAACTACACTATCACGTGCTAAGTTTAACGAATTAACTTCTGACTTAGTTGACAAGACTAAGGTTGCTTTTGACAACGCTCTAAAAGATGCTGGTCTAAGCACTTCAGATATTGATGAAGTTATCCTAAACGGTGGTTCAACTCGTATTCCAGCTGTTCAAGAAGCTGTTAAGAGCTGGACTGGTAAAGAACCAAACCACTCAATCAACCCTGACGAAGCCGTTGCTTTAGGTGCCGCTGTGCAAGGTGGTGTTCTAACTGGTGATGTTAAGGACGTTGTATTACTTGATGTTACTCCACTATCATTAGGTATCGAAACTATGGGTGGTGTATTCACTAAGTTAATCGATAGAAACACAACTATCCCAACTTCTAAGTCACAAGTATTCTCAACTGCCGCTGATAACCAACCAGCCGTAGATATTCACGTACTACAAGGTGAACGTCCAATGGCAGCTGATAACAAGACTTTAGGTCAATTCCAATTAACTGACATTCCTGCTGCACCTCGTGGTGTTCCTCAAATCGAAGTTAAGTTTGATATCGATAAGAATGGTATTGTAAACGTTTCTGCTAAGGACAAAGGTACTGGTAAGGAACAAAAGATTACCATCAAGGATTCAAACGGTCTATCAGATGATGAAATCAATCGTATGATGGATGAAGCTAAGAAGAACGAAGAACAAGACAAGAAGCGTAAAGAAGAAGTTGATTTGAAGAACGAAGTAGATCAATTAATCTTCCAAACTGACAAGACTCTAAAGGATGTTGAAGGAAAGGTTTCTGAAGATGAAATCAAGAAGGCTAAAGAAGCTGAAGATGCATTGAAGAAGGCTAAAGAAGACAACAACTTAGACGAAATGAAAGCTAAGAAGGATGATTTGAGTCAACAAGTTCAAGCACTTGCTGTTAAGTTATACCAACAACAACAAGAACAAGGTTCAGATCAACAAGGTAACGCAAACGATTCATCAGACAACAAGGGTAAAGACGACAACACTGTTGACGGCGATTTCCATGAAGTTCATGATGATGATAAAAACAATAAGTAATTAGATTACTTTAAAAGGGTCAAAGTCTGACTTGTTGGGCTTTGGCCTTTTATTTCAAAATGAAGGTTATGGGGGATAAAAATGGCAGATAAGGATTACTATTCAATTCTGGGAATATCAAAAGACGCCAGTCAAGATGACATTAAGCACGCTTACCGTAAAATGTCTAAGAAGTATCATCCTGATATCAACAAAGAACCCGGTGCTGAAAAGAAGTTTAAGGAAATTAACGAAGCTTACGAAGTACTAAGTGATGAACAAAAACGTCGTAATTACGACCAATTTGGTTCAGCTGATGGCCCAGCCGGTGGATTCGGTGGAGGTGCCGGAGGCTTCGGTGGCGGAGCTGGAGGATTCTCTGGTTTCGGTGGCGGCGGCTTCGATGACATTTTTAGCCAATTCTTTGGTGGTGGAGCAAGAGGCGCTCAAAGAGATCCAAATGCTCCTGTTAAGGGTCGTGATCTTCAATACCAAATGACAATCAATTTTGAAGATGCCGTTTTCGGTAAGAAGACTACTATCAGATACGACCGTGAAGCTAAGTGTGATACCTGTGATGGTTCAGGTGCAAAACCAGGAACTCATCCAGAAACCTGTCACCAATGTAACGGTAGTGGTTACGTAACATCAGTTCAAAATACACCGTTAGGTCAAATGCAAACTCAACATCCATGTCCTACTTGTGGTGGAACTGGTAAAGAAATTAAGGACAAGTGTCCTAAGTGTGGTGGCTCAGGTCACATGCACGAAAGTCACAAGGTAGAAGTAAACATTCCTGCAGGTGTTGATGATGGACAACAAATGAGGTTACAAGGTCAAGGTGAAGCTGGTGAAAATGGTGGACCTTACGGTGACTTATTCATCGTATTTAGAGTTAAACCTAGTCGTGACTTTGAACGCGATGGCTCTGATTTACATTACTCACAAAACATCTCATTTACTCAAGCTACTCTAGGTAGCACCATCAAGGTTAAGACCGTATATGGTGATGTTGAAATGAAGGTTCCAGCTGGAACTCAATCAAACACTACCTTCAGACTAAGAGGTAAGGGAATGCCTAAGCTTAACAGCAGTTCAAAAGGTGATGAACTAGTTACTGTTAAGATTGTCACTCCTAAGAGTTTAAACAAACAACAAAAACAAGCTCTAAAAGCTTTTGCTGAAGCATCTGGTGAAGAAGAATACAAGAATGGTGGATTCTTCGAAAAGATGAAAGATGCTATGAACGGCAAGAAATAAATTAAGGGTCGCTTATGCGACTCTTTTTTGTTGCCGAAAAGAATTCCGATAGCATGATTTAGTTTGTGCATTGTCTTTTTGGTTGTTATAATTGTATTAATACATTACGTTGAAAGTAGGAATAAACATGGACATAGCAAAAATGAAGGAACATCAAAAATACATTCGTAACTTTTCGATTGTTGCTCATATTGATCATGGTAAATCTACTTTAGCCGATCGAATTTTAGAGATGACAGATACTGTCGCAAAAAGAGATATGCAAAACCAATTATTGGATGACATGGAACTAGAAAGAGAACGTGGAATCACAATTAAGTTGAATGCAGTTGAGCTAAAGTACCATTCTAAGAATGGTCATGACTATGAATTTCATCTTATCGATACACCGGGACATGTCGATTTCTCATATGAAGTATCAAGAAGTTTGGCTGCCTGTGAAGGTGCCGTTTTAGTTGTTGATGCTGCTCAAGGTGTTGAGGCACAAACTCTAGCCAATGTTTACTTGGCAATCGATGATGACTTGGAAATTGTTCCTGTAATTAATAAGATTGATTTACCTTCTGCGCAACCAGACATGGTTAAAAAAGAAGTTGAGGATATCATTGGTATCGATGCCGAAAACGCTGTTTTAGCTAGTGCTAAAAAGGGAATCGGAATTGAAGACCTATTGGAAAGAATCGTAGAAGAAGTACCTGCTCCTCAAGGTGATTTGGATGCACCACTAAAGGCACTTGTCTTCGACTCTGTTTACGATGATTATCGTGGGGTTGTTTTGAGTGTTCGTTTACGTGATGGTGTTGTTAAACCAGGAGACAAAATTCGATTAATGAACAGTGGTAGTGAATACGAAGTTACCGAAGTTGGTGTGAACTCTCCACATCCTGTTCAAAGAGAATACCTAATGGCAGGAGACGTTGGATACATCACCGCAAGTATTAAGGATATCAACCAAACTCGTGTTGGTGATACTGTTACTAATGCGGACCATCCGGCCGATGAGCCATTACCAGGTTACCGTGAAATGGAGCCAATGGTATATTCTGGTTTATACCCAACCGACAATGCTAAGTTTGGTGACTTAAGAGAATCACTTGAAAAACTTAAACTAAATGATGCTGCTTTGGAATTTGAACCTGAATCATCACAAGCACTTGGATTTGGTTTTAGATGTGGATTCTTAGGAATGCTACACATGGATGTTGTGCAAGAACGACTAGAAAGAGAATTCAATCTTGATCTAATCACCACTGCTCCATCTGTTACTTACCACGTCTTTACCACCGATGGTCAAAGAAAAGATGTGGAAAACCCATCGGAAATGCCAGATGCTTCAGAAATCAAAGCGGTTGAAGAGCCATACGTAAAAGCAACTGTAATGGTGCCTAACGATTATGTTGGTGCCGTGATGGAGCTTTGCCAATCACGTCGTGGGCAATTCGAAACAATGGAATATATTGATGATTATCGTGTCAACATCATGTACTCAATTCCATTGTCAGAAATCATCTTTGACTTCTTCGATAAGTTGAAGTCAACCACTAGAGGATATGCTTCACTTGATTACGAATTAGGGGACTACAAGCCTTCTGATCTAGTTAAGATTGATATCCTATTGAACGGTGAAAAGGTCGATGCATTGAGTTTCATTTCTCACCGTCAATTCTCAGCTAGTCGTGCTCGAGTAATCGTTGAAAAACTTAAGAAGATTATTCCACGTCAAAACTTCGAAATTCCTGTCCAAGCTGCAATTGGAGCTAAGGTAATTGCCAGAACTAACATCAAGGCATACCGTAAGGATGTTACTGCTCACCTATATGGTGGTGACAGAACCAGAAGAATGAAGCTATTAGAAAAGCAAAAAGCTGGTAAGAAACGTATGAAGGCCGTTGGTAAGGTGGAAATTCCACAAGCCGCATTCATGGCTGTTCTACAAACTGATGAAGATGAAAGTGATAAAAAGTAATTGACTTCATAAGAAATTATCAGTATGATATATTGAAAATATAGAGTCTTTAATTTAGTCCCGTGAGGCTGATAAGATAAGCGAATTTAATAAAAATTTGTGAAGGTCTATTCGTCTAGGGATGAATGGACCTTTTTTGCTAGATTAAAGCTCTGAAATCATTTAGGGGGATTGGTTATGAATAAAAATTCAGATACCATTTTAGATGTTAACGATAAACCAGGATTCTTGCTTTGGGTCGGGTTATCACTACAACACATGTTTTCAATGTTTGGGAGTACAGTAATCGTACCGCTATTGGTAGGATTAAGCCCCAGCATCGCTTTGTTTACTTCAGGAGTGGGGACTTTAATTCACATTCTAGTAACACAAAAGAAGATTCCAGCTTACATGGGATCTAGTTTCGCGTTCATCGTACCAATGAAGTATTTAATGCAAGTGACTGGTTATCCGGGAATTGCCCAAGGAGTCATCGCTGTTGGTGTAATTTACCTAATTGTTGCACTAGTCATTGCCATGATTGGTTCAGAATGGATTGATAAGTTACTTCCTGCGGTCGTGGTTGGACCGGTTGTAATCGTAATTGGTTTATCATTAGCATCTAGTGCTGCCAATGATGCAATGCTAAACAATGGAAATTATGACTACAAATACGTGTTTGTCGCACTAATAACATTGCTATTAGCAATCTTCTTTAACATGTACCTAAAGGGTTTTCTAGGCTTTATGCCAATTCTATTAGCCATTGTTTGTGGATATGTTCTATCAATTGCGATGGGATTAGTTAGCCTAAGTACAATCGCCAATGCCCCATGGTTCTCAATGCCTAAGTTTGAAATTCCATTTGTTTCATACAATGTGAAATTTGAATGGGGTGCAATTATCGCCATCGCGCCAATTGCCTTCGTTACCATTACAGAACATTTAGGTCACTTGATGGTACTAGATGAATTAACTGGCAGAAACTACTTTAAGGATCCTGGTTTAAACAGAACCTTAACAGGTGACGGTTTAGCTTCAATGTTTGCTGGATTAGTCGGTGGGCCAGCCGTGACTAGTTATGGTGAAAACATCGGAGTGATGGCGATTACTAAGATTCACAGTGTCTATGTATTGATTGGTGCCGCAGTATTTGCCATTTTATTCTCATTTGTGAACAAGTTAAATGTGTTAATTATGCAAATGCCACTACCTGTAATCGGTGGTATCAGTTTCCTATTGTTTGGAACGATTGCTTCTAGCGGGATTAAAATCATGATTGAAAATAAAATTGATTTAGCAAATAAGCGTAATTTAATGATTGTTTCAACCATTTTGGTAATCGGAGTCGGTGGTTTCATTATCAAAATCGGAACATTGCCATTAAATGGACTAGCTGTATCCGTAATCTTAGGAATTTTATTGAATATTGTATTACCTAAAAATTAGTAAAGATTAATAATTACCAATTAAAAACAGTGCTTTTAGTGATATAATGCAGATAGGTAAATTAGAGAGAGTTTGCCGCATTATTAGACTGATATGCCAAGTTTTAATTGGTATTTTTTATTGGAAAATATTATGAGAGAGGCACTTAAATATGAATGAACCATATCTATCCGTGATAGTGGCCTGCTATAACGTACAAGATTACATTGAAAAATGTTTGTCATCCATTGCTAATACAAATTTCCCTATGGAAAGCCTTGAAGTATTGATGATTGATGATGGATCAACTGATAATACAAGTAAAATTATTGATGAATTCGCAAATAAATATAATAGTTTTAGAGCACTACATAAAGAAAACGGTGGTTTAAGTAACACTAGAAATTATGGGATGAAGCACGCTAGAGGAAAGTACATTGCCTTCGTTGATGGTGATGACATTGTTCCTGCTAATGCTTATCCTTCAATGGCGTTTAAAGCACGTCAAAACGACTCAGACTTAGTTGTAGGTTTTGTTAAACGATTTGATAAGGATCGTTATGAAAACTCATACCTACATTCTTTTGCTGTGCACGATGATTACGATAATACGCACATTACAACCAACCATGACTTGATTTATGACACAACCAGTTGGAATAAACTATACAAGCGTTCCTTCTTGCTTGATAACAGCATCAAGTTTGTGGAAGGCATCATCTACGAAGATATTCCATTTTCAATGGAGGCACATTTGAAGTCACGTAAGACTTCAGTTGTAGAAGATGATGTCTATGAATGGAGATGGCGTGAAAGTGCCGATTCCATTACCCAAACAAGAAGTGCGCTTTCAAACTTTGAAAGTCGACTAAGTTCACTTAGAAGAACACTACAAATCATTTTAAGTAATGGATTTAGTGAAGAAGACGCATTTGTTCAGGACTTTAAATATAAGGCATTGTTCCTAGATTTATTTATCTTTATTCAAAATCTAGGTGATAATAGCAGTGATTATATTTACCAAGCTCAAGAAATGGTTTACAAGTTCCTAAGAGATTGGCACTTGTGGGATTCAGAAATCTTCTACCATTTGCCAGTCAAACAACAAATTCTATATTCAGCAATTAGATATAACGATGTCGATGTCATTAACGACATTTCTTATAAAAAGCAAATTGGTGAATTTAAACATTCAATTGGTGGATCAAACTACCGACTAATTGCGCCTGAACTAGGTGATAAGAAGCAACTAGTTGATAATGTTAATTTAAACGATAACAATAGTCGTTTTAACCAAAAGATTAGAGACGTTGAATTTACAAATGTTGATAACGGTGATATTAAAATCGATGGAGCATTCAAGATTACTAAGCTTCACCTTGTTAAACAAACATTTGGTGACGGAAACAAGAACGAATCACTACAAGCTAGCTTGATTAACGTTAAAAATAAAAAGACCGTGAAGGTTAAAATCAAGAGGGTGGAAAGTCCTTTTGTTAGAAGAACTTTAAAACCAAATGCTAAGTACAACAACGCTGATTACGAAGTTAAGTTTAATATCAAGCAAGCTATCGATATTTTAGGCGTTGGAACTTGGAAGGTACAAATCAAAAACACCGTGGATAACCACATCATGGTAAAGGATTTTGCTACTGATCCAATTGAAAAGTTAACCCAAAAAGCCATTCTACCGTTTGAATACAATGGGGTAAAACTGATTACCAGATTTAACAGTGTTGGTTCACTAGTCTTTGAAGTAATCGATTTAAATTCGGATTCTGATAGAAGACCGGTGGTTAGTTATCCAACAGTCAGCGACGATAAGCAAGAACTAAGTTTTAACGTCGATAACATGGATGTATCTGGTTACAATGCAGTCTTGATGGCAGCAAATGGTACTGCTATTCATTCAATTGATCAAAATGACAACAGTTTTGCGTTTAATGTTAAGGAAATTAATGACAAGGCTCATAACCAAGAACTTAAGTTAATTATTTTGGATAACTTTACCCATGCTGAAATGAATTACTCATTCTCTTCAACCAAGATTAACCAACAAATTAATCTAGACGATGGGTATGCTATTTCATTGTTCTATGGTGATATCAAAAATATGCAACTGGTGATTGAAGAAGCACCATTCGTGGCTAAGAAGGTCTCGGTTGATGCCAACAACGTTCTACATGTTTCCGCCAAAATGAACAAAGCAGTCGACCCAAGCAGCGTCTTGGTATCGCAAGCCCATGTTGAATTAATTAGTGCTGATAAGGCAACTAGAAAGACATTAGATTCAGTATCTAACCATTTCCAAATTAATGGTGATAGCTTCGACTTTGACTTTGCACTAACTTCGAACAACAATGAACAACTAGATTTACTTGAAGGTGATTATCAATTTAAGATTTATCTTCAAGTTGATGGTAAAGCGCATACTTACCGCATTAAGTACGCCAAGAAGTGTCGTATCAAGACTACTGAATTACCATTCAATGGCAAGTCTCAAATTTTCTATGCGGTAAAGAAGGATAAGAGCATGAATCTTATCTTTAAGGTAGATCAACCATTCTTCGGAGCGATGGATGCTAAGAAGGGCTTACGTGCCATTTCTTACTCCGTTTTATATCCATTAATGAGATTATTACCACTTAGAAATGTGATGGTCTTTGACTCTTATTGGTCAAGTAAGTTTGATAGTAACGAAAAGTTGATGTACCAATACGTTGAAGAAAATCATCCTGAAATCAAACCGGTATGGATTTTCAACAACATCGAAACCAATATTACTGGAGACGGTGAAAAGGTTCGAGTAAACACATTTAAGTACTGGTACTACTTGGCTGTTTCAAGATACATTATTCAAAACACCAACATGCCTAACCGTTACGCTAAGCGTAAGGGTCAAATCGAAGTGGAAACACTTCACGGAACATTCTTAAAGCACATGGGATTTGATGAACCTCACTTTAAGTTTGGTACCAACAAGTTACAAAATCGTTTTGCGATGAGAAACCGTCGTTGGGACTATTTAGTAGTACCTTCTGATTACATGGAAAAGACTGCTAAACATGCATTTAACTACAGTCAAAAGATTATTAAATCAGGTTTTCCTAGGAACGATGAGCTATACACTCACAACAATACTGATTACATTAATTCAGTTAAGAACAAACTGGGTATTCCGCTAAATAAGCGTGTGGTTTTATATGCACCAACATTTAGAGCTGATGGTGGTTTTGATTTCAAACTTGATTTAGATAAACTACAAGCAAAACTATCAGACGGTTACGTTCTACTTGTTCGTTTGCATTACTTTGTAGCTCATTCAAATAGTTTCTACAACAATCCTGGATTCGTATACGACGTTAGTGACTACGATAATATTAACGATTTGTACCTAATCAGTGATGCAATGATCTCCGATTACTCATCAGTAATGTTTGACTACGCACATCTAAAACGTCCAATGATTTTCTACGCATACGATGCTGATTGGTACTTAGACGAAGCTAACCGAGGTGTCTACTTGGATTACTACAAGCAAATGCCTGGACCAATTGTTAAGACTGAAGACGAATTGATTGATCGCATCAGACATATCGATTCAGTTGCTGACAATTATGCAGACCAAATGGAAACATTCCGTGATGAGTTTGCTCAATACGGTCGTAATGGGGATGCCACTCAACAAGTTGTTGAAACAGTATTGAATACCCAAAGAGAAGATTTAGACCAAGAACCAGCCAAGAGTTTGCTATTTAAGAAGATTGGCCATTTCTGGGATACTAACTTCTTTCAAGCAAAGTTGTTAAATGAACTATCAAAACGTCTTGCTAAGAAGGATATTGTAATTTTCGATAGTTTCTTTGGAACCCAATATTCAGACAATCCTAAGGCAATTTATGAATACATGAAAGCCAACTATCCTGGATTTAAACTATACTGGAACGTCAACAAGGAAGATCGTGACTTCTTTGAATTAAATCAAATTCCTTATGTAACTAGATTTGGTTTCAGAGGAATCTTAAAACAAGCAAGAGCTAAGTACTGGGTAACAAATTCACGTCGTCCATTCAGATGGCACCCAAGTAAAGACACTGTCGTATTACAAACTTGGCATGGAACACCACTAAAGACCATTGGTGCCGACGTTATGAAGGTAACAATGCCTGGTGTAAACGTTGCTAAGTACCACGAAGAAGTCTTCAAGGATAACAGAAGATGGACTAGATTGATTGCGCCTAACATGTATTCAGCAGAAATCATGCAACGCTGCTTTAGAATGCAAGCTAGCCAAATTCAATTGGATGGATATCCAAGAAATGATATCTTAGTAAACCATAATTCTAACGACATCAGAGAAATCAAGGAAGACTTGGGCATTGAAGATAACAAGAAGGTTATCTTGTATGCACCAACTTGGCGTGATAATGAATACATTAAAAACGATGAATTTACCGCCAAGCTACACCTTGACTTACAAAAGATGCGAGAACGTTATGAGGGTAAAGCATACGTATTAGTTAGAACTCATTACTTAATCTCTAACAATCTAGATTTAAGTGATTACGAAGGCTTCGCGCTAAACGTAAGCAACTATCCAGATATTGCTGAATTGTACTTAATCAGTGATGTATTGATTACTGACTACTCATCAGTAATGTTTGATTATGCAACATTAAAACGTCCAATGATTTTCTTTACCTATGATTTAGAAGATTATGCGAATGCCATTCGTGGATTCTACTTTGACTTCATTAAGGAAGCACCGGGTCCAATCGTTAAGACTAATGATGAAGTAATCGAAAGCCTTGATGACATATTCAACAACCGATGGACTCCTGATGATAAGTATGAAGCATTCTACAATAAGTATTCAGCTTGGATGGATGGTAATGCATCTAAACGTTCTGTTGAAAAAATGCTAAGTGATCATAGCCTTGAAACATTCTACAGTGATGATTTATCAACACAAGGATTAAGTGATCAAATGATTGCCAAAGACGGTGCAACACTTTGGGAAAAGGATAAGGACTTCGCTAACTATCGTGATAATCATTTTGTTAAGTATTTAGATGGTGATAGAGAAGTGAAAGTAATTAAGACAGCTCAATTATGTGATAGAGAATTCAAAGAATTCTTAGGTGCTAAATACGCATTAGTCAGTTTAGACAATCATAATTACTGGATAAATACAGAAGAATTAAGCAAATAAGATTGAAGCATCAACGGTTTATCGTTGGTGCTTCTTTTTTTATTGAAAAAAGATTGAGCTTTTTTATGAAAGGGGTTTATTTTATTTTTAAAATGGTTTATAATTTATTTTGTTATAAAGTTCACAAACAAAAAGCAAGTGATGATTATTACAAAAATCATTTGCAAAGACATATTAAACTAATTGATATGTGAGGCAATTAACTTGATTTTATAATATTTCGTGTTATTCTTTATTTGTTAATTAAGTTTGTGCTTTATTGCACTAAGTCTTTGATAGCTTGATAGCTTTCAAACGATAGATAATTTTTTCACAATTAAAAAATAATATTAAAATTTATAGGTAAGGGGTATTTCTATCATGCAAATTAGTGCAAGTGCTACTAAGTCAAAAAGAACCATTTCTTGGACAAGCTCTATTATTTACTTTTTAATCTCACTAGTTATTAACTCATTGGGGAATGTTTTAACACTAGTAACTAGTGCCAAAATTCATCCATCATTTTTAGGATCAGCATACTGGACAGCTGCTGAAAACAATCTAGGATATGCTGTTTTAGGTGATGGTAAATGGGTTTTATTCTGGGCATTCTTTGGACTAGGAATGTTAATTACAGTTCTTAACTCAATTTTAGTTGGAAAATGGAGTTGGAGCAGAGTTATTGGTAACGCTGCTTTCTTAGGACCATTCTCATTATTGATTAACTATTTCAACGGTGTTGTAAGTAACTGGTTACCAGAAGCACACGGAATTGGAATGACATTAGCATATGTATTACTTAACTTCGTTGGTGTTTCATTTATTGCAATCGCAATTTCAATTTACCAAAGAGTTAACATTGCGCTACATCCTGCTGATGATTTAATGCAAATTTTAAGATTTAAATACTGTGATGGAAATGCCTCAAAGGCAATGTGGTTCTCATACATTCCACCAACTATCATGGCAATTATCGCTATTGTAATTACTCACCAATTTAATAACTTTGGATTAGGAACCTTGTTCGCATTCTTCTTCCAAGGAGGAATCACAGGGATTGCCGATAAGCATGTCTTTACCAAGCTAAAGCATCAAGCTCTTGATGTTGGAGAAGTAAAATAATAAATCTTAAACGCCAAATTTCTGTGTAAACAACAGACATTTGGCGTTTTTATTTATATCTAATATAGGTAGACAATTTGGCAAACTTAATATAAAATTTATATAGAATGATTTATGGACAGATTATGCTTTATTAAAAAGCAATTGCAAAATATTAAAAATGGAGGTGTACAAACAATGCTTAATCGAACTAAAAAGTTTTTAAGAGATAATGGATACTACTACAAAAAGACTTACATTAGACCATTGCTTACTCCAGATAACGTTTACGTGTTTAGATTTGGAAAGAAACATCTAGATAACCGTTTGATCATCAGATACGGTCACAAATGGACAGGTAGACAAAAAATTAATGAAATTGATTTAAGACTTCATAAACAAAAACATCCACGAATTTTTAAGGATGAAAATTCATTGATGCTTTATTTGGAATCTCACTTGCAACAACATGAGGAAAAACTTAAGCAGCTAAAGATTCAAGAAAAAGAAAAGACAGAATCGAAATAGTACGCTAAATTAATCGGGGGTGTGTCCTATAAGAGGGATGCACCTTTTTTGTAAAAGTTAACAGGGGTGTTTGAAATGGAATGGACTGAAATATCAGTATTAACAAATGATGAATCTCAAGATGCAGTTATTAACATCTTGATGGAATTTGGATCTCTAGGTGTGGAATTAGATTCAAGAGACGATGGAGTATTGAGTATTAACTCATATTTCCCAGAAGGCTTTGACATTAAATCAAAGGTGCCAGCAATCCAAGAAAGAGTGGACCAATTAAAGAGCTTTGGACTAAATCCAGGAATGGGTAAGGTTGTTACCAAGGATTTAAATGATGACAAGTGGAACACTGAATGGGAAAAGTACTACCACGCAAAACGTATTACCAAGTTCTTAACAATCTCACCAGTATGGGAAGATTATAAGAAAGAATCAGATGACGAATTGGTAATCAAACTAGATCCAAAAAAAGCCTTTGGTACAGGGGTACATCCAACCACTGTTTTATGTCTTCAAGCGATTGAAAACATCATTAGAGAAGGTCAAAGCATTCTAGATATTGGAACTGGTTCTGGGGTCTTAAGTATCGGTGCCAAACTATTAGGTGCTTCCGATATTGAAGCCTATGACTATGATGACGATGCCGTTACATCTGCCAAACAAAATGTTTCTTTAAATGGATTTGCTGACGACATTAAAGTTGGTAAGAATAGTTTGCTAGATGGTATTACTAAAAAGGTAGATATCATTTTTGCGAACATGCTTCCAGAAGCGGTATTACCATTAATTCCACAAGCAGTTAATAATCTAAATCCTGGCGGACAAATTATCATTTCCGGTATTATTAAGGAAAAACTAGATATTACCAATCAAACACTTAAGGACAACGATTTCGTGATTGATCAAGTATCAATGTTAGGTGATTGGTGCGGAATTACAGCACATTTAAGAAGGGATGATGAATAGATGCAACACTACTTTACAGACCAAATATTGAGTAATGATACTGAATTTGAGGTTAGTGCTGATATCGCTCATCATTTTATGGGTGTTTTACGTTCCACAGAGGGTAATCGTTTCGAAATAATCGACGGAAATCATCAACTTTTTGTTGCCGAATTAACCGATAATGAAAACAATCTAGCTAAAGTAGTGGAAGTATCTGATAAGGATGTTGAACTACCAGCTGATGCCGTTATTATTTGCGGTTTGCCAAAGAAGGAAAAGGCTGAATTAGTGGTCCAAAAAGCCACCGAATTAGGGGTAAAAAAGATTATTTTTACCCCAACAGATTGGGCCATTGCTAAATGGAACAATAAAGCAGAAAAGAAATTACAACGTTTTAGAAAAATCGCTAGAAGTGCTGCTGAACAATCACACCGAAATGTGATTCCAGAAGTTGAGTACATTAGCTCAATCAAGGAACTAGCCAACTACGATTTTGATCACCGTTTAATTGCTTACGAAGAATCAGCTAAGCATGGTGAAAAATCTGATTTAATTAAGACGCTAGATCAGACCAAAGCAGGTGAAAGTGTCGCAATGTTCTTTGGACCTGAAGGAGGCATATCTCCTAAGGAAGTTGAAACTTTACAATCCATGGGATATTTGACTTGTGGTTTAGGTCCTAGAATTTTAAGAACTGAAACAGCACCATTTTATTTTTTATCAGCTTTATCAGTTCATATGGAATTAAACTCATTAAATTAATGATAGAATATAGAAAAGAAATGATTGGAAGAAGGTTTTGGAAATGTCTGAACATAAGATTTGGTCTAAAGAAGACTTATTTAAAGAAATTTCCAGTTACATGAATGAACAACATGTAGGAATTGTTAAAAAAGCATACGAATTTGCGTCAATTTGTCATAAAGACCAATTTAGACAATCCGGAGAACCTTATATTGTTCATCCAATTCAAGTAGCTAGTATTTTAGCAACGTTAAAAATGGACCCAGAAACCGTTAGTGCGGGCTTATTGCACGATGTTGTTGAAGATACCGGAGCAGAATTATCTGATATCGCTGAATTATTCGGAAACGATATCGAACTAATCGTAGACGGTGTTACCAAGCTTGGTAAGATCAAGTACAAGTCTAACCAAGAACAATTAGCCGAAAACCATCGTAAGCTATTGCTAGCAATGTGTAAGGATATTCGTGTCATGATTGTTAAATTGGCTGACCGTTTGCATAACATGCGCACCCTAAAGCATTTAAAACCAGAAAAACAACGTCGTATTTCTAATGAAACATTGGAAATCTACGCACCACTTGCCGATCGTTTGGGGATTGGGACAATTAAGTGGGAACTAGAAGATATCTCACTTAGATACCTTAACCCACAACAATACTACCGCATTGTTCACTTAATGAACTCTAAGCGAGACGAACGTGTTTCATACATTAACGAAGCCGTTAAAGAGGTTAACCAACAGGTTAAACAAATGGGACTTAAGAATGTGGAAGTCTATGGTAGACCAAAGCACTTATACTCCGTTTACCACAAGATGGTCATTAAGAAGAAGCAATTCGAACAAATCTATGACCTCTTGGCTGTTAGATGCATTGTTGATTCCATCAAGGACTGTTATGCAGTTTTAGGTGCCATCCATACTAAGTGGTCACCAATGCCTGGTCGTTTTAAGGACTACATTGCAATGCCTAAGGCTAATATGTACCAATCCTTGCACACGACTGTTGTTGGACCTGGTGGACGTCCATTGGAAGTTCAAATCAGGACTAAGGAAATGCATCAAATAGCTGAATACGGGGTTGCTGCTCACTGGGCTTACAAAGAAGGAGCTACAGATGAAGTCAAGGAATCTTCAGACAATAACCGTTTGAACTGGTTTAAACGTATTATTGAACTACAAGAAGATACCGATAGCGCCTCAGACTTTATGGACGGCGTAAAGGGTGACCTATTTGGGGACCACGTATATGCATTCACTCCTCAAGGGGATGTGTTGGAATTACCAAAGGGTGCCGGACCACTTGATATGGCATACCTAATTCATACAGACATCGGTAATCATACCGTTGGTTCACGTGTTAATGGAAAAATTGAACCGTTGGATTACCAAATTAAAACCGGTGACATCGTTGAAATTATGACATCTTCTAGCTCTGCTGGTCCTAGCCAAGACTGGATTAGTCTGGTATCCACCAGCCGTGCTAAGCACAAGATTCGTCAATACTTCAAGACACGTGATCGTGAAAAGAACGTTAACGCCGGAAGAGAAATCTTAACCAAGGCGGTTAAGGATGCTGGTTATGATGTTAATAAAATCATGACCAAGGAACATCTTGAAGATGCAATCAAGGGCACATATTACAATCAAGTCAACGATATGTTTGCTGAAATAGGGTTTGGAAATAAACAACCAAACGGAATTGTTAACATTCTAACTGCCAGCATCAGAGATAAAGCTGAAAAGAAGAGAATTGAACAACAACAAAAAGATATTTTGGAAAACCACCAAACAATCGAAAAGACAAACGATGATGCTAACAAGACTAATAAGAAGCCTTCAGATGGAATTGTAATCGAAGGAGTCGACAACCTATTAGTTCGTTTGAGTCACTGTTGTTCACCAGTTCCCGGCGATGAAGTGGTCGGATACATCACCAAAGGACGTGGGGTATCTGTTCACCGTAAAGACTGTCCAAACATTAACGATAATGACGAACGTTTGGTAAGTGTTACTTGGAACATTTCTTCAGATAATCACGCTTCATTCAGTGCTAACATCGAAGTACAAGGTTACAACCGCAATAACTTGTTGAACGATGTTATCAAGAAGGTCAGCACCATTTGCAAACAAATCAATTCAATTGAAGGAAAAGTGGATCACGATAAGACTGCCGTTATTTCATTGAAGGTAGGAGTTCGTAACATAGAACAATTGGATATGATTATTGACCACTTAAAGAATATTCCTGATGTTTACGTGGTAAAAAGACCATTTATGTAAGGAGCTAATTATGCGAGTTGTACTTCAAAGAGTCAGTCATGCGAGCGTATCAATTGATAACGAACTAGTTGGTAAAATTAACCAGGGTTACTTGCTATTAGTTGGTATTAAAGATGGCGACACCAAAGACGATATTGATTACTTAGTTCGAAAGATTAGTAACTTACGCATTTTCGCTGACGAAGATGGTAAGACTAATTTGAGCTTACAATCAATTAACGGTGAAATCTTATCAGTATCTCAATTTACTTTGTATGCTGATACCAAGAAGGGAAATCGTCCTTCATTCACCAAGGCGGGAAAACCTGATTTTGCATCAGATATGTATGACCAGTTTAACCAAGCATTAAGGGATGCTGGTAATCACGTTGAAACTGGACGTTTTGGCGCAGACATGCAAGTTGATTTGCAAAATGATGGTCCGTTTACAATTATTTTTGATACAGAAAACAAATAAAAAGAGCTTGTGAAAGCTCTTTTTTAATTAGGGGAGAAAGACATGGATTTAATTTGGGATTTTGATGGAACGATTATGGATACGTATCCAATTATGGTTGATGCATTTGCTGATGCCTTAATTGATATGAGAATTGATGAGTTTGAAATTGATGATTATGAAATTAATCAGGTGATGCGTCGACACTCGCTAGCAACATGCGTGCAAAAGTATGCTGCTCATTTCAATATTGATGCCGACAAAATTAATGATAAGTATCACCAATACGAAAAACAAAATGTCAAAAACTCCAATATCTTTATAAATGTAGATAAGGTATTAGCACAAAATATCGATGATGGTGGGAGAAACTTTTTACTAACTCATCGTGATGATGATGCCATTGCAATGTTGGAAGATGCCGGATTAAAGGGTTACTTTACCGAAATGGTAACAAAAAATCAGGCTTTCAAGAGAAAACCTGATCCAGAAGCTGTTAACTATTTAATTAAACATAACGACATTAATCGTGGTGATTGCATGTTCATGGGGGACAGAAAGATAGACGTTGATGCTGCTCATAATGCTGGAATCAAGGCCTGCTTATTTGACCCAGATGGAATGATTAATTCTACAGGTAACCCAGAAGTAACAATCAACAACTATTATGATTTCTTGCATCGTAATGACTAGTATTGACTAAGAATACTCTTTACTTCTAGTCCATAGCCACCGCCAAACATGACGTAGTGAGCCAGTAGATAGAAGAATTGATAGTATTGAATTCTTCTCTTCCATCCAGAATCGAGTGGATAGGTGTCATTGTATCCTTCGTAGAAGTCGGCATTGAAACCACCGAAAACGGTCGTCACACCAATGTCGAATTCACGGTCACCGTAGTAGACATCAGGGTCAATCAAGATTGGATTGCCGTCTTCTAGAAATGAGAAGTTGCCACTCCATAGGTCACCGTGAAGAAGGGATGCATCACTGTGATGGCTATCCATATCTTTTTTGAAAGCTTTCTTTAGGTTATCAAAGTGGTTTAAATCTTCTTTGGAAATTTCACGGTTTTTAATCGCCATATCCATTAATGGGTTCAAACGTTGTTTGATAAAGAAATCAGCCCAATTATCATGCCATGTGTTTGTCTTTGGCACGCGACCTAGTTTAAAGTCTTTGTCTAGACCAAAACGGTCATTGTGGTGCATGTGAACGTTGGCTAACATTTGGCCTAATTGATATTGATTGCCAAATGGTGATAGGTTCATCCATTTTTGAATTAGAAAGCCATCACCATCAATTTCACCATAGTCAATAATAGTTGGGACGGTTGCATATTGACCGATAAGGTTGATTCCTTCGACTTCGTGTTCGAAGAATTCCTTTCCTTTATTGGGTTGGACTTTCATAAAGTATTTTTGGTTATCGGCAATGATTTCATATGAATCATTGATATCGCCACCTGAGACAGGGGTTAGTTTAGTTACGTTTTTAATTGGTAATTGTTCAAGCCATTCTTGTGTTAATTGCTTCATATATATCACCTCTATTCCATTCTACAATGGATTTAGAATGAAGCAAAATATGTGAGTTCTTGACTTTTTAAGTAAATTACATTAACCTAAAACATGAATAGAATACTCGCTGATGAAAAAAGAAGAGTACGGAATTTTCTTAGGTATAAGAGAGCGTTAGTTTGGTGAAATAACGACGAAAGAAATCCTGGAAAGACACTTTTGAGGCTAATGGCTAAGCCATTCGTAATTATACGTTACATAAGAGTTAAAAAAAGGTGGTACCGTGCTTTTTGCGCCCTTGTCTAAATGATTTTATTTAGACAGGGGCTTTTTTTATTCAGTTATTAAAGTTTGCGGAGGGATTATCATGCGATATCAACGTCCAAAAGGAACCGCAGATATTTTGCCAGGAACTTCAGAAAAATGGCAATTTGTTGAAGAAACAGCTAGAAAGTTGTTTGCGGCTTATCGTTATCAAGAAATAAGAACACCGATGTTTGAAAGCTTCGATGTTTTTTCAAGAACATCAGGAGAAACTTCGGATATTGTTACAAAAGAAATGTATGACTTTCACGATAAGGGAGATCGTCATATTACATTAAGACCAGAAGGAACTGCCGGCGTAGTTAGAGCGTTTGTTGAAAATAAACTTTACGGTCCAGATACACCTAAGCCAGTAAAGATGTACTACATGGGACCTATGTTTAGATACGAACGTCCTCAATCTGGTCGTCAACGTCAATTCCACCAAATCGGTGTTGAAGCTTTCGGCAGCGAATCACCAGAATTAGATGTTGAAGTTATTTCAATGGCCGTTAACTACCTACAAAACCTAGGAATTGATGACTTGAGAGTAGCTATTAACACATTAGGTGATAAGCAAACTCGTGCTGACTACCGTCAAGCATTGATTGACTACTTGGAACCACACTTTGAAGAACTAAGTGATGATTCTAAGGAACGTCTACACAAAAATCCACTTCGTGTGCTAGATAGTAAGGCACCAGAAGACCAATTAATCGTTGATGGTGCACCTTCAATTCTAGATTACCTAACCGATGATGCTCAAAAGCATTTCGACAAGGTAACTAGACTATTGGATGATTTAGGCATCAAATACGATGTTGATCACACAATGGTTCGTGGATTGGACTACTACAACCACACAATCTTTGAAATCATGGCTAACGCTAAGGAATTAGGTGAAGGCTACACTACAATCTGTGCCGGTGGTAGATACGATGGCTTAGTTGAAGAACTAGGTGGTCCTCAAATGCCAGGTGTTGGATTTGGTCTAGGGGTAGAAAGATTACTTCTACTTATGGATTCAAAGAACTTCCAATTTCCAGACACATTTGGTTTAGACGCTTATGTAGTTGGAATTGGTGACGATGCTAGTGTTGAAGCACTTAAGATTGTTCAAGCACTAAGAAATCAAGACTTTAAGGCTGATAAAGATTACCTAGCACGTAAGCCAAAGGCGCAATTCAAGAGTGCTGACAAGCTAGATGCTAAGTTCACACTAACTTTAGGTGATAATGAGCTAGAATCAAACACCATTCATGTTAAGAACATGGCTGATGGAAACGAAGTTACTGTAGATATTAATGAAGTAAAAGATAACTTTGCAGAATTAATTTCAAAGAACTTTAAATAGAAAATAAGATTAGGAGAGATATTATGAACCGAACAACTTATTGTGGTTTAGTAGACGAAAGCTACTTAAACCAAGAAGTATGCTTAGACGGATGGGTTGCCAAACGTCGTGACTTAGGTAAATTAATCTTCGTTGACTTAAGAGACCGTAAAGGAATTGTCCAACTAGTATTTAGTGACAAGAACAGCGCAGATGCATTGGCAATCGCTGATCAATTAAGAAATGAATATGTAATCGAAGTAAAAGGAACTGTAGTTGCCAGAAGTGAAAAGGAAGTTAACCCAGACATTAACACTGGTAAGATTGAAATTGCTGTTTCAGAAGTAAAAATCTTAAACAAGTCTGAAAACCCTCCATTTGATATTAAGGACAATATAACAGCTTCAGAAGAAACTAAGTTGAAGTACAGATACTTAGACTTAAGACGTCCAGAGGTACAACGTGGAATTATCTTAAGAAGTAAGATTACTCAAGCAGTTCACGAATACTTTAACAAGAATGGTTTTGTAGACATTGAAACTCCTAACTTAACAGTTTCAACTCCAGAAGGTGCTCGTGATTACCTTGTCCCTTCAAGACTTTACCATGGTTCATTTTATGCACTACCACAATCACCACAACTATTTAAGCAATTATTGATGGGTTCAGGCTTTGACCGTTACTACCAAATTGCTCGTTGTTTCCGTGATGAAGACTTACGTGGTGACAGACAACCAGAATTTACCCAAATCGATATGGAAACTTCATTCTTAAATGCTGAAGACATCCAAGACCTAACTGAAGGCTTAATTGTTAAGGTAATGAAGGATACTTTAAACATCGATATCAAGGCTCCATTCAAGCGTATTACTTGGCAAGAATCGATGGATCGTTTTGGTACCGACCAACCAGATGTTAGATTTGGTATGGAACTAAAGGATCTATCAGACATCGTTAAAGATGTTAAATTTAAGGTATTTAGTGGCGCAATTGAAAACGGCGGTAAGGTAAAAGCAATTGCCGTTCCTGGTGGTGCTGACAAGTACTCGAGAAAAGACATCGACAAATATGCAGAATACGTAGAAAGATTTGGTGCCAAGGGTCTTGCTTGGATGAAGGTTACCGACGAAGGTTTAACTGGTCCAATTGCTAAATTCTTCGATGACCAAAGTGTTGTTGACCAAATGCTTGCAGCTACCGAAGCTAAGGCAGGCGACTTATTGCTATTCGCTGCTGACAGAGACAAAGTTGTTGCTGACACATTAGGTTACCTAAGATGTGCAATCGCTAAGGAACAAGACATGATTCCTTCAGACGTCTTTGACTTCTTATGGGTTGTTGACTGGCCATTATTCGACTACGACGAAGGTATCGACAGATGGGTTCCAGCTCACCATCCATTCACAATGCCTAACGAAGGTGATGAACATTACCTAAACGATGGCGAAGACCCTCACAAGGCTCACGCTCAAAGTTATGACATTATCTTGAATGGTCTAGAACTTGGTGGCGGATCAATCCGTATCCATACTAAGGAACTACAATTGAAGATGCTAAAGGCCTTAGGCTTCACTAGAGAAAGCGCACAAGAACAATTTGGTTACTTCCTAGATGCCTTAGACTACGGTTTCCCACCTCATGGAGGTTTAGCTATTGGTTTAGACCGTTTTGCTAGATTATTAGCACAAACCGAAAATATTAGAGATGTTATCGCATTCCCTAAGAATTCAAAGGCTACTGAACCAATGACTAACGCTCCAGCACCTGTTTCTAAGAAACAATTAGATGACTTAGGACTAGAAACTGAAGACGAACCAGAAGCTTAATAATAAAGAAAGACTTCCATTAGGGAAGTCTTTTTTTAATTCGTATTTATGTTATACTATTTTCATATTAAATGAGAGGTTATGAAACTTATGGACGATGTTCAAAGGATTTTAAGACGACATCAATACTTAGCGAAAGCGTCAACTGCCTTTATGTACGGAATCATGGTATCAATTGCCATGAATTTTTTCTGGACGCCAGGTAAAATCTACTCATCTGGATTTACTGGTTTATCACAGTTGATTAATACTTTATCAGGGAGATTTTTACCATTCTCCATTTCTCCTTCGATTGGTTTATTTGTATTAAATATTCCATTTTTTATACTAGCATGGAAACAAATTGGTCATCAATTTACTTGTTTTACTATCTTAACTGTTTTTCTAGCAAGTTTTATGATTAAGTCATTGCATCCGGTGTATCTAACCAATGACCCAATGATTTGTGCCATCTTTGGTGGTGTGGTTAATGGTTTTGGAACAGGAATGAGTTTGAAAAACGAGATTTCTACAGGTGGATTGGACATTTTAGGAATCGTTATCAGAAGAAAGACGGGGAGGAGTATTGGAACGATTAACATCGCTTTCAACATCTTCATCATTACCGCAGCCGGATTTACGTATGGTTGGCCATACGCATTCTACTCAGCAATTGGGATTGTGGTAAATGCTAAAGCAATCGACTTTGCCTACACCCGTCAACAAAGAATGCAGGTGTTGGTTGTAACCGATCATCCAAAGACGGTGATTGATAGTATTCAAAACCACATTCCACGTGGAATCACCATTATTCACGGCGCTGAGGGTGCCTACAATCATGATGAAAAAACAATTCTATTTACGACCATTTCAAGATATGAACTATCCGAGTTACAGGAAGCTTTAGATGAATCAGATGAACACGCATTTGCAAGTGTGACTGAAGCATCTACTATTATGGGGCATTTCTATGAACACAAGGTTGAATAGTTAAATGTAATAATTTTTATACATTAAGTGTGATATAATACTGGATTGTGTGATAGTTTTTAAATATGGTGGGATCTGTTTTGAAGGTTATGTATATATTTTTAATTAAGATAGTATCTTTACTATTTTATTTCAGAAAAAAAGAGAATGTAATTTACATAATGAGCTTTGATAATAATCTTGGATTAATTAAATCGATGGCTCGTCGATTGCCAAAAAATAAAAGGCTATATGTATATTATGAATCATCAAGCGAAGCAGCTGCGACTGACTTGGCTGCATATGGAATTAAGACCGTCTTATTTCGGGATGGTTTTAAATTAATATTTGATTTAATTCCAAAGATAATGGCAAGTAATGTTGTCTTTTGTGACAATTACTTTCCGTTCATGGGTGGGATTGCCCATCCAAAAGATTTAAAGGTTGTTCAATTATGGCATGCCAACGGAGCAATTAAGAAGTTTGGTTGGGAAGATGCTTCTACTAAGGATAGAAGTGCTTCTGACAAACGTCGTTTTCAAAAGGTTTATAACAGCTTTGATGAATACGTGGTTGCTTCCGAAACAATGGGGCATGTGTTTGAGAACAGTTATCATGTTTCCTTTGAGAAAATGAAGATGATTGGTTATCCAAGATCTGATAGATTATTTAAGGAAAAATGGCAAAAGATTGCGAGAAGACGTGTTTATAGCTTTGCTCCCCAATTGAAGGGCAAACGAGTAATCCTATACGCACCAACATATCGTGATGAGGGTAGGTCATTTAATCCACCTAAGGGTGTTGTTAAGGCCCTATCAAATGATCCTAATGCAATGGTAGTTGTAAAGCTACATCCGCTTCTAAAGGACTTAGAAGAAAAATTGCAAAAAGAATCAAAGAATCCAAACGTGATGTTTTCAAATCAATTATCAACCACAGATTTGTTGGCTGTAACTGATACCTTGGTAACTGACTATTCATCAGTTGCTTTTGATTATTCACTATTGCCTAATGCGCATTCTCTATTGTTCTTTATGTTTGATTTAGACCAATATAAACAAAATCCAGGGATTCAAGATGATTTATTGAATTGGTTACCTACAAACCCAATTACATCCTTGGATGATTTAAGAAAAGCAATTAGTGAAGATAAACAAACAGATTTTACCAATTTCAATCACCATTGGAACAAGTACAATGATGGTTTTGCAACAAGTCGAGTAATCGACAGGTATATTAAAACTTTAAAGTAAAGGAAGTGTGATTGACTTGAAGGAAGTCATTACATTAATCAAAGAGCAAATTCAAAATTTACCAATAATGTTTAGAGTCTCAAAGTACCAAGATAAGTCAGATTATCAGAGTCATTATCTAGGTATTGTTTGGGCATATCTATACCCAATTATTCAAATCTTAATTTACTGGTTAGTATTCGGTGTTGGTTTGAAGAAGGGTACATCTGGAAGTGTTGATTACCTAACTTGGATGGTTATCGGTATTACACCATGGTTCTACATGAACAGCGTTACTTTAGATGCTTCAAAGAGTATCTACCAACAAGTTGGTATGGTATCAAAAATGAAGTTCCCAGTTAGTGTTCTACCATCAATTAAGATTCTAACTAACTTAAGTTCATTTTGGGCTATGTTAGCATGTTCAATTATCTTAGGTTACCTAAAGGGTGGAGTACTACCTAACCTATACTGGATTCAATGGCTATACTACTTCTTTGCAATGATTTGTTGGCTATTAGCATTCGGTATCTTCAACTCAACTGTAACAATTCTTGTTCGTGATTACCGTATCTTCTTACAATCAATCATGAGAGTATTGTTCTACATGTCTGGAGTTCTATTTAACTTTGAAACAAATGCTTTCCCAGCATTCTTTGTAAGATTCTTACAATTGAACCCATTCTTCTACATTGTTTCAGGATTTAGAGAATCAATGCTAGGTGAAGCTTGGTTCTGGCAAAAACCAATGTTGATGTTAATCTTCTGGCTAACAGTATTATTCTTCCTATTGGTTGGATCACATCTACACTACAAGTTCAGAGCTCGTTTCGTAGATTACATTTAGTTAAAAGTTAAAAGGATTGAAATTGTCGTATGATGAAATTGAAGAAAAAAGTAATTAGATTTATTAAGAAGTCAATTCGTCGAGTATTGATCTTGATTAATAACATTTTGATTACTTTACCAGTAAAGAAGAATTTAGTTGTTTTTGAAAGTTTCCAGGGTAAGGACATCAATGATAACCCGGCAGCTGTCTATGAAAAGTGGATTGAAAAGTATCCAGAAGATAAGTCAAAAGCATACTTTACTGTCAGAAAAGCTCAATATAAGACTTTCAAGGAATTATATCCTGAAATCAAGATTGTCAGAAAATTCATGCCTAAATGGGTATGGGTAATGGCCAGAGCTAACTTTTGGGTATTTAATTCCAGAACACCAAAATGGTGGAACAAGAATAAGGGGACTGTATACATGCAAACATGGCATGGTACGCCTTTGAAAAAACTAGGTACTGACATCGAAAACGTTATGATGCCTGGTACTAATACTGAAAAGTATAAAGAAAACTTTACTAATGAAGCCCATCGTTGGGATTACTTAATTGCACCCAATCAATACTCAAAAGATATTTTTTCTAGAGCATTTGATTTTAACAATCATTTCTTAGATATCGGATACCCAAGAAATGACGTCTTATACTATGGTGACAATCAAGACAACATTAGTAGACTTAAGAAAAAATACCTTGGTAGAGATGATTTAAACGTAATCACCTACGCACCAACTTGGCGTGATGATAATTACAAACGTAAGGGTGTTTACAACTTTGAATTACCATTTAGTTTAAAGACTTTCTTTGAACAAGTTGATGACAACACTGTATTAATTATCAGACCACATTACCTTGTAAAAGACTTCATTGATATTAGGGGCTTTGAAGACCGTGTTTACATCATGGTTGAAGAAGACATCAGTGACTTATACCTAATGTCTGATTTGTTAATCACAGACTATTCATCAGTAATGTTTGACTATGCAAACTTGAAACGACCAATGTTGTTCTATGCATATGATTTAAAACATTATGAAGATGATATTCGTGGTTTCTACTTTGACTACAGAACAGAATTACCTGGACCTGTTGTTGAAGACGAAGACGATTTTTACAAGCAAATTGATGCATTTAACAAGGAAAAGAAGTATTCTGATTACGATAAGAAGTATGAAGAATTCTATGAAAAGTATTGTGGATGGGAATCTGCAGACTCTTCAGAAAAATTTGTTGATGAAATGAGGATGATTAGTAATGACAAGTAAGTTTTTAATCGGATCTCACGTTAGCATGAATGGCTCAACCATGTTTTTGGGTTCTGCTAAAGAAGCTGACAGCTATGGTGAAAATGCATTTATGGTTTACACTGGTGCTCCTCAAAACACCAGAAGAAAGCCAATTGATGAATTAAGAGCCGAAGACGGTAAGGAATACATGAAAGAACATGGTATTTTGGAAACCGTTGTTCATGCTCCATACATCATTAATCTAGGAAATGTTTCCAAGCCACAAAACTTTAAGTTTGGTGTTGATTTCTTACACGAAGAAGTTAAACGTGCTGAAGCCATTGGTGCAACACAAATTGTGTTACATCCTGGTTCTCATGTTGGCGAAGGTGCAGATAAAGCAATTGCTCAAATTGCCAAAGGGTTAAACGAAGTCATTGAACCAGATCAAAAGGTTCAAATTGCTTTGGAAACCATGGCAGGTAAGGGAACAGAAGTTGGCCGTACCTTTGAAGAAATTGCCCAAATCATTGATGGTGTTAAGGATAACGATAAAGTATCCGTTACTTTCGACACTTGTCATACTAATGATGCTGGTTACAATGTTAAAGAAGACTTTGACGGCGTACTAAATGAATTCGACCATGTAATTGGTTTAGATCGATTAAAGGTTGTTCATTTAAATGATTCTAAGAATGATTTCGGTAGTCACAAGGATAGACACGAAATTATTGGTTTGGGAACAATCGGGTTCGATGCTTTGAACTACATTGCTCATCACGAATCATTAGTTGATGTTCCAAAGATTATGGAAACACCAGCTGTTGCTGTTGAAGGAAGTAAGAAGAAGTTGTCGCCACATTACTTCGAAGTTAAAATGTTAAAAGAACAACAATTCAATAACAATTTGATGGATGATATTTTAAATCAATAAAAAAAGAGCTGTTAAGCTCTTTTTTTATTGGTATGAATCTAAATCAAGACTTTCCATAATCACAGTGGCTGTTTCTTCGATTGATTTATCGTGGACGTCGATAATTAAACAACCAAGTTTATGGTATAAGTTGTTAGCGTATTCTAATTCCTCGTCAATGTTCTTTGAGTTTGAATATGGTGTATCTTCATCGATACCATATGATGCCATTCTGGCTTTTCTAATTTTTTGAATATCTTTAGTTACGCTGGTAAGACCAATAATCTTCTTTGGATCAACATCAAAGACTTCTTTAGGTAATTGGATGGTAGGACCAATTGGTACGTTTGAAACCTTTACTTGCTTGTTTGCAAGATAAAGTGATAGCGGGGTCTTTGATGTTCTAGAAATTCCTAGGATTACGACATCTGCTTTTGTTAGGTTTTGAGGATTGCTTCCATCATCATTTTCAACGGAGAATTCCATCGCTTCAATGCGCTTAAAGTAGTCGTCATTTAAGTCATGCACCAAACCACTGACACGTTCAGGATTGAAACCTAATTGGCTACTGATTGCCTTCATGGGTTTTTGAACACAGTCAACGTTTTGTAAATTATTGGCCATTGCAAAATCTTCAATTAGTTTACTTAAATCGGCGTTAACTAGGGTATGAAAAATGACAGCTTCTTTTTGTTTAGCAATTTTTAAGATACCACTTAACATTGATTCGGTAGTGATAAATGGGTATCGTTCGTATGAAATATCAGCGCTTTCAAATTGTGCACCAGCAGTTTTAGCTACTTGCATCGCTGTTTCACCACTAGAATCTGAGATGGCAAATATATTAATATGTTTCATCAAAATCACTCCTTTTTTACGACTTTATTATATCTAAAAAACTGTCATAAAAGTAGTTTTAAATTCAAATGTAATATTGACGTTATAAATATTGTTTTGTATAATTATTAAGAACAGTTTTAATAAATAAAAAGTAACTGTTGTATTTCGAGCTCGGAGGGAGGGAATTTTCATATGTCAAAAACAGTCGTTCGTAAAAACGAATCTCTTGATGATGCTCTTCGTCGTTTCAAACGTACAGTTTCCAAGAACGGTACTTTACGTGAATACCGTAAACGAGAATTCTACGAAAAACCAAGTGTTAAACGTAAATTAAAATCTGAAGCAGCAAGAAAGCGCAACAACAAGAAAAAAAGCCGTCGCTTTTAATTACTAAAAACGTTCCTGTTATTTCAGGGACGTTTTTTTTGCTAAAACTAAGCTGAATATTTTGAAAGAGGGAAACTATAATGAGTATCGCTACAAGTCTTAATGAAGATCTTAAAAATGCAATGAAGGAACACAACAAAACTGCTTTGAATGTTATTCGTTCTCTAAAATCAGCCCTAACTAACGAAAAAGTTGCTTTAGGTCATGATTTAAGTGATGACGAAGAACTAACTGTTATCAGTCGTGAAGTTAAGCAAGTTAAGGAATCTATTGCTGAATTCAAAGATGGTGGTAGAGATGATTTAGTTGCCGAACAAGAAGAACAATTAGCTGTGCTAAGCAAGTACGCTCCAAAACAAATGTCAAAAGAAGAAATTGACAAGGTAGTTGAAGAAACTATCAGTGAAGTTGGCGCTTCAGCAATGTCTGATTTTGGTAAAGTAATGGGTGCTATCATGCCAAAGGTTAAGGGTAAAGCTAACGGAAATGAAGTTAACCAATCTGTAAAAGCTCACTTAAGCTAATTATTTATAAAGTATGGTTGTGCTATGCTACAAGCATGCTTTGTTAGTACATATTAATAACTTTTTTAAAGTCAAAATCTGTGCTAATATTTGATTATCAATAAAAAAGGGGTCGCTATATTGACAGAACAAACTGAAGTAACCAAAGAATTTATTATTCATAATTTAGATTTTGAACCTAAGTTATTAGGGGCACAAAATAAATACGTTACAATTCTTGAAGAGGGTATGGAAGTATCAATTAATGCTTTTGGAACTAATTTAAAGGTATCCGGAAGTGAAGATAATGTTAATAAAGTTATTTCAATTTTTAAGAACTTAATGGACTTAATTCAAAATGGTGTCTCATTGAATAGCAGTGACTTTGTTTCTGCTATGAATATGGCCAAAAATGATACGTTAAGTTATTTTAAAGATCTATACAATCAAATATTAATCAAAGACTTTAAGGGCAAGCCAGTCCGTGTTAAGAACTTTGGTCAACGCCAATACGTTCAATCTGTAAAACGTAATGATATTACTTTCGGAATTGGGCCAGCCGGTACTGGTAAAACATATTTAGCTGTGGTTATGGCAATCGCAGCACTAAAACACGGTGATGTCGAAAAGATTATTTTGACAAGACCTGCTGTTGAAGCCGGTGAAAGCCTCGGTTTTCTACCTGGTGATTTAAAAGAAAAAGTTGATCCATATTTGAGACCAATCTACGATGCTCTTCATTCAATTCTAGGAAGAGAACACACTGCTAGGTTGATGGAAAGAGGAGTTATTGAAATTGCGCCTTTAGCATATATGCGTGGTAGAACATTGGACTCTGCTTTCGTTATCTTAGACGAAGCTCAAAACACAACCACTGCTCAAATGAAGATGTTCCTAACTCGTCTTGGCTTTGGTTCAAAGATGATTGTTAACGGTGATATCTCTCAAATTGATTTGCCTAAACATGCAAGTAGTGGTCTAGTTCAAGCCCAATCAATCTTACAAAATGTTGAAAAGATTCGTTTTGTTAAGTTTGATTCTAAGGATGTTGTTAGACATCCAGTGGTTGCTAGAATTATCGATGCCTACGAAGAATATCAACAAAACTAGAAATTTTATAACAGGAGTACCAGAATGGATTTAGAAATTTACGATAAGACAAAAGACGGTGTAGACCAAAAATACATCGATTTAGTGGAAGATGTATTGCAATTTGCTAGCAAAGCATTAGAACTTAAGGATAATACTGAAATGTCAGTAACATTCGTTAATAATGACGAAATTAAGGAAATTAACAGTAAGTATCGTGGTGTTGACCGCGCAACTGACGTTATTAGTTTTGCGATTGAAGACGGTGATGACGATTTTCCATTAATTATGGATGATGAAATGGCCGCAGAAATCCCTGAAAACATTGGTGACATCTTTGTTTCAATCGATAAAGTTGCTGAACAAGCAGAATTTTTAGACCACTCATACGAACGTGAATTAGGTTTCCTTGTTGTTCATGGATTCCTACACTTAAACGGTTATGATCACATGAAGCAAGAAGATGAAGATGTTATGTTCCCATTGCAAAGAAAGATTATGGATGACTATGGGATTAAAAGATAAAAAAGTAGTCGGAAAAAATCGTAGTTTTGCTGAATCATTTAAGCATGCTTTTGATGGTTTAGTGATATTATGCAAGACAGAACGTAACTTTAGATTTCATTTAATTGCATCTTTAATCGTAGTGATTATTTCGTTTATTCTTAAGATTGATTTGAGCCAATGGGTTTGGATTTTGTTAGCAATGTTTATTGTCTTAATCGCTGAAGTTGTAAATACGTTATGTGAATCAATTGTTAATTTAATTGTTGGTAATAAGTATAATGAAATTGCCAAGAAGGCAAAAGATGTAGCTGCTGCAGGTGTGGTCATTGCGTCAATCTTTGCAGCAATCATCGGATTATTGGTATACGTTCCTATCATATTTGGATTTTAACAGCACGGAGGAATTATTATGGAATTTGATCCAAACTTTCATTCAGGATTTGTAGCAATCGTTGGTAGACCAAACGTTGGTAAATCAACGTTCTTGAACCGTATTATCGGTCAAAAGATTGCGATTATGAGTGACAAAGCACAAACAACTAGAAACAAGATTCAAGGTGTATACACCGATGATGAATCACAAATTGTTTTCTTGGATACCCCAGGAATTCACAAACCAAATAACAAATTAGATGATTTCATGGAAAAATCAGCTTTCTCAGCTTTAAAAGAAGTTGATGCTGTTTTATTCATGGTAAGTGCCACTGAAACAAGAGGTGCTGGAGATAACTTTATCATTAACCGCTTGAAGGATATTGATAAGCCAGTTTACTTAATCATCAACAAAATTGATGAAATCAATCCAAACAAACTGCTAAGCATCATGGATATTTACAAGAAGGCGCTTGATTGGAAAGAAGTTTTCCCAATCTCAGCACTACAAGGTAACAACGTTGATGAATTGATGGACAACTTAAAGCAATTATTACCAGCTGGTCCACAATACTACCCAGAAGATGAAGTAACTGATCACCCAGAACGTTTTATCGTTGCTGAACTAATCAGAGAAAAAATCTTAATGTTAGCAAGAGATGAAATTCCATACTCAATTGCGATTGATATCTTAAGCATGAAGACCAAGGAAAACGGCAACGTAGATATCCAAGCTGATATCTTAGTAGACCGTTCTGGTCAAAAGGGAATCTTGATTGGTAAGCAAGGATCAATGCTAAAGAAGATTGGTACCCTTGCTAGACAAGATATCGAAGACCTATTAGGTAGCAAGGTTTATCTAAAACTTTGGGTTAAGGTCCATCCTGGATGGCGTAATGAATCATCCGTTCTTAAGTCACTAGGATACAAGAAGGATAATTATTAAAATTTTAAAAAATGGTCGGTGAATAAAAATGGATTCACAAACATATATGAATTTTCACGGTATTTTACTATACCGAAAGAACTTCAAAGAAAATGATATGTTAGTTAAGTTTTTAACGGCCGAGGCAGGCAAGAAGATGTTTTTCATTCGAGGCGCTCGTAAAAGAGGGTTTAAGATGATGGCGGATATCTTGCCTTTTACCTATGGTACGTATTCTGGAAAGATAAATGCTGAAAACTTATCTTATATTTATAGTGGATTAGATACTGACCATTATGAAAACATTAGCGAGGATATTTTCTTAAATGCTTATGCCACTTACATTATGTCTTTGGTTGACGTTGCGTTTCCTGACTCAACACCAATTCCACATTGGTTTAACCAGTTATTTGCAGCATTACGATTGATTGATAACGGTGTTGATCCTGAGGTGATTACAAACATTTGTGAAATCCAACTTTTAGGTGAGTTTGGGGTGCAACCTGAACTAAGGGGATGTGCCATTTGTGGTCGAAATGATCTAAACTTTGATTACTCCGAAACCTATGGTGGATTGATTTGCCAAAATCATTTTCATTTAGATGATAACCGGTTGCACCTAGATCAAAAGACTATTTATTATTTACGTCGTTTCTCAATTATTGATTTAAATAAATTGGGTAACGTTAATGTAAATGACAATACAAAGCAAAATTTAAGAATGCTTCTCGATAAGATTTACTCGGATTCTGTAGGGATTCACCTAAAGAGTAAAAGTTTCTTAGATCAAATGAATGACTTAAGATTATAGAATTGATTTTTTAGCAATTGTAAACTATAATTAAATTAAATAAATACGAATGGTAATGACAAAAGAGGGTCATTGAATAAAATGATTTTCAGCGATAGTAGGACAGTGTGAGCTACTTGCATTTTTCAATGATTGGCACTTTTTGAACCAAAGAAATCAAGCTGCTGACGAAAGTCAGAAGTAGGGTGGAACCGCGAATAATCGTCCCTATGTAAACTGTATTTAAGTATACTTTTTGCATAGGTTTTTTTTATGCCATTCGTTTATTAGGAGGAAGTAACATGACAGAAAAGTTGTCAATGCAAGACATCATTTTAAAATTACAACAATACTGGTCATCACAAGGTTGTATGTTAATGCAAGCATACGATACTGAAAAGGGTGCTGGAACTATGAGTCCATACACATTCTTACGTGCAATTGGACCTGAACCATGGAACGCAGCATACGTTGAACCTTCAAGAAGACCCGCTGATGGTAGATATGGTGAAAACCCTAACCGTTTATACCAACATCACCAATTCCAAGTAATCATGAAACCATCTCCTGAAAACATCCAAGAACTATACTTGGATAGTTTAAAAGAACTTGGCATTAACCCAGAAGAACACGATATTCGTTTCGTTGAAGACAACTGGGAAAATCCATCAATGGGTTGTGCCGGTGTTGGTTGGGAAATCTGGCTAGACGGAATGGAAGTTACTCAATTTACTTACTTCCAAATCGTTGGTGGTCAAGAAATGAACCCAGTTGCTTCAGAAATCACTTACGGTTTAGAAAGACTTGCTTCATACGTTCAAGACGTTAACAACGTTTTTGAACTAGAATGGAGTGATGGTGTTAAGTACGGTGATATCTTCAAAGAACCAGAATACGAACACTCAAAATACAGTTTTGAAGAAAGTAACCAAGAAATGTTACTAAAGATGTTTGATGACTTCGAAACAGAGGCTAAAAAACAAATCGCAAACGGCTTAGTTCACCCTGCATACGACTACGTTCTAAAATGTAGCCACACATTTAACTTATTAGATGCTAGAGGAGCCGTTTCAGTTACTGAACGTGCCGGATACCTTTCAAGAATCAGAAGAATGGCCAGAGAAATAGCTAAGGCCTTCATTGCTGAAAGAAAGAAACGTGGTTTCCCACTTATTAAAGATGAAAAATTAAGACAATCTCTTCTAAAAGATGATGAAAACAAGGAGGAAAAATAATGGCTCACACATTTTTACTTGAAATTGGACTAGAAGAAATGCCAGCTCATGTGGTAACACCTAGTATCAAACAATTAGTTAAGAAGACTGAAGATTACTTAAAAGATCAACGAATCGATTTTGATGCTGTTAAGCCATTCTCAACTCCTCGTCGTTTAACTATCCAAATTGAAGGTTTAGCTGAAAAACAACCTGACGTAAACGAAACTGTAAAAGGTCCTGCTAAGAAGATTGCTTTAGATGATGAAGGTAACTGGTCAAAGGCAGCCATTGGTTTCACTAAGGGACAAGGATTAAGCACCGATGACATTACCTTTAAAGAAGTTAAGGGTACTGAATATGTTTTTGTTGAAAAACACATTGCCGGAAAGCCTGTTAAAGAAGTCCTAATGGGATTAAAGGATGTTATCACAAGCATGACATTCCCTACACTAATGAAGTGGAACGTTTACCGTTTAGACTTCATTCGTCCAATTAGATGGATGGTAGCTTTGTTAGATGATGAAGTCTTACCAATTCAGATTCTAGATGTCACTGCTTCAAATGTTAGTCGTGGCCACAGATTCTTAGGTCAAGACACAACCATCAACTCAGCTGATGAATACGAAGAAAAGCTAAAAGAACAATTTGTAATTGTTGATGCTCAAAAACGTAAAGACTTAATCGTAAAACAAATCAAAGAAATCCAAGATGAAAACAACTGGGTAATTAACATCAACCCAGGTCTACTTGAAGAAGTTAACAACTTGGTTGAATGGCCAACGGCGTTCTTTGGTAAGTTCGATGAAAAATACCTACAATTACCTTCAGAAGTTCTAATTACTTCAATGAAGGACAACCAAAGATTCTTCTACGTTAACGATCAAAATGGGAACATCTTGCCATTCTTTATCTCTGTTAGAAACGGTAACAGCGAATACATCGAAAACGTGATTGCTGGTAACGAAAAAGTGCTTACTGCACGTCTAGAAGATGCAATGTTCTTCTACCAAGAAGATCAATCTAAGGATATCGACTTCTATGTAAACAAACTAAAGAAGGTAAGTTTCCACGACAAGATCTCAACTATGTTTGAAAAAATGCAACGTGTTGAAAAGATTGCTGAAGTAATTGGTCAACATGCTAAACTAACCGACCAAGAACTAAAAGATGTTAAACGTGCTGCTCAAATTTACAAGTTCGATTTAGTAACCGGTATGGTTGGTGAATTCTCAGAACTACAAGGTGTAATGGGTGAAAAATACGCTCTATTAAAGGGTGAAAATGAAGCCGTTGCTACTGCTATTCGTGAACACTACATGCCAATCTCAGCAACAGGTGAACTACCAGCAACCAAGGTTGGTTCAGTTCTTTCGCTAGCCGATAAGTTTGACAGTATCCTAACTTTCTTTGCCGCTGGTATGATTCCAAGTGGTTCAAATGATCCATATGCATTGAGAAGACAAGCTAACGGTATCGTTAGAATTGTTAAGAATGAAGAATTAAACTTCAACTTAACTGAAATGATGGAAGCATTCATCAACGCTGAAAAAGATGCAAATGTTGCCCCTGACTTGGATCAAAACAAGGAAATTAGCGAAATCGTTTCATTCATCAAGGATAGAATTGTTAAGCAACTAAAGACTGACAAGATTAGACATGATATTATCGATGCTGCAGGTAACTCAAACAATGATAATATCGAATTTATCTTTAACGTTGCCGACATTCTAAACGAACACAAGGAAGATGATAACTTCAAGGAATCAGTTGAAGCATTAACTCGAGTTCTAAGAATTTCAGAAAAACAAGAATTTGCCGCAGACGACTTAAATGTTGATGAATCATTATTTGAAAACGATTCTGAAAAGAACCTTCATTCAAATGTTGAATCAATCTCAGATAATTTCTTCTCACTAAGTGCAAATGATGAATACAACAAGTTATTTGACTTGAAGGATTCAATTAACGATTACTTTGACCAAACAATGGTTATGGCTAAAGATGAAAACGTTAAGAACAATCATTTACGTGAACTAACTAAGTTATCAAACATGATTAACTGGTTTGCTGATTTAAACCAACTAATCGTAAAATAGAATTGATAGACAAACCTATGATGGGTTGATAAAATACTGTATAATATTTATTCGTATTTTTAATAAAAGTCGCACTAAAAATCGGTGCGACTTTTATCAGTGAAAGGAGATATGCTGACAATGATTCCTGAAGAAGTAATTGATCAGATTAGAAATGAAACCAACATTGCCGATGTTGTTGGTCAATTTGTTTCATTGAAAAAATCTGGTAGTAATCTATTTGGTATATGTCCATTTCATAATGAAAACACCGCATCATTTTCTGTTAATGAACAAAAACAAATCTTTCACTGTTTCAGTTGTGGAAGAGGTGGAAATGTCTTTAAGTTCATGATGGAATTGGAAAATCTTTCATATCCGGAAGCGGTAATGAGAGTTGCTGATATGCAAGGAATTGAAATTCCAGACCAATATAAGCATTCCAATAAAGCTAAATCAAACATCAATCCGGTTGAGAAAAAGTTAATCAATATGCATGAGCTAGCCACTGAATTGTATAGTCATATTTTGATGAATACTGAAGTGGGACAACCGGCATTAGATTACTTGCACGAACGTGGATTGACTGATGACACCATCAAGTTCTATCGTTTGGGATTTGCACCTAAGGAACAAATCTTAAATAAGTTTTTGGAAAACAAGAAAGTTCAATATGATGACATGAGAAAATCTGGTCTATTTATTGAAACTGATGATGGTAAACTTCGTGATCGTTTCTTTGACCGTATCATGTTCCCAATTAAAAACGAGTTTGGCAACTTGATTGGTTTCTCAGGACGTGTAATGGATAAAAATGCCTCAACGGCAAAATACCTAAACAGTCCTGAAACTGACATTTTCAACAAACGAAAAGTCTTATTCAACCTATCGGACGCCAAGACAACTATTCAAAAGCAAAAAAACGTTATCTTGTTTGAAGGTTTCATGGATGTCATATCTGCTTATCAATCAGGTGTAACCAACGGAATTGCTTCAATGGGAACTAGTCTTACCACCGAACAAATAGCTACGATTAAACGTTTAACACCAAGCGTTAGTGTTTGTTATGATGGTGATGCACCGGGACAAAATGCGATTAATCGAGCATTGTCATTATTAGGTAATACAGATTTGTCTCTAGGTGTTATTCAAATGCCTGAGGGAATTGATCCCGATGAATATCGCAAACAATATGGTGAGGAAAAGTTTGCTAGTTATATGCATTCTGCTTATGAATCACCACTTTCGTTTAAGATGCGATACTTCAAGTTGAACCGTAACTTGGATAATGAAACTGACCAGATTAGTTATATTAACGATGTCTTACAGGAAGTTGCTAAGATTTCCGATCCATTGGAAAGAGATATTTATGTTAACCAATTATCTGATCAGTTTAACTTGAATAAGTTAGATTTGACTAATCGAATGAATACCTATATTCAAAAGAATAACGTTAACAAGTCGATTCAAAAATCAAGGGATGAACCACAACAAGGTCATCCAGTCATCCAACCAATTGATAACGTCAGATCACACAGCAAGGTTGAATTGGCGGAATTATATCTATTTAATCGCATTTTGATGTCACGTGAAATGTGGCAACATTTGATGAGTAAAGATGGATTTTCATTTGTGGATGATGATTTTCAACTTCTATATACATTGGCACAAGGCTATATGGCGACACATGATGAGTATAAATCAGCAGAGTTTCAAGACTTCATTAAAGAAGAAAAGCTACAAAACATGTTGATTAATATCGAAATGTTACCGTTGAGCGATGCGCCAAATAAAGAAGAGGTTGACGATTATGTTAATATAATAATGAATGAGGCGCCGATCGATGTTCAGCTTAAGAACAAACAGGCTGAATTGAATGATGCCAAGAAGCTAGGGGATGTTGATAAACAAACCGAACTAGCGATGGAAATCATCAAGTTACAAAGACAAAAGCAGTTGAACGACAGATCGTAATTTAGGAGGCACTTTAATGGCTGAAAAGAAGTTAAACAAGAAAGAACTAAAAGAATCAACCAACGCTTTAATTAAGAAGCAAAAGAAAGTTGGTCACGTTACTTATGACGATGTAAATGACACAATTGCTGTGCCATTCAAGCTAACTAAGACTGAAATGTACGAATTACTAGAAAAAATCGAAGACTCTGGTATCAGTGTTGTTGATAAAAATGGTGATCCAGATCCACGTGCCCTAGAAGCAGCTAAAAAGGTTACTCAAGCTGAATTGAAGAACTCAGCTTCAGCTCCTACTGGTGTTAAGATTAACGACCCAGTTAGAATGTACCTAAAAGAAATCGGACGTGTTCCACTTCTAACTGCTGACCAAGAAGTTGACTTGGCTCTTCGTATTGAAGAAGGCGACGAAGAAGCTAAACAAGAACTAGCTGAAGCTAACCTTCGTTTGGTTGTTTCAATCGCTAAGCGTTACGTTGGTCGTGGTATGCAATTCTTGGACTTGATTCAAGAAGGTAACATGGGTCTAATGAAGGCCGTAGAAAAGTTTGATTATAGAAAAGGTTTCAAATTCTCAACTTACGCTACTTGGTGGATTAGACAAGCTATTACACGTGCGATTGCTGACCAAGCTAGAACTATCAGAATTCCAGTTCACATGGTTGAAACAATCAACAAATTAATCCGTATTCAAAGACAATTACTTCAAGATTTAGGTCGTGAACCTACACCTGAAGAAATTGGTGCTGAAATGGATATGCCAACTCAAAAGGTTAGAAGCATTCTAAAGATTTCTCAAGAACCAGTTTCTCTAGAAACACCAATTGGTGAAGAAGATGACTCCCACTTAGGTGACTTTATCGAAGACCAAGATGCAACTAGTCCAGCCGACCACGCTGCATACGAATTACTAAAGGAACAACTTGAAGGTGTCTTAGATACTCTAACTGACCGTGAAGAAAACGTTCTAAGATTACGTTTCGGTCTAGACGATGGTCGTACTAGAACCCTTGAAGAAGTTGGTAAGGTCTTTGGTGTTACTCGTGAAAGAATTAGACAAATTGAAGCTAAGGCTTTGAGAAAGTTACGCCACCCATCCAGAAGTAAACAACTAAAGGATTTCCTTGAATAATAATTAAAACAGATAGCATTTGCTATCTGTTTTTTATTTTCTATAGCGGTTATAATATAAATAATAACAAAGTAGAAAAGGTGTTTTTATGGACGCAAATAAGTTATCTCAAAGATTGAAAGTAGTTGCAGATTTTGTTCCGCAAAATAGTCGAGTAGCAGACATCGGTTCAGATCATGCATACTTGCCAGTTTATTTGATGAAACAAAAACAAATTGAATTTGGAATTGCTAGTGAGGTTGCTAAGGGACCTCTAGACAACGCAATTCAAGAAATTAAGGCTGAAGGTTTAAGTGACAGAATCGACACTAGATTAGCTGATGGGTTATTATCAGTACAACCAGAGGACAAAATTGATTGTGTTACCATTGCAGGAATGGGTGGAACTTTAATCAAGAATATCCTAGAAAATGGTAAGTCACACTTATCAGGTAACGAATTATTGATTCTTCAACCAAACGTTGGTGAAGATCGTTTGAGAATATGGTTAATGAATAACCAATATGAAATTAGTGATGAAACTATCTTAAGAGAAGACGGTCATACCTATGAAATTATCGTTGCGAAAAAGACCGACGAAACAGTAAAATACACAGAACAAGAAATTAAGTTTGGCCCATTTTTACTAAAACAACACTCAGATGTTTTCGTTGAAAAGTGGGAGAACGAAATTGAAAGAATTGAAATGGTAATTGACCAAATGAACTTGGCCAAGCATGATAAACCAGTTGATAAGATTAATTCAATGAAGAAGGAAATTGAGGAAATTAAAGAGGTGTTATAAATGAAAGCATTCGACTTAATTAACCAGTTTGAAAAATTTGCACCAAAGGAGATTGCGGTTGAGCATGACCCAATTGGTTTGCAAATTGGATCGATTAATCAAGAAATTCATAAGGTATTAGTAACCTTAGACGTTAGACCAGAAGTAGTTGAAGAAGCGATTGAAAACGATTGTGATATGATTTTTTCTCATCACCCAGCGATGTTTAGACCCGTTAAAAACATGGATTTAGATGTCCCACAAAACAAGATGTATGCCGATATCATTAAGCACAACATCGTTGTTTATTCTGCACACACCAATTTGGATAATGCAGATGGCGGTATGAACGATTGGTTAGCTGAAGCAATGGACTTAAGAAACGTTGAAGGACTAGTAAGCCAAGGAGACTATAAGGGCGTTGAATATTTCATGGGTCGCATTGGTGAACTAAAGGAAACCACAACAGTCGAACAATTTGCTCGTAATTGTAAGGAATATTTCAATGTTTCCGGTCTTCGACTAATTAGTCATGAATTGAATAAACCAGTTAAAAAGGTCGCCGTTTTAGGTGGCGATGGTGGTAAGTTCTATAACATTGCTAAGGATAAAGGTGCAGACGTTTATGTTACCGGGGATGTTTATTATCACGTTGGTCATGATATGATTGCTGATCACATGTCAGTTGTTGATCCTGGCCACCATATCGAAAGCATTTGCAAACCATATTTGGCAGAAATGTTTAAAGAGTGGGCAAAAGATTATGATTGGCCAATAGATGTGATAGAATCTTCTATAAACACTGATCCATATCAATTTATTTAGGGGGAAACACCATGAGTAAGTATGAAGACTTAGTACCTCGTTTTTTGAGATACGTTAAGATTAATACGCGTTCTGATGAAAGTAGCACTACCATTCCATCAGCAAACCGTGAAACTATATTTTTAAATCAATTAAAAGAAGAACTAAAAGAAATTGGTTTATCTAACGTAAGAACAAATGAAGAAAGTGCATATGTATTTGCAACCCTACCTTCAAACATCGACAAAGATGTAAAGAAAATTGGTTTCATTTCACATATTGATACTGCTGATTTTAATTCAGAAAATGTGAACCCTCAATTTGTAGAAAACTATGATGGAAAATCAAACATCAAATTAGGTGACGGGGAATACAACTTAGATCCAAACGTATTTGAAAGTCTACATAAGTATTCTGGTGATACTCTTATCACAACTGATGGAATCACTTTATTAGGATCTGATGACAAGTCAGGAGTTTCTGAAATCGTTTCATCCATGAAGTACTTAATTGACCATCCTGAAATTAAGCACGGTGAAATCGAAGTTGGTTTTGGCCCGGACGAAGAAATCGGAACTGGTTCATTGAAGTTCGACGTTGAAGATTTCGGTGCTGATATGGCTTATACTGTTGATGGTGGAGCTAAAGGTCAATTACAATACGAAACCTTTAACGCCGCTGGTGCAACCGTTGAAATTAAAGGAACCGATGTCCATCCAGGTGAAGCTAAGGATGTTATGGTCAATGCAGCTCTTCTAGCAATGGAATTCAATGCTAAGCTACCTGCTTACGAAAGACCTGAATACACTGATGGTAAGGAAGGATTCTACTTCTTACTTGAAATCAATGGTACTCCAGATAACACTAAGATGTCTTACATCATCAGAGATCATGACAGAAACCGTTTTGAAGAAAGAAAACAATACTTCAAAAAGATTGCTGATGAAATGAATAAACGCTTTGATTATGACCGCGTTCACGTTGAAGTTAAGGATCAATACTACAACATGGCCGAAGTAATCGAGAAGAACATGGAAGTTGTTGATTTAGCCAAAGAAGCAATGAACAATGTTGATGTTCAACCAGACATTTTCCCAGTTCGTGGGGGAACTGATGGTTCAACAATCTCATTTAAGGGATTACCAACACCAAACTTGTTTGCCGGTGGTGAAAACATGCACGGTCGTTTTGAATACGTATCTGTTCAAACAATGGAAAAAGCTTGTGATGTCATCATTGAAATCGCTAAATTAAACGCAGAAAAATAATTAGTCAAAAAAGGTCAAAATAATTTGATTTAATGTGACCTTTTGGTAAAATTTACCTATGAGATGGATTTCTCATAGGTATTTTTTATTAAGTAGGTGAAATAATTGAATCCAGATGAATTAACAGAAGCAGTATCACAAGCGTTAGCTGAAGCACAAAAGGTGGCTGCTAATCGCAAACATCAAGAAATCACAATTACCCATTTATTCAAGGTATTGGTTCAACCAGGTGAATTAGCAAGACAGATTTTTGCTGAAGCAGGGATGAACGTTGATGATTTCGAAAAGCAATTGGATCAACAGCTAGATGAAATTGCAACAGTAGATGGCCAAGGCGTGGCCTATGGACAAAATATTTCATCCAGTATGCTCGAACTATTACAAAACGCAGAAAAAGAAAAAACAAACTTGGGTGATGGCTATGTCGCCGTTGATACATTAGTAATCGCATTGATGGATACAACAGGTAACAAAGTTGTCGACTATGTAAAAGACCAAGGAATTACAAAACAAAAGATTGAAGAAGTAGTACAAAATATCAGAGGGGGCGAAAAGGTGACTTCAAAGAATCAAGAAGATAATTATCAAGCACTTAAGAAATATGGTGTCGACTTGGTTGCCGAAGCCAGAGCAGGTAAGTTAGGCCCTATTATCGGTAGAGACGAAGAAATTCTAGACGTAATCAGAATTCTTTCCAGAATGACCAAGAACAATCCTGTATTGATTGGAGATCCTGGTGTTGGTAAGACAGCAATCGTTGAAGGTTTAGCAAAGCGTATTGCCGTAAATGATGTTCCTGAAAATTTAAAGGATAAATCATTGTTTGAATTAGACATGAGTTCATTGATTGCTGGTGCCAAGTACCGTGGTGAATTCGAAGAACGTTTGAAGGCGGTTTTAAAGGCTGTTAAAAAGTCTGAAGGCCAAATTATCATGTTCATCGATGAAATTCACAACATCGTTGGTGCCGGAAAATCAGAAGGTAGTATGGATGCCGGAAATATCTTAAAACCAATGTTAGCTCGTGGTGAACTCCATTTGATTGGTGCAACTACTGTTGATGAATACAGAAAGTATATGCAAAAGGATAAGGCACTTGAAAGACGTTTTCAAAAGGTTAGCGTTGACGAACCAAGTGTGGACGACACCATTACAATTCTTCGTGGAATTAAGGAACGACTAGAAATTCATCACGGAGTAAGAATTCATGATAATGCCTTAGTTGCAGCTGCTAAGTTGGCGGACCGTTATATTCCAGACCGTTTCTTACCAGATAAGGCGATTGATTTAGTCGATGAGGCATCTTCAACAATCGAAGTGGAAATGAACTCCAATCCGACTGAATTGGATCAAGCCAACCGTAAGTTAATGCGTGCCGAAGTCGAAGAGGCCGCATTAAAGAACGAAGAAGACGACGAATCAAAGGCTCGTTTGGCTAAACTAGAACCAGAACTAGCTAACTTAAAGGAAACCGTTAATAAGTTAAATGCTAGATGGCAACAAGAAAAGTCATCCATTAAGACATTAGGTGACAAGAAGGCTGAATTAGACCAAGCTAAAAACGACTTGCAACAAGCCGAAAGTTCATACGACTTAAATAAGGCTGCAATTCTAAAACATGGTACGATTCCAAAGCTTGAAGAAGAACTAGCTAAGATGGAGAGCCAAGACCATGAAGACGACTGGTTGGTTAGTGAATCAGTTACAGAAGACGGTATTGCCGAAGTATTAAGCCGTGAAACTAAGATTCCGGTTGCCCGTTTGATGCAAGGTGAAAGAGAAAAACTACTTCATTTAGATGATAACTTACACAAACGAGTAGTTGGTCAAGATGAAGCCGTTGCAGCTGTTTCCGATGCGGTATTACGTTCTAGAGCTGGTTTACAAGATCCAAGCAAACCACTAGGATCATTCCTATTCCTAGGACCTACCGGTGTTGGTAAGACCGAACTTGCCAAATCATTAGCTGAAAACCTATTTGATTCAGAAGAACACATGGTAAGAATTGACATGTCAGAATATATGGAAAAAGAATCCGTTTCTAGACTTGTCGGTGCTGCTCCAGGATACGTTGGTTACGAAGAAGGTGGCCAATTAACTGAAGCCGTTAGAAGAGACCCATACACCATTGTTTTGTTTGATGAAATAGAAAAAGCGCATCCTGATGTCTTCAATGTCTTACTACAAGTGTTAGACGATGGAAGATTAACTGATGGTCAAGGCCACACAGTTGATTTCAAGAATACGCTATTGATTATGACATCAAACCTAGGTTCTGATATCTTATTGAATGGTTTGGATAAGGACGGCAATATTTCTGATAAGGCTAAGAAACAAGTTGATGACTTGTTGAAGAAGAGCTTCAAACCAGAATTCCTAAATAGAATTGATGATATCATCACATTCAAGCCACTATCCAAGAAGGATGTAAGACAAATTGTTAAACATTTAATCGATCAATTAGGTCAACGTTTAAATGATCAACAAATCAAGATTGAAGTCAGTGATGAAGCACTAAACTGGATCACTGATAATGGATACGATCCACAATATGGTGGAAGACCATTACAAAGATTTGTGACAAGAAATGTCGAAACACAATTGGCTAAGTTAATCATTGCAGACAAGGTAAAAGCCAAGTCTACAGTTAAGATTGGATTAGCCAACAACGAATTAACATTTGAATAAACAAAAAAAGCTCAAGTTGATTAACTTGAGCTTTTATTATTTGACTGAGTGTTTTGAAATAAGTGTTAAAGCGTTAACCGCAATTAATACAACGACGGCTGATACGACACCAATTTCAGTTAAGTTATAGGTTAGTCCAGTTAATTGACTGGCAATGTATCCGATGATTTCACCGAAGATAACAGCCCAGAAAATAACTAATAGATTTGAAATAATGAATTTCATCATATCCACCTCACATTTCATAGAAATTTTACCACAGTTAAGAAGTAAAAAACAGTTATAAATAATCCAACCAATTGATATTTTTGTTATAATTGTTGAATGAAAGGGATGATTTTTATGGATTATACACCGTTAAACGTAATGAGTTCATACAGTTTGTTGAATAGTACGATCTCAATAGATGAATTAATTTCAACAGCAATTAAACGTGGGTATACTAACCTGGCGTTGACTGATGACAAAGTTATGTATGGTGCAATTGAATTCTATGATAAGTGTATAAAAAATAATATTCATCCAATTATCGGACTTACTTTTTCCGTTGAGAATGTCTCAGCGGATGAAGAGTCGAATCAATTGATTGTTTTAGCAAAGAATAATGATGGATACAGAAACATCATGAAATTATCAACTCTAGCTAAAACAAGGGAAAACGAAAATCTTTCAATAGATGATGTACTTAGTTTTACCAAAGATACTTTTATAATTGTTCCTGATTACGGCGAGGTAGCAGCGTTTATTAAACAACACCAAGTTGATACAGTGAGTGATTTTATAAGTAATCTTAAGACTGGCCACCAAGAAGATGATATATTCTTAGCGATTAGTGAAGAAAAACTAGAAGATAATGACTACATTGAACAAGTAAAATCATTATCAGAACAATTAGGAATTGATCTAATTGCATCATCTAGAGTCCAAAATCTAAATAGCGATGATGCATTCGCACTGAAGGTAATGCAATGCATTCGAGATGATAATCGTCGTCTAACCAATCCATTGGGTGAAAGCCATGAAGAAACACAGAACTGGTTAAAACAAAGTTCTGAGGTAATTAATGACTACCGGTTAAAGGGACTTGAAGAATGCCTAACTAATAACGAAAAAGTAGCGCAAAGTTGTCATGTCGAGATTAGTAAAAAACAACCGGTTTTACCACACTATGAAAATGGCAAAAATATGTCATCAAAGGATTTCTTAGCTGAGTTATGTATAACTGGATTAAAGAATCGTTTAGTAGAATTAGCGGTTCCAAAAGATAAATGGCTAGTTTATCGTGATCGCTTAAAGCATGAATTACAAGTGATTGATGGAATGGGCTTTAATGATTATTTCCTAATCGTGTGGGACGTTATTAACTATGCTCATCAACAAAACATCATGACCGGTCCCGGACGTGGTTCAGCAGCCGGATCGCTTGTTTCATTTTGCTTGTACATTACAGATGTTGATCCGATTGAATACGACCTATTGTTTGAACGTTTCTTAAATGATCAACGTGCCCAAATGCCGGATATTGATTTGGATATTCCAGACGATAAACGTGAAGTGATTTTAAACTATGTCCATGACAAATACGGACATCAAAACGTTGCCCAAATCGTCACTTTTGATACCATGTCGACCAAACAAGTATTAAGGGATGTTGGTAGAACGTTTGGGTTATCTAAGTTTGAACAAGATGAGTGGAGTAAAGCAATTCCAAACAAGTTAAAGATTACGCTTAAGGAATCTTATGATAACTCACAAAAACTAAGAAACCTGGTTAACGACAATGCATTGAATAAATTGATGTATGAAACGGCAACTAAACTAGAAGGTAACCCTAGACACTCATCGACTCATGCTGCCGGATTGGTGTTAAGCCAAAACAAAATTGTTGAGACTTCACCACTTCAATCAGGAAATGAAGAGCTATTGATTACTCAATATTCTAAGAACTATGTTGAAGAAATTGGTTTGTTGAAAATTGATTTTCTTGGTTTAAAAAACCTTTCAATTTTAAATGACATCATTCAATTAGTCAGAAAAGATGTTAATAGTAATTTTGATATCAGAAAGATTAATTTAAATGATTCAAAAACACTAGAATTATTCCAACAGGGTGATACTAATGGAATCTTCCAATTTGAATCTGACGGGATTAAACGGGTTTTGAAATCATTACACCCTGATAACTTTAATGAAGTTGCGGCTGTTGATGCCTTGTACCGTCCTGGTCCAATGGAAAATATCGATACTTTCATTGCTCGAAAGAAGGGCAATGAAAAGGTTGAAGGAATTGATGCAACCCTTGTTGATGTGTTAGGTCCAACCTACGGAATCATTGTATACCAAGAACAGGTAATGCAAGTGGCATCAATCATGGGTGGTTTCACTCTTGGTGAAGCCGACTTGTTACGTCGTGCAATGAGTAAGAAGAAGCAAGGCGTAATGGAATCCATGAGAGATAAGTTTATTACTGGAGCCGAAAAGAAGGGTTACTCAAAGCAAGCTGCTAGTCAAACCTTCGAATATATTGAACGATTTGCTAGTTACGGTTTCAATAAGTCTCATGCGGTGGCATACAGTAAGATGGCATTCGAATTAGCATACTTGAAGGCTCATTTTAGTCGTCAATTCTTTACCGGATTATTGAACTCCGTAATGGGAAATCACGACAAGATTAACGTTTATGTTGTCGAGGCTAAAAAACGTAATATTAATGTATTGGCACCCGATATCAATAAGTCTTTTGAAGAGTTTATTGACGACGGGCAAAACATTATCTTTGGCCTAAGATGCATCAAAGGAATCCGTAGTGATTTTATTCGTGAAATTGTTGAAGGGCGTGAAGAAAACGGTCCATACAAGGGACTAGAAGAATTTATTTCCAGAATTTCTCCACAGTTTAGAAAGAATGACTTATTAAAACCACTTATTTACGTAGGTGCTTTTGATAGTTTTAGTGATAATCGATCCGAGTTAGCTAATTCGATTGATGAATATGTTGAATCAGTTAACCTAAGTGGTGGATCTCAGGACTTATTCAAGACATTAAAGCCTAAGAAGCGAGTCGCAGAAGAGCTTAGTCTAGTTGATAAACTGGAATTGGAAAATAAATACGTTGGTGTTTATTTATCAGGACATCCAGTGGAACAATATCAACAACTACAAAGTGCGATGAAGATTGTTTCTTCAGACGAATTGGGTAGTTATGACGAACCAATTAACTGCCTATTGTATGTCCAACGAGTTAAGACCATTAGAACCAAGAAGGGTGACAATATGGCATTCGTTGATGGAACCGATGTTGCCGGAGACATTAACGTGACAGTCTTCCCTTCAACTTACAAGCTTATAGCTAATTGGATTAGAACATCCATGGTGATTCTGGTAAGTGGTAAACCCGAAAAGAGAAACGGTCAGTATCAACTGATTGCCGATAAGATGTATCCTGCTGCAAACGTTTTGAGTAAGATCAAAAAACAAATGACTAGTGAAAAATGGTATTTGAAGATTGATGAGGCCCACAATTCCAATCAAGTATTGAGAAATGTTTATGCATTGATGAAACAAAATCATGGAACTCATCAAGTCGTTATATATAATTCACAAAACGGTACCAAAAAGCTGTTAAGTACTGACAATAATTTGAATAATAGCAAGGAATTGTACAATAAACTTATTCAATTATTAGGAGATGGCAATGTAGTTTATAAATAATTTTGAATTATTAAAAAATTGCGCAAAAATAAAAGACATAAATTTTAAAAAGTGATACAATTCTAGATGAAACCTAGTTATGCATGATAGTCATCTTTTAGGGATGATTTATCATACAAAATAAAAGGAGAGATTTTTACTTATGAAGAAAACAAAAATCGTAAGTACATTAGGACCTGCTAGTACCGATGTTGACACTATTGTCAAATTAATCGAATCTGGCGCTAATGTTTTCAGATTTAACTTCTCACATGGTGACCATGAAGAACACTTTGATCGTTTAAACAAAGTTCATGAAGCCGAAAAGAGAACTGGTAAGACTGTTGGTCTTATGCTTGATACTAAGGGTGCTGAAATCCGTACTACTATCCAAAAAGATGGTAAGATCGAATTCCACACTAACGACGAATTTAGAATTTCAATGGACGAATCTATTGAAGGTACTAAAGAAAAAATCGCCGTTACTTACCCTGGCTTATTAGCCGACGTTCACGTTGGTGGCCACATCTTATTTGATGACGGTATCTTAGACTCAGTTATCAAAGAAATCGATGAAGATAACAAAGAACTAGTTGTTGTTGCTCAAAACAACGCTACTCTAGGTTCACGTAAAACTGTTACTGCACCTGGTGTTTCAATTAACTTACCAGGTATTACTGAAAAGGATTCAAGCGACATTCGTTTTGGTCTTTCAGAAATGCACATTAACTTCATCGCCGCTTCATTTGTAAGAAAACCAGAAGATGTTTTAGACATCCGTAAATTACTTGAAGACGAACACAAAGAAGACGTTCAAATCTTCCCTAAGATTGAATCACAAGAAGGTATCGACAACTTTGAAGAAATCATGAAGGTTTCTGATGGTTTGATGATTGCTCGTGGTGACATGGCTGTTGAAATCCCAGCTGAAAATGTTCCAATCGTTCAAAAACACTTAATCCACAGATGTAACGAAATGGGTAAACCAGTTATTACTGCAACTCAAATGTTGGACTCAATGATTGAAAACCCACGTCCTACACGTGCTGAAGCTTCAGACGTTGAATACGCTGTATTAAGCGGTACTGATGCTACTATGCTTTCAGGTGAAAGTGCTAACGGTGACTACCCAGCAGAAGCAGTTGCTACTATGGCTAAGTTAGACGTTAAGGCTGAAAACCACTACGGTGAATACGGTGACGCTCGTCCTGCATTCAACAATGGTGACGTTACTGAAGCATTCGGTAAGCAAGTTGCTGAAATGGTTAAGGATCTTGACATCAAGACTATCGTAACTACTACTTCAACTGGTTACTCAGCTCGTATGATTTCTAAGTACCATCCAAATGCTGATATCTTAGCATTAACTTTTGATGACCGTGTACGTCGTGGTCTAATGGTTAACTGGGGTGTTCAACCAATCGTTGTTGACAAGCCAGAAAACAGTGATGGTATGTTCGACTTCGCAGCTAAGAAGGCAGTTGAAACTGGCTTAGCTAAGGAAGGTGACTTAATCCTTGTAGTTGCAGGTTTACCTGTTGGCGAAAAGGGTACAACTAACGTGATGAGCGTTAAGTTGATCGGTTCAGAACTTGCTCAAGGACAAGGTATTGGTGACAAGACTGTTATCGGTAAAGCTTTTTTAGCAAGTAACGCTGCCGATGCAAACAGCAAGGCTGTTGACGGTGGCGTGTTGGTAGCTAAGAATACCAACAAAGACTTCTTGCCAGCTATTAAGAAGGCAAGCGCAATTATCGTTGAAGATGGTGGTATGACATCACATGCTGCAGTATTAGGTATTTCACTAGGAATTCCTGTTATTGTTAGCGCTAAGGGTGCTACTGAAAACATCTCAGACGGTCAAACTATTACAGTAGACGCACGTCGCGGAATTGTTTACGCAGGCGCTGCTAACTCACTATAATATTTAATCGAAAAGAGGATGCATTTTAAATGCATCCTCTTTTTTTATCGAAATATTATGTAAATTAGTGTAGAATTGACATATAACGATTCGAAATGAGGAATATTAATGAATAACTTTTTAGGCCGTGTTGTTTCTGGTAAAGTAACTGACGAAAATGACAAAAATTATTTTGTTCAAATTGAAGGAACAACATTCCTATTGGATAAGGACGAAATATTAAAGCCACTAAAAATTGGTAGTAACTTTAAGGGATTTGCATATGAAAATGAAAATCACAAGATGCAAATAACAAGAAACATTCCAGATGTTCAAGTGGACCATTATGCATTTGGAACAGTTGTCCAAAGCAAGTATGGATTGGGAATTTTTGTTGATATCGGTTTACCTAACAAGGACATCGCCGTATCAATCGATGATCTTCCCGAATTAACAAAGTTATGGCCTCAACATGGTGATAAAGTCATGATTGCCTTGAAAATCGATAAAAAAGATCGAATTTGGGGTGAATTAGCTGATGAAGAAATCTTTAAGAGCATTTCAATTCCAGCTAATCCCAAGCTAAAAAACCGTAACATGAAGGCGACAACTTACAGATTAAAGCTAGCTGGAACTCGTGTTATCACAGATGACTATCGACTAGGATTTATCCATCCGAGCGAACGTGAAATGGAACCACGCTTAGGTCAACAAGTTGACGTACGTGTGATTGGAATTTTACGAGATGGAACATTGAACCTTTCAATGAAACCTCGTGCATATGAAGCAATTAGTGACGATTCAAAAATGATTTTTGCTGTTTTGAAGAGATCAGAAGATGGAAAAATTGCTTATACCGACAAGAGTACCCCTGAAGATATCAAGGCTTTCTTTGGTATCAGTAAGGGACAATTCAAACGTGCGGTAGGTAATCTTTTGAAGAACCGTCTGATTGAACAAAAAGATGGTGAAATGTTATTAACTGAAAAGGGTAAAGAAACTGATATTGAATAAAATCGGGTGATATTATGGACTCCGCAGTTAAGGACTACTTACATTATTTGGTGATTGAGCGTGGTTTATCAGACAATACGATTAAGAGCTATCATCAAGACATTAAAGGATTTATCAATTACTTAAAGGACAATCATATTAATGAATTTAAAAAAGTTGATTCCAATACAATTTTAGATTATATGAAGTACATGAAGGATTGTGGAAAGGCAAGAAATTCCATAATCCGTTTTGTTTCAACGATGAAAAAGTTTTTTAAGTATTTGCAAAGATATCACTTCATCATCGAAGATCCGATGGTCAATGTAGATACTCCTAAATCAGCCAATCATTTACCAGATGTATTGACAATCAAGGAAATTGATAAGTTGCTGGCAGTTCCTGATACAAACGACAAATATGGCATTAGAGATAGGGCAATATTAGAAGTCATGTATGCAACGGGATTGCGTGTTAGCGAAGTAGTTAATTTGAAGATGGATAATTTACATTTAGATATGGGAATTATTCAAACTATTGGTAAGGGAGACAAGGAAAGAATTATTCCGATTGGCTCTCAAGCCATTAAATGGATATACACTTATATGGAAAACAGTCGCAATCTTTTGCTAAAAAGAAGACATTGTGATTATCTATTCTTAAATGCTCATGGATCTGGTTTGAGTAGACAAAGCATTTGGCAAAAGCTTAAACGCTACGTTGGTTTAGCTGGTATTAAGAAAAAGGTTACACCACATACTTTACGTCATTCATTCGCTACTCATATACTAGAAAATGGAGCCGATTTGAGAGTTGTACAAGAGCTATTGGGGCACTCGGATATTTCGACAACTCAAATCTATACACATGTTTCCCATGAACATTTAAATAAGGCGTTTGATGACTTTCATCCACACGCTTAAATCACAGATTGGAGGAATTGGGGATGCTACTAAAATATAGAACAGAATATAAAAAAATCGCTATGGATATGCTTTCTTTATTACCAGACATGAATAAGGGCAATCATTTAGAAGATGAAATGAACTGGTATGAAGATAGTGATAACCGTGTTATTTACTTATGGAAAAATCAAGATGACAATTGGGCTGGATTAGTCGCAATTGAACAAAAAAATGATTTGTTAGTTCTAAGAAGAGTAGTCTTAACACCAGATTCTTGGAACATTAATAACTGTTGTTCAATGATTGATGATTTAAATAACCTATACATGGGTAAAAAGATTGTCGGAACAATGGATACCACTTCAATCTGTGAAATTTGGGAGAAACGTAATGGAACCAGAGTTCAATAACTCTAACAATATAAATATTCACATTGATGATTTTGATGGCCCCTTAGAATTACTATTACATCTAATCAAGCAATCTGAAATGGATATCTATGACATTCAAATTGAAAAGATTACCAGGCAATATGTTGAATATTTAACTGAGATGAAAAACCTAAACGTTAATATCGCAGGTGAGTACTTCGTAATGGCATCCAATTTGATGGCAATTAAGTCGAAGCTATTGTTGCCTAGAAATGATGAAATCAACGAAGATGATGATTACGAAGATCCAAGGGATGAACTAGTAAATCAACTTTTGATTTATCAAGAATATAAAGAAGTATCAAAAGTATTGAAGAAGATGGAGACTAAGACTAGTCAATATCACAGTGTTGATCCCGTTTTACCAAGTGTCGATGAGATGATTGATTTTAATGATAACGAAAAATTCAGTATCGATTTAATTCAACAAGCGTTTGATCGAATTATTGAAAAGATTAAATCAAACGAACCATACGTACACTCAGTGATTGAATGGGAATACACTGTCAAAGGGCAATCAACGTATGTTATGGATAGATTATCCAAACAGAAATCGGTTGAATTTGATTCCTTATTTGATAAGACCAGTAACGTTGAATTTGTAGTTACTACATTTTTGTCATTACTAGAACTTGTTAAGGAACAAAAGGTCAAGGTCGGTCAAATTGACGAAAAACTATATTTAGAAAAAATCGCAAAGCAAGGTGAAGAGTAATTGGTTAGTAAGTTAGCGCAGCTAGAGAGCCTAATATATATATCTGGTGAAGATGGAATAACATACGACAATCTAAGCACATTATTAAAACTAAGTACTAGTGAGCTAGAAACGTTAATGAATCAACTAAAGGAGTCTTTTGAAAACGAAGACTCACCGTTTACGTTGATGGAATATTCTGATAAGGTTCAAATTGCCACAAAGGAAGAATTAAACGACTTGATTAAGGGATATTTACAAAGCGACGAAAGTATTTCTTTAACTCAAACAGCGCTAGAAACACTTACGATTATTGCTTATAATCAACCAATTACGAGGGTTGAAGTGGATGACATTAGAGGTGTGAACAGCAGTAAGACGGTCCAAAGATTGTTGAGACAAAGTCTAATTGCCACTTCCGGTTACAAGAAAGTACCGGGTCATCCAAAGCTTTATACGACAACTGATAACTTTTTGAAGTTGTTTGGAATTAAGAGCTTAAACGAATTACCAAAAATAGACAATGAAATTTTACTTCAGGAGGAAGAAAATGGCGGAACGACTACAGAAGATAATGGCTAAAGCCGGGGTAGCTTCAAGACGTAAATCAGAAGAAATTATTTTAGCCGGTCGCGTAAAGGTAAATGGTCAAGTTGTTACTGAACTAGGAACAAAGGTTAAAGTTTCTGATGAAGTACAAGTTGATGGTTTACCAATCAACAAGGAAGCACCAGTATACTACTTGTTATACAAACCAAGAAGAATTATCACTTCAGTGTCTGATGAAAAAGATCGAAAGACTGTTCTAGACTTTTTCGAAGATGTTGAACAAAGAATTTATCCAGTTGGTCGATTGGACTACGATACATCTGGTCTTTTACTGATGACTAATGATGGGGACTTGGATAATCGTTTAACTCATCCTAAGTACGAAGTTGAAAAGACGTATGTTGCTAAGGTTGAAGGAATTCCAACTAACGACGAGTTAAAACAACTAAGACTAGGTGTTAAAATTAACGGTAAGAAGACCGCACCTGCCAAGACAAACGTCTTAGAAACCGATAATGGTAAGAAGACTGCCGTTGTGCAATTAACAATTCATGAAGGTAAAAACCATGAGGTTAAGAACATGTTCAAGGCCATCGGTCATCCGGTTAAAAAATTGAAACGTGAATCCTTTGCTTTCTTAAACCTAAAGGGATTACAACCAGGTGATTACCGCCCATTGAAGAAATTCGAAGTTGAAAAGTTATACGAAATGACTGAAAAGAGATAAAAGGCTTGTTTAAAACAAGCCTTTTTTGCTATAATCATTCTTGAAAAAATAAAAATTGGTTTATCTTCAGGGCAGGGTTAGATTCCCGACCGGCGGTTACAGCCCGCTACCTATCGTTTGATAGTTGATTTGGTGAAATTCCAAAGCCGACAGTACAGTCTGGTATAAAGAAGATCTCTTTTTGAGTACGCAAAAGCTCATTGGTCTTCGATGGATCAATGAGCTTTTTTTGAAGATATTCCTCATATGGAGGATTTATTATGTTAAGTAGTACAAGTAGTCGTTTTAGTTTGAAAAACCTGGTTCAGGTTTCTATTTTAGGAGGATTGGCATATCTATTGACCTATCTATCAGTGCCTATCTTACCAATGGCACCATACATGAAGTTAGATTTTGGTGATATCCCAATTCTTTTAGCAACTGTGTTATTATCAACTCGTAGTGGTTTGATTGTAGCACTGCTAAGAGCGGTACTATACTTCGTTTTTACCGGTGTTTCTTTGATTAATCTGATTGGTATTTCAGCGTTATTAATCGCTAGTTTAACAATCGTGTTATCAGTTACATTGGTTAACAAATTAGTTCAAAATAACGCTAAATACGTTATTATGGTTCTGTTCGAAACAGTCATGTTAACTATAGTTATGAGTGTATTGAACTATTTTGTGATTACACCACTATACATCAATTTAACAGGATTTAAATTGAGCTTTAGCCTATTGGATTCTGTATTATATACAGTCGCACCATTTAACATTATCAAGGGACTATTCATTGGTATTGTCTTCGTGATTGTATATAACAGAAGCAATGCATGGGAAAAATATAAAGAAAAGAGATAAACAATGAACAAAGATTTGCTGTTATTGCTTCTATCATCGACGCAACCAAGAAGAATTAAATTAATTCAGAATTTGTTAAACGGAAAAAGAACCGTTTCAACACTTTTCTGGGCAATGCGTTACGGTATCTTACAATACTCAGCAATTCTAAAAACATATGATCTGAATTCTATCAACGGAGCAATCAAAAAGTTAATCTTAGATGGATTAGTTGAACCAGTTAATGAATTTCAGTATCAATTGACCACAAAAGGTCAAATAAAAAAGGATTCTGTAAAGGAATCCTTTTACATATTACAGAACACATCGTATCAATATGATTATGATGTGAGTGAGTTTAAAGCAAGAATATTATTAGCCATTCAATCAGTATCAGAATATAGCTACCAAAATAAGAATTACTATCCCGTTAAAACAGATATGAAGAGCGCGATGATTGTTAAAAGATGGTTTATTCAAAATAAAGGAGAAATCGTAAGTCGATTAGAAGATTATTTAACCACGTACTTATCACAGGTTGATGAGAAGAAGGCTAATATCATCGCTCAACAAATGATTGGCCATGATGTCTATGGGATGACAAACGGTCAATTGGCGGATAGTATGGGCGTTTCAAATGTTGAAGCATTCTTCATGGAATATGATGGTTGGGTCGATTTTATTAACTATATTATTAATGATGATGACCAGTTATTATTACCGTTGATAAATGACGTGCGAACTTTAAAGATGAACCATCATGCTATTCAAACGTATAAGCAATTTGTTAGTGGTAATGCGCTAGATCAAATCGCCAATAACCTAAACGTAAAGCTATCAACTGTAAGAGAACATCTATTAGAGATGGCCATTTGGTTGCCGGAAGGTAAGTTTCCCTACGCTAAAATCATTAGTTCTGAAGATGAAAGAACATTATGCCAAGCTTTTGATAACCAACCAATTGATGATTGGCAATATCGTCAAATAAGCGAAAGCACAGATATCAATTTTTTTGAGTTCAGAATTTATCAAATATTAAGGAGCAAACAAGATGTTATGTGATGAAGAATTAAAGAAACATCTAAAGAAATGGTTTGGCTTTGATGACTTTCGTTCTGGGCAAAAAGAGGTTATCCAATCAATCCTAGATGGCAAAGATACATTAGGCGTGTTGCCAACTGGTACAGGTAAGACACTTATTTATCAATACGTTGGTAAAATGGTTGATGGGATGTTAATCGTGATATCACCGTTAATTTCATTAATGCAAGATCAAGTTGATAGAATGAGGTACCTTGGTGAAAAGAAAACGGTTGCGATAACATCTAATCTTTCTTGGGTTGATCGCAAAAGAGTCATCAAAAATTTAAATAACTACAAGTATGTTTACGTTTCACCAGAGATGTTATCTAATTCAGATGTATTAGATGCTTTTAAGCAGATCAAAATTTCATTGTTTGTGGTAGATGAGGCGCACTGTATTAATCAATGGGGACCAGATTTTAGACCTGAGTATCTAAACCTAAAAGATATAATCATAAGCTTAAATCATCCGACTACATTAATGCTGACTGCTACCGCATCTAATGATGTGATTTTAGACATTAAAGAAAAAATTGGTTTGCCAAACGTAGAAACGATTAAGTATTCGACGAATCGACCTAACATTGCATTGGGCGTTGATACATTTACTAGCAATGAAGATAAAAATGACCAGTTGCTTTACCTAGTCAATAAATTAATGAAACCAGGGATTATTTACTTCTCTAGTAAGAAGGTTGCTAACGCAGTTTGTGAGTGGTTAAAAGCGAAAACCAAACTAAACGTTGAAGTTTATCATGCTGATTTAGATGCTGATAGTCGATATCGGATTCAACATCAGTTTATTAGCGACCAAATTGATATCATTTGTGCTACTAGTGCATTTGGAATGGGAATCGATAAGGATAACATCAGATTTGTCATTCATTACCACATGCCCGCTAATTTGGAATCATACGTTCAAGAAATGGGAAGAGCTGGTAGGGATGGTAAACAAAGCATCTCAGTTATTTTGTATAAAGAAAAAGACGAGATTTTACAATATCGATTTATTGATGACACAATTCCAAGCGAAGATATGATTAACTTCTTTTATGATCACTATCAACAATTGAAAGATAATGAGCTGGACAAAAAAGCCAACCTCATTAATTATTATTTTCAAAGTGGGTTTACGAAAAACGAAGTAATTAATATATTTGATGGAAGAAGAAACGAATTAGTAACATCATTAAACCAAATGTTGGGTTATGTGAAAACAAAAGGATGTAAGCGAGCTTTTTTGCTTAGATATTTTAACGAAATTTTCTCTGAGCACGATGAAAATTGTTGTAATGGGGATGACACCCAATTACAATTAGAACAGATGGATTTAGTTCAAGAAAGCAAAAGCTTGAATTCGCGGCCACGAAACGTTAAATGGCAAAGTATTATTCAAACTCTTTTTTCTAAATAGTAAAATTCATGTATAATTAAGACATAAGATATTATTAGGAGGTCATTATTTTGAATAATAACGACGATTACAGTAATTTTTCAAGAGTAGAAAATAGAAGAAAACATAGAGGACATAAGACAGTTGCAATCGTTTTAATCACAATCCTAGTAGTAATTGGATTATTTGCACTAGTATACGGAATGATTAGTAGCCCAAGTGGTAGCAACAACGTTGAATCTACAACAACTAATTCTTCATCATCTTCTTCAATGTCTTCAAAGAAGAAATCAAGTGATATGGATAAAGAAAGTTCAAGTTCAATGAAGTCTAGCTCAAGTTCAATGAGTAGTTCTTCAGCAATGAGCAGTTCATCAAGCGTGAACAACTCAAACAATAATACTCAAGGCCAAACTAATGGCAATAACACACAAAATCAAACAACAACTACCAACCAATCAACAACTGCTAACAACAGTGGATATGCTGTTATTGGCCAAGATGGTATGACTGATTTATACCGTGTTGCTAAGAAGTATGGTACAAGTGTTCAAAGTCTAATGAGACTTAACGGTATTGCTGATTCTAACAAGGTTAGAAACGGCCAAAAGATTCTAGTAAAATAAAATTAAGTGGTGTTTAAGTTTATGAATAATAGTAAGTTACAAGTAGCGATTGACGGACCAGCGTCTGCTGGAAAAAGTACAGTTGCCAAATTAGTCGCAGCAAGATTCTCATACATTTACTGTGATACTGGTGCGATGTATAGATCAACTACTCTAAAGGCCTTACGATTAGGATATCCTTTGGATGACGAAAAAGTGATTTTGGACATGTTAAATGATACTGAAATTACTTTTGAACCTGGGGAAAAACAACAAAAAGTTTTCCTTGATGGACAAGAAGTTACTAACGATATTAGACAAGAAGATGTTACTAATAACGTATCAACTGTTGCTAGCCTAGGTGCAGTTAGAAAAGAACTTGTTCAAAGACAACAAGACATTGCAGCTAAGGGTGGTATAGTTATGGACGGTAGAGATATCGGAACAACAGTTTTACCAGATGCTGAAGTTAAAATTTTCTTAATTGCTAGTGTTGATGAACGAGCTGATCGTCGTTTTAAAGATAATGCCGAAAAGGGTATTCATGTTCCACTAGAACAATTGAAAAAAGAAATTGAAGAAAGAGACTACAAAGACTCTCATAGAGCCGTGTCTCCATTGACAAAAGCTGCTGATGCAAAGGAAATTGACACTACTTCAATGTCAATTAATCAAGTGGTTAATGCCATCTCTGATGAAATAACAAAAAAACAAACACTATAATTTAATCATTAAACTAGATTTTATTAATAACATAGTCTAGAATGTAAGTTATAGTAGTCTCAAGGAGGAAATATCAGATGAGTGAATCAGATGAACAAACAAACAAAGATTTATTAGAAGCCTTGGATAATGTGGACCAAGTTAATATTAACGATGTTGTCAGTGGTGAAATTTTGGCCTTTGACAAGGATCATCAATTAATTATTGGTATTGACAACACCGGGGTTGAAGGAGTTGTTCCTCGTCGTGAACTATCCTCACAACCTGTTGATGACGTTGAAAGCAAATTTAAAGTTGGCGACAAAGGTAAATTTGTTGTAATTTCACGTATCGGTGATGATAAAGAAGGTGGAAGCTTCCTTCTATCAATTCGTCGTTTAGAAGAACGTAAGGTTTGGGACGAATTAAAGGCAAAAGCTGAAAACAATGAAACTATTACCGTTACTGTTCAAAACGCAGTACGTGGTGGTTTAGTAGTAAACGCTGGTGTACGTGGATTTATCCCTGCATCAATGATTACTAACCACTTTGTAAGAAACTTAAACCAATACAACGGTCAACAATTCGAATGTAAGATTGTTGAAATCGTTCCTGAAAAGAACCGTTTAGTTCTTTCACACAGCGACGTTGTAGCTAAGAACCAAGAAGAAGCTCGTTCAGAAGTTATGGACAAGTTAAACGTTGGCGATGTTGTTGAAGGTAAAGTTGCACGTATGACCGATTTCGGTGCTTTCGTTGACCTTGGTGGTATCGACGGACTAGTTCACGTTTCAGAAATTTCATACGAACGTGTAAACAAACCGGCTGACGTTCTAGAAAATGGCCAAGACGTTAAAGTTAAGGTTATTGCTATGGACGAAGAACGTGGAAGAATTTCACTTTCAATCAAGCAAACTAAGCCACAACCATGGGATGAAGTTGAAGAAAAGGCTCCACAAGGTAGTACTGTAAAGGCAACTATCAAGAGATTAGTTGACTTTGGTGCTTTTGCTGAAGTAATTCCTGGTGTTGAAGGTTTAATTCACATTTCTCAAATTTCACACAAACATGTTAATACACCTTCTGATGTATTAAAGGTTGGTCAAACAGTTGATGCTAAAGTTCTAGATGTTAACCCAAGTGAACATCGTTTAGCTTTATCATTACGTGCTCTTGAACCTGAACCAGAAAATGCTCAAGATTCAAGTGAACATGTCGAAGCTACTGAAAATGCTCCTGAAGAAGAAAATGGATTCACTTTAGGTGACATTGTTGGTAAAGGATTAGACGAAGATAATCAATAATATATTATAATCTTTAAAAATATCCTTCATTTTTTGGTGAAGGATATTTTTTTCATTATGAAAGAAAGGGTGAATATTAAATGAGTTTACCTACAGTTGCAATTGTTGGAAAACCTAACGTTGGGAAATCAACAATTTTTAATCGTATTGCTGGGGAACGAATTTCTATCGTTGAAGATACTCCTGGTGTTACCAGAGATAGAATTTATTCTCACGGTGAATGGTTAGGACACGAATTTAGTATGATTGATACCGGTGGTATTGAAATAGGTGATCAACCATTCGTAAAACAAATCACTGCGCAAGCAGAAATCGCAATGGATGAAGCTGATGTAATTATCTTCATGGTTAATGGAAAAGAAGGAATTACTAACGCTGATGATAATATTGCCAGAATTTTATATAGAACCAATAAGCCAATCGTTTTAGCCGTTAACAAGGTTGATAACTTTGAAAGTCGTGCTAACATCTATGACTTCTATTCCTTAGGATTTGGTGATCCATATCCAATTTCTGGTGCCCATGGATTAGGTCTAGGTGACTTATTGGATGAAGTTATTAAGAACTTCGATGAAAAAACAGAAGAAGAAAATGACGACAACATCAAGTTCAGTCTAATTGGACGTCCTAATGTTGGTAAATCTTCACTTGTTAACGCCATTTTAGGTGAAGATAGAGTAATCGTATCAAACGTTGCCGGAACAACTAGAGATGCCATTAATACTGAATTTGAACAAGATGGTCAAGAGTTCACAATGGTGGATACTGCCGGATTGAGAAAACGTGGTAAAGTTTACGAAAATACAGAAAGATACTCAGTAATGAGAGCGATGAAAGCCATCGATAATAGTGATGTTGCCTTAATCGTTTTAAATGCTGAAGAAGGTATTCGTGAACAAGACAAGCGTATTGCTGGTTATGCCCACGAAGGTGGAAAAGGTGTCATCATCATTGTTAATAAATGGGATACTTTGAAGAAGACCAGTAAGACTCAACAAGAATTCGAAGCAGGGATTAGAAGTCAATTCCAATACCTATCATATGCTCCAATCTTGTTTGTTTCAGCTAAGACTAAGCAACGTCTAAGTCAAATTCCTGACTTGATCAAGCGTGTCTATGACAACCATGCTAAGCGTATTTCTTCATCAATGCTAAATGATGTTTTGATGGATGCAATTGCCATGACACCAACACCAAGTATCAATGGTAGAAAGTTACGTATTTACTATGCAACTCAAGTTACAAGTGAACCACCTACCATTGTTATCTTTGTAAATGATGAAGAACTAATGCATTTCTCATACAGAAGATATATTGAAAATCAAATTAGAGAACACTTTGACTTTTCTGGGACTCCGATTAAAATCATTTCCAGAAAACGTAAGTAATAAAGGTTATTTAGCAAAAAATTTTAATTTTTTATGCTAAAAAACATTAAAAATCGTTGAATTGTGGGCATTTATGTGATATCTTGAATAACTGTAATGACATTAATTTGTTGTGATTACATAAGTCGAAAAGCATAGATTGTTTTCCGAACATTGTGGGAGGTGAAACACACATGGCTAACAAGGCAGAATTAGTAAGTAGTGTTGCTACTAAAACTGGTTTAACTAAGAAGGATGCAACTGCAGCAGTTGATGCTGTATTTGATTCAATCCAAGGTAGTTTGGCTAAGGGCGAAAAGGTACAATTAATCGGCTTCGGTAACTTCGAAGTACGTGAACGTGCTGCTCGTAAGGGTCGTAACCCTCAAACTGGTGCAGAAATTCAAATTCCTGCAAGCAAAGTACCTGCATTCAAACCAGGTAAGGCTTTAAAGGATGCTGTTAAATAATAACAGTATGCTATAATTAGGCTAGTCCGTTTTACGGGCTGGCCTTTTTTATATGTTTTAAATGATAGGAGCGAGATTTTTTGAGCTACTCACAAAAAGCACTAGAATTCCTTGAAGAAGGAAAAATCGATGAATTTAATAAACAATATAATTTAGCATTACACCATGATAGTGATGAAATGGTGTATTCACTTGCTGAAGAACTATACTCATATGGTTTCACCAACCAAGCCAAGGAACTATATGAAAAGCTTTTAAAGAAGTTCCCTGATGAAGATGAACTAAGAACCGACATCGCTGATATTTTAATCAGTGAAGGTAACACTGATGAAGCTTTAGAACAATTAAGCAAGATTAGTAAAGATTCACCTGCTTATCTTCAATCTTTGATGGTTCAAGCCGACTTATACCAAACTCAAGAGTTATTCGAAGTTAGCCGCGAAAAGCTGCTAGAAGCTAGAAAATTAGCTCCTGACGAGGAAGTAATCACATTTGCGTTGGCAGAGTTGTATTACACAATGGGCGAATACAATAAGGCCATTCCTTTGTACTTAAGTTTGATTAAAAAGGGAATCACCAATCTATCAGCTGTAAACATTGTTGAAAGAATTGGTATTTCATACGCTAATGACAGTAACTTTGAAAACGCAATTGGATACCTAAAACAAATTAAGACAATTGATATGTCTTCAGATGTTAAGTTCGAAACAGCGTTCACTTACCTACAACTAAAGGAATATGAAGAATCAATTGATTTATTTGAGGAACTTCGTGACTCAGATCCACAATATGCCACCCTTTACCCATACTTAGGACAAGCATTAGATGCTGTTAATAAACAAGAAGAAGCATATCGTGTATTGCAAGAAGGGCTAAGTGTTGACCAATATAACGAAAAGCTATTCTTAGCAACAGCCCGTGAAGCACTTAAGCTTTCCGAAAATGATGAAGCACTGGGATACCTACAACAAGGAAACGAAATTGATCCAGACGACATTGAAATCGTCTTGGAAATGTCTAACCTATTGGTTGCCAAAGAAGACTATGAAGAAAACATTGAATTGTTGAATAGTTACATTGAAAATCATGAATTGGATCCGCAATTCTACTGGAACCTTGCTGTTTCATACGATAAGTTAGACAAACTAAAAGAAGCTCACAAGAATTACCTAGCTGCCAAACCATATTTCTCTGATAATGCTAGTTTCTTAAAACAAGCAGCATTATTCTTCCGTGAATACGGTGACCGCGATAATTCATATGAACTTCTTAAAAAGTATGTTCAACTTCAACCAAATGATGATGAAGCTGCATTTATGCTTGATGAATACATGGATGATTAGTCTTTTTTGATTAATCCTTTGTAATAATTAATCGATGATAAATCCAGATTTAATTGACTTGATAGTTTTGAGTCACTTAGGTCTGGATTTTTTTTGATGAAATCAATGACATAACCCGTAAATAATTCTGATGGGCTAAGTGAGAATCCTAGATATTGTTCACTAGGGGTTAGGTATTTATGCAATCCAGCAGAAGTGATGTGTGGATCCTCAGCTAGTCGTTGTTTTAAAAAGATATCCTGACTATTTTGTTTTAACTGAATTGGTTGAATGAATTTATCGAACAAGTTTATGAAAAATTTTTCTTCATCCGAGAAAGTAATTTGATTAAACAATCGATAAAAACCAGGTTGGAGGAATTCTTCAGATTTAAATCCCTTACTAATTAGTAGAACGGTCATTCTAGCGTAAAAATGGACGTTTGCGTCAGCTAGAATGACATTTATATTATCTAACCAGGAAGTATCTAATTCGCTCTTAGATTCGTGTTTTAATCCCTTAATATCAATTGTTGGTAAATTACTGTTCAATTGATGGGTGAACAGGTAATTAAAATAGACATTAATGTGTGATAGAACCTTGTTATAGGTGTTATGGTTGATTTTGCGTTCGTCTAAAAGCATTTGAAGATATTCTTCAATATCACGATTAAACAGGTTACTGACTTTATGATTTTCTTGATAGCCCTTATTGAAATCGGATAGGTAGTCAAACATGTCAGATAGGATTTTCGTGTATTCGTTAATCGTTACTTTTGCTAATCCTTTATTCTGTAAATCAATCTCAAAAGTATCTTGATATGGATAATCATTAGACATTTGGCTAGTTCAACTCCTAATAGTTATTTATTCCTATTACAGCACTAAAGTTAGTAAACTTCAATCTGTAAATTGTAATGCTAATCTGTTAGTATTTAATATAGATTGTATTGAGAGTAGGTATAAAGATGAAGATAGAAAACTTACCGAACGAATTTGAAAAAGCTCGTCCAGTCATGCAAAAAATTGAAGATGCTGGTTTTGAAGCTTATTTTGTTGGCGGAAGTGTTCGTGACACAATATTAGGACTAGACATTCATGATGTTGATATCGCAACGAGTGCTTACCCAGAAGAAATTAAAAAAATATTCAAAAAAACCGTGGATACCGGAATTGAACACGGGACGGTAATGGTGATTCATGAAAAAAAAGGTTATGAAATTACCACCTTTAGAACCGAGTCAGGATACCAAGACTATAGACGTCCGGACAAAGTTGAATTTGTAAGATCGCTTGCGGAAGATTTAAAGCGTCGTGACTTTACAATTAATGCATTTGCGATGAGAGAAAACGGGGATGTTACTGATTTATTCGATGGTTTAAGCGATTTAAAAAATCATCTAATTAGAGCAGTTGGTAATCCTAATGAACGTTTCCATGAAGATGCATTAAGAATGATGCGTGCAGTTAGATTTGCCAGCAAACTAGACTTTGATATTGAATCTAAAACACTAGCGGCAATCAAATCAAACAGTGCATTGTTAGAAAAAATTGCGGTAGAAAGAATTTACACCGAATTTCTTAAGATGATGATGGCCAAAAGACCTAAGCAAGGTATTTTAGACATGATTAATACAGATATGTATAAATACGTTCCCGGATTTGCTATTCATCAAAACGAGTTAGAAGCAATTGCTAAGCTTGATGATTTAAACTTATCCGACGAGGTTTCGGTATGGTCATTACTATCATTTGAATTTGGTCTTGATCGAACAAGTATTACTAGTCTCCTAAAGTCATGGAAGGCTTCTAACGACATCATTAAGAAAACAGAAATTTGTACAAAGGCTGTAGAAAAGCTAAGGGATGATTCTCTAGACAAATGGTCAATGTATGAAACTGGTGAGGAACTTCTAGTTTTGGCTAACCAAATTGCTAAAATGTATGGATTTGCCAAATCCGAAGAAGACTTAATAGCTCAATACGATGCTTTACCAATCAAAAACAAAAAAGAAATTGCAGTCAATGGTGGCGATTTGATTAAGAACGGTATTGTCAAACCGGGTCCGGCATTGGGTAAAATATTATATGCAATTGAGACTGGAATCGTGAACGGAGAATTCCAAAATGAAAAAGCTGAATTAATTGAAGCTGCGAAAAAAATTGTGAAAGAGTGATTACATGCAAACGTTAAGAGCGGAAGCTTTAACTAAAACATATGGTGAAAAGACCTTATTCAAGGATCTAGATTTAATTATCAACGAACAAGATCGAATTGGTTTAATTGGGACCAATGGTAGTGGTAAGTCATCACTTTTAAATGTTTTATCACAGGAAGATATTGATTCTACTGGTGAAATTATTACCTCAAAGACATACACAATTGGTTACTTAAAACAACAACCTAAATTGGACGAATCATTAACCATTTTAGAAGCTGTGTTTGCCGGAAGTCAGGATATTTTTAATACCATCAGAAGATATGAACAAACCTTACAAAGCTATTCCAATCATCCAGATGATCCAAAGGCAGAAAGACAATACCTTGATGCCGAAGCCAAGATGAACGAAGAAGATGCATGGAATGCTGAAAACGACGTTAAGACCATCTTGACCCAACTAAAAATTGATGATGTTAACCAAGTGGTTAGCACATTATCTGGAGGTCAAAAGAGACGTGTTGGGTTAGCTCAAGTATTAATTCAATCACCTGATTTGTTAATATTAGACGAACCTACCAACCATTTAGATTTTGATTCAATCGAATGGTTACAAGAATACCTTGCTAAGTATAAGGGTGCTCTACTATTCGTAACCCACGATAGATACTTCTTAGATCAAATCGCTAACAAAATTTGGGAACTATCATTTGGAAGTCTTTACGAATATACAGGTAACTACCAAGATTACTTGGAACAAAAGGCCGAACGAGTTGACCTAGAAGTTGCTGCTGAACATAAAAAACAAAAACTTTACAAACAAGAATTAGCTTGGATGAAAAAGGGTGCTAAGGCCAGAACAACTAAACAACAAGCCAGAATTAATCGTTTTAATGACTTAAAGGAAAATGTTGGTAACTTACAAACAGAAGAAGATATTGACATCAACTTAGGTCAACAACGTCTAGGGAAAAAAGTTATCGAAATTAAGGATGCTAATCTAACTCTAAACGATAAAACGATTTTGAAGAACTTCAGTGATTTGGTTCAACGAAACGAAAGAATTGGTATTTCTGGTGAAAATGGTGCTGGTAAATCATCGCTATTAAACGTGATTACCGGTAAGTTACCATTAGATAGTGGGATCATTGAAATTGGTGAAACCGTTAAGATGGCATACTACACACAACAAACAGAACCAATTCCAGAAGACAAGCGTGTAATTAACTACTTAACAGATGTTGGTGAGCACGTTACTGATAACACAGGAAATAAGATTAGTGTTACCGACTTATTGGAACAATTCCTATTTCCAAAGTTCATGCATGGAACATTGATTCGTAAGTTGTCCGGTGGTGAAAAACGTCGTTTGTATTTATTAAAACTATTGATGCAACAACCAAATGTTTTACTACTTGATGAACCAACCAATGACCTAGATATCTCCACATTAACGGTACTAGAAGACTATATTTCGCACTTTAGTGGAACTGTAATCACCGTTTCTCATGACCGTTACTTCCTAGATAAGGTTGCAAACCGTCTTTTAATCTTTAACGGTGATGGTGATATTGAAAGTCATGTTGGATTGTTCACTGAATACTTAAAGCAAGCAGCCGAACAAAACAAGACAGAAAAGAAACAAGCACATGTTGAATATGCTGCAAAGAAAAAAGAAGAGCAACAACCAGCAGAAGAAAAGACTACCAAGAAGAAACTAACTTATGCTGAACAAATGGAATATGATCAGTTAGAAAAAGACATTGATGATTTAGATCAACAAATCAGTAAATTGAAAGAAGAAATGACCCATTTGGGAAATGATTATGATAAACTAGCTGAAACACAATTAAAGATTGATGACTTAAATAAACAGTCCGACGAAAAGATTAGTCGCTGGGAATATTTAAGCGAATATGTTGAATAGGGGTAATGACATGTTAGAAGATGCTTATTTAAATCTTGCCAAGTACGTTTTAGAAAATGGCCATCGTAAGGAAGATAGAACTGGAACAGGGACAATTAGTACATTTGGTTACCAAATGCGTTTTGACCTATCAAAAGGTTTTCCTTTATTAACTACCAAGAAGGTTCCTTTTGGCTTAATCAAGAGTGAATTATTATGGTTCTTACGCGGGGACACTAATATTCAATTCTTACTAAAGCACAAGAACCACATCTGGGATGAATGGGCTTTTAAAAACTGGGTTGAATCAGATGAATACACTGGCCCAGACATGACCGACTTCGGTTTGAGAGCTGAAAAGGATGCAGAATTTAAGAAACAATACTTAGCTGAAAAGAAAAAATTCTGTCAAAGAATCGTCGAAGATGACGACTTTGCCAAGAAATACGGTGATTTAGGACTTGTTTACGGTAGCCAATGGCGTAAATGGAAGACCACTACTGGTGGCACTATTGACCAAATTCAAAACGTAATTGATCAAATCAAGACAAATCCTGATTCAAGAAGATTAATTGTTTCAGCATGGAATCCAGAAGACATTCCGTTTGTAGCATTACCACCTTGCCACACAATGTTCCAATTCTACGTGAACGACGGTAAGTTAAGCTGTCAATTATACCAACGTTCTGGTGACATCTTCTTAGGAGTACCATTTAATATTGCAAGTTACGCACTATTAACCTCATTAATCGCTAAAGAATGCGGATTAGAACCTGGTGAATTTATCCATACTTTAGGGGATGCTCATATTTACTCAAACCACGTTTCTCAAATTGAAGAACAATTGAGTAGAGAACCATACGAAGCACCTAAGCTATGGTTAAATCCTGACAAGGAAAGTATTTTTGATTACGACATGGACGACATTAAAGTAATCGATTATAAGCACCATGATCCAATCAAGGCACCAGTTGCTGTATAAATAATAAAGGGGACTATTACTAATGATTTCATTTTTATGGGCTGAATCAGATAATCATATTATTGGTTTAAATGGTGGATTACCATGGCATTTACCAGCTGATATGAAATATTTTAAGGAAACTACCACACACCAAATCATCATGGCAGGAAGAACAACATACGAAAGCTTTAAGCGTCCACTACCAAACCGTTTAAACACCGTATTAACTAGTCATGATAAAAGTGAATATCCTAACGACGTTGTTGTCTTTAACACGTTAGAAGAATTTCTAGCTTTTGCTAAAAAGTTTAGTGATAAGGAAATTTTCGTTGTTGGTGGTGCTAAGATTTTTGCTGAATTACTTCCATACGTTGATCGTTTATACAGGACCGTAATTGATTACGACTTTGAAGGTGATACTCAAATGCCAGAGATTGATTACAGTCAATTTGATTTAGTATCAACCAAAGAAGGAATCATTGATGATAAGAACATTTATCCATACCGTTTTGAAATATTTGAACGTAAATAAAATAATAAAAAAAGGTTATGGATTGCTACATAACCTTTTTTTATGGGGTGATTATTATGAAAAAAGTATTTAAATTCATACTATTTTTGATCGTAGTATTTGGAATTGCCGGTGTGAGCTACCAAGTTTATTCAAACGTTAGACACAAGACTAAAATCACGAATGTTAACAAGAACAAAAAAATATCCATCGTTGCGTTAGGTGATTCATTAACACAGGGAGTTGGTGACCCTAAAAAAGCCGGTGGCTATGTATCAAGAACTAAACAGGCATTGGATAAAAAGGGTTATAAGCACGTTACAACAGTTAACTATGGAATTGCTGGACAACGTAGTGATCAAATTGATAAGCGTGTTCAAAACAACGTTAAAGGCCTTTCAAGTAGTTTGAAAAAGGCCAACATTATTGTTCTAACCGTTGGTGGTAATGACTTGCTACAAAGTCTACAAAGTAACGCTTTAGTTGATGGTAAAGCTAAGTTTAATAGTAGAATGAAGCAAGCCTCTATCACTTATCAAGCCAAAGTGAATAGATTAATGAATGATATCAGAAAAGAAAATAAAAAGGCACCAATCTACGTGTTTGGTATTTATAATCCAATCTATGTATACTTTGCAAATGTTGATGTGATTAATCAATACGTTAAGAAGTACAACCAAATTACAAACGGTGTTGTGCTAAGAAATAAAAAAGCTCATTTTGTTGACATCACACCACTATCATATGGACAATATAAGAGTAAGGCCCAAAAAGAAAAGTTAGTTGAATCAAGTGATGAAGTAACTTTTAATCCATTGGACATTTTAAAATTAGATGATACTAAGGGCGAGTTAAATAATTATATTTCCCCAGATGATCATTTCCATCCAAATGATAAGGGATATAACTACATGACCAACAGACTCGTATCACAATTATTTAGATTTAATGACTGGAATTAGAGGCAATTGTAATGGAAAAAGCAAAAGAGAAAAAACTATTTAAGTACCTATTCATTTTATTAGTAATCGTACTACTTGGTGGTGCATTCTATGCTTGGAAGCAAATGAATAGTGAAACCGTAAATCCACAAATGGGAACAGCGTCAAAAAACAATACACCAATTAGTGTTAGTTTGAATAAAAAACAAATTAACGCATTATCAAGTTACTACCTAGAAAAGTTCGAAAAGAAAGAAAAAAACATGGACTATAAGTTCTGGGTAGACAAACAAGCCTACGTTTATGGTAAGATTACCATCTTAGGTTCCAAAGTCGGATACCTATTAAGTTTGGATCCACACTTATTAAGCAATGGTGATGTGGAACTAACTGCAAGTAAACTTGAAGTTGGTAAGTTAAATGTACCACCTCGTTTTGTAATTGGTTATGTTGGCAAACATTACAACATTCCAAAATGGGTCGAATTAGATAGCAAGAACAGTCGTATCATCTTGCATGTCAACAAATTAGGTGGTAAGAAAGAACTTTCATACCAAGCTAATAAAATTGATATGAATGGTGACGGTGACTTTGAATTTAAAGTCTTAATTCCTAATCAATAAAGGAGCAACTATGAAAAGTTTTTACCAGTATTTAATGACTGAACGTAATCCTAAGAGTACCGAAGCGGTTGCTCAATTTGCAAACAACGCATTTTACGATCAATCATTTCCCAAGCAATCTACTGATTATGATGAAATTTCAGAATACTTGGAAGAAAATGCTAGTTATTTACCAAGTATGACAATTTTTGATGATGCTTGGATGGATTTTCAAAATAGTAAACACTAAAAAATGAACCTATTAATTTAGGTTCATTTTTTGGTGATTAATATAGTACAATTAATATATATAAGTTAGGAGCGGATAAAATATGATTCAATGGTTTCCAGGACATATGGCGAAAGCAATTCGTCAATTTGAAGAAAATATTCATTTAGTAGATATTGTATTTGAACTAGTGGATGCAAGATGCCCATTTAGTTCAGTCAACCCGGAAGTAGCAAGAATTAGTCAAGGAAAACCTAGATTAATGATTCTTACAAAGGCAGATTTGGCAAACCCAAACATTACCAACCAATGGTTATCATACTTTAAGAATCAAGGATATGCAGCAATTGCAATTGATTCAAAGAAAAACACCACTGGTAAATACATCACCAAGGTTGTTAAGGATCTTTTAGCTGATAAGATTGATGATGCTAAGGAAAGAGGATTCGATAAGAAGGTTATTCGTGCAATCTGTGTTGGTGTTCCAAACGTTGGTAAGTCAACATTGTTGAACCAAATTGTTAAGAGACGTGCCGCCCAAGTTGGTAACCGTGCCGGAGTTACTAAGGGTCAACAATGGCTAAAATCTAGTGACGAACTAGAATTATTGGATACTCCAGGTATCTTATGGCCTAAGTTTCAAAATGATGACATTGCTAACAAGCTAGCGATGACAGGAGCGATTAAGGACAGCATTTACCACAGTGATGATGTTGGTTTGTTTGCTCTTCATTTCTTTAGAACCACTAATCCAAAAGAGTTAATCAATCGTTACCACCTATCAGAAGATGATATGGACCTATCTGATGTTGATTTACTACTAAAGATTACTAAAAAAGTCGGCATGCAAGATGATTACGAAAGAGCTTCAATGAGAATTATTTTAGATTCCAGAAAAGGTAAGATTGGTCGTTTTACTCTAGATAATGTTAACGACCTATCTACAGAAGAGGAAGAATAAAAATGGCTGAATCAATCAAAGATATTAAAGAAATTTTAAAATCTGTTGATGATATAAATTCGGAATTACTGCAAAAATATAAAGATGATAGCAGAGTCGGAGTGCAAAAATTAATTACACAGCGTGTTAAACAGATTGAGAAAATAAATCATGAGATAGAGGAATTTCATCAAAGATTAAAGTATGAACATGAATTTTGGAATGAGGGAATTAATGTCATTGCTGGAGTCGATGAAGTTGGAAGAGGACCACTAGCTGGACCGGTTGTCACATGTGCAGTGATACTACCTCATGATTTTGATGTCTACGAAGTTAATGATTCAAAGCAACTTTCTGAAAAGAAGAGATATGAATTAGCTGACCAAATTAAAGCTAAGTCAATTGATTATTCATATGGAATTGCTGATAACAAGTTAATTGATGATATTAATATCTATGAAGCAACTAGAGTAGCGATGAAAGAAGCGGTATTGGGATTAAAAGAATTACCACAAGAAATCATCGTTGATGCAATGCAAATTGATGTTGATATCCATCAACTTAAATTGATTAAGGGTGATGCAAAGAGCGCCAGTGTTTCTGCTGCCAGCATCCTAGCCAAGACCTATCGTGATGACTTAATGAAACAATACGATCAGCAATATCCAGAATACGATTTTGCCAACAATGCCGGTTATGGTACCAAGAAGCACTTAGACGCTTTACACAAGTATGGAGCAACGCCAATTCATCGAAGAAGTTTTAAACCAGTTTCTGATTTATTTTAGTCACTTTTATCGTATATACCTTGTAAAACTGGAGGTATATATGAAAACAAGAGAATTATTATTAAAACTAAAATTAGCTAAGAGCATCGGTATTAAATCAGAATATCGATTTTATCGATGGCTAAAAAGCACTTATGAAGTAATTCCTGATGAGTTAAATATGACTGCTGAAGAGATTGCAGAAACATTAATGTTATCTAAAAATAAATCAAAAACATTTATTAATTTCTATAATAGTGATAAATTAAATAGTGAACTTGATCATCATATAAATCATGTTAAATGGCTAACCATTATAGATGACTTATATCCGGAGAAACTAAAAGAAGCATATTTGCCACCAATTGTGTTATTTTACTTTGGTGATTTAAGGCTTTTGGAAAATAAAGCATTAGCAATTGTTGGTTCTAGAAATAATACTGAGTATTCTGTTGAGGTAATTAGGCGTTTAATGCCTGATGTTATTAATAACGGAATCACGATTGTTTCTGGACTAGCCAAGGGAGTTGATAGACTTGCTCACTTGGCAGCAATTGCCAATCATGGTAAAACGATTGCTGTGATTGGAACCGGTTTAGATCAATATTATCCAAGAGAAAATGAATCTCTACAACGAGCGATTGCAAAAAATCATTTGTTGCTAAGCGAATATCCAGTTGGTTGTCGGCCAGCAAGGTATCATTTTCCGGAAAGAAATCGAATTATAGCTGGATTGGTACGTTCTATCCTGGTAACTGAAGCCAAGTATAGATCAGGTAGTTTAATCACCGCTAATTTAGCACTACAAAATAACCGAAACGTCCTAGCAGTCCCAGGAAGGATTGATAGCGAGTTATCGGTTGGTTGTAATGATTTAATTCAGGCTGGTGCCAAACCAGTAATTACTGCCAAAGACATATTAGAAGAATATAAATATTAATAATTAGCCTTTGGGAGATATTAAAAAAGAAATAAAATGACGAGGGATGTAAATGGCGACTACTACAAAATCAACAACAAAGAAAAAAAGACAGTCGGCAAAAAAGAAACTAGTGATTGTCGAATCTCCAACCAAGGCTAAAACAATTCAAAAATACCTAGGTAGAACCTACCGTGTTATTGCTAGTAAGGGTCACGTTAGAGATCTGCCAAAGAGTAAGATGGGGGTCGACGTCGATAACGATTTTGAACCTCACTACATCTCTATTCGTGGTAAGGGCGAAACAATCAAGGAACTAAAGGCTGAAGCAAAAAAAGCCAAAAATGTTTATCTCGCATCTGACCCGGATAGAGAGGGAGAATCTATCGCATGGCATCTATCACACTTGCTTGGATTGAAAGAAGACGATAAGAATCGTGTTGCTTTCCATGAAATTACTAAGGATGCCGTTAAGGAAGCATTTAAGAACCCTCGAGAAATTGACATGAACTTAGTTGATGCTCAACAAGCTCGTCGTGTTTTAGACCGTTTAGTGGGTTACTCAATTTCTCCATTACTATGGAAAAAGGTTAAAAAGGGTCTAAGTGCCGGACGTGTTCAATCAATCGCTTTGTGGTTGATTATCCAAAGAGAACGTGAAATCAAAGAATTCGTTCCAAAGGAATACTGGACCATCGATGCCGACATGAAGAAGGGTCGAGAAGCATTCAAGGCCAGTTTTTACGGAGTGAACGCTAAGAAGACTGAACTAAACAGTAATGATGAAGTTCAAGCTGTGTTGTCTAAATTCGATAAGAACAAACCATTTGAGGTTCAAAACGTTGTTAAAAAGGAACGTAAGAGACAACCTCAACCACCATTTACTACTAGTACAATGCAACAAGACGCCAACGTTAAGTTGAACTTCAAGACAGGAAAGACAATGATGGCGGCTCAACAATTGTATGAAGGTATCAATATTGGTAAAGATGGTAACCAAGGTTTGATTACTTACATGAGAACTGATTCAACTAGAATTTCTGCTTTAGCTAAGCACGAAGCATCCGAATTTATTCACGATAATTATGGTGCTGAGTTTGCAGCAACTAAACCAGTTAAGGGTAAATTACCAGAAGGTGCTCAAGACGCCCATGAAGCGATTCGTCCAACTTCTGTTAAGAGAACTCCAGCAAGCCTAAAACAATATCTAACCAATGATCAATACAAGCTATACAACTTGATTTGGTCAAGATTCATGGCTAGTCAAATGACACCTGCTATCATGGATACCATGACAGTAGACATGGAACAAAATGGTGTTGATTTCAGAGCAAACGGTTCAAAGCTTAAGTTCGAAGGTTTCCTAAAGGTTTACAACAAGGGAAAAGAAAAAGATAATATCTTACCTGACCTAGCCAAGGGTGACGAAGTGAAGATGGCTAAGAACAATCCGGATCAACACTTCACTCAACCACCTGCTAGATACAGTGAAGCTAAGCTAATCAGAACACTTGAAGAAAACGGTGTAGGTAGACCATCTACCTTCGCGCCAACTTTGAGTACGATTCAAAAGAGATACTATGTTAAGTTAGTTGGTAGAAGATTCGAACCTACTGAATTAGGTGAAATCGTTAATAACATTATCGAAGAATACTTCCCTGATATCGTTAACATCGAATTTACTGCCGACCTTGAAAATAACTTAGATGAAATTGAAGACGCTAAGCAAAACTGGGTTGAAGTTGTCGATAAGTACTTCAGACCATTTGAAAAAGAAGTTAAGAACGCCGAAAAGAACATGGAAGATGTTCAAATTAAAGACGAACCAGCTGGTTACAACTGTGAAGTCTGTGGTGCTCCAATGGTTATCAAGATGGGAAGATATGGTAAGTTCTATGCTTGTTCTAGATTCCCAGATTGTCGAAATACACAAGCTATCGTTAAAAAGATTGGTGTTACATGTCCAAAATGTAAGAAGGGCGATGTTATTGAACGTAAATCAAAGAAGAATCGTATCTTCTATGGTTGTTCAAGATATCCTGAATGTGATTTTGTTACATGGGATAAACCAATCGGAAGAGACTGTCCTAAGGATGGAAATTTCTTGGTAGAAAAGAAGATTAAAGGTGGTACCCAAGTGGTATGTCCTAACGGCGATTACGAAGAAGCCGTACAAAAATAGTTAATAGCCCCTAAAGATTTAAAACTCTTAGGGGCTATTAGTTTAATAAGATAAGAGAGATAGCCAATGAAAAAATATCAAGATGAAGAATTAATTGAATGGTACATGAAATATTTAATCAATGAACGTCAATATTCTGATAACACAGCAATTGCTTATCAATCTGATATCAATGAATTTGTAAAAACATTAGGGGAAGAAAATCGTAGCTTACAGCAAACCGATGATTTGGATGTCAGTAACTACCTTACGATTTTGAAGCAATGCGATGAAAGTAGAAATACTGTCATCAGAAAGATTTCATCACTTCGTTCATTCTTTCATTTTTTGGAACGAAACGATGTTGTCTCACAAAATCCGTTTGATCAGGTGAACTTAAAAAAGCATCCTAATCATTTACCGCGCTTCTTTTATCAAAAGGAACTATATGAGCTATTTGAAGCGGCCAAGCGTGGTAAAAGTGAGATTCTTAGTTACAGAAATTATGCAATTATTGAAATCCTGTACGATACGGGGATGCGTGTGAGCGAATGTGTTAACTTGCAGTTTAGCGATATCGATTTTGATAATCGGATTATCAAGGTAATTGGTAAGGGAAATAAACAAAGATACTTACCATTTGGTAACTATTTGATTAAGGCTTTAAAACAATATCAAACTAACTGTCGCGATTTGTTAGTTAATAAGTATCACAAACACCATGATTATGTGTTCGTAAACCAATACGGTGACGAATTAACAAGTCGTGGAGTAGAATACATTTTAGATGAGATTGTTAAGCAAACATCTTTAACAACCAATATTCATCCGCATATGTTAAGACATACGTTTGCTACTGAAATGCTTAATAATGGTGCTGATTTACGGACAGTTCAAGAGTTATTAGGACATAGCAGTTTATCAACGACACAAATTTATACTCACGTTTCTAACGAGCATTTGTTGCGTGATTATAATAAGTTTTTTCCAAGATCTTAACATAACAATTGCAAAATGAAAGCGCTTTATTGTAAAATGTAGTTAGAAACTTGTTAGGGGAGAGACTATGATTAAAACAATTAGTAATGAACACCTAAAAGTGAAAATTAATACGCATGGTGCTGAAATTAACAGTGTTAAAAGTACTGATGGATTAGAATACATTTGGTCCGGTGATAAAAAGTATTGGGCTCGTCATGCGCCAATTTTATTTCCAATTGTTGGACGTCTAAAAGATAATCAATACACTTACGACGGCAAGACTTATGAAATGGGTCAGCATGGATTCGCAAGAGATATGGAATTTCATGTATTAGACCAAGGTAGTGATTGGATTGATTTGCAACTTGTTAGTAACGAAGAAACTAAGAAGATGTATCCTTTTGCTTTCAAACTAGTTATTCACTATCAATTGGATAATCATAAGTTGTCTACTAACATTAACGTTTTTAATACCGACACCAAAGAAATGTACTTTTCAGTAGGTGCCCATCCAGCATTCAACGTGCCATTGATGAATGATGGAAGTGAACAATACGACGATTATTCTGTTAAGTTTGCTAATAAAGGAACATATGACCAAATTCAATTTGATGTTCCATATGCCAACCTTGAAAAAGTTGAAAAAATAGAATTAGATCAACCAATTAAACTATCACATGAATTGTTTTATGATGATGCTAAGGTAGTTGAAATTAAGAATGAAGAGTTTACAACTATTCTATCTAATGACGTTTCAGATCATGGAGTATCTATGACTGCCTACGATATTGAATACGGTGGATTATGGTCTGCAAAAGACGCACCATTCGTTTGTCTTGAACCATGGTGGGGAATCGCAGACGATGTTCATACAGACGGAAAAATTGAACATAAAGTCGGCATTAATAAGATTAGTCCAGACAAAAAGTTCACTGCTAAGTATGATTTATTATTCTTCTAAAAAATATGTAATAAAAAAACACCTTTTTAAAAGGTGTTTTTTGTTTTATCTATTTTGTTTTCCTGAATTACGTTTTCTCAAATCTTCATGGTTATCATGTTCTTCAACCGTTTTGATTTGTTCATGTTCTTCTGATGAATCTTCCTCTTCTACATCGTGTAGAATGACTTTTTCATCGCTTTGCGCTTGAGCAGCTGCTTGTGCGGCAACTTCTGCTCTGATCTTTGGACGGTACATGTTAATGATTAATGTTTGTAAACAAGCAAATAAACCACTAATAAAGAAGTAAATACCTAATCCGGCAGGAGCACTGAATGTTACCAACACAATCATGATTGGTGTAAAGTATGCCATCATCTTCATTTGTTTCTTTTGATCTTCTGGAAGACCTAAAGTCATCAAGTATCCTTGAAGAACGTATGCTAAGAATGACAATACAACCAAGATTAAACTCTTGTCACCAAGTTTTACACCTAAGAACATAGTGTGTGAAACTTCTGGTGAGAAACGAATTCCGTTATATAAGGCAAGGTAAATTGGCATTTGAATGATTAATGGTAGACAACCAATACCCCCAGCCATGCTAATGTTGTTATCCTTATATAGTTGCATCATTTCTTGTTGAATCTTCATTTGTTCTTCTTTTGAAGAAGCGTTTTTTTGTCTTTCTTGAATTTCTTGCATCTTAGGCTTGATGAAGCTCATCTTTTCTTGCATGATAGTAGACTTCTTAGTTTGACTAATCATTGCAGGAAGCAAGATCATTCTAACGATGATAGTTAGAATGATAATCGCCCAACCATATCCGCCGAAGAATTTAGCGATAAAGTCTAGAATGTGTTGACCTGGGAGAGCAAGGTATTCATATGTAAGACCATATGGTTTACCGTTTGAATCCACACGTACACATCCTGATAAGACTAAAGCCATAACTCCAATCAAAGATAGGGCACTGAATCTCTTTAATTTTTTCATTACAAAAAACCTTTCCTGTAAATTTCATTTACAATAATACCAGAAAATTGGAATTATATCAGATAAAAACCCGAATTATTTTATTATAAACCCTTTATCATGAATTTCATTGATATTAGTTATTTTTATATTATCTACTCTGCCATAAGATGTAGGTGAATCTTTAATTTTAGAAACGAATTCATCAACTATGGATGTTTCACCGTTAACATGAATCAAGACGCTTCCATCTCTTAAGTTTTGGACAAAACCATTTAGATTCATTCTATCGGCGACTTTCTTGGTACTGTATCTAAAACCAACACCTTGAACTCTTCCAAAAACGATGATTTCAATATTTTTATTGGTCATATTGATTCCTCCTTACTAAACAATAGTAACATATATGTTTTATTTGATTATTATGCTAAAATAATAGGAAAGATAAATAACTTAAAGGGGTCATATCCAGTAATGGAAAAAATTGTTTCTGCAAAAAATGAACGAGTAAAAAAATGGTCAAAGTTAAAAACAAAAAAGGGCCGTTTAAATAGTAACCAATATATTTTGGAAAGTTGGCATTTAGTATCTGAAGCGATTAATGCTAACCAAAACGTTGAAGTTGTATTAACTACAAATAAGCAGTATGAATTACATCAAGCTGAAATTGATGCTTTTGACGGTGAAGTAATTGAAATTACCGACGATGTTTCAAAGGCATTGGGTTCAACATCAACTCCGCAAGGAATTTTTGGAATTGTTGAATTACCAAAAGAAGATCATTTTGATTCATTAGACATGTTTGGTTCTTGGTTATTGTTAGACCAAATTCAAGATCCAGGAAACATTGGAACAATGGTTAGAACTGCAGATGCGGCCGGATTTGACGGTGTTATCTTTGGTGAAGGAACATCCAGTCAATTTAATCCAAAGGTTTTACGTTCAATGCAAGGCAGTCAATTTCATTTGAAGTTACTGGAAGGTGACCTACTTGATTGGATTGGCAAGTTTAAGGAAAACGATATTCCGGTTTATGGAACAGAATTAAATCCTCAAGCAGTGAGTTATAATCAGATTGAAAAAAAGGATGCTTTTGCCTTAGTAATGGGAAATGAAGGTAATGGTATGCAAGATAAAATACTTGACCAAACCACTAAAAATTTATATATTCCTATCAAGGGAAGAGCAGAATCACTTAATGTAGCGATTGCTGCTGGAATCGCAATGTTCCATCTTAAAAAATAAATTATTGAGTTAGGAGATAGTATATTGAAAGAAGATGCATGGCGAAATGATAAAGAATATGTTAGCTATGTTTCTGATTTACTAAGCAGTCCAGAAGTCTTGAGACTAGATAACTATATCCAACATCATTCATCAACTCGTTTACAACATTGTATTCATGTTTCATATGAGAGTTATTTAATCGCTAAGAAATTCGGTTTAGATGCTAAAGCCACAGCCCGTGGTGGATTGCTGCATGACCTATTTTTCTACGATTGGCGATCAAGCAAGTTCCGCTTAGGTTCCCATGCTTATATGCACCCAAGAGTGGCGCTTAGAAATGCTGAAAAAATAACTAAGTTAAACGATAAGGAAAGAGACATTATCACTAAGCATATGTGGGGATTGACTTTAACAAAGCCCAAGTATGCTGAAAGTGTGATTGTATCACTTATCGATGATTACGATGCTATTCGAGAATATTTCGCACCAAAATACCAAAATTTAAAAAACAAAATTAAAAATAGACACTATAAAAAGGAGGTTAGTTCATGGCAAAAGAAAGTCAAATGAGCACCACAATCGATTTTCATTTGTGTCCTAAGTTTGAACAAACTTTTCAAATGCTAGGCAAGAAATGGAATGGTTTAATTATTGAAACACTATTGGTCAATGGACCACAACGTTTCAAATGTATTGCAAACGTAGTTTCTAAGTGCAGTGATCGTGTATTAGTTGAAAGACTAAAGGAACTTGAAGAAGACGGTATCATTACTCGTAAAACATTTTGCGATTCTTCATTAATTCAATATGAATTAACTGAAAAAGGTGAAGCATTGGGTCCAATCATGGAACGAATTCATGACTGGTCAGATCAATGGTGTGATATTAACGATTAACCTTGACCGACTAATGTTTTTAAGATATTATTTAATTAAATGTGTTGAAGAAAAATTAGTAGGCGACAAACAATACAGAAAGACTACATTTGATGAGAGTAGTCACAAGTCAGCTGAATTCATTTTCTGAACTGATATTGGGAGTTACAATTAACGAAAAATAATCCGGTATTCCACCGTTATGGATTTTGAGTGTATAAATTGCGAATCGCAATTTATAAACTAGGGTGGTACCGCGAAGCTTCGTCCCTTTTGGGATGAGGCTTTTTTTGTTGAAATGAGAGGAGAATACTATGTCATTAAAAGATGATTTAACCAAGTTGCGTGATGATGGAATTGCTCAAATCAATCAAGCAACCGACGTTAACGAAATTACTAAAGAAATTAAAGTTAATTTACTTGGTAAAAAAGGTCCAATTACTCAGGCACTAAGAGGTATCAAGGACTTACCAGTTGAAAAAAGACCCGAAGTTGGTAGCTATGCCAACGAAATCAGAGATGAAATTCAAAATGCTTTGGATGCAAAATTAACAGAATTAGAAAACAAGGCTTTAGAAGCACAACTAGTTGCTGAAAAAATCGATGTTACTCTTCCAAGTACTCCAGTGGCTAAGGGACATCCACATGTTATCCAATCCATTATTGATGAAATTTGTGACATGTTCACCGGTATGGGTTACGAAGTTAAAAGTGGTCCAGAAGTAGAAGAAGATAAGTATAACTTTGAAATGATGAACCTACCAAAGGATCATCCAGCCAGAGATATGCAAGATACTTTCTACATTACTAAAGAAATCTTGATGAGAACTCAAACCTCTCCTATGCAAGCAAGAACTCTTGAAAAACATGATTTCAGTAAGGGCCCATTAAAGATGATTTCACCAGGTGTTGTATACAGACGTGATACTGATGATCCTACTCATTCACACCAATTCCACCAAGTAGAAGGAATCGTGATTGATAAGAACATTACAATGGGTGACTTAAAGGGAACTCTTGAATACCTATTACACCAATTATTTGGTAACAAGTACGATATTCGTTTGAGACCAAGTTACTTCCCATTCACTGAACCATCAGTTGAGGCAGATGTTACTTGTTTCAAGTGTGATGGTAAGGGTTGTGATGTATGTAAGCACTCTGGATGGATTGAAGTTCTAGGTGCCGGAATGGTACATCCAAACGTATTGAAGATGGCCGGTGTAGATGCTGACGTATACGGTGGTTTCGCATTTGGACTAGGTCCAGATCGTTTTGCAATGTTGAAATACGGTGTTGAAGATATTCGTGATTTCTACCTAAACGACGTTAGATTTTTATCGCAATTTAATTAAGGAGAGATACTAATGAAAATTTCATACAATTGGTTAAAGGAATACATTGACTTAGATATTCCTGCTGACGAATTAGCCGAAAAAATTGAACGTTCATCAGTCGAAGTTGACTCTGTTATCAAACCTAGCGATGGACTTAAAAAAATCGTTGTAGGTAAGATTGTGGAAATGGAAAACCATCCAGATTCAGATCACTTACACATTTGCCAAGTTGATGTTGGTGAAGACGAACCAGTTCAAATTGTCTGTGGAGCTCCAAATGCTCAAGTAGGCAAGAACGTTATTACAGCATTATCTGGTGCCAGAGTTGCTGATAACATGAAGATTAAAAAATCAAAGATGCGTGGAGTTCAATCCAATGGTATGCTTTGTGCACTAGATGAAATTGGTTACCCTAAAGATGTTGTGCCAAAGGAATGGGTCGACGGTATTTACTTCTTACCAGAAGATGCTACCTTGGGTGACGATGTTTACAAGTATCTTGGTATGGATGATGCACTAATTGATTTAGATGTAACTCCTAACCGTGGTGACATGCTAAGCATTTACGGTACTGTTCATGATTTAGCTGCAATCTACAACAAGCCAGCTAAGTTTGATTTAGATAAGGTTAGCGAAACTTCAGATAAATTGACATCTGATCAAATCCAAAGTGATGTTAACGAAGAAATTGCTTGGACATACCTAAACCGTGTTGTTAATGGTGTTGAAGTAAAACCAAGTCCACTATGGATACAAGTTAGACTTTGGAATGCCGGAATTAAACCAGTAAATAACATTGTTGATATCACAAATTACTCAATGCTTAAGTTTGGTCAACCAATTCACGCGTATGACCTAGATAAACTTTCAGACAATGTATCAGTTAGATACGCTAATGACGGTGAAAAGATTACTACTTTAGATGAAAACGAAGTGGAATTAGATTCAAGCGATTTAGTAGTTGCTGATGACAACGGCCCAATCGCAATGGCTGGTGTAATTGGTGGTATGGACAGTTCAATTACTGCTGATACTAAGAACGTATTGTTCGAATGTGCTATCTTTGATCCAATTAAGGTTAGAAAAATGGCTAGAAAACACGTTATTCATACTGAAGCATCACAACGTTTTGAACGTGGTGTGGATCCAATGGCTGTTGAAGATGTTTTATCTTCAGCTAGTGAAATGGCAAGAGAAATTGCCAACGGTTCAGTTACAAGTGATGTTTTAGTTGGTAGCAAGTACGAAGCTAAGAAGGCTATTATCGAAATCTCAGTTGCTCGTATAAACCATGTCCTAGGTATGGAATTAAGTGCTGCTGAAGTGACAGACATCTTTGAAAGACTTGGTTTTGAAGTTAAGGCTACTGGTGATGATTTAGTTGTTACAGTTCCAACTAGACGTGGTGACATCCATATCCAAGCTGACTTAATTGAAGAAGTTGCTAGAATTTACGGATACGATAACCTACCAAGTACTTTACCAACAACTACTATGACAACTGGTGGTTTAAATGCTGAACAACAATTAATCAGAGACAGTCGTCACATTCTAGAAGGTTTAGGTTTAACTCATGCCATCTCATATGCTTTAACTACTGAAGAAAAAGCTAAAATGTTCATGATGGGTGAATCAGCACAAACTGATTTAAGTTACCCAATGAGCAGTGATCACACTACATTAAGAATGAACCTAGTTTCAGGACTATTAGATGACATTGCTTACAACAAGGCTAGAAAAGTTGATAACGTTGCTTTATACGAACAAGGTCGTGTCTTCCATAAGGAAAATGCAGATGTTGTTAAACCTGATGAAATTGAACACCTAGCTGGTGCAATGACTGGTTCACTAGTTGATAATTCATGGAACCAACCTGCTAAGAACGTTGATTTCTTCCTAATTAAGGGAATTGTTAATGAATACTTGGAAACAATTGGTTTAAACGGTGAAATTAGCTACGTTGCTAACGAATCATATCCAGAAATGCACCCAGGTAGAACTGCGGATATCTTTGTTCATGGTCACTATGTTGGTTTTGTGGGACAAGTTCATCCAAAGATTGCAAAACAATTTAAGATTAATGAAACTTATGTCTTTGACTTAAACCTACAAACAATCATTGACTTGCCTAAGAAAGAACAAAGCTACGAATTAGTTTCAAAATATCCTTCAATCAAGCGTGATATCGCAATGCTAATTGATAAGGATGTTGAAAACGATTTAATCGTTAAGGTAATTGAAAAACGTGGGGGAGCGTACTTAGTAGATGTTAAGTTGTTTGACTTATACGAAGGTGAACATGTTCCTGAAGATAAGAAGTCATTAGCATATTCATTAACATTCCAAAACAAGCATGATACTTTAGTTGATGATGATGTAAATAATGCAATGGAAAAAGTGCAAAGAAATCTTGAAAAAGAATTCAATGTAGAAATACGTTAATTTTTAAATGGAGGAAATGGATTTGAATGAAGAAAAGAACTCCAATGATTTCGAAAAGAAGCACACTAATTTAGGCAAAAAGATTTCACTAAGTATTATCGCCATCTTAATAGTTTTGGGAATTTTTATATTTATTCTTGGACATCAATACGTTAAAGAGTCACTAAAACCATTGAATCCAAAGGATAAAGAATTAATTCAAGTTCAAATCCCAATGGGTGCTTCCGATAAGAAAATTGGATCAATCTTACAAGAAAGTAAAATTGTCAAAAGTGGTTTAGTATTCGACTATTTTGTTAATAGTCATAACTATTCTGGTCTAAAGGCGGGTTATTATGAACTTTCACCTTCAATGAGTTTGCAAAAGATTGCTGACAAGTTGAAAAAAGGTGGAACAGCTCAACCTCTGCAAGGTAAATATGGTCGCTTGCTTGTTCGTGAAGGTGATAACATCGATGAAATTGCCCAATCAGTGGAACAAAGCAGTCAATATTCAAGTGCCGATTTCAAGAAGTTAATGAATGATACAGATTTCTTGAACCAATTGAAGAAAAAATATCCTAAGCTTTTAGGTTCAGCATTTAAGGCTAAGAATAGAAAGTATGTGCTAGAAGGATACCTATATCCAGCCACATACAATTCACAAAAAAATGTCACCTTGAAACAAATTGTTAACCAAATGGTAGCAAAGACTAATTATGAATTTAGTCCATATTTCAAGGAAATAAAGAAACAAAACCTAACAGTCGATGAAGCAATTACTTTGGCTTCATTTATTGAACACAATCATGTTGATAAAAAAGATCAAGAAAAGATTGCGGGAATATTATATAATCGTCTAAATAGTAATTTACCTCTTGAAGTGCAATCTTCTATTAGGTATGCTAATGGTAAAGTTTCTGGACAAAAACTTTCAAAGAAAGATTATGATGCTAATACCCCTTATAATTTATATAAGAATACTGGATTCCCACCTAGTGCAATTAATAACCCAACGGTTAAGTCACTAGATTCAATTTTGAATCCAAAGGATATGACTACTTTTTATTTAGCATATAGTGTTAATATGAATGATAAGAAGGTTAAGTATTATAATTCAGATAAAGATGTCGATGACTTAATCGGCAATGATAGTGTTATGAGATAAATCGGTTATGGAGAGATTATTATGGTAGAAAAGAAAAAGCGTCCCGTTGTTATTGGTGTTACTGGTGGTTCAGGTAGTGGTAAAACTACTGTTAGTCGTGCCATCTTTAACCAACTATTGGGTCATTCAATTATGATTTTGCAACAAGATTCTTACTACAAGGATCAATCACATAAGACAATGGCTGAAAGAGAAGAAACTAACTACGATCATCCATTAGCTTTTGATAGTGACTTATTACTAGAACATTTGAATAAGCTTCTAAACTATGAAGCAATTGAAAAACCGGTTTATGACTACACTAAATTAAATCGTAGTACTGAAACAGTTACTCAAGAACCACGTGATGTTATCATTTTAGAAGGAATCTTAATCCTAGACGACAAGCGTCTTAGAGATTTAATGGACATTAAGGTGTTCGTTGATACTGATGATGACATTCGTATTTTAAGAAGAATTCAAAGAGATACCAAGGAACGTGGCAGAACATTGGATGAAGTTATCCAACAATACTTGGAAACTGTTCGCCCAATGTACAATCAATTTGTTGAACCAAGTAAGCGTTACGCAGATATCATCGTTCCAGAAGGTGGTAAGAACCAAGTTGCGATTGATTTATTAACAACTAAGATTCAATCAATCTTGGTAAAACACGGTAACAACAAGGTTTTCAATAATATTGATACAACAATCTAATTAATTTAAAGGAGAGTTTATAATGGCTAAAGATGAAAGCTATCCAATGACAGTTGAAGGTAAACAAAAACTTGAAGCTGAATTGGAAGATTTAAGATTAAACCAACGTCCACAAATCATTGAAAGAATCAAGATTGCCAGAAGTTATGGTGATTTATCAGAAAACTCTGAATATGAATCAGCTAAGAACGAACAAAGTATGCTAGAAAGCCGTATTACAACTGTAGAACACATGCTACAATACGCTGACGTTGTTGATAATGATGACGTTGAAAGTGATATGGTAAACGTTGGTAAGAAGGTTACTTTTAAAGAACTACCAGATGAAGACCCAGAAACTTACCAAATCGTTGGTGCTGCTGAAGCAGATCCATTGGAAGGTAAAATTTCAAACGATTCACCAATTGCTAAAGGTCTATTAGGCCACAAAGTTAACGATGAAGTAGTCATCGAAATTCCTGCCGGTGATATGAAAGTTAAGATTATTTCTGTTGAATAATTCTACAAAATAAAAGGACTCGTTTAGACGAGTCCTTTTTTATTATCTTTTTTTCTTGTAAATATAAAATCCAATTACAAACATCAAGGTTAGTACTGAGATTATTATTCCAGTATTTAATCCTGAAGGATAGAATGATAACTTTATTTTGTGTTTTCCGACGGAAAGATTATCAAAGCCAATGAATTCATCATTGATCACCTTAATAGGGTGTTTCTTACCATCGACAGTCAACGTCCATCCATTGGAGTATGGAATTGATGTTGCAACGGCTTGACGCTTTGTAGATACATTAATATCAGCAGAAACGGTATTACCATTAAGTTTAATATTGTTCCTTTGATTTCTAATTGCCTTTGTTTCACTTAGAAATTTAGATAGGCTTAAGGAAGCAATATTAAACTCGTTAGTGTATACTTTGCCGTTTAATAGCTTGATGGTAATTTTGTTATCCTTGTTGTTTGGCAAACTTACAACGAAAGTGCTTTGAAATTCGTTTGGTAGGTTTAATTCTTCGCCATTAACCTTAATGTTACATTTTTGTTGATTCATTGAAGCTGGAACTATCATGTAAGGCACCTTGTTATTTTGATGCTTATACTTGATTACGATTTCGCCATCTTTTAAAAGATTGTTTTTAGCGATTATTTGGTTGTTTAAACCGGTTAAAGCGTTAGTGTTTTCTGAAAGGATAGTGTAGTGCATGTTTTCATTGAACACGTCGTTATTATTACCAGTAACTTGTTTTACCATCGAGTTTTGGTACTTGATAGGATCTGAAGCAATGATTTTTGAAAATACATTATCAGATGCTGTGTAAACAAGTGGGAATGCATTGTTTGATTTAAAGGTTTGAAAGATATCTATATTTTGCACATCATTATTGACGATATCATAACGATTGCTACTCTTTTGAATCATCGGATATGTCTTATTGTAGTTAATCGTGTTAATGAAATACTTAAATGAAAGCAATGAGTCAGTTACGATGGTTCCGTTGGAATAATCAATTGATCCGGTAGTATATGCATTACCAATCTTTTGGTTGAAATCAGGTGTTGATTTTCTAAGTGTTGATGAGAATGTTGAACCACCGTAAAAATTTGATTCAATTGGATCATCTCTAGTTCGATAGAAGTCCTTACTGATTCGATAGAAACTATTATCCTTTTGTTTAATATCATTCACGTGACGGTTTAACGTTGCTGTGTACTTCATATAATCATCATTTGATACATAACTAATGGCATTTAAGGAGTTAAACGCGTTCAGTCCAGTATCACCAATTGCAATAACTACCAAGCAAAGTAGGTAGTACTTATTGTCCTTGCTTGATACATGGATGACGATAAAACTAATGGCAACAAACGCCAATGAAATTAAATATTTGGTTAGTGATAAGTAGTTAAAGCTATTGATGTTTAGAGCTGTATAAATTAACCCAGCGATTAAAATAACCCCGGATATGATAATTTCTTTGAAGTTAATGTGTCCAGATTGCTTATCCAAACCAATTGCAGCGATATAAATAATCCAAAAGCAAAAAATGAATGAAAAACGATAAGGGTACCAAATTGGGAATTGCATTGCGTGCCATAGTAAATCTAATGGTTCAAAGAACATTGAAACAATTAGGATAGCTGTGATGGCAAGTGCAACGATTTTTCGTTTTAATTGAATTTGTTTATTGCAGAAGAATATTATGAAACCAATTACAGCAATCGCACCAACAAAGATGTTAGGGTAACCACTTGGCATTTGAGAAAAGTTGAAGCTGCCATCGAAAAACTTGCTTATCATTTTCAATGGGGTGTATTCAACCTTCCACTTAAATGTTGATAAAGTATAGGCACCTTTACCGTTTTTAAGTTCGATTAGGTTTGGTAAAAAGATGAATGCTGAAAGCAGTAATGATACGAAGTAGCTAACACCAATCGAGATTAATTTACCAAGGCGCATCTTTAATGAATGGTCATCATTGATTAACTTACCAATTACATAGATAACCGAAAAAATCGTAATCATGTATGCAATGTAGTAGTTAATGACTAACATTGCTGCGTAACTAATAACGAATGGGCTATATTTGTTGTGTTTAAAAATTCGATCAATACCCATAATGATAATTGGTAGGAGAATAACACCATCCAACCACATGACATTTAATTGGTTAGCAATCATCCATCCATTAAGAGCATAGGCAATCGCCATCGATAAAATGATTAGGTCCTTTTTGATACCCTTATGTTTTAGAAAAATGCTGAAGGTTAATCCTGATAAACCGTATTTAAATAGCGTTATCAAAAGAATTGAGAAGTTGATAAATTTTGCAGGGATGATTAATAAAATGATATTAAGCGGACTTAGTAGATAATATCCCCAAATTCCAATCATTTCTCCACCATATCCGTTTGAAAATGAGTATAATAAGCTATGTAGATTCAAAGATAGAATTGTTCGACGAAAATATGCGAATAAATCTACATATTGTTGACCTAGGTCTACAGTTAAAATGCTACTATTTCCAAATGGAAACATATTGCGGTAAGCAAAATAACATGACATAATAATAAATGGAATAAAAAAGCTTAATAAATATAAGCGGTGTTTTCTTATGATTTTTTTAATTGAATTAATCATAGTTAATACTTCCTATGTATTTTGATTATTACTTATAAAGTAACCAACTATAGTATACAATAAACCAGACTAAATGACTGATTAACATATAATAATTAAGGAGTTAGATTGTTTTGAATAGTTTTTTGCAAAAAATATTTCACCACAGTGATCGTGGGGAAAATTCAAAGGTACCATTTAGATTAAATATTATTCTGACAGTTGTCGGAGTATTATTTGCCATTCTAATAATTCAATTGGGTTATTTACAGGTTGTTAACGGAAACCAATATAAGGCCGAAGTTAGCCGATCAGATAATTCCGTTAAGTATGGAAATGTGCAAAGAGGGATGATTTACGATTCTACCGGTCGTGTCCTTGTTGGAAATAAAGCCCACCAAGCTATTCAATACACTAAGGGATTATCCGTAACTAGTGCTGACCTATATAAGATTGCCAACACATTGGGTAAATACTTAACTGTTGATACTTCATCATTAACCCCTAGACAAGAAGCTGACTTTTACTTAGCTAATGCTGATAACCTTAAGAAGGTAAGTTCCAGCATTACTTTTCCTAAGGGATCAAGTGCTAGTGAACAATATGTTTTGGAACTTCAAAAAGTCATGAATGACAAGCTATACAGTACAGATAAGGAAACTAAGAACGCTGCAACAATCTTCCAAAAGATGAGTGGCTCTTACCAATTATCAACTACATACATCAAGACAACCAATGTTACTAATAAGGAAATTGCCGAAATTGGTGAACATTTAGATGAAGTGCCTGGTGTCCAAATTGGTGATAGTTGGACAAGAGAATATCCAAATGGAAACGCCATCCAAAGTATCGTTGGAACTGTTTCTTCTGAAAAGGTTGGTTTGCCAAGTGACAGAATTAATACACTATTAGCAGAAGGTTACTCCAGAAATGATAGCGTTGGTCAAAGTTACCTAGAAGAAAAATATGAATCTACTTTACGTGGTTCAAAATCACAAACCTTAATCAAAGGTGGTAGCTTAGATAAAGCTGTTAAACAATATGGTGGTCAAAAGGGTGATAACCTTCAATTAACCATTAACTCTGAATTCGAAAAGAAGATTCAATCATTAGTCGAAGAAGCTGACCAAGGTACTGGTAATTCAACAGGTGCATACGCTGTTGTTATGAATCCTAATACAGGTGGAATTATCGGTTTAGCTGGGGTTAGTCGTGATCCGGAAACTGGTAAAGAAACACCAAATGCGCTTGGAACAATTAACAGTTCAATCGTTATGGGGTCTGTTGTTAAGGGTGCAATGGTTTCTGGTGCTTTAATGGATAAGGTCATTACACCAACTAACTCTACTTTAACTGATAAGCCAATTTTGACCGGTGGAATTAGAAAGGCATCATGGTTTAACCAAGATGGTAACCATGACATTGCACTTGACGCTTCAACAGCGCTTGAAGTTTCATCTAACTCTTACATGATGCAACTAGCAATGAAAGAAGCTAAGTTCAACTACGTTGAAGGTGGAGCATTAACAATGAATCCAGATGTCTTCAACATTATGAGAGGTTACTTCAACCAATTTGGGTTAGGTGTATACACTGGAATTGATTTGCCTGGTGAAACAAAGGGTATTCAAGGTCCTAGTGGTTCAGCAAATATTGGTAAGGCACTCGACTTATCATACGGTAACTACGATGCCTACACACCAATGCAAATTGCTCAATACATTTCTACAATCGCCAATGGTGGTTACAGAATTGAACCTCACATTGTTCAAAGTATTCGTGCTTCAAGTAAGAGCGGTAAGTTAGGTCGAGTTAAATACACTGTTACACCAACTGTACTAAACAAGATTGATATGACAGCTGCACAAAGAAAAGTTGTTACTGACGGTTTCTACAAGGTGGTTCATGGTACTAACGAATACAGAACTGGTATCACTTTAAACACTGTCAGACCTTCAATCTCAGCTAAGACTGGTACTGCCCAAACATTCTACTCAAGTGGAAAGAAGGGTTCTAAGCCAGTTGAAACAGTTACTTTGAGTTTAGGATCATTTGCTCCTTCAGATAATCCACAAGTGGTGGTTGTAGTTGCAATTCCAAACTTGCCAAGTAACGCAGAAAGCAATAATATTGACTTAGCTCAAAAGATTTATCAAGCATACTGGAAGTACGTTCAATCCGACAGTGGCTTGAAATAATTGCTGTTAAGTAATTTTCCTTAACAATATTTATATAAACTCTGGTCAAATCGAAGAAAAAATGATAATATATTAAGAGTTGAAAGTTGTTTATATAAAAATTAAAAATACAACTAACTTGGAGGTGTAACTAAGATGAGAGTACACATTACTTTAGAATGTACAGAATGTCACGAACGTAATTACTTATCAACTAAGAGTCGTCGTAACAACCCTGATCGTTTGGAATTAAAGAAATACTGTCCACGTGAAAGAAAAGTTACATTACATCGTGAAACAAAATAAGGATTCGGGTTTAAAGGCCCAAATCCTTTTTTTATATTCTGGGAAGTGAATAGATGGATAAATCAGCAGCTCGAAGTGAAATTTTAAATAAACTTAAAAATTTAGATAATAGAGAAGATGTACAATATTTATATAATCAGTTGTTTGAAACTGATGAGTGGATTGCGGCAACTTCAATTGGAGTAACCCTTAGTACTGATATCGAGATTGATACCAATCCAATCATTGAAAAGGCACTAAGTGATAACAAGAGAGTATACGTTCCCAAGGTGATTAATAAGAGTGATATGGATTTCATTGAGTATAATCATGAAACCAGGTTATTCGTTAATAAGATGGGGATTCCTGAACCAGTTGATGGTCAAGGCATCAACATTAATGATATTGATTTGTTGATTGTTCCGGGGATGGCTTTTGATATGTCTAATAATAATCGACTTGGCTATGGTGGAGGATACTATGACCGAGTTTTAGTTGATTATCCTGGAAATACTATTGCACTTGCTGATAGAATTAGAATGTATGAGAAATCAATATGGAAAGTAGATGAGTTTGATCAACAAGTTGAAACAATTATTCACTCAAATTTCAAATAATCGTTTATACCGAAAAATAGATGATGTTCCTTTTATGACTGAAGGAATTCTTGCAATAATTATATTTGTATATGTATTTGGTATCGTTACTAATTCAACGGATGCAATTATTAATTATGGTGCTATGTATCGTCCACTAGTCCAATTTGGTCAATGGTGGAGATTCATCACACCAATATTCATTCATCTATCATTTCTACATATTTTAATGAACGGAATTAGTTTGTACTATGTAGGGATTCAGCTTGAAAAGATTTTTGGACACATTAGATTTCTTTTGATTTTCATGTTGTCAGGAATATTTGGTAACATCGCTGGATTTGCATTCTCAAATGGAGCAAGTGCTGGAGCAAGTACCGCCATCTTCGGATTGTTCGGTGTATTTTTGATGTTAGGTGAAACATTTCATGATAATATGTATGTCAGAAGAATGTCACAAAGTTTTCTATTACTAATCGTCTTAAACATTGGATTCGACTTAATGTCACCAGATATTGATATAATAGGTCATATTGGTGGTTTAATTGCCGGGTTCTTATTACCTTACGTAGTAGGGCTACCATCAGAGTTTAAAATTCCAATGGTAAAGAAAATATTGGCATTAATTGTGTTGCTAGTATTTGCATATTTTTGCTTAAAAACTGGTTATTTTGCAAATTAATTAGTGCATTTTTCGTTAGGATGTGGGAAAATGAAGACGTTGTACGATGTTCAACAACTTTTAAAAAAATTTGGAATCTATGTTTACGTTGGCAAGAGATTGTGGGATATAGAGGTTATGGCATTAGAGCTTGATCATCTACATGATGCCGGACTTGTAACTAAAGAAGAGTTCATACAGGCAAAGCTTGTATTAAAACATGAACATGGAATCGAAGAAAAGAAATAATACAATTTTTAGGAGGAAACTAAAATGGTACGTAAGTTAATTGGAATCGATTTAGGAGGTACAACAACTAAGTTGGCATTCCTAACTGATAGCGGTGAAATCTTAGATAAGTGGGCTATTACCACCGATGTAAGCGCTAACGGAGAAAATATTGTTCCAAATATCATTAACTCTATCACAAAGAAGATGGAGGACTCTGATCATAAAATTGACGACTTTATTGGAATTGGAATGGGAACTCCAGGTTCAGTAAACCGTAAGGAAGGTACTGTAATTGGGGCTTACAACCTAAACTGGAAGACTACCCAACATATTAAGGATCAAATCGAAAAAGCGTTAGGACTACCATTCGCTTTAGATAATGATGCTAACGTTGCTTCACTAGGTGAATACTGGAAGGGTGCTGGAAGCAAGGACTCAGACGTTGTATTCGTAACACTAGGAACTGGTGTTGGTGGAGGTGTTATCGTTAACGGTGAATTAGCTCACGGTGTTAATGGTGGTGCCGGTGAAATTGGTCACATTACTGTTGAACCAGGTGGATTTGAATGTACTTGTGGTAAGCGCGGTTGTCTAGAACAATACGCTTCAGCTACTGGTGTTGTTAAGGTTGCTAAGAACCTTTCAAGTGAATTCACTGGTCAATCAAGACTAAAAGAAATGATTAACTCTGGTGAAGAAGTAACTTCAAAGGTTGTCTTTTTCCTAGCTGATAATGGTGATATTTTTGCAAACCAAGTTGTAGATTACGTATGTTACTACTTAGGTCTTGCATTAGCTAACGTTGGTAATACATTGAACCCTGACAACATTGTTATCGGTGGTGGTGTTTCAAACGCCGGAAACACATTATTACAACCAACAACTAAGTACTTCCAAGAAAATGCATTTAGACCTGTTAGAGATTCTACCAAGATTCGTCTAGCTCAATTAGGTAATGATGCTGGGGTTATTGGTGCCGGTTCATTAGCTTTAAGAAACATTAACAAATAACATTAGGGGTGTAATAACACATGATTTCATCCATGCTTTTAATTGTTGTTATTTTATTAGCGATCCTAATTTATAATAGCATTACTAGAATGAGAGCAAACCGTGTTGCTACTTTTGTTGATGAAGAAGAATTTAAACAAGGTAGTCACAGGGGACAAATTGTTGACTTAAGAGAAAACAGAGATTTTGAATCTGGTCACATTTTAGGAGCCAGAAGTATTCCTTACTCAACAATCAAGATGTTTTATAAGAACATTCGAAAAGACATGCCAGTGTACTTATACGATCAAGGTAAAACTTTGAGTATTAAGACAGCTATTTTACTTGGTAAAAATGGATACAAAGATATTTATATCCTAAAATCAGGTTTTAGAAACTGGGATGGAAAGACTAAGAAGTAAATAAAAAAGCACTTTACAAAAAGTAAAGTGCTTTTTTATTATTTCATATTAGTTTAAGTGAGCGGAGCGTTGTTTACGAACAACTCTTTTTCTGTTTTCTTCTAGTTTATCAGCTTGACCTTCAACAGGGTCTACAACTTTTTTCTTGAAAGAGAATAATGCTCCAGCAACTGCGCTTGAAGTTGCTAATGCACCAACAAAGAATCCTTTAGCGAATTTTTTCATTTTAAGTCCTCCTATATAATAATTTGCTTTACAGTTACCATTATGATGTTTTTTTATTTATTTATCCAGTCTTTAGTATATTTTAATTCAATATTTTATATGCTAAACTTATATAGGCAGAAATGGTGGGATAATATGCAAAAAGTGCTAATAATTGTCGGACCAACAGCGGTCGGAAAAACAAGTTTATCAATTAAGTTGGCTAAGAAATTAAATGGTGAAGTTATTTCTGGTGATTCGATGCAGGTTTACAAACACTTAGACATTGGAACAGCCAAAGTGACAAAAGAAGAATCAGAGGGAATTGTTCATCATTTAATCGATATTATTGATGTCGACAAAAGATATTCAGCGGCTGATTTTGTTGAATCGACTAATAAATTAATAGATGACATTGATAAACGGGGAAAGCTTCCTATTATTGTTGGAGGAACTGGATTTTATATCCAATCACTTGTCGATGGGTTAAACCTCGGCGGTGATCATTATGATAATGAAGAATATAGAAATCAAATGCATGAGTTTGCTGAAGAAAATGGTAAACATGCATTATGGCTTAAATTAAAGAGCGTTGATGAAGTATCTGCCAAAAAAATTGGTGAAGAAAATGAACGCAGGATAATTAGAGCTTTAGAAGTTTATCACAATACAGGTGTTAAATTTTCTGAACAAACCAATAATTCCGTATCAATTGATCCATATATTATTGCACTTAATACCGATAGAAAGGTATTGTATGATCGTATCAATAAACGTGTTGATATTATGTTTAATAACGGTTTAATCGACGAAGCGAAATGGTTGGATCGAAAAGGTGATATTTCCTTACCTGCATATAAGGGGATTGGTTACCGAGAATTTATTAACTATTTCCATGGTGATTTAGAACTAGAGGATGTTTCTGAATTAATTAAAAAGGATTCTAGACATTATGCTAAAAGACAGTTAACTTGGTTTAGAAATAAGATGAAAGTTAATTGGTATGACATAATATCTAACATGGAAGTTGTAAAAAACATCGAAAAAGATGTATTTAATTGGCTAAATGACAAAAAAGTGCCATAATATGTTAGAAGTTATTACATTAAATGTTGACATATAAAAAAATAATGTTATTATAATGTTGTTAGAAGGAGTTAGATATGAAAGAAAAGGATTTAAGACGTTCGCTTTCAGTACTTCCAATCGGAACTGTTATGAAGTTAACTAGCTTGACCGCAAGACAAATTAGATATTACGAAGAACAAGGTTTGGTTTCACCTGAAAGAAATGATGGTAACCGCCGTATGTATTCTTTGAATGATATTGATGTGATTTTAGAAATTAAGGATTATTTGGACGAAGGTTTAAATATTGCCAAGATTCAAGAAATCTACAAGAAGCGTAAAGAAGATAACAAGAATAACGATACGAAGGAATTAACTGATCAAGAAGCACGTAAAATTTTATCTGATGAACTTTTGAACATCGGTGGATTGAATTCACATGATGCTGCTAATAATTCTTTTTAACTAATTTAATGTTGAATACGTTAGGAGTAGGTGTATATGGCTACAAAGCATGATTATTCAAAAGACGACATTCGTCGTATTGTTAAAGAAGAGGACGTAAAATTCTTACGTTTAATGTTTACTGATGTTTTAGGAACTTTAAAGAATGTTGAAGTTCCAATCAGTCAATTAGATGATTTATTAAATGACAAGATTATGTTTGATGGATCATCAATCGAAGGATTCGTAAGAATCGAAGAAAGTGACATGTATTTACATCCTGATTTATCAACTTGGATGATTTTCCCATGGAGTTCAGAACGCGGTAAGATTGCTCGAGTTATTTGTGAAGTTTACAAAACTGACGGAACACCATTCGAAGGTGACCCAAGAAATAACTTAATCCGTGTTCTAAAAGACATGAAGGATGCTGGATTTACGTCATTTAACATTGGACCCGAACCTGAATTCTTCCTATTCAAGATGGATGAAGACGGTAAACCAACTGTTAAATTAAATGACGAAGGTAGCTACTTTGATATGGCACCACTTGACTTAGGTGGTAACTGTCGTCGTGAAATCGTTCTAACTTTGGAAGAAATGGGCTTTGACGTTGAAGCAGCTCACCACGAAGTTGCTCCTGGTCAACATGAAATTGATTTCGAATATGCAGATGCTCTAAACGCTGCAGACAATATTCAAACATTTAAATTAGTTGTTAAAACAATCGCAAGAAAATATGGCTTATACGCTACATTTATGCCAAAACCACTAAGTGGTATCAATGGTTCTGGAATGCATTTAAATATGTCATTATTTGATGATAGTGGTGATGTATTCTACGACGAAAATGGTGACTTGAAGTTGTCAGAAACTGCTTACCACTTCTTAGGTGGTTTAATCAAGCATGCTAAAAGCTTCACTGCAATTTGTAACCCATTAGTAAACTCATACAAACGTCTTGTTCCTGGATACGAAGCACCAGTTTACGTTGCTTGGTCTGGTTCAAACAGATCTCCACTTATCCGAGTACCAAATGCTCGTGGACAAGCTACACGTCTTGAATTAAGAAGTGCTGATGCTTCAGCAAACCCATACTTAGCAATTGCTTCTGTTCTAGAAGCTGGTCTAGATGGTTTGAAGGACGGTATCGTACCTCCTAAGAGTGTTGACCGTAACATCTACAGAATGGATGCTCAAGAAAGAAAAGAAAATGAAATTGTTAACTTACCAGATGACTTACTAGATGCTCTAGAAGAATTATCTGTTGATGAAACAATGAAACATGCTTTAGGTTCAAAGATTTTCAATAGTTACTTAGCTGCTAAGCATTTAGAATACGATGCTTATCGTGCTCAAGTTTCTGATTGGGAACGTAACCAATACATGGAAAAATACTAATAACCATTTGAAAAAGAGTCGGCTTATTGCCGGCTCTTTTTTTATTTTTCAAACGTTTGTCATAATGATAAAATGGGATGTGAGGTGTTTAGATTGCTAAAATTTGACGAAATGATTCAACAAGCTGTTGCCAAGTTCAATAACATAGGGCAAAAACAACAATTGCTCTTAAACGGCAATAATAAGCAACAAAAGCTATTTATCCAATTAGATTTATCATTAGCTAAATTAGCAGAGGATTCAAAGCGTTTCTCTGTATATAAAAAAGATCAAGAAAATATTGATGTTAAAAATTATAAGGAAATGATTACTAAAGACGTTGCCGACGTAATGAAGTATTACTTGTTGTTTGCTAGCGTTCATAACTGGTTAGACATAATTGTTATTGATGAAGAAGATTACAACAAAATCGCAAGCATGGATGCTGATCGTGATTTCAATCAAGTATATTTATCAATTAAACGAATGATGTTTAACGGCTTTTATAATCATTCTAAAAAAGATTTCCAATTTTCCTGGAAAATATTCCTAAAATTTGGTATAGTAGACCTTGGCGTTGATGATAAATCATTGTCAACTCAATTTAGTGAAATTAATTCATTATAAAATTTTTAATTCATTTAAAAATGATATTGACACGATGTCGATTATCCGATATAATGTTTTTTGTTGAGTTTTGATGTCGCGATAGCTCAGCTGGATAGAGCAACGGTCTTCTAAACCGTAGGTCGAGAGTTCGAATCTCTCTCGCGACATTTGAATAAATTGTTGAAGCATATCACTTATGATATGCTTTTTTTCTTGACTAAATTATTCAAAATATGTATACTTACTTTGTTGTATTTGTGGACTTTCACAGCTACAACCGCACGGAATGAGTATTAAGTCTTCTTATTGAAGCGCTTATTTTCGGCGAGTCTAAGCATATTATTCAAGGAGGTGCACATTATGTACGCAATTATCGTAACAGGCGGAAAGCAATACAAAGTTGCTGAAGGTGAAGCAATCTACGTTGAAAAGCTAAACGCAAACGAAGGTGAAAAGGTTACTTTTGATCAAGTAGTTTTCGTTGGTGGCGACTCAGCTAAGGTTGGTACTCCACTTGTAGACGGTGCTTCAGTTGAAGGTACTGTTGAAAAGCAAGGCCGTGGTAAGAAGATTACTATTCTTCGTTACAAGCCTAAGAAGGGTTCTCGTTCTAAGAAGGGTCATAGACAACCATACACTAAGGTTATGATTGACTCAATCAAGGCTTAATTAGAGGATTAAAAATGATATTAGCAAATATTATTCATGATAAGCAAAGTGATCGGATTACTAGTTTTAGTTTATCAGGTCATGCTGATTCAGGTGAGTATGGTAAGGACATTGTATGCGCTGCGGTTTCTGTTTTATCCATTTCTACTGTAAATGGGTTAACCGAAGTTGCTAACCTAGAACCTAAAGTTGTCAGTGATGACATCGAAGGTGGTTTTATGGAAGTTACAGTTCCTGAAGCTAATTCTTCCGCAGATGAGATTGCTGCTCAAGCAATTTTATCAACATTCCAAAACGGAATGCGGGATATTTCTCAAACTTATGCTGATTATATTAAATTAGATATTACAATAGATTAAATTGTACGGAGGTGTAATCCAATGTTAGAAATGAATTTACAATTCTTCTCTCACCATAAAGGGGGAGGTTCAACAGCCAACGGTCGTGACTCTGCAGGTCGTCGTCTAGGTACAAAGGCTGCTGATGGATCAAAAGTTACTACTGGTTCAATCATTTACCGTCAACGTGGTACTCACATTTACCCAGGTAAAAACGTTAAGCGTGCCGGTGATGATACTTTATTTGCTTTAGTTGATGGTGTTGTACGTTTCGAACGTATGGGCCGCAGCAAGCGCCAAGTTTCAGTATACCCAGTATCTGAAGCAGTTGCTAAGTAATTAGTGAATAATGTAGAAAAAGCCTGATTTATTTTCAGGCTTTTTTTATTACCAAAGACTTATTTAAATAAAGCTAACATGATACAATGGTAGTAACGATTACGATTGCAATCGCTGCACTAAAATTGCTATCATATAAAACATATTAGTAATACTAGGAGGAGTTTTAATCATGGCAACAATTTCAACTGCCCAATTTAAAACAGGATTAACTATTGAAGTAGATAACGCAATTTGGCGTATCATTAACTTCCAACACGTAAAGCCAGGTAAGGGTGGTGCGTTCGTACGTACTAAACTTAAGAACCTAAGAACAGGTGCTGTTCAAGACAAGACTTTCCGTGCCGGTGCTAAGATGGAACAAGCACAAATTGATACTAGAAACATGCAATACCTATACGAAGATGGTGCAGGTTACGTATTCATGGATATGGATTCATATGAACAAATCACTGTACCTGGTGACAAGATCAAGGATGCTTTAAACTACTTACAAGAAAACATGGACGTAAGTATCGTTCAATACGAAAACGAAGTTATCGGTATTGAAGTACCAAACACTGTTACTCTAGAAGTTGCAGAAACTGAACCAAGTATCAAAGGTAACACTGCTTCAGGTGGAAGCAAGCCAGCTACTATGACTACTGGTTTAATTGTACAAGTACCATTCTTTGTTAACGCTGGTGACAAGCTAGTTATTAACACCAATGATGCAACATACATCTCAAGAGCTTAATTAATAAATAATTGATGCTTTTATTTTGATTGGAGGGTAATTTTTATGGCAGAACAAACAAATATTTCTTTACCAAAGGCTAGTTCAAAGTTTGGGGATATTCGAATCTCTCCAAACGTATTGGAAGTAATCGCAAGTATTGCCTCTGTCCAAGTAAAGGGCGTAAAGCGCATGCGTGGATCATTGGCAACAAGTGTTAATGAACTATTCGGTCGTAAAGAAATGGGTAAGGGCATTAGACTTAATTTTAAAGATGAAAAATTAATCGTTGATGTTTACGTATATCTAAATTACGGGATTTCTGTTCCTAAAGTTGCTCTAGAAATTCAAGAACAAGTCAAACAACAACTTCTATTCATGACTGAACTTGATTTAGGTGAAGTTAATGTTCATGTAGAAGGTGTCGTTCATGAAAAACAAGATAAAAGAGCTAATTCAAAAAGTTTATTAAACGGCAATAGTAGCGATAAGGGTGAAAAATAGTGGAATTTACTAGACATAAAATAAGAGAGTATGCATTTCAAACATTGTTTGCTATCAATGCAAATGATACAACCGATAAAGAACTATTTTTTCATGCTATCTCAAGAACCGATGAAGAAACAGAAATTCCATCTTACTACAACACTTTAGTAGATGGAGTTATCGAAAATAAGGATAGCTTAGACGATAGTATAATCTCATATCTTGTTTCCGGTTGGTCCATTAACAGAATTGCCAAGACAGACCTTGCAATTCTAAGACTTGCGTTTTTTGAAATTAAATACGTTGACGATGTCCCTACAAAGGTGGCAATCAATGAAGCGTTAGAATTAACAAAGAAATACAGTGATGATCACTCAAGAAAATTTGTTAATGGAGTTTTATCTAACACAATTGCTTAAGAAAAATGATTCGCGTACAAGCGAGTCTTTTTTTATTACATAAACATTTTTTTATATGCTAAAATAAAAGAGAATTAAATAATCCTTTGGAGGTTTTACGATGAGCAATATTATTGATGGAAGATCTTTAGCAAAGAAAGTTAATCAAGAGACTGCAGATATGGTCTCAGAATTAAACGAACAAGGTAAGAACCCTTGTCTAGCTGTGATTATCGTCGGGGATGATCAAGCTAGCCACCGCTATGTGAGAAGCAAGCATAAGAAAGCTCAACAATTAGGAATTAAGTCAATCGTTAAGGCTCTTCCTGCAGAAACCACTGAAGGCGAATTATTGAACATATTGAACGACTACAATCATGACGATGACATTGATGCAATTTTGATTCAATCACCACTACCCAAACACATCAACGAAAAATACGTTATGAGTCAAATTAACCCAGATAAAGACGTGGATGGATTCCAAGTGATTAATTCTGGTAAATTATTCTTAAACGATCAAAGTAATTATCCTGTGGCATGTACACCAAAGGGTGTTATGACTATGTTTGAAGAATATGGAATCGATTTAAAGGGTAAAAAAGCAGTCGTAATTGGTAGAAGTACCATCGTTGGTAGACCAATGGCAGCTTTATTAATCAATGCTGGTGCAGAAGTAACAGTGTTAAACCATTATGCGAATATTAAAGAATACACATTAGACGCTGATATTATCGTATCTGCTACTGGTAAGGTTAATACAGTAACAGAAAGTGATGTAAAAGACGGCGTAGTTGTAATTGACGTTGGCCAAAACGTGAATGATGAAGGTAAATTAGTTGGAGACGTTGATTATGATGGGATTGCTAAGAAAGCCTCATACATAACTCCTGTACCTGGTGGTGTTGGTCCAATGACCATCGCTACATTGATGAGACAAACCGTAGAACTATCAAAGTGGAGTGATATTAATGGGTAATGATTACCTAAGTGTTAGCGATTTAACAAGCTATATTAAGAAAAAATTTGATCGTGATCCCTATCTAGATAAGGTTTATTTAACTGGTGAAATTTCTAACTTTAGATTGAGACCAGCACATCAATACTTTAGCTTGAAGGATGATAACGCAAAGATTAGTGCTATCATGTTTAAATCCGCTTTCGATAAGGTTAAGTTTAAACCCGAAGAAGGAATGAAAGTATTAGTTACTGGTAGAATTTCAGTCTATGAAGCAACCGGTAACTATCAAATTTATATTGATCACATGGAACCAGATGGTGTTGGTGCCTTGTATCAAGCATATGAACAATTAAAGAAAAAGCTAACCGCTGAAGGATTATTCAGTGCTCCTAAAAAGACCTTGGAAAAGTATCCAAAGAGAATCGCGGTAGTTACTTCACCTAGTGGAGCTGTTATTCGAGATATTATTACAACCACTAGAAGAAGATATCCTATTGCTCAAATCGTTTTATATCCTGCTGTTGTCCAAGGGGATGCTGCCGCTTCTGATATTGTTCGTCAAATCAATCGTGTTAATGAACACGGTGATTTTGACACATTGATTATCGGACGTGGTGGAGGTTCGATTGAAGACCTTTGGCCATTTAACGAAGAAATCGTTGCCAGAGCAATCTTTGATAGTAAGATTCCAGTGATTTCTTCAGTTGGACACGAAACTGATACAACAATTGCTGATTTAGTTGCGGATGTAAGAGCAGCTACACCAACTGCAGCGGCCGAAATAGCAGTACCAGTATTGACTGATGTAATGACCGACATTAAAAATGACCAAGTACGAATTTTTAATGCTTTTAGAAATAAGTTAAATCAATTACAACAACGTTTAGCAAAAATCCAACAATCATACATTTTCAAGCAACCTGAACGTTTGTATGATTCATACGTCCAAAAGATTGACATGCTAAACGAGAGATTGATGAACGCTCTAAAGGAAACAATCAATCAATCCGATAGAAAGTTAAATGATTTAGTATATAATCTAAAAATCAATTCACCAAAGAACTTAATCAAAGAACAACAACAAGTTTTACAGGTAAAAGATGATCAATTAAAGAGAAACATTATGTTGTTGATTCAAAATAAACAAAATCAACTAACAAAAAGAGTTGATGCTTTAGATCATCTAAGCCCACTAAAGGTGATGTCTCGTGGATTTAGTTTTACAACTAACAGCGATGGCAAGGTCGTAAAGAAAGTTGACGACATTAAGGAAAATGATGATATTGAACTAAAATTAATTGATGGATATGCGAAAGCAACTGTTAACGAAGTCAAAAAGGAGAGTAAATAATGGCAGAAAAAGCAAGTTTTGAAGATAACATGAACAAACTAGAACAAATCGTTTCCGAATTAGAACAAGGTGACATTCCGTTGGAAAAGGCCCTAAGTGAATTCCAAAAAGGTGTTAAGCTAAGTGGCGAACTACAAAGTACTTTGAAGAATGCTGAAAAGACATTAGCTAAAGAAATGACAGATGATGATTCTGAAGTTGCATTTGAAAAAGAAAGTGAAGATAAGTAATGAGTCAATCTGTAGTTTTATCTGATTTTCTTGATGAATATAAACCACAAATTGAAAGCCAACTAGCTAATCAAGTAAAAAAAGATGTTAGCAATGATCAACTTGCCGAATCAATGATCTATTCATTGATGGCTGGTGGGAAAAGATTAAGACCACTAATGAGCATCGCAACCTTAAAAACGTTAAATCATGAAATGACGGACGATGATTTAAAGGCGATTAGTGCACTTGAATTACTACACACTTATTCATTAATCCATGATGATTTACCAGCTATGGATGATGATGATTTAAGACGCGGTAAAAAGACTAATCATGTCATTTATGGTGCCGGTTTAGCCACATTAGCTGGTGATGGATTATTAACATTGGCTTTTCAATGGTTAACTGATAATGAGCTAGATGACCATAAGAAGGCTCAATTAGTTTATTATCTATCTAAATTTGCTGGCCCCTCAGGGATGGTTGCCGGTCAATCAATGGATATTTTGAATGAAAATAAGCAGCTTTCTTTAGATGAAATTAAGAAATTACATGAAGGAAAAACTGGTGCCTTGATTAGATATGCCATGATTGCTGGTGGTATCTTAGCAAATGCTAGTCATGATGTGATTGATGGGTTAAATCAATTTGGTGCAGACTATGGTTTGGCCTTTCAAATTTATGATGACATTTTAGATGTTGTTTCCAGTCAAGAGGAACTAGGAAAACCAGTGCACCAAGATGGCGTCAAAAACACTTATACTAATCATTTAGGATTAGATAAGGCATATTCTTACTTAGAAGACACAATTAGCCATAGTCGCCAAATTTTAGACAAATTAAAAGACGAAAATGATTTGGATACGGAATTGTTATCATCATTTTTAGATTACTTTAAAATAGAAAAATAGGAGTAGTTCGCATGAAAAAAGAAAGAGTAGACGTGCTACTTGTTCAACAGGGTATTTTTGATACAAGAGAAAAAGCCAAGAGAGCCGTAATGGCCGGCGAAGTTTTAGGTAAAAACGAAGAACGTTTGGATAAACCAGGTGTTAAGATTCCTGAAGACACAAAGTTGCATTTAAAAGGGAAACCAATGCCATACGTTAGTCGAGGTGGCTTAAAGCTTGAAAAAGCCTTGAAGGTATTTAATCTTGATGTTAAAGATAAGACTGTTTTAGATATTGGTTCATCCACTGGTGGATTTACTGATGTGATGTTACAAAATGGTGCTAAAAAAAGTTATGCTTTGGATGTTGGTAGTAACCAACTTGTATGGAAACTACGTGAAGATCCAAGAGTTGTTGTAATGGAACACACCAACTTTAGATACTCAAAGCTAGATGATTTTACAGAAGGTCAACCAGAATTTGCTTCAATTGACGTTTCTTTCATTTCACTACACTTGATTTTGCCACCACTAAAAGATATTCTTGTTAAAAATGGCCACGTTGCGGCGCTAATTAAGCCACAATTTGAAGCCGGAAGAGATAAAATCGGTAAGCACGGTATCGTCAGAGATCACGCCGTTCATGCCGAAGTTTTAGAAGACATTATAAAATTTGCCGTTAGCGCTGGTTATTCAGTTGAAGGATTAGACTTCTCACCAATCAAGGGTGGAGAAGGAAACATTGAATTCCTAGTAGACTTAAAGTCTTCTGACAATCCTTCAATTAATCCAGATATTTCGATTGAAGATACTATCAAACGAGCTGACGAACTAAAGTAATGAAAGGGAGTCTTTTGATTGCTTGAAAACCTATCAATTAGTGATTTTGCGATTATCGATCATTTGGAAATTGATTTTTCCAATGGTATGACTGTTTTAACTGGTGAAACTGGTGCTGGTAAGTCAATCATTATTGATGCCGTTGGCCTATTAGCTGGTGGCAGAGGTTCACAAAACTTTATCAGAACGGGCAGTAATAAGTTATTAATTCAAGGTTTATTTGTGTTCCCAGAAGATGGTCTAACATACAAAGTATTGGATGACATGGGAATCGATCATAGTGATAATAGCGTCATTTTACAAAGGGAAATCTATAGAAATGGCCGCAATATTTGTCGTGTCAATGGGATGCTTGTAAATACCACAATGCTAAAGAAAATAGGTGAGACAATCGTTGATATCCATGGTCAAAATGAACATCAAGAATTAATGCAACCAGAAAGACACGTTCATTTACTTGATGAATTTGGTCATAAACAAATTGGCGATACTTTAGCTAAGTACCAGGAAACTTTTGATCATTATCAACAATTAAAAGCATCAATTAAAGAAAAACGTGGTAATGAAAAAGAATGGTCACAACGACTTGATATGTTGGAATTTCAAGAAAATGAAATTAACAATGCTCATCTAGAAGTTGGCGAAGAAGAAGAATTGGTGAGTCAAAGAGACCATTTGCTTAACTATCAAAAAATTGTTGATGCCCTAAACATGAGTTTTAGTGCCATTAATGGTGATGAAACATTCAATCCTTTAGATGTAATCGGTGAAGCCAAGAATTCAATGGAATCAATTGAAGAAGTTGACCCTCAATTTAGAGAAATTTCTGACAACATCAAGAATGCTTTTTACTTACTACAAGATGCTTCTGACAACATTTCTGATCAAATGGACTTACAAGAATTTGACCAAGGCCGTTTAGAAGAAATTGAAGAAAGATTGAATGTCATCTATGGTTTAAAACGTAAGTATGGTGATTCAATTGAACAAATCTTAAATCATTACGATAATGTTGTTAAGGAACTTTCAACCATGCAAGCTGATCAAACTACTGGTGAAGATTTAAACGAACAATACGAATCAATCGTAAATAAGTTGAGTGATTTAGCTGATGAATTAAACACGAAGCGTCATGCTGTCGCAACCAAGCTAGAGGAATCAGTGCATGATCAACTATCTGATTTATATATGGCTAAGACGGAGTTCAAAGTTAACTTTGAAAAGTTACCAATCGGTGAATTCCACAGATATGGAACAGAACGTGTTGAATTCTATATGAGAACTAACCCTGGTGAAGCAATGTTGCCACTATCAAAGATTGCTTCCGGTGGAGAACTATCTAGAATTATGTTGGCACTAAAGACATTATTCACTAATATGCAAGGTGTCACTTCAATTATTTTTGATGAAGTGGATACTGGTGTTTCCGGTAGAGTTGCTCAAGCAATCGCCGAAAAAATCAGTAAGATTGCGCAAAAATCTCAGGTTCTATGCATTACGCATTTACCACAGGTTGCTGCAATGTCTGATCATCATTATTTTATTGAAAAGAAGATTGATAAGAATCGTACTAAGACAAGTATCATCAAGTTATCAGTTCAAAAACGTGTTGATGAACTTGCTAGAATGTTGTCTGGTACAACGGTCACTGATTTAACACTTCAACACGCTAACGAATTATTAAAGTTAGCTGATGAAACCAAAAAATAAATTTGAAAAAATCAGTAAAATAGGCCATAATGGTAGTATTATAAAATTTTGAGGGGTTTTAAAATGGCAAAAAGAGGAATGCTAATTGTTCTTTCAGGACCTTCTGGTGTTGGTAAAGGTACTGTTAGAAAAGCATTGTTTAACGAACCAGACGTTGATTTCAAGTACTCAATTTCAATGACTACTAGAAGTCCGCGTGAAGGTGAAGTAAATGGTAAAGACTATTTCTTTGTTAGTAAAGAAGAATTCGAAGACCATATCAAAAATGGTGAAATGCTAGAATATGCAAAGTACGTTGACAATTACTATGGAACTCCATTGAACTATGTTAATAAGACTTTGGATGAAGGTCATGACGTATTCTTAGAAATCGAAGTTAATGGTGCAATGCAGGTTAGAGCTAATTGCCCAGAAGCAGTATTTGTATTTCTAACCCCACCTGATTTAGTTGTACTAAAGAATCGTTTGATTGGTCGTGGAACTGATGACATGGACGTCATTGACAAACGTATCAAGACAGCTGTTTCTGAAATCAAAATGATGAGAAACTATGACTATGCTGTATTAAACGACAAAGTTGAAAATGCTGTAGATAGAATTAAGACTATCGTTAACAGCGAAAGACTAAAAGTTAACCGCGTAATGCCGGATTATCTATCAATGTTAGGAGAAGAAGACTAATGCTATTATATCCATCTGTTGACAAACTACTTGAAAGAGTTGATTCAAGATACTCATTAATCATGCTAGCAAGTAAAAGAGCTCATGATATTGATGCTGGATCACCATTATTATTAGACTCATACAAATCTAGAAAATCTGTTGGTAAGGCTTTTGAAGAAATCGTTGCCGGCAAGGTTGAACTAACTAGAGATAACAAATAATAAATTAACCCTTTGCAGCAATGCAAGGGTTTTTATTTTGATTTTTTGATACAATATAGGTAATAAGTTCTTAAGATATGGGAGGTTTGATTAGTGAATAATAAAAAAATAGCACTATACGTTACGGGTAGTATTGCCGCATATAAGTCATTAACTTTAGCGCGATTATTAGTTAAAAATGGAAACGATGTCAGAGTCGTTATGAGCGGTGGTGCACAACAATTCGTTACACCATTGGCTTTTCAAACATTGACTAAAAACTTTGTTTTCACTGATACTTTTGACGAAAAGGATGCTAATGAAATCACCCATATAGATATTGCGACATGGGCTGATATTTCGATTGTTGCCCCAGCCACAGCAAACACTATTGCCAAGTTAGCTAATGGGATTGCTGACGAAGCAGTTACTACTACACTGCTTGCAACGCCTTCTACAAAAGTTATTGTTCCAGCAATGAACAATAACATGTGGGATAATCCTGCAACTCAAAGAAATATTCAACAAATCGAGGCTGATGGTTGTAAAATCATCTATCCAACTTCAGGATTTTTAGCGGAAGGTTACGAAGCCAAGGGTAGAATGATTGAACCAGAAGAGATTATGGAAAGACTAGAATTGATGGTCGAACAAAATAATCGATTAGCTGGCAAAAAGATTATTGTCACAGCTGGTGGAACTAGAGAAGCCATTGATCCAGTTAGATACATTAGTAATAATTCATCAGGTAAGATGGGTTATGCGATTGCGAGAGCTGCCATGAATGCCGGAGCTGACGTGACTTTAATTTCATCTTCAGAAACTCAACATATCAACGGTAATGTGAACATTATCAATGTTAGTTCTGCTAGTGAAATGAAGAGTGCAATTGAAGATAACTTCAGTGATGCTGATGTTTTAGTAATGGCCGCTGCTGTTTCTGACTACACACCAGCGAAATATTCAGAACAAAAAATTAAGAAAAATGGTGATGAATTAGACATTCATTTGGTAAAAACACCTGATATTTTAAAGGAATTATCAAACATAAAGGATGATCAATTTGTCGTCGGTTTTGCTGCAGAAACCCAAAACCTATTGGATAACGCCAAGCAAAAACTAGCTAAGAAAAAGTTAGACTTATTGTTAGCTAATGATGTTAGCAACAGGACAATTGGATTTAACAGCGATAATAACCAAGTTTCATTTATTGATGAAACTGGAGTATTTAAGAAAAGCGATGTAGAAAGTAAGGATAAAATTGCTAATGAATTGATTGATATCATTAGCGAAAGAATCGATTAAATTAAAGGGGGAGTTAGATTGAATTTAGCAAAAGTAATTGTTGATGTGCCAACAATGCAAACTAACGAACCATACACTTACTTAGTTCCAGATGAGTTAACAGATAAACTTCAAAAAGGGATGCGTGTCATTGTTCCGTTTGGAAATGGTGGCCGTAAAATTCAGGGAATCGTTTGGGATATCGATAATAATGGAACCTTTGACGGTGAATTAAAGGAAATTTCAGGACTATTGGATTTGGATCCAGTTTTGAATGCTGAATTATTAGACATGTCCAAATGGATGGCAGAAAAGACATATTCCTTTCAAATTAGTTGTATTTTAACAATGCTTCCAAGTGTAATGAGAGCGAAGTATCAAAAACAATTAGTATTAAATGATTCAAGTGAAATCGACGACGATATTTTAGCCATTTTTGGTGATGACAATGTCGTTGATTTTGACGTGGATGAATACCCAGCTAGTGTCTTAAAAAAGATTATTCAATATCGTAAAGAAAATAAACTTTCTGTTGAATACAAAGTTTCGGATGGTGCCAAGGCTAAAAAGATATATGCGATTAAATCGAATTTAACAACTAAGCAAGCAAAAGAAGAATTAACTAGGGTCCGTAAGAACTCAAAGAACCTGATTAAAATTCTAGATTTTATCATCAGTCATAACGATAAAGAGATTGCGCAACGAAAGTTGGTTCATGACTTTGATATTCCTGAAGCTGCGATTAAAAGTGCGGTGGACAAAGGATGGTTTACTAGGTTCTTACAAGAGGAATACCGAAATCCATATCAAGGTGAAGTTCGCACAAACAAACCATTACAGTTGAACAATGATCAACAAAGTGCCGTCGATAGAATTAGTGCAGCAACTAAGCGCAACCAGGATACTGTCTTTTTACTAGAAGGTGTTACGGGTTCTGGAAAGACTGAAGTATACCTTCAATCAATCCAAAAGGCACTTGAGTTAGACAAGACTGCTTTAATGTTGGTCCCTGAAATTTCGTTAACTCCTCAGATGGTAAAAAGAGTTAAGGGGCGATTTGGTAATCGAGTAGCGATGTTACATAGTGGTCTATCTAATGGTGAAAAGTACGATGAATGGCGCAGAGTTAACAATGGTGAAGCTGATGTGGTGGTTGGAGCGCGTTCTGCCATATTTGCTCCTCTAGATAATATCGGTATCATCATCATGGATGAAGAACATGAAGCTAGTTATAAGCAAGATGATTCGCCTCGATACCATACAAGAGACGTTGCCAAGTGGCGAGCAAGTTTTCACAACTGTCCGTTAGTTTTAGGTAGTGCCACTCCTTCATTGGAATCAAGAGCAAGAGCTACCAAGGGCGTATATCAATTAATTAAACTTCCACACAGAATCAATAACCAAGCATTACCAGATGTTAGGGTTATCGACATGAAGGAAGAGGTTAAAAATAGCGGTCAAGAAGATTTTTCATCTGAATTGCTATCTGCGATTAACAATCGTATACAAAAACACGAACAGATTGTGTTGATGTTAAACCGAAGAGGATATTCATCATTTGTGATGTGCCGTAGTTGTGGTTTCGTATTGCATTGTCCAAACTGTGATATCTCACTTACTCTGCACATGGATTCAAGAACGATGAAATGTCACTACTGTGGCCACGAAGAACCAATTCCTAACAAGTGTAAAAACTGTGGTAGTAAAAAGATTAGATACTACGGTACTGGAACCCAAAAGGTCCAAGAAAAGCTTCAATCATTGGTACCCCACGCTCGCATCTTAAGAATGGATGTTGATACCACGAGAAGAAAAGGTTCACACGAACGAATCTTACAAAAGTTTGGAAATGGTGAAGCCGATATCTTGCTTGGAACTCAAATGATTGCTAAAGGATTGGACTTTCCTAACGTCACACTTGTCGGAGTTTTAAACGCAGATACCTCCCTTGATTTACCTGATTTCCGTTCTAGTGAAAGAACATTTAATTTGTTAACTCAGGTCAGTGGACGTGCTGGTCGTGCAGAGAAAAAAGGATTGGTTTATATTCAAACCTTTAATCCGGATCACTATGCGATTAGACTAGCGCAAAGACAGAATTATGAATTGTTCTATCGTAAGGAAATGAATGTTAGACATCAAACTAACTATCCACCTTACTATTTCACTGTTAAGATATCAGCTTCTGATGTCAACGAAGCTAAAGCAGCTGCTAAGATGTACGAAATTGCGAAGATTTTAAAGGCGAAGCTAAGTGATCAAGCGATTATGTTAGGGCCATCACCTAGTTCAATCTTAAAATTAAAGAATAAGTACTACTATCAAATTATTATTAAGTATAAAAACGAACCAAATATGAAGCCATGTTTGGAATATATATTAAATCATTATCAAAAGGATGCTCAAAAAGGGCTATACGTGAACATAGACCCAGATCCTTTGAATTTTATGTAAGGATGTAGATAAAATGAAAAAAGTTGTATTTATGGGAACTCCATCATTTGCAGTTCCTGTATTAAAAGGGTTAGTGGAAAGTGACGACTATGATGTACAAGCAGTCGTGACCCAACCAGATCGCCCTTTCGGAAGAAAAAGAGTATTAAAACCATCACCGGTAAAGGAAGCGGCACAAGAATTATCAATTCCAGTGCTACAACCTGAAAAAATTAGTGGTAGCGATGAAATGGCCAAGATTGTAGAAATTAATCCTGATTTCATTATCACTGCTGCTTTTGGTCAATTCTTACCGGAAAAGCTATTGAATGCTGCCAAGATTGCTGCAGTTAATGTTCACGGTTCATTGTTACCAAAATACCGTGGTGGTGCGCCCGTTCAATATTCATTGATTAATGGTGATAAGCAAACAGGAATTTCAATTATGTACATGGTTAAGAAAATGGATGCAGGGGATGTATTATCTCAACAATCATTGGATATTCAACCAGATGATGATACCCAATCATTATTTGATAAGTTAAGTATCATTGGTCGAGATTTACTTCTTGAAACATTACCCAAGGTTGCTGCTGGGGATGTTAACCCAACTCCACAAGATGAAGACAAGGTGGTATTTTCACCAAACATCACTAGAGAACAAGAAGAATTAGACTTTAGTAAGTCTGCTTTTCTAGTTGATCGAAAGATTAGGGCACTACGTCCATCACCAAATGCATTTGCCATGATGTTAGGCAAACGTACTAAGTTTTGGAGTGCAAAAACTTTAGATGAAACCACTGACTTAAAACCTGGCCAAGTGGTTGAAAAGACAAAGAAAGATTTGAAGATTGCCTGTGGGGACGGAACTGTTCTACAACTTTTGGAAATCCAACCTTCAGGTAAACCAAAACAATCAATCAACGCCTTCTTAAATGGTGCTGGTCAATCAATTCAACAAGGAGATATGGTGATAGAAGATGTCAAGTAACCCTAGATTACTGGCTGTAAAGACGCTTAGTAAAATTTCAAACGGAGCATACTCCAACCTACAACTAAATCAAGTCATTGAAAATAGTGAATTAAGCAGTCGTGATATCGCATTGCTTACCAACATTGTTTACGGCGTTATTCAACATCGTTTAACATTGGAATACCAATTAAATCACTTCCTAAAAAATGCCAATAAGGTTGATGATTGGGTCAAGGAATTGTTATATTCTGCAATTTATCAAATGGAATATTTGGACAAAATCCCTACCAGAGCTGTTTTTAATGAAACCATCAAGATTGCAAAAAAATTGAGCCATGATGGTATTAGAAGATTAGTTACTGGTGTTCTTCATCAAATTGAAAGAAAAGGATTACCTGATTTTTCTGATATCGATGATCCAATTAAGAAACTTTCAATTGAATACAGCATTTCTGAATGGATGATTGAAGAGTTGAACAAACAAGTGGGCGAAGAAAAGACACTTTCCATCCTAAAGAGTATTAATCAACCTTCAAAGCAATCAGTACGTTTTAATTCTAAGTTAATTAGTAAGCAATCATTATCAGATAAATTAAAAGCTGATGGTTATGGCGTGCAAAACAGTAAACTGGTTGAATCGGGACTAATCTTAACCAAGAAATCTGCTAGTTACAGTGATACTTTTAAAAATGGTCAAATGACAATTCAAGACGAAAGTGCAATGTTACCAGTGGAATCCATGGACATTAAAGAGTCCGATGTAATCCTGGATGCTTGTTCAGCGCCAGGTGGAAAAACCACTCAAATTGCAGAACATCTTTCCAAAGAAGCTGGTGGCCATGTTGAAGCGCTGGACTTGCACAATAATCGTTTGAAACAAGTGCAAAAGAATGCTAAACGACTAGGCGTTAACGATGTTTTATCCACACAAGCTTGTGATGCTAGAAAGCTTGATGATTTATATGATGATGAAACATTCAACCAAGTTTTAATTGATGCACCATGTTCAGGAATTGGTTTGATTAGAAGAAAACCAGAAATTAGATACGAAAAGAAGATGGAAGATGTTAAAAAGTTAGCATCCATCCAGTTGGAAATCTTAACTTCTGCGGCCAAAAAACTTAAAAAAGGTGGTAAGCTAGTCTACAGTACTTGTACCATCCTAAATCAAGAAAATTCAGACGTGATTGCTGAATTTTTAAGACAAAACCCTGATTTTAAACGTGTTGATCCAGTTTCCAAAATGGGTATTCCGCTAAATGATGGTTACATTCGAATATACCCAGATGACTACGATTCAGATGGATTCTTCGTATGTAATTTAATAAAAAATGGTGGTGAATAGAAATGGAAGTTGCTGCTAATTCTGTTATTGGTAAACAAAGAATTAGTAATGAAGATTATGTTGGCTATTTTAAAAATCAACAGGGCGCTCTAATTGCAATTCTAGCCGATGGAGTTGGGGGGAGCAATGGTGGTGAAATTGCTGCTTCAACAGCGGTTGATTTTATTGGACAAGCTTTTCAAAATCATCATATTAGTTCAATTATCGATACTAAAGCATGGCTATCTCAAACGATTAGCGATGTAAATAATAAGATTGTTGAAATGGGAATTAAAGATGAAAGTTTAAGTAAAATGGCGACCACTGTTGTTGTTGCATTGTTCTTTGGAAATCAATATCTACTAACCCATCTGGGCGATAGTCGTTGTTATCTATTAAGAAGTAGTCAGCTTAAGCAACTTACCGTTGATCATTCATACATTAACTTTTTAATTGAAAAAGGCGAAGTTAAAGACGGAGAAAGCATCGATTCCAATTTACAAAACGTAATTGTAAAGGGGTTAGGTGTTTCTTCGGATGCAGATGTCGACATTTCAAACATTCAGTTTAGACCAGGAGATCAACTGCTATTATGTAGTGATGGTTTAACCAAAATGGTTAGTGATGAGACAATCTCAAAAATTTTAAACATGCGATTAAGTGGAAAACAGAAGGTTGATCGTTTAATCGATACTGCCAATGATAATGGTGGAAAAGACAATATTTCCGCTATTTTAATCGATGATTTAGTTTAGGAGTGATCGTTTATGGAAAAAGGATACGTTTTAAATGACCGCTACAAAATCATCGATAAGATTGGTGAAGGTGGGATGGTTAATGTTTATCTTTCTTATGATATGAAGGAAAACCGTCTTGTCACAATTAAGATTATTCGAATTGATTTTCAGGGTAGTCAAAAAGCTAAACGTCATTTTAAGTATGAAAAATTAGCTATTAATAAATTAAATAGTAAGCATATTGCCCAGGTATACGACTTGAATCAATCAGGTGATTTACAGTATTTGGTAACTGAATACGTTGATGGACAGGACCTAAAGAATTACATTCAAAAGTACTATCCAATCAGTATTGATAAAGTTATTGCAATCATGACCCAATTAATTGATGCGGTTTATGAAGCTCACAGTCATGGAATTATTCATCGTGATTTAAAGCCACAGAACGTGTTAATTGATAAGAAGGGTGTTGTCAAAGTAACAGACTTTGGGATTGCTTTAATTGAAAGCCAAAATGCATTAACTCAAACCAATGCGGTTGTTGGTTCAATTCACTATATTTCACCTGAACAAGCATTGGGCAAGAAGGTTACCACCCAATCGGATGTTTATTCATTGGGAATTATCTTGTACGAATTACTTACAGGGAAAGTTCCTTTTGATGGTGATTCACCGGTAAATATTGCAATGAAACATACCAAGGAAAACTTGCCTTCGATAATTGAACAAAATAGTCTAGTTACACAAGCACTAGAAAATGTTGTGATTAAGGCAACTGCTAAAAAATTATCGGATCGTTACAGTTCTGTTTTAGACATGAAGGAAGACCTGCTTACTTCAATGAGCAAAGAAAGAATGGATGAAGCTAAATTACACTTCATGATTCCTAAAACTGATATCGACGATGGTGAAACCAAGGTCTTGGACTTAAAGGATTTAAACAAATATCATGATCATCATGTAGATGAAGAACATGAATATAAGGATAAATATCGTATCTTTAAATTACTCACATTAATTGTGATACTATTTGCCTTTATTTCAGGAATATTTTTATTCTTTAACTTTACTTTCTTCACCCGAGTAACGGTACCAAATGTTTCCAACATGTCGATTAGTAAAGCTAAGAAGGTTTTAAAGAAGTCCCATTTAATCGTCAGCAAGGTAAAATACAGTTATAACACTGACGTTGCTGTTAATAAGGTAATTGGTACTAATCCAGCCAAGGGAACCAAGATGATCAACCATTCTGGAATCGTTTTGAAGGTTTCTGGTGGTTATAAGAAGGTCAAGATGGATAATTACCTAGGTGATTCAGTTGATTCTGCTGAACATTCATTGATAACAATGGGATTCACGGTGAAGAAGTCATACAGTTATGATACTTCATTTAAGTCGGAGACCATTCTTAGCCAAAGCATTCGCCCTGGAACATTGGTGGAACCACATAACACAACAATTAACCTCGTAGTGGCAGTTAACACTAGAAATTTTAAGATGGTTAATCTGATTGGTAAGACCGAAGAACAGGCAAGAAACTATGCGAAGGAACACCATTTAAACGTTAAGATTTTCTACGAAAATTCTAAGAGTCAACCTGCTGGAAAAGTTTACCAACAAAGTCCATCAACTGGTTTGCTGTTAAGTTATGGTGACGAAGTAGAACTTTGGGTATCGAAGGGAAGCTCTGATAACCAAAATCTAAGAAGAAGCGTTAACGTATCGGTAAAATTACCATATAAAAAGGTTGATAGCAGTGGTCTAAATAAAATCACAATCTACTCTAATAAGGACGGCGGTAACGAAAAATTTTATTGAACCATCTATATAAATAAAGATACAACCATCAGCATTCCTTACAGTTTGAAGAAAAATCAAAAACCACAATATCGAATTTATCGAAATGGTGATTTGATAATGAAGTAATGCAAGGTATAATAAAAAGTAGTAAATAAATTAACGAGGTGATACATTGGCTGAAGGAAAAATTTTCCAATCCCTAAGTGGATTCTATGATATTATTAGTGACGGAAAGATATACCGAACAAGAGCTAGAGGTAACTTTAGAAAAAGAAAAATAACTCCTTTAGTTGGTGATGACGTTGAGTTTGAATCTAGTTCACAAAAAGAAGGATACTTACTAAAGATTTTTGATCGTAAAAATTCATTGGTGAGACCTCCAATTGCAAACATTGATCAAGCCGTGGTTGTTACTTCCGCTGTTCAGCCAGATTTTTCATATAACTTGTTGGACCGTCAATTAGTTGCGGTTGAAATTAACAAAATTACACCAATTATCTACTTTACTAAGACTGATTTATTAGATGATAAACAGTTCGAGTACTTTAAAGGTGTTAAGAAGGTTTATGAACAAGCTGGATATAAGGTTATCCTTCCTAGCAACAGTGAGAATAAAGCTGAATCAATTAATGAAATTAAATCATTGTTTGGAAATAAAGAAACTGTCTTTATGGGTCAAACAGGTGCAGGTAAATCAACATTGTTGAATCAAATCTCTCCAGATTTAAACTTAGCAACTGGTGAAATTTCCATGGCATTAAACCGTGGTAAACATACAACTAGAAAAGTCAGCTTTATTCAAATTAATAATGGATTAGTAGCTGATACACCTGGTTTCTCATCTTACGAAGCTTTTGATATCAGACCTGAAGAGCTAAGGGATTACTTCCCTGAATTCAGAGCAAACGCTGATAGATGTAAATTCAGGGGATGTGTTCACATCAACGAACCTGGTTGTGCAATCAAGGCAATGTTAGATGAAGATGAACTATCACATGAACGCTATCATGATTATGTTCAGTTATATGATTTATTAAAGAATAAAAAACCAATTTACAATAAAAAGAAATGAGGAATTAATAATGATTAAAGTAGCACCATCAATCTTAAGTGCAGATTACTTAAACCTACAAAGAGATATTGAAAAAGTTGAAAAGGACGCAGAACTATTACATATTGATGTAATGGACGGTTCATTTGTCCCAGCAATTTCATACGGACCAAACTGGGTTCCACAAATCAGAAAGATTTCTAACTTAGTATTAGATGTTCATTTGATGGTAGTTAACCCTGAAAGATTCGTTGACGAATTTGCAGACAAGGGTGCTGATATTATCGGTGTACACGTTGAAGCAACTCCACACATTCACCGTGCTTTACAAATGATTAAGAACAAGGGTGTTAAGGCTGAAGTAGTAATCAACCCAGGTACTCCCGTAGAAGCTATCAAACCAGTACTATACATGGTTGACCAAGTTCTAGTAATGACTGTTAACCCAGGTTTTGGTGGTCAAAAGTTCCTAGACGAAACTGTTAAGAAAATCAAGCAATTAGACGATATCAAGAAAGCTGAAGGATATGACTTTGACATCGAAATTGATGGTGGAGTTAACAACGAAACTGTTCAAGCTGCTGCTAAGGCTGGTGCAACCGTTGCAGTTGCTGGTTCATACGTATTCGGTGCTGAAAATCCTGCTGAAAGAATTCAAGCAATTAAGGACGCTACTAAATAATTATGAAAACGATCAATTTATTAGTAGGTGGGCCAACTGATTTATGGCCTGATAGTTTAAGACAAGGCAAAATCGATGGCGATTGGATTGGAGTCGATCGAGGAAATGTGTGGTTAGTTCAAATGGGAATTAAACCATTAATTTCAATTGGTGATTTTGATTCAATGGATCAATTAGAGTTTGAAATTATTTCGAACAATGTTTCTGATATTAGAACATATAATCCTGATAAAGACTATACTGATACCCAACTAGCATTAAAGATTGCGTCCGATGAATTAAAGGCGGATGTCATTAATATCTTTGGTGCTACTGGTGGTAGAATTGATCACTTTATTTCTAACTACTTATTGGCGACTGAACCTAAATTTAGGGATGTCGTTGAAAAAATTAGAATTATTGATAAACAAAATGTAATTCAATACTTTACTTCTGGAGAACATGAAATTACAAAGATTGATATGATGCATTACTTAGCATTTATTCCAATGAATGCGATGCATTTATCAATTCATGATGCGATATATAAACTGGATAACTACTATGTTGAAAGACCATTTGCTTATTCCAGTAATCAATTTGATGGTGATAAATGTCACTTCGATTTTGATGATGGGGTATTATGTGTGATTCAAAGTAAAGATGCATAGAAAAAAAGAGAGCTGATATAATCAGTTCTCTTTTTTCTATTTAGGGTATAAAAAAAGTCTGACATTAAGTGTCAGACTTAAATATTGTTAGGCACGAGTAACTTTACCTGATTTTAGAGTACGGGCACTAACCCAAACTTTCTTAGGCTTTCCATCTACAAGGATACGAACCTTTTGTAGATTTGGCTTCCAGCTACGACGTGAAGAATTCAAAGCATGGGAACGTTTGTTACCATAATGAGTTCTTTTACCATTAATAAAATCTTTAGCCATTGGTAAATTCCTCCTTTAATTGATTTCTAGTCAAAAGCGTTGCTTTTATTACATCTCACTCTAATAATTTAGCATATTGAAGCCTGTTTTGCAATGCTTTTCTTTCAAGTGAATATACTTGACAGCCTTCACTATTCATTATATCAATACTTTAGCTTTTTTTAAACATGTGGTAATATTATATTACGAATATATTAAGAAATCTATCTTTTAAGGAGGCTATTGTGATGGCCGTAAAAATGAGAACTGATTATGGATTAATTGATATTGATAACAATGTAATTGCCACCGTAGTTGGTGGAGCTGCTACTGATAACTACGGAGTTGTTGGTATGGCAAGTAAAAATCAAATTCGAGACAATGTAAACGATATTTTGAAAAAAGATAACTATTCCCGTGGGGTTGTGGTAACACAACAAGATAATGATGTTGCAATTGAAGTAAATATCATTGTTAGCTACGGTACTAAAATTTCAGAAGTATGTAAAAATGTTCAAAGCAAGGTTAAGTACAATTTGGAATCTATGCTTGGCATTAGTGCAAGTTCTGTTAATGTCGTTGTTCAAGGTGTAAGAGTTCTAGACTAAAAGGAGGTTCATTTTTGTGTCTATTTCAAATATAGATAGATCAGAATTTGATCAAATGGTGCAAGCCGCTGCCACTACCCTTAATAATAATGCAGAATTTATAAACTCACTTAATGTTTTCCCAGTTCCAGATGGTGATACTGGTACTAATATGAGTATGTCTTTCCAAAGTGGGGCTGATTATGTTAGTCGTGATACTAGTGAATCTGTTGGAGAATTGGCTCAATCATTAGCTAAAGGTCTATTGATGGGAGCAAGAGGTAACTCTGGAGTTATCTTGTCACAAATCTTTAGAGGTTTCTCAAAGTCTGTTGCTGAAAAGGATAACCTTTCTGCTCAAGACATCGTAGAAGCTTTTAAAAACAGTGAAAAAACAGCGTATGGTTCAGTTATGAAGCCAACTGAAGGAACAATTCTAACAGTTATTAGAGGGATTTCTGAAGCAGGTCAAAGCGCAACCACAAACGACTTAGCTGAATTATTTGATATTTTAGCTGATGCTGCTGAACAAGCTCTTCAAGCAACACCTGATTTGTTACCAGTATTGAAACAAGTTGGTGTTGTTGATTCAGGTGGACAAGGTTTAGTTTTCGTTGTTAAAGCATTTAGTGATGTTTTAAATGGACGAGAAATTGAATCTAGTCATCAACCAAATACTGGTGAAATGGATCAAATGATTGATGCAAGTCATGAACAAAGTCATGAAAGTGCACAAGGTAAGTTAAACCCAGACGACATTAAGTTTGGATACTGTACTCAAGTCATGGTTAGAATTGGTCGCGGTAAAGAAGTTGAATACGATTTTGACTACGATAAATTTTATGATCATTTAGCCGGTCTAGGTGACTCATTATTGGTTGTTAATGATGATGAAATTGTTAAGGTCCATGTTCATACTGAACAACCCGGTGAAGTTATTTCATGGGGTCAAAAGTTCGGTGACTTAGCCAACGTTAAGATTGATAATATGCGTCTACAACAAGAAACAATTATTGAAAAAGATGATGAATCTAAGAAAGAAACCAAATCAGCGCCAAAAGAAACAGCAATTATTGCAGTCGCTTCTGGTGATGGAATTGGTGAACTATTTACCAGTCTAGGTGTTACTGATGTTATTAAGGGTGGTCAAACCATGAACCCAAGTACCCAAGACATTCTAGATGCTATTAACAATAGTAATGCTAAGAAAGCAATTATTCTTCCAAATAACGGTAATATCTTTATGGCTGCTCAACAAGCTGCTGATGTTGCCGGAATCCCAGTTGAAATTGTTCACGCAAAGACAATTCAACAAGGTTTAACAACAATGCTTTCTTTCAATCCTGATGCTAGTCTAGAAGATAACGTATCTGAAATGGAAGATATGTTAGACACTGTAGTTAGTGGAGATGTTACTAACGCTGTTAGAGACACCGAAATTGATGGTGTTAAAATCAAGAAAGACGATTACATGGGAATTATCGATGGTAAGATTAAGGTTGTTAAAGACGACTTAAATGAAACTACTATCTATATGATTAAGGAAATGCTTGATGAAGATAGTGAAGTTGTAACCATTATTTATGGTGAAGGCATGACACAAGATCAGGCTGATGAACTAGCTGAACAAGTTGAATTGATTGATGATGACTTAGAAGTTGAAGTTCATCCGGGAGGACAACCAGTCTACCCATACTTAATTTCTGTTGAATAAAATGTCGGAGGTTTCTCCGATTTTTTTATTACATAAGTAAAATGAGGTGATATGTTGAAAGATTTAAATGATAGTGTGTCCGTTTTAAAGGGTGTTGGTCCTAAAAAGGTCGAAGCTTTGGATGAATTGGGTATTGATACTATATATGATTTATTGACATATTACCCATTTAGATACGATGATTTTCAAGTCAAAGACTTATCGCAAATTGAAGACCAAGAAAAGGTAACGATTAAGGGTAAGATTGCGGCCGATCCAGTGGTTGCACACTTCGGTCGGAAAAGAAATCTATTGAACATAAGACTATTGGTTGATAACGACGTCGTAAAGGTTACATTTTTTAATCAACCATGGTTAAAGAAACAGCTTCCGGTTGGAAAGGAAGTTCTTATATACGGTCGTTTTGATAAGGCCAAGGCGTCATTGTCTGGAATCAAGATTTTATCTTCGGTTGATGGTAATGAAATGAATCCAATTTATCCAGCTAACAAGCATATTCGTCAAAAGACAATCAGTGATTTGGTGAAGTTAGCGTTTGATGAATACAAGGATGTAATTGATGATGTCATTCCAGAAGACATAATTGAAAAATATAAACTGGAATCACAAAAACAAGTTATTCATGATATGCATTTCCCCAATGATACAAAGGATGCATACCTAGCTAGAAGAACAGCGAAGTTTAATGAATTCTTCTTATTTCAAATGCGTTTGCAAGCATTAAAAAGTGAAGAACAAAAGGATGCTGGTTTAGTCATTAAGTTTAACCAAGATGATATGGATGCTTTTATTAACCAACTTCCATTTTCATTAACAAATGCACAACAGCGTGTGGTAAATGAAATTCAAAACGATTTATCATCGACTCGTCAGATGAACCGTTTGCTTCAAGGGGATGTAGGTTCTGGTAAAACAATTGTGGCTTCTTTAGCAATCCTGGCATGTATTGATGGCGGATATCAATCGGCCTTAATGGCACCGACTGAAATATTGGCTGAACAACATGCTAATAAACTAGCAACACTCTTTAAAGATACAAAAGTGAATATTGCGTTGTTAACTGGTGATACGAAACCGGCTGCCAGAAAAGAACTTTTACCAAGAATTAAGTCTGGTGAAATTAACTTGGTTATTGGAACCCATGCCTTGATTCAAGATAGCGTTGAATACAAGAATTTAGGTTTAGCCATTATCGATGAACAACATCGTTTTGGTGTAAACCAACGTGCTAAGTTAAGACAGAAAAACGATGGAACAAACGTTTTAGCAATGACGGCAACGCCTATTCCTAGAACTTTAGCCATTACTTCATATGGCGAAATGGATGTTTCAATTATTGACGAACTACCTAATGGTCGCCAACCAGTTAAAACGGCGTGGATCAAAGAAGGTCAATTCAAGAATTCTGTTGGTTTTATCAAAGAAAGATTGAATGCCGGAGAACAAATCTACGTGGTAACACCATTGGTTGAGGAATCAGAAGCTGTCGATATGAAGAATGCCATCAACATCTATGACAATTTTAAGAATATGTTCGAACCAGAATTCAAAGTTGGTCTACTTCATGGTAGAATGAAAGATGAAGATAAAAATTTGGTGATGACAGAATTTAAAAACAATGAGTTTCAAATTTTGGTCTCTACGACAGTTATTGAAGTAGGTGTGGACGTTAGTAATGCCACTATGATGATAGTATTTAATGCTGATCATTTTGGATTGGCTCAGTTACATCAATTACGAGGTCGAGTTGGAAGAGGAAGTAGTCAGTCATACTGTTTATTAGTATCTGATCCCAAAACTGAGACAGGTGTTAAACGAATGAATGTCATGGTTGAAAGTAACGATGGTTTCGTTATATCGCAAAAGGACCTAGAACTTAGAGGACCTGGTGATATCATGGGGAAAGCACAATCTGGTCTTCCTGATTTTAAGGTAGGAGATCCGGTTGCAGATTTAACGATGCTAAGTGTTGCACAACAAGAGGCAATTCAGATTGTAAGTACAAATGATTGGCAAAACAATCCAATGTATAGTAAATTATATAGTTACGTTCACCAAAAAAATAATAAGAAAATGTTTGATTAAAGGAGTTTTATAAATGAAAATCGCAATTGATGCCATGGGTGGAGACAACGCCCCATTAGAAGTTGTTAAAGGGGTAGAAATGGCAAGAGACCAATATCCTGATATTGAATTCAAGTTATTCGGTCAAATCGATAAAGTTAAACCATTAATTCAAAACGAAGAAAGAATTGAACTAGTTCAATCTGACGAAATTATCGAAATGGGTGAAGAACCTGTTAAGGCTGTTATGAAGAAGAAAAACTCAAGTCTAGACATGGCTGCTCAAGCTGTTAAAGATAAAGAAGCAGACGCATTCTTCTCAGCTGGTAACACTGGTGCTATTCTAGCTGCTGGTCTATTCATTATTGGTAGAATTAAAGGAATTGATCGTCCAGGTCTTGCAACTACTTTACCAATCGTAAATGATGAAGACCATGATAACTTTGTTATGCTAGATGTTGGAGCTAATGCTGAATCAAAACTATTCAACTTATACCAATACGCATTCATGGGTAAGTACTATGCTGAAACTGTTAGACATATTGAAAACCCACGTATCGGTCTATTAAACAACGGTACTGAAGCAGATAAAGGTGACTCACTACATAAGGCAGCTAACGAAATGCTATCTAAGGATGAAAACCTAAACTTCATTGGTAACGTTGAATCACGTGAATTATTAAATGGTGCTGCTGATGTTGTTGTTACTGATGGTTTTACTGGTAACGCCGCATTAAAGGCAATCGAAGGAACTGCACTTTCATTACTTACTCTAATCAAGGGTGAAATCATGTCCGGTGGCGTTAAGTCAAAAGTTGGTGCTTTAATGCTTAAGCCAACATTCAAGAAGATTGCTAAGGAAATGGATTACTCACAATATGGTGGTGCCGTATTAATGGGTACTAAGGCTCCTGTTGTTAAGGCTCACGGTAGTAGTGAAGCTGTTACAATCAAGAACACTATTTTCCAAATTAAGACAATGATTGATAATAAGACTATTGATGACGTTGTTGAATATTTTGATAAGCATGCTGATGATATGCAACAAATCAAACAAAACGCCAAAAATAACTAAAAATCTGTTATAATTAGAATTATCAATTACGATTTTAAGGAGATAGATTATGACAAAAGAAGAAGTATTTAACAAAATTGCTGATATGGTTGCTGATCAATTCAGTATTGATAGAGATACCATTAAAGGTGATTTAAACTTTCAAAACGATTTAGACGCTGATTCAATTGATTTTGTTGAGTTTGTATTATCTCTAGAAAGTACTTTTGGTACTGATATCTCAGATGAAGATGCAGAAAACATTAAGACTATTGATGAAGCTGTAGACTACGTTATGTCTAACGCTGATAACAAATAATTAAAAAGGCGATTACTCAATAGTAATCGTCTTTTGTTGTATTATTCACTGGAGGGAAAGACTTGGAAAAAGAATTTGATGATTTATTAGAAAAACGATTTAACATTAAGTTCAAGGATGAATCATTATTAGATGAAGCCTTTACTCAAGCTTCATACGTTAATGAACATCCAGGTAAGAATTTGAAATTTTATGAACGAATTGAATTTTTGGGTGATGCTGTTTACGAACTAGTAGTATCAGAATACATTTACAAACGTTATCCAAATTTACCACAAGGCCGTTTAACTAGATTAAGAGCCGCAATGGTAAATGAACACAGCTTTAGCAGTTTTGCTAGAGAATGTGAATTTGATAAGTACATTCGTTTAGGTAAGGGTGAAGAAAAAGCTCAAGCTAGAACTAGAGATTCACTATTATGTGATATTTTTGAATCATTCATTGGGGCAGTATATCTTGACCAAGGAATGGAACCTGTAGTTAAGTTTTGTCATCAAGTAATTTTCCCTAAATTAGACGAGGGATGGTTCGACGAATTCTTTGATCACAAAACTGAATTACAAGAATTAGCACAATCAAATGGACCAGTTGATATTGAATATCACTTATTAGACGAAAATGGTCCGGAAAACGACCGTCGTTTTAAGGTATCCGTTACCATCGATGGTGTTGAAAAAGGTATTGGCCTAGGTCACTCCAAGAAGAATGCAGAACAAGGTGCTGCTAAGAAGGCAATTAAAAACCTTACAGAATAAAAACAGGATGGGGAAATCACTTTGAAGTTAAAATCATTAGAGATTGCTGGATTTAAATCCTTTGCAAACAAAACAACCATTAACTTTACAGATGGTTTAACTGCGATTGTTGGTCCTAATGGTAGTGGTAAAAGTAATGTTATTGAAGCTATCAGATGGGTACTCGGTGAACAATCTTCTAAGACTTTACGTGGTTCAAAGATGTCCGACGTTATTTTTTCTGGTTCTAGTACTCATAAACCGGTCAATCGTGCCGAAGTTAAGTTAACCTTGGACAATACCGACCAATACATTAATAGTTCATATTCAGAAATTATTATTACAAGACGCTTGTATCGTAGCGGTGAAAGCCAATACTTAATTAATAATTCTGAATGCCGATTGAAGGATATCAATAATCTATTTATGGACACAGGGATGGGAATTGGTTCATTTTCAATCATTTCTCAAGGTAGCGTTGAAGATATCTTTAACAGTAAGCCTGAAGATCGTCGTTCTATTATTGAAACAGCAGCTGGTGTTTACAAGTATAAACAACAAAAGCATGATGCCAACTTAAAGCTTCAACAAACTCATGAAAATCTTGATAGAGTTGAAGACATTATTTTCGAACTTAAAGATCGAAATGACCAATTAAAAGAGCAAAGTGAAACGGCAATTAAGTATTTAGATTTGAAAAAAGAATTGAAAAAATACGATGTTTCAAGAATTGCACTTGAATTAAATCAAGTTGGTGCTGATTGGAATAACACCAAGACGATTATTGCTGAGGAAAAGCAAAACGCCGAAGATATTAACAAACACTTAAATGAGCTTACCAGTCAAAAGAAGTCATTAAATGAACAACTTGAGGTTCTTCTAACAAAGAAGGAAGAACAACAAGATAATCTGTTGAACTACTCTAAGAAGATTGAGCAATTATCAGGTCAACAAAATCTTTCCAAGCAAGAAATTGAATTTAAAAAGACTAGTTTGAAGGAACATAAAGCCAACCTAGAAAAGTTAAATTCACAAGTTGCTGATTTACAAACAAAAGAAAAAGAAATCAACTCTGAAATCGACAAGTTAAATCAAGAAATTGATAAGCATAAACAATATCTTGAAGAAATTGATGAGGATAAGATTGACCAAATGATTGCTGATAAAAAGGAAGAGTATGAGGATGTTCGTGGTGAATATTTAGCGATTATGCAAAAAATTGCTAATGTTAACAATGAATCTACTTACTTAGAAAAGACCCAAAAGCAAGCTGATGTACAAAATGACTCCAATCGTCAAAAGATTTCTGGAGTAAACAATGAAATCAATCAATTAGAACAATCAGTCAAAGAGTTAAATCAGGCTTATAACAAGAAGAATGAAGAAGTTCAAAAGGTGCAAAGCGATTTTAACGACTATCAAGCTCAGGTGAACGGTCTAAAAAAACAAGTAGATAATCAACAAGCCATTTGGTACAAACAATTAGAAGATACGCAAAACCTTAAAATTAAATATAATAGTTTGAATAATTTGCAAAACGATCATAGTAATTTTTATCGTGGTGCCCAAAGTGTCTTAAATAATAAAAAACATCTTAATGGTGTATTGGGTTCAGTATCCGACTTTATCAAAGTACCTGCTGAATATACCACAGCAATTGAAACTGCTTTAGGTAATCAATTACAACAAATTGTGGTCACTAACAATTCTTCAGCTAGACAAGCGGTTAAGTTTTTAAACGATAATCGTTTGGGAAGAGCTACTTTCTTGCCCGTTAATGAAATTTCACAACGCAGCGTTAACAATAACGTTTTAAGTACCTGTCAAAATAGCGATGGATTCATTGGTGTGGCCAACGAATTGGTCCAAATTAATGACAAACTTAAATCAGTTACTAGTCATTTGTTAGGTAATGTTTTAATCGTTAATGATTTACATACTGCTACCGATATTGGTAACAAGATTAGACATTCTAACCGAATTGTGACCCTAAGTGGTGAAATCGTTAATGCTGGTGGTTCAATCACCGGTGGTTCTAACAAACGTCAATATGATGGTGTCTTGACCCAAAAGAATAAGTTAGAAGAGTTAGAAAAGCAATTTAAGGAAAGCCAAGAGGTTGCCAAGCAGACTGAGGCTAAGCTGGTTGAATTACAAGATCAACTAAAAGAGTTAAATGCTAAATCTGACTCTTTCTATGACAATAAGCGTAAATACGATGGTCAACTAGACTCAATCAATAACAAATTGACCTTTGCTAAGGAATCCTTAGTTAGAAAGCAACGTGAACTAAAGGCAATCAGAATGTCTAATGGTGGATTGTTTGACGATGATATTGATGAAAAACAACGTCAAAACAAGAAACTAAAAGAACAATTGAATGTTGATTTGGTAAATAATCAAACTAAATCAAAAGATATTCAAGAAAAGATTGAAACTTTGGAATCAATGAAGGATAATAACTCTTCAAAGGTACAGTCAACGCGTGAAAAATTGATTGTATTGAAGGAAAAACTATCCAATTTCCGTGACCAAAAGGCAAACCTAATTGAAGATTTTGATCGATTAGATGCTGATATTGATGACGAAAAAGACAACATTGATGAGTTAAATGAAGCAATTAGTAATAATATGCTTTCAGTAAACCAAGATGACGAAATTAAGTTAGTTAACCAACAAATCCAGGTTATCCAAAGTAATCTACAAGAATGCAAAGAATCCATTGATGAGCATCAAGCTGAAATCAAAGAAATTGAAGACCAAATTGATAAGCAAACAATGGACTCTGTTAACCAACAAAATTATCTAAATAAACAAACTAACAAGTTTGATCAATTGGAAAAGCAACTTGCTAGTCTAAAACAACAACTAATTGGTAAGTATGAGGTTAACCTAAATGAAATTGATGATATTGTTGTCGACGATACCATCGATAATATTAAGGCTCATATCGACGATTTACGTCGTTCAATCGACCATCTAGGAGTTGTCAATGTATCCGCAATTGATGAGTACAAGGAAGTATCAAAACGATACGAATTTCTAGTACAACAATCAGATGATTTGAAGAATTCTAGCCAACAACTAACTGATACCATGAACAAGATTGATGTTACTGTTGAAAAGAAATTTAAGGATACTTTCGATTCAATTGCTACCCAATTCTCAAAAGTTTATAACGAAATTTTTGGTGGTGGAAAAGCAAAATTATTACTTACAGATCCGAATGATTTGTTAACTACTGGAATTGAAATTATGGCACAACCACCTGGTAAGAAGTACCGTCATATGTCTTTATTATCAGGGGGAGAAAAAGCATTAACAGCCATTGCATTACTTTTCGCCGTGTTAAAAGTTAAGCCGGTACCTTTCAGTATCTTGGATGAAGCTGAATCCGCATTGGATGCAGAAAACGTCGATAGATACGCCCGATACATGACTAAACTAGACGATGGAACGCAATTTATCGTTATCACGCATAGAAAAGAAACAATGGTTTATGCCGATACATTGTATGGAGTTACCATGCAAAATTCCGGAGTTTCTAAAGTGGTTACAGCTAACCTAAACAAATTTAATGCCGCGGAGGAATAAGCTATGGGATTATTTGATATTTTTAAAAAGCGTAATAACGAAGAAGAAAAAAACAATAGTAAAGTTGAAGAAGTAAAAAGCGATGAAACTGCTGCTGTTGATGATGGACAAAAAACAGATGATAAAGTTGACCAAGTTAGTGAACAAGCAACTGTAACTAGTGAAAAAGAACAAGAACCATCTGACCAAGAAGAAGATTCAAAAGAATCAGACGTTGATGACAACGCTGACGAAGAAAAAGTTGAAGAACAAACTGTTGAGAAACAACCATCTGCTGAAAAGTCTGTTGAAGATGATCAAACTAAGTTTACTGAAGGACTAGAAAAATCCAGAAGTACATTTGGGGAACGTTTGAACCGTTTGTTTGCTAACTTCAGAAGTGTTGATGAAGACTTCTTCGAAGACCTAGAAGATACTCTAATTGAATCAGACGTTGGATTTGATATGGCTGTTAGCTTAACAGACCAATTAAGGGATGAAGTTAAGTTACAAAATTCCAAGAGTAAAGATGATGTTCAAAACGTTATCATTCAAAAGATGATTGATATCTATGATCAAAATGGTAATGATGAAAATACCGAAATTCATTTTGCTAGCCAAGGCCCAACTGTTATTTTATTCGTTGGGGTTAATGGTGTTGGTAAGACTACTACAATCGGTAAGATGGCTAATATGTACAAGCAACAAGGCAAGAAAGTATTATTAGCTGCCGCAGATACATTTAGAGCTGGTGCTATTCAACAATTAGATGAATGGGCAAAACGTGATGGTGTTGATATCGTCAAGAAGCCTGAACAAAGCGACCCATCTGCAGTTGTTTATGAAGCAGTTCATAAGGCTAAAGATGAAAACTATGATATTTTATTCGTAGATACTGCTGGTAGACTTCAAAACAAGGTTAATTTAATGAACGAACTTGCTAAGATGAAGAAGGTCTTAACTAGAGAAATTCCAGACGCTCCTCATGAAGTCTTATTAGTTCTAGATTCAACCACAGGTCAAAACGCCTTAAACCAAGCTAAGCTATTCAAGGAAACCACCAATGTTTCTGGTATCGTGTTAACTAAACTAGATGGTACTGCCAAAGGTGGAATTGTTTTAGCAATTAGAAATGAACTTCATGTTCCAGTTAAGTACGTTGGTTTAGGTGAAAAGGTAGAAGATTTAAGAGAATTTAACGCAAATGATTTTGTATATGGATTATTTAAGGGTCTAATTAAATAGTCTGAACTGAAAGGACTTGATTTAATTGGAAATGGAAAAAAATTATCGAATTAATTCTTTATTCGAATTTTATCGTCCATTATTAACAAATAAGCAAGATAGTTATATTCAACTTTATTATGCTGACGATTACTCATTGGGAGAAATTTCTGAAGAGTTTAATGTCAGTAGACAGGCTGTGTATGATAACATAAGAAGAACAGAAGTAATTCTGGAAAAATATGAAGCACAACTTCACTTGTATGCAGATTTTGTGAAAAGAAATGATCAAACTGATGCAATTAGAAATTACGTTAAGGATAACTATCCAAATGACGATAAACTAAATCAATTAGTTGATGATTTAGAAGTAACTGAAGAAAAATGAAAGTGGTGAAATAAATGGCATTTGAAGGATTAACAGAACGTCTTCAAAAAGCAATGCGTAATTTACGTGGTAAAGGTAAAGTTTCTGAAGCTGACTTAAGAGAAACTATGCGTGAAATTAGACTTGCTTTACTTGAAGCCGATGTTAACTTCACAGTTGTAAGAAATTTTGTTAAGCGTGTCCAAGAACGTTCTCGTGGAGCGGAAGTATTGGAAGGATTGAATCCAGCTCAACAAATCGTAAAGATTGTTAATGAAGAATTAACAAAGACAATGGGTGAAGAAGCAGTCCCATTGAACAAATCTGAAAAGATTCCAACTGTTATCATGATGGCTGGTTTACAAGGGGCAGGTAAAACTACCACTGTTGGTAAATTAGCTTTAAAACTTAAAAAAGAAGAAAATGCTCGTCCATTACTAATCGCAGCCGACGTTTACCGTCCAGCTGCCATCGACCAATTGGAAACAGTTGGGAAACAAATTGATGTTCCTGTTTTCCAACAAGGCACTGATGTCGATCCAGTTGAAATTGTTAGAAATGGGATGGCAAAGGCCAAAGAAGACCATAATGACTACGTATTAATCGATACTGCTGGTCGTCTACAAATCGATGAAGCCTTAATGGACGAATTAAAGAACATTAAGGAATTGACTCATCCTGATGAAATCCTATTGGTTGTTGATGCAATGACTGGTCAAAATGCCGTTAATACCGCAGAAGGCTTTAACGATGCACTAGATATTACCGGTGTTGTTTTAACTAAGTTAGATGGTGACACTCGTGGTGGGGCTGCCCTTTCAATTCGTGAAGTAACCCAAAAACCAATTAAGTTTGTGGGACAAGGTGAAAAGATGGAAGCACTTGATGTCTTCCATCCAGACCGTATGGCTTCTCGTATTCTTGGAATGGGTGACATTCTATCGTTAATCGAAAAGACTCAAAATGATTATGATGAAAAGCAAGCCAAAGAATTAGCCGAAAAGATGCAAAACAATACTTTTGGATTTGAAGATTTCCTAGACCAACTAGAACAAATTCAAAAGATGGGTCCTTTGGATGAAATCATGAAGATGATTCCAGGGATGGCTAATAATCCTGCCTTGAAGAACGTGAACATGGATCCTAAGGATTTAGAACACATCAAGGCAATTATCTATTCAATGACTTATGAAGAACGTAATAATCCTGATTTATTAAATCCATCAAGAAGACGTCGTATCTCACGTGGATGTGGACGTCCAATTCAAGAAGTTAACCGTATGATTAAACAATTTAATCAAATGAAAGACATGATGAATAAGATGTCTAAGGGTAATATGTCTGGTATGGAACAAATGATGGGTAACATGGGCATGGACGGAATGCCTTCAATGCCAGGAATGGGTGGCGGCCTAGGTGGCAAGATCTCACAAATGGCAATGAAACGCATGAGCAGAAAAATTAGCAAAAAAATGAATAAAAATAAGCACAAACGTAACAAAAAACGCAAATAATGGAAAAGGCATAATTACCCTGGGTAGTTGTGTCTTTTTTAGGAGGGATGTTTATGGCATTAGGTTTTATTAAAACAATGCAAGCTGTAGATTTGATTGAAAAAAGTGGTGCGGTAGCAAATATCGTTGGTCTTGCTGGAATTGGGAAGTCTGCACTTGTAAGTCAATTAGCTGAGCAAAATCACGCCAAATTATTTACTACAGTTGTGAGTTTATCTGAAAAAGGTGATTTAGCTATTCCTGTGCCACCATTAACAGACAAGTCATTTATTGAAACTGACAAGTATGGAACACTAGCAGATGTTAAATTCGGTTACTCTCACACGATTATTGAAATTATTAAATATGCTGAGGCTAATCCGTACAAACTAATCTATTGGTTCTTAGATGAATTTAATCGTGGAACTTCTGACGTACAAAGTGAGCTAATGAATTTAGTATTACAACGCCGCATTAATTCGGTGGTATTACCAAAGCAAGTCCACATCATCATTGCTGAAAACCCTGATGATATTAGTTCTAATTATGATGTCTATGCTAGTGACGACGCTATCACCGATAGAACTGTACACGTGAACATGCAAACTGATGCAAACGATTGGCTAAAGTGGGCAAAAGAGAACCAAGTTAACCAACAAGTCATTAATTTTATTAGTGACAATCCCGAATTTTTAGATTATGGCCATGATGAAATTAAACCGACGCCTAGATCTTGGCACCGTGTTTCAAACATCATTAATCAATACAACGACGATTATGATGAAGACATTTTAAGCGAGGTCATCTCGGGAAATGTAGGACCATCCATTGCAGAAGCCTTTATTAAATTCATGCATCAATCTATCGATGATAAGATTGATTTAAATGGCGACTTACAAGATGTCGTTGATAAACTAGCCTCTAACGATGAGGTTACTAAGCAATCATTAGTCAGTGAATACGTAACTGCATTATCAACATTAAGTGATGACACTTGCCACCGTTTAACAACGTTTATCGACTTATTAAGTTCAGATGGTCAATACGCGATTGCTAGAATATTGATTAATGATAGTGGGTTAATCGATGACATCTACAACATGGCCGAAACCAGTTTAGCTGCTAAGCAGTTATATGATATGTTAACCAAAATCAGTTTTAATGCATACAGGTGATTAATATGACACTTAATAGTGATATTTACGACCTAATTCATAAAAAATCAAAGCAAAATAGTCCAATTGAGATGGATGGAATTATTGCTAAAGGGATTTTATCCTTAATTCATAATAAGAGCTTCTATGGCGAAATTTTGCTCCATTTAAACAGGAATGCAGATGATACGATTGATTCATTTCTGGCATTGAAGTGGTCAAATAACCAATTGGAATTGGCATATAATCCTACTCATTTAAATGATGATGTTGCAGATGATAATGATTTGGTTGCAATCCTGGAGCATCTAGCCATGCATATCGTGTGGTTGCATCCCCTCAGATACGTCAATCACAGTCAATTGAATGACGTGGCCTCCGATGTGGCCGTTAACCAATACGTTACCGATGTTTATTCCAAGGGATGGACGCTAGATAAGATTAACTACCAATATAATCTTGATATGAAACCAAATCTGGATTCGAGTCAATACGCTAAACAGCTTTACGATTTGTTTAGTCAGGATAAACAGGATGGTGTTGGTAAATTAGATAATGATAACCTTCGAATTGTCGATGATCATCGATATTTTGATGATGAGGGCAATATCAGTAATCAAGACTATGACCAAAGAAAAGAAACAATCTATAAGCTATTAAGGGATGCTTATAGCCAATATCGTGGTGAACTTTCAATGGCAGTTAATAAGCAGCTTAAGTCTGTTATGATGCCTAGAATAAATTTACGACAAATCGTAAGCAGACTTACTGGAAATAAGAGTAATCGATCAAAGAAGACATATAACCGATTTAACCGCAGACAACCATATCGCATGGATATTGCAGGAAGGATTGGACGTCAGAGTGAACATGTAAACGTCTTTATTGATAGTTCGGGTTCAATCAGCGATGATCAATATACCAATATGGTTAGTGTCGTTAAGGAAATTCAATCGATGCGAAATATTGAGGTTAATTGCTATACGTTTGATGCTGAGGTTCATACGATTAGCGATAGTCTGTTATCCAATAAACGGTTATTAAAGGGTGGTACCAAGTACCAAAGCATTGTTGACTATGTCAACAATCATAAATTGGCTAAGCAGGGATGCATTATTTTCACCGACGGTAAGGGTGAAGAATATTTGAACCAATCAAACTTGAATATTACCTGGGTTCTATTGGACTACTACGACGATTTATCAGTACTTAATCAAAAAGACAACGTCTTATATTTAGACCAAATTAGGATGTGATAAAATGTTAGAACCGGATATATTAAAAATGGCGATTAATAATAACGTCAATATTAAAAGAGCAAAGGCATTACTATCTAATTCTTGGGATGAGATTTATGAAGACTCTCCATTTGTGGCAAAGATGTCAGTTAATGATGTTAATCTAGCCAAGGAGTTAGTTAGAAATCAGATATTTGAGAATGTTAAAGTTGATTTTGATGATTATCAAAGCGTCCATAATTTTGTTATTTATAACGAAAAATACATGGATCAACTAGCAAAAAGTGCTCTTTTAGCTGATTTTCAATAAAAAAATCATGGTGTAAAGAAAAAAACCTTTACAAGCATCTAAATAACTGTTATATTTAATATCGTTAAAAGAAATACAGGAGGTGTTTATTAATGTCTGTTAAAATTCGTTTGAAGAGAATGGGTTCAAAGAAGCGTCCTTTCTACCGTGTTGTAGTTGCTGATTCACGTAGCCCTCGTGATGGTCGTTTCATCCAAACTGTTGGTACTTACAATCCATTAACTCAACCAAGTACTGTTAAACTAGAAGAAGAAGATATCTTCGAATGGTTAAACAAGGGTGCACAACCTTCAGATACTGTACGTAACTTACTATCTGATGCTGGTATCATGAAGAAATATCATGAAGCTAAATACTCTAAGAAATAAGTGATATCGAGTTATGACTAATTTTGATGAGCTGATTAAAAAAATCGTAAAACCACTGGTGGAATATCCAGAGGATGTTGCTATCGATCATAGTGAATCGGATCGTTTCTATGAATATCATCTTGTTACCAATCCTACCGATGTCGGTAGAATTATCGGTAAAAAGGGCCATGTAGCACAAACAATTCGTACGATTGTTTATAGTGCTCGTGTTTCTGGTGATAAGCGCGTAAGACTGATTATTGATGATAGTAAGAATAAAAACTCTTAAATGAAACCTTGGTGTTTTGTTTAAGAGTTTTTTAACATAAAAGGGGAAATGAATAATGAACTTTTATAATATTGGAAAGATTGTAAATACTCAGGGACTTCGTGGTGAAGTTCGTGTAATGTCTATTACCGATTTCCCTGAAAAACGTTTTAAAGTTGGTAATGAAGTTTATGCGTTTTTAAATGATACTAAGAGTGAAAAGTTAGTGATCGATGGTGTTAGAACTCATAAGAACTTCATCTTGCTACACTTTAAAGACAAGCCAACTATCAATGATGTTGAATACTTAAAACCTTCGGAATTAAAGATTGCTGAAGATCAACTTGATAGTGATGACTTACAACCTGGCGAATACTACTATCACCAAATCATTGGTTTAGATGTTTTAGATACTGATGGACAAAAGATTGGTTCCGTTAAGGAAATTCTTTCACCAGGTGCCAATGATGTTTGGGTTGTCTCACGTGATAACAAGTCCGATTTATTATTACCTAAGATTGATTCAGTTATCTTAGATGTTAATTTAGACGATGAAATAATTACTGTGGATGTTCCTAGGGGGCTCGACGATGAAGATTGATATCTTAAGCTTGTTTCCAGATATGTTTGATGGCCCTTTGGGTGATTCAATCCTTGGAAAAGCAAAGGATAAAGGATTATTAGATATTAATATCACTAACTTTAGAGACTTTTCGACCAACAAGCACGGTAACGTTGATGACTACCCGTTTGGTGGTGGTGCGGGAATGTTACTACAAGCTCAACCTATTTTTGATGCACTTACTCACACCCAAGAAGAAGCTGCTAAGGAAGGCATTTCTAAGGGACGTGTAATTCTATTGGATCCGGCAGGAAAGAAGTTCGATCAAAAAGAGGCCGAAAAGCTATCTAAAGAAGACCATTTAACGTTCATTTGTGGTCACTATGAAGGATATGACGAAAGAATTAAGACATTAGTTACTGATGAATACTCATTGGGTGACTTTGTCTTAACTGGTGGAGAACTACCAGCAATGGTGATGATTGATGCAACTGCTCGATTATTATCTGATGTTTTGGGTAATGATGAATCAGCACCAGGTGATTCATTCTCAAGTGGATTACTAGAATATCCTCAATACACTAGACCGGCAGATTTTAGGGGAATGACAGTACCTGATGTGTTGACTAGTGGTAACCACCAAAAGATTGAAGAATGGCGCGAAAAAGAGGCGCTAAGAAAGACTTACATTAGACGCCCAGACTTAATTGATTACAGTCAATTAACTGATTTACAAAAGAAATTGTTAGCGGAAGTAAAAATAGAAGAGGAATAAAATAATCTTTACAAGTAATTGCGGTTATGTTAGTATTTTAGTTGACTATTTTTATAGTTAAATAAAAACGGTATTCCGCTGTTGCAACAAGTAAAGACAAGAATGCTAGTTGGAGGATGTTATATTATGCGTCAAAACGAATTAATCTCAAAGATTAACGCGGAACAACTAAAGAGTGATGTTCCAGAATTTAGAGCCGGAGATACTGTTAAGGTATCTGTAAAGGTTGTTGAAGGTAGCAACGAACGTATCCAAGTATTCGAAGGTGTTGTTATCAAACGCCACGGTACAGGTATCCAAGCTACTTACACTGTTCGTAAGATTACTTCAGGTGTAGGTGTTGAACGTATCTTCCCACTACACTCACCACGTGTTGCTAAGTTAGAAGTAACTCGTCGTGGTGCCGTACGTCGTGCTAAGCTATACTACTTACGCGAACGTCATGGTAAGGCTGCTCGTATTAAAGAAGCACGTCGTCGTTAAGATAAAATTTATATCTAAAATGAAGAGTAACGCTTATGCGTTGCTCTTTTTTTGTACAAAAAAGGATGACAATTAAGTCATCCTTTTATTTTATAGGTTTTCGTCTGTATTATAGTTTAACTTTGAAAAGTCGGTTGATTTGGAAATCATTTCGTATGATAGATGTCTGTAACTATCCATTGCATATTCAGCACATTCATTACTGATCTTTGTGACAAAATCAGATACTTCTTGAGGTGCTAAATCATTGGCCTTGATATCAGCTTCATTAATCTTTTGTTGGAAGTAGATATTAAGTTTTTCTTGGACGTCACCGACAACATCAACAAAGGTATTGTAGTGTGGGTCTAATAACACTCCAGCCAGTTTGAAAATCCAATAAGCTGACTTTGGTTCATAGGTTAACTTACCAATCTTGTATTCCAGTGGGGTATCTTTGATGCCGGCAAAGAATGGAACAAAGACGCTTTGTGCGGCAACACCCATTGATAACCAGTGAATACCACCAACTTCGATTGGAAGGTTAGGACGAATTTGTAAGACGTGTGATTCTTGGGCCTTTGCCAAACTAATTGGACGGTATCTTGTCTTGTCTTCGTGACTACCTTTACCAACTGGATCAAATGGGGTTCCTTGGTAGTGTGATGCTAGAAAGTCCTTAGCATCTTGCACGGAGATTAAGCGACTTGGCTTTCTGACAAATGGTAGGTCATATGATTCTGGATCTTGTTTAATTTCTGGGTTAAACATGCGTTGACCATACCAAACACGTGGGTTGTTGTAGTATAGGTCAGACTCATTTCTAGTTCCGAAGATTTCTCTAAAGTTAAAACTACCGTTATTAGAGTTATTTAAGTGGTTCTTTCTGACGAAATCAATGATATCTGCTGACCACATAAAGTTATCAGGGTCATCGAAGTCGATGTTTTGAATGGCTAGGCGATTTGATACAACAGCATAGCAATCATCTGGAATTCGCATTGCTACCCATTGATGGCCGGAACCAATTTCAAAGTACCAAACTTCTTCTTGATCTGAGAATAAGATACCATTGCTTTCACTTGAACCATACTTGGAGACGATTTCACCTAGGCGTTTAACACCCTCACGTGCTGTTTTCACGTACGGTAGAACAACTGTGACCACAGAAGCTTCGCTGATACCGCCTTCAACTAGTGGGTCAAATCCTAATACATAACTATTTGAGTAGGCACTTTCGGTAGCACTCATAGCAACACCGTATTCGTTAATACCTTCTTCTTCAAATAATCCCTCTTTATTAGTCCATTCTGGAGTAGCGGTGTATTTTCCTCTAACAGTAGGTAATTCCATCATAAAGGCGTTTTCTTGCGCTTTAAACACTGGTTTTTCCTTATACTCTTTATGAGGATGAACAACAAAATGTTTTGGCCAGGTTGCTTTGCAATCTTCGTTACGACCAATCATGGTAGAACCATCAACAGATGCCTTCTTACCGACTAAGATACTAGTACATGCATCGTATTCTGGAAACTTTGGCATGTTAAACACTCCCTCGTTAATTTCATTTCTATAATTGTACATTAAACTTTTAAAAAATTGAAATATATAAGTATCTAAAGTATAATCAGAATAAAATTATAGATTAGGAGAATGATTATGCCATTAGTACATATTGATTTAATCGAAGGAAGAAACGAAGAACAATTGAAGGGACTAGTTGCTGACGTTACCAGTGCAATCGTAAAGAACACTGGTGCACCAGCTGAACACGTTCACATTGTTTTAAACGAAATGAAGAAGAGTAACTACAGTGTTGCAGGTAAACTAAAGAGTGACGAAAAATAATAACTGAGGAAATAAAATGCAAAACGAACAGTATATAATGTCAATTGATGAGGGAACTACCAGTGTTCGTGCTATGATTTTTAACCATAGTGGCGAAGTGGTAAGTAAGTCACAAAAGGAAATTACGCAATTTTTCCCTCAATCAGGATGGGTTGAACATGATGCTAATGAAATATGGGACGCTGTGCAGACTGTTATCTCAGAAGCATTAATTCACTCCAAAATACCGCCTTATAAGGTTCGTGGAATTGGGATTACCAACCAAAGAGAAACCACAGTCATGTGGGATAGAATTACGGGTGAACCAGTTCATAATGCAATTGTATGGCAATCAAAACAAACAAGTAACATTGCGAATGATTTAAAAGCCGCTGGTTATACCAAGATGATTCATGAAAAGACCGGTTTGGTTATTGACTCATACTTCTCAGCCACCAAAATCAAGTGGTTGTTAGATAACGTCGATGGCATTAGAAAAAAGGCGGAAAATGGTGATATTTTATTTGGAACCATTGATACCTGGATTCTATGGAAATTAACTGGTGGTCATGTTCATGCGACTGATTATTCCAATGCAAGTAGAACAATGTTGTATAACATTCACACGTTAAGTTGGGATGACGAAATTCTAGCCGCTTTGGATATTCCAAAACGAATATTGCCAAGTGTTAGATCATCATCTGAAATATATGGTTACACTGCTGGTTACGCTTTTTATGGTGTGCAAATTCCGGTCTCAGGAATTGCTGGTGACCAACAATCGGCATTATTCGGTCAATTAGGACTAGAAGCCGGCAGTGTTAAGAATACCTACGGCACTGGTTCATTCATTGTCATGAATACGGGTAATAAACCGGTATTATCTGATCGTGGTTTACTAACAACTATTGCTTATGGAATTGATGGCAAGGTTAACTATGCCATTGAGGGAAGTGTCTTTGTCGCAGGTTCCGCCATTCAATGGTTAAGAGATGGTCTTAGAATTATTAACGATGCTAAGGAAACCCAGGAATTAGCATTTAATTCTGCCAACGACCATGATGTTTACGTCGTTCCGGCATTTACTGGTCTAGGCGCCCCATATTGGGACCAAGACAGTCGAGGAGCAATCTTTGGGTTAACTAGAGCTACTTCCAAGGAAGACTTTGTTAAGGCTACTTTGGACTCACTAGCATATCAAACCAAGGATGTGGTTAACACTATGGTGGATGATACTCAATTAGACTTGAAGCATCTAAAGGTTGATGGTGGGGCTGCGCAAAATGATTATTTGATGCAATTCCAATCAGATATCTTAAATACACCAATTGAAAGATCATCCATATCAGAAACCACTGCATTAGGTTCTGCTTACTTAGCAGGATTAGCAGTTGGCTTTTGGAAAGATATTGATGAGATTAAGCAAATTAAACCAAAGCAAGACGAGTTTTATCCTAAGATGGATGAAGCCAAACGTAATCACTACTATGAAGGTTGGCAATTAGCGGTTAAGAGTACGCAAATGTTTCATCCAAATAAATAAGAAAAAGAAAAAAGACTTGAGTTAATCTCAAGTCTTTTTATAGTTCAAAGTATTCGTCTAGATAACGAGCTAAACCGTCATTATCGTTATTGTACTTGGTAACGTCATCGGCTAATTGTTTAATCTTAGGTTGACCATTCTTCATAGCAACTCCTAAGCCAGCGTACTTCAACATGGTTTCATCGTTAAATTCATCACCAAAAGCAATGATGTTAGATTGGTCAATATTGTAGTAGTCAGATAGTACTTCTAGACCAGTTTCCTTACTAACGTCCTTAGATGCTAATTCAACGATTGAATCAGGACCTCCCCATGGTGAAATTTGTAGGGTATCACCATAGTTACGATCTACATAGTTAATGAATTTATCCATCTTATTGTGTTGGATTTGTAGAGTTAGACAAATTGGGTTTTCATTTAAGTTCTCTTTAGTAATGAATTCAGAAGGTTCAAGACTAGTTGGGAAGAAACCAACTTCGTCGTTTGCTTCACGATTAGCCAAGAATAGTTCTTTACCTTCAACAGCCATTAGGTTAATCCCTAAGTCTTTATCTTGTCTTAAGACTTCAAAGACGATGTCACGATCGATATTGTATTCGTATGCCTTATTCCAATCAGTTAGTGGATTGTATCCTAGACTACCGTTAAAACTAATTAAAGGATTGTCTAAACCAATTTGGTTATAGATGTCTGTAATCAAACGTGGTGGACGTCCTGATACAATATTGACAACATGACCTAAATCAATTACTTTATTTAAAGTATTAATAGTTTTTTGTGAAACCTTTGACTCACTATTTAGTGTAGTTCCATCAAGGTCAATTGCGATAAGTTTCTTATCCATGTAGTTGTTTCACCTCTTTTAAAAAAATATAATAGTAATATGTTAACTAATTAAAAAATGTAAGTCAATGCAAAAGGAGCAATCTCGTGCAATTACCAAACGATTTTAAAACTAAATATCAAAAACTACTGGGGGATGATGCAGAATCATTCTTTGCCAGTCTAGATAAAGATACCAATCCTGGATTTAGAATTAATCCATTAAAGGAACACATGCCAGCAGAACCTAATAATGAATCAATTGAATACTGCCAATATGGCTACTATGGTGATGTTAACGGTAAGAGTGTTGAGCATCAAAGTGGTGCGATTTACTCACAAGAACCTAGTGCGATGTATGTAGGTGAAGTAGCGGATATCAAACCAGGAGATTACGTATTGGACCTATGTGCCGCTCCCGGTGGAAAGACAACCCATGTCGCTAGTTACATGGATAATCAGGGTTTATTAGTAACCAATGAAATTGATTATAAGCGTGCTAAGATTCTAGTAGAAAATGTTGAAAGATTTGGGATTAGAAACGCGCTAATTCTAAATGAAAATCCAAACAACCTAGCCAAGCATTTCCCACGTTTCTTCGATAAGATTCTAATTGATGCGCCATGTTCTGGTGAAGGGATGTTTAGAAAGAATAACGATGCTATTCAATATTGGAATGCGGAATATCCCAGTCAATGTGCTACTCGTCAAAAGGAAATCATTGAACAAGCAGTTAAGATGCTAAAACCAGGTGGTAAGATTATCTACTCAACATGTACGTTTGCTCCAGAGGAGGATGAACAAATTGTCGAATGGATGAAAGACACTTATGATTTTTCCATTGATCCAATTAAGAAATACGATGGGATGTTAAGTGGTAAGCCACAATGGGCAGATGGAAATGAAGAATTAGCTAATACGGTTAGACTATTCCCTAATCACTTCAAGGGTGAAGGTCACTTTGTTTCCAAACTATCTAGTAACGACGAAGGTAATGCTAAGAAGATTAAACATCGTTTGCAAAGTAATCTATCAATTGATGATAAGAAACTATGGAATGAGTTTAAGGAAGCAAACCTAAATAACTTTGATCCAAAACACTTAATTTTATTCGGAGATCAATTATACACCTTTGATAATACTCTTCCCGAATTGAAGGGATTAAAGGTGATGCGTCCAGGATTACATCTAGGAACAATTAAGAAGAAACGTTTTGAACCAAGTTATGCATTAGCATTAGCTTTGCATAGTAATGAGGTTGTTAATCGTTTAGAAATATCTGAAGATGACTGGAAACAATATGTCCATGGGGATGTTATCAACTGTGATAAGGATGTTAAGAAGGGATGGTACCAACTAATCTGTAAGAACCAACCTATTGCTTTTGGTAAGGTTGTAAATGGTACGATTAAAAATTTCTTCCCTAAGGGACTAAGATTCAACGTTGATTAATAATTAAAAGAGTTGCATTGAATTGTAGCTCTTTTTTAGTTATTTATTCATAATATTTATTAGCTGATAAGATAATTAAATAAAAATGTGATATGATTAATAATGGTATAATATTTATATTACATATTTATGGAGGTATTTTATATGAATGCAAAATTTTGCCCAAAATGTGGTAATGAATTAAAGGAAGGAGCAAAGTTCTGTCCTAAGTGTGGAGCCCAAATTGTACAAAACGTACAACCAAACGGTGCTAACACTAACGGAGCACAAAACCAAAACGTTGTTCCTAACCAAAGTGCAGAACAAGCTAAGAACTATGCTAAGGATTTCTTCAAGTGGTTCTGGGAAAGTGTTAAACATCCTTCATTAACCGGAAAAGCTTCAAACAAGTACTTCGGTTTAACTTCATTTATTGCTAGCGCTGTAATTGCCATTTTATCTGTTATGCTAATTACTTCAAAGATTAATGGTGGAATTGAATCTGCTGCAAATAGTTTTGGTAATGATTCATCTGCTTCCGTTGTAAGCTTTTTCCAAGGCTTAGTAAATGCAGGTGCTGGTAAAGTTGAATTATTCTCAGTGTTAATGATTGTTGCTTTCATTGCATTAGCATACGGATTTAGAGCTTTTGCAGTCGCTGGAACTGGTGAAAAAACTGATTTCTTTGAATTCATCAACAAATTGGCTGCATACACTAACATTTCAGTTTTATTATCAGCTATCATGTTCTTATTCGTATTAATTGGTGGTCTTGTTGCATTAACATTCAACATGTTTATCTTCCTATTTGTAGTAATTAACGACCTAATTGGTTTTACTTACGCAATTATTGATGGCCAAAACTCAAACAAATTTGATAAGTTATATGTTCTATTATTAGCCCACTTATCATTAATTGTTGTGTTCTTTATTGTTTTCATCAAGTCACTACAAAGTTAATTAAGATTAGGGGGTTAATTTATGAGGGAATCAAGATTCTGTCAAAATTGTGGTACAAAGGTTGATGCTGACGAACAATTTTGTCACAACTGTGGTGCACAACTAGATAATGACGTAACTGATCAAACAAATCAATCTAGTCCATCAAGTGTTGATAATACAGTTAATGATTACCAACAACCTCAAAGTAATAACAATAGTGTTTCCCAACAACAACCATCAAATAATGGAAATGTTATGGAAACAAGAAGTGGCTTTAAGAAGAGTAAAAAACATCAAACTAGAAACCTAATTATTGGAATTGTGGTTGTAGTTGTTGTTGTATTCGGCTTTATCGGATACCTTTTCGGAAACCACTACTACTCAAAGAGTGCGGTATTAGATCGTGCAATGACTTCATTAACTAGTGACAAGAATACCGATTCATACTTTGAATCAACCGATAGTCGCGTTACTTTAAATGACAGTACAATGGCACCATTATCTAAGCACATGAACAAGAATAATGACGAATTACAATCATTAAAGGGCCAACTAAGTGATTCTGGATCTTCAAAGGATGGTAATTTTGAATATGTTCAAGACGGACGCAAGTGGTTATTATTCCCTAACTACCAAGTCAAGGTAAAACCAGTTGTTCCAACGATTACAACTAGTGAAAAGTCTGCAGATGTTATTTTAAATAATAATAAGATTGGTCAAACTTCAGATTCAGATTCAGAATTTAGTTTGGGTCGAATTCTACCGGGTGACTATAATATTACTGTTTCAAAGACATTATCAGGTAAAAAAGTTACTAATGCACAAACTACTTACCTTGATAACAGTGATAATATCTACATGCCATTAAAGACTATTAAATTCACCGTGAAGGCTGGCCCAAATTCTGACATTTACATTAATGATAAGAAAGTCGGTACTAGTAACAGTGATGGAGATTACAAGGTTTCAGACATGCCATTCTCTTCTGCAATTTATATTTATGGTGTCATGCATTCAGATGGTAAGACAGTTACCTCAGATAAGTATCATTTGAGCGAAAGTGACGATGGACAAGAAGTTAGTCTTAACTACCCAGGGGCAGTGGATAAAGACGATGCTGCAAATCTAATCAGTGACTTCTCAAATGATCTTAGTTCAGCTGTAAATGACAATAACGACTTTGATCCTAGTGATTACTTCGTTGATGGTTCAAACAACAGTGACGCTCAAGATTTCATTACTTGGGCAAAGCAACAAGCTGATCAAATTAACGACAACAAATTTAATAGTGTAAGCATTGATTCATCTGTTGATTCAGTTGTTCCTGCAGGTGACCACTCAGTTGTTACAGGGACTTTTAAATATACTTTTGATGTTTCTGATGATGACGGTGATGATCACAATCATATTCAAATCTTTAAATTTACCGCTAACATGAAGAAGGAAGATAGTTCACTTAAGTTACAAACGCTTAAGTCAGAAGGTAAGATTAAAGATTATGACAAAGATAATGATGATGATAATTAAATCATAAAATTAAGACTTCTACTTAAAAGTAGAGGTCTTTTTTTATTGGTAAAGTTATTTAAAGTTAATCCTTTAGTTAGAAGTATAAAGTTACTTTAACTTATAAAAATAAAAGAAAAAAGCAAGCAAAAACCGCTTGCTTAAATTAGTAGGGAAGTCCTCGTTGGGAAACATATGATAGAAGATCCGAACTCAATATTAATTTTTTACTTTGTAACTCAGATAAGTTTTTTGCACCAAGCATGGTCATTAATGATTTCATTCCATAAATAAAATCATTAATGAATTCAATGGTTTCGTCTTCACCATTCTTGATTAGTGAATATAGAATAGGGGCTGCAATTCCAATGGAATTAGCGCCAAGTGCGATTGCTTTAACAGCATCAAGTGGTGTTCTGATACCGCCTGAGGCAATGATATTAGTTTTATCTTTAAATGGTTGAGCTTCTAGAAGTGATTCAACGGTTGTTTGTCCCCAATCTTCTAGATAATCCATTTCTTGTTTCTTTCTACGGTAGTTTTCAATCTTACTGAAACTAGTGCCACCTTTACCACTGATATTAATATTTTTAACACCAGCATCGACTAATTGTTGAATGGTTTCTTTAGACATGCCAAAACCAACTTCTTTAACGATGACAGGGCAGGCGAGTTCTTCTTGAATGGATTTAATATTTTCAATCCAGTTAAATTCTCGATCACCCTCAGGCATAATCATTTCTTGTGGAGTATTAATATGAATTTCAATCGCATCAGAATTCATCATTTTTACCGCTGCCTTAGCTCTTGAAACATCCGATGAAGCGCCTAAATTAGAAAATAAAATTCCATTTGGATTGGTTTCTCTAACAATCTCAAAAGAAGAAGCAACTGAATTGTCTTTTAAAGCGACACTTTGAGAACCAGTGGCCATAGCAATCCCAGTACTCTTTGCGATTCTAGCTAGCTTTTCATTTAACTTCTTTGTATATTCGCTTCCACCGGTCATGGCTTCGATATAGATAGGGAAGTCCATTTTTATATTTTCGATAGTTGTTGATGTATCGATATCATCAAAACTGATTTCTGGAATTCCTTGGTGGACAAATCTTAGTTGATCAAAACCAGCATGACTGGTTTTATCGTAGAACTTAATAGCTAATGAAACGTGTTCATCTTTTCGATGAGATTGGATACTGACCATTGATTATGCCTCCTTTTCTGAATAGATATTTAGGTGAAGTGGGATAATGCCATTTTCTGTCCATTTTGATTCGATATCTTTAATGGGGGATTGTTTTTCAACAATGGCAATTCCACAATCTCCACCTCCGGCGCCAGAAGATTTTCCTGAACCGTTATATTCTTCCGCAATTTCACATAGTCGTTTTAGCTTACTTGTTTCGATGTCAATACCTGTGAAACTTGCTAATTCGACGATGATATTTCTGTTCTCTTTAATTTGGTTTTTAATAACTGCAATATCTTTATTTTTAAAACCATTTATCATCTTATTGATACAACGCTTACTCTTTACTAAGAACCGCTTGTATCTATCAACGTTTGATGATGATTCAACGCTTTTAAGTAAATTGGAAGTTGAAGCAGGAGTTCCTGTCCAGCCAATAAGTAATTCGAGGTCAGAAGGTGGGGTAAGTTGTTCAATCATTAGATGAGGCCAACTTTGTTCCATCACGTCTTTTAGATTGGTTTGATTTGCTAACCATTTCTTATCGAATGAACTGTAAGCAATCCAACCGCCAAAACTACTAGCAGCGACGTCACCCAATGAACCGTTACCTTGAATTCTTAAATGAGCAATGGCAGCTAGTTTAAATATTTGCAGTTTACTTAAGTGTAAACCATATAGTTCGTTTAAAGCTTTGATTGTTGCGACAGTGACTGCGGCTGAGGAACCCAATCCATATTTTTTTCCGTCTTCACTGTTTAAATTACTATCAATATCAATGTTATATAACTTATGATTTATGTTTAATTCTTTGACATATGTTTCAAATGTTTTCATTGCTGAAATTACGTAGTTGAAAGAACTGTTATCTTTTAGAGGTTTGATTTGATTATTATCGTAAACCCATTCAATTTTGTCATTTTCATATTGTTTTGAATGAATTACACCAACATTATTTTCGGATTCACTAATATTAGCTGTAATATATTGATCAATTGCAACAAGGATAGCTGGATATCCGTTTTCAACCACAGCATATTCACCAGCAATATATAGCTTTCCGGGTGCTTTTACAGAAATCATTTTAAATTAGTCCTTTCAATTTATAGATACTTTATTCCTTCACCAGGTCCAGATACTTTGATTTGATCATTAGAAAATTTATCTGACAACTTATCAGTGATTGCACTGATTTTATCACTTTGACAGATAATTTTAACATTTGGACCTGCATCCATTGTGTAATAGCATTCAACGCCGTTTTCTCTTAATTCCTTAACCATGTTAATGACTTTAAGACTATCGGCATTTATGTATAAGTAGGAAGGATCAGAGCTTAATGTTAATGAGTGCATTCTCATAGCATTTAGTTCTGCTGTTTTACCTAAAGTGGTAAAGTCATTTTCCTTAATTGCTTCTTCAATTATTTGAAAATCAGCAGTAGTTTGCTTAATCCAACTTTGATAGTAGGGAGAAGTTTTAATAGAAATCTTCATTCCCTTTCTACTACTAATTTTCTTAGGTTGATTATCAAGAATGATTGCAATCATATTAATGTCCATTTTTACTGGATCTTCAATGCTGTAACCGTATGATGATTCATCATCAGTTCCTTTATTCCAAGCCGCAAAGCCACCGAATATTGAACGTGTTGCGGAACCGGAACCGCGTCTTGCTAAACGAGATAAACCTTTTTTACTTAAATTAAGTCCGTAAGCCTTACTACCGGCAGCAGCTAGAGCAGCATATGCAGAAGCAGAAGATGCTAATCCGGCTGAAGTAGGGACATGGTTGGTTGATTCAATGCGCGCAAATGCATTAATGTTTGATTTCTTACGAATGATATCCATAAATTTGGTAATTTTTTCATCCTCGATAACCTTACCGTTTAAGGTAACTTCATCGGAACTAAGAGACTCATCAAAAAGGACACTTGTGTCAGTATAAAATTCATCAAGTGTTAGCGATAGGCTACTATTAGCAGGGATAATTAATTCTTCATTTTCTTTTCCCCAATATTTAACTAAGGCAATATTTGTGTGTGCTCTTGCGGTAATTTTTTCACCTAACATTTTGTATAATTCCTCCGATTTTAGTTAAAAGGTTGAATCCAGGTATCTAAGGCACCAGCTTTTAGTAGCGCATTTTCAATGCTTTGGGCTTCGTGAATGTTTCTTGCTAAAGCAATGATACATCCTCCAAGTCCGCTACCTGTTAGCTTGGTACCTAATGAACCATTTCGATTAGCGATTTCAACTAATTCATCAATCTTATCGTTACTTACTTTTAATTTCTTTAGCTCTTTTTGATTTTCAGTCATTAATTTACCAAGTTCAATTGGATTATCGTTTTCGATATCAAACTTAGCACGAGTAACCAGTTCGCCAATATGTTTAATTGATTTCATGGTGTCTTCTTTATTGTTATTTAGTTGTTGTTTAACGTAGTTAATTGCAATATCGGTTCTTCCTTTGATACCAGAATCGGCAATTACTAGTACAGCATTCAAGTTGAAGTTAATTTCGTTTAATGTTTCATTTCTGATAAACCATACTGGATTATCTGATCCAGCAGTTGCTGTATCCAAGCCAGAAGGGTTTCCGTGTGTGATTGTTTCTTCAACATTACTTAAATCAAGCAATAAATTCTTATCAAAACTGACGTTAAAGTAATGAAATAATGCTTTGACGATGGCAACTGATGTTGCTGCTGAAGAACCCATTCCACGTTCAGATGGAATGGAACTATCGATAATCATCTCAAAAGAGGCATCCTCTTTGTGTAGTTTAGCAAGGGTGCTATCAATTAAGTTTTTAATTCCTAATAGGTCATTTGGGACGTTATTTAAGTTACCAATGAAATACTTGCTATTGATGTAAATACCATTTTGTTTTTCCATTATTCTAACGTTTAAGTCAATTTTAGGAACGGGTAGTGCAATGGCTGGTTGACCATATACAACACTGTGCTCGCCCATAAGTATTATTTTGGCATGACTATGTCCAATTGCTTGATTTGTCAATGTTATCGCTCACTTTCTCTTAATGTTAATATTATCATAAAATCATCATAATAAAAATAACTTAAATATTTATATTTGTGTCCTGAAATAATAGATAAACACCTAATAAATGTAGTATTATTAAGTTAAGTATTTTTTGAAAGATTGGTGAACGAAATCATGAGTAATACCATTTTTTCAGTGGTGGACATTGAGACTACTGGTAGTAGTCAGTCCAACTATACTAATCGAATCATCCAATTTAGTTGTACTTTTGTTCAAAACAACAAGATTATTGGATCATTTAATTCATTTATTAATCCTGAAATTAGTATTCCAACTGAAATTACAAAATTAACTGGAATATCAAATCAAACAGTCGTTAATGCACCAACATTTGACGAAGTAGCAGATAAGATTTATCAGTTACTGGATAAGACAATCTTTGTTGCGCATAACGTCAATTTTGATTTCCCATTTTTAAATTTTGAATTTAAAAGGGTGAATCATAAAGAACTAACTAATAAAGCAATCGATACTGTTACATTGAGTCAATTGCTATTACCAACAGAACCTAGCTACAAACTTACTGATTTAAGTAAAAACCTAAACATTGTTCATGATCATCCACATTCATCAAGCAGTGACGCACTAGCAACTGCTAAAATCCTAATTATCCTGTTACACCAATTGGATAATTTACCAAAGAAGACCGTCAAACAGATTTTAGACATTAATCCATCCCTTCCGATGAATACTTTAATCATGTTTACGCGTGCTTATCATTTAAAACACAAAGATGATAATCCTAAGATTATGAACATTAAGAATCTAAAGGTTAGAAAAATTAAATATCATACTGATAGTGACTTCGTAAATTTGAAATATCCTAATAATAAACGTAAGAAATCAAAGATGTTTAAAGGGGTTACTCAGTTTAACAATACTGAAAATAAATTGATGAATTCGATTTATGGAAACTATCATTCAGCATCCGAAAGCAATAACCTATTGATTGAGGAAAATAGGGAATTTAACTATGACTTTAGTTATCTATTCCCACTTAGTTATTTACTTAAGAAGGATCAAAAGATTGTTATTGCCGGAGATGAAGATTTTAATTCAGAATCAGCCTTGGTCAATCAAGTGAAGAATATTAATAAAATTACTTCTGACCGTCTTAGATGTTTAATTGTTCGACCAGTAACTGACTATATCGATTTGGATAAGTTTTCAGATAGTTTAAATGTCGTTAGTAACTCTAAGAACACCGAATTTCTAAAATGTAAGATTTTGGTTTGGCTAACATTTACCAAAACTGGTGATATTAACGAGCTAAAACTGGACAAGGATAATAACCAAAACTACTTCTTAAACGTCGTTAGTGATGAACAAAACCGAGGATACTACATTATGAAGTTAGCTCATGATTACCAAAGCGCTAACGTGATTTTGGTATCTCATGATTATTTACTACAAAACGTGCAAAGATTGCACCAAAACAACCCATACTTAGTGATTAAAGATTCTAGAAGGTTAAGTGATAATGCACTAGATAACTATCGAATTCAATTCAAGTTAAGTGAAAACAAGATTATCTGTAATCACATCACTAACTTGATGTATCAAACTCATAACAGAAACGTATTTGACATCTTTAGTAAAGCTAAAAAGCTATCTGGCATGGCTAAGAAAATTGAAAACTTATTAGCCAAGAACACCGATCAGTTTGAAACAATTAAGGATGACTTTCTGAATGCTTTTTATTCCAAGAGTAAGCTTAATAGAACTGTTGATGGATACATCGTTAAACCGGATGTTGAAAGATTTAATACATTTGTCTTGAACAAGAAATCATTATTTAATTCAATCTCTAGAAACCAACAAACCATTTTGGACATTGTTGACGACATGAAGAGATCAATTAATCATTTTAACGGTCACGACAAAGCCATCTTATATGCGTTCTTCGATAAGTTAGAGGAATATTGTTCATTTATCGAAAATAACCTAGTCCGTTTGTTTAAACTAAACAAACTAGGTAAACAGCTGGTCTTTGCTTTTAGTGTTAATGAAGATAAGGATGTTGAAAATGGATTATTGTATGGTGGATTAGTTAGAAATGAGAACATTCTACCAAACGAACTATATAAGTACTTCAAGGGAATTATTTTCTTGGATAGTGCTATTTATTCTTCAAAACGTTCACAATATTTCTACGATAAATTGGAGTTAAAACGTCAAAATACAAGAATGATTAAGTTTGAAGATGAAAATGATTTAAATGGACAAGTTAATTTGATTCTAGATGAAGCCTTGCAAATTCCGATGCCACTTGAAAAAGTGATGAAGTATAATAATGGGAATTCATTTATTCTTACTCGTTCCAAACAACGAGTAAAAGAAATTGCTAAGTCCTTGTATGAATCAGATGTAAATGAACACAACGTCATCTTAAGTCAGGATTTCAGCGGAAACGACGATAAAATCGTTAAGAAGATTGTGGCTGATTCACAGAACATAATTGTTGGAAATAACGATTTATTAAAATCGTTACGCAACAAGAACAAACCAATCAATACATTAATCATCGATTCAATGGCTATCGATTCTTTTGATGATATCTACTTACAAGCGCAATATGATTTAATCAACAATGAGCACGGTAACCCAAATGATGGATTGTCCATCCCATTAAGCATCCTAAATATTAAAGATGCGATTAAAGATGTGATAGAATTATCTGGTTCAAAGGGATTAATTTATCTAAGAGATAAGGAAGTCATTGAAGGACCATATGGTAGTAATTTAATTGACTTAATTCCGAGTCATATCAAGCCGCAACTACTTGATAAAAGAAAGATTATCGAAAAACTAAAAAAGGTGTAAGGGAGTCAGAAGATGAACGTTTCGTTTTTAAAGAAGATTAACTATTTCAGAATTTTTAAATGGTTAATCGGAATCATTATCGTTTTAATTTTAATAATCATGGGTCTGTTTCTATGGGCTAGACAACCACTTTCATCTGCTAAGCATCAAGCGACTACATTGGCAGAAAAGAAGGTTGGTATTAAATCAGTCGATCACTTCTACATGTCTGATTTAAATAGGACTTATTACACTATTGAAGGACCTAATAAAGACAACCAAAAACAATACGTAATAATTGAAAAGAAGACTGGTAGCATTAACGTTGCCAACGTCAAAGATGGAATTTCCGCAAATGAAGCTAAAAGTGTCGCTAACCAAAAACAAAGAATTGCGAAGTTGATTAGTGTTGCTCCAACAATTTTTAACGAAAAAACTGCCTGGGCAGTTAGTTACTTTAATTCTAAGAATGAATTAAACTATGCTGTCATCGACTTTAAGTCAGGTAAAGTGCTAAGATTTATAGCTAACGTATAGATAAAGGGGTATGTTTTAATGGATAAATTTGCAAAGACGATACTTCAATCAGGTCAAACTACCATTTCTAATTATCTATTAAAGAATTATCCTAAATTAGGAATGACTAGTGACCAACTGGTGATTTATCTTCAAATTAAAAGAAACATCGATATAGGTAATTATTTCCCTGATATCAAAGAGATTACAAATGCGACTGGTTTTTCAAACGCAAAGGCTTACCAAGTATTGCATGAATTAGTAGAGAAAAAGTTAATGAGAATTAAGACACTATCAAATGCAAAGGGCCAAGCCTTTGACGTCTATGATTTCTCTTTAATGTACGAAAAGTTATCAGAATTAGACCAAGAAACTTCAGAAGAGGAAATTTCAAACGAAGTTGTTGAAGGTAACATGGCTTCCAATGAGATTACAGAATCTGATCGTAAAAAGGTATTTAATTCCATCGAATCAGAATTTGGTCGACCATTATCACCAATTGAAATTGAAACTATTAATCAATGGATTAATGATGACGAGTATGACCCTCAAATGATCAAATTGGCACTTAGAGAGTCTGTTTTAAATCAGGTATACAGCTTGAAGTATATGGATAGAATTCTAGTCAACTGGGAAAAAGCCAATATCAAGACGCCAGCTGATGTTGAACGTAATCGTCGCAACCATGAACAAAAGTTTAACAAGAGCGCTAAATTTAGTGATAAAGCAACACAAAATAAACCAGATATTCCTTTATTTAAAATTGATAAATAAGAATGCAAATAAAAAAGCACCTAGAATTTTTCTAGGTGCTTTTTTCGTAGCTATAAATTAATGGTTGTTGTTATTGCCATTGTTGTTATTTTGTTGATTATTGTTATTGGCATTATTTGTGTTATTACCATTATTATTGTTCTGGTTCTGGTTATTTTGTTGATCCTTGTTTGAATCATTATTGTTGTTACCATTTGAACCAGCACTCTTCTTAGCTTCGTTTTTATCCTTTTGGGAATCCTTGTCGTCATCATCATCTGATGATTTGTTTGACTTGGTATCCTTGGTTTGTTTCTTGGTACTATCTAGTACTGATGAAAGTGATCCACCAGCATAACCGGTTGTCTTATCACCTTGAATAGAGGAGTAACCGTCTTTGTAGTACTCAGTTTGACCACCAGACTTAACAGCAGTTACGTTGCTTGGTTTTACCCAATCGCTATTAGTTTGGTTTTGAGAAATGTATTGCATTTCGTACTTGTAAATTCGTTGAGCGATATCAGTTTGAGCAGCCGTTATATAATTACCGGTTTGATATGGGTGATCATATCCAGTCCAAACAGATAAGGCATAGTTTTGAGTGTAACCAGTGAACCATGAATCCATTGCTGCATATGCAGGTAGGTAACCGTTGTAAGTGTTGTCAGGGTATTGAGTAGTACCGGTCTTACCAGCTTGATATAAACCAGGAATGTAAGCTGCAGTACCAGAACCATTTGATTGGTTCATAACACCTTTTAGCATTGATGTCATCATGAATGCAGTAGCAGGACTCATTACTTGAGAACCTTCAGAACTGAAGTCATGTGATTCGTTATCTGGAGTAACAACCTTACTAATTAAGTAGGGTTTGTGGTATACACCATTGTTAGCGAATGCTGAGTAAGCGGCAGCTTCTTGTTCAGTTGAGATGTATAAACCAATACCATTTTGTAGTGATAATGGATCACTGAATGACATACCTAATGAACTTAAGAAGTCGGTTGCCTTACTTACACCAACGTTTTCAAGAGTTCTAATGGCAGGGATATTTCTTGATTCAACCAATGCCTTGTGCATTGAAATTGTGCCTTCATATCTACCATCAAAATCCTTTAGAGTTGTGCTAGTACCAGCATAAGTGTAAGGAGTATCGTGAACTAATTGATAAGTAGGGTAGTTTAAGTATTCAATTGCTGGACCGTAATCCATTAATGGTTTTGCAGTAGAACCACTTGATCTATCAGTTTGTACGGCTCTATTTAAACCTAATTGAATATCTGTCTTTCTATTACCAATCATTGCGTTAACGGCACCAGTTTTTGGATTTACTAATGTTGCACCAACTTGCATGGTGTTGTTAGGGAATCCAACGGATGCATCGTTGTTAGCTAAATCATAAAGTTTCTTTTGTGCAGATAAGTCTAAGTTAGTGTAAACCTTCAAACCAGACTGAGTATTGTAACCCTTGGCTTTAAGTTCTTGAATAACTTGTTTTAGATATGAATCAATATATTTTTCTTTAACAGATTCGAATGAACTGTTCTTAGGATTCTTAACTAAACCAGACTTGATACTTGTCTTCTTAGCATCAGCTGCTTGTTTTTGAGTGATAGCACCATATGATGCCATTGCGTTCAATACTTCGTTTCTTCTTTCTTTTGCATATTGAGGATATACATAAGGGTTGTAGTAACTTGGTGATTGAGGCATACCAGCCAGTAAAGCAGTTTGTGCAATGGAAAGCTTACTTAATGATTTACCGAAGTAGTATTCAGAAGCGGTTTCCATACCGTATACGTTGTTACCCATGTATACCTTATTAATGTAGAATTCTAGAATTTGTTGTTTTGAATATGTTCGTTCAATCTTAAGTGCTAACCATGCTTCTTGAGCTTTTCTCTTGAAAGTTCTATCAGAAGCAGCAGTAGAGAACACTGACAACTTAACTAATTGTTGAGTTAGTGTAGAACCACCTTGAAGATTTAAAGAACCAGAAGTTATGTTTGATAATGAAGCTCCCATAATTCTGATTGGGTCAACACCATGATGCTTGTAGAAACGACGGTCTTCGATTGAGACAATCGCATTCTTTAGTTGGCTAGGAATCTTGTCAGACTTGATATAATCTCGATCTTGAACCCCTAATCGTGAAATAACATGCCCAGATTTGTCATAAATCTTGGTTGAGTTATCACTTGATAGTGATTGATAACTAATTTCAGGTGCACTAGAAGCGTAAATCATGAAGACGATACTTCCTAGTACGATTAGCAATGAAATAAATCCTAATCCACCTACAATGACCTTTTTGATCCATGTAGCGTGTTTAGACGATTTATGTTGCTTTTGGTTTCTTTGGACACGGCTGCCCAAGTTAGGATTGTTTTGAGACATTACTATTCTCCTTTACGGTCTATACTAATTCATCCACGGCATCCAAATAAGGTATCGTGGGATTTAATGAATAATTAATTTTATAACCAAGTTCTTCAATTATATCCTTTTTTATGGATTTTTTTCCACCATTATTTTGTTTATCCCAAAAATAAAAGAGGTCGGAAGCCTTGAATAAATACACTTCATCTAACGCTACGAATTTAATAATCGCGAAACAAATTCCACCATTATCAACACATTGCCTCATATGTTCTACCTGATGTTCATGGAAGTTAGATAGGGGAAACGATGTTTTATTTTTGGTTTCCTTGGCATCGAAGTCTATGTATCTTCCTTTATATACACCATTATAATCGGTGGTAGATGCCTTACGAAAATATGCTTCCTTAATCGTAGCAGCACTTCTTTTAGGATAATCAACTTTAACGATTTGAACAGGGGTTGGTTTTTTGTGTATTACGGCAATATCTTTACTTAAATAATACTCATTGCTTCGATTCAATTCTTCTTCAAGAGTCATTCCACGACCACCATGTAATGTTGGCTTTACGTATCTACTCTTGGGTGATGAATTCTTTTTATCCAAGCCGGTATTATAAGCCTTACCATTTGGATAACGGATAGCCATGTGTACCACCTTTCAAAAAATAATAAATTATTACTGTAAGTTTATTAATGATATTATACCATTAGTACTAAAAAGTTAATAATAAGGTAGGGGGTGTTAATATCTCAAGACTTTGGGTAACTGGATATCGAAGTTATGAACTAGGCGTGTTTGGCGATAAGGATCCAAAAGAATTAGTTATCAAAAATGTGATAGAAAATAATTTAAAACAATCAATTGAAGATGGAGTCGATTGGATAATAACAGGTGGTCAAATGGGAGTCGAACAATGGACAGTTGAAGTAGCAGACCAGTTAAAAGAGGAATATCCAGATGAATTTCAAATTTCTATGATGCTACCATTCAAGGAATTTGGTAACCAATGGAACGAACAAAATCAAATGAAATTATCACAAAGTATTAATAAAGTAGACTTCTCTGCCAGTGTTTCTAATGATCCATATAAATCACCATTGCAGTTGAGAGCATATCATGATTTTATGCTCAACCACACGGATAGAGCGCTACTAATCTATGATGTTGACAATCCTGGCAAAACACAATATGATTATGAGCAGATTAAAAGATTTTCAGAAATACATGACTATGATTATCATTTAATTGATTTTGACGAACTACAAGAAGCCGCGAATGAGTACCAAAATAATTTAAATAATTTTGAGGAATAAATTGAAAATGTTTAAATTTCTGGTACAATAATACTTGTTCGTGATTATTTATGATATGAGGTGTGAATAATGAACAATATACAATTTACCCCTAAGGACATCTTAGAAAAGACTTTTTCTCAAAAGATGAGAGGGTACGATCCAAATGAAGTAGATACTTTCTTGGACGGTATTATCAAGGACTACCAAGCATTCGATAATCGAATCAATAGTCTAGAAAATGAAAACAATCAACTAAGAATGGAAGTACAAAGATTAAAGCAATCTGCTGGTACTGTTACACCAGAACCAAGTGTTTCTCCATCTGGTTATTTCAATGATTCAAATTCAGCACCATCAAATCATGATACTTTAGGTAGAACACGTATTGAAAATGAACTTCTAAAACGTGTATCTAACCTAGAACAACGTGTATTTGGTTCTACTGAAGGACCAAGTAGCATCGACAGATATTAATCGTTAATAACTGGTGTATGTTCTGAGTAATCGCGGTCAACTTATGTTGGCTGAGGAAAGTCCACTCTCGCACAAGCTGCGATGCTTGTAGTGTTCGTGCTCGGTGAAAAAATAAGCCGGGGGACTACAATTTGTAGTAATGGCGAAGAAACGAGCTAAGGTTTTGCTATGCTTTAGTACTTCTGAAAGTGCCACAGTGACGATACAGTATCGGAAACGATACTGGTGGAACGCGGTAAACCCCGCGAGCGGGAAACCCAAACTTTGGTAGGGGAGCTTCACACACGGAAATTGAACCAAGTGTGGGGGAGAAATTTATTTCTCAGATAGATGATTACTACTTTATATTTAAAGGCCTGACTTAAATATAAAGCACAAAACATGGCTTACAGGAATGTACACCATTCAGGAAAAGGGTGGAAGTTTTCTTCCTCCCTTTTTTTATTGAAAATAAATAATTCATAAAAAGGATGAATTAAATGAAAACTTTTAAATTAATGGCCACTTGTGCCGCCGGAATTGAAGCTTTAGTTGGTAGAGAACTTCGTGATTTAGGTTATGAAGTTCAAGTCGAAAACGGAAGAGTTAGATTCGAAGGAACAATTGAAGACATTATCAATACTAACCTTTGGCTAAGAACCGCCGATCGTGTCGAAATTATTGTTGGTGAATTCGAAGCTAAGACTTTTGAAGATTTATTCCAAAATGTTAAAGCACTTCCTTGGGACGAATTGTTACCAATGGATGCTCAATTTCCAATGAATGGACGTTCACACAACTCTGCATTACACAGTGTTCCAGACGTTCAAGCAATCGCTAAAAAGGCGGTAGTAAATAAGTTAAACGAAACATACCACCGTCGTACAAGACTTCCAGAAACCGGTCAACTTTACAAGCTTGAAACTAGAATTAATAAAGACCATGTTATGGTTACCCTAGATACAACTGGTGAAAGTTTATTCAAACGTGGTTACCGTGTTGCCAAAGGTCCAGCACCAATCAAAGAAAATATGGCTGCAGCATTAATCATGTTAACTAGTTGGTACCCAGACATGCCTTTCTTAGATCCAATGTGTGGATCTGGAACTATTCCAATCGAAGCAGCAATGATTGCAAGAAACATTGCTCCTGGTTTTAACCGTGAATTTTCATGTGAAAAATGGGATTGGGTAGATGAGGATGTTGTTGAAGACATTAGAAACAAAGCTGATGAAAAAGCTGACTACGACAAGGAATTAGACATCATGGCATCTGATGTAGATGGAAACATGATTGATATTGCTAAAGTTAATGCTCAAGAAGTTGGATTACTTCATGATATTCAATTTAAGCAATTGTCTGTTTTAGACTTCAAGACTGACAAGATTAATGGTGTGGTTGTTTCAAACCCACCATATGGTGAGCGTTTAAGTGATAAACAAGAAGTTCGTAAGCTATACAAGGGCTTAGGACGCGTATTTAAACCAATGACTAGTTGGTCTAAGTACTTCCTTACATCAGATTTAGAATTTGATAAGTTCTACGGACAAGCTCCAACTAAGACTCGTAAACTGTACAACGGTTACTTAAGAACCGATTATTTCCAATTCTGGGGTAAAAAGATTAGAAAATAAAGGGTGTATATATTGACCAAGAAAATAGCTATTATTGGTGGCGGAATTGTCGGATCAACTGCTGCTTATTTCTTAAGCCAACTAGATTCTGGTAATGATTTTGAAGTAACCATGTTTGATGATGGTAACGGTCAAGCAACAAAAGCAGCTGCAGGTATCATCTCACCATGGTTATCAAAGAGAAGAAACAAAAAATGGTATAACTTAGCCCGTGATGGGGCAACATTGTTAAAACAAATATCTAAGGAATCAAAAATGCCTGAGAGTATTTATAACCAATGTGGGACCATTATTACGCGTGAAGATTCTGAAAAACTAAAGGAACTTTATCAATTAGCTGAAGAACGTCGTGATGAGACCGATACAATTGGTGAAATCAAAGAATTAACTGCAGACGAAGTGATGAGATTCGTTCCGATTATCGATAATTCCTATCCTGGTGTATTCGTGTCAGGTGGTGCTAGATTGAATGGTGATAAATACGCCAGTCATTTGACCAAGATTGCTAAAAACAAGAATTTAACAATAATCAAACAACCTGTATCAATTAATAAAGATGGTAATGTCGAATTAGACGGACACTTCCTAGAATTTGATAATATCATCTTAGCAACTGGTGCTTGGACAAAGGATATACTAAGACAACTTCCTTTAGATGTTGATGTTAGACCACAAAAGGGACAATTAATTGAGTTATCTACCACTCAAATTCTTGGTGCTAACGTCGATATGCCAGTTGTAATGCCTGAAGGTGAATCAGATTTCATCCCATTAGGTAATGGACGCTTAATTGTGGGAGCTAGTCATGAAAATGATAAGGGATTCGATTTATCTGCTGATTCGGATATTATTGATGCACTATTGAACAGTGCACACAGCATGTCTAATCAAATTAATGCTGAAAACCTAATTAGAGTAAAAATTGGAACTAGAGCATATACCTCAGATTTCGCTCCATTCTTTGGACGCATCCCCGGATATGAAAAAATCCTAGTCGGCAGTGGACTAGGATCATCTGGTTTAACAACTGGACCTTTAGTAGGTAAGATTTTAGCAGAAATTATTGCTGATAAAGTAGATTACGATATCGATGAATATCGCAAGCCAATTGAAAATTATATTAAATTAGTAAAATAAGTGAAGGGCCTGTGTCGCAAGATTATGGGCACCTTCATTTTTTGTATCTGGAATCCAATTATTAATTACCATGCTGTACTTGGACTGTTCTTCTAGAATTTGATCAACATATTCTTGATAGTGTTTAGCATATTGTTTTTCTAAACTTTCATGAACAATTTTACTGTCTGTATAATAAACAATGATTGAGTCCTTATTGGTTAATGGTGAAATCGCCTTAAAGCCGAGTAGGCAAGCTTCGAACTCTGCTTCATGATTGTCTTTTGAATTTAATTTAAGTTTTTTTTGGTATTGTTCACTATCATGAACAATTAAAATTCCACAAGAACTGTTCCCAGAATTGTTCATTGTGGCCGCATCAGTGTATAATTTAAACATAATCTAATTCTCCAAAGGAAGGTTTTACTTAATGATAACCCAAAAACGAACTTTTTTATACCAGCCAGAACCTTTGTATACCGTAATTACTTGGGCATGGACTTTTGCTCTTTTATTTATTGGAATTATTTTCTGGCTTGAAGTAACAGTGATTCAATGGATTACAATCTTTTTCTTTTTAGTATTCTTCTTATTTGCGATTTTTCAAATTATTTTTAGAAGAATTACCATTGAAGATGATAAAATAACAGTAAGTAAGCTAATGAATCCAAAATGGTTGGAAGCAAATATTAGCGATATTGATAACGTTCGTTTCTCTAAGCATACTGCTGACATCGAAGTTAACAAAAAGCACTATAGATTGCTATTGCCTGTCAATTCAATAATTGAGCTAAGCAACTTACTTAAAAAATAAATTACATAATTCTAGGAGATGTTCTTACCATGAAAACAGATATTGAAATTTCACAATCAGCTGAGTTAAAAAACATTAGCGAAATTGCATCAAGTTTAAATATAAGTGACGATCAAATGGATCCTTATGGTAAATATAAAGCGAAAATCAACCTACCATTTTCCGGTTCAAAAAACGGTAAACTGATTTTAGTAACATCAATTAATCCAACTGCTGCTGGTGAAGGTAAAACTACTTTAACCATTGGTTTAGGTGACGCATTCCACAGAATTAATAAGTCTGTAGCAATTGCGCTAAGAGAACCATCACTTGGACCTGTTATGGGAATTAAAGGTGGTGCAACTGGTGGTGGATACGCTCAAGTAGCACCAATGGAAGATATTAACCTTTTCTTTACAGGTGACTTTCCTGCTATTACTGAAGCACATGACACATTATCAGCACTAATTGATAATCACATTCATCATGGTAACAAGTTAAACATTGATCCTAGAACAATTACCTGGAAGAGAGTCGTTGACATTAACGACCGAGAATTAAGAAACGTAATCGTTGGATTGGGTGGACGTACATCTGGTGTCCCTCGTGAAGATGGTTTTGACATTACTGTCGCAAGTGAAATCATGGCAGTTTTATGTTTGAGTGAAGATTTAAACGACTTAAAAGAAAAATTAGGTAAAATCCTAATTGGTTACAACTACGATAGACAACCAGTTACTGTTAATGACTTGGGTGTTACTGGTGCATTAGCATTACTATTAAAAGATGCAATCAAGCCAAACTTAGTTCAAACACTAGAACACACTCCAGCATTCATTCATGGTGGCCCTTTTGCTAATATCGCTCATGGTTGTAACAGTATTTTAGCTACTAAAGCAGCCATTCAACATGCGGATTACGCAATTACCGAAGCTGGTTTCGGTGCAGATTTAGGTGGAGAAAAGTTCCTAGACATTACATCTGAAAAGTTAGGAAAACGTCCAGATGCGATTGTTATTGTTGCTACTGTTAGAGCATTAAAGCTAAATGGTGGAGTTAACAAGAACGACTTAGATCAAGAAAACGTAGGTGCATTGCTAAAGGGTGCTAAGAACTTAGGTAGACACATTGCTAACATGAAGCAATACAACAAACCAGTTGTAGTTGCTGTAAATGAATTTACCAGCGATACTGAAAAAGAAATTAACGCATTAAACGATTACATCAAAGAACAAGGTGTAAAACCATTCAATACAACTGTATGGGAAAATGGTGGAGCAGGTGCAACTGAATTAGCTGAAGAATTAGTTGATGTATGTGACAACAATCAAGAATTTAAACCGCTATACAACAACGATGATGAATTTATGGACAAGTTAAATGCTATCGTTACTAAAATTTATGGTGGAAATGGTGTTGTATTAAGTAATAAAGCTAAGACACAATTAAAGAAACTAGTTAAAAATGGTTGGGACAAATTACCAATCTGTGTCGCTAAGACACAATACTCATTCACTGATAATGCTAAAGAGTTAGGAGCACCAGTTGACTTCTCAATTAATGTTTCTGACATCCAACCTAAACTAGGTGCCGGTTTCATCGTTGTATTAACTGGTAAGATTCTAACAATGCCTGGTTTACCATCACATCCAGCAGCTTTAGACATGGATATTGATAATGATGGTAAGATTACAGGGCTATTCTAAAGGAGTTTTTCAATGCCAATTGTATATATTTTAATTAGCCTATGTGCTCTTGTTGGAATTGATCAAGCAATCAAAATTTGGATTTCTGCAAACATTTCAGAAACATCAAGTACAACAATCATCCCAGGAGTATTATCAATTACTAATCTGCATAATAGTGGTGCTGCTTGGAGTATCTTGGAAGGCCAACAATGGTTATTTTCCATTATTACCTTAGTAGCAGTCGTAGCGATTGTTTATTTTATGATAAAATTAGAGGGTAGAAAGCTTTATTTAACAAGTACAACAATCTTATTAGCTGGAATTTTAGGTAACTTCATTAACCGTTTCTTACAAGGTTATGTAGTTGATATGTTCCAAGTTGATTTTATTAATTTCCCAGTGTTTAACTTCGCAGATATCTGCATTACATTTGGAATTATCTTGTTATTTTTTGCAATATTAAGAGATGGTGATTTAGATTAAAGATACAGTAACTTATACAGTCACAAAGGGGCATGTTCGACTAGATAAATCATTAACTGATAACGTTGATGATTTAAGTCGTTCAAGAGCCAAAAGTTTGATTGAAGATGGATTAGTCTTGGTAGATGGACAAAAGAAAAAGGCAAAATACGATGTTAAAGACGGTGAGGTAATTCAGGTAATCATTCCTGAACCAGAAACAATGAACGTGGAACCGGAAAACATCAACATTGATATTGTATATGAGGATGATGATGTAATTGTCGTCAATAAGCCGCAAGGAATGGTTGTTCATCCTTCTCCAGGTCATCCTGACCATACATTAGTGAATGCATTACTTTATCATTCACCACTTTCAACAATTAATGGAACCTATAGACCAGGAATCGTTCATAGAATTGATAAAGATACATCTGGTCTATTAATGGTTGCTAAGAATAATTATGCTCATGAATCTTTGTCCAAACAATTAAAGGATAAATCAAACATTCGTGAATATATTGCATTAGTACATGGAAATATCAAAGAAAATAGTGGCGTTATTAACGCCCCAATTGGTAGATCTAAAAAAGACCGTAAAAAACAGGCAATCGTAGATGATGGAAAGAACGCCGTTACTCATTTTAAGGTTTTAGAACGCTTCGGTGGAGAATATACACTTGTTTCATGTGTATTAGAAACAGGTCGTACTCACCAAATTAGAGTTCATATGAAGTATATTGGTCATCCACTTGCTGGAGATCCTCTATACGGACCCAAGAACACTTTAAAGGGTAATGGTCAATTTTTACATGCTAAGAAATTAGGCTTTGTTCACCCAAAGACAAACGAACAAATGATTTTTGAAACACCATTGCCAGAAATTTTTGAACAAACAATTACTAAATTAAGAAATAAATACAATCAAAAATAGGAGGATTTGTAATGAGTAAAGTCGTTGTTGATAAAATGGCCATGCAAAGAGCGTTAACTCGTATTACTTACGAAATTATTGAAAAAAATAAGGGGGTAAATAACCTAGTATTAGTTGGTATTAAGACTCGTGGTATTTACCTTGCTAAACGCATTGCTAATCGTTTACAAAAGCTTGAAAATAAAGAAGTTCCTGTAGTTGGGATCGACGTTACAAAGTATCGTGATGATATTCAACACACTGACAACGAACCAGCAGTTCTTTCTGATGAAGCTGTTTCATTAAAGGACAAAAACATCATCTTAGTTGATGACGTTTTATTTACTGGTAGAACTATTAACGCTGCATTATCAGCAATTGCTGAATTAGGTCGTCCAAAGAACATCAGATTAGCTGTATTAGTTGATCGTGGACACCGTGAATTACCAATTAGAGCTGACTTTGTTGGTAAGAACATTCCAACTTCAAAACAAGAAATCATCAATGTTCAAGTTGATGAAATCGATGATCAAGATTCTGTTGAAATTGATGAAAAGTAACTCTTAAATAAAATATTTAAGGAGATTGTTGTTATGACCACTAGATATTTAATATTAGAAGATGGAACTTCATATAAAGGTAAAGCCTTCGGAGCTGAAGCAACCACAACTGGAGAAATTATTGTAAATTCTAATATGTTAGGCTATCAAGAAGTTATAACAAATCAAATTTACCATAATCAAATCATTGTGTTTACACAGCCATCTATTGGTAATACAGGAATTAACCACAAAAGCTTTGAAGCAATTGTGACAAATTCAAAAGGGGTAGTTGTTAAAGAATACTCCAATATTTCTACCAATAGATTAGGAAACTTAAACTTAGATTTATTCCTAAAGCAACATAACATTCCTGGTATTGCGGGAATCGATACTAGAGAATTAACACGTCGCTTAAATCGAAAACAAACAATGAAGGCAAGTATTGTTGATATGGATGATGAACATGCTTTTGATCAACTTCATGCAACGGTTCTTACTAATCAACAAGTAAATCAAGTATCTACCAAGGCGCCATTTCCAAATACTGGTGATGGATACAATATTGTATTGATTGATTTCGGTCTTAAATACGGTATTTTACGTAAATTGGCTGACCTTGATTGTAACGTTATTGTGATGCCATTTGAAACAACTAGTCAGGAAATCTTTGATTTAGACCCTGATGGTGTTGTTTTATCAACTGGACCTGGTTCTCCAAGAGATTTACCAGATTCTGTTTTACAGATGATTAGAGAGGTCCAAAAAGAAATCCCAATGTTTGCGATGGGATTAGGACATGAATTGTTTGCATTAGCCAATGATGCCAATGTTTACAAATTAGACGGTGAACATCATGGTAGTAATCATCCAATTAGACAAGTTATTACTAATCAAATCATCTATGCATCACAAAGCGAAGGATACGCTGTTGATCCTAAATCAATCATCCATGATCAATTATTGATTACATATGTTGATTTAGTTAATGGTACTGTCCAAGGTATCAGACATCGTGATTATCCTGCTTTTTCTGTTCAATTCTCACCAGATGGTGGACCTGGTCCACAAGACAGTGCAGACTTGTTTGAAGAATTTCTAGAAAACGTTAGCTCACAAAGGAGATAACTAATGATAGATAATAAAATCAAGAAGGTATTAATTTTAGGTGGTGGACCTTCTAAAATTGGTAATGAAACTGAGCTTGATGCTGCTGCATTTCAAATGATGACAGCCTTAAAGAAAAATGGCGTTCAAGTTCTAGTGATTGATAATAATCCTTTTTCACTTACACTTTCAGAAGTTCAACCGGCTAATGTATTTATAAAAGAAATTAATTTAAAAAATGTTCTTGATGTAATTAAGAAGGAATCTCCTGATGCAATTATTCCAATCGCTGGGGGATTAAGAGCAATTCACGTTACACAGGAACTATTAAACCAAGGAATTCTAAGTGATTTAGGAGTCCGTGTTTTAGGGATCTCTAAAGAGTCTTTAAAGGTTATTAATAATCCAGATAAGATGAAGATTGCTATTAATAGTATCGATGAACCAGCAGTACCTTCTAAAATAGTTAGAAGTGAATCCGAAGCATTTGAAGTCGTTCGAGAAATTGGTTTCCCAGTTAACATCAAAAAAGTTAGCCATAAGGAAAGTACCGAAAGAATCATCTGTAATAATGCTGAAGAACTTTCTGACATGTTAGAAGACGAATTTAAAGACGACAGCGTATGTATCATTGAAAAGAGCATCGTTGGTTACAAACAAATTGAAACTGTTGCGGTTAGAGATCAAACCAATACCAAGATTCTAATTAGTGGTTTGGAAAATATTGATGCTGTTGGTGTCCATTCTGGTGATTCAATCGTAATTTCTCCAGTTCAAACACTGGGCGATATTGAGTACCAAAGTCTAAGAACTGCAACGTTTAAGATGATGGACTTATTGAATATCGTTGGTTTATGTCATATTCAATTTGCCCTAGATCCTAACGATGGTAGTAATTACTACATCACAAAAATTAATCCGTTGATTAACAGTAGTTCAGCACTAGCTGCGAGATCTACAGGTTATCCATTAGTTTATGTATGTACAAATCTTTTACTAGGTAATTCATTACCAGAGATTCAATTACACGCTAACTATCACCGTTTAACACCCATCATGGAACCAACATTAGACCACGTGGTAATTAAGATGCCAGTATGGCCATTTGATAATGTTCCAGAAGCTAATCAACATCTAAATACTACAATGAAGTCTGTTGGTTCAACCATTGGGGTAGGTAGAACTGTTGAAGAAGCAATGTTAAAAGCTTTGCGTAGTTCTCAATTCTCACCTCGTGATGTTCTACCAAGCATGTACGAAATCAGTAGTGATGAATTAATCAGTCAATTGATTCACCCTAAGTCAGACCGTTTATTAGTATTAATTGAAGCGCTAAGACGTGGTTACCAAGTAGATGAATTAGAGGAATTAACCAAGATTAACCAATTCTATTTCTACAAGCTAAAGGAATTATTGGATGTTGAAGAACTAATCATTAAAGAACCAATGAAACTAAGAACCATTGAAGTTGCTCATGATCATGGCTTTGGTGATGGTATGATGGCTGAAACATGGCATCAACCAATCGAAAAAGTTAGAGAGTTATATCACGCTGCTGGTGAATACCCAACATATAAGGCAATTGAACCTTCAGCTGGTGAATTTGATCAAAACATTCGTTCTTTCTACAGTAGTTATGAAATTGAAAACGAATCTAGTCAAGAATCAGAAAAGACCGCTCTAGTAATCGGTCGTGGTGGAAACAAGCTAGGTCCTAATACAGCTGCTGATTACTACACAGCTGAAATGTTAATCCAACTACACAGAATCGGTTACAAGACAATTGTCATGAATAACAATCCAAATGCATTATCACTAAGTCCACAAATTAGTGATAAGCAATATATTGAACCAATTCAATTAGGGGCAATTCTAAATATTATTGAACTGGAAAAACCAGTTAGAGTATTCATTCCAGGAAACAGACATTTCCTACTAAAACAATTAAAGAAATACACTGGTTTAAACGTTCAAGTATTGCCACCTGATCAAGAAACAGGGGTTGTTTTACCTAAGGATGTTACCTATGCACTAAACTTCTTTGTGACTCAAGATGAAAGTTACTTTATCTCAACAGAAAAGTTAATTAGTAATAATAAGAGTGACTTAGATTATGTAACTGCATACGAGACGCCATATGTCTTAGGTGATGAAGCATTACAAAGAGATATTGAAGAATCTAAAGCCCATATTCAAAGTTCCAATTGGATTGGATTAGTCCAAATCTTGTTTAATCAAAATAAGAAGGGGGAATCAGAGTATGTTGGTATTAGACCACTACGTTTAACTGAAACAATATTCTTAAGCAGAGCAACCGGAATTAATTGGGTTAGGGCACTTGTCCGTTTCTACACTAAGAGATTGGATATTAACGAATTAATGAAGAATATGCCTGATATGTCTAATAGAGTTACTCATATGCAAGCAACCTTCCCATTCAAACAATTAAATGTCAAAGTTGATCACGCTAATAGTTCCCAAGAAGTAGGGGCTAAAATCAAATTTAGATTAGTCGATGACAAATAAAAAGCATTCCATTTTGGAATGCTTTTTTAATAGACGCAGACGCCCTTTTTTACTTAATATAACCATCTTTGGTAATTGTGATGTTCTTCTTAAATGAAGTACTACCAGAGTCAGTTTCACTAATACCAACAAATTTATTATCGCTAACCTTCTTTAAATTGTAAAGTTTGATGTTAACTTGTTCTTCGTCGTACTTGATGTTGAAAGTAATTTCGCTACCGTTATTTTTAAAGGTTCCGATATCATCACTATAATTGTTTGGATTCTTATAGATTCCATTTAGATCAGAGTTGTCTTCAGCAATTAATACTTGGTTATTCTTGTTGAAATATAGATATGTAACATCTGAGTCTTGATTTACCATTTTCCAAATAACTTTTTTGTTTTCATCAGCTTTTACAAGCAATCCAGCATTGTTATTTGTAAATTGGTAGAACTTACCATTATCAATCGTATTTCTGATTCCTAGCGCAACCAATATAATTATTATCGCAATAATTAAATATGTAGATTTTTTTAACTTTAAAACATTCATTTTGCTTCTCCTTAAAATCAAGTATGAATGCATTCTATCATATGAAACTTAAAAACCATCATTATAAGTCTTATCAAAATAATCTTATGTATTTATGACGCCACACACTGCACATAAACGTATAACTATACATATAAACATTTAAACGTGCAGCAGAGAGCGTCCTATTTTTTCTATTTATTGTATTTAATTACATCTACATCTAAACCAAGAATTTGGTTAGCTTTCTTGTATAGATCCACACCAGCATACTTATTTGAAGTAAGTAGGTGGAATTCGTCATCAGAATCCTTGGTTGCTAAGTCAGTATCAATCATACCGTTATTAGTATAGAAACGATATCTAGCATTTCGTTGTTTATGATTAGCAGAATCAACTAAAATGGACTCAGATTCCAGAATGAAACCGTCTTTAAACCTTGATTTCAAGGCCTTTATAGTTAATTTTCCTAAACCGTTACCACGCATATTAGCATCAATAGCAAGATATAAAATAAATGCTTGATCGTGAAAATCGACAAGATAAATAATGCCGACATTTTGAGCGTCTAACTGAATTAGCAGCATTTGAACGGAGTCATTAGAATTGGCAATATTAGTTAAATCGTTGAAATCAATTCGTTGGTTAGTTGGGAACGAATCTGAATAAAGATCTAACCAATAACTTGAATCATTATTATCAGATAGATTTCTAAAGGTAATCATATATAAATAAAACCTCCAAAGAATTTATCCAAATCATACCATAAACATATTACAAGAATATATAAATCAAATTAAGTTATAAATAAATGTGAAAATTGAGAATCATTGCTACTTCTTCTTTTTAAGTATACTTCGTATAATATATATTATGTAAAGTAGATAATTTTAAATAAACTGAGAAGTGTTCTCTGTATTCCCCATCAATATATGAATTAAAAAAGCATCCTTTTTGGATGCTACTATTATATTTAATATTCTCCTTTTAGTACGCGTAAGTAATTTCTGACAAATAACATTGCTATAACTATGATCAATACCACAGCTGTCGTTATAAATCATAAGTATAATGCTTTAGAAATTAATGCAATTAAACCTTGTATTACATAGCTTGATCCATAATCAATCATAATTATTTTCCTCTTTTATGGTGTTCATAAATGCGTTCTGGATGATAATATTTATCATGATTCATGTAAACATTAGTATATGATTGATTTATCTATACAAAAAAGCACCCGAAACGGATGCTTTTAGTTATTGATCTAGTTCATTGATAATATCTTGTTCAATTTTACGTGGATTCTTTAATGGTGAGTAACGTTTTACGAATTCACCATTCTTATTAATCAAGAATTTGGTGTAATTAAATTTAATACGACCTTTACCAGATACTGACTTCAAGTATGTAAATAATGGTAATTCATCTTTGCCATTTACCTTTGCTTGTTTAGCCATTGGAAATGTAACCCCATAATGTAATTGACAGTATTCGCTGGTCTTTTCATCACTATTTAATTCCATGTGGAATTGATTGGATGGTACACCAACTAAGACAAGTCCTTGATTCTTGTACTTATCATATAAGTATTGTAAATCTTTTAATTGTCCAGCAAGACCACACTTGCTAGCTGTATTAACTATTAAGATAACTTTACCCTTTAAATCACCGAAATTGATGGATTGACCATTCATTTCAGTTAACTGGTAATCGTAGATAGTGCTCATAATTACACTCCAAATCTAAATTATTTCCAACGAGATTTTATCAACTTTTGCATAATTGGATTGCCTAGCACAACTACTAGAAGCACCATTTGGATTGGTGTTGTAATAAGTTGTTTGATCAATCTAGTCATTAAGAATACCTTGAAACTGTATCCGGCTGTCAATGTTGACATTGATAACCATAGAGTATTCAATAAAGTATTTACTAATAATGTGATGACCAACTGAGCTAAAATGGCTTTCCATGGACTGAACTTTTCATTTTTGTATAAAAATAAACCAAAAATGAAAGCTGATAAAACAGCTGACACTGTAAATCCAGGCAAATACATTTGACCGCTTAAGATTGTAACGAATACGTCATATACCCCACCTACGATTCCTGCTATGATTGGTCCATACATTGAAGCCAATACAGCAGTAGCTAAGAATGAGAAAGTAAATACAACGATTGGTGTATGTATACCGACTCTTCCTAAAACATAAGTCATTGCCATTAAAATAGCAATTGTAGCGGCGTCCCTAACGTTAATACGTGGAACCCTGAATAAAGTTGAAACATTCATCAAAAGACATCTCCTAGTGGAGCTGCCACTCATATAATTATAAAAAGTTGATATTATAAAAAGTTGTGGCGAATGCGGCAGTTACATCGCAACCTAAGTTTTCGTCAAACGTTCACATTCCGTTCCGTCTGCACTTTACGCATAACTACCTACTCCCAAATTTTTGTTACAACATAATATTATCATTTTTATAATTACAAAACAATTATATTTTGTGTGTGATCATTTGAATTGTCTCATTTGTTCAACCAAATGAACTTGATTTACTACAAATTCATGAGTACGACATACATAGTCGTTTTCTCTACCTAATTTGGCAATATATCCATTAATGTAATCAACTTCTGTTTCTCTACCTTTCGAGAAGTCTTGATACATTGAAGGATAATGATATTTTAGAGTGTGACTAGTATCAATAACTGATTGAACTTGTTCATCTCTTGTTTCATCCATATAAATACCTGCTCTTTCACATGCATCAAAGGATTCGTTAAATAATTGACGAGCCATTTCAGGTGCTTTGGGATATTGAATGAATTGTCCCATTTGGACTTCAAACATTGTACAAAGAGTATTAACAACAGCATTGAACACTACTTTTGTCATACACATATTAATCCAATTATCGGCCATGATTGGTCCTAATTTCGCTTCTTTTAAGTCATTAAATAGAGCCTTAACAGTTTCATCAGGTTCTTTATCATTGTATGGTGCTAAATGCATTGCTTCACCGTTTACTGGTCCCATGAAGTCAACATCACCAGGTCCATTTAAGACGGTCGCAATCATTGCAGTTCCACAAACAATTTTATCTTTATCAAAATACTTTTCAATCTTGTCAAAATGACCCATTCCATTCATTGCAGAAAAAGCATATTGATCATCATGAAAGATTCCAGCAGCACTATCTCGCTTAAGTTCTTCTTCTAGTTGCATTTGTTTTTTGAAGATAATCCAAACATCTGGATGTCCTTTATAATCTTCTGGGTAAAAGATATTAATCGGCACTAAATGTTTATTTTCGTGGTCACGTGAAACGTAAACACCACCTTGTTCCTTTACCTTCTCAATGTTAGGTTCCCAGGTTTCGATGAAATCTACTTCCACGCCAGTATTCTCTTGCAATAAAACACCATACCTGTATCCCATTGCTCCTGCTCCAATAATCCCGTATTTCATAAACAACACCTCATATCTTTATAAGTTGCTATGAGTATAGAACTAATAATTAGAAAAAGCAATGTATTTTCTAATTATTTTTTAATAATAAAAAAGAACTAGCATAAACTAGTCCTTTTTGTCAGTATCAATCATCCAAGCTAGAGCAAGAGATTTGTTACCTAAATGGGTACCAATAACAGGACCAAAGTAACTTTCTTCAATACTCATATTTGGATATAATTGTTGAATATTTTCTTTCCATTCATGTCCAGCTTCTGGATCATTACCATTAATAACAATCGCTTTTAATGGATAATCAACCTTAGAAGCAGCTTCTTTGAAAATTGCCTCAGTACGTTTAAGTGCCTTCTTACGAGATCTTACCTTTTCAAAAGCCACAATTTCATTACTCTTCTTATCGAAAGTTAGTAATGGCTTAATTTTAAGTAAGCTTCCAAGGAATGCTGAAGCATTTGATAGTCTTCCACCTCTTACAAGGTTTTGTAGGTCATCAACAACGAATACTTCATCAATTGTATCTCTAACGTGGTCTAAATGTTCAATGATTTCATCGACGCTAGCCCCCGATTGTACCTTCCTTGCAGCTTCGATTGCCAAGTTACCCATTAGTTTTACGGTAATCTTTGAGTTATAAGGAATTACTTTAATGTTTTCAATGGTTGGTGCAAGTGCTGACAATGAATTGTAAAAACCCGAAATGGTACTTGCTAAATGAATACTGATTACAGTGTCGTAACCTTCATCAGCCAATGAATCATACAAGTTAATCAACTCACCCATTGGTGGTTGTGATGTACTTGGGAATGATTGTGAGTTTTTTAGTTTTTCATAGAATTCATCTGTTGAGATGTTGCTGCCTTCTTCATAGCTTTTACCATCAATCATTACAGGCATATGAACAATATGAATTCCATATTTTTCTTGTTCTTCTTTTGATAAATAAGAAGTACTATCTGTTACGATTGCAATTTTCATTATCTTTCATCCTTTTTCATAATACATACGATTATTTATAAATAAAATTATAACATTAAAACATATTTATATCATGAGAACTCTGTTATTTTTGCTAATTTGCTTGCATATCAGTTATACTAGAAGATAATACTTTGTACGAAAGAGAGATGAGATAATGTCATTTGATGGATCATTTACTCATGCAATGACTGGTGAATTAAATCGATTAGTTTCAGGTGGTCGAGTATCCAAAATTAATCAACCTTATGATAACGAAATTGTTTTAACAGTTCGTTCAAACCATGAAAACTACCCTATTTTAATTTCAGCCAATCCTAATTATGCGCGTGTGCAAGTTTCAAAAATTCCATACGTTAATCCGCACACACCAACTACTTTCACAATGACATTAAGAAAACATCTTAGTGGATCAGTTTTAAAGAAAGTATCCCAGATTGATAATGACCGTGTAATGATTTTTCATTTCACAACTAGAAACGAAATTGGTGATTTAAAGGAAATGCGTTTAGTCGTTGAAATCATGGCCAGACACAGTAATATCATCTTAGTAGATACACAAGATGATATGCGAATTATCGATGCAATCAAACGAATTGGTGCAGATAAGAATAGATACAGAACTATCTTGCCTGGTGACACATACATCACCCCACCAAACCAAGACATGGTTAATCCATTTAATGAAAACGTTGATTATCAAAAAATTGAAGACTTAACTAAGGAATTCCCTAACCAAGAGGTTCTATCATCAGAACTACGTAAGAGAATCCAAGGACTAGGTAAAGACACATCATTATATCTTGCTCAAGCAATGCATCAAGATGGTGCTGTCAAAGATAAGTTTGATAATTTCTTTGATCACTTCAACAATCCAGTACCAACCATGATTGAACATGGTAAGAATAATAGTTTTAATGTCTATCCGTTTGAAGAAAATAACATTCAGTTTGATACATTAAGCGAATTGCTAGATAACTTCTACGAAACAAAAGCTAGATTGGACCGTGTTCGCGAACAAGGTGGCCAATTAATTAAGGTTGCTAGAAGTGAATTAAAGAAGAATAAAAACAAGAAAAAGAAACTTGAAAAGACCTTGGATAATACTAAGTATGCCGATGAATATCGTATTAAGGGTGAAATTCTAACAACATACCTATACAAGATTCAAAAAGGAATGACTAAAATTGCTCTTCCTAATTTCTATGATAATGGAAACGAAATCGACATTAGTATTTCTAATCAGTTAAGTCCTTCAGAAAATGCGCAAAAGTACTTTAAACGTTATCAAAAGGAAAAGAATGCTGTCTCATTTGTGACTGAACAATTAAAGAAGACCAATGATGAAATTGACTACTTTGAAAACATCCTTTCACAAATTGAGATTGCCAACCCATCCGATTTAGACGACATCAAAGTCGAACTAAAAAACGAAGGATATTTAAAGCATCACAACAATCGTAATACAAAGAATAAAAATAAGAATACTAAGATTAGTAAACCTGAAGAATTTATTACTGATAAAGGCATTCACATTCTTGTTGGTAAGAATAACCTTCAAAACGATAAGTTAACAATGAAAGATGCTGATAAGAGAGATACTTGGTTGCATACACAAAAGATTCACGGTTCTCACGTTATCATCAAGGACTTCAATCCTGATGATGAAACCATCGAAACTGCTGCAATGCTTGCCGCCTACTTCTCTAAAGCAAGAGATTCAGCAACCGTTCCCGTTGACTATGTTCAAGTTAAAAAAATCAGAAAACCAAATGGTTCTAAGCCTGGATTTGTTATTTATGAAGGTCAAAAGACCCTCTTTGTAACACCAAGTAAAGAATTCGTTGATCAATTAAGAGAAAATAAATAAAGGGATGCATCTTTGATGCACCCCTTTTTATTTTAAGTTTTTATATAAGTAGAAAATCAATTCCATCACCACTATAGTAACAGAAACATATCTAATTATAATTTCTTTCATACTATGAACCTTATATATAAATATGCCCTTCTTACGTATGATCTTACGATTTCCTAATGGATACAACCATCTAATCCCTTCAACCGAAAAAGAATCTAATAGTTCATGTAAGAAGTATCCCAAAACCAACGTAAAATAAAAGTATCCCATCACTTTATATTCATAGAAACTTATTCCATTTAGGATTGGGCTATTAGAGCTGTAGCGTGCTAAAATAAATAGGAAGACTGGTATCCAAATACTGTGTGACCAGGTTCGATGACCCCATAAGGTCAAAACGGATGTTTCTAAACCGGTTTTCTTATTTACTCTAGTTTGTCTTTGATCAATATCAGGAAGTTGACTCCCTATCCACACACCAATTGCCTCAGTTATGATAATTGGTAACGGTTGATTAGTCGAAATGGCATAACCTATCATTACTGCTTCTGCTGAAGCAACATGCGTTTTTCTTAGCGCCAAAAATAACATTCCTTACGTATTTAACTTTAGACAACTATTTTATCATACATAGGTTTATTAGGAGGATTTTTAATTGAAGTATACTAAAATAATGGCCACTCTTACTATTGGACTGTCATTAGTCCTAAGTGGATGTGCAAATAATAGTAACGGAAACACCGCTACCAAGAGTAGCAAATCATCAGACGTTACCAAAGATTTGCCAAATACGAATACAAATGATTTAGCGTCACTAAACTATCAAAATAACACATCAGCAATCTTGACCGTGAATAATGATGCATCTAACTTAAAATCATCTGATTGGAAATACAATCACGTAGAATACACTAATCTAGATTCCTTAAACAGAACATCTGAAGGTAATACTGCCTACCTAGAAAAACGTAATATTGCAAATGACAGTCTAAGAACCAGACAAGTGGTTCAACCAACTGGATGGCACCAAAAGTTCGTGAACAATGATGCTATTATCAATCGTGGCCATGAAATTGCCTACAGTTTATCTAAAGGAATCAGTATAAATGGTAAATATGAACCATCAGTACAATCTGGTGATCAAAATAATTTGAAGAACCTATTTACCCAAACTGCATTCAGTAATCAAAAACTACAAACTATTTATGAATCACAAGTCAGAGAAGCACTTAGAAAAGATAAAAAGGTTATTTTCCAAGTTACCCCTATTTTTAGAGGAAATGAATTAATGGCTCGTGGTGTTCATATGCAAGCCATTTCAACTGATGGAAGTCTAAACTTTAACGTTTACATCTTCAATGTTCAACCTGGTGTTGAATTCAACTATTCAACCGGTAGATCCAAGATAAATAACGAGATTAAGGTCCCTACACCTGAAAACTCACCATCGTTCAATAATCGCCGTAACTCATACAAGAAGCATCATTACGTAAGAGATGCCGTTGTAGCAGGTGTCGTTCATCACGAAATTAAAAAGCACTACGAAAGAAAGTATCGTAAAGAATACAAGAAAGAATCAGAACATCACCAATACCATTCACGTAGCCATTATTACAGACATAAGTATTAATTAAAAAAGGTTCCTAGCATATGCTGGGAACCTTTTTATTATTATTTAGCCCACTTTGTATCCTTAAATTGTTGACGGCCACCTAATTCTTCAATTTGAGCTCTTAATGGGTTCTTCTTGTAGAAATCTTGGTGATAGTCTTCAGCTGGATAGAATGGTTTAGCATCTTCGATTGATGTAACGATTGGTTCATCAAACATACCGCTTTCAGCTAGTTGCTTCTTGGATTCTTCAGCAACTTTTCTTTGTTCTTCACTGTTAACAAAGATAACGGGACGATAACTGTCACCTCTGTCTTGGAATTGACCAGAAGCATCAGTTGGATCTGTTTGTCTCCAGTAAATTTCGACTAAATCCTTGTATGAAATGACTTCAGGATCAAATGTAATTTCAACGGCCTCAGTATGGCCTGTTGTATGGCTACATACTTGTTCGTATGTGGGGTTTGCAACGTGTCCTCCTGTGTAACCTGAGATAACACTTTCAATTCCTGGTTGTTGGTCAAATGGTTCAACCATGCACCAGAAACATCCTCCTGCGAAAATAGCTGTATCTTTACTCATAAAACAAATCTCCCTTCCTATTTAAATTCTGCAGCGTATTGGCCGTAGCCTTCTTCTTCTAACTTATTAACTGGAATGAATCTTAATGATGCTGAGTTAATGCAGTATCTCAATCCACCCTTATCTTTAGGACCATCAGGAAAGACGTGACCTAAGTGTGAGTTAGCTTCGCTACTTCTTACTTCGTTTCTTACCATACCATGTGAGGTATCTAAATTACTCTTAATGCTGCTTTGTTCAATTGGCTTGGTAAATGCTGGCCAACCACATCCAGAGTTGTATTTATCTTTTGAAGTGAATAAAGGTTCACCTGATACAATATCTACGTATAAGCCATCTTCAAAAAAGTCATCATATTCGTTTGAAAATGGCATTTCTGTACCGGCATTTTGAGTAACTTCGTATTGTTCGTCAGTTAATCTACTTCTTAATTCTTCTTCACTGTATTTCTTCATAATCGTAACAGCTCCTTTTGCTTGATCTGATATATCCGGTGGAGATATATCGTACACGATATAACTATAATGATAACGATTATAAAAAATAATGCAAATTATTAGCACAGAAAAATATATTAATTAGTCCTTCCAATATGCATTACCAGCAAGTGCCATTAGAATGTAATAAATATACTTACCAACGTTTGCAAAGTTGAATTGGCTAATTGCCTTAGCTAGTTGAATAAAGTCGTATAATAGCCAGAATTTCCATTGTGTAGATATCTTCATTGCATTCATGATATTTGCAATCAATGAAATTCCGAATACAAAACTAGTTAATACATATAAAACGGAATCAGATGAATTTAGACTACCGTATCCAATGTAATTAATACCAAAACTAAATGCTAGTGATAATAATGACAATAGTACAAAGACAATTTGTCCCTTTTTTGTATTCATAAAATCAGATTTCTTGAATTTATCAGAGTTTGTCCATGTTCTAATTGCCCAAATTTGGATAATAAAACTGATTGGATAAGTTAGGATTGCCCCATGGTTTCCCAATAGGTAATCAATTGCACATCCAAGAATGATTTCAGGAACACCAATCCAGTTACCTAGGTTACTAAAACGACCGACTAACCTAGTAGACATGATTGACATGCAGGCGTCAAAAGCACTAATTAGTCCGAAAGGAACAAAGATTGCCCAATGGCCCCAATGAGTCACATCGTTTAGTGATTCGAATAAATAACCTGAAAGAAACGCTGATAAGAAAATAATTGCGATTCCTAATAAATCCATTGTCTTTGAAGTAGCTAAATTTCTAAATACCTTTACCATTTTGAAGATCTCCTATTGTTTTTATTTGAGACAGCCGTATTCCGGAAGCAACGCTGTCAGATATTTTTTTATATAAAGAAAGAACACACCCATTAGGATGTGTCCTTTAAATACGTCCTAGTATTAGTCTAAAACATCAGTTAATTGAGGAACAACTTGTTTCTTTCTTGATACAACACCTGGAAGTGCAATTGTATCTTCTGAAACTTTTTGGTTAAATGCTTTTTCTACAGCATCCTTGGGTTCACCGTAAACGATGGCTTCAGAATTACTGTCTAATACGTTGGTAGCAATTACTAAGAACAAGTCGTAGCCTTCTGCTTTAGCTTCTTCTTCCATTGCCTTTAATAAGTCTTCTTTACGTTTTAATACGTCGTTTAAATCAACAGTGTTGATTTGGTCGATACGTACTGCTTTGCCACCCATAGTGAATGACTTAGCGTCACCGTCGATTAGGTCTTTGTCAGATCTAGCATCAACGTTAGTACCAGCCTTTAGCATCTTGATACCGTATTCTTCAGCATCAACCTTAGCAATCTTAGCTAATTCAGCAACAGCCTTTTTATCAACATCAGTAGTTGTTGGTGATTTTAGTAATAAAGTATCTGAAATGATTGCTGAAAGCATTAGACCAGCTAATTTTTCAGGAATTTCAACGTTCTTTTCGTTGAACATTTCAAATAATACAGTACTTACACAACCAACTGGTTCAGCACGGTAGAATACAGGCTTTTCAGTGTTGAAATCTGCAATTCTGTGGTGATCAACTACGTGAGTAACTGTTAATTTATCAATATCTGAAACACTTTGTTGAGGTTCATTATGATCTACTAGCATAACTGAGTCTACTTCTGATGAAGCTTCAGTGATAACACGAGGTGCTTCTTGACCGAAGTAATCTAAAACAAATTTAGTTTCTTCGTTTGGAGTACCTAGAGCAACGGCTTCAACGTCGTATCCTAGTTTATTTTGTAAATATGCATATTCGATAGCTGCACAAATTGCATCAGTATCTGGACTTTGGTGTCCGAAAACTAATTCTTTAGCCATAATAAAACTTCCTTCGTATTTTTAGTAGTTGTCCTTTAATCTTGATAGGTAGTCTTCTTCATCTAAGAAGGCATCGAATTCGTCTAAGAATGAACCAACACGAGGAATCATCTTCTTGTTAGATCTGTAAACGAATGCTAAATCAAAATTGATATTTGGATTCAAACGGGCAACCCATGTATTATTATCTTCCAATGTTTTGACATCTTTGTCAATCATAAATGAACTTGGAAGAGCAGTATTTAATCCAGTATTAACAGCAAAACGTAAAATTTGGTCTGGAGTTGAGAAGCAAGCGCCACTCTTAGGATTATCTAGAAGTTGATCTTTGTATTCAGTCTTTAAGATTGAATCTAAGAAGTAATCTTCTGGGTAAGTAACCCAAGGACGATCTAATGTGTCCTTGAACTTAATCTTATCCTTACCAGATAATTTTTCGTTGTGGTGAATGTACATTAAGTCATCGCTCATAATCTTTTGAGCTTCGTATGGCTTCCAGTTCTTAATTGATGAATCTGGTAAGTACATGATTGCTAAATCAATACGGTTGTTTTCCAAACTTTCCCAAATTTCCTTACGAGTTAACATTCTTAGGTTAACCTTTAGTTCAGGATTCTTCTTGTAAAGTTGAGCAATGAACTTTTCAAAAACTTTAACTTGGATTGATGATAGAACACCAATGTTAATGTCACCAGTTGATGCACTGTTTGATTGTTCAATTTCATCAGCAGTTTGGTTTAAGATTTCATAAATATCCTTAGTTGACTTAAGCATAATGTTACCGGCAGATGATAACTTTAGCTTTTTTCCAATTGAGTAAAACAATGGAGCGCCAACTGTCTTTTCTAGCTTTTTAATTTGTTGAGTTAATGCAGGTTGCGTAATTCCCAAAATTTGCGCAGCCTGAGTGTAATTCATAGTTTCTGCTAATTGCAAAAAGTATGAAAGTGTCTTAGAAGAGAAAATATTTTCTTGCTTAGTTTTTTTCATGCCTATACCCCTATATCATTTATTACATATTATTATCTATTAATAGTTCATTAAAATATAATAACCTATTAATCATAAAATAACAATATATTTTATGATAATAATAATAAATTTCTATTGGAGTTATATTACTTAATATTTGCCACTACTTCAGGATGTAATACAGTCATGCTAGTTGGTGTACCTTCAGCATCGACATCCATCACAGCAGAACCGTTTGATTGACGATCATTTACTGGATGGTCACCTGTCATAATATCATGGACACGGCGTCTACTAGTAAATACTCTAATTGGGTTAAAGCTATCAGTTGCCCTTTCTAGTTTTACAAAGTCAACCAATTCATGTGGGTTTTTCTTCAATGATTTTAGAACTTGAACCCCTCTTCTTGCACGACTAGCAAGAGGTACTTCATCTACCTTCATGTTCTTGTAGAATCCGCGTTGGGTAATCATCCCTACCTTATCGTCTTGTTCTACTAGTTGCACATCAACAACTTGTTCTTCATCCCTAATGTCCATTGAACGAACACCAGTAGATCTTGCACCAGAATATGATACTTCATCTAGTTCAAAACAAGTAGCTAGTCCAACATTAGATGCAATAAAGACATTGGGATTAGCATTTGCATCTGCTAGGTAATCAACATTAACTACATTTGCACTATCATCTTTTAGTTTTTCAAATACAGCTGGTCTTGAACGGTAGTTTCTACCGGGAGTTAACTTATCAAACTCAGTTTGTTTGATATATCCGTCACTAGTAGAGATTACAAACTTACCAGTTTCTTTCAATGTCTTGAATGACATGACCTTCATGATTTTTTCGTCATCGGCTAGACCGATAGTTTGAGAAATATGTTCACCGGTTTCTTTCCAACGAGCATCTGTAATTTCATGAACTGGACGATAAATTAGATTACCTTTATTAGTAAACATGAATAAGTGTTGTAGTGTAGTCATTTGTTCTAAGAAGATTGGATAATCATCTTCCTTTAGACCATTTTCTTCAACTTCTGAAGCTTTGTATGAACGAACACTACTACGTTTTAGGTATCCATCATGACTGACTAGTACAACAACGTCTTCTTCCGGCACTGTGATAGTCTTACTAATCTTAAGTTCTTCAACTTCTGCTTCAATCTTAGTAAGACGATCGCTACCATAGGCCTTCTTAATGTCTTTGAACTCTTTGGTTAATACCTTATTTAGTTCGTTCTTATCATTTAGGATGGTATTGTATTCTAGAATGTCTGCACTTAACTTATCTTTTTCAGCTTGTAGTTCAACCACATCGGTATTAGTTAAACGGTATAGTTGTAACTTAACAATGGCATCCGCTTGTTTTTCAGAGAAGTCGAATTCAGTGATTAAGTTATTACATGCATCTTTTCTGTTGTCACTTGCACGAATGGTCTTAATAACTTGGTCTAAAATTGATAAGGCCTTGATTAAACCATCTACAATGTGTTGTCTTGCCATTGCCTTGTCTAAGTCGTACTTAGTACGTTTAGCAACAATCAAGCGTTGGTAATCTAGGTATGATTCTAAGATTTCCTTTAATGATAGACGTTCTGGTCTCATCTTATTAATTGCAACGACGTTAAAGTGATAATTGATTTGTAGATCAGTGTTCTTAAATAGGTAGTTAAGAATACCGGTAGCATCAACATCACGTTTTAATTCAATGGCAATTGATAGACCGTTTCTATCACTTTCATCCCTAACTTCAGCAATTCCATCAATCTTCTTGTTAATTCTGATTTCATCGATTTGCTTAACTAGTTGTAGCTTATTAACTTCGTATGGTAATTCACTTACACGAATAAGTGTCTTGTTACCGCGTAGTTCTTCAACATCTGTCTTAGAACGAATGATAATCTTACCACGACCAGTTTCATAAGCCTTCTTAATGCCGTCTAGACCTTGTACAATTCCACCTGTTGGGAAGTCAGGTCCCTTAATGAATTGCATTAAGTCATCCAAAGTAGCATCTGAATGCTTTTGTAGGTAAATCAAAGCATCTAATACTTCAGATAGGTTGTGAGGAGGAATTTCGGTTGCGTAACCCGATGAGATTCCGGTTGCACCATTAACTAATAGATTAGGGAAACGAGATGGTAATACCGTTGGTTCATTTTCGGTGTCATCAAAGTTAGGCACCCAATCAACAGTATCCTTATCAATATCTCTTAGCATTTCAGAAGCAATCTTGCTTAGACGTGCTTCTGTATAACGCATAGCTGCAGCTGGATCTCCATCCATTGAACCATTGTTACCGTGCATTTCGATTAATGGTTCTCTGATTTTCCATTCTTGACTCATACGTACTAATGCTTCATAGATTGAACTATCACCATGGGGATGGAAGTTACCCATAACATTACCAACGGACTTAGCTGACTTTCTAAATCCCTTGTCATAAGTATTTCCGTCTTTATTCATGGCGTATAGAATACGACGTTGAACCGGTTTTAATCCGTCACGAACGTCTGGTAACGCTCTTTCTTGAATGATTGACTTAGAGTATCTACTAAATCTTTCACTCATGATTTGTTCAAGCGTTAGTTTTTCAATAACTGAATGATTAACCACTATAGTTCCTCCTATCTACTCGTTTTCTGTTTCTTTGGTGGTATCTAAAATACTGCCATCTTCTTCAAGTGTGAACTTAACGTTTTCTTCAATCCATTCACGTCTTGGTTCAACCTTGTCACCCATTAATGTAGTAACACGTTTTTCGGCTAATGCAGCATCGTCGATTTGAACTTGAATTAATGTTCTGTTTTCAGGATCCATAGTAGTTTCCCATAATTGATCAGCATTCATTTCACCTAGACCCTTAAATCTTTGTAAGGCTGGATGTTGACCGAATTCCTTTAACTTGTCAGTTAATTCATCATTGGTCCATGCGTAATCAACATGATTCTTCTTACCGGCCTTTTGTTGAATCTTGTATAGCGGTGGTAGTGCAATGTAGACACGACCTTGTTCAACCATTGGACGCATGTATTTGTAGAAGAATGTTAATAGTAGAATTTGAATATGAGCACCATCATCATCGGCATCGGTCATGATGATAATCTTGTCGTAGTTGGCATCAGAAATGTTGAATTCTGGACCTACTCCGGCACCAATTGTGTAAATCATGGTACTAATTTCTTCGTTCTTAAGAATATCGTCTAGCTTAGCTCTCTCGGTATTTAAAACCTTACCTCTAAGTGGCAAGATAGCTTGATGTTTTCTGTCACGGCCTTGCTTAGCAGAACCTCCGGCAGAGTCCCCTTCGACTAGAAACAATTCATTCTTAGAAACATCCTTAGATTGAGCTGGTGTTAACTTACCTGATAGTAAACGTTCCTTCTTGTGTTTCTTCTTACCATTTCTACTTTCATCTCTGGCCTTACGCGCAGCTTCTCTGGCCTTACGGGCACGAAGGGACTTGTGAACCAATTCATGGGCGAATTCACCGTTTTCCATTAGGTAGTAACCCAATTGTTCGGAAACAATGTTATCGACGATAGAACGCACTTCTGGGCTTCCTAGCTTTTCCTTGGTTTGTCCTTCGAATTGAAGCATTTCTTCGGGCACCTTAATAGATATGATTGCTGATAGTCCTTCACGAACATCGCTACCATCTAGGTTCTTTTCTTTATCTTTAAGCAACTTTACTCTTCTAGCAAAGTCGTTGAACGATTTAGTCCAGGCACTTCTAAATCCTGATTCATGAGTACCACCATCTTTGGTACGCACATTATTAACGAATGATAATGTATTTTCTGTATAACCATCGTTGTATTGTGCGGCAACTTCTACTTCAACACCATCTTTTGATCCGTCAAAGTACATAATATTACCCAATGTGTGTTTGTCTTCGTTTAAATATTGAACGAATTCCTTGATTCCATCTTTAAAGTAGAATTCATCGCTTCGTTCTTGACCTTCACGTTCGTCAGTTAAAGTAATTTTAATTCCGTTTAACAAGAAGGCAGATTCTCTTAAACGTTGTTTTAGTATTTCATAGTTATAAATTGTGGTAGTAAAGATTGATGAGTCTGGTTTAAATGTTACAGTTGTTCCACTGTGTTCACTTGTCTTACCAATTTTTTTCAAAGTTCCAATTGGTTGACCACCATTTTCAAAATCCTCTTCATATTTGTAGCCATCTCTTACGATTGTCACACTTAAGTGAGTTGAAAGTGCATTAACAACACTTGATCCAACCCCGTGTAGTCCCCCTGAAGTCTTGTATCCACCGTTTTCAGTAAACTTACCACCGGCATGTAGCACGGTTAAGATAACTTCGGGAGTTGGCTTACCTGATGAATGCATTCCCACTGGCATCCCACGTCCGTGGTCCACCACAGTTATACTATTATCGTTATGGATAGTAACGTCAATTTCGTCACCATATCCTGCTAATGCTTCATCGACTGCATTATCTACAATTTCGTATACCAAATGATGAAGACCCTTGCTATCAGTAGAACCGATATACATACCAGGGCGCTTTCTAACTGCCTCCAGACCCTTTAGGACCTGGATGGAGTCATCATTATAATTTTCTGACTTCTTAGCCATCGTAACGCACTCCCTTTCATACAATATAATATATTACCTTATTTAAAACGCTTTTAAAAGGGAATATTAAGCGTCCTGTATAGAGAAAATGTTGTCATAATGCTTAAAAATGGTAAAATTAATAGATAGTTAATTTTTGGGAGGAACCATTTTTGAAAATCACAATTTTATTAATTGTAGCCTACTTGTTAGGGGCAATTCCTAATGGAATCTGGATTGGTAAGGTCTTTTTCAATAAAGATATTACCAAGTTAGGTTCTGGAAATATGGGAACCACCAATACATTTAGAGAACTTGGTAAGACTGCCGGTGCTGTCGTTATGGTTTTAGATATTCTAAAGGGTACCATTGCAACATTGCTACCAACATTCTTCCATATCTCTAACGTATCACCAATCGTATTTGGTTTATTCGCTGTATTGGGACATACATTATCAATCTTTGCTAAGTTTAAGGGTGGTAAAGCCGTTGCTACTAGTGCCGGAATGTTACTAGCAATTCATCCAATCTTATTCTTATGTGCTTTTATTTTTGAATTTTCATTCACTTACCTAACTAGTATGGTTAGTGTAGCAAGTATGATTTCATTTCCATTAATCACAATCTTGATTTTATTGGATCATGATTACGTACTTGGAATTATTGGTATTATTCTAACAATCTTTATTTTCATTAAGCACAGAAGTAACATTCAACGTATTAAAGAAGGTAATGAAAACTTAGTTCCATTTGGTTTGGTATACAAACATCAAAACAATAAATAAACACAAAAAAAGCACTGCTTAATTGCGGTGCTTTTTTTGCGCTTATTGCTTAGTATTCATATCTAGTTGTTTCAAATGTTCAATCTTATCCTTTGAAAGGATTGGGAATGAAATTGTAAAGATTGATCCATATCCCGATGAACTTTCAACATTTATTTTACCGTTATAGGCCTCTACCAAACGCTTAGCGATTGAAAGTCCTAAACCATTACCACCTTGGTTACGGCTTCTAGCCTTATCAACACGGTAGAATCTGTTAAAGATTTTATCGATGCTTTCTTGGCTTAATCCTTCACCAAAATCTTGAACCGCAATATCAACATAACGATACTTACGAGAAAGCGAAATATGAATTTCCTTTCTTTGTTTAGAATACTTAACAGCATTGTCTAACAAGATAATCAAGATTTGTTCCAAGTGATTACGGTAAATTTGAATGATTGTTTCTTCCCCAATATCATCATCTAAGATGAACTTGTAATCAGGGTGAATCATTTGGAAATCATTGTATTGTTGATGAACAACATCTTGAACATCCGTTGTCTTGTTTCCATAGTTGATTTCAACTTGTTCAGCACGAGAAAGGTCTAACATTTCTTGAACTAAACTCTTCATACGATTAATTTCGTAGATTGAAGATTTAATTGATTCATCTAGGACTTCAGGGTCATCCTTTCCCCAACGAGAAAGCATGTCTAAGTGTCCCTGAATTACAGCTACCGGAGTTCTTAATTCATGGGAAACATCTTCAACGAATTGTTGTTGTTGATCAATGTATCTTTGCATTGTATCAATCATATCATTGAACAAGTCCCCTAAGTCAGTCAACTCGTCATTTTGAGTCAACTTAGGCACACGACTGTCCGTTTCCGGAGATTCTTTAACACTATGAATGGTGTTAGAGATAATCTTGATTGGACGAAGCATGTATGATGATAGAAAGTACGACAATGCAGCAGAGAAGAAGATACCAATAATTAAAATTACAAATAAAATTCCGGCTAATTTGTTAATGTACAAATTGTAGTCAGACATTGAATCAACTACTCTTAGATAACCAATTAATTCATGCGTCTTGGCAGAATAAATCGGTGAATCTAAAACTAAGATTGTCTTACCTGAGTTCTTGGTAATAACCGTTTTACGGCTATCTACCGGTTTGAAATTGTAAATCTTTTTTGGCGACTTCTTCGATGAGAAGATTTGGTCTGAATTCTTATTGTATACACTAACCACGATATCCTTACTAAATAAGTTAGTATAAATAGAATCAGAATAAACGTCTGTCGACATTTCATTATTAGGGTTGCCGTCCCTAAAACCACTATTTGGATTTAAAGCAGAACTAACTGTCTTTTCATCCAATGATCGATTAATCGTTCTTAATCGATTTGATATCGTTACATCCGATTCAATAGTACGTGAGTTCTCCTGGTGTAATAAGACATCAGAAAAACGGTTGTAAATCAAAAAAGAAAAAATTGATAGAATTACAAAAATTATAATTGCTGATCCAATTGACCATTTCCATTTAAGAGAAAACCATCTTCGATTGCTGCTTACTGTCTTTGAAACTTTATCATCATGGTTGGAAATCATGATCTCATCACGTAACCGGTTCCTCTAACAGTTTGGATGTAGCTCTTTTGATCAGGTCTATCAATTTTGTTTCTTAGGTAACGGATGTAAACATCAACAACGTTTGTTTCAGCACTTGAATCGTATCCCCAAACCTTAGTTAAAAGAACATCTCTGGCTAATACAACGTTTACATTTTCCATTAAAGTAAGTAGTAATTCGTATTCACGCTTAGTCAAGTCGATAATATCGTCTCCACGTTTTACAATTCTACTTTCTTTTTCGACAGTAATGTCCTTAAAGTAAACAACCTTTTGGTCTTCAGCATTTTCGTCGCCTTCAATATCAATACGACGAAGTAATGCTCTAACACGAGCTAATAATTCTTCGATAGCAAATGGCTTAACGATGTAGTCATCTGCACCATGATCGAATCCTGAAACTCTATCAATAACAGAATCTCTTGCTGTCATCATAATGATTGGAGTTGTCTTCTTTTCACGAAGTCTTCTAGCAACTTCCATACCATTAAGCTTTGGTAACATAAGATCTAAAAGAATAACATCATAGTCGTTGTTAAGTGCCTCTTCTAGTCCTTCGCGACCGTCTAAGGCTACTTCAGTTTCGTAACCTTCATGCTTCAACTCTAACTCTACAAATCTAGCTAAGCTTTTTTCATCTTCAATTATCAAAATACGGCTCATTAAATTACACCTCTCCATTTATTTTAGAAAATCTTAACTTACTTTGTACATTTTATCACGTTTTTTCTCATAATAGAAGAGCTTAATCCGAATATTATTATTAAAATCTTAAATTTTTTCACCAATTTACTATTTTAAATTAGAAAACGAACCATTCTCTCGAATCAAGTTTAATATAAATGGTAAAATAAATAAAATAATTATACTTACATAACAAAAAAGCTACCAGGACCCATGGTGTTCTGGTAGCTTTTTTATTTAATTAGTTGTTTTCATTAACAACTTGTTTACCATCATAGTATCCACAACTAGGACATACAATGTGAGGTTTACGTAATTCACCACAGTTTGGGCAAGCACTCAAACCTGGGTTAGCCAACTTAATGTGACCACGACGCATACCCTTCTTAGCTTTTGAAGTTCTTCTTGCTGGTACAGCCAATGCAAAAACCCCCTTTATATTAAAATATCCACTAGTGAAAAAATTTTAAGTCTTGCTTAATTATCACTATCGTTAAAGAAGTCCTTTAACTTAGCAAGACGTGGATCTACTTTTTTATCATTTGCCTCTTGTTCAGCTAAATCGTCTTCAGAAATAACTTCCCAGTCATTTCCTTCTGGCATCTTACCAGTTTCGATTTCTTCAGGAGACAAAATGTGCATTGGAATTTGTAAGATGATATTATCGGCAACTGATTTATCAAAATCAATTTCACCTTCATCCTCACGTTCTTTCAAACGTAAGTTGGTTTCAACATAAACTTCGTTAATTGAGAAATCCAATGGTAACTCAACCGGAGTTAATGATCTTGATGAAGGAACCACAATCTTACCTGTTACACGAGCAGTCACGATTGCATCACCGTTTTCAGAAAAAACGTTAGCAGCAACGTGAATATCGTCATCAGCAGAAATAACATACTTGCTATATCTACTCATAATATCATCAGATAAGTTCATATCTTCTGATACTGAAAGTGGCTTGTTTTTGTATTCGGATAGTTCCTTTAAGAACCATTTCATGTCTATTCCTCCTAATGCAACAGCGTTAATTATACATATTAAGAAGTTAGTTTGTCAAGGTCATATCCTTGATACCCGACCTAAAAATTAATAAATTAATGGAATTTTTCCTGCATCTTGAGGAATATGATTTATATTTTCATAAATCCTACCAGATACTACATCAAAATTTAATTCTGTTCCAGATAGTTCCTTATTAATCTTAGTAATTACAGGAATTTCTATTTGCTTCTTAATGTCATTCAAATACGCTCTACCGCTTTTATTAAATCCTAATACTCTAACATACTCTTGACTCAAATCATCACTTTTACGCCAATTTAAGAGCGTAGAAACGAATAAACGTTGAAGTCTTGCGTATGTGTAGCGCTTAGATTTAACCAAGCGTAGAAACTCATCAAATGAATGTGCTTCATAGATATACTTCTTTAGTCTGTATTCTAATCCCTCAGTCATTTGATAGATATGATTTAATTCATCAATACTTGATGTTTCAATCTTATATTTTAATAATGGCCAGAAATCTTCCCAATCAACATGATTCTTAAAAGCTTCGATATCAGTGCTATCGGGAAGATATTGGACCAATTCCTGACTATTATCTATGATAGCGGCTCTTATTGAAGAAGCACTCGCAATGGACCCATCATTGTTTAAATCACGATCATGATGGTTAGCACCATTTCTCTTAATCGGTACTAGCTTCATTTGATGATTATTTTTTAGGTTAGCGATTGCATAGTTTAATGCCAATACATCATTTGGTGCACTGACATCTTCTCCAGTCTCATTAGTTAATGCATCCCTAATTAGCTCAGCATAACTTTTGGTGTAATCTTGATCTATTATAGTTTCCTTTAAATCAATATTAGCAAGCTTGTTAAAGTTAATGTCTGGATGTTCACTACCAAATGATAGCCACTCACACTTAAGATTAGCTAAAACGTTCACGGCGTGCCTAGCAAATATATCAGCAGGCTGCACGGCACATTGCACAGGTAACTCTATTACCATATCGGCACCATTTTCTAATGCCATTTGTGCTCTAGTCCATTTATCTAATATAGCAGGTTGGCCCCTTTGTACCCAATTTCCAGACATGATTACGATTACTGCGTCGGCATTAGTTGCTTGTCTTGCCTGCTCAATTTGGTACTTATGCCCATTATGAAACGGATTATATTCAGCAATTATACCAACAGCTTTCATCGAATCATCCCTTCTTACATACAAAGAACCATCTGGTTGTAGTATCAGTGATTTCGTCTTTACCAAAGTTAGCGCTAACCTTGATATCTTTGAATCCTGCATTCTTTAACAAATCAATGTAAATACCAACTTTATAAGTTCTTTCCAAATGAATTTCACTAAATTGATCATATGCATTGATTCTCTCGTTGTACTTAAAAAATACTAAGTCGTGTTCTATTGAGTGATCTTCGTCACCCAAGTATGATTGCCACATGAAAGCATTGCTATCATCGTGGTAATTATACATGTATCCCGGATATACGACATCTGTTTGATATGGAGTAATTACATCAAATAAGAATTGTCCATCATTATTTAGATGTTCATGTACTTTTTCAAAAGCAGTTTGTAGTACGTCTTGATTGGGTAAATAGCATAATGAGTCATCAAAACAAGTAATCACATCAAAGTCAGGAATTCCTTCCATCTCAGTCATGTCACCTTGAATTAATGGCATATCCGGTTTGATATTCCTTAAATGTTCTTCTGCTAGTGTAAGCATGTCTTCAGATAAGTCCATACCACAAACATTATAGTTTTGAGCGGCCAGTAGCGATAATAAACGTCCGGTTCCACAAGCCATGTCCATAATTGAATCATTTTTTGATACATTTGCTTTTACAAAAGAAAGCCATTGATCATACATTGTTTCATCAAATAATTCATCATAGAATTTTGCGAATTCTTGATAAATCATTTGACTAGTCCTTAACCCATTCTGAAACGTCTACTGAATCAGCGTCTGACCATAGTTTTTCTAAGTTGTAGTATTCTCTTTCATCTTCTTGGAATACGTGAACAATAACATCACCTAAGTCCAATAGAATCCACTTAGCAGTATCTTTACCTTCTACTTCTTTAACACTGATACCAGCTTCTTCAGATTGGTCAGCAATTTCTTCTGCAATAGACTTAACTTGTCTGTTTGATGCTGCATCCATGATTACGAAGTAGTCAGCCATTAAACTAACTTCGTGTACGTTTAAAGCAACAATGTTGTGAGCTCTTTTGCTGTCCGCTGCTTTAACAATTACTTCTAATTTTTCTTTACTATTCATTTGAAATCTCCTCGTTATTTAATGTTTGATCCATTTACCCATTCATTATAGGTATCAATAGTCTTTGGATAAACGGGTTTATTGGCACTAATTAAATATTGTAGAGTGTGCTTAGTTTGATATGCCACCCCGTGAGCTAGATTGTTAAATGTAATCTCACGTGCTTCTTCTACACCTGGGAAGTCGCGTCCCATTTCGATATAGTCAGCCATGTATACAATTTGTTCTAGCTTTGACATGTACTTTGCACCAGTGGTGTGGTGCTTAATGGAATTCAAAATATCGATATCAGTAACACCCAATTCATTTTGAACCATTAAGTAACCCACTTCGCCATGCCAAATTGCATTTCCGTATTGCAACAACAAATCATCCAAACGGTATTTCTTAATTAGTTGGATGAAATCGTCATCTGGTCTTTGCTTAGCGTAATCATGACAAAGTCCAGCAACACTTGCTTTTTCAACATCTACATCATTTTTCTTTGCTAGTTCAATCGACATTTGTTCTACACGTAAAACGTGTTCGAATCTTGATTGGGTTAAAGCATTGTTTAGTTTTTCGATTAGTTCTTCTCTAGATAAAGGGATGTACTTATTTGTATATGTTAATTCAACATTATTCATAAAGATGATGCTCCTTTATATATTTTAAAACTGCGTCTGGAACCAAATATCGAATTGATTGATGGTTAGATACCAGTTTACGAATTAAGGTTGAAGATATATCCAGCTTAGCAACATCCACCCATATCACTGGATAGTTAGTCGACATTGGATAGTTTTCCCTTCTGACACCTACAAAATGAGTTAGTTTGAATAGATCATCAACTCGATACCATTTAGGTAGGTATTCAACCATGTCACCACCAATAATAAAGTAGTACTCATAGTCGGGATGTCTTCTCTTTAATTCTACCATAGTGTTATAGGTGTAACTTTTACCACGATTGATGATTTCTAGCATTTCTATGTCAAATTTATCATTATCGTTGATTGCTAGATTAACCATGTTAACGCGGTCATCAGCATCAATTGCATCCTTATGATCAACATGAGGTGGAATAAAATCTGGCATGAAGTATACCTTCTCTAGTCCTAATTGACTCCTTACTTGATCCGCAATAAATAGATGACCATTATGAATCGGATTAAAGGTTCCACCAATAATCCCAATTTTTTTGCGCTTGTTTAAAGATTTTAACTTAGGTAAAGTTTGCACCTTTTCACTATGCATTAATAAGAACTCCTCTAAATATTTCTAACTTCTACAGAGTAAATTTGGAATTTTTCCTTACTTGCAGGCAAGAATAATAGTAATGTCTTTCCAATTGTTTGAACAACATTGATGTCACTGTTTTCTTCAATGTATTCTTGGACATCACTAACTTCTAAATCAGAATTTTGTTGAATGTTAACCTTGATTAATTCACGTCTGTGTAAAGCATCCAATACTTGTTCTAACCAAGTTTCGTTTAAACCATTCTTTCCAACAGAAAATAAAGGTTTCATTCTGTTAGCTTGTGATCTTAAATATCTTTTTTGTTTTCCGCGTAATTTCAATTTTGTACCTCGCTTTTTATATCATTGCTCTTCTAACTAATACGTCTACACCCTTAGGTGCCCATCCAGCTACAACTACACCTGCTGGAACGGTAATCCATCCAAGTCCTTCGAATACTAAATCGCTCTTTTGATTAGTCTTGAACTCAAAACGAACCAATTCTGGAAAATCATCAATTGATTCACTGCTTGGTGGAGTTAATAATTCACCAAAATGCTTATTGTAGAAGCTGTCAGCATTTGCTAACTTAGTACGGTGAATTAGTAGGTTGTTTTCAACATAAACAGTAAAACCATGCTTCTTGTCACCTTGAACGTAATCAAAACGAGCAACACCACCAAAGAATAGTGTTTGTTCTGGGTTCAATTGGTAAACCTTTGGCTTAATTGGCTTTTGTGGTTGAACAATCTTTAGGTCCTTACCATTTAGGTAATGTGCCATTTGTTCTTTATGAATGATACCTGGTGTATCTACTAATTCATGACCATCTTCCAAATCGATTGAAATTCTATCTAATGTAGTACCAGGGAATCTTGAAGTAGTGATTAATTCTTTGATCCCAGTGTTTTGTCTAATGATTTGGTTAATCAATGTTGACTTACCAACGTTAGTAACACCCACAACATAAACATCTCGATTATTTCTGTACTTGTCGATGTTCTTTAATAAATCATCAACTGATTCATTAGTCTTAGCAGAAACTAGTTCAACATCAATCGGACGAATTCCTGCTTCATTAGCACGTTGTCTAATCCAATCCTTTAGTTTAGAACGTTTTAGTGAGTTTGGTAGTAAGTCAGACTTGTTACCAACTAACATGATTGGGTTATCACCTACGAAACGGTGTAATCCAGGAATCAAACTTCCGTTAAAGTCAAAGACATCAACCAAGTATACGATAAGCGCATTAGCATCTCTAATTTGGTTTAATAACTTCAAGAAATCATCATCAGTTAAGCTAACTGGTGAAATTTCATTGTAGTGACGCAATCTAAAACAACGTTGGCAGTAAATTTCGCCACTCTCTTTACCTTTTTCAAGCGCAGAATTAGGAGTGTATCCAAGTTCATCTGGATTTGTGGTTTGAATTAACGCACCACAACCAATACATCTAATTTCTTCGTCTTGTAATTGATTAATTTCTGTCATTTATATCCTCCTGCCAGTCTAAATCATCATATTTGTTTCTTAATTTTTTCCATATTAATTTTTCTAAGAAGCGATTAGGCTTAGTATTCCAAGCATCGGATTCAATTAATGGCTTAACTAACACACTTCTAACGTTTGCATTGTTGGAAGCCCAAACATCAGTTAATAATTGATCTCCACACATAATTACTTCTTTGTGGTGTAAATGGTAATCTCTCAAAGCCTTATTAATACCCTTAGGTAGTGGCTTTAAGGAGCGTGAAATGAAGTTTAATTTCAAACTTATAAGTGCTCTTTGAACTCGGCTATGTTTATTATTTGAAATAACAATTAATTCAATATTGTTTTTCTTGAGTTCAGATATCCATTCTCTTAATTGAGGAGTTCCATCAGGATTGTTCCAAGGAATCAAGGTGTTATCTAAATCACTAAAAACGGCCTTAATCCCCATGTCTTTTAGTTTTGATGGTGAAATATTATAGACGACTGGAATCATCCATGTTGGTTTAAACTTAGAAATCATTTTAATTCTCCTCAATAATATTATGTATTGTATGAGCACCAAAAATAGCGGTGCCCATAATAAGAAAAAAACTCCCACCTACTTACCTTAAGTGGTGAAAGTTTTTATAGACTATTTAATAGCTTTCTTTGCAGTTTCTGCTAATGAAGCAAATGCTTTTTCATCGTTAACTGCTAAGTCAGCTAGCATCTTACGGTTCATTTCAATGTTTGAAAGTTTCAAACCGTGCATTAACTTGCTGTAGCTTAAACCATTCATACGAGCAGCAGCATTGATACGAGCAATCCATAATCTTCTGAAGTTTCCTTTGTTTGCTCGACGATCACGGAATGCGTATTCACGTGACTTCATAACTTGATCTTTAGCAGTCTTGAATAGACTGTGCTTACCTTCACGGTAACCTTTAGCTTCTTTTAAAACACGCTTACGACGTGCATGAGTAACTGTTCCACCCTTAACTCTTGGCATATTTAAATCCTCCTAAATTATGTCTTACTTAAAAGTATTAATTAAAACATCTTTGTGTATTTGCTTGCTAATGTATCGTTTACCATGCTTGTACCACGTAGGTTACGACGTTGTTTCTTTGTCTTACCGTGGAAACGGTGACTTGTGAATGCGTTAGCACTCTTTAAACCACCCTTAGCAGTTTTCTTGAAACGCTTTGCAATTGCACGATTTGATTTAGTCTTTGGCATTGAAAAAATCCTCCCTTAATTTAACTTAAGTATTATAAAAATACTATCTAATTTTTATCGCTTGACTTAGGTGCGAGCATTAGGAACATACTTCTTCCATCCATTTTTGCTCGTTGAGTAACGCTAGCAACATCTGATGTAGAATCTGCCATTCTGTTTAAAACATCACGACCAATTTCCTTATGTGTGATGGCACGTCCCTTAAAGCGAATTGAAACTCGAACTTTTTCACCTTTTGCGATGAATGTCTTAGCTCTCTTCAACTTAGTATTAAAATCATTAGTATCAATAGTTGGACTTAATCTAATTTCCTTAACACTAACTACCTTTTGCTTCTTACGAGATAGACGAGCTTTCTTTTGTTGTTCGAAACGGTATTTTCCGTAATCAATAACTTTAGCAACCATTGGCTTAGCCTTTGGAGCAACAACTACTAAATCTAATCCAGCAGCCTCAGCAATTTGCATTGCTTCGTCCTTTGACTTAATACCTAATTGATCACCATCAGCACCAATTAAACGAACTTCGCGAGCTCGAATTCCATCATTAACCATCATATCGTTTGCTATGGTAATTCACCTCCAAGTATATTAAAAAGCAGAAAAAAGCGGATGCCCACAACTGAGCACCCGCTTTTGGTCCTTTGAACATTAAATCAAAGGTTAATCCGATATCATGCCTAGCCATCTCTTTCGATCACTCAGGCGAGAAGCGGGATGCTTCTGCTTTTTCGTTACTTATATAATACCACATGAGTGGTACATGTCAATAACATTTATTATTTTTCTCTTGAATAGTTACTAATGTCTTCTTGAATTTCTTTGATGAAGTCATCAAGACTTAAACTTTCACTATCTTGTTCACCGTACTTACGTACAGAAACTTGTTTTGAGTTCATTTCACTTTCACCAACAACAATTGTGTATGGAATCTTGTTAGTTTGAGCATCGCGAATTAAGTAACCCATCTTTTCGTTTCTGTCATCAACACTTGTACGAATACCTAATGCAGCTAACTTGCTGTTAACTTCCTTAGCGTAGTCACCGTATTTTTCCATACTTACTGGAATAACTTTAACTTGCTTTGGCGCTAACCAAGTTGGGAATGCACCCTTGTATACTTCGATTAGGTAAGCAATAAATCTTTCCATAGTTGAAACTAAACCACGGTGCATCATAACTGGACGGTGTTCTTCACCATCTTCACCAACGTAGTGTAGATCAAATCTTTCAGGTAACATGAAGTCTAATTGAATAGTTGATAGAGTTTCTTCATTACCCATTGCAGTGTAAGTTTGAACATCAAGCTTAGGACCGTAGAATGCTGCTTCACCTTCGGCTTCAACGTAGTCTAGGCCAAGATCATCCATGGCACCCTTAAGCATTGATTGTGACTTGCTCCACATTTCTTCGTCATCGAAGTACTTTTCAGTGTTCTTAGGATCTCTGTAACTTAATCTGAAGTGGTAGTTCTTAATATCGAAGTCTTTGTATACTTCAACCATTAAACCAAGAACCTTCTTAAATTCGTCTTGAATTTGGTCTAGTCTTAAGAATGTGTGACCATCATTTAGAGTCATTTCACGAACACGTTGTAGACCTGATAAGGCACCTGATTTTTCGTATCTGTGCATCATACCAAGTTCAGCAATTCTCATTGGTAGCTCACGGTATGAACGAATGTGGTGCTTGAAGATTTGGATGTGACTAGGACAGTTCATAGGACGTAGTTCTAGTTCTTCACCATCACCCATGTCCATTGGTGGGAACATGTCTTCACGGTAGTGTTGCCAGTGACCAGATGTCTTGTATGCATCTAGGTTCATTAGAACTGGTGTAATAACGTGTTGGTATCCGTTAGCTAATTCCTTATCAATGATGTATCTTTCAACAACACGACGGATAGTAGCACCATTTGGCATCCAGTAAGCTAATCCAGCACCAACCTTAGGGTCAACGAAGAATAAGTCTAACTTGTTTCCGATAACTCTGTGGTCTCTTTCTTTAGCTTCTTGTCTTCTCTTTAAGTCTTCTTCTAAATCAGCTTTCTTGTAGAATGCTGTAGCGAAGATTCTTTGTAGCATTGGGTTTGATGATTTACCTTCCCAGTATGCACCGGCAACTGAAAGTAATTTGTATTCCTTAACAGCCTTAGCTTCTGGTAATACAACACCTTCACCTAAACCTAGGTAGTCACCGATTTGGTAGAAGACCACTTGACCATCTTCAGCTAATTCGTTAACTAACTTAGCTTGGTATGGATCTCCATCAACTTGCTTTAAAGCATCTTCTAGAGATAATACTTTTCTTTCAATTTTTACGTTGTCTGAAACCATTTTGTTAATACGTTCTTCTACTTGTGGTAGTTCATCGGCACTAACTTGTGAGTCACGTTTGTCAGTATCAACGAAGAAACCATCTTCGTCAGAAGTACTTTCACCAAATTGGATGTTGTTAAATTGGTCAGCAAGGGCAGCTTTTAATAATTGTGAAGCTGTTTGGCGTAGAACCTTTAGACCATCTTCTGTATCTTTTGTAACGATTTCAATCTTGCCACCTTTTTCAAGTGGTAAATCAATTTCAACCATTTTTCCGTCAATCTTACCAGCTACTGATTTCTTAGCTAAACTAATTGAGATTGATTTAGCGATATCTTCAGTAGTTACTCCCTGATCGAATTCTTTTACGCTACCGTCAGGAAATTCAAATGAAATCTTTGCCATAATAGAGCACTCCCTTGTGTAATTTTCGAATAGAAACAAAAAAGACCCTAGCATCTAAATAAATAGATACTAGGGACGTTATAAACGTGGTTCCACCCGAATTCTACCTATTTGCACAAACAAATAGGCCTCATAATAGTCTATAACGAAACAACCCGATTCAGAATTTTCCTCTGATTTAAAATAAAAGTGGTAACTTCAAAACTGAACATGAAGATACTTCCAGCAAATGTATCCTCTCCCTGTAAGTCGAGATTTGAAATCATGTCTTTTATCAACTGTCTTTATTATCGACAGTCACGCTTAAATTGTCAAGCATTAATTATTGTGGGCGACGATTTTGACCAAACATCCCTACTTCTTTTGCCAAGTAGTGAACACGTTGCATGATTCGTTTAGCCTTAAGTGGTTCTACATCACCCTTATTGTTAACAGCTAGGTGTTCTTCTTCAAATTGTTTCATTGAAAAGTTGGAAGTAAAGAATGTGCTTAGTGAGTTTTGCATTCTGTATTCAAGAATAACACCCAAGATATCATCCCTTACCCATGAAGACATAGAATCAGCACCAATATCATCTAGGATTAAGACTGGTGTCTTCTTAATTGCATCTAATTTGTCAGCGACCAAGTTACTGGAAATCGCACTCTTCATTTCTACTGCAAAGCTTGGGAAGTGAACCAATGTTACTTCAAATCCATTCTTGGCTAATTCGTTGGCCATTGCAGCCATTAGGAAAGTCTTCCCAACACCAAATTCACCGTATAGATACATCCCTTGATGCCACTTCTTAGGTGTATTGGTATATTCCTCGATGAAATCAGTAACCAATCTCATTGCATTCATACGATAATCATTTTCACTTAAATCAAATTGATCTAAAGTGACATTTTTAATGTTCTTAGGCATGGCAACCGCATGAATTCTCTTAAGTACCTTGGCCTTCTTCATGTTGTCCTTAGTTTCTTGTGTAGGAACGTATGAAATATCAATTAATCCCTTATTAACAACTAATACTGGCGTATATCCAGGAATTGTTGTCGGTTGATTGTTCTTTAGTTTGTTATTTTCTTGCACGAATTCATATAGCTTTGACATTGAGCGTTTTACAACATCATCTTCCAATTCGTCTTTGTGCTTGTTTAAAAATGACTTAACGTCTTCATTATTTAAAACAGCATTGACTGATTGTTGGTAACGTTCATTGTATTTTGGTTTGCTTAAAGTCTTTGCAAATTCATCACTTAAGTTTTTCATTCTCTACCCTCTTTTCTACTGTTACGAAGCTTTTGAATTCTTGCTTCTAGTTCTTTTTTCTTATCTTCGTTAACCTTACCATATTCCTTTGGCTTTTCGTTATCTTTTGCCCAATCAGGAAGCGTTTCTTTTACCGTCATCTTACGATTGTTATTGAAACGTGGTTTTCTAGGTTTACTTAATTCTTTTTGTCTATTCTTGATGAAAGTAATCGCCTTACTTGCATCGGTAACATTGTTTTGTGACCAGTCATCAGCGATTGCTTCAAAGAGGTTCTTATTTAAACCGGACTTTTCTTGATCAATTAGTAAATGATAAACAATCATATTGATTACTTCTGGCTTTAGGATTTGTCTAGAAACCAAGTCAGAAATCATGCGTTCCTCATTGCTGTGAACATAACCACCCTTGGCATTCTTCAAATAGTTTAAAAATTCGATTGGTGCATATTCACTAGCCGACTTAATCAATTGTCTTTCCTGAGAATTTAATTCATTACTATCTGTCTCAGTAGATTTATCAGCATTGGTGTCTTCACGTGATATGTTAGCAGCATTTGATTGAAATTGTCTTGATACCAAAATCTTAAAGTTGTTTGGATCAAAGACGTTATTAGTAACATTGGTTGCCTTTTCGATCAATTTAGCCATTTCAATCTCATCAATACCGTACAACTGATGTTCTGAATTAATCAGATTGATATTCTTCTTAACATCGAACGTATTAACGTAAGACTGGTTTAACATATCTAATAGCAAGTTAAAGTCAAAGTCATCACTTTTTTTGGTGACTGGACCGGCTTTAACGTCATTACTATTATCCTTAATACTATTTTTTACTTGTTGAACTGCCTTTGGTGTGTTGGTAACTTCACTATCACGAATATTAAACACTTGAAGGAAGTTTCTTGAGACGTCTTTATATTCGGATAAATCAAATCCGGGTCGGATAAATTCATTGTATAAGTCAACATATCTATCTTCACCAATAACTTGTAATAGTGAAACGCTTAGTAAATCATCCATAAAGAAATCATTAACGGATAGTGGACTAACCAGACGGTAAACGTATTGTTTTTCGACCTTATCACTAGTCTTGATGTATGTCTTCATCAACCCGGCCGCTTCTAATCTCAAGCGGGCATCGTAGAATGATTTCATATCGACACTCAAATAAGACAAGGTTTCAAAATGACTATGTGCTTGATGTGTCTTTTTTTCATGACTCATACGCCAAAAGTTGTTAATCAAAGCATAGGGCAAGACACCAATGATTGGTTGATATAAAACATCCAAAGAAGTTCTCTGTAGGTCAGATAAATCATCATCTGCCAACAATATAAACTTGGATAGAGGATCTACCTCTCGCCATTGATCTGTCATATTAATTCCCCGCTATTTTTTATTTTTTTGGTCCTTATCTAATACCTCTTTTAACTCATTATAAAAGACCGTCATATCTTTAAATTGACGATAAACACTAGCGAATCGAATATAAGCTATTTCATCAACGTTAACTAGTTCTTTCATCACGTATTCACCAATTAGTTGGCTTGATACTTCGTTTTCGCCCAAAGAACGGATTCGGTTTTCAACCTTATCTGCGATAGATGTCATTGCATCCATTGGCACTGGACGTTTTTCAGCAGAACGAATAATTCCACGAAGAATCTTTTCATGATCAAATTCTTCACGATTGCCGTTGTTCTTAATAACTAATAATGGTGTTTGTTCAATTCTTTCAAATGTTGTATATCTGTAATTACAATTTTCACATTCACGTCGACGTCTGATTACCTGGCCGTTTTCGGCAGGACGACTGTCAACTACTCTCGAAGAGTTCTTATGGCAATGAGGACATTGCATATGTTTCACCTCAATTAATCTATGTTATTAAACAATTTTACCACTTGATTGCGTGTTTGCATAATGCTTCCATTACTATCAATCACACAAGTGGACAATTCTGCCTTAATTTTTAAAGGCCATTGGCTCTTAATTCTTGCATCCGCTTCTTCCTTAGATAAAGAATCACGTTCCATCAAGCGCTTTTCCTGTTCCTCAAAATCACAGATAACGCTGACAATATCATCACACATAAAGTGATAACCATTTTCAAACAAGGTCGGTGCATCCAGAATGACAACATCATTTTTAGTCTCATCAATTCTTCTGATTACTTCGCTTCGAATGAATGGATCGATGATTCTGGTTAGTTCAATTAGTTTAGATCTGTCGTTAAACACAATTGAACCTAATTCTTGTCGGTTTAACTCACCATCTTCTTTGATAATATCTTTACCAAAAAAGGCAGCAATAGCCTCTAGACCCTTGCTGCCTTTTGATTGAACCTGGTGAGTAATTTTATCAGCGTCAATAATTTCATATCCAACACTTGCTAGATACTCAGACACTGTTGATTTTCCGGTGGCAATGCCACCAGTCAAACCAATTACTCTTGTCATATTATTCAACCACTTTTCTTTGACAGTTAGGACAGAATGTTGTGCCTCGTTGAGCTACCTTAATCTTTTCTAATAAGGTATCGCAGCGTTCACAAGGTTCACCTTTTCTACCGTACACATGTAGATGGTTTTGGAATGATCCAGCTTCCCCATATGCATTTGAATAAGAATGAACAGTAGTTCCATGTCCCTTAATTGCCATTTTTATTTCTGCAATAATGTTTTTTCTTAATTCTTCAATTTCTTCATCAGTAATTAAGTTAGTTTGAGTTTCAGGGTGAATCTTGGTCAACCATAAAACTTCGTCACAGTAAATATTACCTAATCCAGCAATATTACTTTGGTTTAGTAAAAATGGCTTAATCTTTCCTCTAGCTTTGTTCATGATTGATTTCATGTAATCAAATGTTAGAGTTTCATCAGTTGGTTCAGGACCAATTGTACCTAAGCCAGAAAGAGTTTTTTCGTCACCATTTTTAACTAAGTACATTCGACCGAACTTACGACTATCTTTGTATCTTAATTCACGGTCGTCATCCATATGGAAAATAATATGAGTATGTTTAGTTGGCTCAGTGCCGTCAGGTTCTACGTCATACTTACCTTCCATTCTAAGATGTGATACCAAAGTCATTTCGTTATCAAATCTGAATAGTAGGTATTTACCACGGCGGTCAATACGATTAATAGTGTGGCCTTCTAGAGTATCCTTGAATTCCTTTGCACTAACATTAATCATTTTTGGATATAATACATCAATTGTCTTAACCTTAGCACTTTCCACTAAGTTAGTAAGACCTCTTCTAACAGTTTCTACTTCAGGTAATTCAGGCATATCATTAAACCTCACTTAATTTATTTCAAACTGTACCAGTTTTTACCATAATGGCTCTTAACATTTAGCGGAACGTTAAGTTCAACAGCTGAGTCCATTACCTTTGGTACTAATTCGCTTAATACTTCAATTTCTTCATCAGGTGCTTCAAAAATTAATTCATCATGCACTTGTAATAACATTTTGGCTTTCATGCCACGTTTGTTTAATTCTTTTTCCATCTTAATCATTGCAATCTTAATGATATCAGCAGCACTACCTTGGATTGGTGAGTTCATTGCTGTTCTTTCTGCAAATGATCTTAGGTTAAAGTTCTTTGAATTAATATCTGGTAGATAACGTCGACGGTGAAGGATGGTTTCAACATAACCATTTTTCTTTGCGTTTTCAACACTTTCATCCATGTAATTCTTAACACCAGGATATTCGGCAAAGTACTTTTCAATGAACTCCTTAGCATCTTTACGACTGATTCCAGTATTCTTGGCTAAACCAAAGTCGGAAATACCATAAACAATTCCAAAGTTAACGGCCTTAGCTTGACGACGTAGTTCAGGAGTTACTTCACTGTTATCCTTCAATCCAAAGATTCTTCTGGCTGTCGATGCGTGGATATCATCATTATGGATGAATTCATCTTGCATGTTTTTGTCACCAGAGATAGATGCAAGCACTCTCAATTCAATTTGAGAATAATCAGATGAGAAGATTTGGTAGTTATCATGACTAGGCACAAACGCTTGTCTAATTTTACGTCCTTCTTCAGTTCTTACCGGGATGTTTTGTAAGTTAGGATCTACTGAGGATAATCTTCCAGTTTGGGTAAGTGTTTGTAAGTATCTAGTATGAACCTTGCCATCCCCATGAATATCAGATAATAATCCTTCAACATAGGTTGATAGAATCTTAGATAATTGACGATATTCAAGGATTGCTTCCACAATTGGATAGTCAGGGGCAAGTTGTTCTAACACGCCCACTGCAGTTGAATAACCGGTCTTAGTCTTTTTAATTACAGGTAGCTGTAATTTTTCAAATAGAATAACACCTAATTGCTTAGGGGATGCAATATTGAATTCTTCACCAGCATCGTTGTAGATATTTTGTTTGATTTCTTCCAAACGTTCAGAAAGTTTGCTTTGCATTTCGTTTAGAACATCTTTATCAACTACCACACCAGCAATTTCCATTCTAGCTAATACAAATGTTAATGGTAATTCAACATCGGTATATAGGTCCCATTGGTTATTTTCTTTTAACCCATCGAATAGCTTATCTTTTAATGCATCAATGGCATTTAACTTTCTAGCGAAATGGTTAAATAACTTATCGCCTTCAGGAATTTCACGCTTAGCACCCTTACCATATACATCATCATCTGATTGAACATCAAAATAATCATGACTATTAGCAACTTTACCTAAATCATTACTATTGTCATTTGTGTCCAATAGGTATGAAGATAGCAATAAATCAAAATCAACGTTGTTTAATGTAATGCCTAAACGATTTAAACCAACATAGGTTCTCTTAGCATCAAACACATCTTTTTTAACATCATTGCTTTCAATGATTTGTTTAATCTGATTGCTCTTTAGATATTCAACATCGTTTGATACATAAATCTTATCGTTAATCTTTAAAGCAAATCCAATGAATGGAGCATCATGATAGTTGTCACCATCCATACCAAGATAAAATGTCACCTTGCCGCTGTCTTGTTCAGCAATTTCAGATAATGTATCGTCACTAACTTCAAAGTATTCAATATCCTTCATATTGGCATTTTGAGTGGTGTTCATTTCACTAAGGAATTTTCTAAAGTTCATTTGACGATAAAATGCGATTAAATCATCAATATGATCTCCCTCGTATTCTGTATCATCAATTGAAATTTCGATTGGAGCTTCACGATTGATTCTAGCTAACTTTTTAGCTAGGAAAGCTTCATCCTTATCTTCAATTAGGTGTTCTTTTAGTTTCTTACCTGAAACTTCATCAAGATGATCATATAGGTTTTCCACGCTGCCAAATTGCTTAACTAGTTTTAGGGATGTCTTATCACCGACACCGGTAACACCAGAATAGTTATCAGATGAATCACCTTTCAAGGCTTTCCAATCAATAATTTGTTCGGGGGTAATTCCCATTGTTTCTTTAACATAGTCAGTATCGTATCTTACAACACCAGAAACTCCACGGTTAGAAATTGATACAGTCGTCTTATCTGAACATAGTTGAGTTAAATCGTTATCTCCAGTAACAATGGTTGTATCGAATCCCAAACCATCGGCTTGTTTTGAAAGTGTCCCGATAATGTCATCTGCTTCATAATTTTTTAGTTGGTAATATTTAATACCACGATTTTTTAATAGTTCTTTTACGTAGTCGAATTGTTCAACTAATTCTTCAGGAGTCTTGTCTCTACCAGCCTTGTAATCAGAGTACATTTCTGTTCTAAATGTAGATTTTCCGGCATCAAAGGCTACCAGAACGTGAGTAGGTTTTACTTTATCTAACATGATATTTAGCATGTTGTTGAAACCATAAATTGCGTTAGTATGTACCCCTTCGTTATTAGTAAACCGATCTACTAATTTAATTAAAGCAAAGAAGGCTTTATAAGTAATACTATTTCCATCGATTAATAATAATCTCTTATCAGACATATAATTCTCCTTACCGTTTTCTTCGATAATTTAATTTTAACATGCACGCATAGTATATTATATAAAAAATAAAAAAGATGGTGTTGTATAAACACCATCTTTTTTATTATCTGTTATTGTCACCAATTCCAAAAATGCTTAGTAAGTTTAGGAATAGGTTAATAAAGTCCATGTATAAAATCATCGCACCATTAATGGCTAGACCATTTTCTGATACTTCAGAACCATATTCGTTAAATGCTTCCTTAATCTTTTGACTGTCATAAGCAGTAAATGCTGTAAAGATAATCACAGCAATAAATGAAATGAATAGGTCAAATAATGGATTGTGTAAGAAAATATTAATGATACTTACAACAAACAATGCTATGAAGGCAGCCATTGCTTGAGTTCCAATCTTATCTAAGCTCTTCTTAGTTGTAACACCAATGATTGCCATAATGGCGAAATCAATGGTAGTAGTGAAGAATGCTTCAGCAATTGCAGTTGGACTGTATATCAAAAATACATATGAGAATAATCCACCTGTTAATGCTGAAAAGACCACTAACATAATAAATCCAGCGAATGCATTACGCATAGCAACTGATTGAGTAGCAAAAGCTAACAACATCCATAGAATGAAACCTACAATAGTTGTTCCATAGTGAAAACCAGAGTGGTACATTCCACGCATTAGATAAGCAACAATTCCCGAAATTAATACTGAAAGAGTCATCCATCCATATGTCTTAGTTAAAAATCTGTTCATCCCGAAAGCATCGTTTACTAAACGACGTCCAGCTTGATCATAGTTATTCATAAAATCTATAAACCTCCTTGTTTACGATGTGTTAGAAGTATTCTACCAGAATCGTAAGAAACTACAAGTGTTTAATTCATGTTATTTGTTACATCATTCAACAAGTTTTCGTAGATTCTTTCGTACTTTTGAATATCTCCAGCACCCATGAATACGACAACAGCATCATGATATTCAAGTAATGGTGACATGTTTTCAGCTTCGATTAAACCACCATTCTTAGTAATCTTGTTTGCTAAGTCAGCACTTGAAATCTTACCAGATTTTTCACGTGGTGAGCTGTAAATCTTAGTGATGTATACTTCATCAGCCTTGTTTAGGCTCTTAGCGAAATCATCTAGGTAAGCGATTGTACGACTAAATGTGTGTGGTTGGAATACCGCAATAATCTTCTTGTTTGGGTACTCTTGTCTTGCAGCATCAATAGTTGCATCAATTTCTGATGGATGATGAGCATAGTCATCAATAATAGTCATGTCAGCAACTTTTCTTTGTGCAAAACGTCTCTTAACACCCTTGAAAGTTTCTAGTTCACGTTGAACTTCATCTAGGTTATCGTGTTCGAAGTATGAAACAGCGATAACTGCTAATGCGTTCAACACGTTGTGTTCACCATATAAGTGAATTTGGAAATGACCTAGTTTCTTACCCTTGTATTCAACATCAAATTCTGAACCAGAAGTGCTCTTAACAACGTTAACAGCTCTAAAGTCATCGTCTTCTCTAGTACCATAGTAATAGATTGGAACATCAGCTTTAATGTCTCTTAGGTTTTCATCATCACCCCAAGCAAAGATACCTTTCTTTGTTTGGTTAGCGAATGTTTGGAATGCACTCTTAACATCTTCGATTCCAGTGTAGTAATCAGGATGATCAAAGTCAATGTTAGTCATGATGGCATAATCTGGACTAGTTGCTAGGAAATGACGACGGTATTCGTCAGCTTCGTATGCAAAGAATCTAGCATTTGGAACACCTTTACCTGTACCATCACCGATAAGGTAATCAGTAGGTGCAATTCCTGATAATACATGGGCTAATAGACCGGTAGTACTTGTCTTACCGTGGGCACCACAAACACCAATACTAGTGTGTCCCTTGATCATTTCACCTAGGAACTCGTGGTATCTAAATACTGGTAGTCCCATTTCTCTTGCTTTTTTGATTTCTGGTTGATCATCTGTAAATGAGTTACCTGCAATTACAGTTAAACCTTCTTTAATGTTATCTACGTTAAAAGGAAGTACTTTAATTCCAGCTTGTTCTAGACCAACTTGAGTAAATGTGTATTTATCAATGTCTGAACCTTGTACTTCGTATCCTCTATCTTTAAGAATTCTTGCCATTGCCGACATTCCTGTACCTTTAACACCGACAAAGTGATATATTTTCTTTGCATCCATAATTAAATGCTCCTTTTATCTCTCATTAATCTTATAATATCAGATTTGAGCTGATATGGCGCCCCTTTTTTAAATATTTAACTTTTTGTAATCACTTTCGGTTAAATATACATCTCTCGGTTTAGAGCCATGTTGACCTGATACATAATTATGCTTCTCTAACTCATCAATCAAACTGGCCGCTCGATTGTATCCAATTGAGAAGACTCTTTGTAATTTTGATGTAGATACTGTTTCTTCATTAGAAATGTATTCCAAAACATCTGGCATCAATTCGTCTTGTTGTTCAACTTGGTTTACGCTCTTCAACAATGAATCAGGTTGGAAGGCGTACTTTGGTTCACCTTGTCTTCTAACTTCATCGGTTACTCGTTCGATTTCATCGTTAGTGACAAATGTACCTTGTAAACGAGCAGATTGACTTGCTCCATTTCCTAAGTACAACATATCACCTTTTCCAAGTAATCTTTCGGCACCAGCGGTATCGATAATGGTTCTTGAATCAACTTGACTGGATACCATGAAGGCAACACGAGTTGGAATATTATTCTTAATTGTACCGGTAATAATGTCAACACTAGGTCTTTGAGTAGCAACAATCAAATGAATACCTGCCGCTCTGGCCTTTTGTGTAATTCTGACGATGTAGTCTTGAACTTCATTAGAAGCAACCATCATCAAGTCGGCCAACTCATCGATTACAATCAAAATGTAAGGCATCTTCTTGGTGTATTCACCTGCTTGTTCAGCCATTTGATTGAATTGTTCGATGTTTCTTGCCCCTGCTGCAGCAAGTTTTTCATATCTTTCATCCATTTCCTTAACAGACCATTTCAAAGCTGCAGAGGCTTGTTTTGGATCTGAAATAACTGGTGAAAGTAAGTGTGGCAACTTATCATAGGGCGCCATTTCAACAGCCTTAGGATCAATTAAAATCATCTTTAATTGTGCAGGAGTTGCCTTGTATAGTAGTGAAATTAATAAACTATTTAAGAACACACTCTTCCCTGAACCAGTTGCCCCGGCAATTAAACCGTGAGGCATCTTACTCAAGTCTGTCATTTGAGGTTTACCTGTTAGGTCAACCCCTAAAGCAACGGTAAGTGGTTTATCTGTCTTTTCAAACTGTGGTGTATCCAATACTTCAGATAATCTAACCGGTCTTGGTTTTGGATTTGGAATTTCGATACCTACAGTTGTCTTTCCAGGAATTGGCGCTTCAATTCTGATGTCCTTGGCAGCCAATGCTAGTTTCAAGTCATCTGTTAGGTTGGTAATCTTGCTTACCTTAACCCCTAGTTGAAGCTTAATTTGGAATTGTGTGACTGTTGGTCCATTGGTCCAATCAACAACGTTTGCATCCACATTAAAAGCACGTAGTGTTTCATCCAAGATTTCAGCTTGATTTTCAATCCAATCATCCATTGAATCATCTTCAAATTCATCTGACGGTTCTAACAAATTCATAGATGGGAATTGGTAGCCCTTATCATCGTAATCAGCAGAAACACTTTCATCATGATGATATTCTTCCTTAGATGTATCATCATCTTCTGCAACGTTAGATTGCGAAACTGGACGATTATTAAAGATAGACAAGTCTTTTTGCACGTTTTGCTCTTGATTCAAGATTGATGACAAAGAGTGTCCTAATCCATGATTTTCAATGTTTCTCTTTTCTTCATGTGGTTCTTTAAAGTGTTCATTATCGTCATTACCACTTGTTTCAGTTGCTGTTTCATCAATTTCAGCGCTTTCTTCTTCATTGTTTGAAACATCATAATCGGATGAAACAAATTTAGTAGTATCTCCATCAACTGATGAATTATTTACTTCAGCATGTGAAGACACAATATCATCACTATCTGAAGGAGCGTAACTATCACTATCAGATTCATCATCGTAATAGTCATGAGTTTGAGTATCATCTTCAGCATCGTTTTCTGATTCTGATACTAGATGATCATCAGCATCTTGATTTACCATCCCCATAAACTTATTAAACGAAGATTGATTAGATGAACTGCTTTGTTCATCACTTTGTAGGACTTCATTACTTGAAGTCACAGTGGCATCAGCAACAGTGTCACTCACAGAAAAAGATTCACTATCAGTCACAACTGCTTCTTTGGATTCTGTTTCACTTTCAGCAGCCTTACTTCTATCGATGTAAGGTGTTGAGTATGGTTCTGCTTCTATGTCATTAAATTGTTCAATTGATTGTTCATCAACTGCATCAGCTTGACTAGTTGAAATTGATTCGTCTTCTGAAGTGTTAATTTCTTCTCGATCTAAATCAATAGCTCCAGTATCATCACTTGTCATACCAATTAATTCTTCATTGTGACGATCAAGTTGATTCATAATTTTTCTGAATTTGCTAGAAGTTTCATTTTGGTAGAATTGCACTTTTGAGCCACTAGTTGAATTATGACTAGGTTTAAAAGCTGCTGCTCTCTTAGCAATTGGATTATCCCTGTTAAGTAGAGGATAATCTTCAGAATCATTACTTTGTCTTACAGTTGCATCTCTATTAGTTCGGGATTCACTTTTATTAGACTTATTATTATGTTTTAATTCATCGTTTTTACCTAAAACATTATATTTACGGTAAAAAGCAGGTCCGTCATAGTGTTCCATTCAAGCGTCATCCTTAATCTAAAAATTTATGTATAGCGGGGATTTTAAATCCCCTACCTCTTACTTATCTTGAAAATAATGTGTCAGCTTTGTCAAAATCAAAAGCTTCTCCAACTTCTTGGTAATCATTAGGTAGAATCAAAGCACCTGGTCTTTGTGGTGCATTTGGAATTAATAGTTCACGACCTGAACAAATCATTCCGTTACTTTCTTCACCCTTTAATTCGCCAGGCCAAATAATTAGTCCATCCGGCATCATTGCACCAACTTTGGCTACGACTACCTTGATGTCTTCTTGCATGTTTGGAGAACCACTAACGATTTGTAGTGTCCTACCATCATTAATTTCAGTTTCAGTAATCTTTAGGTGGTCAGACTTAGGATGTTCTTTAACAGATTTTACATATCCCACAACAAACTTTGGATCAGTATCCAATTCAATAGTGTCCTTAATTCCATTATCAGATAATGACTTGTTTAGGGCATTTAAATCTTCTTGAGTTAAGGTAACTTCACCATTTACTTCCTTTAAACGTGGTAGTACTTCAGAAGCGTTAGTAAAGTTAAAACCAGTAACGTGGTCGTTTTCTACATCAGAAATTCTGACAACATTACCAATTTGTTCTACCTTTTGTTCTTTCGCGTCTTCATCCAAGATGACAACTAAAATGTCACCAGTTTGTTTTGGGTTATAACTTGCAATTAACATTAAATCTTACCTTCCACATATTAATTATTATAGAGAATCGATAAATTCTTCTACTTGTTTCTTTGTTTTTCTATCTTTGTTTACGTAACGGCCAATTTCTTCACCGTTTTCGAATGCAACAAAGCTTGGAATACCAAAGATTGCTAAATCAGCAGCTAAATCAATGTTTTGGTCACGATCAACTGCGATAAATTTGTAATCTGGGTATTCTGCTTCAATTTCTGGCATTGCTGGCTTGATGAATGAGCAATCTGGGCACCAGTCAGCTGAGAAGAATAGCATGTACTTGCCATCGCTAACAGTCTTCTTTAATTCAGCTAAGTTCATTGTTGGTAATTGTTTCATGTTTATTCACTCCAATTATTTTTTTCTTTATTATAACTTATTTCTTGCTGTTTTCGATGCAGTTTGATTATAAATTTGAATGTAATATAATGTATCCTAATACAAAAAGGATGTGATATATCATTAAGTCTAAAAATGCAATCGTTTCAACCCTTGCAATTGGAGTTATCGGCACTAGTGTTTTAGTTGCTAAAAAGATTAAGCAAGAAAAACATATTAAAAAAATTAACCTACAAATAACTCATGCAAAAAATACTTTAAACAAAAGCAAAGTTTACGGTAGCTGGGTTATGAAAAAGAATAACAATAAAGATTACGTTGGTGCTATCAACGTTTTAGAAAACGATGAAATAATTGAACGATACTTTGAAATTAATTCTAACTATCAATTCAAATGGATTAACGAACTTCAAGAAGACTATTAATTAGTCTTCTTTTTTGTTGAAGTAAGCAACAATCTTGTAGATTGGACCTTTACTACTAAATTTGTGTTCATATTCAGTTTCAACATTATCTTCCATGTATTCACTATTGTGTAAATCAAGTGATAATAAGTCGAAATACATTCCGTAGTTATTGAAAGTGATTACAGAGTATTCAAATAAGCCACGGTTATCGGTCTTGAAAACGACAGGAGCGTCTTCCTTTAAAATTGTTTTATAACTATCCAAGAATGTTGGTGAAGTAAGTCTTCTCTTAGCATGACGCTTCTTTGGCCATGGATCTGAGAAGTTTAGGTAAACTGTATCAATTTCATGTTTACCAAAGAAGGTATCTACACCAGCACCATCGGTATGAACCAATTGTAGGTTTGGTAAATCAGCTTCAACTACCTTTTTCAAAGCAATTGCAATAACTGTCTTTTGAATTTCGATACCTAAAAAGTTCACTTCAGGATGCTTTTTGGCCATTTCAACGATGAATTGACCCTTTCCTGTTCCAATTTCAATATGAATTGGTTGTTCCTTTTCAAAACGTTGTGACCATTTGCCAATCCAGTTTTCAGGATCAGTCACAATATATTTTTGGTTATCTTTGATATAACCGTCTGCCCATGGCTTATTTCTAACTCTCACGAATTATCCTCCTCATAAAAAATAGCCAAAACCAAGGTTTTGACTAATTAAATCTGCCAAATGTTCTATTTTTTTCTGTTACCTATTTTACTGGCTTTTTAATAGCTACGTCAAGCAGCATCAATAATTTGAACTGGCTTTTTTTATTTTCTTTGGTACATATATTTTTATCAATAAAATCCATTCAATCACTAACGCCAATAATAACATTAACGATCCTAATAAATTAAACATGAAGATAGAACCTAACATCAATACAATAATCACTAAAATCATTATCTTACCAATCACGTTGGTAAATGATTTTACTTGTTGATCAAAGTTAATAGGATACAACGAGATAAAGACATTATCCTCGAAATTAGTAAAGTATGGAATAAGTTGAAACACAATCAAATAAATAAATAGCAATGCGATTAAAACAGCCATCCATTCTAGTTTAATTGCACCAATGATGATTGCTCCCAGAATAGAAACCCGTGTTAATAAACCGCTAATTTCCTTATCTCTAACTATTCCTCTTGAATATAGGACTGAATAAACGTCACCATTGAACATTTTGAACAATGAATCAAGATAGCTGCGTCTCCTAACTGCCCCTTGCATGTTTTCAACATCGGTAAACATATTGAAGAATCGATTAAGACTATTTTCATGGCTTTCTGTTTTTTCAATCACTACTTGCCAATCAATGCTTTGCTGTTTGATTTTGGCAACCAATAAATGCGATAAAATCAACATTGCAACGCCAATTATCACACCCACATAAACATTAATATAGGTGGCTAAAGCAACAACCACCAATGGAACAATCACGCGGTAGAGTACTTTATTGTTCAAAAGATTATGATTGTGATGATAGTTATCGATCATTTGAAAGTTTAAAATCATCATCTTTAAAACGACCATGGTTACTAAAAATAACAAAATTGCAGAAATGTTAGTAGTTACCATCGCCTTTTCAATAAATGGAATCATGACAAACCATGCCATAATTTGGACAATGACTGCTAAAGACTTCGAATATCTTAAGCCACTACGTAGGAATGCAAAGAATTCTTTTTCCTTTGGTAACCAGAAGACAAAGTCGGCTCTTTTTACGAAAGTGACCAAATTATTTAGTTGAATAACAAATAATATAACAACTACTAAGACTAGTTGTTCCCACCATTGGCCTGCTTGAAGATGTTTAATAAACATCGCATATTGATAGCCAATTCCACCAATGATAAACATTAATGCAATCACAAAGAAATCATTAAATACATATCTTAAATACTTAGACATTTGCGTGAAATGGGATTGCAAACGTTGATTAAAAAGACTATTCATTAGATTCTTCCTTTGCAAGCTTCAAGTAAATATCATTTAAGGAACTATCTTTGTTGCCAAATTCATCTTGTAGCTTTTGAATATTTCCTTCTGTTCTGATTTGCCCATTGTGAATCAAAACAAAGCGATCACAAAATCTTTCAGCTGTATCTAATACGTGGGTAGACATTAGAATGCTGCTGCCCTTTTTCTTTTGTTCTTCAATTAAGTTAAGCAAGTCATTTACTGCGACCGGGTCCAAACCTAAGAAAGGTTCATCAATGACGAATAGATTGGCATTGGTGATAAATGCACAAAGAATCATCACCTTTTGACGCATTCCCTTTGAGAAATTAACCGGGAACCATTCAAGTTTATTTTCTAGTCTAAACATCTTCAGCATTTTGTTAGCATCTTCCCATGCAGCTTGTTCGTCTAGTTCATAAGCCTTAATGGTAGTTTCAATGTGTTCTTTTAAGGTTAGTTCTTTATATAAAACCGGGAATTCCGGAATATATGCAATTTGTTTCTTATATTCTTCGATATCATCTTGCATTGCAATCCCATTAATCTTAATTGACCCAGAAAATGGTCTTAACAATCCAATGACATGGTTGATTGTGGTTGACTTCCCTGCACCATTTAAACCGATTAAGCCTACTAATTCTCCATCTTTCACGTCAAATGATACATCTTTTAGTACTGGAATTCGTGAGTATCCACCCACTAAATTATCCACTTTTAATGACACGGAATATCACCCCTATGAAATTTATTAACGTCAATTATATCACAAGTCCCTTTAAGCTTAATTTATGTTAATATGTATATAATCACAGTAATATCAAAGAAAGGAAGAATAATATGAGTGATTGTGTATTCTGCAAAATAATTGATGGTGAAATTCCTAGCTACACTATTTACGAAGATGAATATGTGAAAGCATTCTTGGACATTTCACAAGCTACACCTGGTCACACTTTAGTTGTGCCAAAAAAACATGTTGCTAATATCTACGAATATGATGAAAAGCTTGCGGAACAAGTATTTTCAAGAATTCCTAAGATTGCTAGAGCGATTCAAAAATCAGCTCCAGACATTTTAGGAATGAACATCGTAAATAACAACGGTGAATTGGCATATCAATCTGTGTTCCATTCACATTTCCACCTTATTCCTAGATATAGTGAAAACGATGGCTTCTCTATGAGCTTTCAAGACAACTCAGATAAGTACAATGAAGAAGCTTTTGAACAAATTAAAGCAAATATTATTAATTCATTGGAGGAATAAGCATGATTAAATCAATGCTAAAGTTACTAGGATTATCTGCAGCTGGTTTGGCCGCTTATCTAGTTGTTACTAAACGTGATCCAAAAGAATTTGCCAACAGTATTTATTCATCTACTAAGGATAAAATCAATGGCGTTTCAAACGTTTTAGATCAAAAAAATAAGCTAACTGCTAATATTTCCAAGTTACAGGATGAAGTTAGCAAGTCGAAGCCTACCATTGAAGCTATGCAAAGAGATATTGATGAATATCAATTCAAAATCAATCCGCACGTAGATTTAATTAACCAAAGAATTAATAATCTCACCAAATAAATTTAAAAATTTTTTAAGTTTTTTTGTGATAGAATTTACTATGTGTTAACGTAAGACTATCAGTTAATGATAGATAAAATAAAGAAATGGATGTGTATTACATTATGAATAAAAAAGTTCTAGTTGGACTTGCCGGTGCATTACTAAGTGTTTCATTAGTTGCCTGTGGTGATAAGACTGTTGCCGTTACTAACGGTGGTAAGATTACTCAAAGCGAATACTATAGCAGCATGAAGAACACTTCAAACGGTAAACAAGTTCTACAACAAATGATTTTAGACAAGGTATTGAACAAGGAATATGGTAGCAAGGTTTCTTCATCGGAAGTAAACGCTCAATACAACCAATACAAGAGTCAATACGGTTCAGAATTTGAAACTTTACTTGAACAACAAGGCTTAACTACTACTAGTTTTAAGAACCAACTAAAATCTAACCTACTTCTAAAAGCAGCCGTTAGAGCTAACATTTCATACTCAACAGCTGACCTAAAGAAACAATTCAAGAGCTACCAACCAAAAGTTACTGTTAATGAAATTCTAGTTTCAGACAAGAAGACTGCTGAAAAGGTTATTTCAGAACTTAATGACGGTAAGAAGTTCTCAGATCTTGCTAAAAAGTATTCAAAAGACACTTCAAACAAGAACAAATCTGGTCGTTTAGCTCCATTTGATAACACTGACTCAAGCATCGATTCAGCATTTAGAAAAGCTGCTTACAAGCTATCAAACGGTGAATACACTAAAACACCTGTTAAGACTCAATACGGATACCAAATCATCCAAATGGTTAACCACCCTAAGAAGGGTTCATACAATGACCACATCGATGATTTAAAGGATCAAATTGCTACTTCTAAGTTAAGTGACAGTACTACTCTAAAGAACGTTGTAACTAAGGTTCTTAAGAATGGTGGAGTTGAAATTAAGGATAAGGACTTACAAAACATTCTATCATCATACTTAACTAGTTCATCAAGCAGCAAATAATAGTTAAATAAAAAAGACCCCGGAATTTTCTGGAGTCTTTTTTTTAGTATTCATTTAAATTTAGTACTGCTTTGTCATCTACTAGTTTTAAGATATCTGAATCACAAGTAACATAAATCACCTGCATTGATTCGCTGATATTGTCTAATAGATTAATTGCATTACCTGTTCGTTGTTGATCGAACTCAGTTAATCCATCATCGATGATTAATGGTAAACGATAGTCCCTACCGAAAACCACAGAAAGTGACAAAATCAATGCTAGATATAATTGTTCAATTGTTCCTCTAGATAGTTCTCCTGCATCAAATTGAATCTTATCATTCCTAGTTACCTTTAACTTACTCTTATAGTAAGTAATTCCTGTGTATCTATTATCGGTTAGGATTGCAAAGAATTCTTTTGCCTTGGATTCGAACAACGGAATTCTATCAGCAGTCGCAATGTTCAACGATTCATCAATCCAGGAATTAGCTAACTTCATGCTCATCCATTGATCAACCATTTCATTGATTTCTGCTTCTAAGTTACTTTGTTTTTGAACAAGCTCATTGTAGGTTCCATCAGCAATCACATGTTTCAACTGAATGTTTAAACTTTCTAATTGTTGGGATGCACTTAGTAATGATTGTTTTTCAGTAGTCATTTCTGCATCCGCTGCATTCAATTGATTGTCCAATTCAGTTATGTCATTAAAAGTATCTAAAACCTTTACGTCGTCATCGGTGATTTGATCCTTAACGTTTTGTAGCTGAGCCGCTTTAATTGAATGATTTCTTTGTTGTTCCACAATCTCTTTGAATTCATCCCCATTATCGACTTGTCTAATGTTCAAGAATCCAGAATAGTCCTTATTATACTGGATTTGTTTATCGATTAATGATGATTTTTGTTGTAGATAGTTTTGCAATTGATTATTATTTCGTAAATTAATCGCATTTTCTTCATTCATCTTATTTAGATAAGTACGAATTTGTGACAGTTGATTATCAAATGAATCATTAATGTTAAGGCCACTAAATACTCGTTGCCATTCAGCAAAGTATTTTTTTAGACTTCCATTTAATTGATTCATTTCTTCTTCATACTTAGCCTTTTGATTATTATCTTGATTCTTACGAGCTAAATACTTTTGTTCTGATAACCAATCATCAACATTTTCGGCATTAAAGGAATACTTATTGCCATAATCCACTAATTGATTATTTAATGCGTCACGCTCTTGATCAGAATTACTATCTTCGTTTTTCTTAAACTTAACGGATCCGGTATAAATCCCACTAATCAATAATACAATAATTCCAGCCAGTTTTAATGCTCCTGGTAATACGGTAAGCATTGCAATTCCAATAACTACACCAATTAAACCAATAACAGACAAACTATTAGATGGATTTTGCTTTCTTGTTTGAAGTTCAGCAAGTTGTTGTTTAATGCCTTCGATTGCAACGATGTCATCCCTGCTAGCAACAATTTGTTGACTATCTTGGCGATTAATTTCGTTGATCATTGATTGGTTAACGCTTAATTGATTGATTTGTTCATTCACTTTGGAGAATGATTGAACCAGTTTATCAATTTCAGTCTTGTAATCATTGAAATTCTTCAAATCATCATCGTTGTTCATTGAAGAGTTTAATTGGTTAATAGATTTTTCGATACTATCGATTTGTTGATTGATTAAAAATAGCTGATTGGTTAATTCATTAAATTGTTTAACATCGTCATCAGCAAATCCATCTTTGAATTCAAATTTGTTTTGATTTAAAGATGAAAGTTGTTGATACACTGGCCAAACCTGTTTGAAATGATTTAACTGAGTTAGTTTCTTTTCAAACTCACTAACCTTTTCCTTAGATTGATTCATGGATGCTTCTAAAACATTCTTTTGACTAATCAATTGGTTATAGTCATTTAAACTATTCTTACTTTCAGCAATCTTATCCAATAAATCATCATATTCTTTAAGCTTTTGATTCAAAGGTGGCTTACGACCGGTGGGTGCGTATAAGTCCTTTGATTCTTTGTCGAACCTGTCTCTTAATTCTAACCATTGGTCACTTCCGACAAACCCAACCTTTTGAATGCGACTAACTAATTCATTTTTACTCAACTTAGAAATTTGCTTAATATCTAAATCACCGAAATAAAATAGTTGTTCAAAGGTATCTCGATCAATGGGGCCTAAAATCTTTTCTAGAATGTCATTTGAGGTTTGCATATCATTGTCAATATCGTAAATTGATAATTCTCCACCATGGGTTCCAGCAATTCTAGTTAGCATAAAATGACGATTATCATCGGTGGTGATTGTTAGTTTCCCACCATATGATTTAGTGTCACGCGGAATATATTGTTCATATGCACTTCCGCGTCCATCGACATAACCAAACAAAATTCCCTTAATCAGGCTGAGCAAAGTTGTTTTCCCTGCTTCATTGTTACCAAATATGATTTGTAGGTTGTCATCATTAAAATCAAAGGATACGTCGCGCCATTTACCGTAACCTAGCACTTCTAACTTATTAATCTTCATCCGTATCCTCCTTTCCACCTAGTAGTTTCATTTTTGTTTGTTCCATCAAGTCTTCTTTGGAGTCATCCAAATGTTGTGCAATAAAATCATACTTACGTAATGATTTAGAAACGGAACTGATTTCATCTTCAGAGAACACCTTTTCCTGTGCCTCATCCCAAATGTCTTGGTCAATTGATGACATCTTTTGATTGTCGCTCAATCTTACATTAATTTCATAAATCCATGCATTTATTGGTTCATAGTCCTTACTTAACGCACTGGTAACTCGATATTCTAAGTCCTGTCTTTGACCATCAGAAATTGGGTTATTCAAGATAAGGTTCAAACTAATTAGCTGCATATTTTCATACTTATTACCCATTAAAACTTGTAGAATATAATTTTTGGCACTTTCAACATCAACAAAATCCATACTTAAATCAAGTGTTAACCAATCGATTAATGATGTGGCATGAAATTGTGCTTCCAGCTTTCCACTTTCATCATCAACTAATAGGTATCCCTTATCGCATGGTTCGTTTTTATGTCTTCCCTGAATGTTACCAGAATAAAATACCGGTGGGTTTTCGTTTAGTTGTTGGCGTTTGTGAATATGACCTAATGCCCAATAGTCATATTTCTTGCTTATAAGGTCATCTAACGAGAATGGAGCATAATGATCCCCTGTTTGTTCCAAACCACCGTGTAGCATCCCTATTTGCACGTCTACATCATTTTTCACTGGATACTCGTCAATTTTCTTGTCTGTAATCCATTTATTGGCATAACTAAAACCGGTAATGGCTATTTTTTTACCATCTAAAGTAAATGTTTTGGTTTCAACTTCGTTACCAAAGACATGAACGTTATCTGGGAATGATACCGATTCTTTTTGCATATCAAAATAATCATGATTTCCATAAATCATGTATACATCAATATTATGTTCATTTAACTTTTGCATTTGCGATTGAAAAAAATCATAAGTCTTAGGGGTTTGATTGTCTCGATCAAACAAGTCACCGGCCAATAATACGAAATCAACATCGTATTCAATGGCATCATTTACGATTCTTTCAAAGGATTTGAAGGTAGATTCATATATTTGTTTCCATAATCCATTTGGAGTTTCATCATTCTTCAAACCCTTAAATGGGCTCTCTAAATGTAAATCAGCGGCATGAATAAATTTCAATTTAACTACTCCTTTAACTAAAAACGTCGTATCACTTAATAACAATGATACGACGTTTTATATTAATTGGTCAATTTAGTCTCCAACAAATTTCTTGGCATCATTCCACCAATTACTTGCGTTCTTCTTTAAATTATCCCAGCCTTTTCCAAGACTCTTTGATACTTGGTTGGCACCGTCAGAAACACTATCCCAGAAACTAGAATCAGAAGAGCTGTTGGCCTTCTTTTCTTGTGAATCCATGTAAGCGGCGTCTTTGACACTAAAGTTATTATTACCAGTAGTTGGTAAGATTTGTTGCAACTCGGTCTTAAACAATGGTCCCACTCCGGTACCACTTAAGTTTTCCAAGTGATGTCCGGCGTTGGTATTATCGAAACCTTCCCAGGTAGCAACAACCACTTTTGGTGTGTATCCAATAATCCATTTATCTCTTGTAGCATCCGAGTCACCGGTGTTGTCGGCTTCAGTACTACCAGTCTTTCCGGCAATTGAGTATCCACTTGGTTTAGCGGATACACCAGTACCGTTATCAAAGACACCTAGCATCATACTAGTCATCTTATTAGCCACATCTTTTGACATTACCTTCTTAGAAGTTACTGATTCATTATTAACAATTACATTTCCTGATGAATCAACAATCTTTCTAATGTAATGAGGTGTAGTCATGTTACCTTCATTTGCAAACGCGGTATAAGCTCCAGCCATTTGTTGTGGTGATACACCTGATGATAAACCACCTAAAGCCAATGCAAGGTTCTTATCCTTTTTTTGGACAGGTAAACCAAATGACTTAACTGATTCATAACCCTTGTCTACACCGATCTTGTGAAGCAACCATACAGCTGGTGCATTCATACTTTGCGCTAAAGCAGTATACATAGGAATGGTTCCTGTATATACGTTGTTGTAGTTTTCTGGTGTGTACTTGTTAGAACCATATGATGTCTTCTTATTTTGAAGCATGTCATTGTAGTTATAACCATTTTGCAAAGCTGGTGTGTAAACAGCTAGTGGCTTAATGGTTGAACCTGGCTGACGTTTAATTTGGGTTGCGCGGTTGTATCCACGGAATACGTGTTGGCCACGTCCACCAACCACGGCAGTAACTCCACCGGTACTTGGATCCAAAGCAATCGAAGCAGCTTGAACCTTAGTACCATCGGAAGCGTTACTTGGAAAGTTACTATCGTTAGCAAAATCATCTTGCATACTGTTTTGTTGATCTTGATTTAGCGTTGTATAAATCTTGTATCCTCTGTTCATGATGTCAGATTCGGATAATCCATACTTATTGATTGCTTCATCAATTACAGCATCGAAGTAGTATGGGTACTTATAACCATCCTTGTATTGGTAGGTATTCTTTACTTGAATTGGTGTCTTCTTTAGCTTGTTTGCTTCTGATTGACTAATCTTATTGTTATCAGCCATCAATTGCAAAACAACGTTTCTTCTATCCAGGGCCAACTTAGGGTGATCAACAGGATTGTATGCACTCGGATTAGTTAGCATCCCTGCAATCACAGCAGCATCTTGAACGGGTAAATTCTTAGCATTCATTCCAAAATAACGTCTTGATGCATCTTCGACACCATAGACACCATTTCCGAAATATGAGTTATTCATGTACATAGTTAAAATCTGATTCTTACTGTATACATTTTCAACTTGAATCGATAAGAATAGTTCCTTTAACTTTCTGCTGAAAGTTTGTTGTTGGGTTAAGTAAGCATTCTTTACCAATTGTTGAGTAAGAGTACTTCCACCACCACTAATGTAGTCACGACGCATAATCTTGTTCTTAATCATTAATAGCATCGCACGGCCAAATCCCTTAACAGAAAAACCGTGTTCATTGTAGAAGTTTCTATCTTCAGTTGATAGGATTGCGTTTGGAATATTCGGTGAAATATCTTTAAATCCAACGTATGTTCCTTTTTGTGAATAGATTTTACCGGCCTTTTTATTATTACCATCGTAAATTACGGTAGATTGTTCCAAAGATGATTGCAGGTCTTGAACATGCGTGGTCTTTGCAACAAATGTGCAATAAGCACTCATTACAAAAAATAGTAATAAAAACATGACGATAATCCAACGAGTTAGTTGGTACCTGTGCCAAATCTTTTTAAAAGCACTTTTTGTTCTTTTATCATTTTTCATCTAGTATGATTACTCCTTCACTGATGATGATATTAATACTATTTTAACCCAAATCAACTCTAATTGGTAAAATAAAAAGCAGATTTAACTAATTGTTAAACCTGCTTTTTTTAATTACATTTCGTCTGGAGCCTTAACACCAAGTAATCTTAGTGATTCTTTAAGAACGATTGATACTGATTTAACTAATGCTAAACGAGCATCTCTTTGTTCATCATCATCCAAAATCTTAGTGTGAGCGTAGTACTTGTTAAATGACTTAGCAAGTCTTAATGAGTACTTAGCGATAACTGAAGGTTCAAATTCATCACAAGCCATCTTAACTCTTGCTGGGAAGTCATTTAGTAACTTAATAACGTTCCATGATTCTGCATCATTAAGCTTCTTGTCAACTTTCGATAAATCAATGTCACCGGCTTTACGTAAAATACTTTCGGCACGTGCACGAGCGTATTGTACGTATGGTCCAGTTTCACCTTCAAAACGTAATTGATCTTCTAAGTTAAAGTCAATGTTGTTAATCTTTTCATTCTTCAAGTCACCGAAGACGATGGCACCAACACCAACTTCTTTAGCAACTTCTTCCCTGTTAGGAAGATCTGGGTTCTTTTCAGCAATTTGCTTCTTAGCAATTGCGATTGATTCGTTCAATACTTCGTCCAATAGAATGATACGACCTGAACGAGTTGATAACTTCTTACCATTTACGGTAATTAGGCCAAATGGAATGTGGTGTAAGTTTTTAGCTGAAGGAACACCCATTTCCATTAATACAGCCTTCAATTGCTTGAAATAGTATGTTTGTTCTGAACCAACAACGTATAGGTTCATAGCTGGATGGTAAGTTTGGTCACGGTAAATTGCAGTTGCAATATCTCTAGTGATGTATAGTGAAGCACCATCACTCTTCAAGATTAATGCAGGGTTTAAATCGTATTTTTGTAAATCAACGATTGTAGCACCTTGTGACTTGCTTAATAAACCTTTTTCTTGTAGTGAGTCAACAACGTCTTGTAGCTTGTCATTATAGAAAGCTTCACCATTGTAGGTATCAAAAGTAATACCTAACTTGTCGTAGATTTCACCGAAGGCTTCAAGTGATACTTCTCTAAACCATTTCCATAGTTTAGTAGCTTGTTCATCTCCATTTTCAAGCTTTCTGAACCAATCTCTAGCAACATCATCTAGCTCAGGTTGTTCCTTATCAATCTTGTGGAACTTAACGTAGTATTTAACTAAGTTATTGATAGGATCTTTTTTAACGTCTTCTTCGTTACCCCACATTAGGTATGCAGTGATTAACTTACCAAATTGAGTTCCCCAGTCACCCAAGTGGTTATCCTTAATTGGGTTGTAACCATTTTTACGTAGGATTTCGGCAACAGAATTACCAATAACAGTAGATCTTAAGTGACCCATTGAAATAGGCTTTGCAATATTTGGTGAAGACATATCGATGGTTACGTTACCACCCTTACCATCTTCATTTTGACCATAGTTTTCCTTTTGGTCTAATACAGCTGATAGAACGTCTTCACTGAAGTTAGACTTGTCTAGGAAGAAGTTAACGTATGGTCCAGCAGCTTCAACATGGTCAAATGAACTTTGATCAATCTTTTCTACTACGTCAGCAGCAATTTGTTGAGGTGCCTTTCTAAACTTTTTAGCTAAAATAAATGTAGGGAAAGCTAAATCACCCATTTTTGAATCTTTAGGTCTTTCAATTTTTGGTAGAATGTCTTCTACAGATAGTTCGTTGTCCAACGCTTTAGATAGAGCATTAGAAACTAATTCTTTGTTTTCCATTATCCAAAACCTCCATAAATATATAAAAAGTCTCTTACAATATTAATAATTGTAAGAGACGGAATAACCCGCGGTACCACTCTATTTGATATAAAATATCCGCTTTATTATTAAATTAATCATAATTCTAAAAAGTGCGAATTCAACATACCCTAATCATCGGCTCTCACCAAATCCGATGTCGCTTGTTAATGGAATATGTCTACTAGTCTTTTATTATCGAACGGTATCTGTCGGTTTATGCGACAAAGCGGGTAACGGGAATCGGACCCGCGACCTGAGCTTGGGAAGCTCATATTTTACCACTAAACTATACCCGCAGATACAAAAAACATTATATCACACGTTACAATTTTTGGTAAGTTTGTTAAGCTGTTTTTTTCTTTGATGGTTTAGCAACTTTCTTGCTAACAACCGCACGCTTATTATATTCATTAACGACGATGCCATCTTCTTCATGGTGTTCGTCGATAAAGACCATTACTGAATTTTCATATATTTTTTCAATTGTTCCAGCAAAATCATGTTTTAAATAACCGAATCTAGGTGCAGAAACGTGGTCGCCAATTTGTAATTCTTTTGGTTCAGCCATCTTTTTGCCTCCTTAATAAAAAATAACGCGATATTGATAATATCAAAACGCGTTATTAATATCAAGGTATTTTTTTAGAAAATATTAATATCTCCTAATCACTGATTAATCAGTGATTTCGCGAGTTTTTTGATTAATATAATTTGCTGAAGCTTGTAGTTGTTTTTGTTCCTTTTCAGGAAGATCTAAATCGATTTGTTTTTCAATTCCATTTCTTCCAATAATTGCTGGATAAGATAGGTATGTACCGTATTCTTCGCGGTAATTCGAGACAGCTAATTCTGTTTTAGCATCTTGTAATACAATTTCAGCTAACTTAACAGCTGATGCTGAAATAGCAAAATTAGTGTATCCCTTACCGCTATGAACCGTAAATCCACCCATACGAGCATCATTATCGATTTCATCTAAATCAATATTATATTTTTCTGCATATTCGAAAATACTCTTATCAAATACTTGGACTGTTGACCATGCAGTAAATTGAGAATTACCATGTTCACCTAGGTTGTAACCAATTACTGAGCGAGGATCAATGTTAAGTTTAGCAGCAACTGCCCTCTTCATTCGAGCGGAATCTAGAAGTGTCCCAGTTCCGATAACACGTTCTTTAGCAAAACCTGTTTCGCATTGATATAGGTAGGTAATGACATCGTTTGGATTAGTAATTACAATAATAATCCCATGGAAACCTGACTCTTTAATGTGTTTTGCAACATCTTTTACTTCTTCAACGTTAGCTGTTAACTCAGCAAAACGGTCATGTTTATCCTTATTAGCATTAATTAATTCCATGTGACCCACCGCTGAAATAATAACGTCTGCATCAGCTAAACTGGCGTAGTTATTAACTTCAATGTTTGTATGGAACTTAAGATTAGACATTGCATCTCTAAAGTCTAATGCATCTGAATTCACCTTTGCATCGTTGTGATCAATCATGACCAAATCATCTGCAATTCCTGAAACGACAATATGATGAGCTACCGCTGCACCAACGTTCCCGTCTCCAATAATACCAATTTTTCTTGTCATAAAGCATACCTCCTTTAACGTTGTAGTCATTCTATCACTCTAATATTTTAATTCAAGTTTTATTATGATTATTTATGATAAAATAACTATCAGGAGGAGATGTTATGTGGGCTAGCTTAACACTAATAATGTTATTTATTTATATAGCAGTAACCATAATTGGTATCACCAGGGTCTCCGTTAAGAGAATCATCCAATGGTTAATTGCTAGTCGAGTAATATATATATTAATACTGATTACGCAAATCGTTATCACCATTCGAGTTTCGGATCATCGCTTCTACACCGCAATATTTGCTGATGTATTAGCCATCCTACTTGGTGGTCTAACAGAATTAAACTATACAAACAAACAACAAAATCACCTTATTAATTTCAATGTGATTGGCCTAATCATAGTCATCATCGCTTTGATTGGCATCACCATCTATAATGTAATATAAAAAAAGACATCGAATTATTCGATGTCTTTTTCTCTGTTCTTTAAAGCTAATTCAATTGAACGATCAACTAAAACAGATTGAGCATCAATCACTGGGTAATCGTGATCTGAAGCACGTTCTTCAGCCACAGATAATTCAGTACATCCCAAGATGATTACATCACAGTCCATCTCGTTTTTCATTTCATCCAAGATGTGATGATATAGTTCTTTATTAACCTTATTTTGTTCTTTGACATATTTGTATATCAAATCCATCGTTTCTTCCTGAATATGTTCAGTTGGTTTTACAATTTCATAACCAGCGTTTTGCACTTCTGTATCATAAATACCATCGAAAATGGTCCCTTTGGTAGCAATCAAACCGATTCTTTTAGCATTAGGATACAAATTACTGATTTCAGCAACGGCTTCTTTTGGCATATGCAAAATTGGCACGTTAGTTGCTGACTGTAATTCATCAAAGAAGAAATGAGCAGTGTTACATGGAATCACAAAGAAATCAGGATTTAATTGTGATTGTTGCTTAATGTCTTCCTTTAACGGAATCAATGGGTTTGGTTTAGTGTTGTCTAAAATGTAATTGGTTCTGTCTGGGACAGTCGCATGATTTACAAGGATATAATTTAAATATTCCTGATCATTACTAGCTGGCGTTCGTTGATTCAATAAATGAATGTAACTTTCGGTAGCTTCTGTTCCCATTCCACCAATAATTGAAAAGAAATGTCTCATTTTATCATCCCTATTTTTCGCTAAAGTAACGTTTGAAGTTCTTTGCGTAGTTATGCTTAATCCAAATGTCTAATAACCAACGCTTAAAGCTCTTGTCACGGTTATACCAGAAAGTAGTACCGTATTGGCCCTTCTTGATTAATTGAAGAGCAAATTCTTTATCTGCGTTGTCCTTAGCATATTTCTTGAAGACTTGTTCGCCAACACCTAACCATAGGTAACGATTATCTTTATTTTCGTTAGCGTATACCGTTTCCTTATCTGATAAGTCATCAAATGCATAATCTCTAACAACCCAATCAGCTAAGTTGTAACCATTTAAACTAACGAAGAAACTACTTCTACCTTGTCTCAAGTTAATTTCAAATAGTTTGAAAGTATTGTCTCGAGTATCGTATTTCATATCGAAGTTAGCATAACCAACATAATTAATCTTTTCTAAGAATCCTTGAACCATTGAATATAGCTTTTCGTTATATTCTGGAAGGATTGCTACGTAGTTACCGATAGCTGCTGGTGATGGATCTTCCAATAATGGATGACCTAAACACATCATCTTAACCTTGTGGTTCTTGTCGACGTAGGTATTTAAAGTACGCATGTTACTGTCATCACCAGGGATAAAGTCTTGAAGAATCAAATCAGAAGTATATCCATTGGTATAAATCTTTTCAATTATATCTTCAAATTCATCTTGTGATTCAATAATGAATGCTTTCTTTCTGCCTTCAAAGTGAACATCCAACCATTCAACACTGTTGGTAGGTTTTAATGCGACTGGATAACCAAATGGTTGTTCAATCTTTTCATCACTTTCAAAGTCTTTCTTAGAAATAATCTTTGTCTTTGGATATGGCAAATCGTATTCTTCACATAACTTATAGAAGTTTTCTTTACTGTTTAATTTCTTGATTAAATCATAATCAACGTATGGGCAAACAAAAACGTCTTTTAGTTCATCCTTATGTTTTGAAATTAATTCAGCATAACCATCACCACAACCAATTAAGATAACTGGTTCTTCATGTGATGCATATTCCTTCTTAAGTTCTTTCATTGATTCAATCCATTTTGGATCTTCACTAAATCCATCAATCAAAGTTAAATCAACAATTTTTGTAAAACGTGTAGGTGCAAGTGCTTGTTCAGCGTATGCCTTCACGGGTTTTCTGTATTTTTCGTATAATGAACGAGCCATTCCATAAGCATTGAAATCACTACCTAATAGAACAACTGTAAAATTAGATTCTAAATTACTCATTATCTATCCCTCTCAAAACATTTTGTACCACGACGGGATCTGTTTCGTATGGAGTATCTACGCCGTTGATTTTTTGGTAAGGATCTCTTCCTTTACCAGCAACTACTATCATAGCATTATTATCACCGGCGTGAATAGCCTTTTTAATAGCCATTTTTCTGTCTAGTTCAATATGAACGTCAACTTTATCATGATTAATGTAAGAATCTATTTCGTTAATAATATCTTTTGGATCTTCAAAGGCAGGATCATCAGAAGTTAAAAATGCGATATCTGCACTTTCGGTTAAAGCTTTTCCAAAACCTTCTCTACGATCTAGTCCCTTATTACCAGGACTTCCTACTACCACAATTACCTTGCCATCAGGGTTATTGCTCTTCAAGAATCCTAATAGTGCATGCATACTGGCGTAGTTATGGGCATAATCAACGTAAATTGTACCGTTATGATTGGACTTGTACGATTCCATTCTTCCTGGAACAAATACATCTTTCAATCCTTTTTTGGCATCCTGTGCTCTAGCATTATCCAATGCAGAAGCAATAATTGCAGACATTGCATTAGCTTCGTTATAGTCTCCAACGACACCAATCTTGTAGTCATCTTCGACATTCATCTTCTTAGCTTTTTGGCTATTAGCGACAACTCTAATTTCATTTCTATCGATTGTATCTGAGATGCTTGAGAAATTGAAATCAATTTGTACATCTTTAAATTCTTTTTTATTTCTACTGAATAGGTAAATTTTATCTGGGTCAGTAGTTGCTTTAGCTGCTTCATAGACATCTAACATGTAATCTGTGTCTGCATCAATAATGCAATGTGTGGAATTAACCATTAGTTGTTCCTTGCAATGTAGATAGTCAGCAAATGTTGGATGTTCGTTTGGACCAATATGATCCGGTGAAATATTTAAGAAAATACCCACATCAAAATGAAGTCCGTAAACTCTCAGCTTTTTGTATGCTTGTGATGAAACTTCCATCACTAGACTAGTCATTCCATTATTCACTGATTGTCTCATGTAGTTAAAAATATCTAATGATTCAGGAGTGGTTAAATGTGACTTAAAACGTTGTGATGGTTGATTCCCAACAACAGTGTCAATTGTAGAAATTAATGCTGTTTTGTTGTTATTGGCGTTATCTAAAATACTTTTAGCAAAGTAAGAAGATGTTGTCTTCCCCTTAGTCCCGGTATAAGCAATAACAAACAAATCATTTTGAGGGTAGCAGTAAAAGGCAGCGCCTACTAGAGACATTGCCTTTTGCACGTTATTCACAATGATTTGAGTTAAGCCATTACCTTCATCATACTTTTGTTCAGCAACATAACCAGTTGCACCCATTTCCTTAGCCATCGATAGGTATTCGGGTTTGAAGTTACCCTTACAAAAGAACAATGTATTTGGTTTAACATTTCTGGAATCGTAAGTTACTTCATCAAATGAAACATCCTCACCTGATACAATTTCTTGTATTAGTCCATGTTCAGTTAATATTGTCTTTATTTCATCAATTCCAAGAGCCATTGTTTTTACTTCCTTATATCAAGATTTAAAAATTATGCTTGTAGTTGTACCTTTTTAATAGTATCAGCATTTGTATCTTCTGGGAAGTATACTTCATACCATAGAATAAATAGGTAAGGTGTCATAATCTTTTGCATGCTTGATTTACCTTCATCATGTTCCTTTAGAATTCTTAACAATTCATCAGTGTTAAAGAACTTTTCAGCAACGTCAGAAGTAAATGCTCTCACAATTCTTTCATGGAACTTAGGTTCTCTGATCCATGATGCGATTGGTGATGGGAAACCAAGTTTTTCCTTCATGGCAACCTTGTCAGGTAATGCACGTTCAGCTGCCTTACGAAGTGAAATCTTAGTACCTTCTTTGTTGATACGAGTCTTAATTGGCATAGTTGCAGCAAATTCAGCAACCTTCTTATCAACCAATGGAGTTCTAACTTCAAGAGAGTTAGCCATACTCATACGGTCAGCCTTTTGTAGAATATCAAATGGTAACCATGCATTGATGTCAAAGTATTGCATTTGAGTCATTTCGTCTTTGTCAGCTACTTCATCAAAAATGTATTTTGAGTATGCACCTGAATCAACGTTCAATGATGGATCCTTTAACAACTTGTTTCTGTCATCGTAGTTGTATACGTAGTTAACACGGTAGTATCTTTCACTTAATGGTTGAGCACCACGAATTAAGAAACGACGGCCGTGGAAACGAGGCATTTTAGTAGCCATCTTAGCTAGTGCACTACGAATAAATCCAGGAACATATTTTTGGTATCTTTCAAAAGGAATTGCTTCTAGATAAGTGTTGTAACCACCGAAGAATTCATCGGCACCTTCACCAGATAGAGCAACCTTAACTTCTTTACTAGTACCTTGAGCTAAGTAGAATAATTGAATAGCTGATGGATTTGAAAGTGGTTCATCCATGTAGTACATCATAGTTGGTAGGAAGTCAAAGTAGTCATCACCAGTAATCTTAATTGGTGTGTTCTTTTGACCGATTTGTTGAGCAAAGTCAGTTGACCATGATAATTCACTAAACTTAGAATCGTTGAATCCAAGTGAGAATGACTTAATTGGTTTTAATTTTGAAGCTTCATTTAAAACGTAACTTGAGTCAACCCCACTTGATAGGAAACTACCAACTTCGACGTCGGCAATCATGTGGGCCTTTACAGAATCCTTAACGATTGCTTCAATCTTCTTGGCATCTTCTTCAACGGTTTGTGATTCATCAATGTGATCGTAGTTGAACTTGTAATATCTGTGTGTTTCAGTCTTCTTTTCATCAATGTGGTGAATGAAGTAAGTACCAGGCATTACTTTATAAACGTTCTTGAACATTGTTTCTGCTGATGGAATAAATTCAAAACTTAAGTGAATTGGTAGAAGTTTTAGGTTTAATTCCTTCTTAAATGCAGGGTTTGATAAGAATGCTTTTAATTCAGAACCGTACATAAATGCGTCGCCATCGTCGTAGTAGTATAGTGGCTTGATTCCGAAATGATCACGAGCACCGAAGATTTCGTTGTTAGCACTGTCATAAATAACAAATGCGTACATACCACGAAGTTTGTCCAATAGTTTTGGACCCCATGCTTCGTATCCACGAATTAGAACTTCTGAGTCAACATCAGTTTCAAATTCCCAACCTTCAGAGATTAATTCATCTCTAATTTCTTGGTAGTTGTAAATTTCACCGTTAAAGGTTAATACTTTCTTCTTATCTTTACTGTATAATGGTTGGCCACCATGAGCTAAGTCAATAATTGATAGACGACGGAATCCCATTGATACCTTATCGTCTTGGAAATACTTTTCATCATCAGGTCCACGATGCTTAATTCGATTAGCCATCTTTTCAATGGTGTCGTTAGGCACATCTTTATGATTTACATATCCACAAAATCCACACATAAGTTTTATTCCCCTTTGTTTTTTTAATGTATTAATAATTTTTAGTTACTTTTTAATCGTACTTATTTTATTGTAACAAAATATTTAGATTTTAGGCCATAAAAATAGCAATTTAACCAATGATACAAATTTATATAGTACACAAACTAATATTATTAAGTATAATCATATCTACTCTTCTGTCCAGTGAAATCATCTAAAAACCGCTATAAATTTGTATAAAACAAAAAGACGCTGCCTAGCGTCTTTTATTTACGAGCATTGTTGTATTCTTTCATCGCGTTTCCTGTGACTGATTTAGCGTCATTTAAAGCATCTTTTGGTGTTCCTGAATATAGAATTTCACCACCGTAACGACCCGCCTTAGGACCGACGTCAATCATCCAATCTGACTTACTAATTACAGATAAATTATGTTCAACAATGATTAGGGTGTTACCCTTTTCCACTAATTCATCGAATAAATTAGTCATTATTGATACATCCTTCATATGCAAACCGGCTGTTGGTTCATCTAACAAGTAGACAGTACCAGTCTTGTTTAGTTGTAATGCTAGTTTTAATCTTTGAACTTCCCCACCTGATAATGTATCAAGTGATTGACCAAGTGAAAGGTAATCCAAACCAACCTTTTGCATATTAACTAACTTATCGTGGATTTCGGCAATGTCACTGAAGAACTTAATTGCTTCTTTAATTGATAGATTCAATACTTCGGCAATGTCTAAACCATTTAGTTTGTATTGTAGTGCTTCGTCACTATAACGTTTTCCATGACATTTTTCACAAGTTTGAACAACAGGATCCATGAATGCCATGTTAGTAATTTGAACTCCACGACCCTTACATAACGGACATTTTCCTTTTCCATTGTAGCTAAATAGTTGTCGTGAAACCTTGTTAGCATCCCCAAATAACTTTCTAATATCATCTAGGATATTTAGATAAGTAGCTGGAGTTGAACGAATGTTTACCCCAACGGCATCTTGAGTTAAATCAATGTAGCCGGTCTTTAGCTTGTCCCTAACCGCTTGGATTAATGAACTCTTACCAGATCCGGCAACCCCTGAAATAACTGTTTGCGCGTTTAATGGGATTGATACATTGGCATGCTTTAGATTATGAATGTTTACATCCTTTAAATCTAAGGTGTCATTGAAATCCTTAGCCTTCTTAAATACCAATGGTTCTTGTAATAACTTACCAGTGATGGTGTCACTCTTAATCAGGTCTGAATACTTGCCATCGAACATAATCTTTCCACCATCTTTACCCGGTTTAGGACCAATTTCGACAACGTAGTCGGCAATTGGAATCAATTCCGGATTATGTTCAACGACTAGGACTGTGTTGCCCTTATCCTTTAATTTTCTCAACGCATGACTGATTAGTTTAATATCCGCTGGATGTAATCCAACACTTGGTTCATCTAAAATGTAAACCATGTCAGATAATGAACTATTCATGTACTTAGCAATCTTAATTCTTTGAGTTTCCCCACCGGATAATGTGTCAGTACTTCTGTCCAATGTTAAATAACCTAAACCTAAATCGATTAATGATTGAATCTTGGTAGTTAGTTCTCTCAATAAATCGACTGTTAGTTTTTCATCAATTGAATCTAGAAATTCGATGACGTGGTTTAAGTCCATTTGTAAGACATCAGCAATGTTACAGCCATTAATCTTACAAGTAAGAACCTCTGGTCTCAACTTAGTCCCATGACACTTATCACAAGCTGTTCTAGTAACGATTTCTTGAATGGCTTCCTTATGGTGTTCTCCTTCTTTACTTTCAATGATTGAACGTTTGATTCTTGGAATGACACCTTCATACAAAATGGACTTCTTCCATTCTTTAGGAGCATCAGTTAAATGGTGTTGTGGTGCATATAATAAATCATTTAATTCTTTTTCAGAATAGTCTCTAATCTTCTTATCGTTGTCGAATAAGCCAGTGTATGCATAACGTTTCCAACGCCATGTTCCAGGACCAAAACTTACGAATGTAATTGCCCCTTCGTTTAATGACTTATCGTAATCAATCACTTTATCTGGATTGATGTGATCAATGTAACCTAGTCCCTGACACTTATCACACATCCCTTGAGGTAAGTTGAATGAAAATGTATCTGAGTATCCAACCCAAGGTTTACCAATTCTAGAGAATAATAATCTCAATAATGAATAAATTCCAGTGTAGGTAGCAAGTGTTGATCGTGGATTTTTACCGACCTTCTTTTGTTGAATCACAATGGCTACAGGTAGATTGTCGATTCTTCCTACATGTGGAGCTCCATACTTTGGTAGGTATTGTTGCGTGAAACTAGGAAATGTTTCGTTTAACTCTCTTCTAGAGTTAGCGGCAATAGTATCAAAAACAAGCGATGACTTTCCGGCACCGGATAGTCCAGTAAAAACCGTAATTGCATGCTTCTTGATGCTGATATCTAAGTGCTTTAAGTTGTTTTGAAAAGCATTATGAACCTCGATATAATCTTGATTTGGCATTTCAATCCTCCTGAATTCACTTTCTATTAATAATTATAGTAGTTATAAGCATCAATTTCATTTATCTTGTTTAATAATTAAGAATTTATAAAGATAATCTGTTTTCTTGAGAAAAATAAATTTTTAATACTATAATAAAGTCATAGACACGATATCTAATCGAAAGAAGATGAAATTATGGCAGAAGCAAAAAGAGATAAAATGATTGGGTTAGTAATGTTCATTTGTAACAAGTACAATCGTAAGGATTTTCGTTTCGCAAAGTCTTTAATCTCACACAGCTATGATGAAACTGTTGAAAGATTACAAAAGGCTTATCAAGATTCTTGTGATGCTTTCAAGAAGCGTATCTTAGAACCAATTAAGATTCCAGCTGACACTGTCGCTATTGATTACAGTGCTGCATTTGAAAAAATGACTGCTACTAAAATCACTACCCATCAATTAAAGAAATATTCAAAGCATGCCTTAATTGCTAAGGAAATGTTAGAACGAATCAATGAACCACTAGACTAATAAATAACTAAAAAAGCCATCCTTAATTAGGATGGCTTTTTTCTATTTCATTAATTGATATAACTTACCGTAGTTAACGGTTCCCAAACCAGTAGCTTGGTTGTATTTCTTCCCGGGTTGTCCGGTGTAATACAAGTTACTATTGTCTTTATCAGAATCTAAAGTGTTAAATGGTGAGTTGCCATTGTTAGCAAGCGCATATAATTGTGGATTCCATAGTCCGAAACGATGATTTGCTCTAGTAGCGAACAAAGCATTTACTGCAGCAATTTGAGGAGCAACGATACTTGTTCCACCATCTGTAAACCATTGGTTGTTATATAACACAGTGTATCCGGTTTGAGGATCACCGTTTGCCACAATGTCTGGTAGGTTTCTACCAGATGCAGTTGACGATGTTTGGGTTGGCTTGGCGTATTGTTTTGCATAACCGCTATCCATGTTCCAGTATTGAATAGCGTTGTAACTATTTACACCACTAATATTGCTTTGGTAGGTAGGTGTTTGGTTGAACTTACTGAAACCACCACCGGTTCCCGCAAAGTAAGTGCTTAGGAAACTATTTTGATCACTATTGTATAGCTTCAATTGGTTAAAGTATGGGTATAAGAAATCATTTGACCATGCACGTTCCTTATCAATCTTAACCTTATGGCCGTTGACAGTATAGCTGATTGGCACACTGGTTGCCCCAACGGCTGTGATGAATGGAGAAGATGCAGGAGATTCAACTGTTAATCCAGTGACACCACCTTCAATACCATCATAGGCACCGTTATCACCGGTTGAATTAAAGATACTAATTCCTTGCGCTGCACCTTGTAATAACAAGCTATTCATAATTGAATTGTAGCTCTTTGGAATGAATCCATCGTTCATCATTTGTTGTAATTCAGCTTCGCTGATTCCCCAACTTAATGATAAACTGTCAGACTTGTTAGCACTGATTGCTTTAGCGAAGCTCTCTACCATGCCAGAGATAGTTGGTTGAGAAATATACACATTGATGTGGGACTTAGGGGCTATTGCACCAGCTTGTTGGATATCCATTGTGGTTTCATCACTTTGTGACTTGATTGAGGCATAGGCATCCTTATAAACGTGAACTCGTTTAATACTTGAAGGAACTCCTACCTTCTTCCAAAATCTTGTAATGTCAGAATTTTTGAAGCCACCAAATGAGATAATCCCAATTCCATGTTTACTACCACGTTTAGCTTGTTTTAGTGAGGTTGCACCGTAACGACTGATGAAGTCCTTAGGGCTACGCTTCATTGAAATACTCTTAATTTTCTTAGCAGCATCGCTATTAACGTGATCATAGTTACTTAGCCCCATGAATCCATTAACATGTTTTTGAAGCTTCCCTCTCATTTTTGGTTCGTGGTTTGGACGGTAAACGAACTTACCGTTAACCTTCACTCTCACTTGCTTATACTTAAGCGCTTTTTGAATGTTAGTATTGCTACCATAACCTCTTAGAACTAGGTTTCCTGCATATTTAGTAGTCTTAACATGATACTTTTTGAAATACTTTTGAATTGCAGCAACAGTTCTATTAGTTTGTCCATAACGGTTGGCAAACTGTTTGGTAGATAAGAACTTCTTATGCTTGGTCAAAACATAATTTTCTAGTTTACTATTACTCCTTGTTTTTAGAATAATCGCAAAGTTTGAAGTCGCTGAACTAGATTTAGCTTTGGCCTTTTTATGAATCTTAACCTTATGTACCGTTTTTTTAGCTTGAGCATCAACGTTGTAATTAAATGCTGTTCCCAATAAAACAGAGGCACTTAGTGTCGCAAAAATTGTTTTTCTATAATTCACTCGTATCACCCCTTATGTAGTTTCATAATATTCCTAAAAATATCTTAAGTATACAGATTTAAGTAATTCTTTATATTTTTTTATGTTAGTATTAAATGTAGTTACATAGTGAAAGGAGGTTTGCAATTTGTTTAAAGAATTCAAAGCATTCATCTCTAAAGGTAATGTCTTAGATTTAGCCGTTGGTGTAATCATTGGTTCAGCATTCACAACCATCGTTAAGTCATTTACTTCAAACTTGATTAATCCTTTAATTGGAATTTTCATGGGTAAAATGAACTTATCATCAATCGTCTTCTCAGTGGGTTCAGCTCACTTCAGAGTTGGTAGTTTCATCAACGATGTTATTAACTTCTTGATTGTTGCCTTCGTTGTATTCTTAATTGTAAGAACTTACAACAAAGTTTCAAAACGCGATACTACTCCTAAGGATACCAAGACTGACATCCTATTAGGTGAAATCCGTGATTTACTTTCAGAACAAAAAAATAACAAATAACAACAAACCCAGGTATTTTTATGCCTGGGTTTTTCTTTTTGATATTAAGTTCGGTTTTAAAATATGATAAAATATTATTACTATTTCAAAAATGAGGAGTTAATATGGTGATAATTACAGCAGGGATGATTGGTGTTGGTAAGACAACTTTGACCGGTAAAATCGCAAAACATTTAGGTACTAAGGCCTTCTACGAACCAGTTGGTGAAAATCCTGTTTTGCCTTTGTACTATAACAATCCGGAACAATATGGATTCTTATTACAAATTTACTTTTTAAACAAACGTTTTTCAATGATTAAAAAGGCGCTATCAGATGATAACAATATCTTAGATAGATCAATCTATGAAGATGCCCTTTTCACAAAACAGAATAATGCTGAAGGTAATATTTCAGACATGGAATTGAAGATTTACCTAGAATTATTGGACAAAATGATGGGCGAATTAGATCAACTTCCTAAAAAAGCTCCAGACCTAATGGTATATGCTGAAACCGATTTTGAAACCATTCTACACAGAATTAAAATGCGCGGCCGTGACTATGAACAATTCGATAACGATCCTAAGTTAAAAGAATATTATTATCACATGTGGTCAGCCTACAAACAATGGTATGAAGAATACGATAAGAGTCCTAAGATGAAGATTGACCTTCAAAAATATGACCTATCAGAAGATGCTAACGTCGACATCGTTTTAAACATGATTGATGAAGAACTTAAAAAAATCAGATAATAAAAAATCCCGAATCATAATGATTTGGGATTTTTTTGTGTTTAGTTATCTTCTAATGTACCTAGTTCAAAAATTGATTGACCATAAATTGCCATTGCTAACATCAAGTCATCTAAAACTTGGTATTCATTAGCTTGGTGCATTGTGTTTACAGTCCATGGGAATTCAGCACCGAATGCTACCCCTCTCTTCATCATACGACCGTAAGTACCACCACCAACAACTTGTGGTTGAGCTTCAGTCTTGCCAGTACGTTCACGGTAAACATTGATTAGTTTGTTTACGATTGGGTCTTTTGGATCAACATAGTGAGGAACCATGTCGTCTGTGTTCTTAACAGTACCATCCATTACCTTAGCAGCCTGGCTTAGGTGTTCACCAATGGTTTCAACACTAATACCCTTAGGATATCTGAAGTTAGTATTAACGAAACCACCATCAGTTGGGTTGAACTTTAGAATACCAACGTTCATTGTTAAGTCCCCCATGATTTCATCCGTGTAGTTAGCACCGATTCTGTTTGCACGAGAATCACCATGTAGGAATTCTGCAACAAACTTAATGAAGTTCTTAGCATCACCAGAGAAATCATAGCCTCGTAGGAAGTTAGCAAGGAATGTTCCCCCATTAACACCGTTTCTTGGTTCCATTCCGTGTGCTGACTTACCAATTAAGTGTAATTTGATACCATCTTCAGTGATTTCAGAACCACCATCTAGTTTACGATCTTGCATAAATGTTGAGAATTCTTCTGCCATTTGGTCTTTAAATACAGTCTTAACATCAGCAAAAGCATCCCTTGGTACCATGTTTTCTCTTAAACCAGCATCGAAGTTAGCTAAGTAGTAATCAGCTGTGTCTTCTTGGTTAGTACCAAAAGTAGTTTCAAATGTTGTATTACCTTTTTCACCATTAATAACTGGGAATTGAGCATCTGGAGAGAACCCAAAGTCAGGTTCGGGTTCTAACTTAAAGTAATGCTTCATTCCAGTCCAATTACTTTCTTCATCGGTACCAATAATAAATCGAATCTTGCAGTTAGGTTCAATTCCTTGGTCCTTCATCATCTTTAGACCATAGTATGCTGCCAAACCAGGTCCCTTGTCGTCGGAGGAACCACGACCAAATACTTTGCCGTCTTTGATCATCATTTCAAATGGATTGCTGTCCCATCCTTCACCGGCTGGCATGACATCAGCATGGGCTAAAATAGCAAATGTCTTATCTCCACTACCGTATTCTATGTAACCAACTAGGTTATCCAAGTTTTTGACAGTGAAACCGTCGCGTTTACCAATTTCTAAGTACTTTACTAATGCTTTAGCTGGACCAGGTCCTAAAGGAAATTCATCAGTAGACTCATTATCATTTCTTTCACTATCGATAGAAATTAAGTCAGCTAAATCCTTTAGATAATCTTCTTTGTAGTCTTGAGCTAATTTATCCCAATTAATCATTTTGAAATCCTCCCTTACCTTTCCATATATTTTAGCATAATCTAATAAAAACACATCAATGAAGTCCCAAATTTTTAGTGATATACTGAAGATAAAGCGTTAGGAGGAATTAATATGACAGAAATTTCAACTGACATCGTTGATAAGACCATTATTAAACGCCCAAATAATAGCCATAAGGGAACGTTTGGACGAGTTGGTATTATTGGTGGAACTAATAACTTTGGCGGTGCCATTATCATGGCTTCTAAAGCCTGTGTCTATTCTGGTGCAGGATTAACAACTACTTTTACAGATTCGGTTAATCTTTCTAGTCTTCATACCCACATTCCTGAAGCAATGTTTGTAGACTTTAATGATTTAGATAGCATTAAATCAATGCTTAACGGATTCGATATTGTACTAATCGGTCCCGGCCTTGGAACTGATGAAAATAGTCTTACAATCTTAAAGACTGTTTTTAATAACATCCAACCAACACAAAAATTAATTATTGATGGTTCAGCCATCACACTTATCGCCAACCATACTCTTGATTTGCCAGATGCAAAGCTTATTTTCACACCACATCAAATGGAATGGCAAAGATTATCTGGCATTAAAATTAGTGACCAAACCGATGAAAATAATCAAAAAGTGGTCAAACAATTAAACGCTACGGTTGTTGTTAAGTCTCACCATACCAAGGTATATAGTAAAGATGATATCTGGGTTAACCCTGGTGGTACCCCTGCACAAGCAACGGGTGGTATGGGTGACACTCTAGCTGGAATGATTGCCGGGTTTGTGGCACAATTCTCAGATACAACTAATGCAGTTTTATCTGCAGTATATGCTCACAGCGCAATCGCAGATAAATTAGCTGAGAACCAATATGTCGTTCTTCCTACCCAAATCATTGAACGCATCCCTGAATTCATGAAAGCAAACGAAAAAAAGACAGAATCATAATCGATTCCGTCTTTTTTATTTTCGATTTATAAAGTTAAAAATTATTACCAATGATAAAGGAATAATTAATACTAGTACTGAATAAGCATTTAGGTAATGATCGACAATCCCAATGATGAAAGTTCCTAAAATGAAACTTGTAATTACCATGATGGTATCCATCAATAGTGATTGGGCTTTTTTATCATGATCAACCAATGCTAAATAAGCATTATTAGCGATTTTGCTAATGTTTCCGGTCATCATAAGTGGATTAAATGGATTACCCTTTAGCAGTTTGAATTCTTGTAACTGGGCAGCTGATACTAACGATAACAGTCCAACGATTAAAACTGACGAGGTATCTTTAACTAGTAAACCAACAATCATAATAACCACAATTTCATAAAACATGATTATCACTTTTCGTATATTAATTGAGTCCAGTTTTCTTTGCATTACCTTGATAATCACAATTCCTAGCGAAAAGAAAATAATTGAGAAAATGTACTTCAAAGATTGATCAAATTCATGATTAGCCAAACTAATCCCAAATAAAATTGAGTTTCCAGTTTGTAATCCAGCAAATACCCCACCTTGTTCAATGAAGGTGTAGGCATCAATTCCACCGCTGGTTATTGCTAATAAGATTGCGATTAACGGATGCATAAATATGTCTTTATTTTTCATCTTCATTACCAATCCTTTCAGTTCTTATTTAATACTCAATTTGTTTCGGATTGATGTGGCCTTACTACCAATAACTGTATCGGCAATTCTACTCTTAAGTGCAAGGTAAACGTATACCATTCCACCTAAAGCTGTAGAAACTATTACAACAAACAAACTACCAATACTTGTGTATGGATTAGCAAATATTCCAATAATCATATTTCCAGCATATACAGATGCTAAAGCAACAAGATAGGTTACAAGTGAGAATAACACAATCCAGTTAATTTGGTTTAGCATCCTATCACTTCTAATTTTGAATTGACGATCTAATGAGTTAATAATCAATCCATTTACAACCATGAACCCAATTGCAGAAGAAATTAAAGGGCCGAATTCCTTGAAGAAGAACACCATTGGAAATTGTGAAACAATTTTAGCAATAATTCCGTATATAAAATATCTTACGGCAACTTTGTTTTGAGAGATTCCTTGCATCATCGCAGTCACAACGGTGAATAATCCAAAGAATATAGAAATAATGGATGAGAATGCTAATACGTTAGCTGATAATGCACCATTGCTAGTCCCATAAAAGACACGATTCAATGGGCCTGCTATAGCTGTCATCCCTAACGCTGCTGGAATCATTACGAATGAGAATAATACAAAACCACTTGAAATTTGGTGGCTGATTTCCTTCTTATCACCCTTTGTGTATGCTTCGGATAATAAAGGAACAACTGTGATTGCCATTGCAGAAGCAAGTGAAATGGTAATCATTATTAACTTGTTGGCATTACCAGCAAATATTGCATACAACTGGTTAAGAACTAAATTAGAATCATTTGTCGCAACATGCATTATTTTAAAGAATGTAAATTGATCAATCAATTGAAAAATAGTGATTCCGGCACCCAAAATAACGAAAGGTACAGCTTGTTGAATGATTTCTACATATAATTTATTAGCATTTACATGAATTCTATCATTACTATTCTTAACCAACGAACGATAATAACGACGACGTTTAAAATAGTACCAACCTAAGACTAATAATCCAGCGACTGACCCAATAAACGCCGCAAATGTCGATTGGGAAACAGCAGTAACCCAACTACCGTGTACTACTTTAATAATAAAGAACACAGCTAATAACATATAAATAACACGAAATAGCTGCTCAACAAATTGTGAAATCGCAGAAGGTGCCATATCTTGGAAACCTTGGAAATACCCACGGGTTAAACTCATGGTTGGAATGATTAATACGGCCCATGCCAATGATCTCATAACCGGAATTAAATCAGGATTCCCATTATCAAATGCAGGTGCTCCAATATATAGAATTAATGCACAAACAATTCCAGTAATTAATGATAATAATAATCCTCGTTTGTATAACCTAACACTGACGCCATACTCATTTAAGGCATTGTAATGTGCAACCTGTTTTGCAATTGCTGACGGAATACCAGCTATTGAAATAATTAAAATCATACTATAAAAATTATATCCTTGAACATATAAGGAATTAGCCTGAAGGTATAAGACACCAAGCATCATTCTCCAAGGAATTATGTATACCGCTCCTAATATTCTTGATAAGATGCTTCCCGCAGTCATCCATGCGGAACCCTCAATCATCTTATCCTGAGCTAAATTATCTTTCATATTTTTATCTTGTTCATGCATATCGCATTCCCACTTTCAAATTTCTCTAACTTGTTCATTTTAATCAATATTTTACTCGTAATCAACATGATACCACTATTAGACACAAAAAAAGAGTGATAATCGTTAAATTATCACTCTTTTTCTTTAGTTAGCAACGATATTTACAATCTTACCAGGAACAACAATTACTTTTCTAACCGTCTTTCCTTCAATATCTGCCTTAATCTTGTCGTCACTCATAGCTGCTTCTTGAGTATCATCCTTAGATGCATCAGCTGCAACCTTAATATGAGCTCTAACCTTACCGTTAACTTGAACTACGATTTGTACTTCATCATCAACTAGTTTGCTTTCATCATATTCTGGCCATTTAGCATAAGCAATGCTGTCGTCATGACCAAACTTGCTCCATAGTTCTTCAGCCATATGTGGAATGATTGGTGAAACTAACTTCACGAATCCTTCCATGTAGTCTAAGAATAGACTATCTTGCTTGTAGCATTCGTTAATGAATACCATCATACTTGAAATAGCAACGTTGAAACGAAGATTTTCGTAATCATCAGTTACCTTCTTAACAGTTTGGTTGTAAATCTTATCTAATTTATGGTCGTTTACAGTAGTGATACGGTCACGAAGTTTGTCTTCGTCATCGATCATTAATCTCCAAACACGGTTAACCCATCTGTTGGCACCATTAATACCTTCTGTACTCCATGGTTTTGATTCAGTTAATGGGCCCATGAACATTTCGTATAATCTCAATGTATCTGCACCGTATTCTTCAACGATATCGTCAGGGTTAACAACGTTACCCTTTGATTTAGACATCTTTTCGTGGTTAGTACCTAAAATCATTCCTTGGTTAACTAACTTGTGGAATGGTTCCTTGGTAGGAACAACACCTAAATCGTAAAGAACTTTGTGCCAGAAACGAGCATATAGTAAGTGAAGAACGGCATGTTCTGCACCACCAATGTATAGGTCAACTGGTAGCCATTTCTTTAATAATTCAGGGTCAGCGATCATCTTATCGTTGTGTGGATCAATGTATCTTAAGTAGTACCATGAACTACCTGCCCATTGTGGCATAGTGTTAGTTTCACGTTTACCCTTACGACCATTTTCATCAACAACATTTACCCATTCGTCGATGTTAGCTAATGGTGATTCACCGGTACCTGATGGTTCAATGTTATCAGTTTCTGGTAATACCAATGGAAGTTCATCTTCTGGTACTAATCCAGTTTCACCGTCTTCCCAATGAATAACTGGGATTGGTTCACCCCAGTATCTTTGACGTGAGAAGATCCAGTCTCTTAAACGATAGTTAGTCTTTGCATGACCTGCTTTGTTGTCTTCCAACCATTTAACGATAGCGTCAATGGCATCTTTTTTGTTCATACCATCTAAGAAGTCTGAGTTAATATGAACACCGTCACCAGTGTATGCTTCTTTTTCGATATCGCCACCTTCAATAACTGGTTTGATAGGAAGGTCAAATTTCTTGGCAAATTCATAATCACGGTCATCATGTGCTGGAACAGCCATAATTGCACCAGTTCCGTATGATGAAAGAACGTAGTCACCAATCCAAATTGGAATTTGTTCACCATTAACTGGGTTAATTCCGTAAGCCCCGGTAAATACGCCAGACTTGTCTTTGTTTAAATCAGTACGTTCTAAATCAGACTTAGTCGCAACTTCCTTACGGTAAGCTTCAATTGCTTCTTTCTTGTCGTCAGTAGCAATCTTATTTACTAAATCATGATCAGGTGCTAACACAATGTATCCAGCACCAAATAATGTATCTGGTCTAGTTGTGAATACTTCGATTTTTTCGTTATGATCTTTAACACCAAAGAATACGCTAGCACCCTTTGAACGACCAATCCAGTTTCTTTGCATTTCTTTAATGCTTTCTGGCCAGTCTAAGTCGTCCAAGTCATCAATTAAGCGATCTGCGTATGCAGTAATCTTTAATACCCATTGTTTCATTGGAACACGGTATACAGGGTATCCACCACGTTCAGTCTTACCATCAATAACTTCTTCGTTAGCAACAACGGTTCCACCCATAAAGTCTGGAGCCCAGTTAACTTCGATTTCGTCTTCGTAAGCTAAGCCTTTTTTGTATAATTGTTCGAAAATCCATTGAGTCCACTTGTAGTACTTAGGATCAGTAGTATCAACTTCTCTGTCCCAGTCGTATGAGAAACCTAATGACTTAATTTGTTCTCTAAAGTGTTCGATGTTCTTTTGAGTAAATGAACCAGGATGGTTACCTGTCTTCAATGCGTATTGTTCTGCAGGTAAACCGAATGCATCAAATCCAATTGGATGTAATACGTTCTTTCCTTGCATTCTCTTAAATCTAGCCATGATATCAGTCGCAGTGTATCCTTCAGGATGTCCTACGTGAAGTCCTTGACCAGAAGGATATGGGAACATATCTAGAGCATAGTAATTTTCTTTATTTTCATCATTAGTTGTTTTAAAAGTTTCATTGGTTTCCCAATATTTTTGCCATTTCTTTTCAACATCTTTGTGATTATAAGCCATAAAAAATTCCTCCTTTAATCAGTTATCGAATAAAAAAGTCCTATAAGCTATAAAGCCTATAGGACGAACATTCCGCGGTACCACCTAAGTTTATCTATAAAATATAGATACATCTCAAGTCCTTAACGCGGAAAACGTCTTAACCTACTGAGATTCAGTCAAGATCTCTACGACTAGTTCAATTGGCATTGGTCTAAATTCGCAGCGACCATTTAGTTTCTGAAAAGCAACACCAATCTACTACCTCGTATCAACAATTTCTATTCGGTAATTTAATTATTTTAAATATACCAGTCTACAGAATTAAAATCAAGGACAATTATCAAATGTGTTAGAATTATTGATAGTTATTAATTAAGGAGTAATTAAATAATGAGAATCCAACCATCAGTTAGATACAGTCATACTCTTTTATCTCAATTGGTGCAAAACGGCGACACTGTCGTTGATGCAACCGTTGGAAAAGGAAATGATACTGAGTTTTTATCACAGTTAGTCGGTGAGCATGGTAAAGTTTACGGCTTCGATGTGCAATCAGAAGCAATCAACTACACTAAAAAAAGATTAGATGACAAAAATTTATGTAATAACGTCACACTTTTTAATACTGGTCATGAAAATGTTGCAAAACTAGTCGATGGATCAATTAATGCCGCCATCTTTAACCTTGGATACCTACCAGGAAGCAATAAGGATATCATTACCAAACCAGATACCACCCTGACAGCGATTAAAGCATGTCTTGAAAAACTAGAAGTAAACGGCATCGTCGTCTTAGTTCTATACTATGGTCATGATGGCGGTCTACAAGAAAAGGATGCAGTAATTCAATATGCTCAAAGTTTAGATCAAAAAGCATTTTCCGTTATGCAATATCAATTTATCAATCAGGTCCATTGCCCACCTATCCTATTGGCAATACAAAAAAATTCCAACTAATTAAAGTTGGAATTTTTTTATTTTATTTTTTAGCTAAAATACGATCGTATAAGTTTACAATTACCGCAAAGATAACAATAAACAAACATACCCAAAATACTTTGTGTAGTGAATCGTAAATCACGTTTCTTAATGGTTCCATTAACTTAGTAGGAACTAAATGAGCGGTTTTAACGTTAACAATTTTATTAATCATATCCATCTTAGCACCATCAGTATGAAGAATTCCAATGGTTAATTGTCTATTCATCACGATACCTAAAACGGCCACAATCAATGTTTGACCAAATATTCTACATAATGTATTGAATGATGTTGCAACACCAACATCTGTTTTTTCAACACTATTTTGTGAGATAACTGTTCCGTTGGTAATGGTGATTCCAAAACCAATTCCACAAATTGCTGCGATGGCAAAGAACCAAGCAAATGAGACGGTAAATGGAAGCAATACTACCCAAATGGCAGCAACTAAAATAAAGAATAAACCAAACATTGTTGCGTAAAATGCCTTCATTTTCGATAATAACCATCCAGATACAAATGCACCAAAGATCCAAAGGATTGAAGTTGGTGTGATAGCTAGACCAGAAAGTGTTGCTGGATATCCGAATATTCCCTGGGTCCAAACTGGAAGATAAACTTCTAGTCCCATCAAGAAACCACTGATTAGAAAGGCAATGATATTTTGAATAACAAACGTTCTGTTTTTCAGTAACTTCATTGGAATGATTGGGTTTTCAGCACAATGTTCTTTTCTTACAAATAAGATTAACAATAATATTGAGAAGAAAGTACAGTATGAGATTGGTTGCCAGTTATCAGATAAATCACTAATCAATTGGATGATGTACATCAATGATAGTAATAGTAATGATAGATAAATCATTCCTAGATAATCAATTGATTGTTTAACCACAATATGTTTTTCATGAAAACTCATGATAAAAATAATTAAAGCAATGATTCCTAGCGGTACGTTTAAAAAGAAAATCCAGTGCCAACTAAGACTATCGACTAAAAATCCACCTATTAAAGGCGCCAAGATGGACGCAATCCCCCAAATAGCACCGTTTAATCCTAAGATTTTACCCCTATTCTCGTCTGAATAGATATCAGCAACAATCGTGTAGGATAATGGCATAATTACTCCAGCACCAACACCTTGAATTGCTCGCCAAATAATCAATGTTGTCATTGAATTAGACAATCCGGAAAAAATTGATCCGATTAAGAATATTCCAATCCCAAAGATGAAAATCTTCTTTCTACCAAATTGGTCGGATAGCTTTCCATAAATTGGAGTCGATATTGCATTGGTAAGTAAGTAAACTGAGAACACCCAGTTCATAATTGAAACACCATGTAAATCCCCTACAATTGTGGGCATCGCAGTTGATACAATCGTTCCTTCAACGGCACTCATAAATGTAGCGATAAACAATGATATGGTTACTAATAAAACATTGTTCTTTTGCGTATTAATACTCATTGTTCCTCCATCAAAATAAAAACGATTTATAAGTAATTTTCTACAAATAAATCGTCTTTATCGTTTTAAGATATATTATTTAAAGAAATTTTGTAGTTCTTCAACCTTGTCAGTGTGTTCCCAAGGTAAATCAACGTCAGTTCTACCAAAGTGACCATAAGCAGCTGTTTTCTTGTAAATAGGACGCTTTAAGTCAAGCATCTTAATGATACCAGCTGGTCTTAAGTCAAAAATTTCTCTAATTGCTTTAATTAGGTCATTTTCTGAAACAGTAGCTGTACCAAAAGTATTTACAGAAATTGAAACAGGCTTTGCAACACCGATAGCGTAAGCAACTTGTACTTCAATACGAGTAGCTAACTTAGCAGCAACGATGTTCTTGGCAATGTATCTAGCAGCATAACTTGCTGATCTATCAACCTTAGTAGCATCCTTACCAGAGAATGCACCACCACCGTGGTGAGCAGCTCCACCGTAAGTATCAACAATAATCTTTCTACCAGTTAAACCGGCGTCACCTTGAGGTCCACCAATTACGAAACGTCCAGTAGGATTAATGAAGAATTTGGTGTTGTCATTTAGTAATTCAGTTGGAATAACAGCTTTGATTACTTGTTCGATAACATCTTTTCTAATTTGTTCTAAAGTAACATCTGGATCATGTTGAGTACTTAAAACAACTGTTTCAACGGCAACAGGCTTGTTGTTGTCATCGTATTCAACAGTTACTTCGGCCTTTGCATCAGGTCTTAAGTATGGAATTGTACCATCTTTTCTTAAGTCAGCAATTTTTCTCATTAATTTGTGACTTAGAGAAATTGGTAGTGGCATTAATTCAGGCGTTTCATCAACAGCGTAACCAAACATTAAACCTTGGTCACCCGCCCCAATCTTATCTAGAGCATCTTCACTACTGTCACGAGTTTCTAGAGAATCATCAACACCTTGAGCAATATCAGGTGATTGTTCATCAATGGCAACTAATACTGCACAAGTATTACCATCGAAACCATATTGGTCATTGTCGTAACCAATTTCTTTGATAGTTTCTCTAACGATTTTTTGAATGTTAACGTATGCTTTGGTAGTAATTTCACCAAAAACCAATACTAAACCAGTAGTTACTGAACATTCACAAGCAACTCTGGAATCAGGATCTTGCTTTAGCATTTCATCTAGGATAGCGTCACTGATTTGATCAGCAATTTTATCTGGATGTCCTTCCGAAACAGATTCTGATGTAAATAAATGTCTTTCTTGCATTTTAATGATTCCCCCTATTGATTTGGTTACAAGGCATCTTCACTATCAAGGTGAATCCTATCGGGAATACGCTTATAACTCTTAAAATAATATCATAACTTTAATATTTTTTAAAGTAATCACAAATACAAAAAAAGACTACCCTTTCGGATAGTCTTTTTTTAATTAGTACCGGAGGTGGGGTTCGAACCCACACGATCTTGCGATCACTGGATTTTGAGTCCAGCGCGTCTGCCAATTCCGCCACTCCGGCATAATATTAAAATGAAGCCAAAGGCGGTAATCGGATTTGAACCGATGATAAAGGTTTTGCAGACCTCTGCCTTACCACTTGGCTATACCGCCATTTTAGTTCGAATTCAACTGGGCTAGCTGGATTCGAACCAGCGCATAATGGAGTCAAAGTCCAGTGCCTTACCACTTGGCTATAGCCCAATTAAAAAGGGCGGTAGGTGGGAATCGAACCCACGCGTGTCGGAACCACAATCCGATGTGTTAACCACTTCACCACTACCGCCATAGCAACATTAACAGGGATAGCAGGAGTTGAACCCGCACCAACGGTTTTGGAGACCGTTGTACTACCATTATACTATATCCCTATGGTGGAGGGGAGTGGATTCGAACCACCGAACCCGAAGGAGCGGATTTACAGTCCGCCGCGTTTAGCCAGACTTCGCTACCCCTCCATAAATGGCGCGGGACAGAATCGAACTGCCGACACACGGAGCTTCAATCCGTTGCTCTACCAACTGAGCTACCGAGCCATACCATTTATGTCTTGCTATAGATAAATATTCAATTATGTTGTCAATGACAACAACGGTTCGTACGAGACTCGAACTCGTGACCTCCTGCGTGACAGGCAGGCGTCCTAAACCAACTAGACCAACGAACCAGTCCAATATATTTGGAATGGAGGATACAGGGCTCGAACCTGTGACCTCCTGCTTGTAAGGCAGATGCTCTCCCAACTGAGCTAATCCTCCAAATATAAATGACCCGTACGGGATTCGAACCCATGTTACTGCCGTGAAAGGGCAGTGTCTTAAACCACTTGACCAACGGGTCATAACTATAAGGTGTACGGAGAGTAAGGGATTCGAACCCTTGAAACAGGCATTCACCCGTTTACATCATTTCCAATGATGCTCCTTCGGCCAACTCGGACAACTCTCCAAGACCAGTTATAACTCCGAATGTCAGACTCGAACTGACGACAACCTGATTAACAGTCAGGTGCTCTACCAACTGAGCTAATTCGGAATAA
>NZ_JXDB01000006.1 GCF_001281265.1 Apilactobacillus kunkeei DSM 12361 = ATCC 700308 | reverse complement strand
ATCAAACTCTCATCTTATAGATGAAAAGCTTAACTTAGCTCTTCTGAATAAATTGTTATTTTATAAGCGAATTGACTTCGCAATGTTTAATTCTCACAACCAAGTTGTAAGTTCCTTACACATCATCGATTATCAATCTTGTTCAGTTTTCAAAGATCTACCTTTTATTAACTTGTTGCCTCAATTGACAACTCATTAATCATAGCAAATTATCAACACAGTGTCAATAACTTTTTTTATTTGCCAACGCTTGAAATCAACTGATTTAACGCGACTAGATTATAATATCAAAATCATCAATCACTGTCAACATCAATTTTTCAAGGCCATTTGAGAAGATTAAGTAATCTATCTCAACAGCAATATTTATACTACCAGGAAGTCTTTTTACGGTCAAGTACTTATTTAAAAATTTCTACTTTGTTTACTAGAACATCTTCAACGGGTTTATCACTTGCATCTACTTTAGCATCTGCAATCTTATCAACGATATCCATACCCTTAACTACTTGTCCGAATACAGTATGTCTGAAATCTAGCCATGGTGTTCCACCATTCTTAACGTAATAGTCAATGATTTCTTCAGGGAATCCAGCTTCATTCATTTGATCCATTAGTGTTTCAGGAAGTGTCTTATTTTGTACAATAAAAAACTGACTACCATTGGTGTTTGGACCAGAATTAGCCATAGACACAGCTCCACGTACGTTGTATAAGTCTTTAGAAAATTCATCATCAAATGGACGATTCCAAATACTTTCCCCTCCTGCACCAGTTGCTGTTGGATCACCACCTTGGATCATAAAGTCTTTAATAACTCTGTGGAAAGTTGTTCCATCATAGTAACCAACTTCTGCTAACTTCATGAAGTTTTCTACTGCTTGAGGTGCTTGTTTTTCAAACAAAGCTATTTGAATGTCACCATAATTTGTCTTTAGAATTGCCATCGGCTTATATTTATCATCTATACTTAATTGTGGATATTGAGTCATTTTGTCCTCCAAATGTTTAATTGTTATATCTATTATAGCTAACGAAGTAAAAATGATTAAGTGTTTTTACTAAATTATTTTAAAAAAACTTTAATGTAAATCATGTAAATTTGTTAGAATATAGTTAAACAACAAAAGGAGAGAGAAATGCAACTTTTAATAGATTTTATATTACACATTGACCAACACATCATTAACTTGGTTAATTATTTTGGTGATTGGACCTACCTACTACTATTTCTAGTAATCTTCATTGAAACTGGAATTGTAATTATGCCATTCCTACCTGGGGATTCATTACTGTTTGCAGCAGCAGCTATCTCTGCAAATCCAAAATATCACCTAAGTATATTCATATTTATCATCCTATTCTTAATTGCTTCAATCGTCGGTGACTCATTAAACTTCTTCCTTGGTGAAAAAGTTGGTAATAAACTTACTAAGCAAAAACATATTGGTAAGTTCATTAAACAAGAACAACTAGACAAAGCGAAAACTTTCTTTGATAAATATGGTATCTTAGCTATATTTATTGCTAGGTTCATGCCAATCATCAGAACGTTCGCACCATTCATTGCAGCCTCAAGTGGTTACAAGTACAGCAAGTTCGTTAAATATAACGTAGCTGCTTGTATCGTCTGGGTACTACTATGTTGTGGTGGAGGATACTTCTTCGGAAACATCCCATTCGTACAAGAACACTTCTCAGTGGTTGTACTTGGTATCATCCTAGTAACTTGTATTCCTGCTTTAGTAGCATTGTTCAAAAAAGAAAAGAAAGCATAATAAAAAGGACTCCTATACTGGGTCCTTTTTATTGTGTTGATCTATTAATAAATCGAAATAAGATTAAATAAAATACCGTTACAAATATAAATACAAAAACAAAGCCAATCATAAAGTACTGATCTGGAAACAGTATGATGATTGGTTCTTTTTTTGCATTAAAAATCCAGTCGTTGTTTCTAAATAGGATTTTATGGAAAAAGATAAAAGCATCATTGAAATCAATTAAAGCAAACACAAAAAGAAATACGGAACATCCGTAAATTTGCCTAAGCGCTGATTTCAAAAGCCATAAATAGTGATTTTTCCTTAATACAATCAATATTTTGATGACTATTGGCGTTATAACTACCATGAAGAGATTATTTAAAAGAATTAACCCTCTTACATCCCTAAAGTGTATCCTTACCACGTTATTAATTGGCAACGTCGTTTGCATATCACTAATAAAAAATGATTGTAAATATCTAATAATCAATAAGTAATTATCACTAATTTGTCTTGAACTCATTTTAATATCATGTTGTACGTTTAATACGTGGACAACTGACGTATATATAAATGGCATGTTCATAAATAAAAATATCGAGCAAGTTACAAACCACAAGATGATTACTAATGACAATGCTCGATACTTCATAAATTCAATATTCAAATTAAACTTCCCAGTCATCCAATGAATCAATTTGATGAGTTGGTTGCACTTCTTTTTGTGCCACTTGTTCCTTGGTAGATAAACCAGTGTAAACAATTAAGGTATCCATGCCAAAGTTAATACCCGCTGAAATATCAGTCATGTAGTTGTCTCCAACCATGACTACATCGGACTTATTCAAGCCAATCTTATCCAATGCGTTTTGCATGATAATTGATTCTGGTTTACCAATTAAAACAGGCTTTTGTTGGGTTGCGTATTCAACCAGTTTTACTAATGAACCTGCTCCTGGTTGCATCCCTTTTTCAGTTGGAATATTACTATCCGGATTAGTACCAATAAACTTAGCACCATCCCTTACTAATAGAACTGCCTTGCTTAATTGATCGTAATTAACTGAACTATCTAAACCAACGATTACATAGCTAGGATTATTATCAGTAATTTCAAAACCGTTATTTTGAAGAGCAGTTATTAATCCCTTTTCACCAACAACATAAGCTGTCTTGTCGAATTGGTTACTTTCAGCATCTTTTTTTACATAGTCAGCAGTAGCTAGTCCGGCAGTGTAAACATTATTGACACTCACATGAATGTCATGATTATCACCTAGGTTTTTAACTACATCTTCTGGCATTTTGGTTGTGTTATTGGTTACGAAAAGAAAATCAATCCCATTTGATTGTAGTCTTTCGATAAATCTCTTGGCAGCTGGAATTCTCTTACTTCCAGCATAAATTGTGCCATCAAGGTCAATAAAATAACCCTTATACTTTTTCATTAACACTCTCTCCTAGTCCGTTCTTTGTTTAATTGTAAAATGTCTCTTACCATGTCCCTTTGATTGGGTCACTGTTACGTGTTCTCTTTTATCAACACGAGGCTTTTCGTTAGTGACCTTTTCTTTAATAAATGCGTGACGGTTGTTCTTATTAGATGAACGACGTCCTCTTCGCTTATTAAAGGAACCATTTGGTTTAGTCTTTACTTCTAAGTTATGCAAGACAAAGTAGTCTGCACCCATGTTGGCATATTCATATAAATAGTCTTGAATTGCCATGAATTGAGTCTGTAGTGGTGTATTACTACCATCATCTGAGAATCCCTTTAGTCTTAATACGCCATAGCCGTAATCACCAACGATAAAGCTGTATCTACTAAAAATGGGATTGTAACTAGCAGTGAAGTCATCAATATTAAAACAGTTATTACGATTACTGATGATTTCATATTTGTGGCCATTAATTAAAATGGTCTTTTCGTCTTCAAGTTTTATGTTAGCTAGTGGTTTATAGTTACTATTCTTTTCTTCGACTAGCTCTTCAATACTCTTACGATCCAAAATTATCCTCTCCTATTCTAGCGGATATTTCTTTGATAGGTATGATGCGAACACTTCTCTAAGTGTTTGATCATACAAGATATTATTATCACCCTTAATTGCAACTGTTGGGAAGAACGGAATGAAGATGTAATGATCTAGTAATGCAATTTCGTAGTTTTGATTAAAATCAATCAACTTACCATCGAAGTAAACATTGTTTTGGTCATCAACATCGATTCCATCATAGTTTAATTGGCCAAAGTACTTTCCTCTAAAGCCCATACCCTTTTGTTCATATGCAATTAGGAACTTCCAATTCTTTTGCATTTCCATTACCATGCGCCATAAGTCGCTACCTGATAACGTTGTCTTAGTTACATGCATGGAATGTGGCAAGATTTGATGTAATTGATTCTTATCTACAATCCCTTTTGGAAGAGGGTGTAAGAACAATCCATTATTAACGATTGCTGCTTTAGTGCCTGCTTTTTCTTTCATCGCAGATAGAAATTCGCTAACCATTCTCGGTTTACCACGAAGACCATTATCCATTTTTTCATCTAACTTAGCAACTTTAGATTGAGCAAGAATGTCTTGACCACGTTGTTCTAAAGCATCAAGCCACTTACTATCTTCTGGTTCAACAGATAGGTCACTAGTTTTAACAACACTAGCTTCACTATTGATGACGTGATTATCTTCAACTTCTAGTGTTACTTTTCCAACGTAGTATCCATACTTACCAGCAGCAGCCAATAACGATTGATTATCTCTTTCACCATGTTCAAACAAATGGTGAGTATGACTTCCAATGATAACGTCAAAACGTGGAAATTTCTTAGCAATTAATCTATCTTGAGTAACCCCTAAGTGAGATAACAATACTAGTACTTCGTCATCCTTATCATTGTCCAACAATTCAGGAATCTTTTCTTGGTCATCGATTGGTGTCCATCCCTCAAGAGTGTATGTTGATTGGTAAGGGGCTGTTAAACCATAAATCTTGATGTGATTACCAGCAGGTGTGTTAATCATCTTGGTTTCATTAGCCCAAGTAGGTCTCTTCTTCGTATCAGAATCGACAATATTAGCTAAAACGACGTCAAAGTTGGCATCATCATACAAATGGTTTAACTGGTCTTTACTATTAGTTAAACCCTCATTATTACCAATTGTGGCGGCATCATAGCCTATTTCGTTTAATAATTCAACGTTTGCTTTACCATTGGTAGCATCAGTTAATGGATCAGCTCTATCTAACGCATCACCTAAATCAACAGTAATGACAAAGTAACCTTCTTTTTCCAGCTTTTGTTTTTCGCTAATTAAATATCTTTTTATTCTTGGCCAATTTTCAAAGTGTGAATGTAAATCATTGGTATGTAAAATAGCAATTTTTTCCAAACTTACTTCCTCCTTATCGTCTTTTGGCAAAATCAATTTTCTTTTGTTCCACCATTGTAAAAATATCCTGTTCGCTAAACGGAGCACCAAATGGTTTCTCATAGCCTAAATAATCTTTTTCTGGACTATCTACTCCAACATTGATATTTTCTTTTACCGGTACTGAATAGTGATGAATATGACCATGAAGATCAATAATCGGTCCAACCTGGCCCATCATCAATGGATAATGAGTCATATAGTATTGGGTGTGATTCATCTTAATCAAAGCTCCGACATCGTGGAAAGAAAACTTTGGTTTCCCATTTAATTCATAATTATTTTTCTCAATGAACTTGAACAAAGCTCTACTGTCATGATTTCCTTTAATAAAGACAATCTGTCCATTCAATTGTTTTAAAATATCATAAATTTTTTCATGTGCTTTTCTTTGGGGCTTTTCATGACAGACTGCGATATCACCTAAATGATAAACAATATCACTGTCAGAAACTTCTTCATTCCAGTTTTTAATGATATCGTTATCCATCTCATCCACAAAGAAATATGGTCGTGGCGCGAAATTCTTATTTCCTATCATGTGTTTATCAAGAAAATGCGTATCCGCTATAAAGTATTTCATTCTTGCCACCTACTTCCTTACTAATAGAATAAACTATTATTAAGCAAATGAAAAATAAAAAAAACAGCTTCAAGCAAACTAACCACTTAATTAAGTAATTGGTCGTTGAAACTGTTTTATATTTATACTCGGTCTTTAACAACCTTGAAGATGTATAGGAATACAATCCATACGATTGATCCGATTAATGGAATCATTGTATCTACTCTAAATAGCAATACAATTGCTACGAATAATAAGAATGCCAATACAAAGTAATTTGAAAGTGGGAATAAAGGCATCTTAAATGTTAGATTACCTTCTTTCTTGTTCTTCTTAACAGTCTTCCTATATTTAATGTGTGCAATTATAATTAATCCCCAAATGAATAAGAAACAAGTGGTAGCTACACTTGAAATTAATTGGAAAACGCCGTTTGGCATAAATGCATTTAAGAATAATGAAATTGCAATAACAACGATTGAGAATACGATTCCTGCCGCTGGCAAACCATTCTTAGTTAATGAACCAATCTTCTTACCGATTTTGTTATTAGTACCATAACATAGTGAGTATGCCATTCTACCTGTTGTAAAGATTGCTGAATTACATGCAGATACAGCTGCAGTTAAAACAACAAAATTAATAATTGATGCAGCCCCTGCAATTCCAATATTTTGGAAAACTTGCACGAATGGACTTGAATCGGCATTAATGTATTTCCATGGATAAATGCACATTAATGCTACCAATGAACCAATGTAAAAAATTAAAATTCTTGAAGGAACTTCGTTAATAGCCTTTGGAATAACTTTTTCAGGATTATGTGTTTCTGAAGCGGTCATACCAATCATTTCAATTCCAGCAAAACTAAATATAACCATTTGAAAACTCATTAAGAAACCTGAAATACCATGTGCAAACATTCTGTGTCCAAATAGGTTACCTATACTTGCATGACCAACAGGAGTTTTGTAATTTATGATTACCAAAACGATTCCTGTTGCGATTAAAGCTAAAATAGCAACAACCTTAATCAATGCAAACCAAAATTCAGTTTCACCAAAAGCTGATACATTTATTGTGTTCAATAGGAACAAAATAATAATAATAATTAAACCAGTTATCCATTGTGGCACACTCGGGAACCAATATTTTATGTACAAACTGGCAGCTGTAATTTCAGCCATGGCAATTGTTATCCAACAGGCCCAATATGTCCAACCGGCTACAAATCCCATTTTTTCGCCCAAGTATTTTTCAATAAATTCAATAAATGAATGGCAATCAACATTTGATAATAATAATTCACCAAGTGATCTCATGATAAAGAACCCAGCAATCCCAGCAATTAAGTAAGCTAAAATAATTGATGGGCCTGCAAAATGAATGGATTCCCCAGCTCCTAGGAATAAACCAGTTCCAATGGTTCCACCCAAAGCAATTAATTGAACATGACGATTTTTTAAACCTCTAGAAAGATGTTGTCCTTCTTTTTTCGGTGATTCTTGCATTTCATCACCCTCCTCTAAGTATTCTATGATGTTAATTATACATACTTTATTTAAACCGCAATACGTCTGAGGCTTTATACACTGGCACTTAGAGACGTTTAATCCGCGGTGTTTCAACGTTTGTTCATGTTATTTATATTTAATTGAATTATTTTCACCAATCCATGAAAATAAAAAAGAGACCTTATTTGGTCTCTTTTTCATTATTTTTTAAGACGTTCGATATCTCTAACAATCATTAATTCTTCGTTTGTAGGGATTAGTAATGTCTTGATCTTAGCATCGTCAGCACTGATATCTCTTTCAACGGCACGAATGTGGTTCTTTTCAGAATCAACCTTAACACCGAAGTAGCTTAACTTGTCAGCAACTTCTTGTCTAATACCAATATCGTTTTCACCAACACCGGCTGTAAATACAATACCATCAACACCGTTCATTTCAGCAACGTATTGACCAACGTATCTAACGATTCTGTTCATGTACATGTTACGAGCTAATTCAGCTTGGTGGTTTTCATCCTTAACTGCTTCTAAATCTCTCATATCAGCAGAAACTTCAGATACACCAGCTAAACCTGACTTCTTGTTTAGGATGCTAATCATTTCATTAATATCTGAAATGCCTTCTTTTTGCATAATGTAAGCAAGTAGTGAAGGGTCAACATCACCAGATCTAGTAGCCATCATGATACCAGTTAATGGAGTGAAGCCCATTGAAGTATCTAATGACTTACCATGGTCTACGGCACAGATTGAAGCACCAGCACCTAAGTGCATGATAACTAGTTTTAAGTCTTCTAGTTTCTTGCCCATCATAGCTGCAGCACGGCCTGATACGTAACGGTAACTAGTACCATGTGCACCATACTTTCTAGCTTTGTGATCACGGTAGTACTTGTATGGTAAAGCATACATGTAGTTTTCTTCTGGCATTGAAGTATGGAATGAAGTATCGAATACGGCAACACTAATTACGTCTGGCAAAATCTTCTTGAATGCTTTGATTCCTAGAATATTTGCTGGTTCGTGAAGTGGAGCTAATTCGGATAGTTCTTCTAACTTACTTAAAACATCATCATCAATAACAACTGAATCAGTGAAGTATTCACCACCGGCAACAACACGGTGACCAACACCTGTGATTTCGTTGTAATCAGCAATAATGTTTAGGCTTAGTAGTTTGTCTAATACAAGTTTGATGGCTTCTTCATGGTTTTGAATATCCATTGTCTTTTGGAATTTTTCGCCATCGCCATATTTAATTTCAACATCTGATTTAGTTAAACCAATTCTATCGATTGCCCCGCTTGAGATTAATTTTTCTGAAGGCATTTCGAATAATTTAAATTTTAATGTGGAACTTCCTGCGTTAATTGCAATTGACTTTCCCATAATAGTTCTCCTAACTTTTTTTAGATAATAAATCCTTTTCTTCCCACTCAACTAGTTCTGCTAAGAATTTTTGGAAAGCAGATACTTCATTAAATGATGGGAACTCACCAATCATAATTTTTTCAACTTGGTGGGCATCTTCACCATGCTTTTGTAGAATCAAAATAGCTTTTTGAGCATTTGCATTGTTAAAGATTTCTTTTGGTAGATTCAACAATGCTTGAAGATAAGCATTATCTTGAATCCATTTTAACAATGATTTTGATTCCGGCGTGTTAAAGATATTACTTGGCACTAAGAAAACCCCATAACCACCTGGTTTGACATGGTTCATCCCTTGTTCGATTAACAAGTGGTGAGCATATGAATGACCATCTGTTGATCTTGTCTTATAGTTAGTGGTATTTTCATCAATCGGATAATACCCAATTGGTAAATCAGAAATTACTAAATCTGCATCATCTACCAAAATATTGGCAACTGAATCTTGATAAATAAGTTCAGTATTTTTATCGTTTCTTTGCATTTGTGTACTTATGCTTGAAACGGCTAACATGGAATCATCATTATCGATTCCGATAGCATGCAAATCAATATCTTTAACTGCATCCTTCAATTGATTCATAACCGTAGTTAATAGGTTACCCATTCCAACGGATAAATCCAGAATCTGTAGATGCTTGGCATTCTTAACTAATCTAATAACTAAATATCCCATGATAGAAGCTATTGTATCAGGTGTTATTTGGTGATTTGCTTGAATCGCATCCTCTTTGGTTGCTTTGATCATGCAAATTTGAATTGCCTTTCTTACAGTTTCTGCATCCATAGATTGATAATCTACGTCTCGGTATAATCCTTCTAACTTAGAAACTGTGTCACTATCTGGTATACCATCTTCAACATGAACTTGTCCGTCATTGATAAGGTTATCTCCAGTCTCGATGAATGCATCAAGATATGATACCCCTAGCTTGTCTTTCAAGATTTCAGCTGAAGAATTGAAAACTTTAAACAGAGTTTCTGTATCTTTCTCAGTCAGCACACTCAACTCCCTTAAAAGTATTATCACTTAATAACAACTTTCATATTACCAGATTTTTACAAGAAAATTCAAGATAAACCATTAATAACTTGCATATAAATTATCGTTATTCATAACTTTTTATCAATTTATCTATCGTCTGCATTTCAGCATTATATTTTTCGTATTTTATCAATAAGAAAATTGATAAAACCGATAGGACGACAATCGCAATCAATGTCGCTGATCCACATTTTTTACTCATAAGATATTGAACTCACATCCTCATAACTTTCACCGTTTGTAAATTTCATATTCACTGATAAATGCTTTTTTACTTCTTTAAAACTAACACTGTCAACATCATCTATTAGCGGATAAAATCCGCCATTCATACCAGTTAAAATTATCATTCTGCCATTTTTAAACATTTCATACTCTTTGTCATACTTTTTGCTCCCAATATATAACAACTTTCCGCCCACAATCTTGTACAAAAAGTAGTGTTTCTTAGTTGATTCGATATTCTTTAGAAACAGTTGAAAATCCACTGCATGAATGTTTTTTTGATTATATGATTTTTTCAACGAATCAATCATTGTAATCGAAAACGCAATCAAACCCAGTACTGTTAGTGCAATAATCGTTTCAATAATCGTAAAGCCCTTTTCTCTTTTCATAGTCTATTCTCTTTTTTATCAAAGCTCTTCTAGCTTTATCAAGATTGTCATACATATGTTGGTTTGATTCACAAAAGAAAATCATCCCCACCGAAATTAGAGTCAACGCCGTAATAGAATCAATCATAATAAAGCCTTTATTCATAATATTCTTCATATATTTTATAAGTACCTCCACCAAGCTGTACTTTTAAAAGATAACGGGTATGTGTTGCCTTGGAATACCATTCATAGGTTTGTGGTGCAACATATCCGTCATTATTAATAGTTATTGATAAATTATCCTCTGAACGCATACCATCAGGCATTTTCAGCTTATTATAATGACCATCGTTAAAGAAGATAATGTCATGGTTTTTCTGGTAAATATATGTTCTTAATCTGCTATATTCACTATTCGCAATTCCTTGTTTCCAATAAACATTAAAATTGGCCCAAAAATCATTTTCTAACTCCTGATCATTAATATGAACACCTTGATATAAAAATATACATAATGACATAAAAATCGCGCTAATGATTAATACAATCAACATCTCAATTGTAGTGAATGCTGTTTTATTCTTTTGCCACGACCTTGTTGTCCACAATTTGAATACCTTCTTCTTGGGCTTGATCGGCTTGTTTTTTAGTTAGGTAACCATTTTTAACAAGCGCATCCATACTTACGTCTCCTTTATTTCCATCTGATGCAAACGAATCAATTTGACCTTGGACCAAAGTTTGCATTGCATGGACGTGTACATCGGTTGCGTGCTTTCTTTGTCCAGAAACGTTGGGTACAACAATCAAAATTAGTAGTGAAATAATAAATAATACGATTGTCATTTCAATTAGTGTGAAGCCTGCTTTTTTCTTGTTCATTTTTTAAATTCCCTTCAATGATGAATAAATTGGCATAAGAACAACTAAATATGCCAACACAATACAAATTCCAATAAATAAAAATAATAGTGGTTGAATTAGATTAATTAGTTGATTAGAGCGACGATTCATTTCCTCGAACTTAATCTGTGAAAAAGCATCTAGTTTGATTAATATTTCAGACACCTTTGAGCCATGATGGAAAAAGCCATTAAACTCGACTGGAATAAACGAATACATTTTAGTTAGCTGTCCGACATCTTCTCCATGATCAGCTAAACGGCGAGCTTTTTCTCCTAATAGATACATAATAGTATTTGGCTTAAAGTCCTTTAAAATGCTTAGAATATTCTTTAAATCAATTCCGTTTTGAATCAACATCTTTAGTTCAAGGGACAGTATATAGCCCATATATGCAGTATAAATTTTTCCGATAAACGGAATTCTCGATATAACGTCTCTTTTTCTTAGTAATGGTAATCGTTTGTACATCACCGAGACGATTAAAGTTCCCATAAACATGCAGAATAAAATTATATATAGCCAACCTAAATCATAATGTTGCATGTAATTAATCGAACTTAATTGCGGTAATACAAAGGAGTTGATTGCATAAACGATTCCAATCAAAATAATTACTAATATAATTGGATAAAACAGTAAATCTTTTATCTTTGATTTGTTTTCTAACTTAACTTCAATAAAGTGGCTTAGTTCAGCTAAACAGGATGACAGATCACCATATTTTTCGCTAATCATGATTTGATTATAAAAATCGTTGTGTACTAAACCAACAATGCTGTCGCTAAAGCTATTGCCTTCACTCAACTTATTAGCAATCTTTTTAATTGTTGATTGCCTACCACCTACTTCAGATAGGAACTGTAGTGATTCTTTAATTGTGAATCCAGCGCTAAATAAATCACTTAAATTCTTAAACAGATAATACTGTTTATTCAGCGATAGTTTTTCCATTACCAACTATCCTTTCTTTTAAATCTGCGAAATCACTTTTAATATCCATAGTCACTGAAATATCTCTTTGATTTTTTACTGACAACATTTGAAAGACGACTGAGTTTAAACAATTAAATAAATCATCAAAGTCACAACCCAATTGGCCTAATCTATTAATGACACCGTCAATGTCTCTGGCATGAATTGTAGTTAATACCAAATGGCCGGAAAGTGCTGCACGAACAGCGGATTTAGCAGTACTAGCATCCCTAATTTCACCAATAATAAAGACGTCCGGACGACTTCTTAGTCCAACCTTAATCAATTCGTCATAGCCCATGTCAGCAGATTCATTAACCTGCAACTGAAGAAAATTAGTATTAATAATTTCTACTGGATCTTCAATACTCATAATCAACTTATTTGGACTCATTGAATTAGCTAAATGATAAATTGAAGTGGTCTTCCCAGAACCGGTCTTACCAGCGAAAATAATCATCCCGTTTTGTTTAGATAATTCCTTTAGTCGATAGAATTGATCCAAATTGTTGTAATTGATAGTTTCGTCATCCAATGAATAAATAATTCTAATTACCATTGATTCATGATTTTTATAATTTCCAACTGAGGAAAAACGCAAGAAAAACTTTTTTTGGTTATTGATAAACTCAAATGAACCAATTTGTGGTCTTCTGCGCTCACTAATTGACATCCCACCAATATATTTACAGTAATTGATTAACTTATTTGCTTTTTCATAATTGATATAATCATAATTCTCAATACTTAATCCTGTATGTTCCCTAACAATGTAATTTTCATTAATCGGCAGAAGATAAATGTCTTTGATTTTGTCTTCAATTGCTTGATTAATTAAATTATCAAAATAATTTGAAATACTCATAAAAAAACCTCCACTTTTTATATTCGAAAAAAGTAGAGGTTTCATTTATTTTTATACAAAAAAAGATGCACAAATGTGCATCTCCTTTAATTATTCAGCTGCTTCGGGTAATTCAGCTGCTTCGTAAACGTCTTGGACGTCATCGTTTTCATCAAGTTCGTCAATTAGACCAGTGTATTGTGAAACTTTGTCACTTGGTACAGCAGTCTTGTTTTGAGGGAACATTGTAACTTCAGCAGTATCTAAATCATATTTTTCTTGTAAAGCATCTCTAACAGCAGTTAGATCTGAAGGTGCAGTGAAGATTTCAAATTGGTCGTCATCTGACTTCATGTCTTCTCCACCAGCATCTAAAACATCCATTAACATGCTGTCTTCATCAACGTCTAAACCGTCACGTAGGATAACGATGTATCCTTTACGGTCAAACATGTATGAAACAGAACCATTTGATCCTAGTGAACCACCATGGTGACTGAATGCTGAACGTACGGCAGCAGCAGTACGGTTCTTGTTATCAGTTAAGCAAGAAACCATGATAGCTGTACCAGCAGGTCCATATCCTTCGTAAGTAATTTCTTCGTAGTTTGCTCCACCTTGACCAGAAGCCTTATCGATAGCACGTTGAATGTTATCCTTAGGCATGTTGGCAGCATGAGCTTTATCAATCACAAGACGTAATTGTGGGTTACCATCTGGTTCTGGACCACCAGCTTTAGCAGCTTGGTATAAATCACGAGACAATTTTTGGAAAATCTTACCACGTTTTTTATCTTGGGCACCTTTACGTCCTTGAATGTTATGCCATTTTGAATGTCCTGACATAATCACAGCACTCCTCTCGAATTCTATTGTTTCATTAGTTTACAAACATATCAATTATATCAATCAGTATATAATTAATCAAGTTACTATATCAGCTATTTAGTTGAGTCGCGTTCAACTATTTCATAGCCTAAAACCACATAGCGATTATCAATCTCTTCTTTATTCATGATCTTGGTCAATAATCTCATTGCTACCGCACCAATATCATACAAAGGTTGAGTGATTGAAGACAATTGTGGTCTCATCATCTTAGCTAATTTTGTATTATTACTTGTGAATAATTCAAAATCTTGTGGCACTGAAACACCCCTATCGGTCATTCCATTTAAGATTCCGGCAGCCAATTCATCATTAGTTGCTACAGCCGCAGTAACCTTATCATTGATTATTTGTTCAGCCAAATCATAACCGTCTTCATATGTCCCCTTGGTTTCGAAAACTAACTTCTCATTAAACTTGATGCCGTTATTTTCTAGAGCAGAAACATATCCTTTTAGTCGGTATTTCTTATTAACATCTTGTTTCATTGAACCAGATGCAAATGCAATTCTAGAATTACCATTTTTGATTAAACGTTCTGTTTCATTCTTTACAGCATCTGCATAATCGATGTTTACACTAGGTACAGAGTTGTTAATATCAACTGAACCTGCAAGAACGATTGGGCAGTCAGAACGCTTAAAATCAGCTCTTAAATCATCATTAATTTCATTACCCATGAAGATAATTCCATCAACTTGCTTGCTTAACAATGTATTTAGTACTGATGCTTCCTTATCAGGATTATCATCCGAATTGGCTAGGATAATATTGTACTTGTACATGGTAGCAATATCATCAATTCCACGAGCTAGTGAAGAAAAGTATCCATCGGTTACATCGGGAATGATTACCCCAACCGTTGTTGTCTTCTTACTTGCTAGTCCCCTTGCCACAGCATTAGGGCGATAGTCCAGATCGTCTATGACTTTCAACACTTTTTCTTTGGTTGCTTGTCGTACGTTACTGTTACCATTTAAAACTCTGGAAACAGTAGCCATGGAAACACCAGATTCTCTAGCAACATCGTAAATAGTTACATTTTGCTTTTCCATTCTCTCAAACTCCTCTTTAAGTCCGCCTGGTTTGTTTTCATAGCGCTTTCAATATGTTTACAAATATATCAGATAAACGATGATTTAACAAGACTACCACCTCTTGAAAACACAAAAGAGACCTAACAAAGTCAGGTCTCTTTTACAATTTAAAAATTATTTACTTAAATTGTCTTCTTGTTTTAAAGCATCTGGATCGATGACGATATCTTGGCTATCATCACCGTTTTTTCTAACTTGGTTTCTCAAGTTGTCAGCTGCTTTGTGGAATTGGGTACTACCTTCATCGTAGTAGTATTGTGCTTTGTTAACTACATTATCGTTAACCTTACCAGCAGCGTCTTTAATCTTTGACTTTGCATCTGAAGTCTTGTATTGTAGTTGTTCTTTTACGTCATCAACAGAATCTAAGGCGTAAAAAGCATAGTCTAATGCACGATCTTTTAGGTCGTTTGCAGTCTTTACAGTACTGTTAACGAATTCCTTTGTCTTTTCATCATCCATCTTACGGTATGCTAGATATGCAGCAGCGGCTGCACCGGTAGTTAATCCTAATAAAAATAGTCCTGTCTTTTTCATAAAAAACACTCCCTTTTATTTTTTAAACATTCTAAAGCCAGCACCTGCGGCTTTTTCCATAAATGATTTCTTGTTTCTGTTTTGGAACTTTTTGGCTAAGTTTTGAGTTGCGTTATTTAAATCGCTAACGCTTTGTCCAACATCTGCAGCAGCTTGATAAACTGGATCCAAGATGTTGATTTTTTCATTAACATCCTTAACTAATGAATTTGAGCTAGCTAAAATATCTTCGGCTTGTTTTGATATTACAGTGATATCTTGAGAGATAGAATTAATATTCTTATTTACCTCGTCAACAGTCTTAGATAACTTGATTAGTAGAACCGCAGCACAAATTGCAATAATGAAAAATGCAACTGCAGCAATCAAACCAGCTAATCCTCCAATTGTCATGCAACCCCTCCTCATACGTTTATATGATTATAATAGCATTTACTATTTAATCTTACAATTAGTTTAATCTTAAGCCCTCCACCATTCGTCAAACTTACTATATAGTTGTTTAATTGCATTTCCACGATGGCTTATCTCATTTTTTTCATGATCAGACATTTCTGCCATGGTCTTCTTCTTACTTGGTACATAAAATAATGGGTCGTATCCAAAACCATTATCACCTCTTGGTGCTTTTAGAATGGTTCCTTCTACGGTTCCATAAACAACGAATTTTTCACCATGTTGATTCAATAATACTAAGCAAGTCACAAATTTAGCGTCACGCTTATCACTGTCACCTAATTTTGCTAATAACTTTTTATTGTTCGCGTCGTCATCATGGTCTCCAGCATATCTAGCTGAATGAATTCCAGGCTCATTATTTAATGCAGGCACTTCCAAACCAGAATCATCAGCTAAAACGGCTAAGTTAGTTCGCTCGAAAATGGCTTGTGCTTTAATGGTGGCATTTTCTTCAAATGATTCACCATTTTCAATAATTTTACCTAATTCTGGAAAATCTGCAAGCGTTTTAAATTCGATATTTTTATCGGCAAACATTTCGCGAAATTCGCGGGACTTATTTTGATTGTTAGTCGCAATTAGAATTGTGTCCATAATCATAGCTCCTCTAATTCTTTAATTGGTAGGTGTTTTGCGTGTACTTCATAGTTAAGCCATTCGTTTGCAACTTGATTGAAGTTATCCGCATCACCTGTAGTGTAGAAGGAATAAGTAGTATCTTCCTCTTCATCATTTTCGATATGATGTTGTTGTAAAATCGTCTTAATTTGCTTAACTGTCTCGTATCCAGGATCAATTAGTTTAACGGAATCACCAACTGATTTTTGAATCATTTCACGCATAATTGGAAAATGCGTACAACCAAGAATTAAAGTATCAACGTTATCCATATTGATAGTTGATAAATCGTCATCGACCACTTCTTGTTTTTTGGCATCTTTGTATTCTTGATTTTCAACCATTGTGACAAATCTAGGACAGCCTTGGCTAAATACCTCGATATTATTATTAATCTTATTAATTTCTTGTTCGTAAGCACCACTCTTAACAGTTCCGTTAGTGGCAATTAATCCAACACGATTGGTCTTTGTATTATCGACCGCAGCAATGCTTCCTGGGTTAACAACACCAATTACGGGAATAAGAAGATGATTTCTTAAATAATCTAATGCGTATGAAGTTGCAGTATTACATGCAATTACCAGCATTTTAATATCTTCTTTTTCAATTAAGAAGTTTGCTATTTGTAATGAATATTGTTGAATTTCTTCTTTAGATTTTTCACCATATGGTAAACGGGCTTCATCGCCCAAATATGCAATATTTTCGTTTTGTAATTCTTCCATTGCTAGCTTAGCAACAGTTAAGCCACCAACTCCAGAATCCATAAAACCAATCGCTTTTTTGCTCAAAATAGTAACCCTCTTTTCAGTTCCATTACTTTTATATTACCATTTTTAGCCCTATCTGACATTTATTAAAGATAAACATTTACTTTAATTTTAACTGGGATATATAAATTATGATAAATTTATAATATAATGTACTTGTATATAAGGAATTGAGGTTAACAAGTATGGATAATAATAATCTTTACAATAAAATAATTGATAACGATTCTACTCGTCCTCTATGGGGCCAAGAATTATTAAGAGACGTATTATTAAACGATTTATTGGGAAATGATACCCACAGCATCATGTATTGGGCTGGTAAAAAGATTGCCAGAAAGTTCCCATTAAAAGACGCTTTGGATACTGTCCTATTTTTCAAACAATCAGGTTTAGGTGACTTATCTGTTTCTTCTGAAAACAAGCATGAAATCAAATGGACATTGAGCGGAGATATCGTTGCTAAAAGAATCGAAGCCAATCCAGATGCCGACTTCATGTTTGAATCCGGTTTCTTAGCTCAAATTGCTCAACAACAATTCGGAGTAATTTCTGAAGCTGAAATGAATCCTAAAGAAGAAAAAAATGGAACCGTCCTTATTAGAGTACATATGGATCCAAAGCATCCAGCTCCAGTAATTGAGGATTCCGTTAAAGAATTTGATTTAAAACAATAATAAAAAAGAACGCTTAGCGATATGCTAAACGTTCTTTTTTTGTCTTATAGGTATTGATTTAAGATCTTAGCTAGTTGTTCTTTGCTGTGGTAACCCACGATGCTATCTACAACTTCGCCATCTTTCTTTACTAATAAAGTAGGAATACTCATAATACCAAATTTTTGTGGTGTTTCTGGGTTTTGGTCAACATCCATCTTATTGAATGTTACCTTGTCACCCATTTCTTCAGATAATTGGTCTACAACTGGTGATTGCATACGGCAAGGACCACACCAAGTTGCCCAAAAATCAGTTAAAGTAACACCTTCGGCAGTATCTTTTTCAAATGTCTTATCTGTTGTTTCTGAAACCATATTAATAGCCTCCTTATTTTTCTTACTGAAAGTAAGTTTAGACTGTTTAGTAATTAAATGCAAAGAATAAGTCTTATGCGATTTAATTTTCTATTTCAATTTTACCACTGTGGAACCGTCTCCTCCAGCATTTGCTGGTGAATAATTAAAGGAGTCAACTCGTCTATCGCTAGAAAGCATATCTGTGACACCTTGTCTAAGTGCTCCGGTACCTTTTCCGTGAATAATTGTGACGGAAGGATACCCTGCAAGTACGGCAGAATCCAAGTATTGATCAACTTCATGCATTGCTTCTTCATAGCGATGACCACGTAAATCCAGCTTAGCTGACACGCGTTTGGAAGCAGTTCTTTTAACCTTGGTATTAAATCTTTGTTCATCATTATCAACTTTGATTTTTTCAAGGTCACCTTCGGCAATTCTCATCTTAAGAATTCCTAATTGAACTTCCCATTCATTATCATCTAATTTCTTAACCAACACACCACGTTGTCCATATGACTTAACCATAACGTCGTCACCCTTATGGAAATCGTGTTTAGCTTTCGCCTTCTTTAATACACGGTTATTAACCAGGTTAACGTCATGGCGTAGTGAGTTCAATTGACCTTGAGCATCAATTAATTCATTTTCCTTGATGGTAACTTGGCCAACTTTACGTTGCTTTTCATGAAGATCCTTGATAATTGCATCCGCCTTTTTCTTAGCAGATTCAGCAATTTCATTTGCTTGTTGCTTAGCAGCAAGCACCAATCGATCCTTTTGATTCTTGTACTTAGCGTATTCTTCACTCAAGTCTTCATGTAACTTGGTAGCATCATCCAATTGAACCTTTAGTTCATCGGCTTCAACTCGAGCACGTTTAGTTTGTTCAGTTAATTCAACAATCATTGTGTTTAAATCTTGGCTGTCTTGGTCAACCAATGATCTAGCTTCTGTAATGATTGATTCATCCAAACCAAGTCTAGATGCAATATTCAAACCATTACTTTGACCAGGAACCCCCATCATTAAATGATAAGTAGGTTGAAGGGTTTCACTATCGAATTCCATAGATGCGTTAATCGTTTGTGGACGGTTGTATGCATATACCTTCAATTCAGGATAGTGAGTTGTAGCAACAACATCACAGTCTTTTTCGGCAATCTTGTCTAGAATGGCGATGGCTAAAGCAGAACCTTCCTTAGGATCAGTTCCGGCACCCAATTCATCAAGAATTACCAAACTCTTCTTGGTAATTCCATTTAGAATATCAACGATATTATCCATATGTGATGAGAATGTACTTAGGTTTTGTTCGATTGATTGTTCGTCACCAATATCAGCGAAGACATTGTCAAATACTGCAACGGATGAACCTTCGTTGGCTGTCACAAATAAACCAGATTGTGCCATCAATTGAAGTAATCCTAATGTCTTGATAGTGATGGTCTTACCACCGGTATTAGGACCGGTAATAATAATTGCCTTGTTATCTTTGCCAATGTATAAATCATTTGCAACAACCTTATTCATATCAATTAAAGGATGTCTAGCTTGCTTTAAGTTAACATGATTTTCGTTTGATACAATTGGTCTGGTTGCCTTTAAATCTCTCGCATATTTGGCCTTGGCATTAATCAAATCTAAGTGTCCTAATATCTTAGAGTTATTGATGATTTCACTTTGGTAAGGACGAATCAAATCAGATAATTCGATTAAGATACGTCTTTCTTCATGACGTTCTTCAATTTGTTTTTGACGAAGTTCTGTATTCAAACCAACAGTTGACGCTGGTTCAATGTACAATGTTTGGCCAGAAGAACTGCGATCATGCACAATTCCACCAAACTTATTTTTATTTTCAGCTTTAACTGGTAACACCATTCGGTCTTCTCTAATTGTTACGATTGGTTCAGTTAAATCTTTACTGTGCTTTTGAGTGAATTGATTCATAATTGAACGCACTTCACCCTTAATAACATCCATTCGACGTCTGATTGCATTCAATTCCTTTGAGGCAGTATTTAATAATCTGCCATCGTCGTCAATTGAATCGGATAGTCGTTGTGAAATGTTTGGGACTGCCTGAATTTCATTGATTAGTTTATATAAACGATTCAATGATACTTCATCGTCTCTTAGGTTATTAAAAAATCTAACTAGATAGTTAGATGTCTTTAAAATCTTATTTATCTTTGATAATTCACTACCATTCAATGAGGCGTCGATTTTTAAACGCTTCATGTATGGAGTAACATCATCAAGCTTGGGAATAGAAATTTCTTTATCTAAACGTAAAATATGCGCCCCATCATCAGTTTCATCAAGCCACATATTAATAGTGTTAGGATTATCTACCGGTGATAGTGCAGCTAGTTCCTTTTTCCCGTTTCTGGTAGTTAAGTATTGCTCGATTGAACTCTTAACTTTTTCATATTCTAAAGTGGATAGAACTTTTTCATTCATTTATTTAATCACCTTATCTTAGCCATTTTTCATATAAATCGTGTGAAATAATTGGTGTCTTATGAACAATAAACTCAGCAACTGATGACTGATGATATTGTTTAGTTATTTGATTACTTGGTAGAACAGAAATCACGTTTAAAATAAATAGAATTGATACGTAAGCGATAATCAATCCAATAATGGTCCCACCTAATGCATTAAGTTGATGAATTACTGGAATGTGTGTAATCTTATCTACGATTGAGATAATAATACGAACAAAAATTCCAGAAATTAAGAAAATAATGAAGAAACTGATACTGTTACATAGGATTTGATCATTAATCAAACTACTATTTGCAAAGATAGCTTGGCTCAAATCTCTAGCAAAGTATAGAGAAACAAATAAGCTAAACAAAAAACCAACAACACGTAATATTTCTTGTGCTAATCCACGGTGATATCCATCGTATGCGCCATAGATAAGTAGTAGAAAGATAATAATATTAAAAAGCATTAGTTCATGTTTCCTTCTTCTTCGTTATTTTCGGTTAATTCATTTAATTTTTCTTGTAACTTAATTTGCTCTGAAAATGCGTTAAAAGCCAATAAAATAGCTGCATCTTCGTCATTAATATCTGGTGACATTTCTTTTAATTGAACCAATTGACGATTCATTAATTCAGTCACTGTATTCATGTGATCTGCGGAACTCTTACCTACAAATGTGTAATTCTTTTTTCCAATACTAGCTTTAAAGCGTTGATTCGTGTCGTTCATTTTCGATAAACCTCCATTAACTTCATCACTATTTTAGCATGAAAAGGCAGACTATAACCAGTAAAGAACACAAAAAAAGACGCCGTTGCGGCATCTTTTTAGTTATTGTTTATTCTTCTTCATCGTCACCGTCATCGGTATCTAATAAAGTGTTTAGCACTGATTCAACCATTTCCCATTCTTCATCAGTTTCAATTAATTGTAAATCTCCACCTTGTGGGTCCATTGGATCATCGCCTTCTGGTAAGGCATATGCTTCAATGTTAACTTCTTCATCATCTGCTTTACCGGCTGGGTAAAGTAAGATGTATGATTTACCAAAATCATCAGATTCGAAAGTAAATAAAACGTCGTATAATTCTTCGTTTCCCTTTTCGTCAACTAATGAAATTTGTTGTTGTTCTTCTTCGTTGTTGTTGTCCATTGCTAAGCTCTCCTCTCTTTATCTTGTTAGTTTACCTTTACCATCCAAATAGGTTTGTAAAATCAATTCGGAGGCAATTTTATCGATAACTTTTTTACGTTTTTCTCTAGAAGTGTCCGCTTTTTCAATAAGCATTCTTTCGGCTTCAACAGTTGTTAATCGTTCGTCAACAAAGTCGACTGGCAAGTTAAACTTTTCTTTTAACATTTCACCATATCGTTTTGAAGCTTCAACCCTAGGTCCTGAGGTATTATTCATGTTCTTAGGTAATCCTAGAACAAACCCCGTAATTTCATATTTTTCGACTAATTCGGCTACCCGATCTAATCCAAATTGTTCTTCGTCTTCGTTAATTGGAATGATTTCAACACCTTGTGCTGTCCATCCCAACAAATCACTAACGGAAATCCCAACTGTCTTAGATCCGACATCCATCCCCATTAATCTCATATATTAGTTTTCCTCACGATCATTATTCTTGTCCAAGTAAAAACGAACCAACTCTTCAATAATTTCGTCTCTTTCGTATCGACGAATTAAATTACGAGCATCATTAAATCGAGGAATATATGCAGGATCTCCTGAAATTAAATATCCGACAATTTGATTGTATGGATCGTATCCTTTTTCCTCCAACGCCTTAAATACAATTAAAAGAGTATCGTGAACATTCTTTGGAGTGTTGTTGCTTAAATCAAAATACATTGTCTTATCTGAAGCACTCATTTATAACACCTCTAAATCTATGATGTAGGTTTATTATAATTCTACTTGGAACAAAATAAAACTTAAATATTAATTATTTTTAAAAGTTTTCTAACCAAGCAACTGCTGCTTCCATTGCCTTAGGTAATCCTTCAGGCTTTGAACCACCGGCTTGAGCCATGTTTGGACGGCCACCACCGCCACCATTAATTTCCTTAGAAATTGACTTAATGATGTCACCGGCCTTCATGCCATCCTTAACCTTTTCATCACTAACAGCAACGATTAGGTTAGCCTTTTCACCACTTTGAGTTCCAAGTACTAATACGTCTGATAGTTTCTTACTTCTCCAAGTATCAGCTAGTTGTCTTAATTGATCCATTCCAGAAACATTTAAGACACCAGTGATAATCTTGTTTCCGTTAACTTGTTTAACGTCATCGAAAAATGAGTTAGCTTGTTGGCTAGCAATCTTTGATTCTAACTTATCTTGTTTTTGTTGTAAGTCCTTGATTTGTTCTTGTAATTGAGCAACCTTGTTAGGAACTTCCTTAACTTGGATAGTCTTAACTTGATCAGCAACTTGTTTTAGAAGTGCTTCTTCATTGTTTAGGTAATCAAAAGCAGCCTTTGAAGTTACGGCTTCAATTCTTCTAACACCAGCACCAACACCTGATTCTGAAACAATCTTGAATAGTCCAATTTGACTAGTGTTGCTTACGTGATTACCACCACAGAATTCAACTGAGTAATCACCGGCACTAACAACTCTAACCTTATCACCGTATTTGCTGTCGAATAAGGCGATGGCACCCATCTTCTTACCAGTTTCTTGATCTGTTTCAACAGTAGTAACAGGTTCTGCCTTAAAAATTTCTTCGTTAACTAAGTCTTCAACCTTTTGTAGGTCTTCCTTAGTAACTGAACCGAAGTGAGTGAAGTCAAATCTTAAGTAGTTTGGCTCAACTAATGAACCGGCTTGTTGAGTATGGTCACCTAAAACATTTCTCAATGATTGGTCCAATAAGTGGGTTGCAGTATGGTTGTGTTCAACCAATGCGTGGAACTTACGATCAACACTTAGTTTGTATTGGTGGTCTTTTGACAGACTAGTAATTACTTCAACAGTGTGTAAGTTTTGACCATTTGGTGCATGTTGAACGTCAGTAACCTTTGCACATAGGTTACCATCTTCATCAACAATTGTACCTTGGTCAGCAACTTGACCACCCATTTCAGCGTAGAAAGGAGTCTTATCAAAGATAACTTCAGCTTCCCCAGCGCCTGCTTGGTCAACTAGTTTTTCATCAACAATAATATCAAGTAATTTGGCATCATCAACTTCTAGTTGTGAGTATCCAACGTATTCACTTGGTGTCTTAATGTCGATTAATAGATCACGTTGAACACCCATTGACTTGTCGTTTCCACGGGCATTTCTAGCACGTTCTTTTTGCTTTTGCATTTCTGCCTTAAAACCAGTTTCATCAACTGAGAATCCAGCATCTTCTAGGTATTCCTTAGTCATTTCTAATGGGAAACCGTAAGTATCATATAGTTTAAATGCATCTTTTCCTTCAACGGTCTTTTGGTTAGTCTTCTTCAAGTTGTCCATCAATTCACCAAGAAGTTGTAAACCATCAGATAGTGTTTCATTGAAACGTTTTTCTTCAGAATGAATAACCTTTTCTAGGTAATCCTTTTGTTCCAATACTTCTGGGTAGTATGACTTCATGATTTCGCCAACAACTGGAACTAATTGGTATAAGAAGTCATCCTTGATGCCTAAACGGTGACCCGATACAATGGCACGTCTGATTAAACGTCTGATAACATATCCTCTACCAACGTTTGATGGAAGAGCACCGTCGCCAATAGCGAAAGTAATTGCACGAGCGTGGTCAGCGATAATCTTAAAGTCGATATCGTCTTGAGAATTTGTACCGTACTTCTTACCATCACTTAGTGATTGAGTCTTTTCAATGATTGGCATGAACAAGTCGGTTTCAAAGTTAGTTGGTGCGTCTTCAAAAATTGAAACAACACGTTCTAATCCCATCCCCGTATCAATGTTCTTTCTTGGAAGTGGTTCGTAAGTATCATCTGGTTTGTGGTTAAATTGTGAAAACACAATGTTCCAAACTTCAAGATATCTTTCGTTTTCCCCACCAGGGTAGTTTTCTGGATCATCTGGAGCTAAATTATCGTATTTTTCGCCACGGTCGTAGAAGATTTCAGTATCTGGACCTGAAGGACCTTGACCAATATCCCAGAAGTTATCATCCATGTCGATTAAGTGGTCAGCAGCAACCCCTGCTTCTTGCCAGTATTTCTTAGCATCAGTATCTTCAGGATATACAGTCATATATAGCTTTTCTTTGTCCCAACCAAACCATTCTGGTGAAGTTAGTAATTCAAAAGCCCATGTAATTGCTTCTTTCTTGAAGTAATCACCAACTGAGAAGTTACCTAACATTTCGAATAATGTGTGGTGACGAGCTGTCTTACCAACATTTTCGATATCGTTAGTTCTAATACTTTTTTGTGAACTAGTTAAACGGTGGTTCTTTGGAACAACACTACCGTCAAAGTATTTCTTCATTGTGGCAACACCAGAGTTAATCCATAGAAGTGATGGATCGTCCTTTGGTACTAATGAAGCACTTGGTTCAATTGTGTGACCATGTTGTTTGAAAAATTCCAAATACATAGCACGAATTTGACTACTATCTAATTTTTTCATAGAAATTCCCTCCAATAAGCACAAAAACACCGTTGCTAGTAAAGACGCTATATGCGCGGTACCACTTTACTTGCAACGATGTTTTTCGTATACCTCTTTAAGTCTCAATAACGCTGAGAAAGCGATTTAATTATTACTCGAGATAGCACTTGATAAACCCAATCATCTTTTTCACCGACCAAGATGTCTCTTAAAATGAAATTATACAAGCATGTTCTCTAATTTATATCTAAATTATATGGTTTATTAAAACCGGTGTCAAACGTTATCTATAACGTTGTGAACTGTTCTTCTTGGACTTTCTCTTACGACGTCCTTCTTCTCTTTGTTGGATACGACGATTCATTTCATCGTTTCGCTTAAGCTCTTGTTTAATCTTGTTCTTGTAACCAGGCTTAACGTTTCTCTTCTTCTTTTTAATCATACCAATCATGGTTGGTTCTAGCTTGTCATGACCACGACGGTGCGACTTTCTACGATTACGATCGTAAGTGTCTTCAACACGGCCACCACGAATAACCTTTGGCTTAAATGAAATGCCCATCTTTTCTAATGCGTCAATTTCATCTTCCTCATCAGGAGAGTAAAGAGTAACCGCAGTTCCAGGCATGTTATTTCTACCAGTTCTTCCAACACGGTGAATGAAGTATTCCAAGTCTTCTGGAATATCATCATTAATAACATCAGAAACCCCTTCAATATCAATTCCACGAGCAGCTAAGTCAGTAGCTACAACGTATTGGAATTCAAGATTTTGAATTTGTTTCATAGTTCTCTTACGTTCACGAGGTGTTAAATCACCAGAAACGATTCCGACCTTTAAACCTTGATTACGTAAGAATTCATAAATTTCTTCAACACGTTTTCTAGTGTTAGCAAAGATTAATACAAGGTAAGGTTCACCCATGGTGATTAACTTGTAGATTAAGTCGTTCTTGTTCTGACCCTTAGTTGAAATTAACCAGTTATCAATTGTTGGACTGATAACAGTTCTGTTTGGGATGTTTTCAACGTATGGATTTTCAAGATACTTCTTCAAGAATGGTCTTAACTTTTGTGGAATGGTTGCTGAGAACACCATCATTTGAACATCCTTACCAAAGCTTGCAGCGATGTTGTCGATGTCGTTTAAGAAACCAAGGTCTAGTGTCATATCAGCTTCATCAATTACTAGTTGAGTAGCTGTATGAACTTGTAGATGTTGGCCTTTGATTAAATCAGAAATACGTCCTGGAGTTCCAATAACGATTTGTGGTTGTTCATTCTTTAGCTTTTCAATTTGTCTAACCTTATCAGTACCACCAACGTAGTTAGCGATATGAATGGTCTTGTCTGAATGCTTAGCTAGTTGCTTAGCATTATTGTAAATTTGGTAAGCTAATTCACGACTTGGAGTTGTAATAACAGCTTGGACTTCCAAGGTATCAACGTCTAATTTATCAAAAATTGGTAACAAGAACGCATGAGTCTTACCACTACCAGTGGCTGATTGACCAACAACACTTCTACCCTTACGGATTTCAGGAATAATTTTTTCCTGAATAGCGGTTGGTTCTCTAAAGTTTAATTCATCTAAAGCATCCATGATGAATGTCTTTAAATTATATTGCTTAAATGTACTTGGCATTTATTATTCTCCTTTGTAACTAGCGACTAATTCGTCTAATTTACTAATTACCGACTTGATTTCATCTTCGTCTCTAGCAGCGGCACCACTTGCCAAATCATGACCGCCACCGCCAAATTCCTTGGCTAATTCATTAATAGCTGGTCCTTTGGATCTCAAGCTAATCTTGTATGTGCCATCTTCTTTTTGAATAAAGATAGCCCAAGCGGTTACTTGATTGATATTGCCAGGAAGTGGCACAACGGCTGAAGTTCTTTCATTGCCCAAATTGAATGGTTCCAAAACTTCATCGCTTAATACGATATAAGCGGCTCCGCTATCGGTAATACTTAGATTTTCATATACATATGCGGATAGTCTAGCCATTGGTAAGTCAATTGATGATTCAATTGTATTAACTTCACTAGTCGAGAAGTCTAACTTAGCCAATTCTGATGCCACCCTAAATGTGTTTGATGAAGTAGATGGATATTTGAAACGACCAGTGTCACCAACAATACCAGCGTATAATAAGCGACCAGCATTTGCGTTAATCTTTAACTTCTTTGAGGATTCAAACAAATCATAGATTAATTCAGATGTACTTGATGCTTCTGGTTCTACCCACATAATGTCTCCAAATTGGTCATCATTTGGATGGTGATCAATCTTAATCATCATCTTTCCTTGGGTATATCTATCATCATCAACCCGAGGTTGGTTAGCGGTATCAACAACGATAACCAATGCATTCTTGTATACATCGTCATCAATTTCGTCGGTTGTTCCTAACCAATCAAAACTTTGATATTGCTTTCCAACACAGTAAACCTTCTTATTTGGAAAAGATGCCTTGATGATGTTAGCTAATCCCATTTGAGAACCATATGCATCCGGATCTGGTCGTTGGTGTCTATGGATAATAATTGTATCAAAATCGCAAATGGCTTTGATAATCTTACTTTGCGTTGATAATTTGAAAAAATTAAACATTTTACTCATAATCGCTCCTAATATCCTTCTATAAATTCATAATATAATTATATCATATGGTCATTTATGTTGTTTAGGCCTTAACAGACAAAAGAGACAACCTTCAGCACTGCTGAAAACTGTCTCTTTCAACTTATTATTTTTCTTCTTTAGCTTCTTTGGCAGAATCATCTGACTTAGCGTCAGCAACACGATCAGTTACCTTTGCGATTGCGTTTAGGTCAAATACTAAGTAAATGCCGTCACAATCTAAAGTAACAGTCTTTTCTTCTTCGTTGATATCGTCAACGATACCGTGTAAGCGACCGATAGTTGTTACGTGGTCACCCTTTTGAAGTTGTTTTAATGTTTCTGCGTGTTTTTGTTGTTGTTTCTTTTGTGGTCTAATAACCAAGAAATACATAATCGCAAATAATACGATTAAAATAATAAATCCACTGTAGTTACCCATTATAGTTCACCGTACCTCTCATAATTTAATATATATCTTATCAAAATTATCATTATTAGTCCAGTCCCTAATTATCACGATTAATCGGATAATTAAGGTGATGATAACCATTATCGGTTACCACTCTACCCCTGGCTGTTCTTTTAATATAACCAATTTGAAGAAGATATGGTTCATACATTTCTTCAATTGTATTCACTTCTTCTCCAATATTAGCAGCAAGTGTTGATACACCGACTGGACCACCATTGTAAAACTCTATCATGGTCTTTAACAGCTTAATATCAGTTGCATCCAATCCTTCGTTATCAACACCCAACATCTTAAGTGAAGTATCAACGATATCGACATCAACGTTTCCATCGTTTGATACTTGAGCAAAGTCACGAACTCGTTTTAATAAACGGTTAGCAATTCTAGGTGTTCCTCTTGAACGTCTTGCAATTTCGTGTGCACCTTGATCATAAATCTTAGTATGGAAAATGTCAGCTGAACGTAAAACAATATCTTGTAAATCTTCGGTATTGTAGTACTTCATGTGTTCAACGATTCCAAAACGATCTCTAAATGGTGCTGATAGCAATCCAGCTCTGGTAGTTGCACCAATCAAAGTAAATGGTGGCAATGGCAAATGAACAGGATGGGCTGTTGGGCCTTGACCAACAACGATGTCAACACTGAAGTCTTCCATTGCTGAATAAAGCATTTCTTCAACAGTCTTAGGAAGACGATGAATTTCATCGATAAATAAAATATCACCAGGTTGTAATTCATTTAGTAGCGCTGCTAAATCACCGGTCTTTTCAATTGCTGGACCACTGGTTGTTTTGATGTTTGCTTCCATTTCATTTGCAATCACCATCGCTAAGGTGGTCTTACCTAATCCAGGAGGTCCATACAACAGAACGTGGTCTAAAGTTTCTTCACGTTGTTTGGCAGCTTTAATGTACACTGACAACTCTTTCTTTAAGTCGTCTTGACCGATGTACTCTGATAAGTATTGTGGACGGAGTGATTTTTCGAATGTTTCTTCAGTTCTACCTTCACTATCGCCTGAGATAATGCGGTTGTCATCCATTTAATACTCCTCCTTAAAATTTAGTTACAGCACTTAAACCTTGTCTTAAGTAATCTTCAGTTGTTGTAACTTCAATATCTTCTAGGGCCTTTCTAGCCTTCTTAATGTCACGTGCTGAATATCCCAATTCACTTAGTGCTTCTAATGCATCTTCAAGCGCTTGGTTGTCTGACTTATCATCAGACACAGGTTGATTTTCAGCAGTAAAGTCATCAAATAATGATGGTGCAATGTCGTCTAGCTTGCCTTTCAAATCAAGAATGATTTGCTTAGCAGTCTTTTGACCTACGCCTGGGAATTTAGTTAAGTAAGTAACGTTTTCAGTATTGATAGCGTTTAGTAATGATTGTGGATCGTTTCCGGCAATAATTGCTAGTGCACTCTTAGGACCAATTCCTGAAACATTTAACAGCTTCTCAAAAATTGATTTTAATTCTCGACTTGAGAATCCGTAAAGTAATTGTGATGAATCAGTCACGGCTTGGTGAATGAATACCTTCACTTTTTCATTACTATCTACTTGGTATACATATGGATTGGATGTGTATACCAGGTATCCAACCCCGTTTACATCAACTACGATGTATCCTGGTTGGACATCTTCGATGGTTCCTTTTAAATATTCAAACATAGTCTATCCTCGATTACATAAAATTGTCGTTAGTATGTGGGTCTTGAATTCGTTTGAACATCTTTTCCATATCTGTATTAGAAAAAGATACTAAAACTGGTCTGCCATGAGGGCAATTAAACGGATTGTTAACAGTAGCTAATTCATCAAGTAAATGAACCGCCTGTTTTCTATCCAAGTGATGGTTAGCCTTTATTGCTTGCTTACAGCTCATCATAATCGCTGTTTGCGCTCTAAATGAAGCTACCGAGATGTTCTTATGATTAATGACCCAATCAATCATTTCTCTAATTGTTTCTTCTTCGTTGCCTTCTTCAATCCATGTTGGATGTTGCTTTACTACGAAGCTGTTCTTCCCAAACGGTTCAACATTTAGGCCAACTTCTTGTAGCATCCCCAACTTTTCCTGAATGATTAACGCATCACGATTGGGATAATCCAAGACAAGTGGCACTAACAAGCTTTGTTGGTCGTTAGCTACCTCTCCAATCTCGGTTCTCAATCGTTCATAGTTAATTCGTTCTTGAGCGGCATGTTGGTCGACAATGTACATACCGTCATCTGATTCAGCAATTAAATAAGTTCCATGAAGTTGGCCAATATACAATAACTTAGGAAAACGTGGTTGATCATCATTATTTGATACCTCATCATCATTAACTTCACTTTCCCCAAACGGAGTTACTGAGTGTTCATAGCGATGAGCAAAACTTTGTACATCTTTATCATTTAATTGTGCCTTATTACTGATGTAAATAGCATCAATATCAGAATTCTTAATGTCTTCCTTAGGTGTTGTTTCTTCCTCTTCTGCCTGAGGTTGTACAACGGGCTCAACATAATCGTTAACTAAAGATTCACTCTTTGGTTCTTCCTTTGTCTTCGAATATTGGTTGATTTGCATTTGCAACTGTTCAGTAGTGTATCTTGGCTGAACAGCGCGTTCCCTAGTCATTACTTCAGGAATTAGGTTTTCTTGATAAATCGTATCATAGATTGTTTTGGCAACCAAATTGCATAACTGGTCTTCCTTACTAATTCTAACTGTTTGCTTAGTTGGATGAACGTTTACATCAGTTAAAACCGGATTTAATTCGATGTTTAATACAGCAATTGGATAACGACCAACCATTAGCTTAGAACCATAACCATCGGTGATTGCTTTAAATAACGCATAGTTTTTAACGTATCGACCATTCAAAGTGATGGTGACGTAGTTTCTAGAAGCCCTTGTTAATTCAGGTAAACTTACGAAACCACTAATCTTAAAGTCATTATCAGCATTTTCAATCTTAATAATGCGTTTTAGATTCTTGGCACCATAAATGTCACCGATTACCTGTTGGAGTTGTCCTCTACCTGATGTTCTTAAGATTTCTCTTTGGTTATGAACCAACGAAAATGCGATATCAGGATGACCAATTGCTAAACGATCAACAATATCAGAAATCTTGGCTAGTTCGGTCTTGATAGTCTTCATATATTTTAATCTGGCTGGTGTATTGAAGAATAAGTCCTCGACACAGATACTTGTACCTCTTCTAGCTTCTGCTGGTTTAATTTCTTTAATTTCGCCACCCTTAATATGAATCTGAGTTCCTTCATCACCAGTCGATGTTTTTAAATGAACATCTGACACTGAAGCAATTGAGGGCAAGGCTTCACCACGGAATCCTAAAGACTGCACTTTGAAGAGATCTCTTTGGTTATTAATCTTACTTGTTGCGTGACGTTTAAAGGCGATTTCGACATCATCGTGATTAATCCCAATTCCATCATCGATAATTTCGACTTTCTTTAATCCTGCATCTTCAATATTGATATCAATTTGCGTACTTTGCGCATCAATGGAATTTTCAACTAATTCTTTTACAACCGAAGCAGGTCGTTCAACAACTTCACCGGCTGCAATTTGATCAGCAAGAATTGTTGATAACTCATGTATTTTATGCAAGATTAATCACCTCATTTATTTATCAATTTCTCGTTTCCATTTATATACTTCATTCATAATATCCATTGGTGTCTTAGACATCAAGTCTAAATCCTTAAGAGCTTTCAGAATCTTATCTTCGCCACTCTTACGTTTTTTCTTTTGGGGTTCTTTAACATCCCCAAACAATGATAGCTGTTGTTCTGGTTCATCATTCTCGTCTTCAACGACTGGACTTGATTTTTCTGCCATGACAACATTGTCAGTATTAGTCTTTTCATTGTTATTTTCTAAGTCACTTAAAATGACGTCTGCTCTAGATAATAATTCATTTGGTAAACCTGCTAATTTAGCAACGTGAATACCATATGACTTATCGGCAGCACCCTTCTTCACCTTGTGTAGAAAAACTAGTTCACCGTTTTTTTCAACTGCACCAACATGAACGTTTTGTAGTTCATCCAATGAATCGGCTAATTCAGTCAATTCATGGTAATGAGTAGAAAATAGTGTCTTAGCATGGATGTGGTTATGAACATATTCAATAATTGATTGAGCTAACGCCATTCCATCGTATGTGGCTGTCCCTCTACCGATTTCATCGAATAGAATCAAACTGTTATCGGTAGCATTTTGAATTGCTTCGTTTGATTCCTTCATTTCAACCATGAAGGTACTTTGACCAGAAATCAAATCATCGGCAGCACCAATTCTGGTAAAGATTTGGTCAAAAATTGGCATTTCGGCTGACTTAGCAGGAACGAAACAACCAATTTGCGCCATGATGACTGTTAAAGCCAATTGACGCATATAGGTACTCTTACCAGACATATTAGGACCAGTTATTAATAAGACGTTAGTGCCTGGATCCATAATCACGTCGTTTGGAACGTATGATTGATGACCCATAACCTTTTCAACCACCGGATGTCTACCATCAACAATTTCTAGCTTATGTTCTTCATTTAATGTTGGACGAACCAATCTGTATTCATCTGAGATAGATGCAAAGCTTTGCATTACATCCAAACTAGATACCGCATTGGCTAGTTTTTGTAATCTTTGAATTGCACTCTTAACAACATCTCGGGCTTCACTGAATAATTCATATTCAAGTGTCTTTGATTTTTCTTGTGCTTCAATGATTAACTTTTCTTTTTCCTTTAATTCAGGAGTAGAGAATCTTTCAGCATTGGTAAGAGTTTGCTTTCTTTCATATCTATCTTCTGGCAACTTGCTTAGGTTGGCCTTTGATACTTCGATGTAGTAACCAAAAACATGGTTGTAACCAATCTTTAGATTATTGATACCAGTAAGTTCACGTTCCTTACTTTCTAGTTCAGCAATCCATTGTTTTCCATTATTCATTGCATCCCTGTATTGATCCAACATTTGGTTGTAGCCATCTTTAATAACCCCACCATCAGTGACTGAAATTGGTGGTTCTTCATTAATTGCCTTTTCAATTAGTTCTGACACTTCATCGACTGGGTCTAAATCATCGTTAATTTCATTAAATGATCTGGTATCCATTTCATCCAAGATGTATTTAATCTTTGGAATTTGTTGTAAAGATGTCTTTAATTGAACTAAGTCACGACCGTTAACTGAACCAAAGGAAACCTTTCCGGCAAGTCTTTCTAAATCATAAACCTTCACCAACATGTCAGTGATTTCACTACGTTCGTAGTAATGATTCAATAAGTCATCAACTTGGTTTTGACGGTTTTCGATAGAAGCTTTATCAATTAGTGGATGGTCAATCCATTCACGTAATTTTCTACCACCCATTGCTGTTTTGGTTTCGTCTAATAGCCATAGTAAACTACCTGACTTTTTGTTAGTTCTTAAGTTCTTGGTTAATTCAAGGTTGTATTGTGAATTATGGTCCATCTTCAAGAATTCAGCTGGCTTGTATGCAACTGCTGCCTTCATGTGAGAAAGACTACGTTTTTGAGTATCCACAATGTAAGTAGTTAGTCGATTTACGACCTTCTTTTCTAGGTCTTGTCTTAGACCTTCTGAAAGATATTGCATATCCTCTAATTCTTTAATGTCGTCTTGATATGAAACCAAGATGCCAACCTTATTAATTAGTACAACATCTTTTTCAGGAATGTCACGATTAACGATTACTTCCTTAGTTTGTAAGGTCATTAACTCGTTTAAAACACTGTTCATATTGCTTAAAACAGTGGTCTTTAATTCACCGGTAGATAGTTCCGCGTACGCAAAACCATAACCAGCATCTGAATATTCAATTGCTGTTAAGTAGTTATTATCCTTAGCATTTTCGGCACCCATTGTAGTTCTGGTACCAGGAGTAACCAATTGGGTAACGGCTCTTTTGACCATTCCCTTTGCCAACTTAGGGTCTTCCATTTGTTCTACAATTGCGACTTTATAACCCTTATCAATTAATGTGTCGATGTATGATTCAACCGCCTTGTGTGGCACTCCACACATTGGGATTGGATTGTCAGCATTCTTACTTCTAGAAGTTAATGTTAATTCAAGAATTTGGGCTCCTTTTACTGCATCTTCATTGAACATTTCATAAAAGTCACCAAGACGATAAAAAACAAAAGAATCTGGGTATTGATCTTTTACTTTCTGATATTGTTCCATCATTGGTGTTTGTTTAGTTTTACTAGCCATAAAAACAATATCCTCCTTTGCTACTAACCTTTGTATGGGTGATTTGGATCAATTAATATTTTTTCAATAGATCTGGCAGTGCCATCATCTCTTAAATCGATAACACATCCGGAGACGATTCCACGTCCCTTTTCTTCAACTTCAAATCTAGTTGGACGTTGGGTAATGAAACGATGAATGATGTTTTCATACTTCATTCCTAAGACACTATCAAACGGTCCACACATTCCAACGTCAGAAATGAACGCTGTGCCGTTTTTTAGAATTTGGTTATCATTGGTCTGCACATGGGTATGAGTTCCTACAATCGCAGAAATTTGTCCATCTAGATACATTCCCATTGCTTTCTTCTCACTGGTTGTTTCTGCGTGAAAATCCACAAAAATTGCATCTGCTTCTTTTTTAATTTCACTGATAAGTTCGTCAATCTTTTGGAAAGGATCATCGATTGGATCAATAAAGATTCTTCCTTGTAAATTAACAACCGCCAACTTCTTATTATTAACGTTAATAATTGTATATCCACTACCTGGAACATCCTTACCAGGATAATTAAGAGGACGTACTAATTTTTTGGTATCATCGATAAAATCGAAGATTTCTTCGTTATTCCATGCATGGTTTCCTAAAGTAATTACGTCAGTCCCTGCACTCATAATTTGTTTATATACTTTTTTATTAATTCCGCGACCAAATGATGTTGAGTTTTCACCATTTACAATCGTTACCTGTGGCTTGTAGTCTCTTTTTAGAATTGGTAGATATTTGCTTACCATATCTACCCCCAAGTTACCTACTACGTCACCTAAAAATAGTATTCTCATTTTCGTCCTCAATTCATTATTATATATATACTATTTTACATCGTTTTACATAAAATAAAAAAGGGCAAAAGCCCTTTTTTTATTTTGCATATTCGATTGATCTTACTTCTCTAATAATTGTAACCTTGATATGACCAGGATATTCCATATCCTCTTCAATCTTATTTTTAATATCTCTAGCTAAAACAACTGCTTGAGTATCAGAAACTTTTTCTGGCTTTACAATCACTCTAATTTCTCGTCCGGCTTGAATTGCGTAGCTCTTGTTTACTTCTTCGAAGCTATCACTAATTGTTTCCAAACTTTCTAGACGATGAACAAAGCTTTCAAGAGATTTACTCTTTGCACCTGGTCTAGCAATCGCAATCTTGTTTGCGATGTTAACTAATTCAGAAATGATGTAATTAGGTTCACTGTCTTCATTATCGGCTGCAATTGAGTCAATAACAACTGGACTTTCTTTGAACTTCTTGGCTAAGTCAACACCAAGGTCAATGTGAGAACCTTCTGTTTCATTATCTGCAGAGCGACCAATTTCGTGCAACAATCCTGCGCGTTTTGCTAATACGACATCTTCGCCTAATTCTGCGGCTAAGACACCTGACAACTTCGCAACTTCAATAGAATGGCTCAAAACATTACGACCATGGTAAATCTTGAACTTCAATTTACCAATCATCATAATCATTTCAGGACTCAATGAATGAATTCCTAAATCAAATACTGTTTCTTCACCAATTTCTTGAATCTTTTCATCAAGTTCTCGACGACTCTTATCTACCATTTCTTCGATTCGAGCTGGGTGAATACGACCATCCTTAATTAGACTTTCAAGTGCCATCTTGGCAACTTCTCTTCTAATTGGATCAAATCCACTTAGCACAACTGCTTCTGGGGTATCATCAATAACCAAATCAATCCCTGTTAAGGTTTCAAATGTTCTGATGTTTCTACCTTCGCGTCCGATGATACGACCTTTCATATCATCATTAGGTAGGTTAACAACTGAAACTGTGGTTTCAGATACGATATCAGCAGCACTTTGTTGAATCGCTTCAATAACTAGATTCTTGGCATTCTCAGAAGATTCCTTACGAGCTAAGTTATAACTATCTTTAACCATCTTGGCACGTTCGTCAGATAATTCTTTCTTTGTTTCGTTAATAATTAGCTCTTGTGCTTCTTCTTGAGAAAGTGAAGAGATACGTTCTAACTCATCTTGACGTTGTTTAACTAGCATATCAGCTTGCTGTTGCTTTTGTTCAAGTTTCTTTTGGTTTGAATTAAGCTTTTCTTCGCGTCTATTCAATGAATCTTCACGCTTATCGAAAGCGTCATCTTTACGATCTAGTGAATCTTCACGTTGGATTAGACGATTTTCTTGTCGTTGAACTTCAATTCGTCTTTGCTTAATTTCTTTTTCGATGTTTGAACGATAACGGTTACTCTTTTCTCTAGCTTCAAGAATTGCTTCCTTAGCTGAAGTTTGAGCTTGTCGTTTAGCATCTTCCAAAATATCTTGTGCACTCATGTGGGCCTTTGTTAATTTCTTATCAACAATTTTCTTGTTAGAAAACATTCCCACAGAGATACCAACTACAAAAGCAGCGATGATTGCGAGGATTATAGGTAAAAAATAAGTCATAGGCTTATTGCACCTCCACATCATCTAATTTAATTAAGTTTTTGGTAATTGCGCATTGAATGATTTATTAGTCATTTTGCGAACTAAATAAATAGTTCAATGTACATTATTATATTTTAAATTTTAGTTATGAAAGTGTCAACACATGTTATTTTCTTTTGCAAAATAAAAAAGCCTTTCGGCTTCTTTGTCGTTATTCTTCACCAGTGTCCAAACTTGTTTGTTCAGCTTCACCTGATTCAGAATCATCTTCACCCATGCCATATGCAGCACGAACTTTTTGGTTAATTTCTTCCATTTTGTCCGGATTATCTTGTAAGAATTGTTTTGCGTTTTCACGACCTTGACCAATTCTTTCTTCACCGTATGAGTACCATGAACCAGACTTACCAATGATGTCTTGTTCAACGGCCATATCAACTAATTCACCAGTTTGTGAAATACCTTGACCGTACATGATATCAACTTCGGCACGCTTAAATGGAGGAGCTACCTTATTCTTGGCAACTTTGATCTTAGTTCTGTTACCAATAATGTCAGTACCATCTTTAATTTGTTCAGCTCTTCTGATTTCTAATCTGATAGTTGAGTAGAATTTAAGAGCACGTCCACCAGGTGTAGTTTCTGGGTTACCAAACATAACACCAACTTTTTCTCTAATCTGGTTAATAAATAGAGCAATAGTCTTAGTCTTGTTGATTGATCCAGATAACTTACGTAGTGCTTGTGACATTAAACGAGCTTGCAAACCAACGTGAGCGTCACCCATTTCACCTTCAATTTCAGCTCTAGGTACTAAAGCCGCAACTGAATCGACAACTACGATATCAATGGCACCACTAGATACAAGGGCGTCACAAATTTGTAGACCTTGTTCACCAGTATCAGGTTGTGATAGAAGTAAATCATCAATGTTTACCCCTAGGTTGGTAGCATATACTGGATCCAAAGCATTTTCAGCATCAATGTATGCTGCTGTTCCACCTTGTTTTTGTACTTCCGCAACAGCTTGTAGCGCAATGGTAGTCTTACCTGAACTTTCAGGTCCATAAATTTCAACAATTCTTCCTCGTGGGAATCCTCCAACACCTAATGCATTATCAAGTGCTAAGGACCCTGTTGGTACAGTGGAAATTCTTGTATCTCCACGGTCTCCCATTCTCATGATTGAACCTTTACCGAATTCTTTTTCAATTCGTTTTAAGGCACCATCTAGAGCCGCTTTTCGTTCATCAGCCATTAATTTGACCTCCCTTTGATAACTATTCGATATTTATACTATACTAATCTCTCATTAAAAAAGCAAGTAAAAACAGAACAAAAGTTCGCATTATTTAGAATACTCATTTTCAATCATTTTCAATGCGGCTTGCACTGACTGTTCACGCACTTCTTGGCGTGAGCCACTAAAATGAAATTCTTTTGCAAATTGATTTCCTTTGAAATCTAGTCCGATAAATACAGTTCCTGCAGGTTGGCCTTCCAAACTATCAGGACCGGCAACACCGGTAAATGAAACTCCTACATCAACATTCATGATTTGCTTGGATTGTTTAGCCATCCAAATTGCCACTTGTTCAGAAACAACACCATATTCATCAATTACATCCATTGGAATTGATAATAACTTGGCCTTTGCCTCATTTGAATAAGTAACAAATCCACCATAGAAGATAGCAGAAACTCCGGGAACTCCACCAATGGTGGATTGAAACATCCCTGCCGTTAAGCTTTCTGCTCCGGTTATGGTGATTTGATCATCAATTAGCTTGTTAACAATAGATGTATCAATTTGCATACATAATCCGACCTTTCTTATATATATATACGATAATTAAACCGTTTTATTTGAAAGAATCTGAGAAAATGAAACGACTCTTCCAGAAGTATTCAACCCCTGAATAAACAGTGAAGAATAAGCAAATGTAAAGTAGTAATGTACCAAAACCAATGGTTGTAAATGGAATGAATAAGAAATCATTCAATAGTAATAAGATGATGGCAATCATTTGACTGAATGTCTTAATCTTACCAGGCCATGCGGCAGCAATGACTTGGCCATCGTTTTCAACAACGATTAATCTTAGACCGGTTACGGCTAGTTCACGACATACGATTACAGCTGCAACCCATGCTGGAACCAATCCAAATGAAACTAGGATAATGAATGCTGACATAACAATCATTTTATCTGCCAATGGATCCGCAAATTTACCGAAGTTAGTAACTAAATGTTGTCTTCTGGCAATTTGACCGTCTAAGAAATCTGTAATACATGCAGCAGCAAACACAATTGCTGCAACAATTCTGGTTACTTGGATACTTGTTCCTAACCAGATAACTGTTCCCATGTTGATATCGCATGAAAGCAAGATAATGAATAATGGAATCATTATTATTCTAATTAATGTAAGTTTATTTGGTAAATTCATAATTTCCTCCATAGAAATAAAAAAGGGCTTTAACAAAGCCCTCTTTTTTATTTACTAAATTCTAATGTAATTTGTGTGGTTAAAGGTGTGCTCTTGTCGTATTTCAATTCAGTACCGTTAACCAAGATCTTAGCTCCTTGGGTGTTACCTAATGAAATGTTAACACTATTAGTGTCAGCTGGAAGCTTAACATCCTTCTTATCACCACTGTTTTGTGAGCCTTGGAATAGAGTCTTATTGTCAGCCATGATTGATGACCATGCTCTACCAGTAGCCTTTAAAGTAACAGTGTTTTCTTTTTGACCAGTCACATTATACTTAGTAGCATTGACTTCCTTAATGGTAGTTTTTCCTTCAGTGGACTTCTTATCTTCTTTCTTCTTGTTATCAGTCTTGCTAATTGATGATTCTGAAGAACCAGTAACTGAAACAGAACTACTGCTAATACTTGTTTGCGAAGAACTATTGGTATGTACAACAACCGCCCAAACACCGCAAACAACTACTAAAATTGCAACTATAATTCCGATGGTTGGAATAGCCTTACGGAATGAGTCTTTTCTTTGTTCACGACTACGACTAGCTACACGGCTATTAACGTCATCCTTAGATACTTCATCAGCGTATTCTTCACTTTGAGTATCAGGAAGACTGTCGTCATGTTCATTCAATAATTCAATACCGTTAACGCCAACAGTGTCAGCGAACTGCTTAATAAACGCGCGAACATAAAAATCACCAGGAAGTTCAGCGAAGTTCCCCTGTTCAATTGCTTCGAGGTAATGTTTTTGGATTTTGGTAATCTTTTGAATATCGTCAATGGACATTCCCTTGGCGACACGTGCATCGTGTAGTGATTTACCAATTTCTACTTGTTTTCCATTGTTATTTTGCATAGGTATTACTCCACTTATTTATTATTTTACATCTACAGTATATCATAATTAGCAATATTATATAGGCATCTAAACTAATTAATTTTTCGGAAAAATCTTATTTTTTACTATCATGTCAGGTTTCAAGAATAATTTTCCATAATTGATTAAATCATCTAATTCTAATTGTTTAATCATTTCAACTTCATCATAAATATTTTCAAAATCATGATCCTCGTCTGAAATGTTATTTGCAATTGTTTCAATTGAATTCATCATTGAAACATGTTGACCGATTTCTTCTTTTTTAATTAATTCAAACTCATCTTCTTTACCTGAAATATAGTCGGTAAAGTTGACCAATACATCAGAAATCCTATCAATGAATTCATTGATTTTTTCTGTTTCCCCTGCTAAAACCGCGAAATTAAACTGGTCTTCACAATCAAAATCAAAACCGAATGAATCATCGATAACTCCATCATTGTACATCTTTTCATAAATATCAGAACCTTCTGATAAAAGAAGCTGTAGTAATAATGAAATGGATAGTTCATATTTGATGTCACTATTGTATTTGGAATTACCTTTAATTCCTAAAGCTACTTTAGGACGGTTTACATCCATGTAATGAGTGGTTTCCCGCACAATTTCAGCAGATTGAATTGTTGTTCTTTTAACATCTTTGGGTTCGTCAAAACTCTTTTTACTTTGGTTATCACTAACCCACTTGAAGATATCTTCAGGAATAACATTTCCAACAACTGTAAGTTGCATATTTTGTGGTTGATAGAAGTAGTTATAAGAATCATACAAATCCTGCTTGGTAATCTTATATATTGAATCCTCTGTCCCTGCAATGTCAACATTCAAAGTCGTGTCAGGAAACATGTTTTGCACTGTCTTAAAGAACAAAACTGCTCCGGGTTCATCATCATACATACTAATTTCTTGACCAATGATGCCCTTCTCTTTTTCAACCTTTGCGTCACTAAAGTAAGGTTCTTGCACAAAGTCCAATAGTTCAGTTAGGTTTTCATGAACATTATCAGTTGTTGAAAATATGTAACTGGTTTTATTGAAACTAGTAAATGCATTAGAGCCCGCACCGTATTTGGAGAAGATATCCATGGCATCATGATCCGTTTTATCAAACATCTTATGTTCTAGAAAATGAGCAATTCCCGCTGGATAATTCTTTTCATTAATGTTGGTATCGATAGATCCATAACGCACGGAAAGTGTGGCGTAAGTCTTTTGGTATCCCTTCTTTGGAACGACTACTACAGACAATCCATTGTCCATCTTATCGATATATACTTTTTCGTTAAACTTACGATACTCTTTAATTTGCATCATCAATCCTCCCATCTAAGAAGAAAATTGAATTCAATTCGACCTTTTTAGCCACTTCAGCAATTTGGTCGATTGTCACATCATTAACGCGTTGCTTCCATTCGTCAAATGATAGAGCACGATTCAACAATCCATTAACGAATTGTTGTTCCATGTTTTGACGAGGACTATCCAAAACAGCTTTTTTGGCGTTAATCATTTCAGCCTTAATACTGTTTAAGACGTCGATATCGACATTTCCCTTAACAATATCGTTTAATTGTTCCTTAACAATAGCTAAGACCTTATCCTTATTGCTGTAATTAATACCAGTGCTTACCATGACAAACCCGTTGATAGAGTTGTATGAACTGCTTGCACTGTAGGCCAAACTATTCTTTTCTCTGACGTTCTTGAATAGTTTAGATTGTGGTGTTCCACCAAAGATAGCATTGAACAATACCGCTGCCATTGCTTCTTTATTATTGTAGAAAATTGGCAAACGATAACCTAAATTCAAACAACTTTGTGATGATTGAATCTTCTTATCGACCATTTCAGCATTGTCATTCATCTTAAATGAAGTCAACGGTGCTAATTCGTATTCAGTACTTCGATCTGATAATTTAAATTGCTCAAATAAGTTATAAATTCTTTCTTCATCAACATCTCCAATCACGGAAATCTTGATATTATCGTTATTCAAAACATTTGAATAGTATTCATATTCATTTTGACTATCAATTAAATCATAGTCATTTGATGTTCCAAATATAAAAGAACCACGGTTTAAGTAGTCCTTGTAAAATAATTTCTTCAATTGAATTGAAGCGTAGTACTGTTTGTCATCTGCTACTGATTCAACATATTTTTTCATGTTGTTTCTTTGTAAGGTAAACGTGTCCTTATCAAATTGACCATCAGTAGCCAATGGCTTGAATACTACACTATAAATAAAACTAACAGCCTGTTGTAATAAATCAACTTTCGCATCCACAAACTTTGGATTTGGGATACTCAAGTTAATTCTTAGAACTGACAAATTACCATATCTCAAAACGTTGGTTCCAAAACTGGCTCCATACATTGATGATAAGTATCTTGCTAATTTGGATTGCGTTGGATAATCTTGATTACTAATTTCCATCAATTCTGCAAGCACTGCTCGTTTAGCAAAATTTTCTGGAATAGCCTCGCTAACTAGATCAAAAGTAAATGAAATTGTTTTGAATTTATCTTCTAAAATAACATTTAAGTCTACTCCATTAGCTAATTTCTTATGCAACAAAACCCCACCTCTAGTTCCTATTTCATATTATTTGTTAATTTCATCAATGGTGTGTTGTAGTTCTTACCGAACCACTTTTCACAAATCTTCTTTAACTCACCATTCTTTGCTAACTTCTTGAATGCAGCATTAATCTTTGCCTGCATTGTCTTATCACCTTTACGAATTCCAACACCAAATTTTTCTTGTGGGAATTTACCTGTAACCACCTTGTATAGATTTGGATTAGGTTGATGTGCAATGTAGTAGTTTGCATATGTGCTATCAATTAACAATCCACTAATTCTACCATGATTCAAGTCAATAAACGCATTTGTAAATGAATTATATAGAATTGGTGATTGATTCTTAATGTATTGTTTTAATAATTTTGGTTGATCATTAATGTCATTTAGACCAGACGAACCACTTTGGACGCCTAAATACTTGCTCTTCATATCACTAAATTTATTAATGTTAGATGATTTCAAAGTAACTAATTCTTGATCATTTTCCAAGTATGGCTTACTGAAGTTAACAACATCTTGACGTTCAGGGGTAATTGAGAAACCATTCCAAATTAAATCAATGGTAGTATTTCTCAATTCAGTTACGTTCATTGACCAATCGATTGGTTGAAAGACTGGCTTAATACCGTATTGTTTAAACACAGCATTAGCTAAATCAACATCGAAACCAGTGATTTTACCGCTCTTGTTTTCAAACCCCATCGGAACGAAGGTAACATCCAGACCAATGGTCACTTGTTTGTTTTTCTTGATACGGCTCCATGTATCTTGATGATCTGCTTTTTGTGTAACGGATTCACAACCAGATAACATGATAACGGCAATCAAACAAGCACTAATAAGTCCAACCATTTTTAAAATTTTGGTCTTCATAAACTAACCCTCCTCTTTAAACGGTTTAACTTCCTTTACCTTGTCAGCAACTTGATTTGCAAATGCCACATCGTGGGTAACCACAAGTTGTGTGATATTTTGTTTCTTCAAGTCTAAAATAATCTTTCCAACTTCTTCACTTAACTTAGGATCCAATGCAGATGTTGGTTCATCGTAGCAAATAATCTTTGGGTGCATTGCTAAAGTTCTAACAATTGCCACACGTTGTTTTTGTCCACCAGATAATTGGTATGGGTAAAGTGTCTCCTTACCAGTCAAATCTAGCTTGTCGATTAATTCTTGCGCTTCTTTTAATGCTTCTTCTTTTGACTTCTTTAAAACTAATTGTGGTGCCAAAATGATGTTTTCAATTACCGTCAAGTTTGGAAATAAACCAAAGTCTTGGAATACTACACCGATAACTGATTTTGAATCATCAGTTGGATCAATCTCCTCACCATCTAAGAAGAACTTACCTGAATCAGCCTTTTCCAAACCAGTGATACATCTTAGTAGTGTTGTCTTACCGGCACCGGAAGGACCAACAATACTTAAGATTTCGTTGTCAGCGACATCTAGGTTCATATCCTTAATGATGGTTTTACCTTGAAAACTCTTATTTAAACTTTTCACTTGAAACATGTTAATCCCTCCTATCTCCAGTAATCAAAACGTTGTTCAATTTTTCTTAGTACTAGTGTTAATACCGCTGTTAGTATCAAGTAGAATACAGCAACTAAAATTAATGGAACCAATGTAACGTCACGTGCTGTGGCGATGTTTCCGGCTTGTAATAAGTCACCAATACCAATTACGTATACCAATGATGAATCCTTAACTAGGTTAATTACTTCGTTTCCGATTGAAGGTAAAACAATTTTGAAAACTTGTGGTATAACGATTTTGCGAAGAGTTTGCCAGCGAGTTAAACGTAGCATTTTAGCACTTTCAAATTGATTCTTTGGGATGGATTGAAAACCACCTCTAAAGATTTCAGCAAAGTAAGCTGCATAGTTTAAAACAAATGCGATTACAGCTGCTTCAAATCTTGGAAACACAATTCCGATAATGGGTAAACCATAAAAGATAAAAATCAATTGTAATAATAGCGGAGTTCCACGCATGATCCAGACATAAAATTCAAAGATTGCTTTGATAATGTTTTTTCCGGTTAATGCTAAGGAAACTAAGATTCCTAATGGGATTGATAAAACGATTGTTAATGCGAAAATCTCTAATGTGGTTACTACCCCAGAAAATAGTGAAGGTAATATTTCTAAAATATATTGCATTAATTATTCCTCCTTTGATAAAAAAAACGTCCTTTTAGCAATATGCTAAAAGGACGTTGAAAACGTGGTGCCACCTAATTTCCTATTCTGCTCGCGCAAAATAGCTCAGTGAGTCTACTGACTCGCAGATAACGGCTGCACCGGTTTATTCCTAATTACGTTCAGAATAACAACTCACAGATGTGAACACCTGCTGTAATTACCTAGCTTTCAGCTGTTACTAGGATCTCTGTGAATTACATACAAATGCATTTCTGCTCAAAGTCTTTTAATAACTAATAAAATAACTTAATTTCAATCGTAAGTCAATAACAAAGTTTAGTTACGTTTAAATAAATGCTTAAACTTATCCCATGCGCTTTCCTTTTTGACATCAATCTTCATCAATGGAACTGTTTCACCTTCAAGTCTTCTGGCTACGTTTCTGTAACCTTGGGCTGTTGGGTTGTCAGGGTTCATAACAATTGATTCACCGTTATTTGAAGTACTGATAACCTTGTCATCATCTAAGATGATACCTAATAAATCAATTCCTAAATGGGTGGTAATTTCATCAACATCCATGTAGTTGTCATCTTGCATCAATGATTTTCTGATACGATTAATGATTAATTTTGGTGTTTCTTGAAGTGGATGTTGTTCTAATAAACCAATTACTCGATCGGCATCACGAACGGCTGAAATTTCTGGAGTGGTAACAACGATTGCACCATCAGCACCAGAAACGGCGTTAATGAAACCTTGTTCGATTCCGGCTGGACAGTCAATAAAGACGTAGTCAAAGTCTGGTTTTAATTCATCAACAATGCTCTTTACTTGTTCTTCGTTTAGAGCTGTCTTATCAGTATTTTGGGCTGCAGGTAATAGATACAATAAGTCATCGAAACGCTTATCTTTCACCATTGCTTGAACTAGCTTTACTCTACCAGTTGCAACATCTACGATATCGTACATAACACGATTATCTAGACCCATAACAACATCTAGGTTTCTTAGACCAATATCTAAGTCAATCAAACAAACTCTTTTTCCCATCATTGCTAACGCAATTCCAATATTAGCGCTTGAAGTTGTCTTTCCAACTCCACCTTTACCTGATGTAATTACAATGGCTTTTCCCATTATTCAATACCTCCAATTCGATTAAAGAACTTTGGATTAATCTCTTTTAGATTCTTTATTTTACCATAACTTAGCACGTGTAGGTCGTTTACATATACTACTGTTTTTTCAGAATCCTCAATTGGACGATCCGCTACAATATCGTATTGTTCTCCTACACGCACTTGTTGTGCTGTATGTAAATTACCGATAATTAACTTACTTTCGTCATCAGGAAAACCTGCTTGAACAATTCCTTCGATAACTCCCATATTAAACACATTACCAGTGGCAATTAACTTTCCACCTTCATGAATTTTACCAAAGAATAAAACGTCACCATCAACGTTTACTTCCTGGCCATTTCTAATCACTCTGCTCATCACTTCAACATTGTTTTGTGCCATGATTTTAGCAGATTCTTCCTTGGTAATAACGTTTGATAAAAATTTATCGATAACTAGATTTTCGTAGTCATCAACTAACTTAATGATATCATTTTTATCTTCTTCTGACATCAATCTGTTACCCATTTGAACGTTCAAATGTAATTGATCTTTGCCTTTTTCACTTTCTTCGCCAAGGCCTTCTAGTAGTTGTTTTAAATCAACTAGGATTTCTCTCAGACTAGCTGTTTCTTTTAGGATTAACTCATATCCATCTTTGGTTCCTTTAAGTACTACAGATTGCATTTATAGATACTCCCTCTTATCTCTTTTATTACTCTACTCAATTCGATCAAATAATACCCCGATTGGCACGTACAAAATTAAGAATAACACTGAGTTAAACAATACAGTTGGAATCACTGCATGAATTAAAAAGTACCCAGCTGCCATGTTAGTAGCATTCATTAAACGATTTAATCCATAAGCAAAAACATTGATTAGTGCAATGTTAAACGCAAATGAAAATAATCCGGTCACAATGTTCATTGGTAAGAAACGATATAGCTTTCTTCCGATGATGATTGCGATTGGGAAGACAATTACGTACACCCCTAATATCCCGGTATAGAACAAATCAAACAATAATCCAGCAATCGCTGCCCATATTTCCACGTGTTCGTTTGTTCGATTAATGAAGTACATACCAAAGAATAACCATGCAAATGTAATGCTTGGGACTAGTATATATTTTCCATATAGAAGATGACTAAAAATTAATGAAATTGATCCATCCAAGAACAAAGAAATGAACAATCCAATTATGAAAACGTATCTAATTGGTTGGTGTTCTCTCATCCTAATCACCCCTATGATGTTTTATCTACAACTGTAACAACTTCTAGATCATTCATGCTTGCTGGAGTTTGAATGTATAACTTAGTAGCAGTTCCATAATCATCAGTTGTTACCTTTGCAACTTTACCTACATAAATACCCTTTGGTGTAATTCCACCAAGACCATTAGTAGATACTTTGTCATTTACCTTAATCTTAATCTTGGTATTTAAATGACCAACGATTAATTGACCAGTTTTTCTGTCATAACCGTTAATGATTCCGTTAACAGTTTCACCCTTTGAATTGGTAGCTTCAACTGGGAACTTGTTATCAGTATCAACAGTGTTAGAAATTAGTTCTACTTTACTGTTACTGTTATTAACTTCGATGACGCGTCCAATTAATCCCTTAGCGCCAAGAACAGACATGTTCTTCTTAACCCCAGCAGATGAACCTTTGTTGATAACAAATTGGTCGTTCCATGCTGATGGAGTTCTAACTAAAGCTTCAGCAACAATTGGATTGTAATCAGCTAAACCACTTTTAATTTTAAGTTCACGTTTTAGTTGATCATTTTCGCTTTGAATAGCTTGGTCTCTAACCTTGGTTGCTGTAATTGTTTCTACTTGTGCTTTTAGCTTTTGATTTTCTTTGTATGTGTTAATTAGATTGTTTACAGTTTCACCGGCATGTCTAACTGAGTTTGCAGGAACAGCAACAGTCCAACTAGCAATTCCTACCACATCATTTCCAAAACGTTGGATAAATGGTGGCATTGATTTGTTATTTCTGGTTGAAACAGAAACGGAAATAAAACCTAAACAAATAATAAAAATCAAAATGGCAGTTAACCACTTTCGATTGGAGAAAAACTTACGCATTTTTCAATCCTCCGAACTAGTAAATAAGCGGGAAGATAACCTCCCCGCTTATTTAATCTATTTTCTCTTCATAATATCAATGCTCTTTAATGATTCACCAGTTCCGATTGCAACACAATCTAGCGGGTTCTTAGCGATTGAAACTGGAACCTTAGTAGCTTCTGAAATAACTTGTGGTAAGTTCTTCAATAAAGCACCACCACCAGTTAAGACAATACCATGATCGATAACATCGGCAGAGATTTCTGGAGATGTTTCTTCAAGGGTTTCCTTAACAGTTCCAATGATTTCTTGAATTGGTTCTGAAATAGCGTTTGCTACGTCTTCAGCAGTAATTTCCACACTCTTTGGTAAACCAGTTAATAGGTATCTACCACGAATAGTAACGTTTTCGATATCTTTAGCACCTTCAATTGAAGCTGAACCGATATCCCATTTTAGCTTTTCAGCAGTTCTTTCACCGATTAGTAGGTTGTACTTTTTTCTGATGTAAGCGGCAATTGCGTCGTTTAGACGGTCACCGGCTACACGAAGTGATCTACTTGATACGATACCACCTAATGAGATAGTAGCAACATCAGTAGTACCACCACCAATATCAACAACCATGCTACCAGTTGGGTCCATGATTGGTAGACCAGCACCAATGGCAGCTGCAAAAGGTTCTTCAATTACGTAAGCATCCTTAGCACCAGCCACACGAGTTGCATCGATTACGGCTCTCTTTTCAACAGCAGTAATACCACTTGGTACGCAAACCATAACGTAAGGCTTACCTGAAGCATGTCCTACAGTCTTGTTAATGTAGTATTTTAGCATTGTAACAGTAGTTTCGTAATCAGCAATTACCCCATCTTTCATAGGTCTAATTGCAGAAATACTAGCAGGAGTACGACCAATCATATCTCTTGCTTCTTGTCCAACTGCAACGATTTCTCCAGTTTTTGTATTTTTAGCAACAACTGAAGGTTCTCTTAACACAATTTCTTTACCATCAACGTAAACAATTGTGTTGGCAGTTCCTAAATCAATTCCAATATTTTTAGTTCCAAATCCAAACACAGTTTTTCATCCCTTCATAATTACATTTGGCTGGCTATTTTTAATTTCACCTTTTTTTGCATACTATCTTAGTATACCATAGTTATTTTTTAATTTTTAATAACACTCTCTAGTGTATACGATTTTGCAACATTTATCATTAAAGAATTTAAAATTTAACAATTTTTTATTCTAATTTGAATAATTTTCGCACATCTGAGATGAAATATAGAGATCCAGTGATTAAAATCATGTCATCTTCCGACATTTCACCTGCAGTTTGAGCAATTGCTTGTTTCCAATCATCGACAACAGACACCGGATTTTCGGCCTTAATCTGACCACTTATCTCATCCACATCCGCACTTTGTCTTGAACCGTACGCCTCAAACTTAGTTAATACTAAATGAACATTCTTAATACTACCTAAAATATTCAACATATCCATGTAATCTTTATCGGCTAAAATACCAATAATGATGTAAATTTCGCTTGATGAGAAGTCCTTAGTTAATAACTTCTTGATTTCGTTAACTGCATCGATATTGTGGGCACCATCTAAGACAACAAGTGGTTGGTCGTTAACCCTTTCAAAACGCCCTGGCCAAGTTGTTTTGTTAATCCCACTTACGATTGCTAAATTATTTACCTTTTTGCCCTTATCTTGTTGATGTAAAACATATGCCTTAATCGCACATGCTGCATTGTGGGGTTGGTAAAAACCCAACAAGCTGGTCTTGATGTTTCGAACCAAGTTGTCATCATCTTCATAATCAAATGATTGTTGCCAGTTGTTGTTCATGACTGGTTTAGAAGTATTAAACTCACTGCCGTAAGAGTATAGCGGTGCATCAAATTCTACCGCCTTATTCTTGATCACTTCCATCGCGTCGTCGTCGACATTACCGATTACAACCGGACGATTTTGTTTAATAATTCCCGCTTTTTGACTAGCAATCTTTGGAATCGTATCACCTAATAGCTTCGTGTGATCCATCCCAATCGTTGTAATCACTGATACAGTTGGTTCAAACACGTTGGTAGAGTCCAAAATACCGCCAATTCCGACTTCGATAATCACAACATCAACTGGATGCTTGGCGAAGTATAAGAACATCATGGCAGTGATAATTTCAAATTCAGTGGGACCACCACCTGGGATTGTTTCATCCATTTCTTCAGCAATTGGTTTAATCTTTTCCACTAATTCAACTAGCTCATTGTCTGAAATCGGATTACCATCCACACTAATGCGTTCATTGAACTTAATTAAAAATGGTGACGTGAATGTTCCGACGGTTTTATGGTCTGCTTGAAAGATATTTCTAAGGTAGGCCACCGTAGACCCCTTCCCGTTGGTTCCAGCGACATGAATAGCATTAATGTCTTTTTGTGGATTACCTAAATGGTTTAAAAGGTCCTTGATAATGTCTAAACTTGGATGCTTTTTAAATTTATATCTACCATGGATAAAGCTAAGTGCTGTTTCATAATCCATCTTTGTCATCCCTTCAAAAAAGAGCCGGGCCAATATCGCCCGACTCTTTAATTAATCTAAATTACTTTTGACTCTTAATTTCTTCTAGTCGTTGCTTTGCAGCATCTAACTTAGATTGGTTATCAGCTTGCTTTTCTTTTTCAGCGTTAACAACTTGTTCTGGAGCATTGTCAACGAACTTCTTGTTAGCAAGTTTCTTTTCGGCACGTTGTACCTCAAATGTGTAGTTTTCGATTTCCTTTTCGATTCTAGCAATTTCTTCATCTAAATCAACTAGTTCGGCTAAAGGAATACTAATTTCAGCATCAGTCATGATTCCAGTCATAGCTAACTTAGGAGCTACAACATCTGAACCAATTGATAATTCCTTTGGATGACAGAAACGATCAATGTAATGCTTGTTTTCTTCGAAGATGTTCTTCAATTCGTCATTATCAGTCTTAACCAATAGGTCAATTGATGATGACATTGGAGCATTAGCTTGTGATCTGATATTTCTAACTACCTTAATCAATTCGATTAATGCAGCCATGTCTTTTTCTGCCTTAGCATCCTTGAATTCGTCATGGTTAACTGGGTATGGAGCAACAACGATTGATTCACCTTCATGAGGCATTGTTAACCAAATCTTTTCAGTAACAAATGGCATCATTGGGTGCATTAGTTTCAAAATCTTGTCTAATGTGTAAGCTAGGATGTTTCTAGTGTTATTCTTAGCCTTTTCGTCGTCACCAGTTAGAGTTTCTTTACTCATTTCAATGTACCAATCACAGAAGTCATTCCAAATGAAGTCGTATAATGCACGGCCAGCTTCACCAAAGTTGTACTTTTCAAAGTGATCAGTAACTTGGTTTACCACGCTGTTTAACTTACTTAAAATCCACTTATCTGCTAAGTTCCATTCTGATGAATCAGGTAATTCTGGTTTTTCCATGTCACCTAGGTTCATGATTACGTAACGACTAGCGTTCCATAACTTGTTAATGAAGTTCCAAGCAGCTTCAATCTTTTCGTAACTGAAACGAACGTCTTGTCCAGCTGTGTTACCAGTAGCTAGGAACCAACGTAATGCGTCAACCCCATACTTATCGATAACATCCATTGGATCAATACCATTACCAAGTGATTTACTCATCTTACGACCTTGTGCATCACGCATTAGTCCGTGAAGTAAAACATCCTTGAATGGACGACGGTCTGTAAATGTTAGACTTTGGAAAATCATTCTTGATACCCAGAAGAAGATAATGTCGTAACCAGTAACTAAAGTATTAGTTGGGAAGTAACGCTTGAAGTCTTCTGAGTTTTCATCAGGCCAACCTAATGTTGAGAATGGCCATAATGCAGATGAGAACCAAGTATCTAGAACGTCTGGATCTTGTTCCCAGTTTTCAGCATCTTTAGGAGCTTCCATTCCAACGTACATTTCGCCTGTTTGCTTGTTGTACCATGCTGGAATTCTGTGACCCCACCATAGTTGTCTTGAAATAACCCAGTCATGAATGTTATCCATCCATTGAGTGAATGTGTTTTCAAAACGTTCTGGCACGAAGTTAACCTTATCATCAGTTGATTGGTTCTTAACTGCGCGGTCAGCTAGTGGTTGCATCTTAACGAACCATTGAGTTGAAAGTCTTGATTCAACTTGAACACCGGTTCTTTCTGAGTGACCAACTGAGTGAACAATTGGGTCAATCTTTAGCATGTAACCTTGGTCTTCTAAGTCAGCAACCATAGCTTTTCTAGCATCAAAACGGTCCATACCAACGTACTTGCCGGCATTTTCGTTCATAGTTGCGTCACCATTCATAGTGTTAATACGTTTTAAGTCATGTCTGTTACCAACCTTGAAGTCATTAGGGTCATGGGCTGGTGTAATCTTAACCATACCAGTACCAAATTCAGGGTCTACATATTGGTCAGCAATGATTGGGATTTCTCTTTGCACTAGAGGAACCATAATCTTCTTACCAACGATGTCTTTGTATCTTTCATCACTTGGGTTAACAGCTACGGAAACATCCCCAAACATAGTTTCAGGACGTGTAGTGGCAATTTCAATATAGTCTTTACCATCAAAAGTAGTACCGTCTACAAATGGGTACTTAACATGGTAGAAAGCACCTTTATCATCTTTATGAATGACTTCGATATCTGATAAAGCAGTTTGTGCTTGTGGATCCCAGTTGATAATGTATTCACCACGGTAAATTAAACCTTGGTTGTATAAATCAACGAAGACCTTGCGAACAGCTTCTGATAAACCATCGTCTAAAGTGAAACGTTCACGTGAGTAATCAAGTGAAAGCCCCATCTTAGCCCATTGTTTCTTGATAGTTGCTGCGTATTCATCTTTCCATTCCCAAACTTTGTCGACAAACTTTTCACGACCTAGGTCGTAACGAGAAACTCCTTGGTCTCTTAACTTAGCTTCAACCTTAGCTTGAGTAGCGATACCAGCATGGTCCATACCAGGAACCCATAGAGTATCGTATCCTAACATTCTCTTTTGTCTGATTAACATGTCTTGTAGGGTTGTATCCCATGCATGTCCCAAGTGAAGCTTACCAGTAACGTTTGGTGGTGGTAAGACGATTGAGTAAGGTTTTGCCTTCTTGTCACCACTTGGTTTGAAAACGTCTTGTTCTAGCCATTTTTCATAACGACCTGATTCAACGGCGTCATGGTCATACTTTGTAGACATTTCAGTTTCTTTTGCCATAGTCCATCCCTCCAGTAAATAAAAAGAGCACTCCATCCAATAGGACGAAGTGCTCGCGGTACCACCTAATTTAAAGCATTAAAAAATACTTTCTCTTAATCCAATTAACGATGGCCCGTTCATATCTAAATTATCAATATCAATATGAATGCTCACAAGCTACCTTCATTTTGATAATGGAAAGATGTCTCACCTAATCATCTTTTCTCTGATACTCATCATCAAAACTACTCTCTTGATCTTCGCATTTGTAATCTATATTGATTATATTAGACAATTTTTGGGGAATCGTCAACTCTATTTATTTAATTTTTCAACAACTGCTAGAGCTTCCTTGAAATCTGGTTGTGAACCAATTTCTTCAACGACTTGACGGTAAATAATTTCACCATTGGCATCAATGGCAAAAACCATACGTGCTAATGCATCAATTTCCTTAACGTAAGTACCTGAAGCCATACCGAAATTGTTATCAGAGTCAGATAGTAAGTGCATGCTTTCAACACCCTTCGCAGCACACCAGTTACTTTGTTCTTCTACAGTATTCTTTGAAATAGTGTAGAATTCAACATTTTCGTACTTATCAGACTTTCTGTTAAATTTCTTAGCTTCAAGGCTACATGCCCTGGAATTAACGTCTGGGACAGTTAAAATCAATGCTGGTTTGCCGATTAAGTCTTTGTTAGTGAATTCGTTGTTGTTAGAATCTAGGACTTTGAAACCTGGTAGTTTTTGTCCCTTATCCATTGGTTCTTTAATTGTTTCTACTGGTTTGTCTAAAAATTTTAATTGCATGTTATAAATCTCCTTAATTGGTAGTTGCTAGTTATTTAAAATACAGCTTACACGATTAATTTGCAAGCAAAAAGAAAAGAGACCATCAATAAAGATGATCTCTTTTGATAGATTATAGTAATTCAGCGAAAACATCTTCTTGAGCATTCAAGAATTCTTCCCCTGGTTTAATGTCGATAATCTTAACTTTGTCTAATGAACGTTGCATTAATCCTTCAACATCAATTAACTTTTCACATGCTCTAGTCTTTTCTAGATCAGGCTTAGTCTTTGGTGCAGGAGGAGTAAAGACTGTACAACAGTCTTCAAATGGCATAATTGATAAGTCGTAAGTATCAATTCTTTCAGCAATCTTAATGATTTCTGTCTTATCCATTGAAAGTAATGGTTTCAATACCGGAACAGTAGTTACGTCATTGATTGCCATCATGCTTTCAAGGGTTTGTGATGCCACTTGACCTAGTGATTCACCAGTAAAGACACCCTTACAGTGTCTGTCTAGTGTCAATTTAGCAGCCAATCTTAACATCATACGACGTTGGATAGTCATTAAGTATCCTTCAGGAACCTTTTCCTTAATCTCTTCTTGAATTTCGGTAAATGGAACTTGAATGAATTGAATGTTACCACCAAAACGAGTCAACTTAGCAGCTAATTCTTTTGCCTTAGCTAATGCTTGTTCACTTGTGTATGGAGGACTGTAGAAGTGAACCATATCTAGCTTCACTCCACGTTTCATTCCCATGTATGCTGCAACTGGTGAATCAATTCCACCAGAAAGCATCATAGTAGCACGACCACCAGTACCGACAGGTAATCCACCGGCACCGTCAATGGTTTCACTTGATAAGAAGATACCGTTCATACGAACTTCAACTCTTAACTTGATGTCAGGGTTCTTCATTTGAACCTTGATACCATCAACGTTGCTCAAGATGTATCCACCTAAAGCATCGTTAATGTCGTGAGTATCCATTGGGAAATGCTTGTCTTGTCGACGAGTGTCAATCTTAAAGGTCATACCATCTTTGAATTGGGCTTTAATCATTTCAACGGCGGTTTCTTTAACCTTATCGATATCCTTTTCTACCTTGATTGAAGGAGAAAAGTTTTCAATTCCAAAAACATCCTTTAAACGTTCGATAACTTTATCCGAGTCATCACCGTTCAAAGTAACGTGCAAACGATCTCGCTTAGCACTTACCTTTAAGTTTTCGAAATCATGCAACACTCTGTCAACGTTCTTGCCTAGTTGCTTAATGAAGTCTTTACGGTTCTTACCTTTTGTGGATAGTTCACCGTATCTGACCATTATTTCAGTATATTGCATTCACGGATTTCCTTTCTATGAGTTAATCTTTTTAAATCTTTCATAAAGTTCGTCAAAGACTTCGTTAAAACGATCAGCTTCTTCCACTGTGTTATGTTCATCTAATGAAACACGCACGGCACTGGTTGCTTCGTCTTCATCAACCTTCATGGCTGATAAAGTACCTGAGGCAACGTGACGCTTAGAAGAACATGCACTTGTAGTTGAAATAAAGATTCCATGACTTTCAAAAGCATGGACGATAGTTTCACCACGAACACCTAGGATTGCAAAACATAAGATATGTGGTGCAAAATGTTCGTTATCCTTTGAGAAGACCTTTACTTTATCAAATTTAGAAATATGTCCTAAAATATTTTGCTTGATTTTACGTTGTTTTGCAACCTTTTTATCTTCATCATCTAATAATAGACGTAAAGCACGTGCCATCGCGGTAATAGCAGGTAAGTTTTCTGTACTACTTCTTAGGTTACGTTCTTGGCCCCCACCAGTAATTAATGGAGCAATCTTCTTACCGCTTCGTTTGTACATAAAACCGACACCTCTTGGTGCGTGGAATTTATGACCTGAGAAAGTGGCAAAGTCAACACGATCATTGAAAATCAAGTCTTGGATACCCTTACCAATTCCTTGAACTGAATCAATGTGGTAACTGATGTTAGGATAATCCTTTAAAAGATCCCCGACTTCTTTAATTGGTTGAACTGCACCGATTTCATTATTTACAGCCATGATAGAAACTAAAATTGTGCTTGGTCTAATGGCCTTCTTTAAATCATCAACAGAGATACGTCCTTCATCATTTACTGGCAAGTAAGTAACTTCAAAGCCTAATTGTGTTAATTGTTCAACGGAGTTCTTTACTGCAGGATGTTCAACAGAACTTACGATAATGTGATTTCCGTAGGCACGCTTTTCAAAGGCAGTTCCCTTAATTGCCCAGTTGTCACCTTCTGTTCCACCACTGGTAAACAATATTTCACTTGGTAAAACACCTAGTAATTTAGCAATTTGTGCTCTAGATTGTTCCAACAAATTGAATGATTGTTCACCGAATTGATGTAAACTAGATGGGTTTCCCCAAAATTCTTTGCTTACTTTATCGTAAGTTGCTACAACAGAATCATCCGGTTTTGTTGTGGCACTATTGTCAAAGTATATCATTATTACCCTTCTTCATTTTTGGATTTGTCCGACTCAACTATATTTGACATTATAACAGAAAAAAAGAAGTAACGTTTGAATGACATCAAAGTTACTTCTTTATTTTATTTGGTTGTTTTCTTTTCGTTATAGTATTCAGTTTCCATTTGCTTGTAAGCACCTGGATTAACCTTTTCGATTGCAGCAGCCATAGTAGCTAGACTCTTTTCGTATTGGTAACGATTATCAAAGTAGTCTTTAGCTTGTGCACAGGCAGCATTTAAATCTTCGTTAGCATTCTTATAACGGTTGGCGAATTGCATCAAACGTTCTGATAGCATTGCACTATCGACAATGTTTTCAGTATCTGATAACAAGTGATCCATTGTGTCTGAGATGTTAGCCAATTTTTGGTTGATCTCATCCATACTAATCTTCACTTGGTTGATTGATGCTGATAAGTTTGAAACTTCGTTGTATACGTAATCATAACGTTCTAAGAAGTCTTCAGTTAAACCAGGAAGGTTTAGGTTATCAATTCGTCTTCTGATGTTTAATAGTTGTAAATCAAACTTTTGAAGACTATCCCTGGCAACCCTTTCTTCCTTGCTTAATTCAGCAACAGAATCGTTGATGTCTTTTTGTTGTTTTTCAATTGAACTTAGTTCTTGCTTTGCATCTTGTTGATGTTTTTGAATGACAGAATATACTGCCTTGTTACCGTTGATTGCATCGTAATCATTGTTGTAGATTGTTTCAATCTTACTAATCTTGTCAGATAATTCAGCAGTATTTTCAATTTCATCATGTTCTAGATTGTAATTCTTGCTTAAACCTTCTAGTTCATCACTTAAAATGCGATTTTGGTTCTTAGCATGGAAGATAAAGTCATATACCAAGCTAATGTTTTTCTTAACCTTACGCTTAGCAACTATTTCTTTTTCCATGATGGCATACATTGAATCGATTGTTTCTTCAATATATGTGCATGTCTTCTTGGTTTCTGGGATATCTAGTTCAGCTAGTGACTTCAATCCTTCTTGGCATGATTCCTTTAAAGCATTGATGGTGTCATCAATATCGTCTTCAACAAAGTTGTAATCAGTTTGAATCATAGTACGGTGACCACGTTCAATTTCATCCAATTGTCTTGGAAATTCCTTTGATAATGAAACATATGTATCAGGAATAATCTTCATTAATTCATTCATTTCATTGATCAAGTTGTTAATCTTACCAAGTAATTCTTCAGCTTTGTTTTGATCACCATTTTCAGTTTCAGCAACGAATTCTTCGTAAACACCTTTGATAGTGCTTAGCTTATCTTCAAGCTTGTCGCTGCTTGGACCAAATGAGTAGTTTTGTGATAGCAATTGTTGGTTAATTTCTCTGATGGTGTTATCAACATCTTCGACAGCCTTACGGTGTAAACTGTCAACTTCTTGTAGTTCACTTAGACCATCATGAATGTCATTTAACTTGCCATCAATAACTTCGATTGCATCACCCAGGTCACCAATAGTAACGCTGGCTGATAATAGCTTGTAACTATTAAGGAAATCTTCTGCATCACTCATATCACTTCTGATACTTGTTAAGTCTGAATTGGCAATTTTTTCATATTGTTCTTTGTATTCATTAAATTTGTCGAAAGATTCACCATTTAATTTAATTTTACCAGTTGCTTCCAGCTCATCTCCGACCATTACGTCCTTTAGACTAGCCTTTTGCTTTTCCAGACCGTCAAGTCGTTTAAATAGATTCTTTCGATAAAAGAATGTCGCTAACAGTAGTATTACAAGCACTACTATTATGAAAATAACCAAATCAATCATTTTGACATCTGTCCCCTTACAACTTTTTATTTTAATCTAATTTTTTTAGCTTTAAACATTTGTATTTTTAATATTTTAATAATAAACTAATTAACTATATTCAATTATATCATACGAGATAATTATTAAAATACCTAATTATCAATATATACAAGGGAGTTTTTAATTATGAAAATCAATTCAATGTTAGCACAACAGTTAGACGCGTTGTTAACCGATGAACATAACAACGTTGCCAACATGGCAAATGCCTCTGCACTACTAATGCAAGAACTTACAGATGTTAGCTGGACCGGTTTTTACACATATGTAGATGATAAAAACGAATTAATCTTAGGTCCCTTTCAAGGTAAAGTCGCTTGTGTCCACATTAAAAACGGTAGCGGTGTTTGTGGTACTGCATTTGATAAGAACGAAACTATCCGCGTAGAAAACGTAAATGATTTTCCTGGTCACATTGCCTGTGATTCAAACAGTAAATCAGAAATTGTCATTCCAATTGAAAAGGATGGAATCAGATTTGGTGTCTTAGATATTGATGCCCCTATCTTTGATCGTTTCTCAAAAGAAGATCAAGAAATGCTAGAAGAATTTGTAAAAGTCTTTGAAAACCACATAACCATTGACAATTAGTGGTAATAATCATACAATAACTTTTGTGTAAAATAATGCAGCAGTACACGGTAAGCTCGTCAACATATTGATGCCTTAATGGTTCAATTAGTACCCCCACGGCTGCTGGGGTGAACATTGCAGAGCAATATGCACGAATACTAAGTGTACAGTGATTATTTTACTCCAAATAATAATTTTTATTGGAGGATATTTTTATGTCTAGATATACAGGTCCAAGTTGGAGAATTTCTCGTCGTCTTGGTATTTCACTTTCAGGTACTGGTAAAGAATTAGCTCGTCGCCCATACGCACCAGGTGACCACGGTCAAGGTCGTCGCGGTAAGCTATCAGAATACGGTACTCAATTGAAGGAAAAGCAAAAGCTACGTTTCATGTACGGTTTAACTGAACGTCAATTCTCAAAACTATTCGTTCGTGCGGGTAAGATTAGAGAAGGTCGTCACGGTGATAACTTCATGGTATTACTAGAACGTAGACTAGACAACGTTGTTTACCGTTTAGGTTTAGCAACTACTCGTCGTCAAGCTCGTCAATTAGTTAACCACGGTCACATCACTGTTGATGGCAAACGTGTTGACATTCCTTCATACGAAGTAAAAATTGGTCAAGTTATTTCAGTTCGTGAAAAATCAAAAGACCTACAAATCATCAAGGAAGCCGTTGAAGCTGTTGTTGGTCGTCCACAATACGTTTCATTCGATGCTGACAAACTAGAAGGTTCTCTAACTAGATTACCTCAACGTGACGAAATGAATGCTGATATTGATGCATCACTAATCGTTGAATACTACAACAAGCTATAATTTCTGGTTATACTTGTTGCTCCAAAAAAGCGCTTTGCATTTGCAAAACGCTTTTTTTCTACCCTCTTTTAATTAATGATAAAATAGTACTAAGACATAAATGAAAAGGAGCAATTAATATGAGTGAAGATGATGTAAGTAGTCGTTTAGAACAATCATCTATGGGTGGAACTCCAAAGGTTAACCCGGATGAACAACGTAGATACCTAGGTACTTTTAGAGAACGTGTTTCTCTTGCAATCCAAATCAAGGATTTGTCAAATCCAAACGCGGTCAATGCCCTTCAAAAAGAATTTGATAATAATAACAGCTACCAATTAATCATTAATGGTAACTTGGATCACGATGTTGTCTCCCCTTTTATCAGGCTGGCATCACAAAATAACATCAAGTTCGTTATTAAAACTGACTCATTCTACCGTACTGCACCCGATAACTACGGTGTGGTCTACGCTAACAGTCAATCAATTAACGTTAATCCCGTTGATTTCGAAGAAAAGTACAATCAACAAGATACAACCAAAGATTCATCAGATAATTCAGATGACAAGCAAACCAATCAATCATTTTTTGGTAAGTTAAAAAATATATTCAAATAAAGGTGATGATAAATTGCATCCATTAGCATACCGTATGCGTCCAAAGAAAATCGAAGACGTTGTCGGTCAACAAGACTTAGTCGGTCCTGGTAAAATCATCGATCGAATGGTAAAAGCCAAGATTTTATCATCAATGATTCTATACGGACCTCCTGGAACAGGTAAGACCAGTATCGCCAGTGCGATTGCTGGTTCAACTAAGTATGCATTTCGTCAATTAAATGCAGCAACAGATACAAAGAAAGACCTACAGATTGTCGCTGAAGAAGCCAAGATGTCTGGAACGGTCGTCTTACTACTAGATGAAATTCATCGTTTAGATAAAACCAAACAGGACTTCCTATTACCATTACTGGAAAGTGGTAATATCATTCTAATCGGTGCAACTACCGAAAACCCATACATTAATATCAATCCCGCCATTAGAAGTAGAACACAAATCTTTGAGGTACACCCTCTTAATGAAGATGATATTAAATCAGCTGTCAAACGTGCTTTATCCAATAAAGACAACGGTCTGGGTAATATGAACATCGACTTAGCTGAAAATGCATTACACTTCCTATCAACCAGTACCAACGGTGACTTGAGAAGTGCTTTAAATGCTTTAGAACTAGCAGCTAAGTCCACTACTGAAGACGACGACGGTATCATTCATATCTCGTTAAAAGATGTGGAATCTTGTCTTCAAAGAAAAGCTTTAACACAGGATAAAAATGGTGATGCTCACTATGACGTTGTCTCCGCTTTTCAAAAATCAATTCGTGGATCGGACGTTAATGCTGCCCTTCACTATGCTGGCCGTTTGATTGAATCCGGTGACTTAAATTCCATTAGTCGCCGTTTAATGGTTATCGCATATGAAGATGTTGGACTAGCTAATCCAGCTGCTTGTGCTAGAACCGTTTCTGCCATCGAGGCTGCCAACAAGGTTGGTTTTCCTGAAGCCAGAATTCCTTTAGCCAATGCCATTATTGAATTATGCCTATCACCGAAATCAAATACCGCAATGCGTGCGATTGATGCGGCAATTGCTAAGATTCGTACTGGTAACTATGGTGACATACCTGATCACCTAAAAGATAGTCACTACTCAGGTTCTAAAAAGTTAGGCCATGGTGTTAATTACAAATACGCCCATGATTATCCAAACGATTGGGTTAAACAACAATACCTACCTACTAAAATTAAAAACGATACTTACTATGAACCAAAAACCAATGGTAAGATTGAAAGTACATTTAAACAACAATACGAAAAACTACTTCACGCACAACGTGATAAATAGGAGTCTGCAATGTTAATTAGAATTCTAGTATTATTAGCGACAGTTGTATTATTCACAATTGGTCGCTTCCTTTTAACCCATACAGATAAACCTTTCATGATGCTACATCCTGAAAATAATCAAACATTGGGTAAAATCGTTAAGTTCTTTGGAATCGTATTTTGCATCTTAGCTGTCTTTTCAGCAATCGCAATTTTGATTCCAAATATCTTTTTCGTTACAACTATCATGGTAATAAGTTGTATAATGTTATTGGTGATGGAGTTAATGTTACTTACCTTCCTTACCAAGTAAATAGTTTGAGGTGAAAGAATATGTTACAAGATTACAGTCAAATTATGATTCCAATCGATGGTTCAAAAAACTCAAAGTTAGCATTCAACAAGTCAATTGAAGTTGCCAAACATAATGATGCTGACCTACACATCGTGCACGTAATCGATACGCGATCATTCACTAACCTAGCTAATTTCGACTCATCAATGTTAGATGACGTTACTAGCCGTGTTAAAGATTCACTAGAAAAATACTTAAAGAAGGCTCAAGATGCTGGAATTAAGAATGTTGATTACACAATCGAATACGGTGCTCCTAAATCAATTATTTCAAGAGATTTAGTTGATCGTTTCGATACTGATTTAATCATTATCGGTGCCAACGGACAAAGTGCTGCTGAACGTTTATTAATCGGTTCAGTTGCTTCATACGTAACTCGTGTAGCAGAATGTGATGTCTTAATTGTAAAATCAGACTTAGACAACAAAGTAGAAAAATAAACAAAAAGACCTGGATTAATATCCAGGTCTTTTTTATTCGACTGTCCAATCGTCATTGACCGACAATGGATTATTTTCACTTAAAAACTGTTTCCAGTATTCAAACACACCGTTGGGTTGTTCTAGCTTATCAAATTTGATATCAATCCCCTTGCTTTCAATACCGACAATGCTTCGGTAAAATGCACGACATGATATCTCCTTTAAATAACTAGAATCACTCTTTAAGTCCAGTGTTGTACAAATTGCATCAAGTTCACGGTATAAAATCAAGAATTGCATATCCTCAATGTGTGATCTACTCATTTGTTTGGTCAATTCAATTGTCTCGACCACATATTGATAAGCAATGGTGAATTTGTTCATCGCAAAGTAGTCAATCGCAAGCATCCCCATAATCACCATCTTTTGCATGCTAATCTCGTTTTTATCGTAGAAGTCGTAGTTCAGTCTTTGGAGTTCATCAACCGATGCACTGTAATCTTGCTTACTAAGCTGAACTGCTGCATGAATGATTTGGAAGTACTTGATGTCTTCTTTATCTTCTAGGTCATCTTCGTACTTATCTAGCTTTGCTTGTATCTCATCTGGAATGCATAGTGCTGCACAAAAAGGAATACTATTAATTTCGTAACTGGCTACTTTTTTCTCGTTTTCAATTACCTTATCAATATCTAGTAACAATATCTTACAAATGTTTTTAATCACATATAAACTAATTTGGTGGTCATAGCTACCGTTTTCAATCTGACAAATCACAGGTTGAGTACAAGCAACTTGTTTCGCTAATTGGCATTGAGTTATCTTTAAACTTTTACGTCGCTTCTTGATTAAAGTGCCGTTAATATTCATTCTAAAATCCTTTCTTTGAATCACGCTTTAAAACTATCATTTAATTCCTTATGTCTAAAACAATCTATTTCATGATCATTAATCACCCCTACTGATTGAAAATATGAATATAGTGTTGTTGGTCCGACACGTTTAAATCCAGCATCTTTAAAACATTTAACGTATGGTTTGATGAACTCTTTAATTTCGTTCTTATTATTATCGTTTAGTCCATCCATTTGCATAAAATCAAATGGTTCCCATGTTAATTGAACTAAATCGTTATTCATGCAAGCCTTGGCATTTTGAATTGTGGCAATTATCTTGGCACGATTTCGAATAATTGCCTCATCGTTCATCAATCTTTCTAGGTCTTCATCATTAAACTGGCTAATTTTTTCAACATCAAAGTCGTAGAATTCGTCTCTAAACGACTCTCTTTTACGCAATACTGTCGACCATGATAACCCAGCTTGAAAAATTTCTAATGTTAAACATTCAAACAATTCAGATACTTTTTGCTTTGGAACTCCCCATTCCTTATCGTGATAAACTAACATTTCTGCGCTATCACTAGCCCATGCACATCTTTTCATATTTCATAATTCCTTTCGGTGATTTTCACTCTATTACATACGTATAAAAACACAAATTTTTTCGGTTAATTTAATACTTTCTTAAACAATTTTCCAACAAAAAAAGAGATAATCCAAATGATTACCTCTTTTTTCAATTATTATGATAATGGTTTGAAATCGTGAATGATGTTGTTTCGACGATCAAATTCTTTGTAAGCTAGGTCGATTAATCTATCAATTAGTTCAGTGTAACTGATACCTGAAGCTTCCCATAGTTGTGGGTATAGACTAATGTTAGTGAAACCAGGTAATGTGTTAACTTCTCCTAGGTAAGGAACACCTTCCTTAGATACTAAGAAGTCAATACGAGCTAGTCCCTTTAAGCCTAATGCTTTGTATCCGCGTAATGCTAAGTCGGTGATTTCGTCTGATAGTGATTCTGGAATATCAACTGGAATATCAAACTTAACTTGGCTTGCATCAACGAACTTGTTGTCGTAAGTGTAGAACTTGTCTTCCTTAGGAACACGAATTGCACCAACTTGAGAAGCAATTGGTTTTTCGTTACCTAAGATTGAGATTTCTAGTTCTTCTGGACCATTGATTGCTTGTTCAGCTAGGATCTTATAGTCATATCTGAATGCATCCTTTAGGCCGTCTTCAAATTCTTGTTCGTTTGTTACCTTGTGAATACCAACTGATGAACCTTGGTTAGCTGGCTTCAAGAAGATTACGTCACCGAATTCAGATTGTAATTTAGCGTAAGTGAATTGGTCTTGGTTGTCAGGAGTAATCAAATGGTAGTTTGTGTTTCTAACTCCTGCTAAGTTTAACATCTTCTTAGTAATGTCTTTATCAAAGCCCATTGCAGATTCCAAGATACCACTACCAACGTATGGCTTATGTAGTAATCTTAGAAGACCTTGGATAGTACCGTCTTCACCCAAGTTACCGTGCACAATTGGGAAGAATACGTCAATATCCTTAGTCTTTGATAAGTTTTTAATTGGGGCCAATGGATCTGAGAAGTCTAAGTTCTTAACAGCTTCTTCAACCACAGCATCTTCAGGTTCACCATCAAACACACGGTGTGATGATTCATTATCTAAGATAATTCCTGCCTTAGTAATTAAGAATAAGCTAATATCGTACTTATCTTTATCCATCGCATCATAAATGTTATGAGCTGAACGTTTTGAAACATCATGTTCTGATGAATCTCCACCGAAAAGTAATGCTAAATGAGTCTTTTTCATCATTTTATACCGTCCTATCAATAATTCTTTGAAACTACATTATAACATGCTTTTATAGATTAAAGAATTCTTTTTTATCTTTTTACTTGTTCTAATTTGGTGAATAATAAATTAAATAATGCTGCAATAATAGTCAAAATGATCATGAATCCAATTAATGCATATGGTCTAGGAACCTTGGCGTCAATAGAAAAAATAAAGTTAAAGATTGCATCCCCATTGATGTGAGCATAAAATCTGCTGATTAGTCTTTGTGAGCTATATTGAGTTAATAAGTTAGTAACAAACATATAGCAAACTACCCCAATGGAGTAAAAGATTGATTTACCAATCTTATTCATTAAAGATGTCATCGTTCCAAAGGTGTTCATCGCAACGAATATGAATAGCAATACCACATAGTCTGTAATAAACATTGAAATTGATTGAACAAACACATTACTAAACGCTTTTCCATATGCTTGATAGTACAAGTAAGTTTCACTAGGGCCTAGCTTCATGTTTATGAAGCTAATAATCACGTTAACTACATTAACGATAAGCGTTGCTTTAGCGATAAAAAACATCTTAGCTTTCCAAAATGTCTTACGCGAAACTCCACTTTGAATTGCCAACTTAAATCGTCTGTAGTTGAAACTAATTCCAATCATTGTAACAATCGTAATGATATAAGGAGACAGGAAAAAATTTTCTTTAAATTGATATTCAATAGGTGGTTGACCATCTACTACTGATAAAAGTCCGAATAAGATATAAACAACAGAAACGATTATTCCATACCATATGTACGGAATAAAATCGTGGCAATATTGCTTTGCGAGTGCTTTTGTCTTCACTATAGTTTCCCCCTATCCATAATATATACTAGTAGTTTTTGTAGTTTCATTTTTTCAATATCAACGGATGCTGGAACCTCTCTATCAGGAAGTTGATCCATAAAGTGAACGGTCTTGTAACGACCTAATTGTTCTTCATCCAATACCTTAACACCATCGACGTAGCTGTTAACATCTTCTGCTGGTCCTGAAACACTGTATGATTTTGATGATACTTCATCAATGCTTCCGTTCATCTTAATTATTCCGTATTGAAGTAATAGTACATGACTGATAATACGGTCAATTTCATCAATAATATGAGTGGAAATCACAAATGTTCTTGGATTTTCACTGTATGTTTCAATCAAGTTACTTTGGAATATTTCACGATTTCTGGCATCCAAACCTAACGTTGGTTCATCCAACAAGATAAACTTACAAGGAACACATAGTGAAATGATGATTTTAACAATTGATTGGTAACCGGTAGACAACTTGTTAAGCTTTTGGTTAATATCTAATTTAAATTCCTTAACTAGCTTTGCTTGCAGGTCCACATCATAGTCTTGATACATTGATTCAACAAAAGAAAAGATTTGAGAAACCTTATCCTTTTTAGTGTACATATCATCTTGGTTCATGAAGTAAATTTCGCTTAGTGCTTCATCATTTTCATGGACTTCTTGTCCATCAAAAAGGACTTGTCCTGCTGATGGACGATTGTAGTCAGCAATCATACTCATTAGCGTTGATTTTCCTGCTCCGTTTTCACCGAACAATCCATAAATTTCGTTTTCTTCTAAATTGAAATTAACTTCATTTAATAGAGGTTTATTTGCAAACTTGAAACGTTTAGCTAAATGTTTAACTTCGATCTTGCTCATTGTCGTATCCTCTCTTCACTAGTGTTAAAATATCGTCTTCAGATAGATGCAATTTCTTTGATTCATTGATTAGATTCAAAATGTAATCATTATAGAAATGTTCCTGTCTTCGCTTAATAATTATCTCTTGAGCCCCTTGCTTCACAAAGGTTCCACGTCCACGACGCTTTTCTAACAAATCATTATCAACCAACATGTTCATCCCCTTTAGAACTGTTGCTGGATTAATCTTAAATTGCTTTGAAATTTCTGTCGTAGATGGTACTTGCGCACCTTCTTGGAAAGCACCGGTAAAGATTGCATCCTCTAGTTGAGTGGCAACCTGAATAAAAATTGGCTCCGGACTATTAAAGTCAAATTGCATCTTTTTCACCGCCTATCTTTGGTTAATTACTTATGTAACTAACTATAAAGTCAAATCTTAAAAAAGTCAATAAAAAAAAGCGTCTCAGACGCTTTTTTATTAATAGTTCTTAGCTGGTAGCACAGAACCTTTGTAATGTTTTTTAATCCATTCTTGAGTTGATTTAGATTGTAATACCTTAACCAATTCCTTGATGTCTTTTCTGTTTTGATCACCATTTCTAACAGCAACAATGTTGAAGTATGGTGAGTTCTTTTCAGGCTTTTGTAAAGCAATTGATTGCTTATCTGGTTGTAAACCACCTTGAACTGCGTAATTAGAATTAATTGCCACAGCATCACCTTCACCATTATTGTAAATCAATGGCATAATCTTTGGTTCGTATCCAGTTTGGAATACCAAGTGTTTTGGATTATAAGCAATATCACTGAAGTTAGCTTGAGTGATATTAACACCCTTCTTAATCTTAATTAAACCATTTTGTTGGAATAATTGAAGAATACGACCGTAATCAGGTGCATTACTACTTACTAAGATGTGAGCACCATTTTTAAGGTCTGAGAGCTTTTTGTACTTCTTGGAGTAAATACCAATTGGTTCCAAGTGAACGGCCCCTACGTTTACTAAATGGCCATCATATTCCTTATTCCATTGATCTAAGAATGCTGGTGTTTGGAAGTAATTAGCATCCAATTGTTTTCCGGCTAATGCACGGTTAGGTAGCACGTAGTCTTGGAAAGTAACGATGTCTAACTTAATGCCCTTTTTTCTAAGCTCTGGTTCGATATGACGAAGAATTTGTGCATGAGGAATGTTAGATGCCCCAATACGAATTGTGTTCTTTGCCTTGTAGTTACCAGGACCTAGTAATAGTAAAACGATGAATAAAACAACGATTCCACCAAAGGATAAAAGCTTTTTCATTTTAATATCCCCCTTATAGTGTACGTTTATCGATTTTCTTAACTAGTAAGTCTCCAACTGTTTGAACGATTAGGACAATAATTAAAATAATAACGGTTGCCACTAAAGTAACAGTGTTGTTATTTGATTGGAAACCATCCAAGTATGCTAGGTAACCTAGACCACCAGAACCAATAGCACCGGCCATTGCGGTGTATGAAATCAATGAAATGGCAGTAACAGTTGCTCCGGAAATCAATGCTGGTGTACTTTCTGGAAGTAATACCTTAAAGATAACGTCCCAGTTAGTACCACCCATTGATTTAACGGCTTCAATTACACCATCATCAACTTCTCTAAAGTTAGCTTCAACCATTCTTGCGTAGAATGGAGCAGCTGAAATAACTAGTGATGGGATAGCGGCCTTAGGTCCGATAATGGTACCTACAAGATCCTTTGTGAAGGGTAATAGTAATACGATTAAGATAATGAATGGAATTGATCTGAATACGTTAACTAAGAAAGATACTACCCAGTTAATAACCTTCCAGCCAAAACCAGACTTGTTACGGCTTTCAAATAATAATAGTCCTAAAATAATTCCTAATACAGCAACAATAATCATTGATAATGCAGTCATCCAAACTGTTTCCCATGTTGCTTGTCTCATTGCACTCCAATTAACGTTATTGAATTGGAAGTATGATTGAATTCCTTGATTAGCCACGGTTAATCACCTCTGCTTCCACGTTTACTGATTTCAAGTATTCAACAGCCTTGTTTTGGTCTTCAGGAGTTCCTAGTAGTTGTAGAACTAGTGAACCGATTGAACCACCTTGTGTTTGATGAATACTTCCTTCAACGATGTTTAATTCTAATGAATCAAATTCGCGAATCATTTGGGATACAACTGGTTGTTGTGATTGAGTACCCTTGAAGGTTAACCTAATCACCATACCATTTGGATAGTTCTTAATGATTTCGTCAACGGTCATGCTCAAGTCCTTAGCATTTGGATTGTCATCTTCGTTAACGAAACGTTTAGTGATGTCTTGTTGAGGGTTTTGGAAAATGTCGTAAACATCACCAGTTTCAACAACTTGTCCATCTTGCATAACAGCAACTTTTGAAGCTGTCTTTCTAATGGCATGCATTTCGTGAGTAATCAAAAGAATAGTTAGGTTTAACTTCTTGTTGATCTCTAGTAATAAGTCCAAAATTTCATCGGTTGTTTGTGGATCTAGCGCACTAGTAGCTTCATCAGAAATAAGAATTTCTGGGTCATTAGCCAATGCTCTGGCAATCCCAACACGTTGTTTTTGTCCACCAGATAATTCTGAAGGATAATCGTTTTCACGACCCTTTAGACCAACTAATTCAATTAATTTTTCAGCCTTTTGATGACGTTGTTCTTTATCAACACCGGCAATTTCTAGTGGTAACTCGATGTTTTGTTGGATGGTTCTAGACCATAGTAAGTTAAAGTGTTGGAAAATCATACCAACCTTCTTACGTTGTGATCTTAATTCCTTGCTACTTAATTTCGCAATATCCTTACCATTAATTTCGATGGAACCAGAAGTTGGGGCTTCTAGTCCATCTAACATTCTAACAAGTGTTGATTTACCGGCACCAGAGTAACCAATAATACCAAAGATTTCACCGTCGTTAATTTCTAGGTTAACGTCTTTAACAGCTGTTAGGATGCTTTTGTCAAGTTTGTATTTCTTGTTAACATTCTTAAATCTAATCAAACTGTTTCTCCTCACTTTCAAATAAAAAAAGCCCTCCGCACCTACTGATTTAACAGTAAAGGACGAAAAGCTCGTGTTACCACCTTTTATTCACCATTGCCTCACGACAATAGCCTCATAAGTATCTTTAATACTTCAGCAATATAACGTTTGCCAGACGATGTTAGTTTATCCCAAATTTCGCTAACTGATTATTTATCAAGACCATATTCGGTAACTACAAATAACTCTTTTTCACCAACCGAGCTCTCTGTGATATTCATTAATTACTTACTCATCTTATAATCAAATTTTAATAAAGTATACAATCATTTAATGTACTTGTCAATTCATTAGCTATGAGAAGTCACGGCTAGCACTGAACATGTACCCATAATTATGATACTGCATTGACATGACTAATCCAATCCCTATCATGTTACCAATCAAGGCAGAACCACCTTGACTGACGAATGGCAATGGAATACCAGTCAATGGCAATAGTCCAATACTCATACCAATATTTTCAAATACGTGGAATAAAATCATCATGATAATTCCAGTTGAAATGTATGCGTAGTAGACGTTCTTAGTCTCAAAAGTAACCTTAATCATTCGATAAATTAAAACGAAGTAGATACCAATTAAAACTAAACCACCGATGAAACCAAAGTTTTCACCGATAACTGAGAAAATCATATCGGATTCTCGAACTGGAACATAAACGTGAGATACGTTAAAACCAGTTCCACCGAATCCACCGGAACCAACGGCTTTAATACTTTGCCATAGTTGATAACCCGATCCAGCTAGATTTTCAGGATTTGATGGGTCCAACCAGTCATTAACACGATCAAATTGGTAAGATTGAAAACCTAATGCTTCCAAAATCTTTCTACCACCGCTAGTGATAACTAAAATTAAAGCAGTCCCACCAATTGTTGCGAATGCAGCAACTCCAGGAACAATGATTCTCCACGTAATTCCAGATACAATCACTAATCCACCAAGCATGGCGAAGAAAACAAGCATTGTACCGAAATCATTTTCAATTTTTAATAACACACAGATTGGTAATGTCCATAGGATCATCTTACCCAATAAAAGTGCATCTGTTTTTAATGTGTGAACAGCGTAGTTTCTGTTATGTTCAACAATCACTCTTGCCAACATAACCACAAACGCTGGTTTCATAATTTCGGCCGGTTGGAAAGTCAACGGACCTAATTGGAACCAACTTTTGGCCCCTGTTTGAATAAAGTAATATCTACTGTACAAAACAAGTAACGATGCCAGTAACGTTAAAGCTCCCCAGTAAATAATTGGTGCAACTTTCCATAATTGTTCAGAATCAAATTGCATGATGATTATGATTAATACAGTTCCGATTGTATACCATACCAACTGCGTAATCATTTGCTTCACGATTGTTCCGGAATAAGAATCATGATTTACGGCAACATAAATTGCACCAATACCAATCAATGCTAAAAGGCCAACACAAATTATGATTGTCCAATCTAATCGAGAAGAATTGCTATCATTGTCACTATTAAACACTGCAAATCACCTCTAAATCATTTTAGCCCTTGTGCAAGTTGTATTGGCTAATTAATAATTCGATTCCTTCGTCTAAGGATTTGGCTTTAAATACATTATCTTCATCAAAAACAGCTTCAAACTTTTCTTCATCAACTTGACGAATAAAGCCCACTTCTTGCTTCCCAACAAAAAGAACTTCGCGTTCTTCGCCGTTCACGTTCTTTGTATCTAAAGTAACTTCAATATTTTTCTTTCCCTTTGACATTTTGTCCTCCTAAAAATAAAAGTAGTCGATTCAAATATTTGATCGACTACTTTAAATTCATAGAACGTCGATAATCTTTCGACGCCCTCTTATTTCTAAAAATAGTAAAATGATCAGAAACCGGATCATAACCACCTTTGACAAAAGGATGACAACGTAAAATCCGTGCACACCCCATTACAAAACCTAATAATGCTCCGTGCTTTCTGACAGCATCGATCATATAAGTAGAACATGTCGGATAATAACGACAAGAGGCCGGTAATAGTGGTGAAATAAATCGTTTATATCCCATCACCAATTTTATCAGAAACTTTCTCATCAGTTATCACTTTCTTATATTAATCTTTATTTTTTGCTTTCTTGTTTGTTGATATGTTCAAGTAATGCACCTGCACCCTTAGCAACATTATCTAGAGGACTTTCAGAAATTAACACTGGCACAGTTAATTCTTTTGAAATGGCATGGTCGATTCCTCTTAATAAGGCACCACCACCTGTTAAAATAATTCCTCTATCCACAATATCAGAAGCTAATTCAGGAGGAACTACTTCTAAGACATCCTTAGCAGCATCAATGATTTGATTTACTGTATCTTCAATTGCCTTTTGAACTTCCTTACTGTTTAAAGTAATAGATCTAGGCATTCCACCAAGAACATCTCTACCACGTACTTCCATTTCCTTAACATCAGTTTCATTAGGGTCTGCAGTACCGATGGTAATCTTAATCTTTTCAGCAGTATGTTCTCCAATAACCAATCCGTGTTTGTCCTTTATGTAAGAAACAATATCTGTGTTCATTACATCACCAGCTACACGAATTGACTTACTTGCAACGATATCACCTAATGATAACACGGCAATGTCAGATGTTCCACCACCCATATCAATTACCATGTTTCCTTTTGGTTGGAAAATGTTCATTCCAGCACCAATTGCAGCAACTTTAGGTTCTTCTTCGATGTAAACTTTACCACCACCGGATTTTTCAGCAGCTTGGATAATTGCTTTTCTTTCGATGTTAGTAATGTTTGTTGGAGCACAAATCATGGTCTTAGGCTTTGACATAAAGCCCTTAACACTTAACTTATTGATAAAGTATGTAAGCATCTTTTCAGTTACATCAAAATCTGAAATAACTCCTTCTTTTAGTGGTCTGATTGCACGAATGTTACTTGGTGTTCTACCAACCATTCTGTATGCTTCAGAACCAACTGCTAACAACTTGTTTGTTTTAATATCTACCGCAACTACTGATGGTTCGTTTAGCACGATTCCTTTCCCAGTTACGTAAATCAAAACATTAGCAGTACCTAAGTCAATGCCGATATCTTTTACCATTTCTCTCTTCCTCCTGAGTTAACTCATGTATTAAATATTATATCATATCGCTCTATAATTAATTTTATTCTTGCGAAGTTTTACTAATGAAAATTTCTTCATCATCTTTCATGTTAACTCTCTTAATGTCAGCACCCAATTTAGCTAACTTAACATGAAAATCGTAATATCCTCGATCTAAATATTTTAGGTTTCTAACGATTGTAATGCCGTCAGCAACTAATCCAGCAAGAACGAGTGCTGCAGCAGCTCTCAAATCAGTTGCAGCTACTTCCGCTCCGCTAAACTTAGTTGGTCCGTTTAAGACCACACTCTTACCGTTAATTCTAAACTTGGCGTTCATTCTAGCTAATTCATCCAAGTGCATAAAACGATTTTCAAACACTGTTTCAGTCAATAAACTACTACCTTGAGCAGCTAATTGTAAAACAGTCATTTGAGGTTGCATATCTGTTGGAAAACCTGGATATGGGAGTGTCTTTACGTCAACAGGCTTTAATTCGTCTGGACCAATCACACGGATTCCATTAGGTTCTTCCTTAACAGTAACACCCATTTCTTGCATTTTAGCGATTAATGGTTGATTGTATGATGCTTCTGCATCTTCGATCAAAATGTTACCGCGTGTCAAAGCAGCAGCAACCATAAAAGTACCTGCTTCAATACGGTCTTGTAGTACACTGTGATCTACACCGTGTAACTTACTTACACCCTTAATCTTAATCTTGCTTGTACCTGCTCCCATAACATTAGCACCCATCGCATTTAAGATGTTAGCTAAGTCAACGATTTCAGGTTCTTGAGCAACATTTTCGATGATGGTTTGGCCTTCTGCTAATGTGGCAGCCATCATAATATTTTGAGTAGCACCAACACTTGGGAAGTCCATGTAAATTTCGGCACCCTTTAAACCGTCTTCAGCAAAAGCTTCAACGTATCCATCGTGTTGTTCGATTTTGGCACCTAGTGCTTCAAAACCTTTCAAGTGAATATCAATTGGACGCGAACCAATTGCACATCCACCTGGCAATGCAACCTTAGCATGACCTAATCTGGCCAATAGTGGACCCATTACTACGATTGATGCTCTCATCTTTGAAACATATTCTAATGGAGCTTCGTATGAGATTTGGTTGGTAGCATCAAAACTCATTTGATTCTCATTAGTATTAAAGTCAACTTTTAAATTCAAGAAGCGTAAAACTTCTTCCATTGTATATACGTCTGATAATAGTGGTACGTTGTTTAAAACTGTTTTTCCTTCACTGGCTAAAATAGTAGCAGCCATTATTGGTAGGACAGCATTTTTTGCACCTTCAATGTGGACGTTACCGGTAAGGCGTTGGCCTCCCTTAATCACGATTTTATCCACTGGTAACCCTCCAGTAATTTCAATTTTAATGATTTATTGTAATGTTTATTATCCATATAAAGAAAGATCCCGACACATATCCAATACAGATAGATAATAGAATTATTAAAATTCGGTACTGATTAATGTGCATTTTGACATATCTTTCTAGATGAATATCATTTAAACTCCAAAAAGCTAATCCAATAAAAAATAATTGGACAGCTAAATCTAAGAAAGAATTAATATTTGATGATTCCATAATATCTCCATTCTTTATAGCAACTATAACATAAAAAAAGCTTTTTGTCTTTCTAATCTTTACTAAGTATTTATTAATTTGTTTTTTATTTATGTATAAAAAAAGGTCTGCAAAAAAATGCAGACCTCTTTCTTAATGTTTAGCAACATGAATTCGGTTAATAGCTCTTCTCAAAGCAACTTGGTTTCTTAGGATTTCTTGGTTATCATGCTTTTGTCTAGCGATTTCCAATGCTTTTTGAGCACGGTCTCTCGCAGCAGCGGCACGATCAACGTCGATATCCCCTTGCTTTTCGGCACTATCAGCAATAACAGTTAAGTTATTGTTTGAAAATTCAACGAAACCACCGTTAACAGCAATTTCATCTACATCTGAACCGGATTTTACTTTTACTTCGTCAACTTCCAATGAAGCTATTACGGGAACATGATTAGGCATAATTCCTAATTGACCACTCTTGGTTCTAACAATAACCAAGCGAGCATCTTCACGTTCATATACCTTACCATCAGGAGTAACGATACTAACGGTTAATACTGAGTTGTTATCAGCCAATTAGAACCCTCCTTAGTTGTTTTGCTTCATTTTTTTAGCATTTTCAACTACGTCTTCAATAGGTCCACAGTTTCTAAATGCATCTTCAGGAAGATCATCATATTTACCATCTAGGATAGCTTTGAAACTTTCAACAGTCTTGGCAACTGGAACATATTTACCTGGTAAACCAGTAAATGTTTCAGCAACACTAAAGCTTTGTGATAGGAAGAATTGAATACGACGTGCACGACCAACAATAGTCTTTTCTTCGTCAGACAATTCATCCATACCTAAGATAGAAATGATATCTTGAAGTTCATGGTATCTTTGCAATACTTGTTGCACTTCAGTTGCAACCTTGTAGTGTTCTTCACCAACAATTGATGGATCTAGTGCAGCTGATGTTGATGCCAATGGATCAACGGCTGGATAGATACCTTGTTGAGTTAATGAACGTTCCAAGTTAGTTGTTGCATCCAAGTGAGCGAAAGTAGTTGCAGGAGCAGGGTCGGTGTAATCATCGGCAGGAACGTAAACGGCTTGAATTGAAGTAATCGCACCATTCTTAGTTGAAGTGATACGTTCTTGCAATTGACCCATTTCAGTAGCCAATGTAGGTTGGTAACCTACGGCTGATGGAATACGACCTAATAATGCGGAAACTTCAGTACCAGCTTGAGTAAATCTAAAGATGTTATCGATGAATAATAGAACATCGGTACCAACTTCATCACGGAAGTATTCCGCAATAGTCAAACCAGTTAAAGCAACACGCATACGTGCTCCAGGTGGCTCGTTCATTTGACCATATACCATGGCTGTCTTGTCCAAGACACCTGAACCTTTCATTTCAAAGTACATATCGTTACCTTCACGAGTACGTTCACCAACACCGGTGAATACTGAGATACCGTTATGTCCTTGAGCAATATTATGAATTAATTCTTGAATTAAAACAGTTTTACCAACTCCGGCACCACCGAACAATCCAACCTTACCACCACGAATGTATGGTGCTAGTAAATCGATAACTTTAATACCGGTTTCTAGAATTTCTGCAGATGGATTTAATTGATCGTAACTTGGAGCTTGTCTATGAATTGGCCAACGTTCTGTATCGTCGCCAAATTCAGGACCACCATCAATTGGTTCACCAAGAACGTTAAATACACGACCTAGAGTGTTTTCACCAACAGGAACTGAAATAGGAGCTTTAGTATTTTCAACTTCCATTCCACGGCGTAAACCGTCAGTTCCGTCCATGGCGATAGTTCTAACAACACCGTCACCTAATTCAAGGGTAACTTCTGTAACTAAAGTTTCGTTATCGTCTTTGTGTACACGAAGAGCGGTGTTGATGTCAGGTAATTCAACGTCCGTTGGGAATTCAACGTCAACGACTGGTCCAATAACTTGAATAATCTTACCAGTACTCATTTTCGTTAATTCCTCCCGTCATATTAGTGCTTCAAAGCTTCTTGACCACCGACAATTTCAGTGATTTCGGTAGTAATAGCAGCTTGTCTTGCACGGTTATATTGTAGTTCTAATCTAGAAATAAGATCTGATGCATTGTCTGAAGCAGATTGCATAGCAGTTGAACTTGATGAATGTTCTGAAGTCTTAGCATCAAGGATTGCTCCAAATACTAAACTTTGTGCGTATTGGGGTAATACAACCTTCAACACAGCTGATTCATCTGGTTCAATTTCGTATTCAGCACTAAAATCATGTGCCTTAATATCTTTGCTTGATTCTTCTTCAAATGCTTCGCTATCCATTGGTAGCATTTTTTCAGCTCTAAAAGTTGAAGAAATACGGTTAACAAAGTGTGTGTAGCAAACGTATAACTTGTCAAACACACCATCTTCAAACATTGAGTTTGCAGTCTTAACGATTTCTCTAACTTCAGCGAAAGTAGGAATATCAGAAACGCCACGATATTCATAAGCCACGTTTACATTACGGTTCTTATAAAAGTCAGCACCATTTCCACCTACAGCTAAAATCATGTAATCATCAGGATTTGGAGTGTGTTCTTCAATAAAGTTATTAGTTTCTCTAATCACATTACTGTTGTAACTTCCTACCATTCCACGATCAGATGTAATAACTAGGTATGCTGTCTTACCAGACTTGTGGTCAGACGCATTACTTGAGGAATTAATTTTGTCTAACAAATGAGACTGAGCTAAATGCATTACAACAGCCTTAACACGAGAAACATATTCCTCATAATTACTGGTATGCTTTTGAATACGATTTAACTTCGCAGTTGAAACCATTTGCATAGCAGTAGTAATTTGACGTGTATTTCTGGTTGATGCAATACGATGTTTAACATCATTAATAGATTCAGCCATTAGTTCTCACCATCCTTCAAGCTAGTTATTTTGTGTTTCTTCTTGCTTACTTGGTGTGAATGATTTAGTAAATTCATCAACTGCATTTGCTAAAGCATCACCTTCTGGTAACTTACCAGTGTTTACAATTGTATCTAATAAGTCACGGTGTGAAGCGTCGAAGAAGTTGAATAATTCAGTTTGGTAACGATGGATATCGTCAACAGCAATGCTGTCTAGGTAACCATGTGTCAAACTAAATAGAATAAGTACTTGTTTTTCGACAGGTAGTGGAGCGTGAAGAGGTTGTTTTAGAACTTCTTCTGTACGAGCACCACGGTTCAACTTAGCTTGAGTTGCATCATCCAAGTCTGAACCGAATTGAGCAAAGGCTTGTAGTTCATGATATGAAGCTAGGTCAAGTCTCAAAGTACCTGCTACTTGTTTCATTGCTTTAATTTGAGCGTCCCCACCAACACGAGAAACTGAAGTACCAGCATCAATGGCTGGACGAGTTCCTGAATAGAACATATCTGAATTCAAGAAGATTTGACCATCAGTAATTGAAATAACGTTGGTTGGAATGTAAGCTGAAACGTCCCCTGCTTGTGTTTCAACAATTGGTAAAGCAGTCATTGAACCGCCACCTAATTTGTCTGATAACTTAGCAGCACGTTCTAGTAAACGTGAGTGGGTATAGAAGATATCACCAGGATATGCTTCACGACCAGGAGGTCTACGAAGAATAAGTGATAGTTCACGGTAAGCGTTAGCTTGCTTTGTTAAATCATCATATACGATTAAAACGTGCTTACCTTGGTTCATAAAGTATTCACCAATAGCTGCACCAGCATATGGAGCAATGTATAGTAATGGAGCTGGTTCAGAAGGACCGGCTGACAATACAATTGTGTAATCCATTGCGCCAAACTTTTCTAGAGTAGCAACTTGTGAACGGACAGTTGAGTCCTTTTGTCCAATCGCAACGTAGATACAAATCATGTCTTGATCCTTTTGGTTCAAGATTGTATCAACAGCGATTGAAGTTTTACCTGTTTTTCTATCACCGATGATTAATTCACGTTGACCACGGCCAATTGGAACTAACGCATCGATTGATTTAATACCAGTTTGTAATGGTTCAGAAACACTTTGTCTGTCCATGATACCTGGAGCTTTCTTTTCAATAGGACGAGATGATTCAGTCTTGATATCACCCTTACCATCAATTGGTTGACCTAATGAGTTGATGGTTCTACCCACCATTTCTTCTCCAACAGGAACTTCCATGATTTTACCGGTACGTTTAATAGTTGCACCTTCACGAATATGTGTACAGTCACCTAAAACAACAATACCTACATCGTTACTTTCAAGGTTTTGAGCCATACCATAGATTCCGTTTTCGAATTCAAGTAACTCACCAGACAACGCATTATCTAAACCATGAGCACGAGCAACACCGTCACCAACATAGGTAACAACCCCTGTTTCTTCAACAGCTAGGTCATCCTTGTAACCGGATAATTGTTGCTTGATTAGAGCACTGATTTCTTCAGCATTAATGCTCATAAAAGTTTCACCTCTTTGATAGATATTGTTATTAACTCAATAGAAGCTTTTTAATGTTGTTAATTTTTGTCTTAACACTTCCATCAAAAATAACGTTCGATGATTTTAGAATTACACCACCGATTAAACTTTGATCAACTTTGTTATTTAAGATAACTTCGTTGGCACCTACACGCGCCTTGAAGACGTCTGTAAGTTTTTGCTTTTGTTCGTCGGATAGAGGAACTACAGATAGTGCATCAGCATGAACAATCTTATGTTTTTCGTTATAAGAATGTTCAAATTCTTCCACAATCAAAGTAAATTCATCCATTTTGTTAGAACCTAGTAAAACTTTTAATAGGTTCTTAACATATTCGACGTCAGAATTGTCAATCAAAGGTTTGATTAAACTTTCTTTTTTGTCTTCTGGAAAGCTTACATCAGTTAAAACTCGACTTAGTGATGAATTATCATCAAATACTTGTTTGATGGATAACAATTCACTCAAACCGGATTCAACTTGATTTTGTTCTTCAAGCACTTCATAAAGTGCTTTTGAATAACGTTTTGCGAATGTGATTTTATCTAGCATCTTGCTTCCCCAACCCTTCAATATAAGAATCAATCAATGCCTTTTGATCGTCAGCTTTTAATTCTTTTTGAATGATCTTAGAAGCAATTTCAATAGATAAATTAGCCACATCATTTTTGGTGTTTGCTAAAGCATCTTTACGTTCTTGTTCAATATCTTTTTGAGCAGAAGTCTTGATACTTTGAGCATCGTTTCTTGCAGTTGTGATAATTTGGTCACTTTGTACTTGAGCAGATTGCTTAGCATTATTAATAATGTCAGTTGCATCTTCTCTAGATTTTGCCAAGGCGTCTTCACGTTGCTTTGCTAAATCTTCAGCGTCCTTACGTGACTTTTCTGCAGAATTGATGTCATCGGCAATCTTATTAGCACGTTTTTCCATCATTTCTGATAATGGTTTCCATGCGAATTTCATGATAAGAATCATCAAAATGATGAAAACAAGAGCTGTAAAGATCATGTTACCGTAATACAATCCACCACCATCAGTCACAGCGACAGTTGGCAATAATGAATGTGAAAGCATCTATTGACACCTCCTTAATTGAGAATAGAAGAATTACTTTACCTTTATATTATCATTTAGCCATGTATACGAATGATAGAACTAAAGAAATAATAGGTAGAGCTTCGACCAAACCAACACCGATAAACATGTTAGTTCTTAATTGACCAGTCATTTCTGGTTGTCTAGCCATTCCTTCAATAAATTTAGAAATAACGATACCATCACCGATACCCGCACCAATAGCGGCACCAGCCATAGCAATACCAGCAGCTAATACACCCATGGTAAATCCTCCTTATAATAAATAAAATTATTCCTCAGGTTGAATCTTTTGAGAAATGTATACGAATGTTAAGGTTACAAATACGAATGCTTGAACACTTCCGATAAAGATTGAGAATGCTTCCCAAACCATTGCAACAAGTACGGATGGGACATATCCCATTACACCGTAGCCAAGTGCAATTTTAGATAGCAATCCAAGAAGTAGTTCACCTGCGAAAATATTACCATATAGACGCAAACCAAGAGTTAAGAAGTTAGCTAACTCTTCGAAGACATTCAATGGCAACCATAACTTAAATGGCTTCAAGTATGTACTTGAGAAGTAATCCTTGAATCCAAGTTTTGAAACTCCTGCGAAATGAGCCCATGCCAACGTGATAGCAGCCAATGTCAAAGTGACGATTGGATCTGACGTTGGACTTTTAACATAAGCAACCCCATTGTAATCAATTTGGAAAAGTAGTCCCATTTGGTTTGAAATGAAGATGAATACGAATAGTACAAAAGCAAATAAGCCGTATACCTTTGCTTTAGCACCTTCAACAGAAGTGTTAACAATTCCATTGGTGAAATCAACAATCATTTCTAGCAAGTTTTGCTTTCCTGACGGAATCACTTGTAGTTTTCTAGAACAAATGAATACGAATAAGAATACAAAAACCGCTGCAACCGTAACGGAAACCATATTTCCAATATTGAAAGTAAGCCCAAATAGCTTAAATGTGGATATTGGATCATTCACAGATTATCACCCCTTTTCGCAACCTAAGCACACTAAACATTAACATTACATTAATGATAGTTTTAACTCTTAAGATGATGTATTTCTCTTTCAAAATACAATAAGATAGTACCACCATTCAGGCTTCATTTCAAAATAAAATAGTTATTTAACACAATTTTTACAAAAATTACAATTTGTGCTTTACAAATTGTAAAAAATGTATCTTGGACTTTTAGTATAAAGTTATGAATAAATAAAAAAATCCATCGCAAAAAGACGATGGATTTTTATTTATTTAGTCCCAAATAGACGATCTCCGGCATCACCTAATCCAGGTACAATGTAACCGTTTTCTAAATGATCATCTAATGCAGCCGTATAGATATCTACATCACCATGGGCTTTTTGAAGTGCTTCCACACCTTCGGGAGCAGCTACCAAGCACACAAATTTAATATTACTTTCGTCGACACCACGCTTGATTAAAGCATCAATTGCCATAATGGCGGAACCACCTGTAGCAAGCATTGGATCAACAACAAAAATTTGACGTTTGTCAATATCACTTGGTAATTTCACAAAGTATTCGTGTGGTTCTAAAGTTTCTTCATCACGGTACATACCGATGTGTCCCACCTTAGCGGCTGGGATTAGGTCCAAGATACCGTCTACCATCCCGATACCAGCACGAAGAATTGGCACAACAGCCACCTTCTTACCTGATAGTTGCTTTGCGTGTGCGATACCTTGTGGAGTTTTTATATCAACGTCTTCTAGTGGCATGTCCCTAGAAACTTCGAAAGCTAATAACGAAGCAATTTCATTTACAACTTCACGAAATTCTCTTGTTCCGCAATTTTCGTTTCTAATAATCGTTAGCTTGTGTTGAATCAATGGATGATTCATTACTTGAAATTTTCCCATGATTGATCTCCTTTAATCAAAAATTGGATGTGAATGGGTTAATTGGGATACTTCTTCTTTTACTTCATTTAGAATATTTTCGTCGTTATGATGTTCGATTGCGCGTGTTATCATCTTTGCAACTTTACGTGAATCTTTTTCATCGAACCCTCTAGAAGTAATCGCAGGAGTTCCTAATCTTAATCCACTTGTAACAAATGGACTTAATTTCTCATCAGGAATTGCTTCCTTATTAGTTGTAATCTTAAGTGAATCTAATAGGATTTGAGCTTCTTTCCCATTTAATTCAGTCTTGGTTAAGTCTAAGACCATCAAATGGTTATCAGTACCACCAGATACCACCTTGATAGTATCACTGTTGTTAAATTCGTCAGCCATAGCAGCTGCATTTTTAATAACTTGTTTTGAGTATTCTGTAAATGCTGGTTGCAAGTCTTCAAAAAAACAAGCAGCCTTCCCAGCAATCACGTGTTCAAATGGTCCACCTTGTGATCCTGGGAACATTGCAGAATTAATCTTTTTAGCATATTTTTCGTTAGACAAAATCATTCCACCACGAGGTCCTCTTAGAGTCTTGTGAGTGGTTGTAGTTACGACATCGGCAATTCCGATGGGACTTGGATGTAATCCGGTAGCAACTAGTCCAGCAATGTGGGCCATATCTACCATTAAGTATGCGCCAACTTCGTCGGCAATTTCTCTGAACTTGTTCCAGTCGATGATACGGCTGTAAGCTGAAGCACCAGCAACAATAATTTGTGGTTGAACTTCCTTAGCAATTTCTAAGATATCATCGTAGTTAAGACGTTCAGTCTTTGGATCTAGGCCGTATGAGAATGATTGGTAAATCTTACCTGAGAAGTTTACCTTAGCACCGTGGGTTAAGTGACCACCAGCATTTAAATCCATCCCTAAAATCTTATCTCCAGGCTTCAAAAATGCTGAGTACACAGCTTGATTAGCTTGTGAACCTGAATGTGGTTGAACATTAACATATTCAGCCCCAAATAACTTCTTAGCACGTTCAATCGCTAATGTTTCTGATTTATCTACAAATTCACAACCACCGTAGTATCTCTTACCAGGATATCCTTCGGCGTACTTGTTAGTTAAAACAGAACCTTGCGCAGCCATTACAGCGTTTGATGCAATGTTTTCTGACGCAATTAGTTCAATTGTGTTTTCTTGACGAGTTTGTTCATTCTTAATTACATCCCATAATTCTTTGTCTTCATTTTGGTAATCGTATTTCATGACAGAAGTGCCCCCTCAAAAGTTACGTAACTATTTATTAAAATGTTTTTGTCCAGCAGATTTGTTCAATCTATTCATATATGCTTCACCAATGCCTTGATTTGCAAAACCTTGGGTCAAGATTGATTTTACTTCTTCTTCATTGTCAAAATGTCTTAGTCCTGCAAATAAAGCATGACTTGCTGATAAGACGGTATCTCCTAATGAAAATGTTTCAACATTATCAGGCCAATCGATATCGTTTAAAACAGTATCAGTTGCCATGACTCCGACAGTATGATCTTGTTTTGCTGCCCACTTGGCTGCTTCTTTGAAGTCGCTTGTGGAATCGACAATATAGACTTGAGCTGATGGTGCATAGTGCTTGTACTTCATTCCTGGAGCCTTTGGAATTTGACTATCAGATAGATGTACTCGTTCATCTAGCACTGGTTTATTAATAATTTCTTCGATTTGTTCAGCTGAAATAGCACCTGGTCTTAAAATGGCAGGTTGATCAGTCGACATATCTAAGACAGTGGATTCAACACCATATTGGCATTCACCGTCATCTAGAATTCCAGCAATCTTCCCTTTTAAATCATGGTAAACATGCTTGGCCAAGGTAGGACTGGGTTTCCCAGATGTGTTAGCAGATGGACCAACAATTGGTACCCCTGCTTCTCTAATCAATGATAACGTTACATCATTGTTAGGGTTTCTAAATGCTGCAGTATCTAATCCACCGGTAACGGTTTTAGATAATACATTGTCTTTCAAATTAAAAATAATAGTTAATGGTCCAGGCCAAAATGTATTAATTAGCTTCTTTGCCTCATCAGACAATGGTTGTGCGTATCTTTCAACCATTTCTGGGCCGTCAACATGGACGATTAAAGGATTATCACTTGGACGTCCTTTAGCCGCGTAAACTTGCTTAACCGCATCTTCATTAGTTGCATCTGCTCCTAAACCGTATACCGTTTCAGTTGGGAAAGAAACTAACTTTCCATCGACGATATCTTTAGCGGCTGCAGCTAAATCATCTGCAGTATATATTTTTGTGTCCATATATAAATACATCCCCCCTAATACTTAACTCGAATCATTCTTGGATTACCAAAGAAGTCTTTACGACTAGTGACTTCGCATCCTGGAATTGATTCGGTAAAAATCTCGGTTACTGCTTCAGTTTGTTTAAATCCAATTTCAAGATATAAACTGCCGTGAACAGCGTCCTTCTTTATTTTAATATAATCTGCGATTTTTTGATACATAAATAAGCCATTATTTTTTGCAAATAACGCTTCTTTTGGTTCGTGTTCTATGACACTTTCATCCATATAATTGATTTCATCTTCGGAAATATACGGTGGATTACTAATAATTACGTCATAATCTTCGGTTATTGCGTTGAACAGGTCACTCTCGATGAACCTAACATTCGTTTTGTTCATTTCATTGTTCAAACCGGCTACCTGTAAGGCTTTTGCAGAGATGTCAGCAGCATCTACCTGCCAGTCTGGATGTTCCTTGCTAATGGAAATGGCAATTGCACCACTTCCAGTTCCCATGTCGAGAACTTTTAGGTCTTTTTGATCAGCAAAATCGGTCAATAGCCACTCTACTAATTCCTCTGTTTCGGGGCGCGGAATTAGGACTCTATCATCGACTTTAAAACGATTACCATAAAAATCAGTCTCACCGATGATGTATTGAGCCGGTTGGCCATTTAGATATTGGTCAATCCAAGCGAAGTATCTTTTGACGTCTTCTTGTTTCATTTCGTCACGATAATGCAACAGTAAGTGGGTATTATCGAAGCCAAACATTTCCATTAAGAATAGCTTGGCGGTCTCCTCATCTAAATTTTTTTCGGAGATAAGAAAAGAAGCCCTCTTCTGGGCTTCAAAATAAGTCATATTAGTCATTCTTTAGTTGCTCCAACTTTTCAGTTTGGTCAGATAGAATCAATGCGTCAATGATATCTTCTAAGTCACCATTCATAACCTTATCCAACTTGTTAACTGTCAAACCAATACGGTGATCAGTAACACGGTTTTGAGGATAGTTGTAAGTTCTAATTCTTTCTGAACGATCACCAGTACCCACGGCTGATTTTCTTTCAGCGTCATACTTATCTTCTTCTTGTTGTTGGTAATAATCGTATACACGTGACTTCAACACTTGCATTGCCTTAGCACGGTTTTGTTGTTGTGAACGTTCATCTTGCATAGCAACAACAATTCCTGTTGGCAAGTGGGTCATTCTAACAGCTGATGAAGTTTTGTTAACATGTTGTCCACCGGCACCAGATGCACGGTAAACATCAGTCTTAATATCTTTTGGATCAATATCAATATCAACATCTTCTGCCTCTGGCATAACACCAACGGTAGCAGTAGAAGTATGAATACGACCAGCTGATTCAGTTGAAGGAACACGTTGCACACGATGAGCACCGTTTTCAAACTTCAACTTAGAATAAACATTTTCACCTTGAATCATGATGGCAATTTCCTTAAAACCACCAACTTCAGTGTCGCTTTCATCAATGATTGATGTCTTCCAGCCTTGGCTTTCTGCATAACGAATGTACATATTGTATAAGTCAGCAGCAAACAAGCTACCTTCATCCCCACCAGCAGCACCATGAATTTCCATGATAATGTTCTTGTCATCATTAGGATCCTTAGGTAACAGCATAATCTTGATTTGTTCTTCAAGTTCAGCCTTTTGTGGTTCTAATTCACTAATTTCACTCTTAACCATTTCATTCATGTCATCGTCTAGCTTTTCAGCAAGCATGGCCTTGTCGTCTTCTAGTTGTGAGACAACGTCCTTGTACTTGTTATAAGCTGCAACAACTTCTCTTAAACTACCTTCTTCTTTAGATAGTTCCATGAAACGTTTTGTATCTGCTATAACTTCTGGGTCACTGATCAATTCGTTTAGTTCATCGTATCGATCAACTACTGATTGCAGCTTTTCAAATATTTCATCCATTAATTATTCCTCACTTTCCCATTTCGTCCAAAGGTGGGTTGAAATAATGCTTACGACATACTGGGTAGTATGATTCGTTTCCACCTACTTGAATTTGTTCACCTTCATATACTGGTTGATTGTCATGGAAACGAAGGTTCATTGTGGCTTTACGACCACAGAACCAACAAATTGTCTTCATTTCTTCAATCTTGTCAGCATATAACAATAACGCTTCAGATCCTTCAAATAACTTGTTTTGGAAGTCATTCTTTAGACCAAATGCGATTACTGGAATCGATAAATCATCGACTATCTTTGCTAATTGTAAGACATGAGCCTTAGTTAAGAATTGGGCTTCGTCAATTAAGATACAACTAGCATCTGGGTCAATTTCTTTGACCATTTCAAAGCAATCAGAATCCGCTTCAATCACATGTGCACCTCTGCTTAATCCTACTCGGGATGCAACAGTACCTCTTTCTTCCCTTGTGTCCAATGCACTTGTCATGATTACGACTGATTTACCTTGTTCTTCATAATTATGAGCAACTTTGATGATTTCAATGGACTTTCCACTGTTCATTGCCCCGTAGCGATAATATAGTTGTGCCATGATTAAACTCGCTTTCTGTATTTTTTCATTTATTATTATAGCTGATTTATGAATTAATTTCGACAGTTCCAAAGAATTTACATCATTTTACTGAAATAATGCAATTATTCGGTCTATAATAGTAAAGTATGATAAAATTTTGTGTATTAATTAATTAAGGAGTACAAGCAATGTCTATAAGAAGCGAATTTGCGACTTTTGCTGGTAAGTCTTCATACTGGTTTTTACATACCTTTATGAACGGAGGAAGTTCTCTTCCTGGAAAGATTACCACCGCAATTGATCCAGCGATTTTAAAACATCTAGGTCAAAACTATGACATTATTGTGGTTACTGGTACTAACGGAAAAACCCTAACCACTGCACTTACTGTTCAAGTGCTAAAACAAAAATACCCAAACGTTGTTACTAACCCATCTGGTTCTAACATGGAACAAGGTCTAGTAACTACATTTCTAAAAGCTAAAAATCCCAAGACCAACCGTCCACTTGCTGTCTTGGAAGTCGATGAAGCAAACGTTATTAAACTAACTAAGTACGTTAAACCAATCGCCTTTGTCTTCACTAACATCTTTCGTGATCAAATGGATAGATATGGTGAAATCTACACTACCTACAATAAGATTATTGATGGTGTCAAACTAGCTCCAGAAGCTACTATCATCGCCAATGGTGATGCACCAATCTTTAACTCCGTTGATTTACCAAATCCAAAGATTTATTACGGATTCAAGAATCATGATGACAAAGATAACTTCAAAGCTGAACCAAATACTGATGGTGTCTTATGCCCAGTATGTCAAAACATCTTGCACTACCACTACATCAGTTACGCCAACTTAGGTAACTACTTCTGTGAACACTGTGGTTTCAAACGACCAGAACTAACTCATGAATTAACTAAGCTAGGTGCATTAACTCCTAACTCATCTGACTTCACTGTCGATGGCCAAGACCTATCAATTGGAATTGGTGGAATATATAACATCTACAATGCGTTAGCTGCTTATTCAGTTGGCCGTTTCCTAGACGTTGATCCAAAGGACATCGCTAAAGCATTTACTGCCAACGAACGTGTCTTTGGTCGTCAAGAATTAATCGACATCGATGGTAAGGAAACTACATTAGTATTGGTTAAGAACCCTGTTGGCCTAAACCAAGTTATCGATACCATTTCGAAGGAAAAAGATGACTTCTCACTAATCTGCCTACTAAACGCCAACTACGCTGACGGAATTGACACTAGTTGGATTTGGGACGGTGAATTTGAACGCTTCACTAAGATGCCAATCAAGAAGTTCATCACTGGTGGTGAAAGATACAAGGACATTACCTTTAGATTTAAGGTTGCCGGTGTGGATGAAAACATACATGAAGTTCAACCTAACCTAGAAAAGGTAGTCGAAGAAATCCCTACTCTACCAACTCAGAAGGTTTACATCCTAGCTACCTACACTGCAATGCTTCAATTAAGAAAAGACTTTGCAGAAAAAGGTTATATTAAGGGAGGTATGGAATAATGACCAAAGAATATACATTACACATTGCCCATCTATACGGTGATTTGATGAATACCTACGGTGATTTAGGAAATATCTTAGTTCTTAAATACTATGGAAAGAAAATGGGCATCAACGTTGAATCACAGGTCGTTAGTTTAGACGAAGACTTCAAGTCTGATGACTATGACATCGCCGTATTCGGTGGTGGCCAAGATTTTGAGCAAAGCATTGTTTCAAAAGACTTTCAAACTAAAAAAGATGAAATCAAAAAGTTCATCGATTCAGATGGTTGCTTGTTAGCTATCTGTGGTGGTTACCAACTTCTAGGTAAGTACTATATTGATGCCGAAGGAAACAAGATCCCTGGTATCGGCGTGTTAGACCACTACACTGAACAACAACACGACAACCGTTTCATCGGTGACATCAAGATTAAGAACAAGGAAACCGGTGAAGTTTACCACGGCTTCGAAAACCACCAAGGTGTTACTTACACCGGAAATGGCGAACGTCCATTAGGTGACGTTGAACAAGGTTACGGTAACAATGGTACCGATCAAGCTGAAGGTGCAATCTTCAAAAACGTTTATTGCACTTACTTCCACGGTCCTATCCTAGCTAGAAACAACATCATCGCAAAACACATCTTAATCAAGGCATTAAAACGTCGTTACCCTAACGATGACTTCTCTGCTCAAGAAAAGATTGACGTTTCAGAATCATATTAATAAACAAAAAGACGGATACATTAAGTATCCGTCTTTTTTATTTGTTTTCGTTTAAATAGGTTTCAATCAAAGGTTTACGACGTTCAATATAATATTCGTTTGGTGATACCGGATGAATGCGGTTTGATAGAAATACCATAGCGTGTTTCTTTTCAGGGATAATCACGATAAAGGTTCCGGTAAAACCAGATTGCCAGATAAACGGCATCCCCTTGTAATTAATTCTTTCAAAGCCATAGCTTCTTCCTAAGTCATGCTTAGTCTGGTCGGTATAAAAGCCACAAACTGTGTCAGAACTCAGAACTGGATTGTCGTTCGGATTCAATACGGATTCCACAAACAATAATAAGTCATCCATATTACTGAATAGTCCGGCCGAACCACAGTCCTCGCCTAACACTTGTGCCTTTGGATCATGAACATGGCCTTGTAACAAGCCGTGCTCTTCATCGTATGTGGTTGGCACACACTTGTTAGCATCAGGATGGAACGAACTGTTGACCATGTGTAATGGCTTTAAGACCAATTCCTCAATTAGAGGTTGAATGGCTTTGCCAGTCACCTGCTTAGCAATTAATCCTAAGAAGATAAAGTTGACATCAGCATAGTGCATTTCGTGGTTTAAACCAGCACCCGCTTTCAATCCAAATAAAGCTTTAATTAGTTCATCATGGTCTAGTTGATCACGATGTGGAATGTATCCCTCAATTCCTGAAGTGTGAGTAATTAGATTACGCACAGTCACCTCTGGATATTGCCATTCTGGCAAGTAGTCACTGATTGAATCCTCTAGTGATAGCTTACCGTCTTCAACCAGTTTTAAAATCACCATCGTGGTTCCGACAACCTTGGTCAAGGATGCCATATCATAAATCAAATGACCATCGTCTAAGGGCACCTCTTTGGGAACTATTTGCTTGTTTCCAATCAGATGACGTTGAATCCCATCTTCATCGATAAATGCATAGTTAACGCCAGGAACGACCCCATCGTCAATTAACTTTTGAATCGCCAATTCTGTCTTATTATATTTCATCGTCTTCATCACCTAATTATAGATTGTTACCAATAAATTGTGAGTTGTATAAGTCAGCGTAGAAACCATTTTGTTCCATTAATGTCTTATGGTTACCTGTTTCTCTAATTTGTCCATGGTTCATCACAATAATCTTTTCAGCGTTTTGTACAGTTGATAATCTATGTGCAACAACGAAACTAGTACGACCTTGAATCAAACGATCCATTGCGTCTTGGATTAATGACTCAGTTCTAGTATCAACTGAACTAGTTGCTTCATCCAAGATTAGGATTTCTGGGTTAGCAAGGAATGCACGTGCAATTGTGATTAATTGACGTTGACCTTGAGAAACATTAGAAGCATCTTCATTTAGCACAGTATTATATCCATCAGGTAACTTTTCAATAAATTCATCGGCTTGAGCTTCTTTAGCAGCTTGATATACCTCTTCGTCAGTTGCATTGGCATTACCATACTTAATATTATCGAAAATGGTACCAGTAAATAACCAACTGTCTTGTAGAACCATTGATATGTGTGATCTAAGTTCACTACGTGAGTATTCACGAGTATCGATACCATCTAACTTAATCGAACCGGAATCAATATCATAGAAACGTTCTAACAAGTTAATGATAGTGGTCTTACCAGCCCCGGTTGGTCCGACAATTGCAACAGTAGTTCCTTTTGGTACATCTAAGTTAAAGTCCTTAATTAAAGGATTGTCTTCAACATATCTGAAGTTAACATCTTCAAACTTAATCTTATCGTTGGTGTCTTCGTGAGCCAACTTAACGTCTGAATCCTGCATTTCTGGTTCATCTAGAATTTTAAAAATTCTTTCGGCAGATGCAATAGTTGATTGAATGGTATTAGTTAAGTTAGCTAAATTAGTGATTGGTTGGTTAAACATGTTCACGTATTGTAAAAATGCTTGAACATTACCTAAAGTAACTGCACCTGCAGCAACCTTAATCCCACCAAAGATAGCAACAAAAACGTAGTTTAAGTTCTTAACGAAGTTCATCAATGGGAACATAAAACTTGAAACGAATTGTGCCTTCCATGCATAACTGTAATACTTATCATTTTGTTCTTCGAATTGTTTAATTGCTTCTTCTTCACGATTAAAAGTCTTAATGATTGTATGACCCGCAAAGTTTTCTTCAACTTGACTGTTAACATCACCTAAATGACTTTGTTGCTTACTGAAGAAACGTTGTGACTTAGGAGCAACTACACCGACGATAATCCCAATCAATGGTAATGTACAGATGGCAACCAATGTTAATGAAAAACTAATTGTTAACATCATATACAAAACACCAAAGAATAGAAGCACACTGGTGATAAATTGAGTTAGGTTAGTTTGAAGCATTGTAGAAATATTATCCATATCATTTATCATTCTAGACATAATATCCCCATTAGAATGGGTATCATAGTATGAAATTGGTAAACGTTCTAGCTTAGCTTTCAAATCTTTTCTCAATTGGTAAACAACCTTTTGAGAAATATAAGTCATAATGAATTGTTGACCAACGTTGAATAACGCAGCCAAGATATATAATGAAGCAACTGTAATTAGGATATGCCCAACCGCTGTAAAATCGATTGGAATTGAAGAAATGTGTAAACCTTGTTTCTTCATTACAAAGGCTTTCATCACACCTTTATAAATTTCGGTTGTCGCTTCCCCTAAAATCTTAGGAGTAACAATTTGTAAGACAACCGCAGCAATTGCCATGATTAATGTGAAGACGATTCCTAGCATCCATGGTTTAACATACTTCACTAAACGCCACGTTGCTGACCAAAAGTTTTCTGCTTTAGCGCCTTTTCCTTTTCCATGATTATGCACGGTCGTCATCTCCCTTCTTAATTTGTGAGTCTAAGATAGCACGGTAATATGGGTTGTCCTTGGATAGTTCTACGTGAGTACCTGATCCAACGACCTTACCATTGTTCAATACCAAGATGACATCAGCATCGGCAACAGTTGAAATTCTTTGCGCAACAATGACTGTTACAGCGTTTTGAATCTTTTCATCCTTGTTTAATGCTTGTCTTAATTCGGCGTCAGTCTTGAAGTCCAATGCTGAGAATGAATCATCAAATACATATATATCTGCATTCTTTAGAATAGTTCTAGCAATTGCCAAACGTTGTTTTTGACCACCAGAGAAGTTGTCACCATTTTGTTCGACGCGGGCATCTAATCCGCCCTCTTCCTTAACGAAGTCATCAGCTTTAGCAATTTCTAGTGCATGCCAAACTTCATCATCAGTAGCATTTTCATTCCCATACATCATGTTTTCCCTAACAGTACCTGTGAATAAAACTGCCTTTTGTTGAGTGATTGATATTAACTTGTGAAGTTCTTTTTGCGACATGTCCTTGATTGGAGTGTCATCAATTTTGATTTCTCCACCAGAAACATCATATAGTCTTGGAATCAAGTTCACCAAACTAGACTTACCTGAACCTGTTTCCCCAATAATAGCAACCGTTTGTCCAGCTTTAGCCGAGAAATTTACATCCTCTAACGCTAATTTAGTACTATCACCATATTTAAAATTAACATGGTCAAATGAAAGACTAGCAACATTGGATTTGGGTTCAACTGGATTTTTAGAGTCTATAATCGAATCTTCAACATCCAACACTTCATTAATACGACTAGCAGATGCTTGCGCTCTTGGAATAAATACAAAAAGCATTGATAGCATCATAAAACTAATCAAGATTTGTGTAGCATAAGTCATAAACGATACCAAGTTACCAACTGCCAATGAGTTAGTTGAAATCATTTTGGCACCAAACCAAACAATTCCAACATTAGTAGCACTTAATATCAAAGTCATAAGTGGAAACATTAGTGAAGTTAGCATAAAAACTTTAATCCCAGTCTTAGCATACTTATTATTATATTTATCAAAACGGTCTTGTTCATATTGATCACGATTAAATGCACGGATAACACGAACACCGGTTAGGCCTTCTCTAAATACTAAGTTCAATTTATCAGTTTGACCTTGTAATTTCTTAAACAATGGACCCGCAAATGACATAATGACAAATACAGATACTAATAAGACACTTAATGCACATAAGAAGACAATAGTAAGATGTGGACTCTTAACAAAGGCCAATACCATTGCACCTACCAACATAATTGGTGCCATTACCATCATTCTTAATACTTGAATCATTACGTTTTGGATTTGAACAACATCATTAGTATTTCTGGTAATTAATGATGCATCACCAAATTTATCCAAGTCTTGATCAGCTAAATAAATGATTTTGCGGTATAAAGCCGATCTAATCTTCTTTCCCATTTTTTGAGATTGAGTGGCAGCAAAGAAAATGTTTCCTCCTGCTGCTAATACCCCGATAAATGCAACTCCTAACATCTTAAGGCCTTGTGTCCAAATATAATGAATATCATTTTGAGCAACACCCTTGTCAATTAAGTTAGAAGTAACAGTTGGTAAATACAAATCACTTGAGACTTGTACAACCATAAATAAGACAGCCGCAAGTACTGCCCACCATACTAAATACTTTTTAGCAAGTTTTATCATATTTACATTCACTCCGAACGATTTTTTATTGATTGCCGTTTTAAAATTCAAAAGATTATTATATACTCTAGTCGTAGATTTTAAAAGGAATTGAACCCTTTTATTAAATACAAATAAAGGAGTAATACTATGGGAAGCAATTCAGATGCACTTAGAAACGTTTTAACGTTTGTCAAAAACAATCCTGATAAGGTCATCATTAATAACAATAAGTACAACAATGCCATTCAAATGCTCATCCAAGATGACGTTGCTGTCGGTAATCCTGACCTATTCTTTCCCAAGAACAGAATTAGAGCTAATCGAATGAATCGAGCATTTTTAGAGGAAAATAGTCACCTCTTGGATTATTTCAGTGAAATGACCGATACAAGTTCAATGGCATTCAATGACGTCTGGATTTCTACCAGTCATATCTTAGATCTAGGTAAATATTTCTTAGATTTATCTTTTGAATAGACTCAACATTAACTATAATAAAATTTTTATTCTATAAAAAGCAACATCTTGACGTGTTTTATTATAAATAGTATTATTTTATACTGTTAGTATAAAAACGGAGCTATAAAATGAACAGTAAAATCGCCGCAATTATTATCTCAATATGTGAATTCTTCCTAGTTGCCCTATATACTGCAACCGGAACGATATACACATTTTCAGATGGTCTCGACATTGAAAATGCCGATATGATCGGCTTAATATTCTTTATCCTCGCGATTTGCTATCTTATTCAAATTATTTTCAATTTCTTTTTAAGAAGCATATTAGCCAAAGAAGTATTTTTAGGAATCCTAGTACTGATCTTCTTCGCTACCTGTATGTTTACTACAGATATTAATCTTGAATTAGTAATCATTAATTGGATTGTGATTATCGCAAACATTTTAAACGTGATGGATTTAGACTTATTGAAATTCTAAGTAGGACAGTTTGTCCTACTTTTTTCTTATGTTTTCGATTAATAAAAGTGAATGTTATTAATTATTAATATATAATAAGTAGTAATTTAATTAAGGAGTTATCCATTATGAGTAATGAAGCCCTACTGATTATTGATTACACAAACGATTTCGTTGATGATAAAGGAAAATTAACCGTTGGAAAACCTGGTCAAGTATTGGTTGACTACATCGTTGATCTAGCGGAAGAATTTCGTCAAGCTGGCAAGTGGGTCATCCTACCAACCGACCTGCATCAAGAAAATAACCCTTATCACCCAGAAACTAAGTTATTCCCTCCTCACAATTTAAAAGATACTTGGGGACGTGAATTTTACGGCGAATTAAATAACTGGTATAACGAGCACAAGGATGAAGAAAAAGTCTATATGTATGACAAGACTAGATACAGTGCTTTCGCCGGAACTGATTTAGATCTTCGATTACGTGAAAGAAAAGTAGATACACTACACCTAGTTGGGGTCTGCACAGACATCTGTGTATTGCACACTGCAATTTCTGCTTATAATTTAAACTACAACGTGGTTGTTCATGAAAAAGGTGTCGCCGGATTAACTCAAGCTGGTCATGACTTTGCATTAAACCATTTCAAAGGTAGCCTTGGTGCTACTGTTAAGTAAAAAAAGAAGCTATCAAACGATAGCTTCTTTTTTATTAACTTATTATTTGTTTAACTTGAAGTATTGGCCATTCTTCTTTAGAAGATAACCCATACCTTTACCTTGAATGCTAGTACCATTCATGTACTTAGCACTCCAAATCTTGATGTGTGTGTTAGCATCAATTGGTTTGTTGGTTGATTTTTGTTTTTGTTTGAATAATGAAGGGTACTTCTTCTTCAACATCGACAAGAACTTACCACCAAACTTGTATTGGTAATCTTTCTTACTGCTCTTTGTACTTGCAACGTATAATGCATTGTTGATTTGGTTCTTCTTACTCTTAGGTTTCTTACCAAATCCATCGATACGAGTTACTGTTGTCAATTCTTTACCGTTTAAGTCATATAATTGGTTCATAACATAGTCGGTTAATGTGTGAACACCTTGAGCATGTAATGCTTTATTGGCATCGATTAATTGATCCACAGTACCGTACTTAGTTGATTTACCATCCATACCTAAGTTGTAACGATCAGAGAACGCATATCCATTTTCTTCAGTAGTATCAACGAATGATGAATCGTTGTGAACTGGCATGTAGTGACCTGGGAATTCAAAATCAGTGATTCCTAGTTCCTTGAATAGGCTTGCATTTTGAGCAATCACGACATCAGTCTTCTTACTGTTATCATTAGTGATTGGTTGTAATGATGAGAATCCTTCATATGAAACATGTGAATCTAAAGCTGCATTTGAATGGAATGTCTTGCCATCCTTACTCTTCTTAGTAGAAGCTTGAGTTCTAACATCTTGGTTATCACTTGCTCCTACTGGTACCCAAGTTGATAGGTAACCTGAGACCATTGGATTACTTGCACCAAATACTTGAGTGTTATCTAGGTATAAGTAACCATCAGCATCTGTCTTAACAACGTACTTGCTTGCTTCTTGATCATTGTGGAATACAGTTAAACCATCTTTGGTTGTCATTAGTTCAGGACGATATTCCTGATTCTTATGGTCTGCTCCCATGTAAATCTTAATTGGACTATTGACTAATACTTTAGGATTGTTTGAAGTTACTGATAAGTAACCAGATAAACGACCTTGTGCACTAGTACTAGTTGGTGTTAAGTCACCTTGTCCGAAACGAACTGAAGTTAAAATGTCATTTCCATGCATTCTCATTTGTTGTCCACCTGAAACATACTTAACACGGTCTTTAAGCATTGTGGTAATTGAGTCAAAGTATGGTGACTTGGTAGCCATGTATTGGTCACCTTCTAGGTATAAATCACCATAGTAAACACGAGGAACTACATCCTTGTTAGAAAGTAGCAATGAGTATGCTGCTGGAATGTTGTATTCCGCATACTTCTTGTTAGTATTAAATTGATCTTGATCATAAATATTGATAGCTTTGTCCAAAACTGCCTTAGTAGGAGCATTTGGATTATCCTTTGAAATATCAGAAATGATGTTTGCAATAAATGTTTGAACACCATCATGAACATTTAGGAACGAGTAGTTTGGTGTAACTTGATTTTCAGTATAATCATCACCACGGTTTACCCAGTCATTAGTGATAACTTGGCTAAGTTGGCTACGTTTACCTGGTGCTAGAGTATATGGATATACTAATGTGTTAGTGTTATCCATATCATGAGTCAAGCCTTTGTTACCGTCTCGAGCAACAGATACACGTGATTCTGGAGCACCATCTTCAAGTAAGTTCAAATGAGCATTGGCTTTCGCATCTGAAGTCATTTTAAAACGCTTAACTTGGAAGTTTTCGATTAGTTGAGTAATATCATAATCCATACTACCAGTAGCATCTTCTCTACCACCATCAAAGTTACCATCTGAACCCTTACCTAAAATTGAACTGATATTCATTAGGTAGTAGAAGTTATTTAAGTCTTCTGCTTGAACCGTTGGATTTGAATTATCAATATCGTTAGCTAATAACAATTCATAATTTTTATAGTTATTCTTAGTTTGCATGGTGTAAGCACGACCTAGCAATCTGTACTTAGAATTAGCGTTTTTAGTTTTCTTACTGTTAACGTATTTAAAGCTTCCACCTTGTAGATTTCCCCAACCATAAACTGGCTTTTCACTCTTAGCATTCCAAATGCTTTGTGTCTTGATAAAACCAGTCATGGATGTACGTAACCATTTAACATGCTTAGTCTTAGTAATCGTCTTTTCAATATTAGTTTGAATATTCAAAACTGCTTTGGTAAGCTTCTTAGAATTACTCTTAGCAGTATATTTCTTCTTATCATTAATATTTAAAGATTTGTTAAAGTAATTAGCATAATTAGCCTTAACTGTCTTGCTTGGCCACCAGTACATTAAAATAGGTCTGAAGTCCTTTTTGGTTGACTTAGACCACTTCTTACCATTACGGTAAATTTTCTTTGGTTGGTACCAAGTATCAGCAGTTAGGTAACCGTCAATATTAGTTACGTATTTCTTACTAAACTTAACAGGAACATTGAACTTACTAAATTGCTTAATTTGATTTTCAGTAAATGATCTAGGCTTGATTAATGCAACTTTCTTGTATGTAGTAGTCTTGGTAGCATTATCATCTTTGCCATTAATATTTGTATTGGTAGTATTAGTAGTATTTTTTGTATCTTCAGTTGCTACAGTAACGTTGTTACTGGTAGTTTGGCTATTAGTACTGTCATTTCCAGTAACTGGAGTAGCGTTTAATGCGTTAACAGTTTGGTTATTAGTGGTAGAATCAGTACCATTTGAATTGGCAGCATTGGTACCAGCTGGATTCTTGTACTCTTTAGTGTTCTTACTATCAGAAGTGTCACTATGTGCACTGGCTTCTCCAGTAGTTACGGTTGAAGTAGCAGTTCCACCTTTATCATCGCTACTCTTGGTAGTAGTTGTACTTGAACCAGCGCCTTGTTGGGCAGCTGTGGTAGTTGCTGTTGGTTGGACAGTAGCTTGAACAGTCGTCTTATCAGTCGCAGGATTTGCATCAGCATGAGCTGTTGCTTGAGTCATGTAGAAACCAGTTCCCATGGTAACAGCCACAACTGCAGCAATTACCCAGGATTTTCCAGATTTGTACATTCTATAATGTAACTTTGAATCTTGGTTATAATTCATAACTTAAAAACTCCTAACTAATCATTTATAATTGAAACAAAAGAAATTATATACTTTATCTAATTATTTTTAAAGAAAATTTTAAGGTTCATTTAAGGATGATGTGATTTTTAACATTCTTGTAACATAAAGTCCCTTATAATACAGGGGCTTAATGGACTTTTATAAAAATATTACACATTTATTACTTTTACGAAATATAGCAATTCTCAAATTATTATTTTATAACATTTGCCTACTTAAGAAATAAAACAAAGGAATTGATCAACAATTCTGCAAATAAGAATACAATAAAATATAAATGCCATTTTTAGACACCTTGTATAATTTTTCGTTATAATGGTTAAATCTTTCTAAAGGCATCAATCCCCCATATCAAAGCATTTAGCAATTGAATTGATTATTTCACTTTATAAAATTGTCATATAAGAAAAAGGATTTTTTATTTTCATCTTTCATTCTAAATTTTCGCTTTACCTTTCTCTCATATTAAAGTTGTAAAATACGAATATTCCTTTTCAATATATCTGATAACTACTAAGGGGGAGAAAAATTGAAAAAGAATAACAATAAGACTGTCCGATTTCTATGTATATTCGCAAATTTATACCTATTAATCTCTAGTCTAATATTTGGCATAACCCTTTTGAAGACCTCTAATCGAATGGTAACTGAGGGATTTTCCCAAATATATAGTTGGTTTTACGTCCTATCACTAATCACCCTAGTAATTTGCTTGATTGCGCAACTAATCGTCATGTTTTCTGAGAAAGTGCAATTAAAGAAGCTAGCCATTTCTGAGATTGTCTTCGTTGTTTTCGAAGTCATTCTCTTCACGTTAGACGTAATTGACTGGCCACTAATGATTAAGACAATTTTAACTGCCTTAATCGTGTTGGTTTTACATATACTATAATCTTCTCTAAGAATCCTTATCTGCCATATGATAAGGATTTTTTTAATAAAAAACGTCACTATCCAGTGACGTTTGTGTTTTAAATGTTATTTGTTATGAATAATGAGATCAATGCCAATGCGGCTGGCAAACCTTGTGTGATGATAATCTTCTTGTTGGCGGTTAAACCACCAAAGATAGCTGCAACAACCACAAATCCTATAAATAGATATAGATTAAAAGTTGCAATGGATTGTGGTAGAACAAACATCGTCATCAGAATACCGACACCAATAAAACCATTGTATAGTCCTTGGTTAGCCATACTAATTTTGGTATCAGGTGTAAATAGGTATTCCATTGATAGATCAAAAGATTTTTGAGCCATCTTGGTACGACTAAAGAACATTTCCAAAATCATGATGAATAATGCTTCAATCGCAACAATTAACGCTAATACATCACTGATAATTTGCAAACTAATCACCCCTTATCCTTCGTTCAACTCGATTCTAACATACTGAAAGCAAATGGATGGGAAGTTGGTGGATTGTTTAGAATTTCTTAAAAGAAAAATAATATAACTATAAAATTGTACATAAAAAAGCACCATCACCTAACAGTGACGGTGCTTTTTATGTACGCTTAGAAATTGAGTATACTGGATTCGAACCAGTAAATTAAGGATTCAGAGTCCTCTGCCTTACCAATTTGGCGAATACTCAATAATTGATAACATATTTAATCATAATACTAAAAATACCCTTATGTCAACGCCTATCAGCATTGACAGTCTTAAAGATGAATAGTAGTATAAATATATAGTGATTGATTAGTGATATTGCCCGCTGGTCAAACTGGTTTAAGACGTCGCCCTCTCAAGGCGGAGTTACGGGTTCGATCCCCGTGCGGGTGATAATAAAGGAAAAGACAGCCATTTGGCTGTCTTTTTTGTTTGCTAATAACTGATGGCTTTGTAGCCACTTCGTTTCCATATCTTAGTTAATTCCTTAACTGTAATCGTCTTGTTCAAACCATCTTCTGGATCAAAGTAGAAGAAGACGCGGTGGTTAAAACCAAATAGAACAATACATTGATTGTCTCGTCTGCCCCATAACATCACCGGACGGTTACGATTAATCTGGCTTCTCACACGACGGTATGACTTCTTAGTCAAGTCCTTATATGATCCAACACTATTAACTAGGATGCTTTTAAATGTTGCATCGGACAAGTTATCAGTAATCTTGCCTAACTTATCGTACACATCAAAATCTGGTCTAGAGAAATGAACCAATACAGATAACGACTTTTCTTCGTTAGAAGCCTCGGTATTATCCTTACTGGCCTGTAGATTTAAGATTCTGTAGTTCTTTCGAATGAATTTGTTAGGAATCCATCCAACATCACTTTCGTTTTCAAAGTGAAACCATAGATGTTTTTGGTAAAAACCGATTTGATCAATTTCAAATTTTGCTTTTTCGTCTGAATGATTGAATGCTTTACGTTGATGCTTCCCCGCTTGCATTTCATTGACATACCATTTTTCCATCTTACGGTGCTTTAAACGCACGTAAAAGTGTGGCACATTTTCGTTTGCAATTGAATTGCTTTTCATTAATTCACCCTCATTTATTTAGGTATACTATCCATTATAACAATAAACAGGCACTCAACGCATCCTAAATATAATTTGTATGATAATGTCTTTTCACTATTGCGATAAATATGGTACTATTGAATATGTACCATTTGGGGGCGTTATGGATTCGACGGGTATAGTTCGAATTCGGATTGCGTTCGCAGCGGCGTCTGCTCAACCGTCCAGTTTTTAAATTATAACTGCAAACAATAATTCAAACAACGTCGCTTTAGCTGCCTAATAAGCAGTCTACGACAATCCAACTAGCTTTGCCTAGGGGCTAACTTGGGTTTTATAATTAATAGGCTTACGTTACTTGCTCATACCTGAAGTTAAGTAAAAGAGATTAATCAGGTTAGCTGATCATGTTAACCCCGGAATACGGTGCTTTGGTCAGTGAAACTTCAAATAGTATCCCTATGAGCGTAGATATTCAAATGGCGATATGCTCGGACGCGGGTTCGACTCCCGCCGCCTCCATAAATAAAAAAGGATTGTAATTTTTAATTACAATCCTTTTTTATTTTTGTCAAAGACAGATTTATTCTTAATCGTCAAACATAGAGTCTTTTACATTGTAAGGAAATCTATTAATGTCTTGATCCCTCCACTCTCCTTCTATAGGTATTAGCTTATATTTTTTATTAAATTTATCCTCATCATCATAATACATAGATTTAATCACTTTATTATTTTTGTGAACAATAAAATCCACTCGATAGTCTTTACCTTTTGATGTGTTATACAATCCACCTAATTGATATACTTGAATATCAACACTTCTATTTTCATAGTTTCCCCAGCCTTCATAAATTTCTCGCTCAGTAGGTCCGACTATAAAATCATAAATTAGTACTATTGGTAATCCAATAAAAATACAAAGTAAGAAAGCTAAAAACATTATAGTTGACAGTGTAAATCCTTCTTCTTTTTGTTTTTCTTCAACAATATAAATCCTTCTCATTTACTACCTCATCTCATAAAATATTAAACATTGTAAAACTTTTATAAGCGTCATTATAAAATAATAATTATTATACCATTAATACAATTGACACTACGAATAACATTCACTAATTCTTCCTATTAAAAATCGTTTGTACAAATACTGTAGCAACTATAAATAAACCACCCAATAACTGCACAGGAGCCAAATGTGTACCAAGAAAAGCAACTGATAAGACAGTAGCAGTCAATGGTTCAAAAGCACTTAACATACCTGTCACTGATGGTGAGATATACTTCGTACTCATCAAATATAGCAAGTATGCCAACATCGTACCAAATACAATAATGAAGACAATACTAATTATTGTGATCATTGATACTTTAGGAGCAGATGTACTTAAGACAAAACCAGATAGCGGTAAACTACCTAATAGCATTCCCCACCCTACTATCAATTTATCATCAAAGATTGATAACAATTTAGCAGGAATTAAAGTATAAGATGCCTGACTGACACCAGCTCCAATCCCCCATGCAATCGCAGCGATTGATAAAGCTAGTGAATCAATGTGTCCATTAGTTACTAACAAGAAAGTCCCAGCTAAAGCCAAGATTACTGAAACTATTTCAGCCAAGTTAGGTAACTTATGATTAAAAACCGTAACGTATCCCATAATAAAAATGGGTCCTAAAAATTGTAGGACAGTTGCGGTTGGAGCATTACCATATCTAATTGCCATAAAATATGTAAGTTGGGAAGGAAGCATTCCTAAAAGTGCAAAGGCGATCAATGTAAGTATTTCTCTCTTATTATGCCAAATTTTAAAAATTGATTCTCCCGTAGTTATCCGACTCCAGCATAAAAGAAGAAGTCCCGCAACAAATAATCTAGTACCTACCAACCAGATTGGTGTTACCAAGTGATTTTCAAAAAGATATTCCGCAACAGTTCCTGACATACCCCAAAATATTGAGCCGATTATTGCTAATATAATTCCTTTAATTCTCATAGCATCCTCCAAGTTTATAATAAATTAAGTATATCATTATTCATAAATAAAATAGAGTAAATAAAATAGAGTAAATAAAAAGCCCGTCCTTTAAGTGGACGGGCCAACCTAATTTGTGCGTGATTACATAGAGAGGTGCACAATTAGATTTATAGAGAGTTGTAAATAATAAACATTAAGATAAATCATCTGGAATGACTACCTACTTCTGTATTATATGAAAATATTAAGAAAAAGTAAAGAATGTTAAATTTTTATTAAGAAAATTACAAAAAGACAACTTATCAATCAAATGACTAAGTTGTCTTTTTTATTTAAATAAACATCTTTTGTAAGTAAGCTTTCTTCTGTTGCTTTAATTGATCTAGCTTATTGGATTGTTCTTCAATCAATTTATCTAGTTTTGCAAAGAATTCACCTATTTTTTGTTGTTCTTTAATGTTATCGTTATAAACTAACATAAGACTAGAAAAGTCGTTATAACTTATACTTCTCCCATTAACTCTTATACCATAAGTTATTTTCTTCAAACTTTCAATAAATACATAATTTGTAAATAAATATTTAGTAAAATAAAAATCCCATACAGCATCTCTAAATTTTAGAATCGTATAAGCTGGACTAACTATTCCTTTTTTATCAGAAATTGCAAATCCTCCAATAAATGATCTTAATCCTATTATCACATCATTTTTTTCAACCATTTTGTAAGTAGAAAGTTTATTAATATCATAAGATAGTGCGGGATCTAAATAATCTCTGTATAGAACATCCTGATTTTGAGTAACTGAAAGTGGTTTTAAGTCTTCATGATTCTTTTCAGAAAAACTATAGAATATTTTATTTCCTCTATCTTCCTTCCATTCCCCACTAAATCCACTAAATCTTAATCGAGGTACTGTTTCACCCTCTTGTGGGAACATCTTCTGTAAGTATCCACGCTTTAGTTTCTTTAGTTGATCCACCTTTTGTGTTTGAAGTTCAATTAGTTTGTCTTGTTTTGCAAAGAAGTCACCTATTTTTTTTTGTTCGCTAATGTTATAAGGAAATAAAATCCTAATATTCATAAATTCTTGTGGTGAAATATTTAATAATCCGTGATTTCTTGCACCTTCTGTTGTTTTAGTAGAAACTTCTTTATACCAGTGACTTGAATCAAAAAAAGAATCAAAAAATAGATGATTATTATTTTTTTTAATATCAAACACAATATATAAACTCGAAAGAACGCCCATATTATATTTTTTTAAACTTTTAATAGTTCCAAATGGGTATCCATTTGAGTAACTTTTATTGTATGCAAATTCTCCATTCTTTACCAAAAAGTAGTTGCTTAAATCTTTACTGGCCACTTTTTTATTGAAAAAAGTTTCTTGGTCAATTAATCCAAACTGAGCAGAAATAGTCAACGGCAATTCACTTTCTAAATCCTTGTTTTTCCTTGTTATCCTTTCACTTAAGTTATCTAGCTTCTCTTCTCTCCATCCACCACTAAACTCATTAAACCTTAATCGAGGTACCTTAATCTTTGTCATTAATATTCACATCCGTTTCTACTAAATCAGCTGCCATTGTATCAAATTCTTTTTGAATCTTTGCCATTTCCTCATCAATTTCGGCGATACTTTGCTTAACTTCATTAATATCAATATCTGGTTCAGGTTCAAAAGTATCAACATAACGTGGAATATTTAAATTAAAATCATTTTCCTTAATTTCATCGTAACTGGCAACATGTGCATACTTATCCACATCTTTTCGATTCTTATAAGTATCCACAATCTTTTGAATATTTTCTGAAGTAATGTTATTTTGATTCTTTCCTTTTTCAAATTCATTAGATGCATCAATGAATAAGACGTCAGAATTATCCTTATTCTTCTTCAATACTAAGATCACTGTTGGGATACTAGTCGAATGGAAGATGTTAGCCGGTAATCCAATTACTGCATCAATTCGGTTATCTTCGATTAATTTTTCACGAATTTTACCTTCCTTAGCTCCTCTAAACAAGACTCCATGTGGAAGAACAATTCCCATCGTTCCGTTGTCCTTCAAATGGTATAAACCATGTAATAAGAAGGCAAAATCAGCTTTAGATTTAGAAGGTAATGCTCCATAATCTCTAAATCTTGGATCGGCTAGACGTGAATCGTCATTATCCCACTTAGCAGAGTAAGGTGGGTTCATGACAACAGCATCAAATTGGTAGGGTTCTTCTACCGGCCAGTCTTTATCCAATGTATCACCATTATTTAGGTTCATATCTTCATATGAAACCCCATGTAACATCAAGTTCATACGAGCTAAATTATAGGTAGTAGTATTTAGTTCTTGTCCGTGATATTTAATTAATTCTGGTTTCTCCACGTGCTGAGCTACGTTCAATAGTAATGAACCAGAACCTACAGCTGGATCATAAATGGTTCTAATCTGTTCATCACCTTCACTACGTTCGTTAGTTACGATTTGTGAAATAATATCAGATACTTGTCTTGGGGTGTAGAATTCTCCCGCCTTTTTTCCAGAATCACTAGCGAATTGAGCGATTAAGTATTCATATGCATCCCCCAACACATCCCCATTGTGACCAAACAAGTCAATGCTGTTCAATGCCAACATGGTTTCACTAATGGCCTGGTTTCTTTGACGAATAGTTCCACCCAGCTTATTGCTGTGTAAATCAACGTCTTGGAACAATCCATCGAAATCACCATGTGAACTTTGGTTATTAGTTGATAATTCTAGTTCATGTAATGCTGTTTCTAGTTGTTCAATTTCAAAGCTTCCATCATTGATATTATCAATTAGTGAACTATACAAGTTTTCTGGTTCAATGTGGTATCCGTTCTTGTTCAATAGTGATTAAATAGTAGCTTCTCTAGTCTTGATGTCACCAATCATATTATTTGGGTCCAAGAATTGAGTGTATTGTTTTTTTAATTCAGCATGGTTATTTTCATCCATACGGTTACTTTCAGCAAAGGCTTTTAGTGCTTTGACTGATAGGAAACGATAAAAAATCAATCCTAATAAATAGTTCTTGTAATCTGAGGCATCCATGTTACCTCTTAGAGCATCGGCTGCACTCCATAGTGCGCTTTCTAAACTTTGTGTTTTTTCTTCTACCATGTTAATTCTCCTTATAAGTAAGCATCAATTTCTTTATCGATAAATGCATTAATACTTTTGTTAGCTTTAGCGTTGTAAATAATTGGAATCTTTAGACTATCATCGACTTGGTGTTCAGCCGCATGGTCCAAATCACCATGATCAATTAGTTTTTGTAAGTGTGAACCTTCTTCGACTTTGCGGTGACGTTCTATTGCGACACGTTTTAATTCTTCAGCATCTAGTCCCCATTTGTCTGCAAAATCATTTACCAATCCATTTAACTTATTATTTTTGTATTGACCGACAAAATCATCGAATTTGTCCGGATCAACCATATGATTATCCAAGTATGATAGGATTTCACGTAATAACACCGCTTGTTTTTCATGACCAGATTTTTCATACTTATTAATCTGTTCTTGAATTTCAGCCTCTTTTTGGAGGTAATCTGTCATGTTTTCTTGATATTCTTCTTCAGAATCATAACTATTACGCATATCTACCAATTCTTTTAGTAGCCCCGTAATGTAATCATAGTCGACTAGAACGGTCGATCCAATTGAAAGTGAAAAGTCCAGATTGCTTAGTTCGTCGTCTTCATCATCGTCTGGGTTTTCTTGAATTTCAGATTTAATACGTTGAAACTTACCAATGTAGTGTTGGACTTCATCTTCACTAATCCCGAATTCTTCTTCGGCATTATCCCAAGTAAAGTCGTTATACATTGTTAATGAGTTCAATTGTGTATTAACACGTCTAAATGTCTTCACAAAATCAGCTTTAGATTCCTTACCCTTTAAATCATCGGCATCATCAGCATTTGGTGCGATACGTTTCAAATGAGCAACCTCACTCTTGAATTTAGCAACCGCATCCATATACTTGGGGCGCATTAGTTCTTCATATGACCCTTCACCACCATACAAGCGGTATGCTTCTTTTTCATTTTCTTCTGAAAGTGCTGGTTTTCTGAACGTAACAATTTGACCTTCACGTTTTAAATCATTATTTTCCAAACGGTTAGTTCTAGAATAAGCTTGGATTAAGTTAGCGTATTCTAATTGATTCTTATCAACAAAAAGGGTGTTCAATTTTGGCGCATCAAAACCAGTCAATAGTCGGTTAACAACAATCACTAGATTAATTTCTTGATTACGTTTCAAATGTGCATAATAAGATTCACGACGTGCGGTTCTCTTAGCAACATCTTCATTATAAAGATTAATTTCTTCATTATTGTTATGGAAGTTAGTGTCAAACATTGCGTTATAATCGGCAATGGCTTCATCCATTCCTTCCATATTTTCCTTGTGAGCATCATCATTCTCAGCTAAAGAGTATGTAATGGCAACACGTGGCCAGTCCTTATCCACTTCATTTGGATGTAATTTCTTTTGTTCCTTTAACTTTTTGTAGTAGCTAATTGCCATTGGAATTGAACTAGTAGCTAAAATTCCGTTGTAATTTCCTTTACCCAAACTCATCTTTTTAGGTCCAGTTGTCAAAATGTAATCAACAACTCGATCTAAATGTTCATCGTTTTCGTATATATCGTTTGGAAGGTATGATTCCTTTTCAGAATCAGACATTTCGTTTAATTCATTCTTGATGTCGTTTTCTTCTGAAATCGTTAGCTCTTGGCCCTTCTTCTTTAGTTCCTTAGCTGCTTGCTTTTGCATGATTTCTTCAACGATTTCATTAACGTTAGTAATGGTGTTCACATGTTCAACGTTGAATGGCAAGACAGCGTGATCTTCTAGGGCATTTACTAAGGTATATCTGTGGCATTCTTCACCAAATAGTTCTTGCGTTGTAACACCGCGGTCGCCTTGGAACTTCTTTCTATTTTCATGGAAGATTGGGGTTCCAGTATATCCGTACCAATTAGCATTCTTGAATGCATTGCTGATGTCTTGACGCATCTTTCCGAATTGAGAACGGTGAGCTTCATCAACGAAGAAACAAATGCGTTTATCTAATAGCTTAGATTTAGCTACTCTGGTATTTCTACCTTCATCTTGAGCTTGTTCTTCAGCATTCACTAAATTAGCCATCTTTTGAATCGATGAAATGATGATGTTATTGCCACCCTTTAATAAGGCCTGACGTAACTTCGAAGTATTGTCGGTCTTATTGATGGTCATATCATCATTTGATGCATACGCTCTAAAGTTACCAACTGTTTGGTCATCTAATGCCTTACGGTCAACTAAGAAGACAACTCTATCAACTGAAGGCATTTGAGCGGCCAACTTAGCGGTCTTGTAAGATGTTAAGGTCTTACCAGAACCGGTGGTGTGCCAAACGTATCCATTCTCATGTTCTTTAATACGTTTTAGCACCGCTTCAATCGCGTAGATTTGGTATGGACGAAGTAGTAATAACTTCTTACGTTCTTCATCAATAGCTTTGTATTCACTAACCAGTTTATGAGCCATTGGAATATTCAATGCAGACTTAGCAAAGTCCATCCCATTTTCGACCGGATTATTATCCTTATCACGCCACTTGAAGACAAACGATTTGTTAAATTCATCAGGACGAGAGTTAGCAAAGTAAGCTGAGCTGTCAGGACTCATGATGACAAACATTTGTAATAATGAGTAAATGTCAGTGTATTTATTTTCACCGGCGTATTTTTTGATTTGGTTAAATGCTTGGTTAATTTCGACTGTTGATTTCTTTAATTCGATTTGAATTAATGGAAGACCATTGATTAATAAAGTCACATCAAAACGACGATCTGAATCATCGTCATTTGAACGTGGTCTGATAGCTTGGCGAACAATTTCATAACTTGAATGTCCCCCGCCAACATCTGCCTTCCAGAATATGTTTAATGTCACAGTACCTAGTGATGCATCGTCTCTTGGAATTTCAATCTTACCAATTCCATTTTCGGCATCCAGGATTTTAGCAGCATCATAAGGGCTCTTCACATTACTGATGCGAGCTTTAACACGGTTAAATTCCTCATCGGTTAGTTCCTTATGCTTTAAAGCTGCAATATTGTTTCTATTAAGTTTTTCTCTGAAGTTTTCCCATAATTTATCGGGTGTAGCTTCATATAAATCTTTTCGTTCTGTCCACTGATTACTTCCAATAGTTAATTGGTGGACAATTTCTTTTTCGAAATCTAATTCGCTTTGCGTTCTATAATTGGCCATATTAATTCACCTTAATATATTGTGTGTATAGATTTATTGTATCATAGGAAGATTGTAATTAAAGCGGCAATTATAGACGTTTATAGAACGTTACAAACGTTTTCTTTTGATTTAAAGACAATGTGTTTAATTTTATACAAATCTCCATTTCCATTTCATTATGATATACTTATTATCATATAAGTATAAGGAAGCGATAATGTGAAGAAAATCATCAGTGCTTGTTTAATCGCCGTTCTTGTAATATCGACTGTTTTCTCGTTTGGGATTACATCATCGGCCAATAGCATTCAGGGCAATAAAGGTATGACATTGGATTGTGCGCGATCGTTTTACTCACCTAGATTAATCCGTAAATACATTGATACCCTGTCTAAAAATCATGCCAAATTCATGCTGCTCCATTTGACCGACAATGAACGATTTGGTGTCGAGAACAGTTATCTGGGTCAAACTACGAGAAAAGCCAAGGTCAAAAATGGTATCTATTTCAATCGTAAGACTCGCAAGGCATTTCTAAGTAAAGCCCAACTAAAGAGTTTAATTAACTATGCCCAACAAAGACACATCGAGTTGATTCCAGAAATCGACATTCCTGGCCACGACAAAGGGATTTTAAAACTGCTTAGTTATACCAAATCAGGTCGTCGTTTAAAGAAACAATTGGTATATCGAGATGGATATAATGAGTTTAAACTGTCCAAGAAAGGCACTCTAACGCTTTCTAAGAAAATCCTATCCGAATACCTACCACTATTGCCTAAGGGTAATCATATTGGCATGGGCGCTGATGAAATCTCCTTGGATAACAAGACTGAAGAAAATAACTTCGTTAAATACATCAACTCAATCGATTCATTTGTGAACCAAAAAGGTTATAAACTAACCGCCTGGAATGATAGTTTTCATAAACGGACCATCAACAGGTATCACAAAAACATTACCGTCTTCTACTGGAGTCAAAACGGACAACAAAGTGATTCTGATGACCGAAAAGAACTAATTAGATTAAGAACCACCCTTCCTCAATTAGTCCATCATGGATTCAAAGTCATTAATTGTAACTTCTACTATCTATATGTAATCAACTTCCCAAAGATGTACACTGACCCATCTCGTTTTCATTGGAAGGAACTATTGGATAAATGGAACGAACGCATCTGGGACGACAACAACACATCCGATATTTATAAGGGAAATCAAAAGATTGATTCCGCCCTATGTATCTGGAGTGAACCTCATGAAAAATACAGTTCATCCAAGGTATATCAACTATCACAAGAATATCTAAATGAGTTTTTGCAACATCAAGACTAAAAAAAGACCAATCATTATGATTGTGAACTGAACCCCTTGAGTTGGAGAAATCTAACCTAAGGGGTTCTTTTGTGTTTTCTAAAGAATTAAAATTAGCTGCCATTAAAGATTATTATAATGGTTTAGGATTTACAAAAATTACTAATAAGTACGGTATCAAAGGGTCTGCGACCCTTTATGAATGGATTAGTAAAGTTGAACAATTTGGAATTGAATATTTCTCAAAAAATACAAAAACATATTATGAATATTCATTTAAAATAAAGGTCATAAATTGGCGACTTAAAAATCATGAATCATTAACAAATGCCGCACGGCATTTCGCAATAAGTGCTCCTTTTGTGATATATCAATGGGAACGCTTAGCAGCTGAAGGTCGCCTAAATAAACCTAAAGGAAGACCGCCTAAAATGAAGAATAATAAAAATATGTCAGTGGACGAAAAGAATAAGCAACTTGAACAACAAGTAACATACTTACAAGCTAAGGTTGCATACTTGGAAAAATTGGACGCCTTGATTCAAAGCAAAAAATCACCAACAAAGAAAAAGCGCAAATAATAAATGAGTTAAGGCGAGAAATGAACGTTCCATTATTTGTGTTATTAGATATTACCGAGATGTCTAGTAGTAGTTATTACGATGCGTGTCAACGTGAGTACGAAGTTGATGACCAAAAGGTCATCAGTGAGATTAAAGTTATTAGAAATAAATTTAAAGATTACGGATATAGAAGAGTAACTATTGAATTGAAACGCCGAGGATATAATATTAATCACAAAAAAGTCCTTCGCATCATGAAGAACGAAGGACTTTTATGTGATAGTTATAAACGAAAAATTAGAAAATATAATTCTTATAAAGGAACTTGCGGCAAGGTCGCAAGTAATAGACTAAGAAGAAGATTTA
>NZ_JXDB01000005.1 GCF_001281265.1 Apilactobacillus kunkeei DSM 12361 = ATCC 700308 | reverse complement strand
AACAAAAACTGGGAGGAATGTCACCGGTTGAATACCGGATCAATTCCTCCCAGAAAATAGCATAACCATCTTCCAATTTTAGGGGTTCAGGTCATTGATCTTTTTTTATTTATCTAATCACAACTTCAATAATTGTTTCGTATGGTGCTCCTTGACCTTCAGCACTGTACTTGTTGTAACCAAAAGCTACACCAATTCCAACATTTTTAGTGTTCTTTAATAATAGAGACTTTTTATCAATAGGGTTCGGTGCTAAATAGAATTGTGAAGAATTTTTACTTGCTGATTTAGCACTTCTTCTAGAATAATCCCAAGTTCTAGAATCAGCTTCATGAATGTTTTTAACATTCTTATACTTCATTTGCTTTGCAGTATCTTTGAAATATGCACGAATCTTTTTACTAGTAATATGTCTATCAGAACCACCTAATACATAGGCCATTTTCTTATCAGCAACTCGTTGAGGTAACTTATCCAATGCTTTACTGTAATGTAATGGCTTTAGATGGTGCTTAGCACGAAACTTATTAATACGACTTAAAACGTCAGCCTTAAGTTCCTTAACGTAACTACTTGAAACTTGATCTTTCTTTGCAGCAGATGCATGTGTAGTGCTAGCAAGGACTGGAACAAACAGTAATACAGCTGCAATAGCAGCAATAACTAATTTCTTGAATTTCATATTTATATCTCCCTCTCCTCAAAATTCAACTAATTATACCACAAATTATTATAAACATATTATTTTATTATCATATGTTTATTATTTTTATGAGGAGATGCCTGCCATGCCAAATGATGAAGAAATCAAACCAAGTTCCTACAAGGAATACCTTTCTTATCTTGTCTTCTACAACGGAGATCTTACTGATACCCTAATAAATGATTTAGAGGAACATTTTGAATTATATTATGCCTATGATATCAAGGATTCAAAAGAAGAATTAGACACTGACGACTTCCAAACGGTTTACAAAAAAGTCTCTGATGGTAAGTATGAAGAGATTAGCGATAAAGAATATAAAAAGGCAGCATTTAAAATCTATGACATCATCCCCGGGTGCATCTATGATTGGATGGTCGATTTTTTCTTCTATGAAAATGATAATGTCGAGGAATCTAATCAAACGTTACTAAATAATTTCCCGGAAATTAAAGAAGCCCACATGGAAAGAGCTTGGTATAGTGAAACCTACAATACAATCCGTGAGCATCAACTATTTGATATGAAAGATTTTCCAAAACTATAAAAAAGAAGCCGTAATGGCTTCTTTTTTATTGGATATGTTTAATCAACCTAATCATGTTAGACTCCACCAATGAATTCGGACTACTTCCGATTTCATCAATTGGCACATTTCTGTCGTACTCTTGATAATAATTAACCCACTTAGCATCGATTTCACCATTTTGACCAAAACGTAATGGGGTTAAGTGAAAAACATTCTCTAGTTCAAAATCATATGTAACTATTTGTGAACAGTAAAAACTATCATAGTGATTTAAAAAAAGATTATTATAAGGCTTTCCAATCACCTTTTTAGCACGATTAATTACTACATCACTATCAATATCTTTAGTAACTCGATACAAGTCGATTCTTTGATTTTCTCGATTGGATAAAAATTCGTCCAAACTCTGTTTAAGTACTCCGCGATTATGAACAGCATGAATCACATAAGCGTTTCCATGATCAACATACACGATTGCCACATGTGAATAGTAATGTTTAATCGCAGTTGTATTAGCAATTAAGTTAGAAAAATCATCTTTTTTTGGTTCAATCAGTAATAAATCAGAATTTTTCATAGTTAAATTCTTTCTTTTTTTTAATTTTTGAATGTTAAAATTTTTGGTAGTTTTATGATGACTGATATTAATAGAAGGAAGTGAAAAAAGATTCGTAAAGATGTTGTTGCAGGTGGGTTTCAACTCATCGGATCATTTATTAACCTATTCACATTTACATACATAGCTTTACCATTAATTATTGGGGATAACACCAATCAGCACACCATTTTGTTAGGAGTGCTGATTACATTTATCAACTTATTTCAGATTATTTTTACTTTTATTTCAGCCAATAAGAAGAAGCTATTATTAGCTTCTTTCACCATCTTACTGATAGAAGTCTTTATAATCGGACTAGCAAGTCAGTTCCCATTTAATGAGACAATTATCGTATCACTTTCCACAATTATATTAGCAATTCAGATTACAATAAATGTTTGAATAAAAAGAGCCAATAATGTCTCTTTTTTTAATACAATCGATTAAAGTAATCCACATAATATTGATTATTTTTCAATCTAATCTTAGTCACCGATGTATTGTCTGGTTCAATTACTGACATCGGATCATTTTGCTGTTTTAATGCTACTATCATGGCTGCCTTTACGGTGAAACCATGTGAAATCACCACAAATTTCCCGTTAGGATTTTTATGAGCAATTTCTTCCATAAATTCACTCACCCGACTGGTAACGTCTTCAAAAGTTTCCCCATCAGCGAGAACAGCATAACTTGGTAATACATCTTTTAACTCATCATCAAACACTTCAGGATATGTCTTCATCAATTCTGCATTAGATTGACCATCCCACTTACCATATGAAATTTCTAGCAAACGTTCGTCTTTTTCAATTGGTAAGTCCACACCAGCATTTAAGTAATCCGCTGTATCCAAAGTTCTTTGAAGTGGACTAACATAAATTTTATCAGCAAAACTAATATCAAAATGATCATGCAAATAATGTGCCTGTTGCTTTCCTATATCAGATAAATATGTAATTTCAGAATTAATCGTCCCCTGCTTTAACCCCTGTTGATTGGCGAATGTTTTACCGTGGCGAACAAAATAAAACTCAGTCAAAATCAAACTCTCCTTTCGATGAAACACGTAGATTTTGATTTATTATAACATTTTTGTTTGCAAGTTATTATATGTATGTTAGAATTTGGTTAAATTAAAGGAGGAGGTAATTAAAATGTTAAGAAATGCAAATATTAATAATTTAATTGTCTCTTCCTGGTCTACACATACATTTATGTAGGCCTATTTATACGAAACTTGTGCCCTGCATAGATGGTTAACATTTTGTGGGGCCATAAAGACAATACACTTGTAATAGTGGCCCCACAGAACTGTCTCTGTGGGGCTTTTTTATTTCGTTTAATCTATTTTTGGGAGTGATAATTGTGACTGTATATAATTTTTCAGCTGGTCCTGCAGTAATGCCGAAACCAGTTATTGAGCAAATCCAACGTGAATTGCCATCGTTTGAAGATAGTGGCATGAGTATTTTAGAGATTTCACACCGTAGCACCCTGTTTGAAAATGTATTAAATGATGCTAAGCAAAACATCAAGGAACTAATGCATGTTCCTGATAACTATCATATTCTTTTCTACCAAGGAGGTGGGACTGGTCAGTTTGCCGCTGTTCCGTTGAACTTAGCTAACCACAGAGAAAATATTGCCTTTCTAGACAGTGGCCATTGGAACAAGAAGGCCTATCAAGAAGCAGAACAACTAGGTTATGGAATCGATGTCATCAAAGATGATGATCAACTTCCATATCCAAGCAATAATTTTGAAGAGAAACTTTATGATTACTTGCATGTAACCGTCAACAACACGATTGAAGGCTCTACATATCATCCCGATCATTTACCAAATGTCAAAGATATTCCATTAGTTGGTGACATGTCATCCAACTTCATGGTTGAAAAATATGATGTAAACGACTTTGGCCTTATCTTTGCGGGTGCACAAAAGAACTTGGCTCCAGCTGGTCTAACCATCGTTATCGTAAGAGACGACCTAATTAATCCAGGCAAACATATTCCAACGATTCTAAACTACGAAGCATATACCAAGAAGAATTCAATGTTCAACACTCCACCAGTCTTCCCTATCTATGCTGCGAAACTAACCACCCAATGGTTATTGGACAACGGTGGAATTGCTGAAATGGAAAAACGCGATATTAAAAAAAGCAGTATGCTATACGACTATCTTGATCAATCAAAACTATTCCATAACAACGTCAAAAAAGATGAACGCTCATACACCAACATCGTCTTCACTACCAATGACGATGACTTAGACGCACAATTCGTCGACTTTGCGGCCGACAACGACCTTTTCAGTCTAAAGGGGCACAGAAGTATCGGTGGACTTCGTGCTAGCCTATACAACGCAATGCCGCTCGAAGGTGTTGAAAAACTAATTGATGTCCTAACTAAATTCGAACAAACTCGGGGGTAATAATTATGTATAACGTTAAAACTTTTAATGCAATCTCACAGGATGGTTTAGATAAATTCAGTGACAAATACCAGATTAACCAAAGCGACAATCCAGACGCATACCTAATTCGCTCTGCCAACATGTTAGACGCTGACTTCCCTGAAAACCTAAAGGTGATTGTCAGAGCCGGTGCTGGTTTTAATAACCTTCCCATCGATCGATTATCTGAATTAGGCATCGCCGCCTTCAACACTCCTGGAAGTAACGCCAATGCCGTTAAGGAAGTTGTCTTATCAATGATCATCGCTTCTGTCCGTCACCTCTTCCCCGTAGCAAACTTCTCAGCCAATAATTTACACGCTGACATTTCAAAAATGAAGAAGATTGATCCGCGTTTCAAAGGAACCGAAATCAGAGATAAAACATTAGCCGTGATTGGTTTAGGTCATGTCGGTTCACTGGTTGCCAACGCCGCCAACGACTTAGGCATGGATGTTGTCGGATATGACCCCTACCTATCATCAGACGCTGCATGGCGCATCGAAAGTGATATCACACGTGCTAACACCCTAGAAGACGCAATTAAAGATGCCGATATTGTAACAGTACACGTACCTAAGAACGATGAAACTACTGACCTAATCGACGCAAACACAATCAAGCAAATGAAACCTGGCATAAGCATCCTAAACTACGCTCGTCTAGGCATCGTCAATAACCAAGCAGTCGTTGATGCTTTGGACGAGGGAAAGATTGCTTCATACATTACTGACTTTGGTGATGACGTCTTAATGAACCGCGAAGACGTTGTCATCACCCCACACATTGGTGGATCAACTGTCGAAGCCGAAGGAAACGGTGCTGTCAGAGGGGCCAAGATCATCCAGCGTTATCTAGAAACTGGTAACCTATCACAATCATTGAATCTACCAAACATGAATGTTTCAATGCACTCACCTTATCGAATCACTTTGATTCATAAGAATATCCCAAACATGGTTGGTCAAATCGCCACTAGAGCTGCTGAAAATAACTTTAACATTAACCAAATGAGTAACGGCGCTAAAGATGAAATGGCCTATACTATGGTTGATTTTTGCGACGAACCAACCAATAAACTATTAAATGATTTACAATCCATTAATGAAGTCATTCGAGTTCGCGTTATCAAAAGAAAATAAAAAGGAGCTCTTTGAGCTCCTTTTTATCTGTACTTAGTATCAGCTGATAAGATAACAATGTTTACTTGAACGGTGTAATTAGTTCTAATCACTCTTAGACCAATTCCGTAGTATCTTAGGCCATTTCCTTCATTACCTAATAGTTGCGTCTTGTGGCTATCACCAGATGCACCGTCGTCAGTAATCATTTCGTTAAAATAATTAACGTAATCTGTTATGTGGTAGTAGTTCTTGTCTAAGGTGGCGTAACCATTAGATTCATAGATGTCATTTTGATTCTTAACTATCTTCATTCTTTGTCCATCTAAGATAGCAGCTTCTTGACGATGGCGTTTTCCATCTCTAGTAGTGTAGTGAGATGCTTCCCCCATTGTTGGATCGACATAGTTGGCTCTTTCTTGAGCCACCTTGTTTAATCCATTGCTAGAAATCCATGATCCATTATCAGTCTTTTTTCTTTGTCCTTGAACAAAGTTAATGAACTTAGCCCTGATTCGTGACTTAATTTGACTGTCGGATAGTTGAGTTAATTGTCGACTATCCAAATCAGATGAATCATTTATACGTGGTGTAAGTGTATATTTAGATTTGGTAGTAATCTTTCTCTTCACAACATATAAATCGGAGGATTTCATCCAGCCTGATTTTGTTCCATTCGCGCTTTGGACAAGTTTATATGTAGTCTTCTTAACTTTAGCAGATTTCTTTTCGTATAGTGATTCTTTTCCGAAATATTTTTTAGCGGATTTAGTTTTAATCTTTTTAATTTTTTGTGTGTCGTATAATTTAGCATCTTTCTTTAAGCTAACCTGTGTATCGCTTGATGCATTAGCATGTGTTACATTTGTCATTATTAGTTCTGATGAAATAATTCCTACAATCATCACCATTTTTAAAAGTTTTCTCAGTGGTAAAATTTTCCTATCCTCTCTTCATTTCTTAATTTTTTCTTAAGATTACTAACAAATTATATAATGTTTCATAAGATTAAGAAAGATGTAAGATGGTTAATTTTTTATTAAGCAAATTAGTATTTTTTATACATTTATTATATAAACATTCGCACAGATAACAGTTTAATAATGATTATCATTATTTTTTAGACATTTTTCTAATGAAAAAGTTTAAATTTTTTATCAAATTTTCTGCAAAAAAAAGACATCGTGTCTAAACAATGTCTTTTTATTTACTAAATTCCACGTTGGTAAATCCAGCCGATTAACTTACCTTCGTAATAGCATTTGTAGTAATAAGTCTTCCAACCATCTTTAATTGCGCGACCAGTAATGTGGACAGTTTTCCCAGCAAACTCTTTTGCTGTTCCAGTTGTCTTGAAATCAGCGAAATGACTTTGTGTTACATGGTTGTAAAATGTATAGTTACTATTTAATTTAACTTTTTTATACATGTTAACTTTAGAATAACTAATGTGTGGACCTAATCCATTTTGGTTGATCCAACCTAATAACTTACCATTTTCGTATGCACGATAATAAGTACGACCATTTACGGTTGCCTTTAAATCTACCGTAACATTCTTACCATGGAATGTACGACCGTAGTGGGTTCTGTGAAGTTCACTAAAGTAGTTGTTTCCAGGAACATGGTTATAGAAGTTATACTTAGCCGCTGTTTTCACAGTCAATGTCTTGTTTTCCTTTGTGTATTTCACATTGGATTTTGGCTTACTTGGTTTGTTATTGTTACTGTTATTTGTTGAATCAATAAACCAAGAACTATTTTTTTGTGTTAACACACTAGCATCAACATATTGGTTCAATGCTGGGGAATAGAAATGATCTGTGTATTGCCATAAAACATGTTCTCTTTGTGGTTCATTTGTTTGATAAGCGGCTAACCAATAACCATCATATGAACTAACGGCTTCAGCTGCATGAGAAGTCATGAAACTTTGGTATGAGTAGAAAAGAATCTTTCTATTACCAACTAGTGGTCTCAAGGCATCAACCCATGCTTTGGTAGCCGCATTAGTTCCACCTGACTTAACAGTTTGTTGTTCATAATCGTTAACATAGAATCTAGCTTCTGGAGCACGATTGTATAATGTCTTTGCTTCGCTAGCTGCATCTGAAGGACTGGTGTACTGACTAAATGAATATACTCCGTATGGAACACCATACTTCTTCATTAAAGCAACGTTGTGGGCAAAGGTCTTATCATGGTAGGCACTACCGAATTGAACACGAAGAATTACGAAAGGTACTTCGTTCTTCAACGTCTTCACTTGACTATCAGTGAAGTTACCTTGCCATTCAGATAAATCGTAAACGTTGTTGGATACGGCATTACTCCTCACAGAAGTGACAGAAATACATAGAAATCCAATCAACGCAACCCCAAAACTCATCAATAAATACTTTAGTTTATACATACTCTCATCCTTTAACAATTATGATTATCTCTATTGTACAATCTAAATATTGCGAGAATGATATACACAAGTTACAATTTTCCCCAATTTCTTTACAAATTATTAAATGTTTGGTTACAAATTGTAAAATTTTTAATCTTGACATTTTTCAAAACAATAAAAAAACGCCCATATTAGGCGTCTTTCTACTTAACATTTAAGATGATTTTACCGGTATTTTGTTTTTCACGCATACATGTTAAAGCTTGTGCTGATTCAGATAAATCAAATTCATTGCTTACATATAGTTTAATTTTATCATCCGCTAACAAATCATACACGTCATTGCTAAAATCATTAATCAATTGGGCTTTATACTCGCTACTTCTGGATGAAAGCAAAGTTCCAGTAATGGTGATCCTCTTCCCAATAATGTCCATGATATTAACGTCTTTGATTTCACTTCCACCAAGATTACCAATTAGGATGATTTGTCCGTCCATTGCAACTGACTTAATGTTTTGTTGATAATAACTGGCACCAATGAAGTCCAAGATTAAGTCGGCACCGTGACCATCGGTAATTCTTTGTACCTCTTCTGCAAAGTCGCTATTGCGGTAATCAATTGCGTAATCAGCACCATATTCTAAACAAATATCGGTCTTCTTGGTACTAGAAGTTGTAATGACGGTAGCCTTGGTAAGTTGCTTAACCAATTGAATTGCAGCAGTTCCTACACCACTAGCTCCCGCATGAATTAAGACAGTTTGATTATCATGCAGATTTCCGATGGTAAATAGCGTTTGATAAGCGGTTAGAAAACTCTCTGGAATCGTGGCCGCTTTCTTGTAATCAATGTTGGCTGGAATTGGCATTAATCGTTCTGCCGGAACTGCGATGTATTCAGCATATCCACCGTTATCTATCAATCCCATTACGCGAGTTCCTACATTATACTTAGTATTATTTCCGTCAACGACTTCACCAGCCATTTCCAAACCTAAAATTGTATCGTCTGGTTTAACCTGTTGATCCGCCCATAACAAATCAACATGGTTCAATCCGACTGCATGAATTTTAACTAAAACATCCCCCTCTTTTAGTTCTGGCATGGGGGCATCAACCAATGAATTCAATTTTTTTGCGCTGGCAATATTAACCACTTTCATATATATAAACCTCACTCTTTTATTTTCATTTAAGATAGACAATGTGTCTAATTGCTGTGATTGCTAGTTTCTAACAAAATATATTAGCTACTTTTAACCCAACAATTAAATTATGATTATTTCATTTAATATTTCTAATAATATATCTTATACTTTGTTACTAAACTTTTAGTTAACGATGTCGCCGTATCGTGCTATTATCGAGTTGAAGCTGATAACTTGATACACCTTTTCAACTCAGCTTGTTATCTTAACTTACAAACTAACTCTACATAAAAAGTGCGGCTCAATAACCGCACTTTTTTATTTTAGTGGACCATCAATAAATTGAGCGACTCCATTTCCAAAACTCCAGTCCTCATCGGTATTGGTAGTTAAGTTAATCATTAAGTCGCTCTTCTTGATACCTAGCTTGTCTTCCAGTTGTTCAGCCAAGTCGTGGTAGAATTTCAACTTTTGTTCCTTAGTTCTTGGTCTAGTGGTAAGACTAAATACGACAACGTCGTTAGTACGATCAAAACCTAGTCCGGTATCTAAAATATTCATTTCAAAATCTTCATGTTGAGTTAGAATTTGATATCTATCTCCGTCTGGAGCACCGAAGCAGTCTAACATGACATGGTAGGAAATATCCATTAGTTGCTTTAAGTAATCTCGGTCGTGGCCCTTGATTATGTCAATATTCATTTTTGGCATTTTTCGTTCTCCTTACATAAAATAAGTATTTGATGGATTTATTATCCAATATTTACATATCTAATGCAATCAATATGCTTTTTTGTCTTTGCCCTACTTTTATATTGTAATTGATGTCAAAATAGTGGTAATATTTAAATGTGAAAATAGTTAATATGATAGAACTATAAATACGGATGAGTAATTGATGAATCTTAGCAGCGAGTTAAGGATAGTGAGAGCTTAATAATACTTTCATCAATGAATAACACCTATTTGTTTTCGTTTTGAATCTTTAGTAGAAACGAACGCGCATCAATGCGTTATTTGATTGAGTGGCCTAGTTATAGGCACTTTAGGTGGTACCGCGGAACTTTCGTCCTAATTTTTGGGCGAAAGTTTTTTATTTACCGCTATTTATAGTTTACGGAAAGGCGTGAATCACATGACACAACTAAGTGTTAAGGATCTATATACTAAAGATCTAGAAGACAACACAACAGTTTCTCTTGAAGGTTCAATTAAGACCATTCGTGGTTCAAAAAACATTAGTTTTATCGAATTAAACGATGGTTCTTGCTTCAAGAGCGCTCAAATTATCGTTAAAAAGAGTAACGAAAACTTTGAACAAATCAGTAAGCTTCCAATCGCTTCAACAATCACCGTTGAAGGTGCCTTTGTGAAGACTCCAGATGCTCCTCAACCTTTTGAAGTGCACGGAGAAAAAGTAGAACTAGTTGGTCGTTCAGACTCTGACTATCCTCTACAAAAGAAAAAGACTTCTTACGAATTCCTACGTACTATCGCTCACTTGCGTCCACGTACTAATACTTTCTACTCAGTATTTAGAATTCGTTCACTAGCTGCATTTGCAGTTCACGAATACCTACAACACAATGACTTCGTTTACGTTAACACACCAATCATCACAAGTAGTGATACTGAAGGTGCCGGTGAAATGTTTAGAGTTACAACTATGGACATGGATAACCTTCCAAAGGATGACCAAGGTCACGTAGACAACTCAAAAGACTTCTTCAAGACTGAAACTAACCTAACTGTTAGTGGTCAACTTCCAGAAGAAGCATTCACCATGGCATTCAAGAATGTATACACTTTTGGTCCTACTTTTAGAGCTGAAAACTCACACACTCCTCGTCATGCTTCAGAATTCTGGATGATTGAACCAGACATGGCATACACTCGCCTACCAGGTATGATGGATGTCGCTGAAGGTTTACTAAAATATGTTATCAACTACGTTTTAGATCATGCTAAAGACGAACTAGAATTCCTAGATGAAAATGTTAAACCAGGTCTAATCGAAAAATTACAAAAGACTGCTAGTGAAGATTTTGCTCGTGTAACCTACACTGATGCTGTGAAATTACTTCAAGATGCAGATGTTGAATTTAAAGTTCCGGTTGAATGGGGAATTGATTTACAATCTGAACACGAAAGATACTTGTGTGAAGATGTTTACAAGCGCCCTACTTTCTTAACTGATTACCCAAGAGATATCAAAGCATTCTACATGCGCGATAACGATGATGGTAAAACTGTTGCCGCTGCTGACTGTTTAGTACCAGGTATCGGTGAAATTGTTGGTGGTAGTGAACGTGAAGAACGTTACGACGTTTTAAACGACAAAATCAAAGAATTTGATTTAAATCCAGAAGAATATGACTGGTACGAAGACCTACGTAAGTACGGTGAAATCAAGCATTCCGGTTTCGGTATTGGTTTCGAACGTCTAGTTATGTACGTTACTGGTATGGAAAACATTAGAGATGTTATCCCATTCCCACGTGAACCAGGTAGCGCTAAATTCTAATACATTTTAAAAAAGACAAGCAGATTATTCTGCCTGTCTTTTTATTTTGCCATCGGGATTAATCTCAAAGATGCCTAAATCACCCTCGTTACCTACTTTGATTTCTTCTTTTGAAATTGCTTGGACAATGAATAATAAGTCATCGACATCAAAGCCACGTGGCACCATGATTAGTTGATCATCTTCTTTGGCTAAGTGTTTTGCCAGTGTCTTTTCGGCATCAACAAAGGTTTCAACATTGGATGATTGATTAACTAAATTCGTGTCTGGAAAGAAGTAACCAAACTCACCACGGAACTTAACTTTGATAAGATTTTTATGGCGTTCTAAAACTGTAATTACTCTACCCATTATTTTTCCTTCAATCATTTATAATATTTCTAATTATACCGATAATTCTAAATAGTTTAAAAAAATTCCCCTTAAAAAATAAACCTTAAAAATTACTTAAAAAACGTTTTAAATTGATTTTGCAATATTAGATTGAATTATAATTAGGGTAATCTCAACTAAAAGAGGTGAAATTTATGAATAGAATCAATGAATTTGATCCATTCTCATTTATCGTCGGCATTTTGGGAGTAATTGCTGGGATTATTTCAGTATCTAGACCCGATGTAGCATTTAGTACTGTTGTACTTATTGTTGCAGTATTTTCAATCATTAGAGGTATTTTTAAGCTTACCCATATGCGTGATGTCTTCGATTCAAAGGGTTGGATTATTTTTAACAGTATTTTAGATATTTTAATCGGTGTATTAATGTTATTCAATGGTGCTTTTGGAATGTTATACATTGCTATTTTCTTTGCAATTATGTTCATTTTAGACTCATTAACAGCATTATCACTTGCTAAATATGTTAAAGATGTCAGCCACGGTTACTACATTATGGATGTAGTCTTTGCTATCTTAGGTATAATCGTTGGTATTTTATTATTAATTTCCCCAGTGGCATCTGCGTTATCAGTTGCTTTCTTGGTTGGAATTTTCTTCCTAGTGAGCGGAATTTTAATGATCGTTCATTCAATTTAAATCCAAATAAAAAAAGGCCTACCAATAATGGTAGGTCTTTTTTATTTGACTATTCTAAGTGACCGATTAGAATTGCGGCAACCACAATCATTAATAAACCGATAACTGTAAAAATAATTTCTTTCTTGTTTTTGTTTTCCTTTAGAATGATTAAACCACCTAAAGTTGAAACAACAACGTTCATTTGAGTTAGTGGGAATGCGTTAGCAACACCATTTAACTTCAATGAAGTTAAGTATGCTAAAGTACCTAATCCACCTAGTAAACCAATGATTCCACTCTTGAATGTAACCTTTGATTTTAAGTAACCAAATGCTGCTTTACCGTTTAGTACAAATGTAACAACAACAGCACCTAAGAACATACCAAATGTTTGTGGTAACAATCCAACTAATCCAGAAGCGTTAGTAATTCTTGGGAAAACAGAACATGCAGTGTAACCAAATGATCCAATGATTAATAATGGCATACCAGCTTTGTAATCAAGTTTCTTTCTAACAACTCCCTTGTCAACGTAACTAGTACAAGTAGTTCCTAGAATCAATAGTGCGATACTTAAGAAACCGATTAACTTAGCTAAAGGTGATCCCCATTCACCAAAGAAGATAACTCCACAAAGTGGAATTTCAATTAATTGAAGACCAGTTGAGATAGGCATTGCAGTAGAAACATTCATCTTAGTAAATGAGCTGAATTGCATGTATTGAGCAACTGCCCATGCAACCCCACCTAAGAATGGCCATAGGAATTCTTGAAATGAAATAGCAGGTCTAGTAAATAGGTAAATAATTATACCAATTGCTAATTGACCATATCCAGTTCCTAACACTTGTTCAACAGGTTTACCACCAAACTTGGTAGCGATTAGTGGTCCTACCCCCCATAGAAGAGCAGGTAATATTCCGATTAAGATATCCATCTTAACACTTCCTTTTTTATACTCTGATTATAATTATACTTTTTGTTTTTCTTCTAGTGTAGCAATGCAATAGCTATACTCCACCATTTAACATTTTTCATTATACATTCATTCTAATGCATAGTAAAGCGCTTACATTAATTAATTATCACTTTTACCTTTTCTTAATATTTCACATCACTTTCCTTTCCTAATTCAAACAAAAAGCCAACTATGAAAACATAATCAGCTTTGTAATTTTATAAATCGTGATGTTTCTTTAGGTAGTAAATCATCCAATAAATAATAGCTACAGTGATAACCAATGTGAAGAACCATGACCAACTGCTGTTAGCGAACGGAAGGACATTCACATTCATCCCATAGAATCCACTAATAATTGGTGGGATTGCTAGGATTAATGACCAAACAGTCAACACCTTCATAACATCATTTAGATTATTATTAATGATATTACTGTATGTATCTTCAATCTGACTAACGATTTCGTCTAGCACATCAAACATATACTTGCTTTCTTCGTATTCAACAGCAACATCGTCGATGTGTTGGTCTTGACGTTGGTTAAATGAAATCGGAATTTCAAAGTTATCACTAGACTTTTGTAGTTGATTGATTGACATGATATTAGCAGCAGTAGCCGTCTTTAAGTATACCAAGTCATTCTTTAGAATTGCGATTTCGTTTAGATGGTGATTGTTAACGCTATTCTTACTACGCTTGTTTTGTAAATTTTCAACAGATTCGTTGATTTGATCTAGTTTATTCATGTATGGCTTGTTAATTCTTTGTAGCATGTTAAACACCATATCGAACTTGTTACATCTAGTTTCTTGTTTGATACGGTATCTTGAATCACTCTTGGTAATAATTAAATCATTGGTAAAAGCAATGACAACCGGTGAAGTTTGTACGTTTTCATCTTGTCCACTAATTAGTGCACGCATAATCATGACAGAATACTTTTTGACCGGATCATATTCAAAACGAGAATGTTCATGGGCATCTAACATATACCCTTTTAAGATATTTGGTAGTTTGTATTTATCGATGGTTTCAACAACTTCCTTGGTGTTGGCATCGACCATTTCAACCCATGTTGAATCAGTTAGTTGATGAATTTTAATCAATTAAAATTGCCCCCTTTTATTTCGCACGCCAATATATTTTTAATTATTCCAGTATCACTTTCATCCGTCAAATCATTACATTAATCTTAAAAAAAATTTATGATATACTTTTTTAAGTATAAATATAGGAAAGGAAAGGAAATGATTTATTATCAGCAATTATATCAAAGTCGCATTATTGATGGCTTCAAGTCTATTCATGCAATTTTTAGATGCGACAATCGTAACAACTGCTTTACCGTACATTGGAAGAAGTCTAAACGTGCCTACTTCTTCACTTTCATTAACGGTAAGTATCTACTTTATTACTATGGCTATCTTCATCCCATTAAGCGGGTGGATTGCTAAACGAATTGGTAAGAAAAATGCTTGGCTATTGGCAACCTTACTATTCGTCTTAAGTTCATTAGGTGATGCTATTGCACCTACCTTCTCATTTCTATTAGCGAGTCGTTTTATCCAAGGGTTTGCTGGATCACTAATGACTCCTACCGCTCGTTTAATCATGTTGGAAAAGACACCATCCAACCAACTACTTAGAATGGCTAACTACCTAGTATGGCCTGCACTAATCGCTCCAGCGATTGCACCTATCATTGGTGGATTCTTCGTTAAGTATCTTACTTGGCAATGGATTTTCTTAATCAACGTGCCAATCGGATTATTAGCAATTATTATCGGTATTAAGTTAGTTGAAAAAGATACTCAAAAGAGCAGCACTAAGTTTGATTTCCTAGGCTTTATCGAAATTGCCATCTCATCTGGTTTCATCCTAATCGGTGCTGAAATTGCCACTTATGGTAGAGAATACTGGCCTACAGCTGGTATCTTGGTACTAATCGGTCTATTAATGATTCTAGTGGTCGGTCATCATTTATCACATGTAGATAACCCCCTATTTGATATTAAGGCCTTAAAGGTCAGTTCATTTAGAATCTATCAAACCGGTGGAACATTCCTATGGTTATCTGTTGGTGCCCTCCCTTACCTATTAACAGTGTACTTACAAACCGTATTCCACTGGTCAGCATTGGTTGCTGGATACTATGTCATTTTCGTTTTCATCGGAAACATTGGTATCAAACCATTTACAAACGTAATTATCAGACATATTAAGTACAAAGCTTCATTATTAATTGCACTATTTACTGTTGGAATCAGTACGGCTGCACTGGCATGGATTCAACCTACTACAATTCGTTTCATCATTGCTGGTCTAGCGTTTATTTCAGGATGTGGTCGTTCACTAGCACTTACCTGCTACAATGCCGTTACATTCTCTGAAATTCCAATGGATGAAAGAAACTCAGCCAATACATTAAGCTCAGTATTACAAACCATGGCACAAGGTTTGGGAGTTTCATTAATCACCGTGGTTGTATCAGCGCTATCAAGTTTTGTCAGCGTTAATACTGCATACGAATATGGGTTCATCTTCTTAGGAATCCTAATGTTATACCCAATCATCGAAGTATTTATTCAACCTCGTGATTTTGGTAGCAAGGCATTATAGAAATAAAAAAGATGGTATCAATTCGATACCATCTTTTTTGTGTGCTTTTATCCACGACCATCTTTAAATTCTGGGTATAGCTTCATACCACCATCAACATAAATGGTTTCACCAGTTACGTATGATGATTCTGTAGAAGCTAACCATGCAGCGGCAGCAGCCACTTCTTCTGGTTTACCAATACGATTCATTGGGACTAATTCAGCAGTTTGTGCATATAATTCTGGATCTGCGAACTTCTTAGCATTGATTGGTGTGTTAATTGCACCTGGTGCAATTCCGTTTACACGGATACCTTGTTCAGCATATTCCTTGGCAACTGTTTCAGTGAATAGTTTGCTACCACCTTTTGATGCAGCATAGTCTGCAAAGTGTGGCCATGAAATCAATTGGTGAACTGAAGACATGTTAATAATGTTTCCTTCACGTTTGTGATCTAAGAAGTAATTCAATGCGGCCTTAGTACCTAAGAAAGTACCAGTTAAGTTAACATCAATTACTCGTTTCCAATCTTCAAGAGCTAACTTGTGAGTTGGTGTTTCTTTTTCCATTCCAGCGTTATTGATGAATAAATCCATATCACCAAATTCATCAACAGCTGTTTTAACTAACTTATTTACATCTTCTTCTTTTGAAACATCAGCTTGAACGGCAACTGCGTCTCCTCCGTTTTCACGAATTTGATCAACAGCTTCTTGTGCACCATTTTGATCTGAATGATAGTTAAATACTAACTTCATATGTTCTTGAGCTAAACGAAGTGCAATCGCCTTTCCAATTCCTTTTGAGGCACCAGTAACAACTGCTACCTTTCCATTTAAATCTGTGTACATTAAAATCATTCCCTTCCAAAAGAATCCATTATTTTAATTATGACACAAATTCCACAAAATGAAATTTTCTGACATTAAATTAAGATAATCTTTAACAATGACAACACTAACAATAATATTATATTGATGAAAGTAAATTCCTTCAAAAATTTGCCACTTGTATGCGATGCATTCAGTGATACCTGTTTGTATGCTAATAAATTAGCCAATGAGGCAACCAATGTTCCAAGACCACCAATCGACACCCCATAATAGATGGACGTAAAATCAGCTGAAAATTTGGACAATAACACGGCCGAAGGAACATTACTGATGAACTGACTAGTTATGATTGATGTTAGATAGGTATGAATGCCGTCTTGAGTGAATTGATGAATCAATGATACCACCAGATCAATGCGGCTTAACATCCCCACAATCAAGAAAAAGAATACAAACGACAATAGTAATGAGTAATCCACATCGGCAATACTTTTGGGTGAAAACATTTCAACTACTACTAATGTAATCAATGTATCAATCCAAATCGAGAACAACGAGAATTGAGCTAGCAAGACTAGAACAAATAATCCCGCAATCATTAATAGATGGATTTTTTTAATTTTGACGTCTTTAATTGGTGTTTCTTGAAGCGGTTTGTTTTCACTGAAGAAAATCAATACCGTCATCGAAAGCATCCCCATTACCAACAGTATCAACGAGTTGGCAAGAAACGATTGAATAGAGACATGGTAAAACTCAACTAAGAACACGTTTTGCGGATTTCCAATCGGTGTAAACGCACTCCCTAAGTTGGCAGCAATCGTAATCAACACGGTGGGATAGACTATCGATAGGTTTAACTGTTTTGCAATCAAAATATATAGTGGCACTAAGGTAATGATAGAAACGTCATTGGTCACAAACATCGACAATACAAAGGATGTGCTTGTAATATAAGCAGTTATTTGGCGTGTTGTTTGGACATGGTTTATAATCGAGTTACTTATATAAGCTAAAATCTTTGCTCGTTTAACTAGCGAGATGATTAACATTAGATTAAACAAGATCATGATGGTGTCTAAATCAATGTCTTTAATGTTCATTGGTTTAAATATTAATAGGAGTAAAAAGATTGCAACTACAATCTTTAAGACCGTATCTGAGATAATATTTTTGAAAATTGTTCGTATCAATTTTTGTACACCGTCCTGGTAATAATATTGATGTTACTAACATATAATTTAACATTTGAAGGAATGTTTTTCAGATTTTTCTTTAAACTAGCTTAAATAAGTGGTAAATTGTACTTTATTAATGTGTGAATTTTACATAATTACTTTTGGAGGATTTAGTCATGAAAGCTAAATTTGATAAGATTTCCATTATGGGAATGCTAATCACCTTAGGAATTGTTTATGGTGATATCGGTACTTCACCTCTATATGTAATGAATTCAATTATCGGTAATGCTGGTAAAATGGCCAACATCAAACCATTCTACATAATTGGATCAATTTCATTAATCATATGGACATTAATGGTGATTACAACAATTAAATACGTATTGATTACAATGCGTGCTGATAACAACGGTGAAGGTGGAATATTCGCCCTCTTCGCCTTAGTTAGAAGAAAAGCAAAATGGCTAGTTTGGCCTGCTTTAATCGGTGGTGCTGCATTGTTAGCTGATGGTACTCTAACTCCTGCAGTTTCAGTAACATCCGCTCTTGAAGGATTGAAAGGCCAACACTTCGGTCCGATTTCATTTAGTAATTCACAACAAAACGTCTTAATCATTACTTCATGTGTACTTTTGGTTTTGTTCTTAATCCAAAGATTTGGAACTGGAATCATTGGTAATTCATTCGGACCTGTGATGTTTATCTGGTTTACCTTCTTGGCTGTAATGGGTATTGTGAACCTGCTAAAATATCCAGCCATTTTAGGTGCATTCAATCCAGTATATGCGATTGAAATTCTATTCAGTCCTGTTAACAAGGCAGGTATCTTCATTCTAGGTAGTATCTTCTTGGCAACTACCGGTGCTGAAGCGTTGTATTCAGACATGGGTCACGTTGGTAAGAAAAACATCTACGGTACTTGGCCATTTGTTTACTTTGCCCTAATCATGAATTACTTAGGACAAGGTGCTTGGGTTATCAACAATGCTCATAACCCACAATTTGCTAATTTAAATAACTTAAACCCATTCTATGAAATGCTTCCAGATTCACTTCGTGGATTTGCGATTGTGATTGCTGCTTTAGCTGCAATCATCGCTTCTCAAGCATTGATTACTGGATCATTTACTTTAGTTGATGAAGCAATTGGTCTTAAATTCTTACCTAGAATGATTGTTAGACATCCAAGTAACGTTAGAAGCCAAATTTACATCTCAACTGTAAACTGGTTCTTATGTATCGTTACCTTCATCGTCGTTTGGTCATTCGGTAGTTCAGAAAGAATGGAATCAGCTTATGGTTTAGCAATTACAATTACTATGCTTATGACTACTGTTCTTCTATTTGAATACCTTTCAGGTAAGATGAGAAGACTATGGGCTTTCTTTATCGCTGCATTCTTTGCTGTTATCGAATTTACCTTCTTCATTGCAAGTATTATTAAGTTCGTGCATGGTGGTTTCGTCACACTAATCATCATGGGTGCTATTCTAATCGTCATGATTCTATGGTACTTCGGTAACAAGCGTCGTGACCATTACGAAAAGGAAAGCGAATATGTTTCACTTACTCAATACAAAGACCAACTATCTGCTTTGAGTGAAGATGAATCAATTCCGCTATACACTTCTAACTTGGTATACATGACTAAGATTAAGAACGACTACCAAATCAAGCGTAGTACAATGTATTCAATCTTAGACAAGGAACCAAAGAGAGCGAAAGTATACTGGTTCGTTACTGTTAATGAAACAAGTAATCCTTACGAAAGTAACTACACTGTTGACTTGTTGGATACTAAGAATGTTGTTGACGTTCAACTATACCTTGGATTTAGAAAGCAACAAAGTGTAAGTATCTACCTACACCAAATTGTTAACTATCTAATTAAACAAGGTGTTATCGATCCACAAAAGCAAAAGTATACTTCAAATGGTAAACCTGGTAATGTTGGTGACTTTAAATTCGTTATCATCAACGAACGTCCTTCTGACTTAGCATTGAACTCAGAAATCAATGCCTTTGACAGACAATTAATTTCTGGACGTATCTTCCTACAAAACATCACTGCATCCCCTATCTCATGGTATGGTTTGGAATTCAGTAATGTTATTGAAGAATCTTCTCCACTATTTATTACCATGCAACATGATCAATATTTAGTACAAAGAAAGATTTACCACTCAATTCATACAAGACATAACATATAAAATAAAAAGGACTTACCAATTTGGTAAGTCCTTTTTATTTGTGTTTAATTCATCATTTCATCGATGGCTGCAGCCATACGGCGAACCCCTTCGTGAATTTGATCTTCTTTCATATTGGAGAAGTTCATTCTAAATGTTCCGGGAATGACTTCATCAGGATAGAATGGTTCGCCTGGTACAAAGGCAACGTTATGCTTAACGCAGTTGTTAAATAAGTCCATAGTATTAACATTACCAGGTACCTCTACCCAGATAAACATTCCTCCTTCTGGATTACTATGCTTAACGCCTGCAGGGAATTGTTCGTCAATTTCCTTTAACATAAGAGATGCACGATCGTAATAAACGTCTGAAATTGCCTTAATATGTTTGTCTAGATCGTTGTCTTCCATGTATTGAGCAACGATAAATTGTGATAAGTTATCTGAATGTAAGTCGGCAGATTGTTTCATAACAACAAACATGTCAATAAATTTCTTATCGGCCACAATCCATCCTAATCTCATCCCTGGGGCTAAGATTTTTGAGAATGTGTTCATGTACACCACAGTACCATTCTTATCAAAGTGTTTAACTGGTGGTACAGCAACACCTGAATATCTGATTTCACCATATGGGTCATCTTCCAGAATAGTTACACCATGCGCTTCGGCTAATTCAACCATTTTAGCACGACGTTCAGCAGTCATGGTACGGCCAGTTGGGTTTTGGAAGTTAGGAATTGTGTAGATGAATTTAGTGTCTGGATATTGATTTAACTTTTCTTCCAAAACGTCCATCTTCATTCCGTCTTCATCCATGTCAACACCAACAACCTTAGCTCCATAACTTCTGAATACGTCTAACGCACAAAGATATGTTGGTTTTTCAACTAAGATAACGTCACCTTTATCAACCATCATCTTAGCAACTAAGTCAATTGATTGTTCTGAACCAGTGGTAATACAAACATTATCCACAGTGGTTGTTACTTCTTTGTTGGTTTGCATTCGATCTACGATTAATTCTCGTAAATGCGGGTTACCAATTGCAGCGGTATATTGTAATGCTTCAGCACCATGCTTTTCAAAAACCTTATCAGCAGCCTCATGCATTTCTTTTACCGGGAATAATTCAGGAGCAGGTAGCCCACCAGCAAATGAAATGATTTCTGGATCACCAGCTACCTTTAAAATTTCTCCCACCACATCATTATCTACATTCGGTACACGACTTGAAAACTTGAAATCCATACAAAATCACTCCATTCTAAATAAAAAAGTTAACGCCAAATTTCGCGTTAACAATAATATAGTACTGTGAGATTAAATTTTCAATAGTTTTCTAATCATTTTCTAATATTAATATAAATTACCTAGCAAAAACGACGTAAATGCAAAATAGCAGGATAATTATTTCGATTATCAGTAAAATAATGCGATATAAGGCCCTTTCTCCCTTTTTATGGGTAAATATGTATGTTGTATACATAAGAACCATTAAAACGCTAATAATTCCAGCTAGGATAAATCCAACAACATACATTACATTTGATCCACTGATTCCACTGATAATAAAAATGAGTGGAAAAATGTATAATGCGATATTTAATAATATTTCTTTAATAATTGTTTTCATGATTAATACTCTCCCATTGTTCAGATAATTCATTTTATCGTTGATAAGTTATAGCGAATTGTTTTAATAATAACACGATAAATGTCGTATTTTTTTAATTTTTTTTCAAATTATTTATTGTCATAATAAATATCATCATTTATAATTGTAGATACATATTCAAGTCATCCCACTAAATGTTGTTCGTTATTTAGCTATTATTTTTTCGCAGCATTAGAAGTGGACACATATTATAAAAGGAAGTCATCAACCTACCGATGACTTCCTTTTTTATTACCCAACGTGATTTTCTTTTAGGATCATGGCCACTTCTTTTTCCATTTCTGGTGTCTTGGTCCATTCTTCAAAATGATCCATGCTTTCATCTGGCATTTCGAAATTTTCGTTAATATAGTTTTCGTAATTAATAACGTGTTCTGAATGCGGAATGTTTAGTTGCAAGATACGAACTTCCTTAATGAAGCCTCGTTCTGCAGCTAGTTCAGCTCTCCCGTTTTGAACCATGTTACTAATTTCCATGTACTTGGTACCATCTAACCTAGTAATTTGTTCAATTAAATTCAATGTTTCATGACTCTTCATTTCTTTAGCCATCTTAATTTAATCTCCCCTCGCAAAAAAAATCCGTTCAAAGAAAACGGATTTTTTGATTATTTAATAGTTGCCTTTACTGATGATGTTTTCTTTTCAGTAGCGGTCTTTTTATGATGTTTCTTTGTAGTCTTCTTGTTATCTTTAGCAACACCCTTTGGTAATACTAACTTCTTAGTTGGTTTTACGATTGATGCTGGGTGTTCAATAATATGACTTAGTGGATGTCCTGAAACGTTAACTAAGCAGAAGAATAAAGTAGCAATAGTTACTAACCAAGTAAATAGAACTGATGTCTTAGGCATCTTTTCACTAATTACTGAGCCGTAGAAACGCTTCTTAACCTTAGCAGCAACATGCTTGTCATCTGGATGTTGTGCTTGTTCTTCTTCAGTAACTTGTCTTTGGTATTCATCGATATCAAAGTCTTTTTGAATTTGTTTTTGTTCTGCTTCAAACTTAGCCTTATCTTTCTTAGATAGCTTCTTGAACCATTCAATAAATTCACGGTACTTAGTGGTTACTTCTTGAGTTTCACCGATCATTCTTAGCTTACCGTAATTAATCCAAGCAACACGGTCACATAAAAATTCGATTTGTTTTAGTGAGTGAGAAACGAAGATAATAGTCTTACCTTGTTCTTTAAAGTCAGCAATCTTGTCCACACACTTTTGATAGAAAGTATCATCCCCAACAGATAATGCTTCATCAATGATCAAGATATCTGGGTTAATGTGTACAGCGATTGAGAATCCCAGACGTGATTTCATACCTGATGAGTAACTCTTAACAGGTTGGTCCACGAAGTCACCAATATCAGCAAATGAAACTATGTCATCCATTAATGCATCGATTTCTTCATTAGTTAAACCTTGCATTAATGACTTCAATCTAATGTTTTCTCTACCAGTTAGGTTCTTTCTTAGACCTGCACTAATAGCAACGATTGAAGTGTCTCCCTTTACATCAACATAACCAGTTGTTTGAGGAATAATTCCAGAAATAATGTTAGAAATAGTTGATTTACCTGAACCGTTAACACCAATTAAACCAAGTGCTTCACCTGGTCTAACTTCAAAAGATACTCCCATTAGTGACCAGAAATGAGGAACATCAGTCTTAATGGAGAAAAATGATTTTAATTTATCAGCTTGTGTTTTGAACAAATCGTACTCTTTAGTTACGTTTTGAACCTTAATCTTATAATCTTCAGTCATTCTTAATACTTCCTATATTTTATTTCGATTTAATCATTATAAAACTAACTACTAATTATATCAAATTAATAAAAAAGTAGTGACTTGGCAGAAATCCAATAATTCTTATGATTTAAAACGATACGATACCAAGTAGTGTTGTACTCAGTTCTAATTCCTTTTAAATTAACGCCAACCTTGTAATCCTTTGGCACCTTCACTTGTGACCAAGCGGTCTTTTGAATGTGCTTAGAAGTACCGGGAATGTGGTTGTATAGAGCAAACTTACCGTAGTTATTTAAATATGCATGTCCTGATGCCTTTGAATAAACAGATGCCTTATTGGTTGTCTTCTTTTTTGCAACCTTCTTAGCCTTCTTTTTAGTAACTTTCTTTTTCGCTACTTTCTTTTCGGCCTTGGTATAAGTAACACCTGTCTTGTTTACCCAAACATCCCCTATGTTTGAAATATTGATACGGTACCAAGTGTTTTCCTTACCGTGATAAGTGTAGGTTGCAATTTGGTTTACGTTAAATGTTTGATTCTTATAACTATTAGATGAACCTAGTGATTTAGCTAATGTTTGAGAATTGAAAACATTGCTATATAGTCCACGATTTGCATGACTTAGTTTAGCCTTCCCCTTGTATTCCTTAATATGAATTGTTGGAAAATCAATAGCCTTAGCACTTACCCAATAACTCTTAGCGTTCTTACTAGTCTTGATTCGATACCAAGTAGTGCTTGCACCTTTGTAAGTACGTACAGCTAGACAATCAACGTATACATTACTTCCTGCTTTTAGGTGACCAGGCCAATTGCCAGTCACATTCTTAGCAGTGGTATCTTTAACGTGAGTGTAAAGATTATAGTTTGCAAACTTGGATGATAATTGGAAAGTTTCTAGCGGATTACCATATGTATAAGTTGCAGTCGCTAGTGTTTTCTTAGACTTAGTAGTTGTAGTTTTAGTGTTATTAGTGTTATTAGTATTCTTTGTATCACTACTACTATTGGTGGTTGGCGTAGTTGGTGTACTTGTATTGGTATTAGTTGATGCCGTATTACCATCTAAAGTAGTTAATTTATAAGTATTAATAATATTGATTAACTTACTAGCATAACTTGGATCGGTTGCATAACCATCCTTTTGGATGTTGGTTGCTGCTTCAAATCCATCCTTAGCTTGTGACTTAAATACGTTGGCATAACGCGAATTAACAGTCAAGAAAGTAGCATAGCCTTGAAGACTGTCCATAATACTGTTATAGCTTTTGAAATATGCATATGTGCTATAAGCTTGGCCCTTGGAATTGTATTCCGAAGTCTTTAACTTCACACCGGTACCATCAAATGATTTAATCCCAAACAAGTTGTTGGCAATTTGCGTCAAGTAACTGGTTCCATAACCACTTTCTAACGCCGCTTGAGCAACCATTGTTGAAGCATATAGATTATTGCTATTGGCAATAGATTGAGCAATTGGTGAAATTGTTGAAATAAAATTGTCAGCAGTTAATTGTGACTCCAACACGTTATTAATTGAAGAATTAGTTGTGTTTGTATTAACGGTAGCTGCGGTGGCAGTATTATTTACACCATTGTCTAAATCATCTGCATGTGACACATAAACATGTCCTGCTGAAATAACTGCACTCGCACTCAGGACATACAGCAATGATTTGACGATCGGTTTTCTTCTCATAATTATTCTCTCTCCATTAAACATCTTTTTATTCTCTCTTACCTCTTTACGCCTCTTCGGCTAGCACTAAGGCGGTTTTGTTGTTCTTTAAACTTATTAAAAGTCTTGTCCGCCTTAGCTTGTTTATTCGAATTGTTTTTTGTTTTCTTGGTAAATTTCATCAAAAACACTCCCAGTTAATGATTATAACATGTCACAGTAAATTTTTATAAAATCTTATAAGAAAAATTAGTCTCTTTTTAATTTTCATCAAATAAAAAAGAGTGCCCAAGGCACCCTTTTGATTAATAAATTATTGAACAGTAACACTCTTAGCAAGGTTTCTTGGATGGTCAACATCTAAGCCCTTGTTCAAACTAGTGTAGTAAGCCAATAGTTGAGCAGGAATAACACTCAATAGTGGTGTTAATAGTTGATCAACGTCTGGAATAACGATATCATCGTTTTTCTTGGCAAGGGATTCAGTAGCAATGGTAATTGCCTTAGCACCACGAGCCATGGTTTCTTCTAGGTTACTTCTAGTTAACCCAGCAGTGTTTGATTGAGTAATAATACCAACAACTGGTGTGTTTTCTTCAATCAAAGCAATGGTTCCGTGTTTTAATTCTCCTGAAGCAAAACCTTCAGCTAGAATGTATGAAATTTCCTTTAGTTTCAATGATGATTCTAATGAAACGAAGTAGTCAATTCCTCTACCAATGTAGAATGCACGGTTAGCATTTACGAAGTACTTCTTAGAAATTTCGTTAATCATTTCCTTTTCGTCAACGATTGATTGCATACCAGTGGCAACGAAACCTAGTTGTTGCTTCAAGTTAAAGTCTTTAGCAGCCTTAATTTCTGATGATTCGCCTAAAGCCTTAGCTAGGATAGCTTCAACAGTAATTTGAGCTGTGTATGCCTTAGTTGATGCAACTGAGATTTCTGGACCAGCATGTAGTAGTAATGTGTAGTTTGATTCACGTGAAAGTGTTGAGTTAGCAACGTTTGTAATTGTTAAACTCTTGTATCCTAATTGGTTTAGGTTAACTAATACTTCACGACTATCAGCTGTTTCACCACTTTGACTTAAGAAGATAAAGAATGGTCTCTTTGAAAGTAATGGCATGTTGTAAGCAAATTCTGAAGAAACATGAACTTCAGTAGGTACTTGTGCCAACTTTTCAAATAGTTCCTTACCAACTAAACCAGCGTGGTAACTAGTACCGGCAGCGATGATGTATAGACGGTCTGATTCTTTAATTGAATCTAATAAGTCGTCTTCAATCACTGGATCACCGTTTTCGTTTAGGTATTCAGCTGAAAGCTTTCTCATAACGTTTGGTTGTTCGTCAATTTCTTTTAGCATGTAGTATGGGTAAGTACCCTTGTCAGTGTCACTAGCATCGATATCAACGTGGAATGGTTGTCTATCGGTTACGACTTCACCATCTTTGTTTTCGATAGTTACTGAATCTGGTTTAACGGTCACAAAGTCACCGTCATCCAATTCTAGGAAGTCATGAGTAACGTTTAGCATTGCTAGAGAATCTGAACATACAACGTTGCAGTCTTCACCCAGACCGATTAATAATGGACTCTTGTTCTTAGCAACGTAGATAGTGTTTGGTTCTTCTCTATCCATTAATTGGAATGCGTATGAAGCACCCTTTAATAGTGATAAAGTCTTCTTAAATGCTTCTTTAGCACTTAGGTTTTCAGTTACAGCGAAGTGGTCAACTAATTGAACAACAACTTCTGTATCAGTTTGTGAAGTGAATTCAACATCACTTAGGTATTTTTCCTTTAGATCACGGTAGTTTTCGATAACACCATTGTGAACTAGGTAGAATCTCTTGTCTTGTGAGAAGTGAGGATGTGCGTTTTCGACAGTTACTCCTCCATGAGTAGCCCATCTAGTATGTGCAATTCCTGCACTTCCGTTAATCTTCATATCATTTACGGCGTCTCTTAGATTACTAATCGCACCAGTTCTCTTTACAAGGTAATCTTTCTTACCTTCATCGTTTACGTATAATCCAGCAGAATCATAACCACGGTATTCTAGCTTTTGTAAACCATTAACTAAAATATCAACGGCATTTTTGTTTCCTGTTACACCAACAATTCCACACATATTATATTTTCCTTTCACTCTTTATTTATTAATTGTTTTAAATAAATTTATATCTTTTTTATCATTTTCGACATATTCTAGATTACAAGTTTTAATTATCAATGTCAATTGATAAATGTCAAATTGGTATAGTTTATGCAAAAAATTAAAAAATTGCGTCATGTTGGTATCAACAAGCATAATAGAAAGAAAATGAAGATTAAATTCGACTCATTTTATACAATTTATCAAATTGGTATGGACTAATTTACAGTAAAAAATGGCAATAAAAAAAGCAATCTAATTAGATTGCTTTTAATTTTTTATTCAATTTCAAAACGTTCTTGAACAACGTCTGCAATACGTTTAGTGTAGCCATCTACTAATTCTTGTGTTGGGGCTTCTGCCATCACACGTAGTAGTGGTTCAGTACCACTAGGACGAACTAGGACACGACCGTCACCGTTCATTTCTTTTTCAACTTCAGCGATAACTGCTTTTACTTGATCATCTGCTTGAGCACCATCTTTGTCGCTAACCTTAACGTTGATTAGTTGTTGTGGGTACTTAGTTACTTCATCAGCAAGTTCTGATAACTTCTTACCAGTGTCCTTCATTACGTGTAGTAATTGTAAACTAGTTAGTAATCCATCACCGGTAGTGTTGAAGTCTAGGAAGACGATGTGTCCTGATTGTTCTCCACCTAGGTTGTAACCAGATTTGTTCATTTCTTCAACAACATATCTGTCCCCAACCTTGGTTTGAACATTGTGCATACCGTTTGCTTCCATTGCCTTGTACATACCTAGGTTACTCATAACTGTAGTTACCACAGTATCTTGTTTTAGACGACCATGATCCGACATGTACTTACCACAAATGTACATAATCTTGTCACCGTCGACTAGTTCACCGTTTTCATCAACAGCTAAACAACGGTCACCGTCACCATCAAATGCTAGTCCAATTTCAGCACCTTGTTCGACAACCATCTTTTGTAGTTTTTCTGGGTGAGTTGAACCAACTTGGTCGTTGATGTTAATACCGTTTGGCATAGTTGCCATGGTTTCAAATTCAATACCTAAGTCCGCATATAAGCGTGATACTAGGTTACTTGTTGCACCGTTTGCTGAATCAACACAAATCTTCATACCTGATAGGTCATCAGGAACTGTTTGTTCTAGGAAACGAATGTATTTTTGACTACCTTCTGAGTAATCATCAACACTACCTAGACCCTTAGCTGATGGACGTGGTAAATCATCCTTGTCAGCTTCTAGAATTGCTTCTATTTCTTCTTCTAATTCATCTGATAGCTTGTAACCATCTGAACCAAAGAACTTGATACCGTTGTATTCAGCTGGATTATGTGAGGCAGTTATCATAACACCAGCAGCTGCTCCTTGAGTTCTAACAAGGTAAGCAACACCTGGGGTTGTAACAACCCCCAATTGAAGAACTTCAATTCCGACTGATAGTAAACCAGCAATTAAAGCACTTTCTAGCATTTGTCCAGAAATTCTTGTATCTCTCGCAACTAATACTTGGGGTTGTCCTTCTACTTGGCTGTGCTTGGTTAAAATGTACCCACCGGCACGTCCACATTTGAAAGCTAGTTCAGGGCTTAAGTCCTTGTTAGCTACCCCTCTAACTCCGTCTGTTCCAAAATACTTCATAATTTTATCTCCATTCATCATTCGATTCTTTAAAATCTATTGTGGAATAACTGTTACTTTAATGTTTTCAGGATCGAAACCAGTAACGTTATTTAGATTCTTATCTAGTTCCACATTAACCACTTTCTTTGATGTAATTCCAGAAACATCAACATAAGCGACTACATTATCAATTGATTCTAGCTCTTTTTTCGTTCCAAAAACCTTCACCTTATCTGTGTCTGATGTTAGTTCATAGTTTTGGTTACTAGAGCCATTTTCAACTTTTAGTTTTAGTGGAACGTTTTTATTATTTCCACTACTTATTGGCAAATTAACAGAAGTTGTTGATGGCGTCAAGATGACGTTAACAATTCGACCCTTTGAGTCTAATGCTTCTAAAACAGCTGAAGAGCTGACTGACTTCTTGGTGTTTTGTGGAATGCTTAGCTTAGCAACAACTTGCTTAATCTTAGCAATTTCGTTGGCCGCTCCAGTCACCTTCACCTTGTTGGTACCAAGGACCGGTTTACCAGCTGAATAACCATCGGCAATGTTTGATGATTCGTATTCTGCTTTAACTGGGAATTCCACTGTCTTTCTTGGTTGAATATTAACGTAGATATAACTTGGGTTGATGTAGTATCTCAATTCGTTGTTTAAACCATCTTGGTACAAACGAACCTTATGAGTTCCCACACCTAATCTGGAAAGATCAGCATACACCTTAAAGTTTTGTGTATTGACTGTGGTAGTAACTAACGCTGTTGGTCCTACAATCTTAACTGATACTTTTTCAGGATATCCGGTAACAAAGTACTTGCTGTTATCGACGTTTAATTGTAGTGGCACTGAGATATTAGCTGACTTGTTAGAAGTCAATTGAGTAATATCTTCAGAGCTACCATAGTTACTGCCTGAACCAAAAAGTTTTGATTGGTTAACATAAGCAAATAATAAGATAGCAAAAATCAATGCCAATAATCTTAGGTACCATGGGCTATTAAACTTCTTCATTACTTTTGCCCCCCTGTTGATTGCTTGATTTTGTCGAACCAATTAAAGATGGTTGTAAATAAGTTCTTATTCATTGAATCTTGCTTAGTAATCAATTGATCACGTAAGAACTTCATATAGTCGTCCTTATTCATTCCACGTAATAATTCGTTGTTCTTGGTAATTGATACTTCCCCTGTTTCTTCAGAGATAACAATGGTTAAGGCATCAGTTACTTCAGAAATACCAACGGCTGCACGGTGTCTAGTTCCCAATTCCTTTGGAATTAGGTTACTTTGTGACAATGGTAGGTATGCAGCTGCTACGGCAACACGGTTATTACTGATAATAACGGCACCATCATGCAATGGTGTATTTGGAATAAATGTATTAATCAAAAGTTCACCGGTGATATCAGCATCTAACTTAATTCCAGTTTCGATGTAGTCTTCCAATCCGGTATCCATTTGAATTGTCATTAAAGCACCAATTCTACGTTTTGACATATATTGGATGGCTTTATCAAGTTCCAAAATCATCTTCTCATTTTCAACGTTTTGGTTTTGTGCATGTTTAATAATTGAGCCTCGACCTAAATGTTCTAGGCCACGTCTGATTTCAGGTTGGAAAATAATAATGATCGCTATAACTCCCCAGTTAATAACTTGGTCAGTTAAGTATGATACAGTTGTAAATCCGAAGATTACACTGATAATTTTCACAATGGCAATTACTAAAACACCACGGAATAATTGGACAGCTTTTGTGCCCTTAAGTAAGATAATTACCTCATAGATAATGAACCAAACAACTAAGATATCTAAAAGGTTACTTAGTGTTAAGATGTTACTCCAATTTATCCCCATACCTATTCCTCCATAATTTCATTCATATTTTATATTATATCACTCATTTTCGTTTATTTTTAGCATTATCATTTTTGATAGAATTTTTAAGTAATAATCATTCAATATTTCCCGTTTAAGGTTTAAAATAGGGTTAATAATATATTGAGGGGTCCAAATCATGTTTAAAAACGCACGTTGGCAAGTACGCCTATTTTTCATTTTGTGGATAATATTTTTATTCGTGGTCGCAAAGCCACCGTTTGAATTTTTAGTATTAAACACCTTCTTGGGTTACATCCCCATTGAACTGAGTTTGGAACTAACAAATAAGTACGTTGAAAAGTCATGGATTTTTTGGCCAATCTTTGCACTTTGGTTAATTTTCTATCCAAATGCACCCTACCTATTGACCGACTTATTCCATTTATCACTACTTCAACCATATGGAACGAACGGACTATTAAGATTATCTGCTCACATGTGGATGAACTACTCATTCTTAATGATTAGTGCTTTAGGATGCTCAATGCTTGGTTTCTATGGATTATTTCAAATCGTAAACCGTTGCTTCGCATTCTTTTCAATCCATTCTAAATTGGCCAAAGTATTGCTAATCTTTGCTTTAAACGTCGTTTCATCAATTGGAATTTACGTTGGTAGATTCCTTAGATTCCACACCATCTACTTATTATTCTCACCTCGCTTGGTGATTAAACAACTAACTGAGATGTGGACGTTAAAAATGTTAGTATTTGTTGTCATCATGACAATTGTTCAATGCTTTATCTACTGGATTTTATATCTAATCCTAAAAGATGTGAAAGATTCAAAAGAATAATGAAAAGACAGCCTTTATTGGCTGTCTTTTTTAGTCTGTGCTTAATTCGTTATTTTCAACGTAGTTAACTTCTTGTCTTAGCTTAGAAGCAAGTTTCAAACTAATCTTATCGTTGATCAATAATTCTTGAATTCCCTTACGGTAAGCTTCTAGCTCACGTTCCTTGGCAATACGGTAGTACTTTTCGTAATCCAATGAACGAGTTCTTAAAGCCAAACTAAGGTTGGTGTATTCATCCACAATTGATTTAATGACTTTAGAATCACCATGTTCTTTTAGTTTTTGAACGGTATAGTCATTGACCATAATCAAAGCTTTTTGAATCTTTAGTTTTTGTTCCTTGTCAGAACGTTGTTTGAATAGCCATAACTTAGTTGTTTGAATAGCTGACATAAATTCTAGCTTGAAGTTGAAATCGTTAAATGCAACTAAGTTCTTCAATTCACGGTGGTTAATTTGGTAGTTAATCGCATTGGCTTCCTTGCTGGTAACAACATTGTCTGCGACTAATTTCTTAACCGCTTGGTGTTCATATTCAACGGCCAATGAACGAATGCTCTTTTCTAATTCATCCGGTTTGATTGAAGATAGTTGTCTAATCATCAATTCGCATTGATCAATTAAAATGTTGCAAATGTGTTTGTCCGGACGTTCCATTTGTTTGATGTCATCAATCACGTAGTTTAACACGTAGATACGCGCCTTTTCTTCACTCCAATGGTTATCGTTGTTGTAAGAAACGACCGGATCATTTTTAGAAATCAATGGCAATACAATTACCGCAGCTAGTAAACTTAAAACGATAACGATTGATGCAATGAATAGTACTAATTCACGATCAGGAAACGCTTCGTTTTGAACGGTAATCAATGGAATGGAAAGAATTCCGGCCATCGTGATGGCACCACGAACACCTGAGAAACCAACAATATTTGCTGCTCTGATGTCGATGGGTCCAATCTTCTTAGTGGTAATTAGGTTGTGACAGATTTCGTATAGAATAATCCACACAATTCTAATGATTAGAATAATCAACCATGTCACAACGGCATAACCAATTGATTGGAATGTATTGAACTTCATGTCGTTAATAACGGCTTCCATCGCAAATGGTAGTTCAATTCCTAGAATCAAGAACACGATTCCGTTTAATAGGTAAACGATAATGTTCCATGCTTGTTCACTAATTAATTGTAATTCAGCTGATGATGATTGAGTTGATGTGTTGTTCACGTGGTAGACGATTCCGGCTGTTACCACCGCAATTACCCCCGAAGCATGGAAAACGTCTTCAGAAAGCAAGTAAATAACGAATGGTGAAACGATTTGTAAAACAACATTAAATACTAAGTTGGTTAAACCGTTCTTGTATAACCACTTACGCACTAATGAGATCACTAACATTGTGGCTACCCCAATGATGGCACCAACAATACTGATGTAGAAGAAGTCTCCTACGGCATTCTTTAATGAGAAAGCACCATAAACAGTTGCGGCGATGGCATACTTAAAACCAATCAAGCCACTGGCATCATTGATTAGACTTTCTCCGTTTACCAAGTGCAAAATGTTCTTTGGCAAGCGCACCTTTTTGGCGATTGATTCAACTGCAATAGGATCGGTTGGCGATAGAATGGCAGCTAATGAGAATGCTACTGGAAGTGGCATTGATGGAATTAATTTATAAATTAACAAACCACCAAAGAACATGGTGATAAATACTAAGATGATTGCGTTTGCGAAGATGGGCCATCTCAATTCCCAAAGTTCATCCTTGGGAAAACGACGCCCGTCATTAAATAGCAACGGTGCAATGAATAATAGTAAAAACCAGTCTGTACTTAGGTTAATGCTGAAGTTACCAATCAATGCTAATCCACATCCAAAAACGACCTGGATTAAACTAACCGGAATGGCCTTAACATAGTGATTAACGATTGTTGATAGAAGCAGTAGTAACGTTAAAAATAAAATAATTTCAATAAGCTGCATGGATTATCCCCCTATTTGTCTTGTCCGATAATTCTTACTTCCGTTTCTAGATGTACTTTGTTTTTAGCGTAAACAGTTTCTTGCACATGCTTGATTACATTTAAGTAATCGGTAGCAGTCGCATTGTCAATGTTCACAATGAACCCAGCATGTTTCTTAGATACTTGGGCGCCCCCTGATTGGTATCCTTGAAGACCGGCATCATGAATTAACTTACCAGCAAAATAGCCCTCTGGTCTCTTAAACACGCTTCCACATGATGGTAAATCAAGTGGTTGTTTTGATTCACGTAATTCATTTAGTCGATCCATTTCCGCTTGAATTTCATCTTTATCCCCAGTGGATAACTTAAATGTTGCTTCCAAAACGATGTCGTCTTGGTCTTGAACAGCACTGTGTCTGTATCCGAAATCTAGTTCACTATTTGATAGCGTCTTGATTTCATTTTCTGGTGTTAAAACAGTGACTGATTCAATCACTTCAGCGGTTTCACCACCGTATGCACCAGCATTCATGAAGACTGCTCCACCGATACTACCTGGAATTCCGGCAGCGAATTCCATCCCGGTTAAACCGTGTTGTTGGGCAACAATGGTAGTATCAATGTATCTAGCACCTGCTTGAGCAATCACTAAATCATCGTGAGATGTAATTTCATTCATTTCAGTCAAAATGATAACTAATCCCCTAATGCCACCATCTTTGATGATTAAATTACTAGCATTTCCTAAAACAGTGATTGGTAAATTATCACGTTTTGTCATTGCTAGTAATTCTCTGACTTCTTCAGTATTTTTAGGAAAGGCAACCAAGTCAGCAGGTCCACCGGTCTCTGTGAATGTATATTTTGATAATGGTTCATTTTTTAAAAGCTTAATTTTTTCCATTTTAATCATTTTCCTTAATTATCATAATTTATAAGAGTCTACTAGTATAAATCTCATACTTTTAATATTTAATTACTAATAAACTCGTATTACTACATTTTTAATTTTACCACGATATCATATAGTAAGACCATGTTATAATGTTGAAAGAATAAAACGAAAGGACGTTATTAATGAACTTCGTTGCAATTGATTTTGAAACTGCCAATAATCAACGAGCTAGTGCATGTTCATTAGCATTAACCGTTGTCCGAGACAATAAAGTTGTTGATGAATTCTATACTCTAATAAATCCAGAGACAGATTTTAATTATCGAAATGTGAATATTCATGGTATTCATGAAAGCGATGTTTCAAAAGCACCTACTTTTCCTGAAATCTGGCCAGTAATTAAACAATTTTTTACCAAGGATCAATTAGTAGTTGCTCACAATAACTCATTTGATAATAGTGTATTATCACGAAGCCTAATGCGTTATGGCCTAACCGTTCCAATTTACAAGACATTGGATACAGTTAAGACTTGTAAGTATCTTTTCCCAGAGTTTAAGAATCACAAACTAAATACGGTTTGCGCAAACCTTGGAATTAGACTTCACCATCATCACAATGCGCTAGATGATAGTTTAGCTTGTGCTAACATTTTAATTTATCAACAAGAGAACTTTGACGATGAAGTTATCAAGTCATTCATCAAGGTAAAAAAATAAGCATCCATCTGGGTGCTTATTTTTTTTAGGTTATATTGCATTTCTTGTGTGGATAACACACTGCCAAGTGCATTAATTACCCTTTTCTTTACCATGGTAAAGCCACTTTTTTCATATAAGTGAATTGCGTGTTCATTGGTCTTTTTCACAACCAGTGCCAATGTTGATAAGTTACTATCATAGGTTGCCCAATCAATAACAAAGTCCATCAACTGGCCACCAATTCCTTGGTGGCTATACTGATTCAAGACAGCAATGCCTAGCTCACCGATTCCGGAATCTTGTAGTTCTTGGACTTGAATCATCCCGACTGGTTGATCATCCAAAAATGCTAAACCGATAATAAAACTACGAGTTTGATTAACCAACATGATTTGTTGGGCTTGGTCATCTACTGATAACTTTCCAATGTTTGGATAAATCGTGTATTGGTCTGATTCTTGTTTTAATTGTGCAATCAATTCGATTAGCTTAGCTGCATCGTCTGGTTGTGCACAACGCACATCTAAATTACACATCGCTACTTTTCCACCTGTGGAAAAATTTGCTTAACGATGTCTTCAAAACGTTTTCCGCTTGGTTCAAATGAAATAATTCTAAAATCTTCGCCCTTTTCATCATCACGACGGAAAACAATTTTTAAGTAATTGTCAGGTAGTTCATCAGCGATGAATTCGGACCATTCGATAACGTTAACACCGTCACCGTTGAAGTATTCTTCTAGTCCTAGTTCATCCCCACTACCATCATCTAAACGATAGATATCCATGTGGTAAAGTGGCAACCTGCCGCCTTGATACTCACGGATAATGGTAAATGTTGGACTCTTGATATTGCGTTTAATACCCAAGCCCTTGGCTAATCCCTTAGTGAAGGTAGTCTTACCAGCACCTAGGTCACCATCTAACAAAATGACGTCTTTAGCCCTTAATAATGGTGCCAATTGCTCACCATATTGTTTTGTTTCATCAGGTGATTCTACGTTAACTTTAACCAAGAATCATCCCTCCTTTTGCTTATAGAGATTGGATTGCGTTAATAATTGCAACGTTGTAAACATCTTCAGCGACACATCCACGTGAAAGGTCTGATACTGGTTTTGCCAAACCTTGTAGTAGTGGACCAAATGCTTCAAAGCCACCTAGACGTTGAGCAATTTTGTAACCAATGTTTCCTGATTGTAGTTCGGGGAATACGAAGACGTTAGCTTGTCCAGCAACTTCTGAACTAGGTGCCTTCTTGTTAGCAACTTCTGGTATTAATGCAGCATCAAATTGTAGTTCTCCATCTGATGGAACATCTAGTTCGTCTTTAGCCATTGCAGCAGCTTCTTGAACCTTGGTTACCATGTCACCCTTAGCAGATCCCTTAGTTGAGAAACTTAGAAAGGCAACCTTTGGATCGATGTTGAATTGTTTAGCAGTGATAACACTTTGCTTAGCAATTTCAACCATCCCCTTAGCGTCTAGTTCGATGTTGATAGCACAGTCAGCGAAAATGTATCTAGTGTCACCCTTTTGCATTAAGAATGAACCTGAGATACGGCGCATTCCTTCTTGAGTCTTGATGATTTGAAGAGCTGGTCTAACAGTATCACCAGTAGCGTGAGCTGCACCTGATACCATTCCATCGGCTTTGTCCATGTAAACCAACATAGTACCGAAATAGTTAGCATCCTTTAGCCATTCAGCTAATTGTTCGCGAGTGTTCTTACCGTTACGACGTTCTTCTAGTGCATCTAGCATTTCTTCGAAGTCTTTTTCTGGGTAGTTGTTAATGTCAACGATTTCAACGTTTGATAGATTAAAGTCACCGGCGCTTTGCTTAATTTCTGCTGGGTCACCTAATAGCACCGGGTGGATTAGGTTTTCGTCAGCTAAACGACTAGCTGCTTCGATGATTCTAATGTCGTCTCCTTCTGGGAAAACGATTTTCTTGTTTAAACCACTAATCTTTTCTTTTAATTCATCTAGTAAACTCATATTTCTTCCTCCTAATGGATTGTAACGTGTTCTGGTAGTTGCCAATCAATTGGCTTTTCACCTAATGACTCTAAGGCGATATTAGTCTTTGAAAATGGTTTTGATCCGAAGAAACCACGGTGTGCTGACAATGGACTTGGATGCGCTGATTCAATCACAATATTGGTCTTGGTATTAATCAACTTCACCTTGTCCCTAGCCGCTCTCCCCCAAAGGATAAATACGACAGGTTCAGGACGTTGTGATAACTTTTCAATTGCAGTATCAGTTAATTTTTCCCACCCCTTTGATTTGTGGGAAAATGCAATTCCGTCTCTTACAGTCAATACTGAGTTCAATAATAGAACTCCTTGTTTGGCCCACTTTTCAAGGTAGCCATGATTAACCGGTTTGATGCCTAAATCACTTTCTAATTCCTTGTAGATATTTCGAAGCGAAGGTGGCACCTTCACTCCTGGTAGGACTGAAAAACTCAAACCATGAGCTTGATTAGGTTCATGGTAAGGGTCTTGTCCTAAGATAACTACTTTTACTTTTGAGAATGGTGTCCATTCAAAAGCTTCATAAATTCGGTTCGCGTTTGGATGGATTTCATAATTTTCATATTCTTCAACTAAAAATTTACGTAAATCTTGGTAATACTCTTTTTCAAATTCTGGCTTCAATACATCCCACCAGTCATTGTGAATAAAAGGTTTCATTTATAACACCTCTATATACAATTTTATCATATATACAATAAATTCACATCGCAAAAAAGCGCCCCATCACGGGACGCTCTTTTTTAGTAGTGTTTTAATACACGTGAGATTTCACGTTCTTGATCACGTTTCTTCATTGTTTCACGTTTATCGTATTCATGCTTACCTTCAGCAACACCAATCAAGACCTTAGCAAAACCTTTCTTAAGGTACATCTTCAAAGGAACGATTGTAACTCCCTTTTTGTCTGTTTCCTTTGCTAAACGCTTGATTTCATGCTTGTGTAAAAGTAGCTTACGATTTCTAAGTGGATCATGATTGAATTGATTACCTTGTTCATATTCACTAATGTGAACATTCATCAATGTTGCTTGTCCATCTCTGATTTGGGCGAACCCATCCTTTAGATTAACACGACTCGCACGAACGGACTTAATTTCAGTCCCAGTCAATGCAATTCCCGCTTCATAGGTTTGTAAAACACGGTAATCATGACGAGCTTTGCGATTTTGCGCAACCAAGTTATCGTCTTTATTAGTTGGTTTCTTCTTAACTATTATCAATCACCTCTCAACCAATTAATGTTTTGAATTGGAATGATTACGACCATTACGGTTGTTGTTTCTTGAATGGCGGTTATTGTTGTTTCTACCAAACTTACCATTCTTGTTGTCGTTTCTTCTGTTGTTGTTACGACGACCACCGCTGTTGCGTCCACCACGACCGTGAGCACCATTGCTGTGGCTTTCTGGTTTTAGTTTAGACATTGGTGTGTCTTCTGGATTAACAATATCAAAGTCAACAGCACTTTGGTCAACATCAACGTTAACCACCTTAACACGAACTGGTTGTCCAATTCTATAAGTACGGTGAGTATTTCTACCAACAAGTGCTAGGTACTTTTCAATGTATTCATAGTAGTCATCCTTCATACGACTAATGTGAACTAATCCTTCAACAGTGTTTTCAAGTTCGATAAACATACCAAACTTAAGCACTGAACTAACAGTTGCATCGAATTCTTCTCCGATGTGATCTGCCATGTATTCAGCCTTCTTCATTGCATCAGTATCACGTTCTGCATCGATTGAACGACGTTCTGCCTTTGATGAATGGTCTGAAATTTCTTCAAGTAATCCGGCGTATTTTGCCTTTGATTCCTTGTTGATACCGTTGTCTTCATAGTGGTGAATTAAACGGTGAACAGTTGTATCTGGGTATCTTCTGATTGGAGAAGTGAAATGAGTGTAGAATTCAGCACCTAGACCAAAGTGACCAAGCGGTTGGTCAGTATATCTAGCTTGTTTCAAACTTCTAAGCATCATAACTGATACGGCAGGTTCTTCTGGCTTACCAGCAACCTTCTTTAATACGTTTTGTAATACCTTTGGCTTCAAGTGATCTGGGTCACCCTTAACTTCAACACCGAATGCAGTTAAGAATTCGAAGAAGTTCTTCACACGTTCTCCATCTGGTGTTTCGTGAACACGGTAGATGAATGGCGCGTGCGCTTTACAGTAATGTTCAGCAACAGTTTCGTTGGCAGCTAACATGAATGATTCAATCATTCTTTCAGCAGTACCACGAACTCTTAGCTTAATGTCGATTGGGTGACCAGTTTCATCAACGATGATTTCTGATTCGTTATCATCGAAGTCAATGGCACCACGACGGCGACGTTGTTTGTATAGGATCTTGTGTAGTTCGCCCATTTCTTCAAACATAGGAACTAAGTCTTTGTAACGTTCCATAGTGTTTTCATCATGTGCTTCTAGGATGTCATTTACAGCCTTGTATGTCATTCGAGCCTTAGATTTCATCACACTTGGGTGAATACGATGGTCAACAACGTTTCCGGCTGGGTTGATTTCCATATCACAACTCATACATAGACGAAGTTCGCCTTCATTCAATGAACAAATTCCGTTTGATAATCTTCTTGGAAGCATTGGGATAACTCTATCTGTTAGGTAAACAGAAGTACCACGCTTGTATGCTTCTTCGTCTAAAAGACTACCTGGTTTTACGTAGTGAGAAACATCGGCAATGTGAACACCTAAGTGGTAGTTACCATTTGGTAATTTCCATACAGTAACGGCGTCATCCAAGTCCTTTGATGATTCCCCATCAATAGTAACTAGTGTTTGATCAGTAATGTCTTCTCGACCTTGCTTTTCTTCTTCACTAATTTCTTCTGGAATCGCGTCTGCTTCTTGCAATACGTCTTCTGGGAATTGAGCTGGAATATCGTGAGCGTATACGATTTGTAGGATGTCGATTCCTGGGTCATCAACGCTTCCGATTACTTCCTTAGCAATACCAACCATGTAATCTGGGTGGTCAGCATTTGGGTATTCAGTAATTTCGGCAGTAATTACTTCACCTGGTGTAGGCTTTAGACCAACACCAGTAACGTAAAACTTGTAGTTAATAAGCTTCTTTTCTTTTAGCTTAACTTGTCCTACGTATCCATGATCGTCGTCAGTACGGGTGAATTCACCAACTACTTGTTCGTAGTTTCTTTCAACGATGTTTACAACCTTACCTTCTGGACCTTTACCAGAATTTTGGTCGGCACGTCTTACGATTTCGATTTGAACAGTATCACCGTTCATTGCTTGTAGTGTGTTGTCAGGTGCGATGAATGCATCTTCTAGGTTTTCGTCATAGTTAACAAATCCGAACCCCTTTGGATTTGCATGAAAAGTTCCCTCGATTGTTTCACCTTGCACGTTTAACTTAAAATTGCCTGTTTCAGTAACCATAACTGTCTTTTCGCGTTCTAGCACAGCTAATGATTGGACAATTAGTTTAAATGCATTTGCACCATGGTATCCTAATTCATCGGCTAGTTCTTCTACTGAAAATTCGCGATTTGGGAATTTTTGCAGAACAGCATGAATTTCTTGTTTTAAACTATTATCTTCCACGATTTACTCCTTAAGTTTTAAATTTTCGATCTTAAATCAAATTCGACAACTCATATCTAGTATTCTAACATTTTTATACCGTCTATCCTAAACGGTTTTTTCGTTTTCACATAAAAAAAGCTCCTGTAAAAATTACAGGAGTCTTATCAACTAGTGTGATGATAACCAAACTAATCCTAATGCTGATGCAAAGAAAATAATCAATAATACAACTGTTACTTTTTGCATAAAGGCTTCAAAACCACGTGGCTTAGAATTGGCAAACAAATCATCAGCACCACCGGTTAAAGAAGACATTGCATCGTTGTTAGTCTTTGCTGGTTGCATCAAGACAGCGATGATAATTAATACACTGTCAATCCAAATTATATTCATTAAGAAATTATACAATTCGTTGCCTCCTACCTAAAATACATAGGTTTCATCTTTAACTTTATCTTTACTGTTTAGTTTATCATAATACTTTCTAACATGCCAATTAATCAAAATTTTAATTATCTAATGTGAGTTTTTCCACATGTGTATATACGTAACCACGGTTGTCATAGTTTGTGGATATTTCAATGTTATCCCCAGCTCTTAGAATTGTATCTCCATCAGGTATAATGCATTGTTCATTTCTTTTGATGGAACTAATCAAACAACCGTCTGGCCAATTGATTGATTTAACGGCTTTTCCATCCATGTCTGATCCCAATTGAACTGAAAAATATAGGTTAGTTAGTTGTCCACTTGTTGACAACTTTTGCGGGCTCAACATTTTTTGCAACATTTCATTGTAAATTGGACTACCGCCTAATAAGTCGGTGACTTCGTATGCCACCAATGTGACAAATGCCAATGACATTAGATTTTGCAATGATCCAACCATTTCGGTAATTAGGAGAATAGCGGTAAATGGTGCCTTACCGACACAGGCAAAGAACCCACTCATTGAGATGATGATGAAGTTAACAAAATAACTTTGTGGTAATACGCCTAATTGAATCAACACCTCTGAATAAATCGCCCCAATCAATGCCCCTAATGAAAGCATTGGTAGGAAAATTCCACCGGGTAATCCAGTTGAATAGGATAGTATCGACATCACGAAACGAATCAACAAGAACCATAGCAATACCGTAATGGTTGGTGCGGACTTGGCAATCGTTAGCACCATTGTGCTACCCCCACCTACGATTGTGGGTAAGTACATTTCAAATGGAATGACTAGAATAAATGGAATCAATACCCAGACAATGTTGGGAATCCAGTCTAGTTTTTCATACCAATCGTTGACGTGAAGTGTGGCGTACTCATAAATTAAACCGCCGATGCCAATCACGATTCCTAATCCGATTAAGTATGGATAAATATGTAGCGGAATCACATGTGAATAACTCATGTGTAATACCGGCACCTTCCCAAAGACCGCAGTTGAAACGAAGTTCGCACTGATTGCGGCGGAAAGAGAAGTTAACCAGACTGATGTTGAAAAGTTGTGATAGATTTCTTCTAGCACGAACAATGTACTGGCAATTGGAGCGTTAAATGCAGCTGCTAAACCAGCGGCTGCTCCACCAGAGATGATTGTTTTACGTGCTTGTTTTGTTTGTTTAAAGGTATCTGCTAGTCCCTGAGCTGTAGCTGCACCCAATTGAATTGAAGGACCTTCACGGCCTAAAAATAGCCCACTGGAAATGGCAAGCACTCCACCAATGAACTTCTTGCTTAAGACGGAGAACCATGAATAGTCTAGTTCACCGTTTAACTGCCCTTCAACCTGTGGAATCCCTGATCCCTTGATGTTTTTATCTCGTTTTACTAAGTAATATACGAAAAATGCGATTAGTAAATTCAAGATGATTAAAATAATTAGTACAAAAAAATTAGTTCGCGCTAGCTTCGCTAGTTTTAAAAATTGGTCTGATAGTCCTTCAATCGATACTCTAAATAGACTAACCACCATTCCGACTGCAAGTCCAATTAATAAACCGTACAGCACTGATTTAAATCGTCTTAAATTATCACTTTGCAATATGTTCGCCTTCTTTTAATTGGTATAACAATCATACCATATAATTTTATGTACAAAAAAAGCATTGAAATAATTCAATGCTTTTTAGTAACAGTTAGTTATTATTTGTTAATAACGTTGTTACGAGCTTCTTCAGTTAGGTTGTAGAATGAGTTGATACCCTTGTATTCTGCAACTGAAGCTAATTGATCTTCAATTCTCATTAGTTGGTTGTACTTAGCGATACGTTCGCCACGACTCATTGAACCAGTCTTAATTTGACCAGCGTTTAGAGCAACAACTAAGTCAGAAATTGTAGTATCTTCAGTTTCACCTGAACGGTGTGAGATGATAGCTGTGTAGTTAGCTTCCTTAGCCATTTCAACAGCGTTTACAGTTTCTGTTAAAGTACCAATTTGGTTTAGCTTGATAAGGATTGCGTTAGCAACACCCATCTTAATACCTTTTTGTAGGTAATCAGTGTTAGTTACGAATAAATCGTCACCAACGATTTGAACTTTCTTACCTAGACGTTCAGTAGCCATTTGCCAATCTGCCCATTCGTTTTCATCCAATGGATCTTCGATTGAGATAATTGGGTACTTGTCAACTAATTGTTCTAGTAATGTAACAAATTCATCAGCAGAGTATGACTTACCATCACCTACTAAGTTGTACTTCTTAGTTTCTGCATCGTAGAATTCTGAAGCAGCACAGTCAAAGGCGATTGAAACGTCTTTACCTGGCTTGTAACCAGCACGTTGGATAGCTTCTACCAAGATTTCGAATGGTTCTTCGTTGTTCTTCAAGTCAGGAGCAAAACCACCTTCGTCACCTACGGCAGTTGAGTAACCCTTTTCGTTCAAGATAGCTTTTAGGTTGTGGAAAGTTTCTGAACCCATACGAACGGCTTCTTTAACAGTTTCCGCACCAACAGGCATGATCATGAATTCTTGGAAGTCAACTTTGTTGTTGGCATGCTTACCACCATTGATAACGTTCATCATTGGTGTTGGTAATACGTGTCCGTTGAAACCACCTAAGTAGTTGTATAAAGGAACACCCAGTTCATCGGCAGCAGCACGTGCAGCAGCTAATGAAACACCTAAAATAGCGTTGGCACCTAACTTACCTTTGTTAGGAGTACCATCTAATTTAATCATAGCTTCATCAATAGCAACTTGATCAGTTACATCGTAACCTACGATTTCCTTAGCGATAATGTTATTAACGTTGTTAACAGCCTTAGTAACACCTTTACCCATGAAACGGTTTTTATCACCGTCACGTAATTCAACGGCTTCGTGTTCACCAGTAGATGCACCTGAAGGAACGATACCGCGTCCCATTGCACCTGCTTCAGTATATAGTTCTACTTCAACTGTAGGATTTCCACGAGAATCTAGTACTTCTCGAGCATAAATATCTGAAATAATTGACATTTTATTCTCTCCTTAATGAAAGTTGTTACCTCGGAATCAAGGCTACTTTCATTTTATTATTTTACAGACCAAGTTTCAATAAAAAACTGTTCAATCTGTTAATTATTTTGGTAATTGACAATTTTGATGAATTCTTTGGCATTTAAACTACTCTTTCCAGGTAAGACCCCATCAACATCATCTTGACTCATAATTTCTGAAACATTTCTGGCGTTAACGCTTCCCCCGTAAACGATTCGGATTTGGTTGGCAATATCATCACCATACAAATCTTTCAATGTTTCACGAATTAGAAAACATGCTTCTTGAATTTCAGCACCGCTGGCTGATTTTCCAGTTCCAATTGCCCAACTTGGTTCATAACCAATAACAATCTTCTTAGCATCGTCTTCTGAAATCCCTTTTAATGCTTCAATTACTGGATTTACTACCCAGTTCATTTCATCATAGGTCTTTCTCTTGGCCATTGTTTCATCACAACAAATAATCGGTACCATGTTGTTAGCTAAAACAGCCTTAACCTTTTTGTTAATCATCTTATTGGTTTCGCCAAAGTATTTACGACGCTCTGAATGACCTAACATAACGTAATTAACACCCATATCAGCAAGTGCCATTGGACTTACTTCTCCTGTGTATGCACCTGAATCTTTGTAGAAACAGTTTTGAGCGGCAGTTTTTAGATTTGTTTCTTCTTTACAAAATCTAGTTAATACATCCATGTAAATTGATGATGCAGCAATTGCGCATTCAACGTCTTTAGGATCTGGTAGGTTTCCTTTAACTGCATCTAAGAATTCTTCAACTTCATGTAATGTTAAATTCATTTTCCAATTTCCAACGATAAAAGGAGTTCTCATTTTTTACCTCCTATTCTTTTAAACAGATTATTACAAATCGCTATATATCAATAGTATCACTAAATAATTGATATTAACAAATTGCGCATGCTGTTTTAATAAAAATTTCACTCCTTTTATTATACAAAAAAAAGACCCGATGTTATACATCGAATCTTAAAAAGATATTATTCTTATTTATCAGTAATAGCGGCGATACCTGGAAGAGTCTTACCTTCCATGTATTCTAGTGAAGCACCACCACCGGTTGAAACGTGTGATAGCTTATCAGCTACACCTAGTTCGTTACATGCGGCAGTTGAGTCACCACCACCAACAACAGTAGTAGCGTCAGTTAAGTCACCTAAGAACTTACCAATAGCTAAAGTACCCTTGGCAAAGTTACTCATTTCGAATACACCCATAGGTCCGTTCCAAACTACGGTCTTAGCGTCTCTTAGAACGTTTTCGAATAGTTCGATACTCTTAGGACCAATGTCTAGAGCCATTTGGCCATCAGGAATGTTTTCACCAACTACTTGAGTAGGTGCATCATTGTTGAATTCTGGAGCAACAACTGAGTCAACAGGTAGAACAATCTTGTCGCCACCCTTTGAAAGGATTTCCTTAGCAGTGTCAATCTTGTCCTTTTCAACTAGTGAGTTACCAATAGTGAAACCTTTGGCTGCGTAGAATGTGTAAGTCATACCACCACCAATGATGATGTGGTCAGCCTTGTCTAATAGGTTATCGATAACACCAATCTTATCTGAAACCTTTGCACCACCTAAGATGGCAACAAATGGACGTTTAGGATTGTTTACGGCACCACCGATAAATTTAATTTCTTTTTCCATTAGGAAACCAGCGGCAACTGGCTTGTTTTCTGCTTCCATTGCACGTGCAATACCAACGTTTGAAGCATGTTCACGGTGAGCAGTACCGAATGCATCGTTTACGAAGCAATCACCTAGTGAAGCCCAGTATTGACCTAACTTAGGATCATTACCAGATTCACGTTTTACGTTTTCACCATTTACAACATCTTCAAAACGAGTGTTTTCAACAACAACGATGTCACCATCATTCATGTTGTTGATAGCTTCTTCAAGCTTTGCACCTTCAGTTTCGGGAACGAAAGTAACAGGTTTGTCAATTAGTTCAGAAAGCTTTGCAGCAACTGGACGTAATGATAGTTCTTTCTTGTCATCTTCAGTCTTGATACGACCAAGGTGAGAGAATAGAACTGCCTTTCCACCATGTTCGATTACGTACTTGATTGTTGGAATAGCACCAACGATACGACTTGTGTCACCAACAACACCGTCTTTAATAGGAACGTTGAAGTCGACACGCATTAAAACTTTTTTGCCTTTTAAATCTAAATCAGAAACAACTGTCTTAGCCAATCTAGATTACCTCCCAAAAATTATTTAAAATTGATGTAACAATTTCAATATACTTCATTTATTTCTTTATTTCAAAGAATTTCTAAGCAGAAAGTAATTGTTATAAAAAATGGAGGAGGCAATTGCCTCCTCCACCTTATGCCTTGCTAAATTATAATTTAGATTATAGTTGAGCGAAGTGTAGTAAAGTACGAACCATGTTGCAAGTGAAGCCCCATTCGTTATCGTACCATGACCATACCTTAACAAGTTGGTCATCACCAAAAGTAGTAACATCAGTTTGAGTAGCATCAAATACTGATCCGTGAGTATCACCAATGATATCACTTGAAACGATTGGTTCGTCATTGTAACCAAATGCTTCGTTACCTTCAGTGTGTTCTTTCATCTTAGCGTTAACTTCGTCAGCAGTAACGTTCTTCTTGTCAACGATAGCAGTTAATTCAGTTAATGAACCGTCAACGATACCAACACGTTGAGCCACACCGTTTAACTTACCGTCAAGTTCTGGAACAACAAGACCTAAGGCCTTAGCAGCACCAGTTGAGTGAGGAATAGTGTTAGTTGAAGCAGTACGGTTGTTTCTGAACTTCTTACCACGAGGGCCATCTAGGATAGCTTGAGTTGAAGTGAATGCGTGGATAGTAGTCATAGTACCAACTTTGATACCAAAGTCTTTGTTTAAGAAGTATGCTGTAGGAGCGATACTACCTGTAGTACATGAACCAGCTGAAACGATCTTGTCGTCAGCAGTTAAAGTATCCAAGTTAACACCAGGAACAACAGTCTTGATTTGACCAGCAGGTGCAGAGATTAGAACACGCTTTGCACCAGCGTCTAAGTGAGCTTGTGATTTTTCTTCTGAAGTGTAGAAACCAGTACATTCTAGTACAAAGTCAACACCATCATTTTTAACCCATGGTAGGTCAGCGGCATTGCGTTCAGCGTAAACTGGAACTTCCTTACCGTCAACAACGATTCCGTTATCAGTTGAAGTAACTTCACCTGGGAATTTACCATGTGTTGAATCATATTTTAATAAGTATGCAAGCATTGAAGGAGTTGTTAAATCATTAATAGCAGCAACTTCAATTTCGTCTGAGTTTAGTTCGTGGATACGTTTGAAAGCCAAACGACCAATACGACCAAAACCGTTAATACCAATTTTTACAGTCATAACTGTTTTCCTCCTAGAGAAATAAATTTGAGTACTACGTACGGATTAAATACTACTACTTTTTTACCGATCAGTCTATAATACATGCTCAGTAATTTTAAAAAAATAACCAGTACTAATTTGTAACAGTTATTTTCTGTATCAAATCCTTACACTATAAGTATATCAGTGCTAATTTTAGTTTGCAAATCAATTACCTCAGTGTGTTTCTTGAATTTAACCCCTTTTTCATTTATAGTTTAACCTGTTGAGATGCATCTGTAGTGTAATGGATAGCACTAAAGATTCCGGTTCTTTCAATGGGGGTTCGATTCCCTCCAGATGCATTGGTGATTAAGTCAGATAAAATCATTTGACCTTAATTGACCATTGAGATAAAATTAATGTAATTCAAATTGAATTGAAAGCAAGGGAGGATAAAATTATGAATTTAGTCCCAACTGTCATAGAACAATCATCAAACGGTGAACGCGCATATGACATTTACTCAAGATTATTAAAAGACAGAATTATTATGTTATCTGGTCCAATTGAAGACAATATGGCAAACACCATCATTGCTCAATTATTATTCCTAGATGCACAAGATTCTGAAAAAGACATCTACTTATACATCAACTCACCTGGTGGTGTTGTAACAGCCGGTATGGCCATCTACGACACTATGCAATTCATCAAGGCTGATGTTCAAACTATCGTTATGGGTATGGCTGCATCAATGGCCAGTGTCTTGGCTTCTTCAGGTACTAAAGGTAAGCGTTTTGCTCTACCTCACTCTGAAGTATTGATTCACCAACCTTCTGGTGGTGCTCAAGGCCAACAAACTGAAATTGCTATTGCTGCCGAATCAATCTTAAAGACTAGAAAGATGATCAACGAAATCTTAGCTCAAAACTCAGGTCAATCAATTGAAAAGGTTAACCTAGATACTGAACGTGATAAGTACTTAAGCGCTCAAGAAGCTGTCGACTACGGATTGATTGATAGCATCATGACTAACAGTTCTGAAAGAAAATAATTAGATAATAAAAAAGACGTTAACTGAAGTTAACGTCTTTTTTTGTGCCCTTTTATGAAACGGCTTCTTCTCTGATTTTATCAGCGAATTCATTAATCTTTCTCAAACGGTGGTTGATTCCTGACTTAGAAATCGCCCCACTTGGTAATGATTCACTTAATTCCTTCAAACTCACTTCTGGCATCTTCATTCTGGTGATGGCAACTTCGTAGAGTTTTTCAGGTAACTTGTCCAATCCAACGGTGTCATCAATGAATTGAATATTAGAAATTTGCTTAGTTGAAGCATTGGCAACTTTGTTCATATTAGCATTTTCACAGTTTACTAATCTGTTCACAGAATTTCTCATATCACGCATTATTCTGACATCTTCGAATTTCAACATCGCATTAGTGGCCCCAATTAATTGCAAGAAGTTTGCAATCTTTTCTGCTTCCTTCAAGTATGTGATGTATCCACTTCTTCGATCGGTAGTTCTTGAATTCAATTCGTATTTATTCATCATTTCAGAAATCATGTCATTATGTTCTTCATATAATGAGTAAATTTCTAGATGATATCTGGAAGTTTCTGGATTGTTCACTGAACCACCAGCTAAAAATGCCCCTCTTAGATATGATCTCACTTGAGAATCATCCTTTAGTAATTCGATTGGCACTCTTTCCACGATTTGATAGTTATCAAAAATCCCTAAGTCATCTAGGATTGCTTGAGCTTGGTTAGCAATTCTTACGACGTAAACATTGTTCTTGTTTAACTTCATTTTCTTTCTAACAACAAGCTTACTTTCCACCTCGTAGAACTCTAAAATCAATTTGTAGATACGACGAGCGATGGCTGGATTTTCGGTTTGAATATTTAAAATAATTTTGTGATTAGCTAACGAAATCGAACCGTTCATTCGAATTAGAGCCATTAGTTCTGCCTTGGCGTTTTCCTTATGAACTTCTAAAGTTGTTAGCTCTTTTTTTACGTCACTTGCGTATGACATTTTTAATCATCCTATCTTTTTGAAACCAGTTTGAATAAAGTATCGGCAACCTTTTTTCCGTCATGGAATGCCCCTTGGTGACTTAACATTAAGAAGTCATCATAGATGCATTCACATCCCATTGCCTGAATTGCTTTTTCATCGTGTCTAACCGGATTTTCAATCTCGTTAAACACTTCTCGATTAATTAAATCGGTATCAACTGGTTGTTTGTTTACGATTACGACATCAATGAAGTTGGAATTCATATGACGGTTCAATACTTCAATGTGTTGAGCGTCTGAAAAATGGTCAGTTTCTCCCTTTTGCGTCATGATATTACAAATGTATACCACCTGTGCTTTAGACGCTAAAACAGCCTCTCCTAGGTTCTTAATCATTAGGTTTGGCAAGATGCTGGTGAATAGACTGCCCGGGCCTAACACAATCTGGTCAGCATCCAAAATGGCATCAATAACCTTTTGGTTTGCATGTGGAATTTCGTCTTGATTGTCACTGGATTCTACCCAAACACGGTTAATTTTTTTATCCGCATAGGTAATTTCATATTCACCAGTCATAGTTGAACCATCCTCGAATTCTGCGCATAGCTGTAACTTCTCGTTGGTGGCTGGATAAATCTTACCAGTGATTTCCATCATCTGACTTAGTGCTTCAACGGCGATGTTTACATCACCCTTCATTTCTGTCATCGCGGCAATGATTAAATTACCTAGCGAATGTTCAGACAAGAAATGATCGCCCTTTTTGAAACGGTATTGAAATAAGTCCAGTTTGTCCTTTGACAGATTGGACAATGACACTAAGACATTTCTAATATCTCCAGGAGGAACAATATTAATTTCATTGCGCAAACGACCTGATGATCCACCATCATCCGAGATGTTAACAATCGCGGTTATATCAATACTTTCGTTCTTTAGGTTATTTAAGATTACTGGTAAACCAGTTCCGCCACCGATGACGACAACGTTTTTTCTGGCTTGATTGTCTTTCATCAAATCGTTTCCTCCTCTCAATTTTTTCAACTAAGAAAGTATAACACACATACCCGGGCGTGTCATTTCAAAGGCAAATAAAAAAGCGTGTCATCACGCTTTTTTTATTTTCTTGCTTCTTTAGTTCGTTTGGTATCACGTTGCAAGACTGGTTTTAAGTATTGACCAGTATAACTTTCCTTGACCTTCACGATTTCTTCAGGAGTTCCAGTAGCAATGATTTCACCACCACCGTCTCCTCCTTCAGGTCCTAAGTCGATAATGTGATCGGCTGTCTTAATCACGTCTAGGTTGTGTTCGATAATTAAAACAGTATTGCCTTGTTCGACTAGTTCGTGTAAGACAACTAGCAAACGGTCAATGTCATCTGTGTGTAACCCAATGGTTGGTTCATCTAGGATGTACAAGTTATTTCCTGCTGACTTCTTGTACAGTTCAGAAGCTAGCTTCATTCTTTGTGCTTCCCCACCAGACAAAGTAGTTGCTGATTGGCCAAGTTGAACATATCCTAACCCGACTTCATCAATAGTTTCTAGTTTTCTAGTAATCTTTGGAATCGATGAGAAGAAATCAAGTGCTTGATCGACAGTCATGTCCAAGACATCGGAAATGTTCTTTCCCTTGTATTCAACTTCCAGTGTTTCGGCGTTATAACGTTTACCATGACAAACTTCACAAGGCACGTAAACGTCTGGTAGGAAGTTCATTTCAATCTTTAGAATTCCATCCCCATGACAGGTTTCACAACGACCACCCTTAACATTGAAACTGAAACGACCCTTTTGGTATCCGCGAAGTTTAGCTTCGTTAGTTTCAGCAAACAATGTTCTAATGTCGTCAAAAACTCCGGTATAGGTAGCAGGATTACTACGAGGCGTTCTTCCGATTGGGCTTTGGTCAATGTTAATTAGCTTATCGATGTTCTTGTAACCAGAGATTGACTTGTACTTACCTGGCTTTTCGGAGTTATGGTTTAGCTTTTGGGCAATCGCACGTTTAACAATGCGATTAATCAATGTTGATTTACCAGAACCGGAAACCCCAGTTACGACGTTAAATTCACCTAATGGAATTTCGGCGGTAACGTTCTTCAAGTTATTTTCAGAAGCACCGGTAACCTTAATCTTCTTACCGTTACCCTTACGACGTTTCAATGGAACTGGGACGAACTTCTTACCTGATAGGTATTGACCAGTCAATGAGTTGTCGTTTTGAGCGACTTCGTCTGGGGTTCCGACGGCCATTACATTACCACCGTTGGTTCCGGCACCCGGTCCGATATCAACGATATAGTCAGCAGAACGTTGGGTGTCTTCACCGTGTTCTACGACAACTAGTGTATTACCTAAGTCACGCATTGATTTTAGTGAAGAAATCAAACGATCGTTATCGCGTTGGTGTAAACCAATTGATGGTTCGTCCAATACGTATAGCACTCCTGATAGGTTTGAACCAATTTGAGTGGCTAAACGAATACGTTGTGATTCCCCACCGGATAGTGTTCCAGCAGTTCTGGAAAGCGTTAAGTAATCCAATCCCACGTTCTTCAAGAAAGTTAATCGATCGATAATTTCCTTTAGGATTGGCTTGGCAACGACACTATCCTTTTCACCGAACTTCAATTGAGAGAAGAAGTTTAGTTCTTTAACAACGTCTAGGTTGGTAGCTTCACTGATGTTTAGTCCGTCGACCTTCACACTTAGTGCTTCCTTGTTTAAACGGAAACCGTGACAGGTTTGACATGTTAATTCTGTCATATATAGACGCATTTGGTCTCTGGTGAAGTCACTGTTAGTTTCCTTGTAACGACGGTCAATGTTATTAATAACCCCTTCAAAAGGTGCATCGGTATCTCTAATGCCACCAAAGTTACTATTGAAGTGGAAGTGGAATTCTTTACCGTTTGAACCGTATAAAATCAGGTCACGTTGCTTCTTAGGAAGTTTTTTAAATGGAGTATCCATATCGATACCAAATGCTTCACAGGCTTGTTCTAGCAAGCTTGGGTAGAATTTAGAACTAATTGGATTCCAGGGTTCGATTGCTCCTTCGTTTAATGTCTTATCCTTGTCAGGAACAACTAGACTTTCATCTACCTCTAGTTTCATCCCTAAACCATCACATCTCGGACAAGCACCAATTGGTGAGTTGAATGAGAATAGACGTGGTTCCAATTCACTAACGGTAAATCCACAAAGTGGACATGCATAGTGTTCGGAGAAGATTAGGTTGTCACCCTTCCCCATTAAATCAGCAACGGCATAACCATCACTTAGTCTCAATGCGGTTTCAAGTGAGTCTGATAAACGAGACTTAATACCATCTTTAACGATGATTCTATCTACCACGATTTCAATATCGTGATACTTGTTCTTATCTAGTTGAACATCATCTTCGATTTCGTGAACTTCACCGTCGACACGGTATCTAACGAAACCTTCACGCTTAATCTTATCAATAAACTTCTTGTGTTGACCTCTTTGTTGTCTAACCACTGGTGATAAGATTTGAAGTTTAGTTCTTTCAGGCAAAGCAAGGACTTCATCAATCATTTGATCAATTGATTGTCTAGTAATCTTAGTTCCATCGTTTGGACAGATTGGCGTTCCAACACGTGCCCATAACAATCTAAAGTAGTCGTTAATTTCAGTAACGGTTCCAACTGTGGAACGTGGGTTCTTGGAAGTAGTCTTTTGGTCAATCGCAATTGCTGGACTTAATCCTTCGATTGAATCAACATCTGGTTTGTCCATTTGCCCCAAAAATTGACGTGCGTATGAGGACAAACTTTCTACGTATCGACGTTGTCCTTCAGCATATAGTGTATCGAATGCCAATGAACTCTTTCCTGAACCAGATAAACCGGTCATAACAGTCAATTTGTTCTTAGGAATTTCAACACTGATGTCTTTTAAGTTATGTGCTCTTGCACCTTTAATGACAATTTTATCGTTTTGCAAGTTTTTGCCCCCTTACATTTGACCCTTTAATTCCATGACAGTATCACGTAAAGCTGCCGCTTTTTCAAAATCAAGTTTAGCAGCTGCATGCTTCATTTCCTTGGTCAATGTTTCAATCATTTGCTTTTGATCCTTCTTAGATAGCTTTTGGAAATCTGATTCTACAAATGAGTGATCTTCTGATGAATCATCATTCTTATTATTGTCGTAACTAATAAGGTCTCTAATTGGCTTCTTGATGGTATGTGGTGTAATACCATGGTCTTCGTTGTATTTCTTTTGAATACTTCTTCTTCTAGCGGTTTCATCAATCGCTTTTTGCATTGAATCGGTCATGTTATCGGCATACATAATAACCGCACCATTTTCATTTCTGGCGGCACGACCAATGGTTTGAATTAATGAACGTTCATTTCTTAGGAAACCTTCCTTATCGGCATCCAAGATGGCAACCAATGACACTTCAGGGACATCAATCCCTTCTCTTAGAAGGTTAATTCCAACTAACACATCGTATTTACCTAAACGAAGATCACGAATAATCTTAGTACGTTCAAGTGTCTTAACGTCAGAATGTAGGTATGCAACCTTAATTCCCAAGTCCTTTAGATAATCAGTTAAATCTTCGGACATCTTCTTTGTCAAGGTGGTTACAAACGTTCTTTCGTTCTTGGCAATTCGTTCGTTGATTTCACCAACTAAGTCATCCATCTGACCCATGATTGGACGCACTTCGACAGTTGGATCCAATAGTCCGGTTGGACGAATAATTTGTTGTACGATATTCTTTTCAGCGGTTTCTTCTAGTTCACGTGGACCAGGAGTGGCTGACATGTAGATTGCTTGGTTAACACGTTCTTTAAATTCAGGCATCTTCAATGGACGGTTATCCAAAGCACTTGGAAGTCTAAATCCATATTCAATTAAACGTTCTTTTCTGGCCTTATCACCGTTGTACATTCCACCTACTTGTGGCAATGTTTGGTGAGATTCGTCGACAACTAACAAGTAATCATCGGGGAAGAAGTCTAGTAATGTGTATGGAGCTTCACCGGGTTTTCTGTTATCCATATATCTGGAATAATTTTCAATCCCGTTGGTGTAACCCATTTCGGCCATCATTTCGATATCGTATGTGGTACGTTGCTTCAAACGTTGGGCTTCTAGTAACTTACCATCTTTTTCAAATTCGGCAACTTGTTCCTTCATTTCTTCCTTGATGCCCTTCAAAGCGTGATCCATGTTTTGATCATCGGTCAAGAAGTGGGTAGCTGGGAAGATGATGATGTCATCTTTCTTACCAATGAATTCACCAGTTAATGTATCGATTTCCTTGATTGAATCGATTTCATCACCGAAGAATTCAACTCGGTATGCATGTTGATCACCAGAAGCTGGGAAAATGTCGACAACATCCCCGTGGACTCTGAAACGACCACGTTGAAAATCGATATCGTTTCTATCAAATTGAATTTCGACTAACTTTCTAAGTAGTTCATCTCTTTCAATTTGTTGACCAACACTCAATGGAATGGTGTGCTTGTAGTATTCCTTAGGACTACCTAATCCAAAGATGGATGATACGGATGCGACGATAATAACATCATTTCTGGTAAGCAATGAGTTAGTAGCCGCATGACGTAGTTTATCAATTTCATCATTGATTGAAGAATCCTTTTCAATATAGGTATCACTTGATGGAACGTACGCTTCAGGTTGGTAGTAATCATAATAACTGACGAAGTATTCAACCGCATTATTAGGGAAGAATTCCTTAAACTCACTGTATAATTGACCAGCAAGTGTCTTATTATGAGACAAAATCAATGTAGGCTTATTAACGTTTTTAATCACATTAGAAATGGTAAAGGTCTTACCAGTCCCAGTGGCCCCTAATAATATTTGGTTCTTTTGACCATCCAATACGCCCTTAGTTAACTTACTAATTGCTTCAGGTTGGTCCCCAGTGGGTTTGTATTTCGAAACTAAATCAAATTTATTGTTCTCTTCACGTTTTATTTCCAAACAAAGTCCTCCTTTGTTTTTAACTCGGAGCTCTATGCTCATTCACTGTAGTTTAATAATATTTTAACATACGAACAAACTTTCTAAAACTAATGTTCTCCTCATAGGCACAAAAAAGACTGGCCATTTGACCAGTCTTTTTAATCATACTTTTTAGTGTAATGAAGATACGTATTCGAATGCGTTTTGACCAGCAATACCACCGTCACCAACAGCAGTAGTTACTTGTCTTAATTCTTTTTCACGTACGTCACCAATAGCAAAGATCCCCTTTACTGAAGTTTCCATACGTTCATTTGTCTTAATCCAACCTTTTTCGTCAGTAATGTTTAAGTTACTGAAAGGTTCAGTCATTGGGTTGTTACCAACATAGATGAAGACACCTGAAGCAGCGATTTCGCCTTCTTCGTTTGTCTTGTTGTTGATAGTCTTAACACCAGTAACCTTCATGTTGTCACCAACAACTTCAGTTACGTTAGTGTCCCAAACAAATTCAATCTTGTCGTTAGCAAATGCACGGTCTTGGATAACCTTTTGTGCACGTAGTTGATCACGACGGTGAATAACAGTAACCTTTGAAGCTAAACCAGCAAGGTATAGTGCTTCAGAGATAGCTGAATCTCCACCACCGACAACGACAACTTCACGGTTCTTGAAGAATGCCCCATCACACACGGCACAGTATGAGACACCTCTTCCACCATATTCGTCTTCGCCAGGAACGCCTAGCTTTCTGTATTGTGAACCAGTACCAATGATAACGGCACCTGCTTCATAACTACCTTGGTCAGTCTTAACAATCTTAGAATCACCTTTGTCTTCGATTGATTCAACTGTTCCATATTCGTACTTGGCACCGAAGTTTGTGGAACTTTCATACATTTCTTTCGCTAAATCCGGACCTAGAATTGACTTGAATCCAGGGTAGTTTTCGATTTCAGCAGTGTTGTTCATTTGACCACCATAAATACCACGGTCAATCATCATTACTGATAAATTTGCACGAGAAGCATATAGTGCAGATGTCATTCCACCAGGACCTGCACCAATAATAATTACGTCATATTTTTCCATAATTAAGCTCCTCCTTTCATTGAATTAATATATGATACTTTACTATCATATAAAACATTTGTCCATTAATTTGCACACAAACTAATTTTAATCTAACTTCTTAGCTAAGTCCTTGATGTATTGTTTTAATTCATCAGAAACTTCTGGGTGTTTTAGACCAAATTCGATGTTAGTTTGCAACCAACCGAACTTGTTACCAGTGTCGTATCTGTCACCCTTGAATTCGTGAGCGTATACCTTACCCTTTTTGTTTAGAGTATCGATAGCGTCAGTTAATTGAATTTCGTTGCCCTTACCAGGTTTAGTGTTTTCTAGGATGTCAAAGATGTCTGCAGTTAATAGGTAACGACCAATAATTGCTAAATCACTTGGAGCATCTTCTGGGTTTGGCTTTTCAACGAAATTAGTAACATCGTATAAACCGTCGCTAACTTCCTTAGCTGGGTTAATAACACCATATTTTGATGTGTCTTCATGAGGAACCTTCATAACAGCAAGTGTTGATGAACCTGTTTCTTCATAACTGTCGATTAATTGCTTAGTTAATGGAGTTTCATCTGTCATCAAATCATCACCTAGCATGATAACAAATGGATCTTCACCAACGAAACTCTTAGCAGTATGAACAGCATCACCTAGACCATTAGGATGTTCTTGACGCTTAAAGTAAATGTTCAAACCGTTAGTTTCCTTAACAGACTTTAGCATTTCATCCTTACCTTTTGATTCAAGGTTCAATTCAAGTTCAGTGTTTGAATCGAAATGATCTTCAATAGCACGTTTACCCTTACCAATAATAATTAAGATGTCAGTAATTCCTGATGCGATAGCTTCTTCAACGATTAGTTGAATAGCTGGCTTATCAACTACTGGTAGCATTTCCTTTGGCATTGCCTTAGTTTCTGGAAGGAATCTAGTTCCTAAACCTGCTGCTGGGATAATTGCTTTTTTGATTTTCTTCATGAATATAAACTCCTATTTTATCATATTTTCCTATTTCTTAAATATTAATCTAATTCAGCTCTACCCTTACGGTGCATTAGTTGAGAAATTGCATCATCAATTGTAATTTCCTTGTGTAATACCTTGTAGATTGCTGAAGTAATTGGCATGTCAATGCCACGTTGGTTGGCTAGTTCGTATGCAGCTTCTGCTGTTGCGATACCCTCAATAACCATTCCCATGTTCTTAACGATATCATCTAAGGTCTCTCCCTTACCTAGTTGATATCCTGCACGCCAGTTACGTGAGTCACTACTTGTTGCAGTCACGATCACATCACCGAATCCTGATAGACCAGTGAATGTTAATGGGTTAGCACCGAATGAAGTTCCCAAACGAGAAATTTCGGCAAGTCCACGAGTCATCAATGCCGCTTTAGCATTGTCAGTGTAGCCTAGACCGTAAAGTGCACCGGCACCAATAGCAATGATGTTCTTTAGAGCTGCACCAATTTCAACACCGATGATGTCATCATTAGTATAAACTCTGAAGTAATCATTAATGAATAATGATTGAATATGTTCAGCATCTTTGATGTTTTCTGAAGCAGTAGTTACCAAAGTAATATCGTGTTTAGCAACTGATTCTGCTTGACTAGGACCTGAAATAACTGAGATTGATTTACGATGACTTTCATCGATTTCATCAGCTAGAACTTCTGACATACGTTTGTAAGTCTTTTGTTCAATCCCTTTACTACCATGAATAATGTTTACCTTCATATCTAGTTCTTCTAGGATTTCGTTTACTTGTTTTGCAGTACTTCTTGTAACTTGTGCTGGAACAACAAATAAAATATCATCAACATCTCTAATTGCTTCCTTCATATCAGCGTAAGCAACTAGTTCTTTGGGATATGTAAAATCTTTGATGTATTTTTCGTTTGTGTGCTTGTTGTTTAGTTCATCAACTTGTGATTGTTTGTATGACCATAAACGTACTTCATTACCATTTTCAACTAAAATATTAGCAAGCATGCTTCCCCATGAGCCTGCTCCTAATACTGCAATTTTTTCTACCATAATAAATATAGCTCCTTAAAATTATTGTAACTTGCTACCATCGAGGTAGTAAGGTAAATCAGAATCATTTTTGCGACGATAAATCATTAATCCGATTGCTCCCACGAATAGGATAATCGATAATAATTGTGAAACTCGAATTCCACCAAATAGCATTAAGCTATCTGTTCTCATCCCTTCGACAAAGAATCGACCGAATGAGTACCAAATAACGTAAGATAATACCACTTCACCACGCTTGAAGAATCCTTGGATTTGACGAAGATTCATCAATAGAACAAATCCTAACAAGTCCCATAGTGATTCATACAAGAATGTTGGTTGGCGATAAAATCCTTGAATAAACATTTGGTTAATAATGAAATTGGGTAGGTGTAGCGACTTCAAGAACGCTAAGCTGGTAATCTTACCAAAGGCTTCTTGGTTCATGAAGTTTCCCCATCTACCAATTCCTTGGCCCATAATCACAGTTGGTGCGATCACATCAAGCATTGCCCAAACTGAGATTAATTTACTTCTACAGTATAAGAATACCACGACAAACGCACCAATCAAGGCACCATAAATGGCAATTCCCCCATCCCAGATTTTAACAATTTCATTTAGATGTTGACTGTAGTATGACCATTGAAATACAACATAATAAATACGGGCACAAATGATTGCCACTGGTAAAGCCCATAGAATCATATCGTAAATATTATCTGGTTGAATCCCGCGTTTTCTTCCTTCCTTAACTGAAAGGTAAACGGCAATTAGTACTGCGGTAGCAATAAAAATCCCGTACCAGTGAACTAAGATAGGTCCAAGATTAAACGCAATTGGATTTAACGCAATTGACATTTTTTTCACTTCCTAAAAAGAGGATTATTTTTTGTTACCTGAATTTTCTTTAATTAAACTGTTTAGGTTATCATCAAATACCTTTGTAGCATCATAACCCATCTTCTTAGCACGATAGTTCATGGCTGCCGCTTCAATAATGATAGCTAAGTTACGACCAGTCTTAACTGGAATGCTTACTCTTTGCACGTCAACGTCAAAGATACGACGGGTTTCATCTCCATTACCTAATCTATCATATGGAGTGTCATCAGACCAGTTTTCAAGGTGAACAATCAAATCAACCTTAGTCTGTGAACGAACGGCACCGGCACCAAATAGGTTCATCACATCGATAATCCCAATTCCTCTAATTTCTAGTAGGTGTCTTAGAATCATTGGTGCTTGGCCAATTAGTGTTTGTTCATCTTGTTGGTATACTTCAACGCGATCATCGGCAATTAATCTGTGACCACGTTTAACAAGTTCCAAGGCAGTTTCACTCTTACCAATTCCAGAGTCCCCTGTCATTAGTACCCCTAAACCATATACGTCAATTAGCACACCATGAATAGATTTTCTTTCGGCTAATTTACCTTCCAAGTAGTTAGTCATGTTACTTAGTACTCGAGAAGTTGTTAACTTAGAACCTAATACTGGAATGTGTTGGTTCTTAGCAGCACGGATTAATTCATCAGGTGGATCTAGTTGAGTTGAAATAACAAATGCTGGTGTTTCTGGTAAACACATTTTCTTCATTACATCAAAAAGTTCATTGCTATCCATTCCTTTAGCATATGATGTTTCAGTAATACCCAGTAATTGAATTCTCTTTGATGGGTAGTAGTTAAAGTATCCTGTTAATTCCAAACCAGGGCGTGAAATATCGCTCGTGGTAATTGGTCGATCTAAGTATTCTTCACCATAGAAAATATCTAGGTGGGTGTTTTCAACAAGATCTGCGACCGTTACACTGTATGCCATAGCCTTTCCTCCACTTCGTTATAAGATAATTTTATCATGTTATTAGATGTTTTTAAAAATTTTTTAGTAGTCTGACAATATGACGTTACAAATTGACATAATCAATGCAACAATCACTGCCATTCCAAATGAAGCAAAATGGAAAGTATTGCCCACCACAAAAGATGTTAATTCCAACATAATTCCATTCAGGATAATACTGAATAATCCTAAGGTTACCAAGTTGATTGGTAAGGATAAGATAAACAATACTGGTTTTACCAATGCATTTAGAATCGCTAAAACAATTGCAGCTACAATCGCAGTCTCAAAAGAAGCAACGTAAAAGCTGCCTTGAAAGAAACCAGCAATCGCAACAAATAGCAACGTGTTAATCAATATTCTGCCTAACACTCTCATGGTGTCACCTCTTATTTATCATTTTTATCATTAAATTCATCAACGTCAGTTAAATTGCGTCGAGTTTGTTTGTAAGTAGTGTGTCCACCACCATAAACGTTGGGGTTAGCCGGAACAATTACTAAACAAATTACATAAAGCAATAGTCCGCCAATTAGATGGCCCGGAATAATAGATAGAACAACAAATATAATTCTTAAAAGTTGTGAGTTGATATGGAAGTATTCGGCAATTCCACCTAATAATCCTGTTAATAATCGATCTGATTGAGAACGGTAAATTTTAGTCATCATAAAGCCTCCTCATTAAATGACATTTTAAATAATGTTTATTAAATCAATCTTAAGTTATTTTTCTTTAATTACAACTACACCTAGTTCATTTGGTGAGTCACTGTAAATGGCACTTTCCATAATCTTGATACGATCTTGACGGTTCAATACCTTCAATCGACAAAATGTTGGTGAAGTCAAAGTGGCCTTGTAGAAATCGTCTTCGGTACTTACTTTAATGTTGTTAACCTCAATGATTAAATCACCCATTTCAACACCCATCTTTTCAGCTGGCGTGTCTCTTCTAACGGCAATTACTCTTAGACCGTTAACCGCATCTGAAAACCACTTAGATTTCTTGTTGTCTTTACGTTTAGTTCTGATTAGAACTAGTAGGTATAATACTGCCATCACTGTCATTGAAATCAATTCAATGTTATCGACACCATTTAGTAGATAAGTTGCAACAACTAGAATAATACCCAAACATGTTAACCATAACAATCGATTAGATAACTTTTTGAAAAATTCTTTTGGCATTGATTTGAAAATGGTAAATCTAATCCCAATCAATACCGGTAGGATAAAGATTGTGAATTGATGTTGACCCATTGAAAATACTGGCCACCAACTAATCAATGCATGAATTTGATCACCTGGAATTAATACGGCAATTGGTAGGACCGCAAATTCCTTGTTTAAATAACCGGCAACCTTGTTACCACGTTGGTTTTTAAAAATCTTTGGTGATTGATAGTTTCCTAAGAACATCTTCATGTACAATGCGGAAACAAAAAATACTGTCACTAACAGCAATAATGCATTTGATAGCGAAGTAGATGAAGTGTTGATACCTTCTGTATTAATATACGTAAACAAGTCAAATTTATACGTTACAAATGTCAAAGCTGTCGCAATTAATAGATTTAACACTGTAAAGAATTGACCTGGAATAATAATTAAGTTTATTAGTAGCAATGCTTCATAGATAATGATCCAAGGAAGTGATAGATAAATTCCTAGTACCATTGAAATTATGCTTCCGACAATTCCTAACACGATGAAGCTTAGCCAAAAATGTTTCATTTCAAAATCGTTTGGAGAAATTGAAGTGTTAAAGTCGTTTCTTTCACGTTTGATACGCTTACGGTAGATAATGTAATTTCTTAATATTCCCAACCATAGTACTGGCTGAATAAATATTAACAATGTCATCCATAAATTATTCATTTAAATTCCCCTATTCTGGATTTCTTTTACTTAGTTTCCATTGCAAGTATGCATTAATGAATGGATTTAGGTCGCCGTCCATAACATCTTGCGCCTTTGCTGTTTCATAATTGGTTCGATGGTCTTTAACCATTGAATATGGATGGAAAACATAAGATCTGATTTGCGACCCCCAACCAATCTCTTTTTGTTCACCTTCGAGTTGTGCCTTTTGCTGTTCCTTTTTTTCTTCTTCTAGTTCGTAAAGTTTGGACTTCAACATGTTCATGGCAGTTTCTCTATTTTGTAGTTGTGAACGTTGAGCTTGACTGGCCACAACAATCCCGGTAGGTTCATGAGTAATACGAACTGCTGAAGATGTTTTGTTAACGTGTTGTCCACCAGCACCACTGGCACGGTAAACATCAACTCGTAAGTCGGCAGGATTAATCTCAATGTCGACAGTGTCATCTAGTTCTGGCATTACATCGACAGAAGCAAATGATGTATGGCGACGTCCGGCAGAATCAAATGGTGAAATTCGAACTAGACGGTGAACACCTTTTTCTGATTTTAGGTATCCGTAGGCATTTTCACCACTAACCATGATGGTGGCAGTATCAATTCCGGCCACTTCTCCAGCTTGGTAGTTCAATGTTTCTAATTTGAATCCATTTTGATCAGCCCATCTGGTATACATTCTAAACAGCATCATGCCCCAATCGTGTGATTCAGTTCCACCCGCTCCTGGATGAATTTCCAGAATGGCATTGTTGGCATCATACTTACCATTTAGTAGCATCCCTAATCTGTACTTTTCAAGATGTGACTTAGTTTGTGCTAAAGTTTCTTCGAATTCTTCCATCATAGAATCATCGTTTTCCTCTTCGATTAATTCTAGGTTAACCTCTAGGTCTTCAGCCTCTTCATTTAGTTCATTAAAATTATCGTATTTTTTCTTTAATCGATTATTTTCATTAATAAAGCTTTGGGCAGTTTCTGGATTATCCCAGAATCCAGGTTCGGCCATCTTGGCTTCATTAATTTCAATGCTTTCTTGAAGGGAATCTAAGTCAAAGAGACCCCCTAAAGCCTTGGATGGCTTTTTTGATTTGACTTATTTCATTTTTAGCATCAGCTAGTTCCATTCTTACTCTCCTTACCAAAAAAGCGAAGTGAACTTCTGTTCATCTTCGCTTTATTATTATCTTTCGATGTTTTGTCTGATTTCAGCTTTCATGAACAATCTTGTGGCATCGTAATCAATATCTGAGACCATTTCTTCAAACATTTGATAACCTTCACGTTGGTATTCAACTAATGGGTTCAATTGACCATAACCTCTTAAACCAATTGATTGTCTCAATTGATCCATTTCATCAATATGATCAGTCCAGTGAGAATCAACAACTCTTAATACAACAACCTTTTCAAATTCTAGCATTTGTTCTGGGTCGTATAGTTGTTCTTTCTTTTCATTATAAACTTTTTCAGATAATTCAACCAAGAAGTCCTTGATTTCATCAGCTGATTTATCTTCTAAGTCAGATAGACTAATCATATCAGGACTAACAAGTGCACTAATGGCAAAGTCTAGGATTGTACTTAGGTCCCAGTCCTTCTTGTCACCTTGAGTGTGTAAGTTAACAATACGATTGATTGTTCTCTTAACCATTGGTTTCATAACCCAGTCTAATGACTTATCTTCAGTGATTACTTGGTATCTTTCGTTGTAGATAACGCTACGTTGTTGTCTCATAACGTCATCGTATTGTAGAACTTGTTTTCTTGAATCGTAGTTGTTACCTTCAACACGTTTTTGTGCTGATTCAACTTGCTTGGTGATTAAACGACTCTTGATAACAGCTGAATCACCATCAACCTTCATTCTTTCCAAGAAGTTCTTAATCTTATCAGAACCGAAACGACGCATTAAGTCATCTTCTAGTGATAAGTAGAATTGGGATAGACCTGGATCACCTTGACGTCCTGAACGTCCACGTAATTGGTTATCGATACGTCTTGATTCGTGTCTTTCAGTACCGATAACGGCAAGTCCACCTAATTCAACAACACCCGGTCCTAATTTAATATCAGTACCACGACCGGCCATGTTGGTAGCGATAGTAACCGCACCCTTTTGACCAGCGTTAGCAACGATTTCAGCTTCTTTAGCATGGTTCTTGGCATTTAGCACTTCGTGTTTGATACCAGCATCATCTAAACGTTTTGAAATGTATTCTGAAGTTTCAACGGCCACAGTACCAATTAGGATTGGTTGACCCTTGGCGTGTAATTCTTTGATTTCATCAACTACAGCATCAAATTTTGATTGTAGAGTTGGGTATAACAAGTCAGGTTCGTCCACTCTGGCAACCGGTCTGTTGGTTGGAATGGAGATAACGTCCATGTTATAGATTTCTCTAAATTCGTCTGCTTCAGTCTTAGCAGTACCAGTCATACCGGCAAGCTTGCTGTACATTCTGAATAAGTTTTGGTAAGTAATGTTGGCCATTGTCTTACTTTCTTCTTGAATGGTTACTCCTTCTTTAGCTTCGATAGCTTGGTGTAATCCATCAGAGAAACGACGACCATCCATAATACGACCAGTAAATGAATCAACGATAAGTACTTCGTCGTCAGAAACAACATAATCCTTATCCTTAATCATAATGAAGTTCGCACGCAATGCTTCATCAATGTGGTGAGTTAATGCCGTGTTATCAGTGTCGTATAGGTTCTTTAAGTTGAAGTACTTTTCAGCCTTTTCAATTCCTTGGTCATTTAAAGAAACAGTCTTTGATTCCAAGTCAATCTTGAAGTCATCTTTTTCCTTTAAAGTCTTAGCAAATTGATCAGCTTGCATGTATAGTTCTGAAGAACCTTTGGCTTGTCCTGAAATGATCAATGGAGTTCTAGCTTCATCAATTAAGATGGAGTCAACTTCATCGACGATGGCAAAGTTCAATGGTCTTTGAACCATGTCTTCTTTGTAGACAACCATGTTATCACGTAAGTAATCAAAACCGATTTCACTGTTAGTTGAGTAAGTGATATCAGCATTGTAAGCTTCACGTTTTTCTTCTGGGCTCTTTTCAGTTAAGTTAACACCTACTGATAGGCCTAACCAGTTGTATAGTTCACCCATTTGTTCAGCATCACGTTGTGATAGGTATTCGTTAACAGTAATAACGTGAACACCCTTACCAGCTAAGGCGTTTAGGTAAACTGGCATAGTGGCAGTCAATGTCTTACCTTCACCGGTCTTCATTTCTGAAATGTTACCTTCATGTAGCACAATTCCACCCATGATTTGAACATGGAAAGGAGTTAGACCTAATACACGAGTAGCACCTTCTCTGGCAACTGCAAATGCTTCTGGTAGTAAGTCATCAAGAGTTTCCCCATCTTGATAACGTTGTTGAAATTCTGGGGTTTTAGCTTTTAGTTCGTCATCACTTAGTTGGCTGATTTCATCGGCGTATGCTTCAACCTTATCAGCTAGCTTGCTAAGTCTTTTAACTTCACGCTTATCGCTTTCGACCCATTTTCTTAAAATGTTAGCCATTTGTTTATTTTCCTTCCGTGAATTAGTTTTTAATGTTTTATTCGCTTTATATAAATTCTATCTTTCTTATTCTAACATTTAATTATCATTTTTAAAAACAGATTATCTAATTCTTCTAAAAAAATATCCTTTATATTTAAAACATCCCTTATCGACATAAAGTTAGTCCGAAAACTTGCTTCGCACCATTTGATCTCAGTACATTTGCCGCATGTCTAATCGTGGTCCCAGTAGTATAAATATCGTCGACCAATAATATCTTTTGATCGATTATTTCAGACACATGTTTAGGATTGATTGTGAAAACTTGTTTGTTGTGAATGCGCTGTTGACGGTTCAACTTAGACTGCCGCACCTTGCGTTTTTCCTTCACCATTAGAGCATCAACATATTCAATATCTCCCAAGAGTCCAATGACTTGGTTAAAGCCCCGATTAATCTTAGTTTCAATACTAACTGGAATCGGTACTATCAACAAATCTTTTCTCATCTTTTTTCTAATCTCTTTTTGAAAAATCATTCGTAACTGGTAGTCGCCGACAAACTTGTAACGGTGCATAAAATCCTTCATTGCATCGTTATATTGGAAGATTGATTCATTCACAAAATGATTCCCTAATTGGTGCCATTTCTGACAATCAATACATATTCCGGACTTATCCATTTGTCGCCCGCAGGACGTACATATCCTTGTTTCATCAATGCGAGCAAACTGGTTCATACACTCCGCACAAACGTATCGCTTTGGCAGTCTTTTAAAACTCAATAAAAAATCAAGTGACATGTCATATACCATTGATTTATTGCACAATAGGCAGCTATCCATTTAATTTTTTCGCCTTCTTATTCATATACTTAATCTGATTAATCGAACTCTTAATGGCCAGCGTGTTTTCCTCGGCTAGAAACAATACCTCCCCAGTCGGTCGATCTAGTTTTCTACCCACTCTTCCAGCTATTTGCACCAATGATGAAGTTGAAAAGACCTCATCTTCTGCCCCGAATACGATCACATCAATTCCAGGAAAGGTAACGCCTCGTTCCAAAATGGTGGTAGTAATCAAAAACAGTTTGCGTTGTTCACGCATATCGGATACCTTCTCCATTCGTTTGTCATCACTAGAAAAGACGGTCTCCCATTTACTGCCGTCAAAATGCTTGGCTAAAATATCACTAATTGTTTTTAAATCGGCAATGCGAGGAACAAACAATAAAAAGCGTTGGTTTTCTTTAATCTTTTCGTCAATCTTATGTAGTAGTAACCTCGGCAATTTTTGTTTCTTTAAATTCTCGCGCCACTTCTTTGTGTACTTTAATTTAATTTCCGGTAATAAATGACGATGAAATCGAATTGGTAAGTAGCTAGCTGATAGTTTGTTGGACCTTATCTTCTTCGTCATTTCATTGGTCGGTGTAGCCGTTAAAAACAACTTGGCACTAATTTGTTTCGTCGCATTTTCTACCGCAAAGTGTAATCCGTCGTTATTTACAAACGGAAAGGAATCGACCTCATCGATAATCAATACGTCAAAGGCTCGATAAAATCGTAATAGTTGATGGGTAGTGCAAATTGTCAACTGCGCATAGTGATACGGTTGTGGATTACAGCCGTGTAGAAGAATCATCGATGTGTTGGTAAACGCCTCCTTAATTCTCGGGTATAGTTCAACACAAACATCCACACGTGGCGATGCAATACCAACGCGTTTGCCCTCAGTTAATGCTTTTTCGATTCCCGGAAACAACATTTCAGTCTTCCCTGCTCCGGTAACCGCCCACAATAGGTGCGTCTTTTTGTTTTCGAAGACTTCGATAATATCTCTGGAACACTTCTTTTGCTCATTAGTCAATTGCCCCTGCCATGTTAAAACAGGCTGCTTAATCTCAAAATCATTTGGCTCATCAGCGTACACTAATGGAATGCTTTTGGTTACTCGATCCAAATTGATGCAGACTGGACAATAATAGTTATTATTTGGCAAATTACACCTGTTTACGGGCGTTTTTTGGCCACATCGTTTACAATAGATATTGTTACTGTTAACCTTAATTGGAACGTATTTATGAACAATAGAGTTATTTAAGAGACTGTCATCCACCATCGTGGCGTTGACTTGTCTCCCGTATAATTCAGAAACATCTTTAATCATAATTATCACCATAATTAAGTACGCAAAAAAGATAAATTCTGAGGTGAAAACATCTAAATGGAAAAAGATTATCTCACAATTAAAGAAAATGGTGTCAACGAGATTGATATCAAAAAATCACAATTCATCTGTTCAATCGCTAGAGTATCAAACGAAGGTGAAGCAATGGCTTTCGTTAATAGCGTCAAAGAAGAACATAAAAAAGCCACTCACAACTGTCATGCCTATGTGATTGGCCAAGACGACTCCATTCAACGCGCTAGTGATAACGGTGAACCATCAGGAACTGCTGGTGTGCCCATCCTAGAAGCGTTAAAAAACATTGGCGTGCACAACACCGCTGCCGTCGTTACCAGATACTTTGGTGGCATTAAACTAGGTGCCGGTGGTTTAATTCGCGCATACAGTAATGCCACCACCAAGGCCATCGAACACGTCGGCATCGTCAAAAAAATTTTACAAACAGAAATCACTATCGACGTTGCCTACAACTTATTTGATCAATTAAATTACCACCTAGAGGAAAACGGCATTAACATTATCGACACTCAATATACCGACAAGGTTTCCGTAATCGTTGCCATCGATAATCCCAAGGTTGAAGAGTTTAAACAAAAAGTAATTGATTTACTAAACGGTCGTGTCGAAATGCATGATGGCGATGAAAAATACTTTGAAGTTGATTATGATCCATACAAAAAAGAATGACCAAATGGCCATTCTTTTTTTAGTGGTTATCTTTACTTGTGTTTTCTTTAACGACTTTTTTAATTGCGTTTAGTAATGGTTGTCTGTCCTTACCCGCTAAACCGATTGATTCAACGAATAGCTCCAACCCGATTAACGTTGCAATCGTTAGTAAAATGGAACCCCAAATTGTTGAGATTGGATATAACAATGAAATGAATGAGAAAATCAATGCAATTCCATAGATTACCAATACGGTTTGACGGTGAGTCAATCCGATTTGCATCAAACGGTGATGTAAGTGTCGTTTGTCAGCATGCATGATTGGTTGTTTGTTTAACATTCTACGTAAGATTGCGTAAATAGTATCGGTGATTGGGACACCCAGGATAATTACCGGAATAATGACGGTAATGAATGTGGCATTCTTCAATCCGTTCAATGAAAAAATTGAAATCATGAAACCGATGAACAATGATCCTGTATCCCCTAGATAGATTCTAGCTGGGAAGAAATTGTAAGGTAAAAATCCTAAACATGCTGCAACTAGTGCAAAAATCATGATTGAAACGTAGACGTTTCCAACGTTTAGGAAGAAAAAGCCTGTAATTCCCATGGTGGTCAAGGCAATAACTGCGACCCCCGTTGCTAATCCATCCAGACCATCAATTAAGTTAACGGCGTTAGTGATTGCTAAAATCCAAATTAGAGTAATTGGTAAACTGAACCATCCCAGACTAAATGTTCCAATGAATGGTAACGATACATTACTCATTTGAATGTTTCCGAAGAAATAGACAATAATTGCTGCTAAACTAATCCCAAATACCTTTTGACGTGGTTTTAATACAATGATGTCATCGATTACCCCTGTAATAATGATAACTACTTGGCCTGCAAACATCCCATAAAGTTGATGGGTTGGCATTTGCGACCTTAATAGGAACAATGTGGCAATTGTGTATGACACAAAAATTGCCAAACCTCCTAATGTCGGCATGGGAATTTTATTCATTCTTCGCTTATTTGGACTATCGATAGCTCCCCAGCGAAATGCTAATTTTCTAATAAACGGCGTTACCACAGCAGAAATTAACATTGTCGCGAAAAGGGAAACGATAATTTCGAATTTTAGCATAACTGTTATCCTTTCGTTTTATAATACTATTAATAAATTATACAAATGTAACAGATTAAAAACAAGGTTAAACAAAAAAAGGATTCCCAAAGGAATCCTTTTTTATTACATCATTGGTCCCATTGAAGGGTTCATTGGATCTTTCTTTTCTTCTGGTAAGTTAGCAACAACAGCTTCAGTAGTTAATAGCAATGCTGAAACAGATGCGGCGTTTTGAAGAGCAGATCTTGATACCTTGGTTGGGTCAACAACTCCAGCCTTAACCATGTCTTCGTATTCACCAGTAGCGGCATTGAAACCAATACCCATTTCTTTACCCTTTAGATGTTCAACAACGATTGAACCATCAATTCCGGCGTTGTGGGCGATTTGTCTAACTGGAGCTTCTAGAGCACGTAAAACGATGTTTACACCAGTCTTTTCGTCACCTTCAGCAGGAATTTCTTCTAAATCCTTTAGGATGTTGATGAATGCAGTTCCACCACCAGGAACGAAGCCTTCTTCAACAGCGGCTCTAGTTGAGTTCAATGCATCTTCAATTCTGTACTTACGTTCTTTTAGTTCAGTTTCGGTAGCTGCACCAACACGGATAACGGCAACACCACCGGCTAACTTAGCTAAACGTTCACGTAGCTTTTCTTTGTCGAATTCTGATGTAGTAGTTTCTAGTTGGTTCTTGATTTCTGCAACACGTGCAGCAAGTTGGTCCTTGTCACCGGCACCTTGAACAATTGTAGTGTCATCCTTAGTAACGTTAACCTTGTTAGCTTGACCTAATTGATCAATGGTTACATCCTTTAGGTTTAATCCTAGGTCGTCAGTGATTAAAGTAGCGCCTGTAAGAACTGAAATATCTTGTAGTTGAGCCTTACGACGGTCACCAAAACCAGGAGCCTTAACAGCAACAACGTTGAAAGTACCACGCATCTTGTTTAATACCAATGTTGGTAGTGCTTCACCACCAATATCATCGGCAATGATTAGAAGTGAACGACCTTGTTCAACAACTGATTGTAGTACTGGTAGGATTTCTTGAATGTTGTTAATCTTCTTGTCAGTAACTAAGATGTATGGGTTGTCTAAGTCAGCTTGCATCTTATCGTTGTCGGTAACCATGTATTGTGACATGTAACCACGATCAAATTGCATACCTTCTACAACATCCATAGTTGTATTAACACCACGTGAATCTTCAACAGTGATAACACCATCGTTTCCAACCTTTTCCATAGCATCGGCGATTAATTCACCAACTTCTGGGTTAGCAGCTGAAATTGAAGCGATTTGAGCAATATCATTCTTGCTCTTGATTTCGTTTGACATCTTGTGTAGCTTTTCAACGGCTACTTCGGTTGCCTTTTCGATACCGCGACGAACACCAACTGGGTTGGCACCGGCAGTAACGTTCTTCATTCCTTCGTTTACGATTGCTTGAGTTAATACAGTAGCAGTAGTAGTACCATCACCGGCAATGTCGTCAGTCTTTGATGCAACTTCTGATACTAACTTAGCACCCATGTTTTCAAAATGATTTGGTAGTTCGATTGACTTAGCGATTGTAACACCATCATTAGTAATGTTTGGTGTACCTGTTGATTGTTCAACAACAACGTTTCTACCCTTTGGTCCTAATGTAGTCTTAACAGTGTTTGCAAGTTTATCAACACCTCTTAGCATTGAACGTCTTGCGTCTTCTGAGAATTTAACTTCCTTAGCCATTTTTTATTCACCTCATTAATAATTTCGTTTTATCTATTATTCAACGACAGCTAAAATGTCACTTTCTTTTAGTACTAAATATTTTTGACCATCGTAGTCTACAGAAGTACCTGAGTACTTGTCGTAAACAACTTCGTCACCCTTCTTAACTTCTGGTGCAACAGTTTGGCCATTGTCTAAAACTCTGCCGTTTCCAACGGCAACAACTTTACCAGTTTGTGGTTTTTCTTTAGCATTATTTGCTAACACAATGCCTCCAACTGTTTCTTCTTTAGCTTCTTGTGCTTCAATAATTACACGATCACCCAATGGTTTTAACATTTTGCTTGACCTCACTTTGTTTTTTTATGCTTTTTATCAGTATTAGCAGTCAATTATTATAAGTGCTAATCACTATAAATAATATATTATTTTTTAGTTTTAGATGCAAGAATTTTTACTTGATACACGATATAATCCAACAAAAAAAGATGGGCCAACGGCTCATCTTGCTTATTCACCTTCATAGTGTTCAATGAAGTAAATTAAAGTTTGTAATTCGTTAGTTAAATCAACGTTTTGTACTCTAACATTTTTGGGAACTGATAAACGTTTTGAAGTAAAGTTCATGATACCCTTAGCTCCACCATTTACGGCTTCATCACATAGGTCTTGAACTACGGTTGCTGGAACAGTAAAAATGACTACTTCAATTTGTTGATCTCTTAATTGTTCTTGTAAGTCTTTAACATCGTATACTGGTACACCACTTTGAACAGTGTTAATCATGTCGTCATGAATATCGAAGGCAGCTGAGATTCTTACGTTACTATCTTTGTGAAAATTAAAGTGTAGTAAGGCTTGACCCAAATTACCTAAACCGACTAATGCAACATTTGTTAAGTGATCTTGATTTAGAATCTTCTTGAAGAAGTCTAATAAATTATCAACTTCGTATCCATATCCACGTTTTCCAAGAGCTCCAAAATAAGATAAATCTCTTCTAATGGTTGCTGAATCAACTTGCACTGCTTCAGCAAAAGTACTAGAGGATATTCTCTTTATTTTCGCGTCGTGTAAACCGCTAAGATATCGATAATACATAGGCAATCTTTTAGCCGTTGCCCTAGGAATTTTAATATCCAAAATGTTCCCTCCCGAATCTTTCATAACATTTATGTATTCTATCATAAAAACAAAGTTTGTGAAAATATTATCATCTACTAAAATGGATTGAACATTTTAATTTATTGGTCATAATATGCTAAAATAGTCATTATTACTGATAATACAAGAGAATTAGGAGGTGAATTTTATGATTATTTTACAAGCAAATAAAATGACAAAACGATTTGGTGGGCAAGATCTTTTCACAAGCGTTAACTTGAGTATCGAAGAAAACAGCAAGGTTGCCTTGGTTGGTAGAAACGGTGCTGGTAAGTCAACATTAGTGAAAATGATTTTGGGCGATGAACCAATCGATGAAGGTGAAGTCACCACCAAAAAAGGTATCACCATTGGATACTTAGCTCAAAATACTGGTCTAACTTCTGATGACACCATCATTGAAGAAATGACCAATGTCTTTGCTGATTTAATCGCTTTAGAAAATAAAATTCACGAATACGAAAACAAAATGGCTGACCCAAACGTCAACTCGAATCCAGAAAAGCTGGCAGAAGTTTCACAAACTTATGACCAACTCCAAGCTGAGTTTACCGCTAAAAATGGTTTTTCTTATCAAGCCGAAATCAAGGCCGTCCTAAACGGGTTTGGCTTCGGTGAAGAAATGTACAATCATAAAATTAGTGAGCTATCAGGTGGTCAACAAACCCAATTAGCGATGGCAAAACTACTTCTACAAAAGAAGGACCTATTGATTCTAGACGAACCTACCAACCATATTGATGTTAAAACCATCAGTTGGCTGGAAGATTATCTAAAGAGTTATCATGGTGCCCTTCTAATTATCTCTCATGACCGTTTCTTCATGGATAAGATTGTTGATCAAGTCTACGACTTATCACAAGGTCACATGACTCATTATGTTGGAAACTACTCCAGTTATGTTGAACAAAAGAAACTAAATTACCAACATCAACTAAAGGAATACGAAAAACAACAAAAGAAAATCAAAGAGATGCAGGAGTTCGTTGATAAAAACATTGTTCGTGCATCAACTACCAATCGAGCTCAATCAAGAAGAACTCAATTGGAAAAGATGGAAAAAATAGCGGCACCAACTCGTGATGATAAATCCGCTCGTCTTTCATTTACTCCTGAAAAACAAAGTGGAAACGTCGTTTTAAACATTCGTGATGCTGCAATTGGATACAATCACCAAATCCTATCTAAAAATATCAATATTGATGTTAAACGTAATCAAGCGGTCGCATTGATTGGACCAAACGGAATCGGTAAATCAACATTGCTAAAGACCATCATGAAACAATTGCCACTCCAATCTGGTGAAATCGAACGTGGTACCGTCGTCCAAATCGGTTACTACGACCAACACCAAGATAACCTACATCCTAACAAGACTGTCTTAAATGAAATCTGGGACGACTACCCTACTTATCCTGAACAACGCATTCGTTCAATCCTAGGTAGTTTCTTGTTCTCTGGTGAAGACGTTGAAAAAGTGGTTGGTAACCTTTCTGGTGGTGAAAAGGCCCGCCTAGTTTTGACTAAGCTATCCATGAATCACGATAACTTCTTAATCCTAGATGAACCTACAAACCATTTGGATATCGATAGTAGAGAAGTGCTAGAAAACGCATTGATCAGTTTCGATGGAACCATTTTATTTGTATCTCATGATAGATACTTCATCAATAAGTTAGCCACTCAAATTGTCGAGCTATCCCCTGATGGTAGCGAACTATTCCTTGGTAACTACAACTATTATGTAGAAAAGAAGGAAGAACAAGCGGCCATTGAAGAACACAAAAAAGAAGAACAAGCTAAGGACAAAGAGGTTGAAGACCCCAAGCCAAAGTCACAAAATCAAAAAGAGTTCATTGCTAACAAAGAGTTACAAAAGAAGCAAAGAAAACTTAAACGTCAAGTTGAAGATTTAGAAGAACAACTAGATGCTTCCCAAAAAGATAAATCGTCCATTGAAGCAGAAATGGTTAAACCAGAAAACTTAAATGACATTGAAAAGTTGAATGATTTGCAAGCTAAACTAACCGATATCAACTCTAAGATTGAAAAGATTGAAACCGATTGGGAAAACGCAATGATGAAACTTGAATAAACAAAAAAGATGAATCCAAAACGGATTCATCTTTTTTTATTCTTCATCTTCTAAAAGGTCAAATTCCAAACTTGGGTCAGCATTCAAATCAACGCCAGCAAAGACATTTTTCTTTGCCATCACATATCCGGCTGCACCAATCATTGCGGCATTATCACCACAAAGTTTGTTTGGCACCTTAATTAATTCAGTTGTATCAATCTTATCAATTTTTTCTTCTAAAGCACTACGAAGACCCTTATTAGCGGCAACCCCACCAGCCAAAATCAATTGAGAAACTGGATATTCTTGTAATGCTCTAGTGGTCTTATCAACTAAAACATCAACGACTGCGCTTTGGAAACTAGCTGCTAAATCGTTCTTATCCAATTCTTCATGAATTTGATCTGCATGGTGAGTGGTGTTTAGAAACGCGCTCTTTAATCCGCTAAATGAAAAGTCGAAGTTATCTTCTTTTTCCATCGCACGTGGGAAGTTAAATGTATCTTTACCTTCAGCAGCCATTGCATCAACCTTAGGTCCAGCTGGGTAGTTAATTCCCAATACTCGACCAACCTTGTCGTATGCTTCACCGGCAGCGTCATCCCTAGTTTCACCGATAATCTTGAAGTCGCCCTCTTCTTTCATTAGGACCAATTCAGTATGACCACCGGAAACAACCAATGCTAATGCTGGATAGTTAATCTTGGTAACAAAACGACTAGCCAAGATGTGTCCGGAAATGTGGTTAACTGGAATCAATGGGATATTGTGTGCCCATGCAATGGTCTTAGCAGCAGTAACACCGATTAAGAGCGCACCGACTAGTCCTGGACCATATGTCACCGCGATTGCGTCGATGTCATCGTATGAAACATCAGCTTGCTTCATTGCATCTTCAACACAGATAGTGATTTGTTCAATATGATGTCTACTTGCAACTTCTGGAACCACTCCACCAAATCGCTTGTGACTATTGATTTGCGTTGCAACAACGTTTGATAATATTTTTTCGCCATCTTCGATAATGGCCACACTAGTTTCATCACAACTAGATTCAAAAGACATAATTATATGTGGTTGCACAAAAAAACCTCGTTTCATTAAATTCCAAAGTTATTTGGAATAGTTTCGTATAGACTTAAATCTAAAACCATATCAACGGCATCTTCATGATCACCGTCGTAGTAGCCCTTCTTCACACCAACTTGTTTAAAACCTAAGTCGGAATACAATCTTTGAGCTTTAACGTTACTAATTCTTACTTCCAAAGAAACCGTCTTATAGTTTAATTGACGAGCCTTCTTAATAATCTTAGCGATTAAGAAGTAACCTAATCCACGTTCTTGGTATTCTGGTTTTACAGCAACGTTTGAGATATGGCAGTCTCCCTGTTTATCGTTTAAAGAACTACCGATAAAAGCAACTAGTTCATCTTCTTGACGTAATAGTAAATAAAAGCGATCCAATCGTGGCTTTAGCTCAGGTAAGAACGCTTCGTCAGTCCATGGTGCCTTACCATCGTAAACGTCACGTTCGATATTAACCATTTCAGGAATATCGGTAACCATTGCCTTGGCCAAGTAAAACTTATCGCCATTAATCTTTACGATGTGGTTCTTGATATTTAGGTGTTCCTTTTTCATTAGGTGCTCGGTATTCACAAATTTTTTCTGATACCAATTAATTAACTTTTTCAACATATGAAGTAACTTCTTCCCCGGGATGATTTTGTTTCCAATCTGCTTCAGCTTTAGTCAAACGTAAATATCTTGGTACAAATGTATGAATGTATTCAACAGGTGATAAGGTTTGTCCATATAAACCTAATCTAGCTGCTTGTGGTAAGTTATCAAAACTATCACTAAAAATAACTTTGTCTCCAAACTTATTCTTCAATGCATCTTCAAAATGTGGTGCGTCGGTACCAACAGCATAGACTGTCTTGTCTTTGATATCGATTCTGTCTAACCATTTATCAAAGTCGGTATGACAGTCTTCTAAGACATTTTCTGGAACGCCATTTTTAATTTCATAAAGTCCAGAAAAGACGTTATTGTTTCTAGCATCAAAAATTGGCATTACAAGGCTGCCCTCTTGCTTAATGTTTAGTGCTAAGGTTTGCAAACTTGATACACCTACTAGTTCAATTCCTAAGGTGTATGCCAAAGTTTTAGCTGTGGCAGTCGCAATTCTAATTCCAGTGTATGAGCCTGGACCGTCTGCCACAACAACTCTTTGTAAGTCCGATGGTGTTAAGTCCACCTTTGTCATTAATTCATCAATAATTGGAAGTAAATATTCCGCATGTTTTTGATGAACAGTAGTTGTTTCTGTCGCTAATATTTGACCATCATCCAAAATAGCAACAGTTAGTTGTCGATTGGATGTATCTAAAGACAATACTTTCATCCTGTTTTTCCGTCTCCCTAATAACTTTATTAATATACGTAATAATTCTAAAACAAATTATAACAAAAAAATAGGTGTCTCCATAATAAAAATGAACACACCCGAAAATATTTAATCATTTTTTCGCCAAGTAATGTTGGCAATTGCAGAATGACTGTCACCACTCATGATTTCATGCTTAGTTAGAATTGAACCGTCCACTTGTTCTTCCATGTCATAGTAACTTTCTACTGTTGATCCATATTTAACTTCATTTTCATATCTTAATAGGAAATGAGTTGGCGTATGGTTGGTTAAGAAGTCAGCAGGTAAGACGTTTACCATCCAATCCATGTAATGAGCATTGTTTACGTGTTGGTTTGAATCAATATCTGTATATCTTACGCGGAAGCTTTGTTTAGTTTCTTCGTTGTATTGGACCTTTTGTGGTTTAGGCATCTTAGGAACTTGGTTAACCTTTTCAGCACCAAATGGTTCTACGGTTTCCTTTGGAATGGAAGCAATCTTTCTTTCCTTGTAATTCATAGCTGCCCATAAACCGGTCATGTGCATTAACACTTCTCCTGATTCGCTTTCGATAGTGAATTCACGGTAAGCAAAGTACTTGTTGTATGACTTTGACTTCGTATTAATGGTGATATTTTCATCAACCACTGGCATACGGTTAATATGCACATCGTATTGAATAACAACCCAGGTAACTCCGAACTGGCGGACAAATTCAGCGCCGACACCAAGCTTATCACTATGATCTTCTGACGCCAGGATAATAACATCTAGCATCATCGCAATGGTCATACGACGGGTAAAGTCAGCTTCATAGTAAGTAACTCGATGGTTTTCACTAAAAACAGTTGGTTGGTTTTCCATTATTATTCACTCCTAGATTTCGTGATAGATATTGTAAATCTCTTGTTTTTTAACTTTGTGTAGCTTAGCAACCTCTTTGATTGCTGCATTGGTCTTCATGCCCTTACCAATAAACAAGTCTACTTGTTCTTGGATGGATAATCCAGCCAACTCATCTTGTTCCTGGTTTTCTTGGGTGGAGTTTTTATTACCATCAACAATTACCACGAACTCACCACGAACTTGATTTGCTTCGGTCCATTCGATTAGTTCAGAAATACTGCCGCGGTCGAATTCTTCGAACTTCTTGGTTAGTTCCCTGCACAATACCGCCTGACGGTCGGCACCGAATACCTTTTGCATATTCTTAAGAGTCTTGTTTAAACGATGAGGAGCTTCATAGAAAATCAAAGTTTCACTATGCTGGTTAAGTTCTTCTAGTTCGCTAATCTGGTCACTGTTCTTTCGATTTAAAAAACCAAAGAAATAAAATGGTTGTGGAACAAGTCCAGAAGCAATTAGTGCCGTTAATCCAGCATTTGCTCCAGGAAGTGGGACAACATTAATATTATTATCAACACATGCTTTCACTAGTTCTTGCCCGGGATCACTAATTGATGGCATCCCTGCGTCACTAACTTGGGCAACATTTTGGCCGTCATTTAAAGTTTGTACCAATTCATCAATACGGTAGTCTTTATTATCTTCTCGAAAACTGATTTTCTTGGTATCAATCTCAAAATGATTTAACAATTGTTGAGTGTGACTTGGATTTTCAGCAGCAATTAAATCAGCTTCTTTAAGTGTTTTAATTGCTCGAAAAGTCATGTCGTCTAGGTTCCCGATTGGTGTTGGAACTAAATATAATATTCCTTTATCTTGGTTAGCGGTAAAGCTATGTTGTTCTTGCACTTAGACTCCTCCAGATTAACGATTTAAGATTTCATTACAGAAAATACAGCTTTCATCGTTTTCACGATGTGATCCATAAAACTCGATACAGACATGGAATCCTTCATTAAATAAGTGTTCCAAGTTTTCACGAGATTTAGATGAACGTGGTCTGCTCTTCTTATTATCGTTTTCCACATTTTCTTTTTGTTCATTGATGAAATCATGTAGATGTTGGTTTTCAATTCTTAGTTCGGCATTTTCTTCCATTACTTCGGTTAATGCTTTTCGAACTTCAGTGAATTGAGTCAACATTAATTCAGTTTGTGATTCTAAATCCTTGATTCCATCATATAATTCACGTTTCTCCAAACAATTTCACCCCATTTAACTATTTAGTATTTTCATAATTTTTAATGTAGTAGCCTCTAATATATTTTGGAAACTAACATTGACAGCCATTTGGTTGTTGCAGTTTAAGATTACTTCCATAATTTGAATTAGCTTGGCCTCATTGATACTTTCGCTTAGTTGTTCAATGTTTTGGGCTTGTTTTGGAAAGTTATAATCCTTACTTCCAGTATACTTAGCATCTAAAACATCTTCAAATATTGATAGCAGCATATCAATCACTACTTGGCGTTTACTATTATCACTAACTAACGGCATGATATTACTTTGTACCAAAACAAATGAAGTTTTATCTCTTTGAACCAGCATACTGAACCACTGACTAATCGCAGAAATAATCTTGGTTAGCCATTCGTCTTCCTGCCATGCTTGGATGGTCGACATCTGATTGGTTAGTCGTTTAATGATTTTAAACTGACTGGGAATTACTCCTAGGTTGGCCAACTCTTCGTTAAACGCCTTTGTGTTTAGCGGATTTAGATCAACCACCTGGGTTCTAGAGATAATGGTTGGTAGTATTAAATTCTTATTGGTCGTTAGTAGAAACGAAACTATATTAGCGCCAGGTTCTTCAATAAATTTTAATAAGCTGTTTGCGGCTCCGGTAGTCATTTTTTCCGCATCACAAACGATGAAGAACTTCTGATTTCCTTCCAAACCACTTTTGGAAAATTCAGATTTTAGGTATCTGATTTGATCAACCTTGATACTTAATCCATCTGGCTTGATGATGACAACATCTGGATGTTGTTGTTCTGCGATTCTACGACATTCATCACAATGTCCACAGGGCATTGAATCATCGGAAACGTTCTTACAAAACATTCTCATTGTTATAAACAACGCTAATGATAACTTTCCGACCCCTTCTTCACCGTTAAATAGGTAAGAATGGGATAATTCGTGATTGTTCACCACTTGTAAAAATTTTTTCATCAGTGGCTTTTGCTTTTTCTCAGTCTCTTCAATCACTTGATTTTCGGTCATGTTCTTCCCCCATTAGAATCGATAAAAATTATCCATTGGCATTTCCATTACAGTAGCGCCACCTACTTCAATCTTAACTGGATATGATGAGTCTGAAACTCCACCATCCAAATTAACTGGAGGTGTCATGTATTGTTCACGCTTACTTGAAACCTTCTTAATGATGTCTAAGACATCATTAACACGTTCATCTTCAATCCCAATCATAAAGGTAGTGTTTCCTGATTTTAAAAATCCACCGGTAGTTGATAACTTGGTTTGATGAACATTATTCTTAGCAAATGCATTTTGTAGTTTGTTAGCATCTTTATTTTGCACAATTACAATTAAAAGTTTCATTCAAAATCACGTCCCTATTTTTTTAATTCATTTAAATATGGTTGCAAAATTTCTAAAACATTTTGGTATACCGCTTCAATTGATTGTGTAGCATCAACTGACTTGATACGTTCTGGATTAGCCTTTGCTAAACGTTGGTAGGCTGCATGAACCCGATTATGGAAATCGATTGTTTCAACATCCAATCTGTCGACTTCATCTTCCGCCCTATTCTTAGCAATACGCTTTAATCCTTCTTCTACTGGAAGATTAAAGTAGATAGTAAGGTCTGGTAAAAAGCCTTCGGTAGCAAATTGGTTCATTTCATTGATTGCATCTTCACCAATTTCTCTACCTCCACCTTGATATGCGATTGAGCTATCAAGGTAACGATCGCAGATAACTAACTTGTTGTCAGCAATCGCTGGTTTCACTGTTTGCTCAATGTTTTGGCGACGAGCCGCTGCATATAATAATGCTTCAGTTCGCTTGTCCATATCAACATTTTTTCGGTCTAGAATTACTTCACGAATACTTTCAGCGATTGGGTTACCACCAGGTTCTCTACTGGTAACTAACTTGTCGCCCATTTCTTCTTTTAAATAATCTAATACCATGTTCAGGATGGTTGTTTTACCAGCACCATCCGTGCCTTCAAATGTGATAAATTTTCCAGCCATATACTATACCCCTACTTTCATCTTTCTATCTCATTGTACTTTAATTTATTCGTTTCAACAAATGAACAACAAAGAAAAAGTGTCTTATTCCAAAGAATAAAGACACCTTTAGTAATCAATAACAGAAGATTGAATACGATTGTTGGAAACTTTTCTTTCTCTTGCTTCTCGATATAAAAATAGATATTTTTCACGAGCTAAACGAGTTTGGGCAACAATTTCACCGTCAACTTCATAAATTGCTTCTTGGGTTTCAGTAGCTTGGTCCCATTGGTACTTAGCACGATCGATAGAATCCAATAGAAATTCATCATATTGTTTTCCTACGTTGTGTGAAAATCTTGAAAATCCTAACATCAGTATTCACTCCTACATTTCAGTTCGACCAGAAACGGCTCTAGAAAGCGTCATTTCATCAGCATATTCGATATCACTACCGACTGATAATCCATGTGCTAATCTAGTTACTTTAATTCCGGCTGGCTTAACTAAACGTGATAGATACATTGCGGTTGCTTCCCCTTCAGGAGTTGCATTGGTGGCAATGATAATTTCTTTGATTGCTTCGTCGCTTTGCAAACGTTTAATTAGGCTTTTAATATTTAAATCTTCTGGTCCTTTTCCCTCGATTGGAGATAAAACACCATTTAATACATGATATAAACCATGATAATCTTTCATTTTTTCCATTACCATGATGTCTCTTGGCTGTTCAACAACCAAAACAGTCGATTGATCTCTCGTCTTATCACGACAGATAACACACGGATCTTCATCAGTTAAATTTCCGCAAATTGAACAATACATCAACTTGTCCTTGGTTTCCTTCAATGCTGAAGAGAACTTAGCGACGTCGTCTTTGTTCATATCAACTACGAAATATGCCAGTCTAATCGCTGTCTTATGCCCAATCCCTGGTAGACGCATAAAACTGTCGATCAACTTAGCAATCGGTTCAGGATATTGCATAATTAACCTTCTTTATTTAAATTACATTCCTGGAATTCCCATTCCCTTAGTGTACTTACCCATTGAGTCTTGAGTAGTCTTTTCGATTTGTGCAAGTGCATCGTTTACGGCACTGATTACTAAATCTGAAGTCATGTCTGGGTCTTCTGGATCCAATGCTTCTGGTTTAATCTTCATGTCTTTCATCTTGCGGTCACCTGAGAAAGTAACAATTACCATATCTTCAGGGGCTTTTCCAACAAATTCTGTGTTGTTTATTTGTTCTTGTTCAGCACCCATTTGTTTTTGTAGTTGCTTAACTTGTTTCATCATCTTTCCCATGTTCATTCCGTTCATCATAACTATAACAGCTCCTTAATCATCTTTTACATCTATTATATCTTCACCAAAAAGTTGTGTTGCTTGTTTAACTATTTTGGGTTCATTGTCTTGTTTTTCATTATTATTATCATCGTTTTGGTCTGAATTTTCAACACTTGAATTTTCAGATTCTTCTCTAACGTCTTTACCACTATTCTTTTGGGCAACGATGTAACCCTTTCTTATTTCAGGCCATTGTTCAGCCGGGATAAAGACAAAGTCTGGAACGTAGCTCAAAATACGGTCCAATCCATTACCCAAGGCGTCTTGTAGTTCTTCATCAGTACTTGCCTTTTGGAATAGGAATGGATATTCGAATGAAACAACCACACCATCATGACTGGCAGCAACTGGTTTAGAAACATTCATCAATGCACGCTTGGTGACGTCTAGTCCGCTCAATAGTTCATCCCAAATATTTTGAATATTGGTCAAATCTTGACGAGTGGCGTTGTCTAAGACCGGATAAATCTTGGTTAGGTTAACCCTAGCGTTGTTTGAACTACCTGATGGTTTCTTAGCAGCTGGTCTTCTAGCTGGCTCACTAGCAGCATTACCGCCGTTGTTAGCAGAAACACCATTTTTGGTTAGTTCTTCGACTTGTTTTTGTAAACGAGCAACTTGATCATTCAATTGTTGAACCATTTGGTTATCAACGTTTGAAGCACTTGCAGGTTGAAAATCTGGCTGTGATTGTGCTGGCGCTGGACTATCTATTTGTTGGTTATCAGTAGATAACTTAACGGTCAATACATCTAGATAAACGTCTGGATGCATTGTGTATCTCATTTGATTTTGAATGTCGTTTAAATCAACAATCATACGGTAAACTCTTTGTGCATCGACAATTGATGTTAGTTGCTTGAACTCCTCATCAATCACACCTAGTTCTGATTCTTCAACCATTTCAGGTGATTGTTGGTATAACAAGATGTCTTGGCAGTACTTGATTAGGTCTTCGACAAATCTTGCCGCATCTTTACCAGATTCTAGCATTTGTCTGACATCTGATAGTGCATCTTTAACATCATGGTTCACAACATTGGTTAGGTACTTTGATAGTAGTGACTTGGTTACACTTCCAGTTACTTGCAAAGCGTTTTCGTAAGTCACCTTATCAAAGCCAAATGACAATACTTGATCTAGGATACTTAAGGCATCACGCATCCCACCTTCTGCGGCTTTGGCGATGACCTTTAGTGCTTTGTCATCATAATCAATCTTTTTATCGTTTAAAATGAACTCCATTCTGCCTAAGATATCATTTGCGGTGATACGTTTAAAATCAAAACGTTGAACACGTGAAATGATTGTGGCTGGAATCTTTTGTGGTTCGGTTGTGGCTAGAATGAAGATAACGTGTGCAGGTGGTTCTTCCAATGTCTTTAGCAATGCATTGAAAGCCCCTGTTGATAACATATGAACTTCATCAATAATGTACACTTTATAAGTTGCCTGAGTTGGGGCATATTTGGCCTTATCTCTGACATCTCTAATTTCTTCAACTCCATTATTAGAGGCCGCATCAATTTCAATAACATCATTTAGCGTTCCGTTTGTAATACTTTCACAAATTTCACATTCGTTGCAAGGTTCCCCATCTTTTTGGTTTGGACAGTTAATTGCCTTTGCCAAAATTTTCGCAGCGGAAGTTTTTCCAGTTCCCCTAGGACCTGCAAATAAATAAGCATGACTCAATTGATTGGTGACAATCGCATTTTTCAATGTGGTGGTAATAACATCTTGACCAATCACATCGTCAAAACGTTGCGGTCTCCATACACGGTATAAAGCTTGGTAACTCATGGAAAACTTCCTTTCAAAAAACTAGTTAACTACATTATATATTCTATTCAATAATTATTCCATTATCGTTTTTGCATCATAGATAAAAAAATCTCCTAGCCAGCATTTGACTAGGAGTTTGTTTGTATAAAAAACAAGAAGCACAAGCGTAGAATACTTAGTGCTGCTTCCTCTCGGATCTGACACGGTTCGTAAACACAACTTTGCTTCAAGGCCTTACGGCAATAATTATATTAACTTATTCAGGATTATTTTTCAAGCTTATTTCTCTTTTTCTTAGCTTCTTTACTTCTTTTGCGTGCTTCTTTAAAAAAAGACTTCATTAATTTCCTAGCATTATCAGCCAACAAACCACCTAAAACATTAACCTGATGATTTAAACGACTGTCTTCTAAAACATGATATAGGCTTTCGGCAGCACCGGCCTTAATATCGTTAGCACCATAGTAAACATTCTTAATTCTGGAATTGATGATTGCTCCAGCACACATTAAACACGGCTCAATAGTTACATATAGGTCACAGTCTTCCAAGCGCCAACTATGCAAGCGACGACATGCTTCATCAATGGCAACGACTTCGGCATGATCTAATGCATTATTGCTTAACTCACGGAGATTATGTCCTCTACCAATAATATCACCATCTTTAACAACAATTGCTCCAATCGGAACCTCATTTATCATGTATGCTTTCTTTGCTTCAAATAAAGCTTCTTTCATATAGTACTCTTTTGTCTTATCCATTAAATACACTTTCCAATATATAGTAACCTTTGTTCTTCTTGATAATTTCACAATTACCAAATAATGATTGCATTAACTTCTTCGCAGATGGCGCACCTTGTTTCTTTTGTAATACCACAGTTAGTGTTCCATTTGGCAATAAATGATTAATAGCACCTGAAATCATACCATCAACAATATCCTTTCCTGCTCTTACTGGCGGGTTGGTAATAATTGCAGCAAAGTTATCTGTGACATTTTCATAAACATTAGAATTATGAATCAAAACATTTGAGACATAATTTTGTTCCGCATTCTTTACAGCTAATTCTAGTGCTAAATTATTAACGTCTACCATTTCAAATGTTCTATCAGGGTAATGCTTGGCTAACGCGATTGCCATGGGTCCATATCCACATCCTAAATCTAGGACATTTCCGTCAGGAATTTTATCAAAATTAACGCTTTCAACTAAAGTTTTCGAACCAAAATCAACAGTTCTTTTTGAGAAAACTCCGTTATCAGTAGTAAAGGTCAATGTGTTATTTAATAAATCAAAATTCCATGTATGAAGTTCGTGTACAACATGTGGATTAGGTGTATAATAAAATTCGTTCATTTCAAATCAGATCCTCGTAAAAAATTTTTTAAATTCGCTAAGACACTGTATCTAGTAGATTAGGAACATTTCGACCACTAAATATGGTGTTTTTTATTTGATTTTTTTCTGTTCTGGTGTAAACTTTTATATATAAATTAAACGGAAATATCTTACATATTTCGATTGAAATGTAATACATATTTCTTCAAAAGAAAGGGAGCAATACCATGGCACAAGTAACCGTATACTCAAAGAATAATTGCATGCAATGCAAGATGACTAAGCGCTTTTTAAGCGAACACGATATTGATTTTATTGAAAGAAACATTAACGAAGAACCCGAATATGTTTCATATCTAAAATCAAAAGGTTTCATGTCACTACCAGTTGTAGAAGCAGATGGTATTGACTCAATTTCCGGATTTAGACCAGATCAATTAAGCCAACTAGCTTAATTTCAAATTACGTATTATTCATTATAATATAAAATGTTGTTTTTGGCGAAACCGCTAATGGTCTCGCCTTATTTTTTCTCAAGTTTAATTTTACTAATGAAAGAGTGGTTTAAGCATGTCGTTGAAAGATTTGAAGGACGTAACATATTACGACCTAAATAATGAGATTAACATCCCTAAGGATGATAAGATTCAATTAAATAAAGATAAAGAAGCTCTTGAAGCCTTCATCAAAGAAAACGTTGAACCTAACCTAAAGAAATTTGGTTCTCTAAAAGAAAAGTTCGATTTTTTAATCGATAATGATTACCTTGAAGAAGAATTCATCAACAAATATGACTTTTCATTTATTGAAAAAATCTACGACTACTTGGAAAGTCAAAATTTTAAGTTCAAATCTTTTATGGCTGCATATAAATTCTATGCTCAATATGCCCTAAAAACCGATGATGGTAACTACTACCTAGAACAATTCATCGATCGTGTTGCTATCAACGCACTATACTTTGCTGATGGTGATGAAGAACTTGCTATGAACTTAGCAGATGAAATTGTTCACCAAAGATACCAACCAGCCACCCCTTCTTTCCTAAATGCCGGAAGAAAACGTCGTGGTGAATTCGTATCATGTTTCTTAATTCAACCTACTGACGATATGAACACTATTGGTAGAACTATTAACTCAGCGCTACAACTATCGCGTATTGGTGGTGGTGTTGGAATTAACCTTTCTAACCTACGTGCTGCTGGTGATCCAATTAAGCATATTGAAGGTGCTGCTTCTGGTGTTGTTCCAGTCATGAAACTTCTAGAAGACAGTTTTTCATACTCAAATCAACTAGGACAAAGACAAGGTGCGGGTGCAGTATACTTAAATGTATTCCATCCAGATATCATTTCATTCCTTTCAGCTAAGAAGGAAAATGCAGATGAAAAGATTCGTGTTAAGACACTTTCACTTGCCGTTACTGTTCCTGACAAGTTCTATGAACTTGCACAAAATGATGATGAAATGTACCTTTTCAGTCCATACGATGTTGAAAGGATTTACGGCGTTCCATTCTCATACGTTGATATCACCAAAGAATACGACAACATGGTCGCAAACGATGAAATCAAGAAAACTAAGATTAACGCTCGTGAATTAGAAACTGAAATTAGTAAATTACAACAAGAATCAGGTTATCCTTACATCATTAACATCGATACTGTTAACAAGGAAAACCCTATTGACGGTAAGATTGTTATGAGTAACCTATGTTCAGAAATTATGCAAGTACAAGAACCTTCTACTGTTGATAATGAACAACACTATGAAAAACTTGGTACTGATGTATCATGTAACTTAGGTTCAACTAATATCGTTAACTTGATGGCTAGTCCTGACTTTGGTAAGTCTGTTGACGCAATGGTTCGTGCCTTAACTTTCGTTACTGATCATTCAGACATCAACGTTGTTCCATCAATTCAACGTGGTAACGCCCTATCACACAGTATTGGTCTTGGGGGAATGGGTCTTCACAGCTTCTTAGCTAAAAACCAAATCGAATACGGTTCTGACGAAGCAATCGAATTCACAGGTGTTTACTTCATGCTATTAAACTACTGGACTTTAGTTGCATCCAACAAGATTGCTGCTGAAAGAAACGAAACTTTCCACAACTTTGATAAAAGTAAATATGCTGATGGTTCATACTTCGATAGATACACTACCGAAGACTGGGGTCCAAAATCTGACCGCGTAAAAGAACTATTCGATGGCATCTTTGTTCCAAACCAAAGTGATTGGGAAGAACTAAAACAAGCTGTTATGAAAGATGGTTTATACCACCAAAACAGAATGGCTGTTGCACCAAACGGTTCAATCTCATACATTAATGATTCAACTGCTAGTTTGCACCCTATCATTAGTCGTATCGAAGAAAGATATGAATCAAAGACTGGTAAGATTTACTACCCAGCTCCATACCTATCAAACGAAACTCTTAAGTACTACAAGTCTGCTTATGACATTGACATGAGAAAAGTTATTGATACTTACGCTGCTGCTCAAAAACACGTTGATCAAAGTATGAGTCTTACTCTATTCATGCGTTCAACAATTCCTGAAGGTCTATACGAATGGAAGAACGGTAGAACTGATAAAATGACTACTCGTGATTTAACTATCCTACGTAACTACGCTCACGCTAAAGGCATTAAGTCACTATACTATGTCAGAACTTACACTGATGATAACCAAGAAGTCGGTGTTAACGAATGTGAAAGTTGTTCAATCTAATTAGTTAGGAGAATTTATACAATGGATAATTACAAAGCTATCAACTGGAATGCTGTAAGCGACCAAATTGATAAAGCGACATGGGAAAAACTAACCGAACAATTCTGGTTAGATACTAGAATCCCTTTATCTAACGATTTAGCTGATTGGAGAACGTTAGATGACGATCACAAATGGCTAGTTGGTCATGTCTTTGGTGGTCTAACTTTACTTGATACCCTACAATCACAAGACGGTATGGCCGCTCTTAGAAAAGATGTTGCCACTCAACACGAAACTGCCGTTTTAAACAATATTCAATTCATGGAATCTGTCCATGCTAAGAGTTACTCATCAATCTTTTCTACCTTAAACACTCCTGACGAAATCTCAGAAATTTTTGACTGGAGTGATTCAGAAGAATTCCTTCAAAACAAGGCTAAGAAGATTTATGACTTATATCATGATGATTCAAACCCATTGAAGAAAAAGATTTCAAGTGTATTCCTAGAAACCTTCTTATTCTATTCCGGTTTCTACACCCCACTATGGTACTTAGGTCACAACAAGTTACCTAACGTTGCCGAAATCATTAAGTTAATTCTTCGTGATGAATCTGTTCACGGAACTTACATTGGTTACAAGTTCCAACTTGGTTTCAACCAATTAGGTGAAAACGAACAACAAGATTTAAAAGATTGGATGTACAACTTCTTGTATGACTTATACGAAAACGAAGAAAAGTACACTCACATTCTATATGATCAAGTCGGTTGGGCTGATGATGTATTGAAGTTCATCAGATATAATGCCAACAAGGCACTTATGAACTTAGGTCAAGATCCACTATTCCCTGATAACGCTGAAGACGTTGACCCAATCGTTATGAATGGTATCTCAACATCGACAGCTAACCATGACTTCTTCTCACAAGTCGGTAACGGTTACCGTCTAGGTGAAGTTGAAGCTATGAAGGATGACGATTACAAAATTTGGTATCCAAAAGATAAAAAATAATTATAAATAAAAAAGAGGATGAAGTTTAATTACTTCACCCTCTTTTTTATTCTGTTAGATGCAAAAAAATACCTGATACAGAATTATTAATATCTATATCAGGTATTTTTATTTACTCAATTTAAGTCTGCTAAAATGGCCTATTTTTTGAATAATTTCTTCCAAATTGATTTCTTTTCACATGGTGTATCTTCAACATGTTCATTTACTAATACTAATAATTGAAGCATGGTGAATACTAGTGAGTTTCCACGACGGTATGAGATGTACTTAGGTGTCCATTCACTAACGTATTTTTCCTTGTAAGATCTTAATCCTTGAAAACTGTAGAATGCAGTTCCATATTTGTAGATTAAGTTAGAAATCTTTTCGTCAATGAAACTATATCTAGATTCCCCAACGTTTGATAATGGAGCCATTCCAAGGTTGAAATACTTGTAGCCTTCATCCTTTACATAGTTGAACAAGTTAATGAAGATTCCATCCATGATTCCTGATGGTGCATCTTCGCTTGATCTCATCAAATCAATTGATGTCATTTCATGATCACCAGTTGGCATGATGTTGGCAAAAGCAACAACCTTGTTATCCTTATCCTTCATTACAGCAATTGGTGCTTGGTTTAGGTAGTAACTGTCAAAGTATCCTAATGAGAATCCCTTTTCTGGTTTACCCTTCAACCAGTTATCAGATACCTCTCTTAATTCATCAATGAATGAATTTGAGAAAGGAGGTTGAATAATTTCAAATTTATATTCGTCACGGTCGAATTTATTCATCAAGGCTCTTTCACCACGATGTTTCTTACCGGCAATTGAGAATGTATCTAAGGCCACGTGGCCTTCTTCCCCTGCCTTGGTAAAACTAAATCCTTTTTCGTGAAGTAACATTGTTAGCTCTTCACCGATTTCATAGAAAACAAGTGAGTAACCAATGTTGTCACTATCTTCGATGAACTTATCAATCGCGTTTTCAAGTTTATCCATGTTACCAATTGGTTCACCCATGATCATAATCTTGTTAGCACGACATTTGTACATGAAGAATAGTTGGTCTTTACCATCTTCTTGGTAGAAGTAGATGCTCTTGTCACGAACATAAGCTAAGTGGCTTACTTCGTTTCCACCAAATTCATTAATAACGTTAGATACTCTATCACCATCAAATGGTTGGTTTAACCAATCGACTTTTGAGTATGATAAGAAACGGAATGTTAGAACCAAGATTAGGAAGGCTAAAATCAATCCTAATAAACCAGCAAACCATACTTGAGGTGATGGTAATAAGTATGAGTTAGTCCAGTGGAATACCGCAAACTTGAAGTTTGTTAGTAATCCAATGATTAGGTATACGACAAACGCACTAACGAATATTAGTAAATCAATTAACGCATGTCCCCATGAGTATGTGAACTTTTGTCTGTATAATACCTTGTAACTTAACCATAGGCAGCCAAGTAGAATTACTGACATAACTACCATATTGGTTGGGAAGTCTTCCTTCCAAAGTGTGTTCCATAAGGCAATTACTAAAATGACCGCTGTTGGCCAGAATGCCTTCTTCACCTTTGAACCAAATCCACGCGCAAAACCAATTAATAGGAATGCAACGATAACAGTACTTAGTTGATCTAAGAAGTAGAACGAATATGGTTCAAGTGAAATATAGAATCTATTAACTAATACTAAGTTAGGAATAACGGCTAGTAGTAGCATCATGATTCCTGAAAAGTACATAAAAATAGTAATAAACATGTGAGCTAATCTTTGTAGAATTAGCTTTGGAATACCATCTAAGAAGTTGTTGAAACGTTGGAATACGTCTACTACTAAGAAGATAATTCCCAAGAATACAGGGAAAATGTAGTAGAAAGCACGGTATAGGATTAACCAAACAGCTGCGTCACTTGGTCTAACACCAATGAACATCAATCCAACTAGCATGGTTCCTTCAAAACTTCCAAGTCCCCCAGGAACTAATGAAGCAACCCCTACTACGTTTGCAACAACAAATACTGGAAATACGGCAAGCAGGTTAATTGGTTGGTGCATGAATGCACCAATTGCCATGAATAATCCAGCACAACCTAACCATTCTAGACATGATCCAACGATTAATTGGATTTCTAGTTTAGCGGTTAAGTCCTTGAAATAATCAGAATCATTTAAGCGTGTGATGATAAACAAAATTGGGAAGTATAGTCCTCCAAGAACTAGTACAATCCACCACCACCAATCATGACTGTTAGTTCCAAAACCAAAACTAAACATCATGATAATGGCTATCCAACAGTATGTGGATAGTCCGGCTAATAAGAAAATAACAATCTTAGAGATTGCATATAATATTTGTTTTTTAGTTGCGTTTTCACTGTAAAAACTAGAACGCATACTTGCGCCTAACACACCACCGAAACCAGCAATATTAGTAAGTGTATTGGTAATCCACCCCGTCTTTATGATATATGATTTTTTAAACTTACCCGGTAGAAAATCAACGATTGTAAAATCATATATTAACATCGGTGAAACTGCGATAAATCCCAAAATTATCATGATAACAATAGACACTGGTGATAGTCTTGAAAAACTTTCAGCCATTTGTCTTCCACTAATTTCCTTTGAAACAGAAAAGATAACGTGTACAACAACAGCTAAAACGAATACCACGAATAGGACTTTTACTAAAGTCATATGTCGATTGATCCAATCTCCACATTTCTTAAATAAAGCTTTCAATTATGTTTCCTCCATAAATCTTATTAACACTATTATCTCAATTAATAATTGTTGGCACAAGACTTTATATGAAAATATGTACAAAAAAAGGAACGTGTGATAAATCACACGTTCCTTTAAAGGGAAATTACTTAAGAGTAACTTCTGCACCAACTTCTTCAAGTTTTGCCTTGATGTCGTTAGCTTCGTCTTCTTTAGCGTCTTCTTTAATTACTGAAGGAGCACCATCAACTAAGTCCTTTGAGTCCTTTAGACCTAGACCAGTGATTTCACGTACAACCTTGATTGCTTTAACCTTTTGGCTACCAGCAGAAGTTAGTTCTACAGTGAATGAGTCCTTAGCAGCACCATCAGCACCACCAGCGGCTGGAGCAACAGCTGCAGCAGCAGTAACGTCGAATTCTTCTTCAATTGCCTTAACTAAGTCGTTTAGGTCAGTGATTGAAGCTTCTTTAATTTGTTCAATAATGTTATCTTTATCAAAAGCCATTTTAATTTCCTCCAATTTGGATAGTTATAATTTTATATTATGAGCTTAGGCTGCGTCGCCATCGCCCTTTTCTGCAACTGCCTTAACGGCAATAGCAAACTTGCGAACAGGTGATTGTAACATGCTTGCAAGGATAGAGATTGATTCGTCGCGACTTGGTAATGAAGCGAATTCATCAATTTCTTGTAGAGTAGCAATCTTGTTTTCAAGAATACCACCCTTGATTTCAACAGCTTCAGTGTTATCAGCAAAATGCTTTAATACCTTAGCTGGAGCAATAGGATCTTCATCAGAGAATGCTACGGCAGTAGGACCCTTGAATAAGTCACCTAATTCTTCGTAACCTGCTTCCTTAGATGCACGTACAGCAATGTTATTCTTGATAACACTGAATGAAACACCTGCATCACGTAATTGCTTACGTAGGTCAGTTACTTCAGCAACGTTTAAACCACGGTAGTTAACAACAATAGCAGTAGTAGCATTGTTGAATTGTTCTGTAACAGCTTCTACACGTTTAGCTTTAGCGTCGATTACTTCTTTCTTTGGCATTGTTTCACCTCCCAATATTTTTTGGGATTTAATAAAAAATCCCTATGCCACCTAGACATAGAGAAACCGTTTTAAGTGTCCTCGTTGGGATATTAAGGTACAAGTACCACCCAAGTCTTAGGTAGATATCAATTTTTATAACAAATAGTAGTTTACTATATATATAAACTTTGGTCAATAGGGATTTTCAAATTCCAAATTAATTACTTAACTTTAGAATGATTCTAGATCAACCTTTACACCAGGTCCAAAGGTTGTTGAAACTGATAGGTTACTGATGTAAGTACCACGAACTGAAGCTGGACGGTTCTTAACAATCAAGTCTTCAATAGCCTTGAAGTTACCAACTAGCTTGTCAGCATCGAATGATGACTTACCGATGATAACTGCAACGTTTCCGTCACGGTCGGTACGGTAAGTAACCTTACCTGACTTAGAATCAGATACGGCCTTCTTAACATCCATAGTAACTGTACCAGTCTTAGGGTTTGGCATTAAGTTCTTTGGTCCAAGAACACGACCTAGACGACCAACTTGAGCCATCATGTCTGGTGTTGCAATAGCAACATCAAAGTCTAACCAACCGTTTTGGATTTTTTCAGCTAGGTCTGCTTCACCAACAAAGTCAGCGCCGGCTTCTTCAGCTTCCTTAGCCTTGTCACCCTTAGCAAATACAACAACTTTTTGGTCTTTACCTGTACCGTTTGGTAAGACAACAGCACCACGTAATTGTTGATCAGCTTGTTTAGTGTCAACATTTAAGTTAAATACAACTTCAACAGTCGAATCGAACTTAGCAAAATCAATTTTCTTTACAAGATCAACAGCTTCTTCAACTGAGTAAGCCTTGTTACGGTCTACTTGTTTTAAAGCATCTTGATACTTTTTACCTCTTTTTTGAGCCATCTGTGTTTTCCTCCTTGCAATTGTGGTTGTAACGGATAAACCTCCCACATAACACCTAAATAATAGGTGTTATGGTACTACAGTATAGAAATGAATGTTGAATTAACCTTCAACAGTGAATCCCATACTACGTGCAGTACCTTCGATCATACGCATTGCGGCTTCAACATCAGCTGCGTTTAGATCTTTCATCTTAGTTTCGGCGATTTCCTTAACTTGGTCCTTAGTTACACTAGCAACCTTGTTAGTGTTTGGTTCACCAGAACCATGTTCAACACCAGCAGCCTTCTTCAATAGAATTGAAGCAGGTGGTGTCTTAGTAATGAAATCGAATGAACGATCTTCATATACAGAAATCACAACTGGAATCAAGTATCCTGCTTGATCAGCAGTACGAGCGTTGAATTCCTTAGTGAATCCCATAATGTTAATACCAGCTTGACCCAATGCAGGTCCAACTGGAGGAGCAGGTGTTGCTTTACCCGCAGGAATTTGCAATTTAACTACGTTAGCTACTTTTTTAGCCACGAGACATACCTCCTTAAGTCCGTGTGTGGTAAAAATTGGAGATGAGATTTCTCCTCCCACTTAAGTATGCATAAACATACAACAAATAATATATCACGTTTAAATATTTTTAACAACCCAATTTTTTATCTAATTGGTTGTACTTGGTTAAAGTTTAGTTCAGCAGTAGTTGCACGACCGAACATATCAATATTAACCTTCAACTTACCTTTTTCGTCATCTTTTTCGATAACCTTACCTGAAAGATCAGCAAAGGCACCGTCAATAATAGTAATTGTGTCTCCCACTTCAGCATCCAACTCTTGCTTTTCTTGAGAAACGCCAAGACGACTTAGAACTAGTTCTACTTCATCTGGTAGCAATGGAGTTGGCTTACTTCCTTGACCATGTGATCCGATAAATCCAGTAACTCCTGGAGTATTTCTAACGATGTACCATGCTTCGTCAGTCATAACCATTTCTACTAGAACATAACCAGGGAAAGTCTTTTCCATCTTAGCCTTGTCTACACCATCTTTAACTTCGTGTTCTTCTGTTTCTGGAACAACTACTCTAAAGATAAAGTTTGACATACCCATTGATTCCTTACGTGAATCAAGGTTAGCCTTAACTTTGTTTTCGTATCCTGAGTAAGTATGAATAACATACCATTGCTTTTCTGCTGATTCCATTAAAATTAGCTCCCTTTTTGATTTTTTGCAAAATAAAAAAACTTCGCACTCACGAAGTTTCAAACTACCTATTATAATATCACTATTTACTATAATTTAAAACAGTAAATTATAGGTATAATAATCCTGATTGAATTGCCCAGTCAACAATTGCAAAGAAGATTGCAAAGATAATTGACATTGATACTACGATGGTAGTGTCAATTCTAGTTTGGTGACCATTAGGCCAAACAACTAGTTTCATTTCAGTACCAACACTCTTAAAGAACTTAAATAATTTCATATTTTTCCTCCACTAACGTGTTTCTTTATGCATCGTAGCCTTGCCACAATGTTTACAGTATTTTTTTACTTCTAATCGATCTTCATGGTTATTACCAACCGAGGTTGTGTAATTACGGGATCCGCAGACCTCACATTGTAAAGCAACTTTATTCTGTGACATCGTATACATCCCCCTTTTGAATAAATTCATAATAGCATTTATATTTTTGATAGTCAATTTATGCTAATGGCTAGTCATAGACCTTTTTTACAATCTTCTTTAACTTGTTTTTGACCCGAGCAATACAATTATCAACTATATTAGTAGCGTTCTCTGGATGTCTTGCTAAAGCCAGCTTTAATCTATCGATTGAAAAATTATTTTCATTAATCAAGTCTTCTAGATAGCAAAACGCAATTTCGGATTCTAATGGTGATAATCTAGCAATCAACTCTTCGTAACAACTCTTGATATTCATTGACTGATCTGGTGTTAAAAAGATTCTATCCTTCAAGCTATTTTGAAAGTATAACTCGTTAGCATTATATGAAACCATTTTATCAACCGGCATCCGTTTCTTAGCTTTTCTTTTTCTTAAGATATCATATAAATGATTCTTTAAACTAATTTGGTATAACGTCCCAAACGTCGCTTTATGGTTTACATCATAATTACGAATGTTTTTTACCATTACCAGCATTGATTCTTGATACCAGTCATCGATATCCATATCGTGCAAGTAATAATTACGCCACACTTTATTAACCAACGGCTTGTATTTATCAAACAGCTTTTGCAGTGACTCTTCGTTACCATTTTCTTTGAAATCAAGAATTAATTCTATATCAATATTATTTTGGTTAAAGCTCATTACCTATTCACCTCTGATTATAATTACATAAAATAATTTATATAGTTACATAATCATAAACAAGCGAATGTTTGTTCATTTATATTTCATCAGATTGGTATAAATATATATAGCTTTTAATCATTTGTTAAATTATCTCTTAGTTTTTCCAATCGTAATAACTGATCATTAGACCAAGGAGTTCGACGACCAGTTAATTGATTGGTATAACTACGAACTTGCGTCTTAATCTCACGTTTTGAACGTTCAACATCACGAAGCAATTCTCGTGCTGATATTCTCAAAGCCCCTGCTGAAAAAACAGTCCATTGTTCAGCTTGATCAGAGGTTACTACGACCACCTGAACAAATCTAGATTGCTTTTGTCTAGCATATGCTTCGATATAACTATCAGCAGTTTCATCTTTGCTTGTCCAAACAATGTCTAAGTTATGCTTCTTATCTTTCTTAGATAAACCAGGAACATACATCGCATCGAAAATAATCTTCATATCTAAGTCACGGTATTTTTTATATTCAGAAATAATATTAATCAATTCATCCCTGGCATCTGCCAAACGATTATCCAGCTTTAATTTATTCAATTCAGGCCAATTTCCGATGACGTTATATCCATCGATTAATAATAGTTGTTTTTTCATTGGCTTAATCCTTCTTATAGTGGATTTCTTGAATTATAACCTTGATACATTAATAAACTAGCAGCGACACTGGCATTTAAACTTTGTAATTGACCGACCATTGGAATGGTTAGCATTTCGTCTACGTTCTTCTTTAGAAGTGGTGAAATTCCCTTACCTTCGTTTCCAATGATTACGGCAACTGGTCCTTTGGCATTCCAACGACGGTAATCTGCACCTTTTACGTCAGTTCCAAATACCCAGACACCTTGTTGTTTTAGGTCATTAACAGTGTTTACTAGATTAGTCACTCTAGCAACCGGAATTCTTTCAATGGCACCAGCAGATGTCTTCGCAACTGTTGATGTTAAACCAACGGCACGGTGTTTTGGAATAATCACACCAGTAACACCGGCAGCGTCAGCTGTTCTAATAATTGAACCCAAGTTGTGAGGATCTTCAATGTTATCAAGAATTAAAAAGAATGGTGGTACATCTTGTTTTGCAGAGTTTTCGAATAATTCATCAATAGTTGCATACTTGTATGGTGCGATTGATAAAACCACTCCTTGGTGATTTTGATTATCTGAAAGTAAGTCTAGCTTTTGCTTTGGCACAGTTGAGATTACTAGATGCTTTTGCTTAGCTAGCTTGATGATTTCTTCAACACTTTTTTCATCTTTCTTGATTCCGTTTTGTAGGAAAACTTTGTTGATTTCTTGCTTTCCTCTTAATGCGGAAACAACCGGATGGCGTCCGATTATAAATTCGCTTTGGTCATTAGTCTTCATATTTTGGCCTCCCAGCATCGACTTGTTCAATACACCAGTTAGATAGTTCTTCTAAACGGTCATCTTGTTTACTTAATGAAAGATACCCCATCATAGCTTCAAAACCAGTTGAATGGCGGTAAGTCAAAACGCTAGTGTTCTTAGCATGTGTGTAACTCTTAGCATTACGACCTCTCTTGAATACTGCATCCTCTTCATCTGTTAGGATGTCATCTTCAATCATCAAATCGATCAATGCTGCTTGAGCCTTTGCTGACACGTACTTTCTAGATATCTTTTGTAGGCGGTTGGGCTTAGTAATGCCTAGGTTTAAAAGGTGCTTTCTTACGAACACTTCGTAAACTGAATCGCCAAGATATGCTAATGCAATTCCATTTAACTGTTTATAATCCACGTTCTGGTTTTCCATCATTTATTCCCTTCTAAAACGAGTACCTTGAGCAGTATCTTCTAAGATAATCCCTTGGTCTCGTAGTTGATCTCTAATTTCGTCACTTCTTGCGAAGTCCTTGTTCTTTCTAGCTTCGTTACGTTCATCAATCAATGCTTGAACTGAATCGTCATCTAGTGTTTCTTCCTTGAAGACAACACCAAAAATAGAAGCCATCTTTTCTAGTTTTTCAATAATTAGGTTAACAGTATCCTTACCTACTTCAGGTTTTTGGGCATACATGTTACCAAGTTTGGCTAGTTCGTATACACAATCAATTCCGTTTTGTGCATTGAAATCATCATCCATCGCATCTTGGAAATCTGCTTGAATTTGTCTGATTTCTTGTTCTAGTTTCATATCAATAATATCTGTGGCATCGCTTAAACGATACTTCAAGTTATTGTAAGCATTTCTTAACTTGTTTAGGTTGTTTTCGGCAGCCTGTAAATTAGTTTCGTTGTATTGAATTGGACGACGGTATTGGGTAGTTGACATCAAGAATCTTACTACTTGAGGATCTACTCTCTTAACAATATCGTGAACAGTCACAAAGTTGCCTAGTGACTTACTCATCTTTTCGTTTTCATCACCGACGGTAACAAAACCATTGTGCATCCAGTAGTTAACAAACTTTTCACCAGTCTTGGCTTCACTTTGTGCACGTTCGTTTTCATGATGAGGGAACTTCAAGTCTTCTCCACCACCATGAATATCGATTGTGTTCCCCAAGTATTTGGTAGACATTACTGAACATTCAATGTGCCAGCCTGGACGGCCTTTCCCCCATGGTGAGTCCCATGAAATTTCGCCTGGCTTAGCAGCCTTCCATAAAACAAAATCAATTGGATCTTCCTTCTTGGAAAGTTCTTCTTCTGAGACATGTTGACTAGCTCCTGATTCCAAGTCATCTACACTTTGGTGTGATAAATGACCGTAATCATTGAACTTTCTTGCTCGATAGTAAACATCGCCATCAGCGGCATATGCATAACCATCATCAACCAATTCTTTTACGAATTGAATAATTCCATCAATATTATCAGTAGCTCTTGGATTAACAGTTGCTGGTTCAACATTCAATGCGTCCACATCTTCTTTGTAGGCTTCAATGTACTTGTTAGCAATATCCATTACTGTACCGTTTTCTTCTTTAGCTTCATTAATTAATTTATCATCAACATCCGTAAAATTAGAAATGTAATTCACTTGGTAACCACAATATTCAAAGTAACGACGAATAGTATCGAAAGCAACAATACTACGCGCGTTTCCAATATGAATATAGTTATATACTGTTGGACCACAGACATACATACCAACTGTTCTTGACTTAATTGGCTTAAATACGTCTTTTTCTTGAGTTAATGTATTATAGATCCTTAGCATCAATGGCACCCCTATTCCTATTTTTTATACTTACTTCATTCTATCATAATAATAGCCACTATATTAGGATAAATTCAAATAAAAAAGGCCCGCCAAAGCATGCTTTAGCGAGCCTTATTTATTATTGATTTATTTGTTTTAAAGTTTCATCAATGTGTTTTAGAGCCTTTTCTCTACCAATCAATTCGATTGATTCAGGTAGTTCAGGACCGTGACTTTCATGAGTAACGGCAATTCTGATTGGCATCCATAGTTGACGTCCCTTGATCTTAGTTTCCTTTTGAATTTCCTTAATTGTCTTTAGGATTTCAATCTTATCGAAAACTGGAACATCCTTAATCTTTTCAGCAAAGGCCTTTAGAACGACTGGTGCAGTTTCGTTTTGAATTTCTTCAAGGGCTTCACCAGAAACCTTAGCTGGTTCGTTAAAGAATACGTCAGCCATTGAGTTGATTTGAGCCATGTAGCTCATTTGTTGCTTGTAAGTGTTGATTAACTTACGAGCCCATTCAATAGTTAAAGCATCTGGGTTTTCGTCAATGTTACCCTTTGCGATTAATTGACGTAATGCTAAATCCATAACAACGTCTTCGTCAGCAGCCTTAACGTATTGGTTGTTGATCCATTCTAGTTTCTTGTTATCGAAGTTAGCTGGTGACTTGCTTAGACGGTGTTCGTCGTACATCTTGATGAAATCACGTTGTGAGAAGATTTCATCTTCACCCTTTGGAGACCAACCTAATAGAGTAATGAAGTTAAACATTGCATCTGGTAGGTATCCTAGGTCTCTGTATTGTTCGATAAATTGAATGATTGATTCATCACGTTTACTTAGCTTCTTACCAGTGTCGGCACTAGTAATTAAACTCATGTGACCGAATACAGGAGCTTCCCATCCAAATGCTTCGTACATCATTAATTGTTTTGGTGTATTAGCAACGTGGTCGTCACCTCTGAATACGTGTGAAATTTGCATTTCATGGTCATCAATAATAACCGCGAAGTTGTAAGTAGGCATTCCGTCACGTTTTACGATAACGAAATCCCCACCAATAGTATCAGAGTTAAATTCAACACGACCCTTAACAACATCGTCCCATGCGTAAGTCTTGTTCTTTGGTACTCTGAAACGAATAACCGGTTTCAAACCTTTAGCTTCTGATTCAGCCATTGATTTTTGAATTTCTTCTTCTGACATACCAGCGTATTCATATTCGTAATGAGGCATGATGCCCTTTGCACGTTGTTCTTCACGATCAGCTTCTAGTTCTTCTTCTGTTCTATATGAGTAGTAAGCCTTGTCTTCATCCAATAGTTGTTGGATCAATGGATCGTAAATTGAACGTCTTTCTGATTGTCTGTATGGACCAAACTTACCAGGTTTATCTGGACCTTCATCCCAATCTAAGCCAAGCCATTTTAAGTTGTCTAACTGACTTTTCTCACCATCAGCTACGTTTCGCTTAGTATCAGTATCTTCGATACGGATAATAAACTTACCTTTATTATGTCTAGCAAATAGGTAATTAAAAATTGCTGTTCTAGCATTACCAATGTGTAAATGTCCGGTTGGACTTGGTGCATATCTAACACGAATTTTCTTATTAGCCAATGATATTTTCTCCTCTTTTTTATAAATTCTTAGAATAACATTCTAATTTTACAATTATTATCGATAAAAATAAAGTACTCAGTAAAAATCTAAAGGTATCTATAATCTTTTATTTATCATCAATTCTAGCGAAAATCATTTTACCTGCATCTGTTTGAATTGAACTGGTTACCTCAACGGATAGTCGTTCGTTTAGATGATTTTTACCATCTTCAACAACCACCATCGTTCCGTCGTCCAAGAATGCGACCCCTTGGCTTCTTTCGGTTCCCTTTTTCAAAATCATAACTTCAAGATGTTCACCAGGAACAAATCTTGGTTTTAGTGAGTTAGCCAATTCGTTAATGTTTAAAACATTAACCTTTTGGAATTGGATAACCTTGTTTAAATTATAATCGTTAGTAATGATTGAACCATTGAAATCCTTAGCTAATCGAATTAACTTACTATCGACTTCTTTGATATTGTCATAGTCCTGATCAGTGATTTCGATTGGCATAATCTTTTCGGTTTGTAGTTTATTTAAAATGTCCAAACCACGACGACCACGAATACGCTTTTGGCTGTCAGCTGAATCTGCGATGTATTGTAATTCATACAAGACAAATTTAGGAACAAGCAATGTTCCTTCAATAAATCCAGTCTTTGCCACCTCGTAGATACGACCATCAATCAAAATGTTAGTGTCCAAAATCTTAATTGATTTATTACTATTGCGGCTTGAAGTATTAGTCAAAGCGTTGCCGCCCCTTTTCAAACTAACCCTAAAAATCTTGCGCCAATCATTTAACTTAGTGGTTCCCAATAGAAAGCCTAGGTATCCAAAAGTAATCATCAATAGAGCTGGCAAGATTAAGTTAGTTATTAAATAAGGCGTTCTAAATAAAACGATTGAAATTAAAGTCGCTAAAATCAATCCAATAATCATCCCTAAAGTCCCCATCAAAATATAGAATGGGTTCTTTTGTGATAACTGCATTTCAACCAGACTCATTGCATTCATGATTCGTTTAACAACAAACAATGAAAGAATATAGAAAACAATTGCGCCAATTACTGAATCAACTAGTGCATTATTTAATAAAATTGAAGGGTTTTCCCACAATGCATGCCAAATAACAGGTAGATAAATTACCCCTAGCGTTGCTCCTAAAATGACAAATATAAATTGGATAACCGTAAATCGATCAATTTTTTTCATTATTATCTTCCTCTGTATGTGTTAGTTAAGTGCGATTTTAATCGCTTGAGCCAGTGTGGATACACCAACGACCTCAATTCCGTCTGGCGCAGTCCATCCTGACATATTATGTTTTGGTATTAATACGCGCTTAAAGCCCAGTTTTTGCGCTTCTAAAACACGTTGTTCAATGCGGTTAACTCGTCTAATTTCACCAGTTAAACCAATTTCACCGATATAGCATTCACTAGGGTCGGTTCCCCTGTTCTTGTAACTCGATGCCACACTAATTGCTACTGCCAAATCAATTGCTGGTTCGTTTAACTTAACTCCACCAGCCGCCTTCAAGAAGGCGTCTTGGTTTTGCAGCATTAGTCCTGCACGTTTTTCAAGTACCGCCATTAAAACGGCTACACGGTTACGGTCAATCCCGGTAGCGGTTCTTTGAGCATTCCCAAATACGGATGGTGTTACCAATGCCTGAATTTCGACTAGGATTGGTCTAGTTCCTTCAATTGAGACAACGATTGCAGAACCATTGGCGTCCTTCAAACGTTCTTCCAAGAAGACTTCTGATGGATTAGCAACTTCTCGTAATCCGGATTCTTGCATGTCAAAAATCCCTAATTCGTCGGTTGAACCAAAACGGTTCTTCACAGCTCTTAAAATACGGTAGGAATGATGCATGTCACCTTCAAAGTATAAAACAGTATCAACCATGTGTTCCAAAGTCTTAGGTCCAGCAATTGATCCACCCTTAGTAACGTGGCCGACCACAAATATTGTAATTCCATTGGTCTTTGCAATGGACATTAAATCTGCGGTAATTGCTCTTACCTGTGATACGGAACCGATTGCGGAATCAACCTCTGGTTCGGAAATAGTTTGAACGGAGTCAATTACGACTGCATCCGGTTTAATCTCATCAATGGCAGACTTGATAGCACCCATATCGGTTTCTGGATATAGATACATGTTGGAGCCATTCACGGATAAGCGTTCCGCTCTTAGCTTAATTTGACTGGCACTTTCTTCCCCAGATACATACAAGACACGTTGTTTCTTAGCACCTAATTGTCCAGAAATTTGAAGTAACAGTGTGGATTTCCCGATACCAGGATCCCCACCAATTAAAATTAATGAGCCCGGAACAATTCCCCCACCTAATACACGATTAAATTCTTGAGATTCAGTTTCAAAACGTGATTCCTTTTCAAATTTAACATCTTTGATTAGTTGTGGTTTTGCTTGCTGACCATTAAAATCCATTCGGTGAGTTGATTTCAAACTCGATGTTTCTTTTTGAACGGTTTGTTCTTCAAATGTATTCCATTTTCCACAGTTAGGACAATGTCCCAAGTACTTGGGTGAAATGTATCCACATTCTTCGCAAACAAATTGGGTCTTTACTTTAGCCACATTAATTTCCTTTCTTTAATTCGTTTTTTATTTGCCTGATGAACCAAAACCACCAATTCGTTTAGTCCCCTTGTTGGAGTCAGCATCAGTTGTTAAGAATGGTACAAAAATACCTTGAGCGATACGATCACCCTTCTTAATCTTTTTATCTAGTAGTCCGAAGTTAGTCATTTGAACAAATAACTCACCTTCGTTGCTTTCGTTACCATAGTAATCAGCATCAACGATACCAATTCCGTTCGGTAAAACCATGCCTCTCTTTAGTGGACCGCTTGAACGGTTAGCAATAACTAACATTTCATCTGGTTGCATGTATGCCTTAATTCCAGTTGGAACTAATAATGGACGCAAGATATCCTTAGCACGTTGCATCTCATCTTCAGATACGTCTTTTTCATGCTTAATTGCCCAAAGAACTTTTAAAAATCCTAATTTCCAAATTGAAGGTAATACAAAATCGACACCTGCTTCGATATCATAACCAGCTGCTTGTTTAGTAGAACGATAAGGTAGATTGATGCCTTTATCCTTATACTTTGTAACTACTTCAAATCCTCTCTTCATATCTACACATCCTGTTAATTTATTAGTATTATTATACTATGTATTTTATATGAAAACTGTTAACAATTAAATACAAATATTTTATTTGACAAACTCACGATAACCATAGAAAATTAATATAGTATTATTGAGGTATATTTAATACCTTTGTTCGAAACCTTTCGTCTGAATGTATAAGCATTCAAAGTCGTTTTAACGTCGTTTTACCGAATATTTTAGAGGGGAAAAGGATTATGGATAAAGAATTAATGAAAAAAGTTGCCGGCCAAGAAGCTGTCAAATATATTAAAGACGGCATGACTGTCGGTCTTGGTACAGGTTCAACTGTGAAATACTTGTTGGATGCATTGGGAGAACGGGTAGCCAAAGAAGGATTACGTATTATTGGTGTTCCAACTTCCAACCGCTCAGCAAAGCGTGCTCGTGACTTGGGAATTGATGTTAAAAGTATCGATGACGTTGACCATATTGACTTAACAATTGACGGTGCTGACCAAATCGATGAAAATTTCCAAGGTATCAAGGGGGGCGGTGTTGCCCACCTTCGTGAAAAAATTGTCGCAATCAACTCAGATCGAAACATCTGGATTGTTGATTCAACAAAGATGGCCAAAAACCTTGGCTCTTTTCCCCTTCCTTTGGAAGTTACCCCATACGGAAGTACTCACCTATTCAAACGTTTAGACGATATGGGTTACCATCCTACTTTTAGAACCAATGCTAAGGGTGGTCACGTGTTAACTCATGCTGATAACTACATTATCGATTTAAACTTAGGTTACATTGAACATCCCCACGAACTTGAAACCATCCTAAACAACATGACTGGAATCGTTGAACATGGTCTGTTCCTAGACGTTGTTGACATGGTAATTGTCGGATATGAAGATCATTCAGAAACATTCGACGCTAAAAGAAAATAATTAATTTAAACCGTGATAGTAAGTACATCTTATTATCACGGTTTTTGTTTTTAAAGGCATTTGACCTGAGTGATATAATGTTATAAAAGCAAGGAGGAATCATGATGTCAAAAAGTATTAGTAATGAAAATATCCAAAAGTATCATAACGATTTGTTAAATCGTACAGAAGCTAAGGTAATGCAAAGAGCCGTAAGCCATAATGGTATCAACTCTTCAGCTGCCAACTTCGAAGCGGAAGGTAACATGAAACCAAACTTTTCAATTGAAATCGATACTGGTGAAGTTGCCAACCAAAAACATAGTGGCCGTTGCTGGATTTTCGCAGCGCTAAATACTATGCGTCATAACCTAGCTAAAAACTTCAACTTATCTGGTGATTTTGAATTATCACAAATCTACACTACTTTCTGGGATAAGTTTGAAAAATGTAACTGGTTCTTAGAAAACATTATCAAGACTGCTGATGAACCATTAACCTCACGCCGTGTTTCATGGCTATTAGATTCACCACAGCAAGATGGTGGTCAATGGGACATGTTATGTGCCGTAATCGAAAAGTACGGTGTTGTTCCTCAATCAGCAATGGTTGAAACTGCCTTAAGTAACGACACTTCAGAATTAAACGCTGTATTAAACCAAAAACTAAGAATGGATGCCATTCAACTACGTGAACTAGCTTCACAAAATAGTTCAGATATCGAAAAGGTCAAGGACGAAATGTTAAGCGAAATTTACCGTGTCTTAGTCTACTCATTCGGTGAACCAGTTTCAGAATTCAACTTCGAATACCGTGATGAAAAGAACGAATACCATATCGATACTGATTTAACACCAAAGAAATTCTTTGATAAATACGTAAACTTAAACCTAGAAGATTACGTATCAATCATTAACTCCCCTACATTGGACAAACCTTATGAAAAGACTTACACCATTGATATGTTAGGTAACGTTATTGATGGTCGCCAAGTTAAACATTTAAACCTTGAAATGGACCGCCTAGAAGAACTAACTATCACCCAATTAAAGAACGGTGAAAGTGTTTGGTTCGGAAGCGACGTTTCAAAAGAATCAGATCGTAAAAAAGGAATCATGGACGATAACCTATACTCAAAGGATGAATTATTCGACATCGATTTATTAATGAGTAAAGATGAACAATTAGATTACCATCAAAGTGTTATGAACCACGCCATGGTTATCACCGGTGTTGATATCGTTGATGGTCAACCTACTAAGTGGAAGGTTGAAAACTCTTGGGGTAACCAAGTTGGTTCAAAGGGTTACTTCGTGATGAGTGAATCATGGTTCAGACGTTTCACTTACCAAGTTGTTATCAACAAGAAGTACCTATCTGAAGAAGATAAGAAGAACCAAGAACAAGACCCAGTTGTTTTAGATCCATGGGATCCAATGGGAACTCTTGCATTTAACGAAAAATAACATACAAAAAAGAGCTGATAATTTATCAGCTCTTTTTATATTGTCTTTTTACTAATTACATTCAACTTATCATCGAAATGATAAACGATTGGCCTTCCGTTTGGAACTTCCACTCGATCAATGTCATCATCACTAATATTATCTAAATACTTAATTAATGCCCTTAAAGTTGAACCATGGGCAACGACTAACTCGTTTTGACCATCCAATAACTTAGGAGCAATCGCGTCTTGCCAGTATGGCATCAATCTTTCGTAGGCCATCTTTAGACTTTCACCACGTGGTTCAATCACACCGATTTTTGAATACTTATGTTCTTCATCGGGTTGATTCAACAATGGTGGGACCGTCCTGTAGCTGCGTCTAAATTCAGCAAACTTTTCAGGTCCATATTGTAACTTAACGTCATCTTTCTTACGACCGCGCAACGCCCCATAATGACGTTCATTTAGTCGCCATGACTTTGTCTCTTGAATATATTGTTGGTTAATTTCACTTAACACAATATGCAACGTTTCAATTGCGCGTTTTAAAAACGAAGTATGAGCATGATCAAAATCAATTCCCAATTGATTAATCTTCTTACCAGCATCGTGAGCTTGTTGAATCCCCTGTTCAGTTAACGCAACATCACTCCAACCAGTAAAAACATTCTTCTCGTTGGCAACACTTTGACCATGACGCATGATTACTAAATATGACATATTATCATCTCTTTTTATTCTTCTAATGCAGCATTCTTTTGTTCCATTTGACTACCAATAAATGTAATCACAGAACCGATTAGAATAATCACAATTCCAATCCAGGTATTAATTGTAATCTTTTCACCTAACAAGATCATTGCCAAAATTGGCGCCAATCCCGGTTTGATGAAAAAGACGATTGAGGCAATTGATACCCCTGCTCTTTCCATGGCAAGGAAGTAGAATGCAAATCCACCACCTGTTACACAGACACAAATAAATAATAGAATCCAGAAGTAATTTATGGAAATATTATGAATAATTGGTGTGTTTGCAAATGGTTTTAACCATTCTACACTATTCATGTAGTGTGCAACAGAAGAAATATTGGTAATTGATACTAAAATTAAAAGTTCAACAGATCCCGCTAAAAATGTGTAACAAGTAGTTGCAAGTCCATTTTGACCGGTAACTTTTGAACCCCATCTGGATACAATGCTGTAAAGTCCAAATGTTAGTGCTGAACCCAATGCTAATGAAATTCCCAATGGATTAGTAAGGTTGGCCGGATTAACGATAACTAGTAATCCGATAATAGAAAGAACTAATGAAATAAATCCTAGTCGACTAATCTTTTCTCTTAGAATAAAGAAAGCGAATAGTAATGCAAATACTGGATTACAACTAAATAGTACCGCTACAGTTGATGCTTCATCATACATGATTGCTAATTGGAACAACGTCATGCTAACTACAACACATAAAAATCCAGTTAATAAGAAAACACCTATACTTTTCCATTTATTCGTCAATAATGTTTGCTTTCCATTCTTCATGACAACTGGGATTAAAACCAATCCCCCAATAAAGAATCTAATCAAGTTCAATTGGATTGGACTAAAAACTCCTTGAACACTTTTTAGTGCTATTTCCATTGAACTAAACATAAACGTGGAAATTAAAACATACAGAAAAGTCTTTTTCAACTTTAAACGCGCTCCTTTAAATTTACAAATTATAAAAAAATTGATACACTACAAACTTAATGTTCGTGTTGTGATAATTTTTATATTAACATCAAAATTATATCATATCCCTTGGCCTTATTAAAAATGTAACAGAATTATTACAATTTATTACATATTTCGTAAGTATTATTATTTTCAAAAAAATAAGTTTATAATGTTAGTTATATTTACGTATCTTGATTATAGGTAGTATAATGGGGAAATTCAGAATAAAGGAGCTATTTTTGATTTATGCAAAACAATAATCAAAACATCGATAGAGCTTCCAGAACTAGAGGAAACCAACCTCACTTTAAGAAGAAGAAAAGCCATAAGGGTGCTTGGATTTCACTTATTGTCTTTTTAGTTCTAGTAGTTACTGGATTAATCATTGCTCATGGTGTTTATGTCAACATGAAGAATGCTGCGGATAAGGCTTATCAACCAGGTTTATCCACAAAAGAAAGAAACGTATCTAGCGTCATTGCTCAGAACAAACCTGTTTCAATCTTACTTCTAGGTACCGATACTGGTGCCCTAGGACGTCATGACACAGGTAGAACTGATACTATGATCCTAGCTACTATCAATCCTAAGAAGGAAACAATTTACCTAACAAGTATCCCTCGTGATACTAAGGTAACTGTTCCTGGAGATTCACAACCTTATGAAAAGATTAATGCTGCATATACTATTGGTGGTGCTTCAAGTGCCGTACAAACAGTACAAAACTTGTTAAACGTTCCAATTGACTTTTATGCAATCATTAACATGGGTGGTCTAGAAAAGATGGTTAACGCTGTTGGTGGTGTTACCGTTACTCCTCCTTTAACTTTCCATTATGGTGCTGCGAATGTTGTTAAGGGTAAAACAGTTACATTGAATGGTGCTCAAGCTCTTGCTTACTCAAGAATGAGACATCAAGATCCTGCTGGTGACTATGGTCGTCAAGTACGTCAAAGACAAGTACTACAAAAGCTTGTTCTAAAAGGTATGAACATCTCTTCATTACCAAGATACAAATCAATTTTAAGTTCAATCTCAGGTAACCTTAAGACTGATATGAAGTTTGATGATATGGTTGCTTTACGTGAAAGATACGGAAACGCAACTCACCACATCAAGTCACAAACTCTTCAAGGTGAAACTGCTGTTGTTGACGGTATTGATTATGAAGTACCAACCCAAGAGACTCTTCTAAACATTTCAAACTCAATTAGACAAAGCCTTGGACTAAGCAAACTTACTTCATTAAACCAAACACAAAGTCAAACAAGTGACTACAGTGTTGGTTCCAGCGTAATGAGTAGTTCATCCACTCAAATCAATTACTCAACTGATAACTAAAAATAAAAGGTTCTGATATTAACCAGAACCTTTTTTATATTCCCTACTTTTAAATCGATGAAGACAAAGAAAAAGGAGACCTCCAAATGGATGTCTCCTTTTTAAGTAGTTGGGCTAGCTGGGTTCGAACCAGCGCATCACGGGATCAAAACCCGTTGCCTTACCACTTGGCTATAGCCCAATAAAAGGGCGGTAGGTGGGAATCGAACCCACGCGTGTCGGAACCACAATCCGATGTGTTAACCACTTCACCACTACCGCCATATTATTATATGTGATAATGATTTCTCATTAATGCGGCCAAGAAGACTCGAACTTCCACCGGGAATAATCCCGACAAGATCCTTAATCTTGCGCGTCTGCCAATTCCGCCATGGCCGCAATAAAAAATCACAAATATTATTATATGTGATTTTTCCCTACTTTGCAATAGGTGTTTTAAATTTTTTTATTCACCGCGTACAGTGGCACCACTGTGATCGACCTTAATCAATCTCATGACTCCGTCTAGTTTGCCAATGTTTAATCTGTCACGTAGTTGATTTAGTTCTGATTCGGTACCAAAGGTAATAACACAACGGTGTGATTGGTTTAAGAATGTACCGTAAATTCCTAGTTCATGGGCTTGTTTTCTGATGGTTTCAAGTTCTGGCACTACTTCATAGATGTTATCGGTGTAAATAGCATCATTTTCCATCATTTCAGTAGCTTTAGTCCATTCATTGCTCATTAGTGAGGCCACTAGTACATTGGTAGCACTGCTGGCTTTTACAGCGTCTACAGAGCTAACTTGGTTCTTGTAGATAGCCTTATCACTACCATCGTCCTTAGTTAGGTATACTAACGCGTTAATAACCTCTGGAATTTGGGTCTTAACTGTTGTAGCCATTTCACCATTAAAGTAAGAAACCGTAATGTCACCTAACAATGCAGATGCGACACCGTCTGCATGGCCCTCAATCTTACTACCGATGTTAATTTCATCGTCTAGTGAAAGGTCTAATTCACCTAACGCATTAGCAATCTTGATTCCCGCAACAATTGCTGTAGTACTTGAACCAAGTCCTCTTCCAATTGGAACATCTGACATAACAGTTAATTGATGAGGTTTGATTGTTGGATCAACCTTTAGGATGGTTTGCACGATAATGTTGTTTTCATCGTTTGGAACGTCATCCCCCAATGCATGGTTAACTTGCCAGCGTTGCATTTCTTCTTCAACAATGACTGTGTAATATAAACCAAAAGAAATTCCGATTGAGTTAATCCCAGCTCCGATTCCCGTTGATGTAGCAGGTACTCGGATAATTATTTTTTTATCCAAACTAATCATCTCCAGTGTCTAATTTTAGTTTTCCACGACATTTTCCGCATACATACTTGTGAGTGTTAATTCTACGCTTACGACGGTAATTTTGTCCACAATGTGTACAAACATATTTGAATGGACGTTTGTCCACAGGTGCCGGCGCAAATCTTGAACCACCCACCGTCTTCAATAATCGTTTAAAAGCTAAAGTATTATGCTTACCAGAATATCCAGCTAAATGTAGATGGTAATGGCAAAGCTCATGTTTAATCACCCCTACCAATATTTCCATTGAATGTTCGGTTAACATCTTAGGGTTAATATCAATATCATGGCTGGCCACATGGTATCTTCCACCAGTGGTTCTTAAACGACTATTAAAGTAAGCACGGTGCTTAAATGGTTTGGCGAATGATTCTTGTGAAATCTTTTCCACCAATGTTTGTAATTCTTGATTATTCATTTAAATTTTATCACTTCTCCGGGTTAATCATCGTTAGTTGAATTCGATTTCGTTTAATATCAACAGATAATACCCATACGTCAACAATGTCCCCAACAGAAACAACGCTACTTGGGTCAGAAATAAATTGATTACTCATTTGTGAGATGTGGACAAGTCCATCTTGTTTTACACCCACGTCAACGAATGCACCAAAGTCGATTACGTTTCTAACGGTTCCTTGTAGTTGCATTCCTTCTCTTAGATCCTCAATCTTCAATACATCTTGCTTTAGGACTGGAGTTGGCATGTTATCACGGAAGTCTCTACCAGGACGTTTTAATCCATCAATGATGTCTAATACGGTTTGTTTTCCATAACCATTTTCGTTAATAAACTTATCAACATCAAATGTGGATAACGCTTGGTTAATTTCGGTTGTTCCCAATGAATCCAAATTTAAATTCAATTCATCCACAATTTGGTTAGCAATCTTGTAACTTTCTGGGTGAATATCGGTATTATCAAGTGGATTACTGCCGTCTAGGATTCTTAAGAAACCAATGGCTTGTTCATAAGTCTTTTGTCCCAATCTAGGTACCTTTGATAAGGATTGACGAGTCTTGTATTCACCATTTTCATTTCTAAACTTAACCACGTTTTTGGCGGTAGTCTTGGTCATCCCCGAAATATGGGTTAATAACTCAGGACTAGCTGTATTAACATTCACTCCGACTTTATTAACAGCTGTTTCCACAACTCGATCCAATTGGGCGTCTAATTGTTTAGCAGGTAAATCGTGTTGATATTGACCAACCCCTACTGACTTAGGATCAATTTTAATTAATTCAGCTAACGGGTCTTGAAGACGTCTCCCGATACTTACTGCAGAACGTTCTTCAACATGAAAGTCAGGAAATTCATCACGCGCATTTTGACTTGCAGAGTATACAGAAGCTCCGGCTTCATTAACAATTACGTAATATACCGGTAGATTATTTTCTTTAATTAGTTCTGAAACAAATTGTTCTGATTCACGACTAGCTGTCCCGTTTCCAATGGCAATCATTTCAGCATGGTTCTTCTTAATGAAATCAACTAGTTGTTTTTTAGCTTGTTGGCGTTTAGCATCGCTTGCTGGTTTATGTGGATAAATCACTAACTTATCCAAGAATTTCCCATTATCGTCAATTGCGGCTAATTTACACCCAGTACGGTAAGCTGGGTCAAAACCAATCACTATCTTGCCCTTGATTGGCGCTTGCATCAATAGGTTATACAAATTTCTACCAAAAATATTAATGGCGTGTTCATCAGCTTCATCGGTTAATTCATTTCTGATTTCACGATCAATTGCTGGTTTCATGAAACGAGAGTATGCATCTTCATAAGCATCCTTCACAAATTCAGCAGACTTACCGTTACGCTTACGATTAATTTCTGCTTGTAAGAACTTATAGATGACATTGGTATTAACATCAATGCTGACTGTTAATACCTTTTCCTTTTCACCACGATTTAATGCTAGAACGCGATGTTTCTTCAATTGGTTAATTGGTTGTGAAAAATCATAGTAATCTTCGTAGACGTGCTTTTCGTCTTTTTCATCGGCATCCTTCTTGGCCTTGCTGGCAATTTGACCATTCTTCTTGGTATCTTCTCGAATCCATTCTCTTAGATGGGCGTCGTTTCCGATATCTTCAGCTAGGATTTCATGAACACCTTTCAAAACATCTTCGACGTCGTTTAGTTCCTTTTCTGCATCCACATAGTCTTTTGCCTTATTCACAAAGGAATCATCGTTAGCTAAAACTAGTTTAGCCAATGGTTCTAAACCTCGTTCTCTGGCAATCATCGCCTTGGTCTTCTTCTTTTTCTTGTATGGTAGATACAAGTCTTCGACACTTTGCATTGATTCGGCTTTTTGGATATCAGCCTTTAGTTTATCAGTTAGTTTACCTTGTTCTTCGATTAAACGAAGAACTTCTTCTTTACGTTTTTCTAGATTAGTGATTTTAGTGTTGGCATCGGCAATTTCTCTAATTTGCACTTCATCCAAACTGCCTGTGCGTTCCTTACGGTATCTAGCGATAAATGGAACGGTATTGCCATCTTCTAGCATAGAAATAACGGCAGAGATTTGTTTTTCAGAATAGCTACCTAATTCTTTTCTGATTTTTTTAATGATTGATTGATCCAAATCGTTCATCTCATTTCTTATTTGAGTTTGTCTTTAATTATATCATTGCATTTTTAGATAAAAAAATAGTTGGTAATTTTTACCAACTATCTTTTGTTTTTATTACATTGACATCATAATCTTTTGAGCTGTCTTAAATACTCGTTCGATGCTATCTTGTTGTAGCTTACCTGCTTCATTAAAAGCATCTGCTTCAATAGTGTCAGCCTTGATACTGTCTACCATGTCTTGGCATCCCTTAACGTAGTCAGCATAAGCTTCCTTTAGGATTGAGTGACGACCTAATTCCTTGGCAGGAACTTGTACGTTATCAAGTTGTGATAAGAATTCTTTGTACTTATCAGTACCCTTTTGGAAAGTATCCTTTGTGCTTGTCAAATCGATTGATGTGTAATCGTTGTTAGCAACGGCTTCTTCCAATGGATCGTAATCATGACTCATTTCCTCACCAACCTTGTTAGTGTTAGTGATTAAATCAGATAAAAATGGGGCATAGATTGCCATCTTGTTTTTCTTCATAATTCAAAAATTCCCTTCTTACTTCCAGAAGTCATCGTAAATTGTAATTGGTAGATGACGTTTGTGTTCTGTTTTAATATACCAGTTTTCAATCTTTTCTGCAGCATCTTTTGAAACTTCTCTGCCTTCTAGGTAGTTATCGATATCGTCGTAAGTGACACCTAAAGCAACTTCATCAGGTAAAGCTGGACGGTTATCTTCTAGATCAGCAGTTGGAGTCTTTTCGTATAAATGCTTTGGTGCATCTAATTCGGCTAACATGGCCTTACCTTGTCGTTTGTCTAAACGCCATAGTGGAGTAATGTCGGCAGCACCGTCACCAAACTTAGTGTAAAAACCAGTTACAGCTTCAGCAGCATGGTCGGTTCCTAAAACGGCACCGTGAGTTTGACCAGCGATTGCGTATTGAGCAATCATTCTTTGTCTTGCCTTGATGTTACCCTTGTTAAAGTCAGAAATTGTCATTCCATCAGCTTCAACCGAAGCAACGGCAGCATCAGAAGCTGGTTTAATATCTACTCGAATAGTCTTGTCAGCTTCGATGAAAGCAATTGAGTCCATTGCATCTGATTCATCAGCTTGAGTTCCATAAGGTAATCTAACGGCGATAAACTTGTATTCATCGTCATTAGTTTCTTCGCGCATTTCGTTAATGGCAATTTGTGCTAACTTACCTGTCAAAGTAGAATCTTGTCCACCTGAAATCCCTAGAACTAGAGTTTTTAGGAAAGTGTTTTTCTTTAGGTAACTCTTTAGGAAGTCAACACTATTTCTGATTTCTTCTTTTGGATCAATTGATGGTTTTACCTTTAATGCATCAATGATTTCTGCTTGCTTTTCTCTCATTACAATTCACCCTTGTCTTGCTTATTTTTGATTTTATCGTGAACATCCTTAATAATGCTCATCTTGTTGTTCCAACATTTTGTTGATAAATCAACTGGGTATTCTTGTGGGTTTAACTCACGTTTGTACTCAGGCCATAGTGATGATAATACATCTTCAGAATATTGTTTGATATCGGCTAATTCCGGTTGATCGTAAACTAAAGCACCATCCTTGTAGATGTCCTTTAGTAAAGGTCTTGCATCAAAATCAGTCAATGTCTTGTTAATGTATGTGTATTGAGGATGGAACATGTATAGACTGTCTTCATCATTTGGATTTTCATCGTCTAATGTGATGTAATCTCCTTCTGACTTACCATCCTTGCGTTCAGTAATTCTCCATACTTGCTTCTTACCTGGTGTAGATACCTTTTCGGCGTTGTTTGATAGCTTAATGGTATCGACCATTTCACCATTATCATTTTCGACAGATACCATCTTGTAAACGGCACCTAGTGCTGGTTGATCGAATGCGGTAATTAGTTTGGTACCAATCCCCCAAACATCAATCTTGGCATCTTGCATCTTTAAACTAGTGATGGTCTTTTCATCCAAGTCGTTTGAGGCAAAAATCTTAGCATCTGGATAGCCTGCATCATCTAGCATTTCACGGACGCGTTTTGATAGGTATGCCATATCACCAGAATCGATACGAACACCGGCGAAATGAATCTTGTCGCCCATTTCATTGGCAACCTTGATGGCGTTAGGAACACCACTCTTTAAGGTGTCAAAAGTATCTACTAGGAAAACACATTCATGATGACTTTGTGCGTAAGCCTTGAAGGCTTTGTAGTCATCTTGGAATAGTTCGACTAATGAGTGGGCATGAGTTCCACTAATTGGAATGTTAAAGTTTTTACCTGCTAAGACATTTGATGTGGCGTTGAAACCACCAATGTAAGCAGCTCTGGTTCCCCAGATGGCTGCAGCAGTTTCTTGAGCTCGACGACTACCAAATTCTAGTAGTGGGTCATCCCCTGCTGCCATTCTGATTCTAGCAGCCTTAGTGGCAATCAATGTTTGATAGTTAACGATGTTTAAGATTGCTGTTTCAACTAGTTGGCATTCACAAACGTTTCCTTCGACTTGAAGCATTGGTTCGTTATTGAATACCAATTCACCTTCGACCAAAGAACGAATTGATCCAGTAAACTTAAAATTGCGAAGATATTCTAAAAATTCTTCGGTATATTCGTTTTGAGAACGTAAGAACTCAATATCATCATCAGTAAAGTTGATATATTTAATATAGCTAATTACTTTTTCCAATCCCGCAAAAATAGCAAAACCATTTTCGAATGGCATCTTTCTAAAGTAAACTTCGAATACAGCTCGACGATTTTGCAAACCAGCTTGGAAGTAAGTTTGCATCATATTGATTTCATATGCATCAGTATGTAATGTTAAATTATCAAATTCATTTGACATTTTTTATGAAATCCTCCTAATACTTGTCGCATTTTATTGTCTTTTATTTTATCATTAATTAAAGAAATAATCATAATAATTTATTTGAAGGTATTGCAATGGAAAATAAAACTGTTAATATTTTAGGTTTTGATTTTTTAAACAGTTCATTCAATGATTTCATGGAAAACACCAAGCAAAGAATCGACAATCGTGAAAATACTTTTGTCGTCACTGCTAATCCAGAAATCGTTGTTCATGCTTTAAAAAATCAAAAATACACCGATACAATTAAAAAATCTGACTACCTAGTTGCCGACGGAATTGGTATCGTTATGGGTGCAAATATCTTAGGTTCAGATATGAGTGAAAGAATCACCGGATACGACATTTTATTAGACTTATTAAGCTGGGGTAATCACAATCATAAATCAGCATACTTTTTGGGTGCCAAACCAGAAGTTATCGCAGATTTAAAGAAGATTATTCCGCAAAAATACCCAGATTTAATCGTTTCTGGCTATCATGATGGTTACTTTACTGATAGTGATAAAATTGCCGCTGAAATCAAGCAAAATCAGCCTGATATGGTATTTATTGCCCTAGGTTTTCCTAAGCAAGAATACTTCATCGAAAAATATCGTCATGTAAACGATGGTCTATGGATTGGGTTGGGCGGTAGCTTTGATGTTTTATCCGGTCACGTTCAACGTGCACCACAATTTTGGATCAATCACCATATTGAATGGTTATACCGTTTAATCAAGGAACCTACCCGTTTCAAACGTATGTTGGCATTGCCAAAATTCATCCGTTTAGTAAAGAAACAAAAGAAGAATGAAGCAAAATAAAAAAGTACATCGACATTAGTCGAATGTACTTTTTTTACTATCTAAATAAAATTCAAATCTTTCGCCCACGTATTGAGTACGAACGTATTCAAACGGCTGGCCGTTTTGTAGTGATGTCACCTGTCTTAGTAACAGAATGGCATCCCCCTTTTTAATATCTAGATATTCAGCAATTCTTTCGGAAGCGAGTGTTGCTGAAACGTTTTGTCTTGATACTTTTGGTACTAAGTTCTTCTTTTCCTTCAATGATGCGTAGAATGAATCGGTCACATCATCTTTACTTAAACCATCGATGATTTTTTCAGGAACTGTGGCGATTTCAAAACAAATGGGCACGCCATCACCGTAACGAATTCTTTCCATTCTCAATACCTTGTCGTTTTGAGAGATGTTTAACTTTTCGATTTCACTTAGTGAGGGTTCTAGTGTGTGATATGAAATAGTCTTACTGGCAGGAATTTTTCCTTGCGCTAACATGATGTCAGTAAAACTGGTCACCCCAGACATCTTTTCTTGAACCTTTTCATTGGAAACGTATGTACCTGAACCAACACGTTGATCTAGGATCCCTTCATCAACAAGTGTTTGAATGGCTTGTCTTAAAGTCATTCTACTAACGTTAAATTCAGTTGATAGTTGACGTTCTGATGGAATGCGACTACCTAGTTTCCATTTACCCTCTTCGATATTTTTTTTGATTTCATTATGAATTTGGATATAAATTGGCAAAGCCATTATTTCACTATCCCTTCATTACTATTCTTGCGTTGCATCAAAACAATCAATTACGGCCTTTTCAAAACCGCTCTTCTTCAATGCTAATAATCCTTTGATAGTTCCACCGGCTGGAGAACAAACATCGTCAATTAAATCACTTGGTGACTTGTCAGATTTTTCAATCATCTTCATTGATCCTAGAATAGCTTGTGCTGCTAATTGAGTTGCTGTTCGTTTGTCTAAACCATGGTTAACTGCGCTTCTGCTAAAGATGTCCGCAAATAAATAAGCGTATGCTGGAGTACAGCCCATTAATGATCCTGATACATCAAATTTGTCTTCGTCAACTTCAATCATCTTACCTAGTGTTTCTAAGTTCTTAACAATATCTGTTAGTCTTTGATCAACTAGGTTTTCGTTAGCCTTATAAATTAACATTCCTTCGTTAACTTCTACGTTGACGTTTGGAATTAAACGAATGATTGGTAAATCATAGCTAGTTAACTCTTCTAGACGTTCTAATGAAATTTGCCATGCAATTGATGCCAGAATCTTACCATTTAAGTTTTCTCTAACATCCTTTAAAGCATCAACGACTTGTTTTGGACCTGTTGCCAAAATAACCAAGTCACTGCTTGCTGCTACTTCTTGATTACTGTTGCTACAGTTAATACCTGTAGCATTTGCGAATTCTAGATATTTTTCCTTATGTGGAGCATGTACATATATATCGCTAGCATTAACTTGACCAGAATTGATATATCCTTTAATCATCGCCTTTGCCATTGCTCCGACACCAATAAAACCTATTTTCATAGCAACCTCCATAACTTAAAAAATGATGTGTTTATTATAACATAAAAAAAATGACTAACTATAAAAGTTAGTCATTTCAAGTAGTTGGGCTAGCTGGGTTCGAACCAGCGCATCACGGGATCAAAACCCGTTGCCTTACCACTTGGCTATAGCCCAATAAAAATGGAGGGGAGTGGATTCGAACCACCGAACCCGAAGGAGCGGATTTACAGTCCGCCGCGTTTAGCCAGACTTCGCTACCCCTCCGAAAAGATATAAAATGTAATCAACAAGAAATATAATATCAAAATCATAGATGCTTGTCAATGACTTTTTTACCTAATCGCAAGTGTTGAAACTGCGATGTCATTGATATGTCTCAACCAATCAACAAATAATATAATATCGAAAATCGCAGTTTAAGTCAACACTTTTTAAGTATTTTTTTAATTTTTTCTACTGATGTGTAAATCGCGTAGAACTTGATGTAATAAAATTACCATCACAATGGATAAAGCAATTCCAATGCTTCCTAGTACCAAGAAGTAGTTAACATTATCTATAGAGAAATATTTCACTACTTGAGAGTTAATGGCCTGACCAGTAGCTGCCGATAGATACCATACCCCCATCATTTGCGAAAGGAAATTCTTAGGCGCTAACCGGTAAGTCACTGATAGCCCAACTGGAGAAATTAGCATTTCTCCTAAACAAACCATTCCAACTGTTGCTAAGATCCATAGTGGATTAACTTCAGTTCCCGCCAAGAATTTGATTGGTATAAATAAAATTAAACATCCTATGCTTGCTAAGAGAACTCCTAGTGGAAATGACTTTAAAGCATTACTTTCTTTATGATGCCAGTATTTAGCGAATAATGGCGTAAAAATTAATATAAATAATGGATTAATTGCTTGGTACCAAGTTCTTGAAATATGAACATGGAAGTCGCCATCATGGAAAATACCTAGAAAAATAAAGAACAATAGAATTGCAGCAGTAAATATCTTTAATAAAGCACTATTACTCTTTTTTTGTACTAAGTAACCGATTATCAATGAGGCAATAATAAAGAATGCTAATACAGCATATTTCCATACATAGAAATCATTGTCTGTACTTCCACTAGCCATCATTGCTAAAACAATTGGTCCTTGTTCCTCTACTCCCCAAAAGAAAGATGCACAAATGAATAGAATTAAGTATACTACCATTCCTTTTCTTTCTTTTTGACTAGTGTGGTTACTACTAATAATCACAAAGAAGTAAATAAATGGAATAACAATAGTTATTGCACTTAATAGTGTAATAATGTTTTCTAGATTAAATGCATCAAAAACATACATTAGTAGGAACACTAATGATATGGAAACGACGAATAAAATAACTCGATCAAGTAGCTTTTTAATTTCGTAAGGTTCAATTGGATTTAAAGTATAAATACTATTGTTTTGGTTATAGTCTTTCGTATGTCGTTCAAAGATAGCCAGTCCGATTGACATAGCAATCGCACCAATTAAAAATCCAAGATGGAAATTAACGTGTACACCGATATAACCAATGATGATTGGCGCTAAAAAAGCCCCAATATTAATTCCAGAGAGGAAAATAGTAAAACGATATGCCCTGGTATTATATTGTTCATCGTATAAGTTTCCAACCATTGTCGTTATTGTTGGCTTTAGTAATCCAGTCCCCACTGTCAAAAATACAAGAGATATAAATAATAACCAAATTGTATTATGAAGTGGAATCGTTAAGATTAACTGACCCAAAATAATTAAAATGGCCCCAAGAGAAACCGTCCTTTTTCCTCCCAGAATTCTGTCACTAACATATCCTCCACATGCTGCGGATAGATAACTAAGTGATCCATAGATTGCAAACAATGATGCAGCAGTAGAAGGCTTGAAACCAAGGCCACCCCTGCCAAATGAATAATACATATAGTACAAAAGGATTGCTTGCATACCATAGTAACTAAATCGTTCTAATGATTCAGTTAATGTTAATGAAATTAGGCCCTTTGATTGATTATCATTATCAACTTTATCCAATTAATACTCCTCCAAACAATAAAAAAATCATCGCAACGTTAACTAATTATACTCTCTGATTAAAATTTTATCAATTTGCCCAAAATTAATCATATGAAAATAAAAAAACTAGGATGTAGTCATCCTAGTTTTTTTATGCCGGCTGCAGGACTTGAACCTGTGACCGCCGGTTTACGATACCGATGCTCTACCAACTGAGCTAAGCCGGCAAATACTATATATAGTTTAATATACAAGAAAGGTGCTAACAAGTGTTAGCACCTTTTTATACTCCGAATGTCAGACTCGAACTGACGACAACCTGATTAACAGTCAGGTGCTCTACCAACTGAGCTAATTCGGAATAACGCGCGGCGACTTCCT
>NZ_JXDB01000004.1 GCF_001281265.1 Apilactobacillus kunkeei DSM 12361 = ATCC 700308 | reverse complement strand
ATCAAACTCTCATCTTAAGATGAAAAGCTTAACTTAGCTCTTCTGAATAAATTGTTATTTTATAAGCGAATTGACTTCGCAATGTTTAATTCTTACAACCAAGTTGTAAGTTCCTTACACATCATCGATTATCAATCTTGTTCAGTTTTCAAAGATCTACCATTTATATGTCTAAATTACGACTTCTTAATTATATCAAAGTTGTGAAACAATGTCAACAACTTTTTTTAAATAATCAAATTTATTAACGTTATCCCTTAACGACAACAATAAATATTATGCCATGTAATCGTTGTTATGTCAATAACTTTTTATATTTATTTTTTTGAGCTGTTCGTCTTTCAAACAACATTTAATATATTATCAAGTTTGTGGAACATCGTCAACCACTTTCAACAAAAAAAGCGTAAAGAATTGAAATTAATCAATTCTCTACGCTTAATTGTAGATCTTAGTCTTGTTCTGAGTTATCTTCTGGTCTCATTGTTGGGAATAGTAGAACATCTCTGATTGATTCAGCGTCGGTTAATAACATAACTAGACGGTCAATACCAATGCCTAGTCCCCCTGTTGGTGGCATACCGTATTCTAGAGCTTCAACGTAGTCTAAGTCGACTGGTTGTGCTTCATCGTTACCGTTAGCCTTTTCAGCAGCTTGAGCTTGGAATCTTTCCTTTTGATCGATTGGATCATTTAATTCAGAGAATGCGTTAGCATATTCCATACCTTCAACATATAGTTCGAAACGATCGGTAAATCTTGGATCATCAGCGTTCTTCTTAGCTAATGGTGAGATTTCTACTGGGTGACCGTAGATAAATGTTGGGTTCTTAATTTCTGGTTGAACCTTTTCTTCGAAGAATTCGTTGATAATATGGCCAACAGTCCAGAAATCTTGGTATTCAATGTTGTTCTTGTCAGCAAGTTTTCTAGCTTCTTCTAGACTCATTTCTTTCCAGAAATCAATTCCAGTAAATTCTTTAATTGCGTCTACCATGTGTAAACGTTCGAATGGCTTGTTAAAGTCTACTTCTTCACCACGGTAGTTAATAATACCGTTATCAGTAACAACCTTAGCAGCTGCCTTGAAAATACCTTCAGTTTCATCCATAACATCATGGAAGTCAAAGTACGCAATGTATGATTCTAATTCAGTAAATTCTGGGTTATGGTTTTGATCCATACCTTCATTTCTAAATACACGACCGATTTCGTATACTCGTTCCATACCACCAACAATTAAACGTTTTAAGTGTAGTTCTAGTGCGATACGTAGGTATAAGTCGATGTCTAATGCATTGTGGTGAGTAATAAATGGACGTGCACTAGCACCACCAGCTTGGTTGTGTAGTACAGGTGTTTCTACTTCAGTACAATCCATTTCGTTGTCAAGGTAGTTTCTGATTGCAGAAATAATTTTGCTACGTTTTTGGAAACGGTCAAAACTATCACGGTTTGAAATCAAATCAAGATATCTTTGACGGTATTTTTGTTCCTTGTTTTGTAGACCATGGTACTTGTCTGGCAATGGACGCAAAGCCTTTGATAAGAAAGTTACATGGGTAGCCTTAACGGTTAATTCACCCATGTCTGTCTTAATTAGTTCACCTTCGATACCTAAGTGGTCACCTAAGTCGGCGCGCTTGAAGAAATGGTAGTTGTCTTCACCTACTTCATCTTTTCTTACGTATAGTTGAATTCTACCGGTACGATCTTGTAAATCACCAAAACCTACTTTACCTTTTCCACGTTTTGCAACCATACGTCCAGCGATAACAACTTTTAGATTTTCTTCCTCTAGTTCTTCTTTAGTACTATCGTTGTACTTATCGTGTAATTGTTTAGCTAAATGAGTACGTTCAAAACGGCTACCGAATGGGTCGACCCCTTCTTCTCGTAATTCATTCATCTTTTGGCGACGAACTCGCAATTGGTCATTCATTTGCTTTTCTTGTGCCACAGTAAAACCTCCATCAGAATAAATTATTTTATATTAACATAATACCATAAAATAATTTAAAAAATTACATTTCACTTAAATCCGCATTTTTTGCTGCTCTTTTATGAGTCTTTTCAAGGAAATTGTCGAAAATATCGTCCATTTCTTGCTCACTTTCTGCATTGTTTAAAGCTACCTTAGCTCTAGCTGAGTGAGAAATACCCTTTAGATAGTATGCAGCTTGTCCTCTAAATTCACGAGGACCTGTGAAGTCACCCTTCACACCTACTAAACGATGTAGATGTTCCTTAGCAGTTGCAATCTTTTCATCAACTGTTGGTTCCTTCAATAGTTCACCAGTTTCTAGGTAGTGTCTTGTTTGTTGTAGCATCCATGGGTTACCTTCAGCGGCACGACCAATCATTACGGCGTCTGCTCCAACTTCGTCTAACATCTTCTTTGCTTCTTGAGGAGTTCTAACATCCCCATTACCCATAAATGGAATTGTTAAAGCATCAGCAACTTGTTTTAAAACATCCCAGTCGGCGCTACCAGTGTACATTTGTTTTCTAGTTCTACCGTGCATTGCAATCGCTGAGGCACCGGCCTTTTCTGCCATCAATGCGTTTTGAACTGCGTATACGTGGTCTTCATCCCATCCAGTTCTCATCTTAACAGTAACTGGTTTCTTAACAGCGTCTGTAACATATGAAACCATTTCGTATACCTTATTAGGATCCAATAACCATTTTGAGCCGGCATCAGTCTTAATAACCTTGTTTACTGGGCACCCCATGTTGATATCAATGATATCGGCATCGGTTTCTTGGTCGATAAACTTAGCTCCTTCGACAAGGGTTTCCTTAGTACCACCAAAAATTTGAATACTCATTGGGTGTTCCTTTGGATCAATATCCAACATACTTAGAGTCTTCTTGTTCTTGTGCATTAAACCACGATCAGAAATCATTTCACAGACAACAAGTCCAGCTCCTGATTCTTTACAAATCATTCTAAACGCAGTGTTAGTAACCCCAGCCATTGGAGCAACAACTACTTGATTGGGGATTGTAACATCTCCGATTTTCCATTCCATTTATATTCACCTCAATATTAAACACGTTTAGCATGATAAATATAATATCACACTAAAATTAAAACTGCATACTTACTATTCTTTTGAATCTTGATTATCAGACAACAATGCTCTCAAGTCGTCTTCGCTGTAGTTATATTCGGTTTCACAGAAGTTACAGATAACCTTTGCTCCATGGTCTTCGTCAATCATGGCTTGGATTTCCTTATCGTTTAAACCGGCAATCTTTTCACCGAACTTTTCTTTTGAACAGTCACACTTAAATTCTACAGGCATGTTTTGTAGAATATCGATGTTGTCTTCACCAAAGATTAGTTTCAAGATATCTTCTGGCTTTTGTTTTGATAGGAATAGTTCTGAAATCATTGGAATTGACTTTAAACGTTCTTCTAGTTTGCTGATTGCATCATCTGATGCGCCTGGAAGTACTTGAATTAAGTATCCACCGGCAGCACCAATGGTTCCATCTTCGTTTACATATACAGATACCCCAACAGCTGATGGAATTTGTTCTGATTGTGCTAGGTAGAAAGTAAAGTCATCACCAATTTCACCTGAAACTAGTTGAACGTTACTTACGTATGGTTCATCACCACCTAGATTCTTCATTACTTCTAGGCTACCTTGTCCAACAGCACCACCGACATCTAGTTTGTGGTGTTTGTTTAATGGTAAATCAACATGTGGATTGTGAATGTATCCCTTAACGTGACCATTTGCGTCTACGTCAACCAATACTGGACCGGCAGGACCATCACCCAATACCTTCACAGTCATTGTTTCCTTACCCTTTAATACTGATGTAGCTAATAATAAACTAGCTACCAATGAACGCCCTAATACCGCTGAAGATACAGGCCATGTTCTATGATCTTTTTGTGCTTCGTCAACTACGCCAGTAGCTTCCATTGCGTATGCTCTAAACATACCGTCTTTAGTGACGCTCTTTGTTAAATAGTCTGCCATTTTTTATTCCTCCATAATCACCTAAAAAAGCGTGAGTCAAATAAATTCAACCCACGCTCTATTAGTTAGTCTTCATCATTATCTTGATGTTGATTTTCTTTTTGTTCTAGTTGTTCTTTGCTTTCTTCAAAAGAAGCATCTTCGTTATCACTTGAAGGGTTTTCTTCTGGCATCTTACCAGTACGGTATAGACTCAAGATTTCCTTTTCGTCTAATGTTTCGTACTTAAGCAATGCGTCAGCGATTACCTTATGTTGTTCACGGTGTTGTTCAATAATATCATGAGCTTGACCATGAGCTTCATCAATTAATCTTCTTACTTCTTCATCGATAACTGAAGCAGTCTTTTCAGAATATCTTCTTGCGTATGGGTCATCGTTTGGACTTTCCAATTGAACAGTTCCCAACTTTTCACTCATACCATATTGAGTAACCATAGCACGAGCTAAGTTAGTAGCTTGTTCGAAATCATTAGAAGCACCTGAAGACAATGAGTCAAAGATAATTTCTTCGGCAGTTCTACCACCCATTAGACCAGCAAGTTGTTCCATTGCGTTCTTCTTAGATAGCAATTGTTGATCTTCTCTTGGAAGCATAATTGCGTATCCGCCGGCACGTCCACGAGGAACGATAGTAACCTTGTGAACTACACGAGCATCGTTTAGAACTAAACCAACAATTGTGTGACCAGCTTCGTGGTTGGCAACAATGTTTTGTTCTTTTTGACTAACAACTTTATCTTTCTTAGCTGGACCAGCAATTACACGGTCTTCAGCTTCATCCAATTCTGATGGACCAATTTCAGACTTGTTTCTTCTAGCAGCTAATAAAGCAGCTTCGTTTAACAAGTTAGCCAAATCGGCACCAACAAAACCTGGAGTTTGTTTAGCAATTTCATGCAAGTCAACGTTATCAGCGATTGGCTTGTTCTTAACATGTACCTTTAAGATTGCTTCTCTACCCTTAACGTCTGGTCTACCAACTAGCACCTTACGGTCAAAACGACCTGGACGAGTCAAGGCAGGATCCAATACGTCAGCACGGTTAGTTGCGGCAATTACGATAACACCATCATTACCTGAGAATCCATCCATTTCAACCAATAGTTGGTTCAATGTTTGTTCTCTTTCATCATGGCCACCGCCCATTCCGTTACCACGTTTTCTACCAACAGCATCAATTTCATCAATGAAGATAATTGCTGGAGCTTCTTTTTTAGCCTGTGTGAATAAGTCACGAACACGACTAGCCCCTACACCAACAAACATTTCAACGAAATCAGAACCTGAAATTGAATAGAATGGAACACCAGCTTCACCGGATACGGCTTTAGCTAGTAAAGTTTTACCAGTTCCTGGAGGTCCTTCTAATAGGACACCATGAGGAATCTTAGCACCTAACTTGGTGAATTTCTTTGGATCCTTTAAGAATTCAACAATTTCAACAAGTTCTTGCTTTTCTTCTTCTTCACCAGCAACGTCTGTGAAACGAACATCACTCTTGGTTGGTTTAGCCTTTGACTTACCAACACCCATAATGCCGCCCTTGCTACCATTCTTACCACCCATTTGGTTCATCATAACGAAGAAGAAAATGATAATGATTAGCATTGGTAGTAATGAGAATATTAGATTTGACCAGAAACCGCCGTCAGTGTCAGCAGCCTTGGCACCCATCTTAACGTTATTCTTCTTAGCGTAGTTTGTAATTTCATTAATAGTACCGTTGTTCTTCAAAACCTTAGTCTTGAATGATGAAACCTTAGTTTCACTCTTGGTATTACTGAATAAAATGCTACCAGAATTATTTGATTTAACGCTTTGGGCCTTTCTGTATTCACCAGAAACTGTGTAAACACCATTTTCTGGTTGAATTGAAAAACTCTTGATTTTGTTATCTTTTAGTTCTTGAACAAACTGACTAGATTGTAATTCTTTGTTTTGAGGTTGGCCGTTCTTTGATGTGACAAAGAAAGTAACTCCCAAGACAATCAAGAAGCACACTATGTAGAACAGGCTGTTCTTGAATAATCCTTTATTATTGTTATTACGCATCAATTGCCTCCTGTGTTCAATGCTTGTTTATGTATTAAAAATAACATGGTGAGACCCGCCAATTTTTCAATACATTACACGAAGCATATATTATCATTTTTCAGAAGAATTAACCATTTATTTGTCTGAATAAATCTCTGGTTTTAATACTCCAACATATGGAAGGTTACGATACTTGCCTTGGTAATCTAAACCATATCCAACCACGAATTCGTTTGGTACTTCTAGACCAACGTAATCAGCTTTGGCTTCAACTACTCTTCCTTCAGGCTTGTCCATTAAAGTACATACCTTAATTGATTTAGCACCACGTTCAGCTAATAGGTCTTCTAAATATTTCAATGTTCTACCAGTATCGATAATATCTTCAATGAAAATAACATCCCTACCGTTAACATCCACATCAATATCTTTCATTAATTCAATGGTTCCGCTTGATGCAGTACCTCCATGGTAGCTTGAAACGTCAATAAAATCGATGTCCATGTATAGGTCCATTTCTCTGACAATATCTGTCATGAAGAAAATAGCACCTTTCAATACACCAACTACTACTGGTTTTCTGTCTTTGTAATCAGTTGTAATTTGTTGACCTAATCTGCGACAAGCATCTGTGATGTCTTCCTTACTATATAAGGTTTTTAGAATGTCGTTGTTCATTAGTTTCTCCTTCCACATACTTTATTTAATGATTAATGTATAAACTCTAGCGTTAGAGTTATCGATAGATACAGATTCACTGTAGCCTAAAATGGCTAACAGCCTTCCCTGATCAGTCATCAAACTATTAGCAGATTGTCTTTTATAAACAGGTATCTTTTTGTTAATAAACAGTCGCTTAGCCGTTTGATGGCCACCATTTTTAAGCGTTATTCTATCACGATTTTGCGTCTTTTGTACAATCAATGGGAATTCTGAATCCAAAAGATTAAAACGAGAAACTCTTCTTGTTCCATCATATGAAACTTCGGAATTATCCGTAATCATCCACTGGATATCATCTTCAAAATACCATTTATTCAATGTTACCACAAAATAATCGTTTTTAAATCCAGTTATTTGGTTTTGATTGATATTTTCGATTAAAAATTTGTCATATTCCTTTTTTATGCTCAAATTGTTCGATAACTCAACAACACCCTGTGGCTTTTCATCATTATTAAGTAGTGAAGTCACCTGATTAACGATGTCGACGTTTAAGCCATCAACTACCTCTTGATCAATTAGATAATCAATTAAGCCACTTTGAACGTATTTGGGTAGCCTCAAGAATGAACCTAACTCAAAAATGTTGGTATCAACGCTGATATCTTTTGCTAACTTCTCAAAGAAGAAATCATTTTGTTTCTTCATTGAATTTAATTGGTAGGAAAAATCATTCACATGTTCAATTCCACGATTGTTCTCTGCTTCGATAAGTGGAATCAAACGATGTCTAATTCGGTTTCTAGTGACGTCTAGTTTTTGATTAGTGTCATCTTCATACCATTTGATTGATAAAGTTTGCATGTATTGTGTTAGTTCTTCTTTGCTAAACCCCAGTAGTGGACGAATCAATCGGCCATCATCAAACTTTCGACTTTCCTTAATCCCGACTAGATCCTTTACAAACGATCCACGAATTAATCTCATCAAGACTGTCTCAGCTTGGTCATTGGCATGATGTGCTGTTAATAATATACGTGAATTAGTGTCTTTAACTACCTTTGAAAAAAAATCATACCTATATTTTCTAGCCGCCATCTCAATTCCATTACTTGGATGGAACTGTTCTTCCCAGTTACCAACTTCAATTTTAACGCTATGGCTTTGACAGAAGTCTCTGATATATTGTTCTTCTTCAGCACTTTGTGCTCTTAGGTGGTGGTTAACGTGAGCAACGATAATTTTGGGTCTGCTCTTCTTTGGCAAGTGCATCATTAGGTTAAGCAAAGCCATTGAATCGACACCAGCTGATACCGCGACAACCACAGAGTCTGACTGGTTAAACCAATTTTTGCTCTCAATCAATCGATTAAATTTTTGCTGGGTAATATTTTGTTCCGGCATTAATACCGTCCCCTTTTAGTCACATTTTTGGTAAAAATAAAATGATTAAGGTAATCTACCCCAATCATTTTTTATTTGGTTAACTACGGCGACCGCCACGGCCTCCACGCTTACCTTCAGTATTTTTCTTGATTGTAGCTAGTCTGCTTTCACTTTCCTTTAGGAAACTGTCCATTAAGTCATCGAAACTAGCCTTGTTATTTTTATGGTTATCATTGTGATGACGGTTATCACCAAACTTACCATGATTTGAATGTCCATGGGCCATCTTTGGTTGTTCTCTTCTTTGTGGTTCGGCAGGTTTATCAACTGCTTTTCTGATTGATAAAGCAATCTTACCATCGTCACCAACACTTAGAACCTTAACTTTAACGTCATCGCCAACTTTTAATACATCTTTGATATCTTTGATATAGCCATCAGAAATTTCACTAATGTGAACCAGTCCTGTTTTGTGTTCGCCTAGATCAACAAAAGCACCAAAATTAGTGATTCCTGATACTTTGCCGGAAACTTTTGCTCCAACTTCAATTGCCATAAAAAAATTTGTCCTCCTAATAATGATTAGTAACTTTAGTATAGCACCATTTAAATGATAATTGTATAAAAAAAATGGTATTTTTTCATACCATTTTAATTTTGAGTTACATCCTTTGAAACATCTCCTGGAAGACTGTAAACAGTCTCTCCGGGCTTGGTGTAGTAATATTTTTCACGAATTACTTTTTGGATATAGTCCTTATCATGTAACTGCTTAATATTTTGTTTTAGCTTTTGATTATCAATTTTACTTTTCTTAAGTTCCTTCTTAGTTTGAACCTGTTGTTCAGAAACGTTGCTAATCTTAGATTTAGTTATAAAGATTTGCACAACCAACATTAAGATAACGACGAGGAAAAAGCTTACCAGGATAATTCCACGTTTTTTTCGACTGCGTAAAATTTCTTGATGTCGAGATTGCTTAATCTTCGTGTATTGATTATTCAATTGATGAACCTTATCAACATCCATGGTATCCCCTCCTCAATTTGCTACTTAATAGTATAGATGATTCTTAAAAAAAATAAATAGATAATTAATTTTGTAACTAAATTTTAATTATTCGGCGTTGAAATCTCTTTCGTATTGTTCATCCAAAACGGTGTACATTCTATCTGCATCAGCCTTTTTGGTTGTTTCAAATAATTGGTTAACTTGAACGGTTAGGGTCTTGTTACCAAACTTAATCACTAACTTATCATTTGAATTAACGTTTGATGATGATTTTGCCACACGGTCATTAATGGTAATACGACCTTGATCAGCAATATCTTTGGCTACTGTTCTTCTTTTGATAATTCTTGAAATCTTTAAAAACTTGTCTAATCTCATTTCGACATCCACCTATCTATAAACTTATTTACTAATGGCACTGATTGCCATTCTTGATATGTTAATAGTTTCCATTTAATCGCTAAAACACCAAAGACGGCTGCACCGATTGGAACTAAAAAACATAGTGAAACGATGGCGCTTAATCTTTGACTATGAACCAAATGAATTGATCCAAATAGGTTCATCATAATCATTTCAATGACTAACATCACCATAGCAATTACAGTTAGTTTCCATAAGAAGCTCCACTTGTTTTCAATTTTTACGATGTCAGTTGGTGCGAACTTCACTTCCACGATTAGCATTAATAGCAAACTAATTACAGTAGAGATGCTTGCACCGGCGATTCCCATGTGGGCAACCATTTCCTTGGTAATCAATATCTTAGCTGCTAACCCTAATATAATCGCGATAATGGTAATTTTAAAGTGATTTGCACTTTGCAAAATACTACTATAAATCGTAATCATCGTCGTTAGTACAACACTAATCATAAAGATACTAATTGTGGTGTTTTGTTGATTACTGTTAAATAACAAACGGTTAATTAGTGGCATCAAACTAATCATCCCTACTGCCACACCGACGGTCATAAACATGCTGACCCTAAGCATTTCGGATGCTAAGTTATGAAACGACTTCATTTGCTTCTTGGCATAGGCCAAACTTAATGATGGCAAGATGGCAGAAGCAAACGATGTCGCAATTACCAAACCTAATTGAACTAGTGGTTGGCCACGATCATAGATTCCCTTGACCGCCTGTGAATCAATCAGATTCAATCCATTTAATAGCAATCCCTTTCGGACGGTAAACGAATCAACTAGTTGCATTAAGACCATTAGCGATGAAAGCATGCAGATTGTGCCACCTTCAAACAATAATCGTTTCAACAATGATTGATAAGACATTACACTTTGATTCGGTAGTCGTTTAATATCCACGGAATAGTAACGAATTAAGATAGCAATCGAGAAAATTTCAGCGACTGGCGTTGCCACCATTGCATATGTTCCAATTGTATATGGATTGACGTGGTGTCTAACCCCGACGTAAGCAGCAGCAATGATTAACCCAACTCGAACCACCTGCTCTATTACCTGTGAATAAGCGGTTGGTTTCATAACCAACGTTGCCTGGAAGTAACCTCTTAAGCAGGCCAAGATTGGCATCATTAAAAACATCCAGCTAACTGCGCGAATCAAACTATCTAATCTGATGTCACCCATTAAAGCCGCAATCGATGTTGCCTTAATCTGGCAGATGATAAATATCAAACCACCAAAGATTGAAAGCACGATAAATAGCTGCCTTAGAAGTGCTTTTTTCTGAAATGTTGTTTCCTGCTCAGCGATAACACGTGAAATAATAATCGGCATACCACTCAACGCAAGCACCATCCCAATTCCATAGATTGGATAAACCTGTTGGAAAACGTAGAATCCAATGTTTCCCACTAAGTTTTGAAATGGCACACGGTAAACGGCACTTAATACCTTACTAATCAAAGAGGAAATTGATAGAATCATCGCACCCTTCATTATCACTGATAGTTTATTGTCATTTTTCATTTGTTAAGTTTCCTGTATGTTCTTTATCTAATGCTTCGACAAACTTACTCAATTCACTTAACCACTTTTGTTCATCCATATTAGGTTGAATGATTAAGGTAATTTGCATCTTGTTGTTGGCAGTACCAACCATTGATCTGAATTCAGTTTGCGCAATTGCCTTTAGCACTTGCTTGCTGTCATAGAATTGAGTTCCAATCGTTGATAGAGTGACTGTGATTTGTTTTGGTGTTTGTCTAATCTTTTCAATTAACGATGAGTCGGCATACATCTTAATGCGGCTAATTGTTAATAAGTTTTCAACCGCGGTTGGGTAATCACCGAAACGGTCAATTAAATCAGACTGTAATTCACGATATTGATCGTCGTTTTGCATTTGTCTAATTCGTTTGTATAATTCAATCTTTTGCTTTTCATCTTGAATATATTCGCTTGGTAAGTACGCTTCCACGTCCATTTCGACGGTTGTATCAACTCGTTGTTCGGCACGACGACCACGTTTAGTTGCAACAGCATCGGCTAGCATTTGAGTATACATATCATAACCAACCGAATCGACGAATCCTGATTGTTGCTTACCTAATAGGTTCCCGGCACCACGAAGTGATAAATCACGCATGGCAATTTTGAAACCAGAACCAAGTTCGGTAAAGTCCCTGATGGCTTCCAAACGATTTTCTGAGACTTCGGTCAACACCTTGTTTGGTTTATACATAAAGTACGCATAAGCGACACGGTTAGAACGACCGATTCTTCCACGAATTTGGTACAACTGGGATAATCCCATGTGATCAGCATCCTCGACAAACAACGTATTGGCGTTTGGAATGTCGACCCCGGTTTCGATGATTGTTGTGGTTACTAAGACATCATATTCACCGTTAACGAAATCATATAGGATAGTTTCCAATTGATTTTCAGTCATTTGACCATGAATGTAGGCAATTCTAGCATCTGGAACCAATGTTTGTAACTTCATGACAGTGTCTTCAATGTCTGAAACACGGTTGTGCATGAAGAAGACTTGGCCACCACGGTGTATTTCACGGGTAATCCCCTCACGAATTGCCCCAGCGTTTTCTTCCATTACGTATGTTTGAATTGGGTAACGGTTTGCTGGTGGAGTTTCAATAACTGAAAGGTCGCGAACTCCCATCATAGACATGTTCAAAGTTCTTGGAATTGGGGTTGCGGTTAATGTCAAAACATCAACGTTTGATTTTAATTGCTTAATCTTTTCCTTGTGTTTAACACCAAAGCGTTGTTCTTCATCGACCATCAACAGTCCTAAGTCGGCAAACTTGATGTCATCAGATAACAAACGATGGGTTCCGACAACTATGTCGATAGAGCCATCTAGTAAACCTTTTTTGGTTTCTTCAACTTGCTTCTTGGTTCTGAAACGAGATAGCACAGCTACTGAAACTGGAAAACCTTCAAAACGGTTCACAATTGTTTCGTAGTGTTGTTGTGCTAACACGGTAGTTGGTACCAAAAAAGCAACCTGTTTACCTGCTTCGACCGCCTTAAAGGCAGCGTGTAATGCTACTTCAGTCTTACCGTAACCAACATCCCCAACTAGCAAACGATCCATTGGATGTGGTTGTTCCATATCCTTTTTAATTTCTTCTGAACTCTTCACCTGATCGGGGGTTGGTTGATATGGAAAGGCTCCTTCAAATTCTTCTTGGTACTCGTCATCTTCTGGGAAGGCATAGCCAACCTGGTTGGAACGTTTAGCATATAAGTCAATTAGGTCATCGGCGATATCTTCAATCTTACCTTGAACCTTTGACTTCGTCTTTTGCCATTCACTTCCACCCAGCTTGTTAACACGTGGGTGTTTGTCTTCGGATGAAACGTACTTTTGAATTAAGTTTAATTGAGTCACCGGAATGAATAACTTGGCGTTCTTTTGGTAAGCAATGGTCATATAGTCTTGGTGCTTACCATCGACTTCCATTGTCTTCATCCCTTCATACTTACCAATCCCGTGGTTAGCATGAACGACATAGTCGCCCGGTTTCAAATCAGCATAACTCTTAATTCGTTCCGCGTTAGAAAATGTTTGACGACGTGGTCGTTTCTTGTGAACAGTCGTAAACATTTCTGATTCGGTAATTACCGCCAATTGTTTGATTGGTAATTCAAATCCATTCTTCAAGCGTTCACTGATCACTTGGACCTGATGTTCCAAGATGTTGTCACTGGTGGTTTGAACGGATTCGATTTCAAAGTCAGTCAATGTTTGCGATACCTTTTGCATTCTGGCTTTGTCCTTCACCAAGATCACAACGGTGTCATCTTGTTTGTGCCATCTATCAATTTCAGTCTTCAATAGTGGCATTTGACCGAAGAACTTTTGCATTGGGCGAACCTTAATATCATTTAATTGGGTTAACTTAAGGTTTCCAATTCCCTTTTGGAACAATGACATTAAAATTTCTGCCTGATTAATTTTGTGGAAGTGTTCTCTAAAGTCCACGCTAAACAAATCAGTGGATGCTATTTCACCATGGTCAAACTTGTCGTTAGCCCATGATTGTTCTTCTTCGACTAGTTGTTGGCTGTTTTCTAAGATACGACTGTAGTCATCGAATAAGACGACCCCATCATCATCCAAATAATCGAAGATGGTCGTTTCATTTTCATACATTGACTTAGCATACATTATCCAATCTGGATCAATGATTCCTTCATTGGCATCATCAATCATGGTTTGAATAGCATCGCTTAGCCGCTGCTTTAGTTCGTCGTTATCCAGTTTTACCGAACGTTTATCACGTAGTTGCGTTAAATTAGCAACTGCTTGTTGTCTTTGTGTTTCGTTTAATACCATATCAGTCGCTGGTAGCACCGATATGGTTTCAATATTTTCCAAACTTCTTTGATTAGATACGTCAAAATATCTCAATGAATCGACATCGGTATCGAATAAATCAATTCGAACTGGGTATTCTGAGTTCAATGGATAAATATCGATAATTGATCCACGAAGTGAGAATTCTCCTGGTGCTGCCACCATCTTTTCTGGTGTGTAGCCCATTTGAAATAGTTTGTTTCTTAATTCATCTAGATTAACTTCATCGTCGATTGAGATGGTTAAATTAGCATCTGAAAAATCGCCAGGTTCCGGCAAAATACGTTTAGTACCGGAAACAGACGTTACGATAATCTTAGGTTCATCGCTTAATAGCTTTGATAAAGCTTGAACACGAGTGGCCTTGTATTCAGGTGAACTGGTGGCAACTTCTGCGGCTAAGACTTCTTCGACTGGAAATTCTAATACATCATCTTCGGAGACAACATTTTGTAAATCTTCAACAATATCATCACATCTGGATAAAGTATCAGTCACAATCAAGAAGTTTTTCTTTGTTGACTTGAACAGAGCGGCAATCATCATTGTCTTCGCAGAACCTGATAAACCAGTCACTAACTGACGATGTTTTGGTGCTAAATCATTAACAATCTCATCGTATTGTGGCAGTTGTGTGAAAAATTGACTTAATTCCAAAATAGTTATCCCCTCTAAATATTAGTTGTACTTGTTTTCTAGCTTGTTGAATTCTTCCCCATCGATAAATTCTTCTAGCGCTGAAACACTGTTGTCAATTGCTTGGTTTAATCCTGGTTTTTGGTCGTCTGTAAAGTGACCTAATACATAGTTAACGACGCTTTCCTTGGTTGGATGATCTGTTCCCACCTTGATACGGTTAAACTTGTCGGTGCCTAAATGAGCAATTAAACTCTTAATTCCATTGTGACCACCGGCTGATCCATGATTTCTCAATCTGATTTTGCCGATTGGTAAATCCATATCATCATATATTACTATTAAATCGCTTAAATCTAACTTAAAGAACTTCATTAAAGGTCCAACTGAACGACCTGATTCGTTCATAAATGTTAGTGGTTCGACTAACATAACCTTTTCACCATTAATGTTAGTTGATCCAATCTTTGCTTCCATCTTTTGTGTTGATAGCTCCACGCCATGCTTATCGGCAAACTCGTCTACTACCATAAAACCAGTGTTGTGTCTGGTTTCCTTATATTGTGGTCCAACGTTTCCTAATCCCACAATCATCTTCATAAAAAATCCGCTCCTTTTTCGCTCAATTAATATGTAAATTATATCATAGTATGCAATCCGATATTTATCCCGTCGCTTATAGAAATATAGAAAACTATTCGTTTTTTTAGCGCTTTGTAATTACTAATTTCCAAATTAATGATATAATTCAGATGTAGATTTAAATATGTTTTTGAAGGGATGATTATTGTGGCTTTAAAACATCAAAAAGTTGTTTTAGTTGGTGACGGTGCCGTTGGTTCTTCATACGCATTTGCTATGATGCAACAAGGACTAGGCGAAGAATTCGTCATCGTTGATATTATTAGAGATCGTATCGAAGGAGACGCACTTGACTTAGAAGATGCTCAAGTATTTACTGCTCCTAAGAACATTTACGCTGGTGATTACAGTGACTGTGCAGATGCTGACTTAGTTGTTATCACTGCAGGTGCACCTCAAAAACCAGGTGAAACTAGACTAGATCTAGTTGGAAAGAACCTAAAGATTCTTTCATCAATCGTTCCTGAAGTTGTTAAGTCAGGATTTAATGGTATTTTCTTAGTTGCTGCTAACCCAGTTGACATCTTAACTTACGGTGTTCAAAAACTTTCAGGTTGGCCAAAGGAAAAGGTTGTAGGTTCAGGTACTTCATTGGACACTACTCGTTTCCAAGTTGCTGTTGCTAAGAAGTTAGGTGTTAACCCTGCTGACATTAACGCATACATTATGGGTGAACATGGTGACTCAGAATTTGCTGCTATTGACGAAGCAACTGTTGGTTCACGTCCTCTATTAGACGTAGCTAAAGATGCTGGCGTAAGCAAAGATGACTTACTACAATTAGAAGATGAAACTAGAAACAAGGCATACACAATCATCAACAAGAAAGGTGCTACTTTCTACGGTGTTGCTACTGCTCTAATGAGAATTTCACGTGCTATCTTACGTGACGAAAACTCTGTACTACCTGTTGGTGCTCCAGTTAACGGTGAATATGGTTTAAGCGATATCTACATCGGTACTCCAGCTGTTGTTAACGCATCAGGTATTAAGCAAGTTATCGAAGTTCCTCTAAGTGATGAAGAAAAAGCTAAGATGGAAGCTTCAGGTAAGACCTTAAAGGAAACTGCCGAAAAAGGTATGGAAGCTTTAAAATAATCGATCAACTTGATTAGATATTAAGTCGAGGCGCACTTTGCTCCCCGGCTTTTTATTTTGGGCAATTGTTGATTTATCGCCACAAATTCATCAATTTATGTTAAAATTAGATTATGAGAAAAATTCTAATAATTAAAAAGGAGGTTATGTTATGCTATTGAAGTCATTGGTTAAACCTAAAGGCAGTTTAGTTACCGTTTCAGAAAACGTTTCATTAGAACAAGCTCTTGAAACGTTGGAAGAGTCTGGTTACAGATGTATTCCTATCTTAGACGAAACTGGTACAATCTTTAGAGGTAACATCTATAAGATGCATATCTACCGTCACAAAGCTAACGGTGGTGATATGTCTCAACCTGTTACCACATTATTAAAGAATGCCACTAAGTTCATCAATGTTAATTCAGCCTTCTTCCACATTTTCTTTTCGATTAAGGATTTACCTTATATCGCTGTATTGGATGATAATAATCGTTTCTACGGTATCTTGACCCACACTCGTTTATTGGACATGCTTTCACAATCATGGAACGTAAACGTTGGCAGCTATGTTCTTACAGTTTTAGCTCCTGGTAACCGCGGTGATCTAGAATCAATGTCTAGAATCATCACTAAGTACACTGCAATTGCCAGTGTTATTAGTTTAGACGGTCAAGAAGGTGAATTGGTACATAGAGTTATGTTCACCCTTCCCGAAGAGGTAGATAAGAAATTGTTAAAACGAATCACTGCTGCATTAGAACGTAAAGGTTTTAAGATTGCAGAGATTGAAAATTTAGCGGACGAGAAATAACATTATCGAAACAAAAAAGGATGCGAATTTAATTCGCATCCTTTTTTTATGTATGTTTTACTGTACACCAATACTTAATTTCAATGACTCGTCCACTCGTTTCATAAACTTATCACTTAAGTGATCTACTCGATCATGTAATCGTTGTTTATCAATTGTTCTAATTTGTTCTAATAGGATAACTGAATCTTTTTCGATTCGGGTCTTATCAGCACTAATAGCTACGTGAGTAGGCATCTTTGGCTTTGAAATTCTAGCAGTAATTGCGGCTACAATCACGGTAGGACTGTAGTGATTCCCGATATTATTTTGGATGATTAATACCGGTCTCATTCCACCCTGTTCGGAACCAACAACTGGTGATAGGTCAGCATAAAAAACGTCGCCACGTTTAATTTCAACGTTAGCCATTCTAACATCCCCTATCTATAATGAATTCATCTGAATTCTAAAACGTAATATGATGTACACCTGAAGATTCACAAAAAGTGAATTCCTTTGAAATAGCACGATTGATATCGGTCATCTCAGTGTACCCAGCAATTAAATTCTGGATTATCAAATAATCGTTAATACATGGATTAACCACAATCCTAGTATGTGTATCAATGGAAACATTCATTCTAGGATGTGATATTTTTGCTTCCTTACTTGATGTAGCTGTACTTAAAAGTGAATAAACATATCGATTCTTAGATTGCATTGATTAATCCTCTTAAAACGGGTTATTCTACCACAATGCGTGGTAGTCTATCAGTGAGTAAGCAAGCCACTTCATAATGAATTGTATCACAATATGACGCAATGTCTTGTAAAGTAATCTTTTCTTTACCGTCTTGACCTACAATTGTAACTTTTGTGCCTGGTTTCACTGGTTCGTCTAGTTTAATCATTAATTGATCCATGCATACACGACCAACAATTGGGCAGAACTTACCGTTCACCAATAGTGAGAAGCCTTGTAATGCACGTACGATTCCATCGGCATAACCAACTGGAACTGTGGCAATCCATTCAGGTTCCTTGGAAGTGTATGTCGCGCCATATCCAACTGAACGACCTGCATCGATTTTCTTACAGTAGACAACTTCTGTTGTTAAACTAAGTGCTGGTTTTAATTCGTATGGTAAGTCTAGTTCCCCACCAGATGGATTCAAACCATAACCAGCAACACCAAATCTGATCATGTTGCAGTTAAATTCACTATGCCACAAGCTAGTAGCTGAATTAGACACATGTACATATTTTGGTAATGTATCTATAACTGAAATTAAATCATTAAATCGTTCAACTTGCAAATCAAAATACTTTACGTTATGTGTATCAGCGGTTGAGAAATGTGTAAAGATTCCTTCAAAGTTCAAGTTATTCGATTGATCCAAGAAATCAACTGCTTCTTTAAGTGAATCTTTGTCTTGAAAACCAATTCTACCCATTCCAGTATCCAAACCAATATGAACATTTAGCTTTGATAGATTCTTTTGAGCTAGTTGTTCATCGGCTGTTCTCAACCAATCAATGGATGAGACGGTGGCTGAAATGTTTCTTTCTGCCATTAATGATGCATGTTCTACGTCGGTGATACCTAGAACTAGGATTGGTTCGTCAAAACCAGCATCCCTTAATTGTAAGGCTTCATCTAAAATGGCAACACAAAAGCCATCGGCGCCTGCCTTCTTCGCTTCATGTGCTACTGCGACCGCACCGTGGCCATATCCATTGGCCTTTACGACCATGAATAAGTATTCGTTATTTTTCAAACGTTTTTTTTCGTTACTAATATTATGATATAAAGCACTCTTACTAATTAGTATTTGAGCATTTCTATGAGTTCCTACTACCATATTAATCTTTCCTCCAATTAATAATGGGTATTTCCTTTTAATTGTAGTTCTTTATGTAAAAAAAAGCTATTGACAAATTTTCATATCAACAGCATTTTTTGTTATTAATCTTTGTTTTTAATTGTGAATGACTTGTTTGGGCGTTTGTGGTTTGATGAACGGTTACCCTTCTTATGATCATCACGGTGGTTGCCTCCGCCATTACCATTGTAACGACGACGGTTTCCGCCACCATTTCTGTTACCACCACGCTTGAAGCCACCACGACGGTTACCAACGCCACGGTGGTATCCACCACCATGACCGCGCTTGTTCTTGTTAGGAAGTGGCTTTTCAGCAGTGATATGAACCTTAACTTGGTTTCTAGTCATCTTGCTTAATAGCACTGATACTAATTCCTTAGCATCGTATTTTTCTAATAATTCATCAGAAGCTTCTGAGAATGGTTCCATCTTAGTCTTTTCTATTAATGAACCAATTTCCTTAGTGGCTACTTCTAGTTGACCCTTCAATGCTTCATCAGCTGAAGGTGGCTTAAGAGGTAACATTCTAACCTTAGTTAGCTTTTCAATGTCTCTTAAGTAACTAGTTTCGTTTGGTTCAACAAAAGTCATTGAAACACCATGACGTCCGGCACGACCGGTACGACCAATTCTGTGAACGTAACTTTCTGAATCTTGAGGGATATCGTAGTTGTATACGTGAGTAACACTTGAGATATCAATACCTCTAGCAGCAACGTCGGTTGCAACTAAAACGTCAACCTTGTCATGCTTGAAGTCCTTCATGATTTGTGAACGACGGTTTTGAGTTAAGTCACCATGAATTCCGGCAGCGCGGTATCCGCGTAGTAGAAGTCCCTTAGAGACTTCATCAACGCGACGCTTAGTACGACAGAATACGATAGTTACCTTAGGTGCTTGGATATCAAAGAATCTAGTCATGATATCAAACTTTTCAAATTGTTTTACTCTGATGTAATATTGATCAACTAAATCAGTAGTTAATTCTTTAGCCTTAATTGTAACTTGTTGAGGGTCCTTCATGAATTGAACACCAACACGTTTGATTTGTGGTGGCATAGTTGCAGAAAATAACAATGTTTGTCTTTCTTCTGGAACTTGTTTTACGATGCTTTCAATATCATCTAGGAATCCCATGTCCAACATATCATCGGCTTCATCTAGAACCAATGTCTTAACATGGTCTAATTTTAATGTACGTCTGTTGATATGATCCAATAAACGTCCAGGAGTACCCACAACAACTTGTGGTTTACGCTTTAAGCTTTGGATTTGTCTTCTGATGTCAGAACCACCAAAAACTGATACAGCTTTAACACCCTTTTCTTTTCCAAAACGACTAATTTCGCCTTGAGTTTGAATAGCTAGTTCACGAGTTGGTGAAATAACTAATGCTTGCACGTTTGGATTGTCTAAATCAACGTGTTCAATAATAGGAAGAGCAAAAGCAGCTGTCTTACCTGTACCTGTTTGTGCCTGTCCTAAAACATCCTTACCTTGTAGGGATAAAGGAATTGTTTCTGCTTGGATTGGAGTGGCTTCCTTAAAACCCTTGTCTTCAATCGCTTTTAATAGATCTTCTGAAAGACCTAACTCTCTAAACTTCAAATATGTTTCCTCCTAAACGAAACATTCAATATAATACCGTCATTAGCTAAGGAAGAGTCCGTTCCCGTTAATGCGCTAATAACTTGATTATAAAAATTCCGTGTTCTAAAAAATGTAACTAGACTAATATAACCCTTTTGGGTCAAATTAGCAAATGAATTACCTATATTAATTTGTTAGTTTATCTAATAGTTTTTCTAAATGAATTCCGTGACTAGCTTTCAATAGTACTTGGTCACCTTCATAAATTTCAGCATTTAATTGGTCGTACAAATCATCCAATTGATCTGCCTTAAAGTAGAAAAGATTTTCTGATGGATAAACTGAGCTTAACTTGTCGTACAAGTACTTCATATCAGGACCAATTAAGTACACGCTTTGCACTTCTTTTGGATCTAATACCTCGGCTAATGATTCGTGTAGTTGAATTGATTGATCACCTAATTCCAACATGTCACCTAAAACGGCAATTTTACGGCCATCAATCTTTTCTTGAGTAAATGCGTTCACTACTTCTTTAACAGCAGTAGGGTTTGAATTATAAACATCTGAAAGGATCATTTCATGTTTACTTCCTTCAATCCATTCAGTACGGTTATTAGTCAAATTGACATTCAACAATGCCTTTTGAATGTTTTCTTCTCTGATTCTGTATAAGTCACCGATTGTGATGGCAACCAAGGCGTTGTTAACATTGTATTCACCAATCATTGGAATCTTGAATTCAACATCTGAGTACTTATTAACCTTGAATGTGGTTTGTACTTCTGTTCCAGCAATGTCGTAAGCATAAAAATCATCATCTTCAGTCAAACCAAAAGTACGTTTGAATGGTAGTGATTCACTACGACTTTCTAATAGTGGTTCGTCACCGTTATAAACGAAAATACCATCTTCCTTTAGTCCGTTGACAATTTCCATCTTGGCATCAGCAATCTTGTCACGAGTACCAAAGAATTCAATGTGGGCTTCACCAATCATTGTTATGGCTGCAACGTCTGGTTCAACTAAGTGACTCAAAAAGTCTAGTTGCCCTGGACGATCCATGCCCATTTCAACAACCAATACTTCGGTGTTTGGTTCCATATCTAAAATGGTCATTGGAACTCCAATTTCGTTGTTGAAGTTGGCATGAGTCTTAGTGACGTTGAATTGAGTGGATAATACTGAAGCCACCATGTCCTTGGTAGTAGTCTTTCCATTACTTCCAGTAATTGCGACAACCTTAGGATTAATCTTAGCCAAGTAGTATTGGCTTAATCTTTGTAGTGCTTCTAATGTATTATCTACAACGATAATTGGAAAATCTGTTGGAGCATTTTCGTGGTCTTTTTGCCAGAATGTTGCTACGGCACCATTATCAATTGCACTTTGAATGTAGTCGTGACCATCGTTTTGACTAACAAGTGGCACAAATAGTGCCCCGTCTGTTAGTTCCCTGCTATCAAAAGCAACACTAGTAATATCAATATCTTCATATTCGCTAATATCATTTTGCGCAGAAACTGCACGAGCAACTTCTGTAAGTGACATTTTCATATCTAATAAATCTCCATTTCATCAGTTCGATAAGTGTTACACATATTATAACATGAAACGACAAATTATTTTAAAACCGTTTTTGCCAATCCATTATGAGACAATCCTTTGTTTTTAATGAGGTCTTGTAAAAACTATTAACTAATTGTCAAAACACTGTTAATATGTTTAATGGATAATAATTAATGGGGACGTGACTACTTTGAAAAAAGTCTTATTTGTGTGCCATGGAAACGTTTGTCGTTCTGCAATGGCTCAGGCCATTTTTAGAAAGATTGTAAAAGAGCGTGGACTGGAAAATGAAATCGCAGTTGATTCAGCTGCGACAAGTACCGAAGAAATCGGAAATCCGCCACACCCAGAAGTTCGTAAACTGTTAGACCAAAAGCAAATTAGCTATGACGGTCAACATTCAAGACAAATCGAATCATCTGACTTCCAGAAATATGATTTAATCATTGGAATGGATTACGAAAACATGAACAACCTGCTTCACTGGGCACCTAAGGACCAAGCCCACAAGATTCATCTTTGCTTAGATGTTATCGATGGACTGCAAGGTAAAGAAATCGCAGATCCTTGGTATACCGGTAACTTTGATTTAACTTTTGAGCAAATTAACGAAGCGATGCCAAAATGGATTGACTATGTGTTAAATATGTAAAAAAAAGGACATATCCGAAACGGATATGTCCTTTTTTATCTTTACTTGAAACCGTATTTCTTGTTGAAACGATCCACAGCACCATCGGCTTGAGTGAACTTTTCACGGCCAGTGTAGAATGGATGAGAATCTGAAGAAATTTCAAGACGTACTAATGGGTATTCATTACCATCATCCATAGTGATAGTTTCAGCTGAGTTCATAGTTGAACCAGCCATGAATTTAAAACCAGTACTTGTATCTTGGAATACCACTTGGCGGTATTCTGGATGAATTCCTTGTTTCATTATAAATCGCTCCTTTGCCCTGTATCATATGTTGATTCAGAGATTATCGTTTAGTCGACTTGATTATAGTAACACTAAATAGAAGTTAATTCAACACGAAAATTAACTTTCGTCGTTAACTAATTCAACGACAGCATTTAGATTAGTTAGCTTATCAATGATATTGTCATAGCCTCGTAAAATGTTGTCTGCGTTATCAATCACAGTGGTTCCTTGTGCCATTAAACCAGCAATCATTTCAGATGCTCCGGCACGAATTTCCCCTGCTTCAATCTTTGAACCAACAAGTGCGTCAGTATGACTTACGATGATGGTACCGTTACCTTCATCGTATCTAATCTTGGCACCCATCTTCTTTAGTTCGGAGATGTGCTTGATTCTCTTTGGATAAATAGTGTCAATGATTGTACTGTCACCAGCAGCCATTAGTAGTAGTGGCGTAATTGGTTGTTGTAAATCAGTGGCAAATCCTGGATATGGCATTGTCTTAATTTCGATGTTCTTAAGTTCTTCAGTCTTTGGAACATAGATACTATCTTCATTAATTTGTAAATCAATACCCATTTCTTGTAACTTAGCAATGAATGATTCCAAATGTTCTGGAATCACATTTTGAATCTTCACACCGTCACCATATGCAGCAGCCATGGATAGATATGTACCTGCTTCGATACGGTCAGGGATAATGATGTGAGTATTTTTGGCACGAAGTGATTCAACACCTTCAATTCTGATCACATCTGTACCGGCTCCCCTAACCTTGGCACCCATGTTATTCAAGAATGTAACAACATCAATAATTTCTGGTTCCTTGGCAGCATTTCTGATGACAGTTGAACCCTTTGCTTTAACGGCAGCTAAAATAGCATTGATAGTGGCCCCCACTGACACAACATCTAAAAAGATTTGTGCTCCGTGTAAACCATCTTCGTCGGTTGTGATGATAATTTCATCACCATCATTTTCAACCTTTGCCCCCATTGCTTCAAAAGCCTTGATGTGTTGGTCAATTGGTCTAGGACCGATGTTATCTCCACCAGGGAAAGTAATCTTAGCACGACCAAAGCGTCCTAATAGTGCTCCCATGAAGTAGTATGATGCTCTTAAACTTTTAATTGCCTTACTTGGTAAGGCACTTTCATTTATTGTTGTTGGGTCGACGTTTAATATTCCATCGGCAAAATCTGATGAGACATTCATTGATTCCAAAATCACCATTAGATTGTGTACATCTAAGATGTTTGGCACCATGTCAAATTGCACTGGTGTGTCGGCTAGAATAGCTGCTGGAATTAATGCAACAGTGCTATTTTTAGCCCCGCCAATGGTCACGTTACCAGATAAACGATGGCCGCCCTTTATTATCATTTTATTCATTGTTTAAATTCCTCACTTACAGTTTCACTAAATAATAGTGAACAATAACAATATTAAATAATAAATATTAAAAATACAATAGTTTAAGCTAAATTAAACATACATTTAATAAAAACAACAAAAAAAGGCCGGAAAAATTCCTGGCCTTTTCTGTAAAACATATTATTTGTTGTTTTCTTCATGTTGTTCGTGTGCAGCTGCAACGAATGCCTTGAATAATCCTTCAGGTCTAGTTGGACGTGATAGGAATTCTGGGTGGTATTGAGCAGCAACGAAGAACTTGTTAGTAGGAATTTCAACAACTTCTACCAAGTGATCATCTGGAGAAGTACCTGCAATAACTAGACCGTGAGCTTCCATTTCTTCTCTGTATTCGTTGTTGTATTCGTAACGGTGTCTGTGACGTTCTGAAATTTCAGCCTTGTTACCGTAAGCTGCAGCAGTTACAGTACCAGGTTTTAGCTTACATGGGTATGCACCTAGACGTTGAGTACCACCCATACCATCGATATCAGCTTGGTCAGCCATTAAGTCAATAATCTTGTGTGGAGTTTCTGGGTCAATTTCAGTAGTGTTAGCATCTTTGTAACCTAATACATCACGAGCAAATTCGATACTTGCAATTTGCATACCTAAACATACACCTAGGTAAGGAACGTCGTTTTCACGAGCGTACTTAACTGCAGTAATCATACCTTCGATACCACGGTCACCGAAACCACCAGGAACGATAATACCGTCAGCATCACCAAGTAATTCTTTAACGTTATCTTCAGTAACTAGTTCTGAATTTAACATCTTTAGGTTAATCTTTGCATCAACTGGGTAACCAGCATGACGTAATGATTCAGTAATTGAAATGTAAGCATCCTTTAGTTTTACGTATTTACCAACTAAAGTAATGTTAACAACATTCTTTAAGTTTTGTACTTTTTGTTCTAGTGCCTTCCATTCAGTCATGTCAGCCTTAGGAGCATCCATACCAAAGTGGTCAACAACTTGTTGATCCATACCTTGAGCTTCTAGCATCAATGGAACAGTGTAAAGTGTTGGAGCATCTTTTGATTCAACAACGGCTTCTGGCTTAACGTCACAGAATAGAGCAATCTTTCTCTTCATTGCATCAGTAACGTCTTGTTCAGTTCTAACAACTAATAGGTTTGGTTGAATACCTAAACCACGTAGTTCTTTAACTGAGTGTTGTGTTGGCTTAGTCTTCATTTCGCCAGCAGCACGTAAGTAAGGAATTAAAGTGGTGTGGATGTAGAATACATTTTCATCCCCTACTTCGCTCTTCATTTGACGAATAGCTTCTAGGAATGGTAGTGATTCGATATCACCAACAGTACCACCAATTTCAGTAATTACGATATCAGCGTTTGATACCTTAGCTGCACGCATGATTTTTTCTTTAATCATACCAGTGATATGAGGAATAACTTGAACAGTTGCACCTAAGTAGTCACCGCGGCGTTCTTTTCTCAATACTTCTGAATAAATTTTACCAGTAGTTACATTTGAGTATTTATTTAAGTCATTATCAATGAAACGTTCATAGTGACCTAAATCAAGGTCAGTTTCAGTACCATCATTAGTAACAAACACTTCACCGTGTTGGTATGGGCTCATAGTACCTGGGTCGACGTTAACGTATGGATCAAACTTTTGAATAGTAATGTTGATTCCACGGTTTTTTAATAAACGTCCTAGTGATGCAGAAACAATTCCTTTTCCTAGTGAAGAAACAACCCCACCAGTAACAAAAACATATTTAGTCATGTGAAAAAACTCCTCATAAAATCTATTAGGGTAAAAATTAAAAACTCCCTATTCATTGAGAATAGGGAGTCATTGATTACTATAATCGATCAATTGTCCTTACAAATTCTTTTGTAAGGAGCCCAAAAATAATATTACATTGTTCTAGGTTTATAGTCAAGAAATATAATTATTATTTCTAAGAAAAATTAATCTTTAGAATCGTCGTCGATGTCATCGTCATCATCGTGTAATTCTGACAATTCGCCTTCGATACCATCAGGGATGTTATCGTCGTCAACATCGTTCTCTTCGTCAATTTCATCTAAATCTTTGTGATACTTGTCGGTTTCGTCGACACCTTCATCGGCATCTTCAAATTCGTCGTCTTGGTCTTCTGGATCATCATCATCATAATCGATAACGTCATCATCGTCAGAAGCATCAGCTAAGAATGCGTTAACCTTACGACGCTTTTTCTTTCTAGGACGATCGATATCTTCGTCTTCAGGATGAACTGTAGCTTCATCGATTGAATCATATGGATACCAAGTTCTTAGTCCCCAAAGATTATCACCTAAAGAAATAAAACTACCATCAACGTTCATATCTGTGTAGAACTGTACCAATCGTTTACGAATTTCTTCATCAGAATCACCCAAGTATTTTTGGATTTCGTTGGCGATATCAGCAAAGGCCATTACTTCCCCACGTTCAGAAAGAATTGCGTGAGCAACTTCGACCATTGATAATTCTTTTTTGTCTTTACCTTCTAAGGCTTGTAATTTCAAATCGGTGCACGTCCTTTCAAAATACTATTAATATCATACCTTTTTAAGCAGAAAATTGCAATGTAAGATTGTATTCTCCTACAATCATTCCGCCTGAATGTAATTCATAGTCAATTTCAAGCTTACCATTCATTATATCTTCATTATAATCGTAGTTTAACTCTTTTGTTTTGACCAAAATTTTTATTGGACCATACTCAGTTTGGTAAATTGTGTCGTGATCTTTGTTTTCATCAAAAATCATTCTAGAGTGGTGTCCACCATTGGTTTGGCGAGTTAATTGAACATGTTCATCGGTAATTTTCAAAGTAACGTTTGCTACCGCTTGATTATCTTGATGTTCAGTGAAGCGAAGGTATAGGCCGTTATTCATTTGAACCAGGCTACCCACTTCTTCAAATATAAAGTCTTCGCGCTCTGCATCTTGGAAAATAGTTGTCTTTAAGTTCACAACAACCTTTTGAGCATTTTCATTTTTATCCATCACACTGACTCACCTTCCCTCATTTCATATATCACAAACTAATATTATATACGGACATGTCCATAAATGCATTAATTAATGGTCGGAAAATTAATTATTTCATTTAAAACTTTGTTATAATAAGCATAAATAACTTATATATAAATAGTAAGGAGGTAAGAATTTGGAATACCAAGAAAAACTACTACCTCGAGAAAAGGTTTTTCGAGATCCGGTTCTTAACTACATTTACGTACAACATCAAGTCATCTTAGACTTGATTAATACTAAAGAATTCCAACGATTAAGACGAATAAAACAATTAGGTCCTGCTTCATACACATTCCATGGTGCAGAACATTCAAGATTTACCCATAGTTTAGGCGTGTACGAAATTACCCGCCGCATCTGTGATGGTTTCCTTAGAAACTATCCTAGTAAGGTTGCCGGTGATGGTCTTTGGGACGATTCTCAAAGATTAGTTGCACTATGTGCGGCTTTGCTTCATGACATCGGACACGGTGCCTACTCACATACCTTTGAACACATCTTTGGTACCAACCACGAAGCAATCACGCAAGAAATCATCACTTCTGAAAAGACCGAGGTTAACCAGGTATTAAGCAAGATTAGTCCTAGTTTCCCAAAAGAAGTCGCTAGCGTAATCGACCACACTTATCCAAATAAACAAGTGGTCCAAATGATTTCTAGTCAATGTGACGCCGATAGAATGGATTACCTACTAAGGGATGCCTACAACACCGGTGCCAACTACGGTAACTTTGATTTAACCAGAATCTTGCGTGTGATGAGGCCTTACGAAGGTGGCATCTGTTTTGAAATTAATGGGATGCATGCCGTTGAAGACTACATCATCTCTCGTTTACAAATGTACATGCAAGTATACTTCCATCCAGTATCTCGTTCAATGGAAGTTATCCTAAGTCACCTACTTCAAAGAGCGAAGGAACTGGCCAGTCAATTGGATAAAAACGACCGTCTAACTCCACATCTATTAATGCCATTCTTTAAGAATGAATTTACTATCGATGACTATTTGAAACTAGATGATGGTGTCCTAAACACCTACTTTATTAACTGGATTGATTCAGATGACAAGATTCTATCTGATTTAGCTGATCGTTTTATTAACAGAAAGCCACTTAAATCTGTAGAATACAATAATGAAACTGAATCATTGATTCCAACCATGCAAAAATGGATTCAAGAAGCTGGATTTGAAACCACTTACTACACCGCCGTTAACAACAGTTTTGATTTACCATATGATGCCTATGATCCAAACAAAAAACATCATGCTACACAAATTGAACTTAGAAGAAACGATGGTACAATGATTGAGCTATCCAAGATTTCTCAATTGGTTAGTGCCGTTACAGGTAAGCACTTAGGTGACGAACGCTTCTTCTTCCCTAAGGAAATGTTATCTAAAGATAGTGACATCGATTTATTCGAACCAGTTTATCAAGAGTTTCAAAAACACATTAAAAACGATGAATTAATTAAGTAAGGAGGATTTCTCCATGAGTGAAATCAAATTAATCGCCATTGATATCGATGGTACCCTTTTAAACGAAGAAAACATTTTAGCTCAAGAAACAATCGATGCTGTTACTGAAGCAAGAAACAATGGCATCAAAGTAGTTCTATGTACTGGTCGTCCTTTGACTGGTGTTAAGCCATACCTAAAGAAACTAAACATTTCTGGTAACAACGAATACGCTATTACTTTCAACGGTGCGCAAGTGCAAGATGCAGATGCTAACATCATCGAAAAATTTGATTTAGATTACAACGACTTCGTTGGACTAGAAAAACTAAGTCACAAGTTAAACACTAGCTTCCAAATCGAAACTACCGACTACATCTACACCACTAACCGTGACATAAGCCCTTACAGTGTGGCTGAAAGTTACCTTGTAAGAATGCCAATTCGTGTTCGTGAACCACAAGAAATCACTGATGAAACTGAAATTGTTAAGGCAATGCTAATCGCTGATCCTAATATCATTGATACGGCTATTTCAAACATTCCAGAAAGCTTCTTAGACCACCTAACAATGGTTAGAAGTGAACCAGTATTTATAGAATTCGTTAACCAAAAGGCTTCAAAAGGTGCTGCTTTAAGTAAGCTGGCTACTCGTTTAGGTTGCACCGCTGAAAACGTAATGGCAATCGGTGATCAAGGTAACGACATTAGCATGGTTACCTACGCCGGCATTGGTGTTGCTATGGGTAATGCTGCTGATGACTTAAAGAAAGTTGCTAACAAGATTACTAAGACAAACAAAGAAAATGGTGTTGCATATGCCATTAGAAACTTTGCTTTAAAGTAATCAATCATAAACAAAAAGAACTCACTTCATTGAAGTGAGTTCTTTTTTTATAGTGTGATAATGATTGCAAATGCAATCCAGATAATTCCTATTATCAACGTTAATTGTGCAAATGGACGTACCACAATTTTTGCATTCTTAATGCCACCAATTTTATTGGCAGGAATCTTTTCGTTTTCAAAACGTTCATCATCACCCTTGCGGTGAAAAATGCGCCATCCAGTGAAAAGATGTCCCTTGGATAATACTCCAATCAAGCCAATGACTGTGAATAGTAACCCTATCAAGAATAGGTAGTTACTAATCGTAATAGCACTAATTTTAAACACCATTGCTATTAAAGCAACGACGACTCCAACTAACGCTATTAGCAATCCTAATCTTTTTGGTTTATTCATTATTCTGCGTTACTTCTAAAACGGTTACTGAATAATGGACTAACGGCACGATCTTCGTTAATACGCTTAATTGCGTCCCCAATTAATGGAGCAACTGAAATTTGTTCAATCTTATCAATTTGCTTTTCTTTTGGTAAGCGAATTGTATCAGTAACAACTAGCTTCTTGATTGGTGATTGTTGGATACGATCAATTGCAGGACCTGATAATACAGGATGTGTACAACATGCGTATACTTCTTTTGCACCAGCATCCATCAATGCTTGAGCACCTAAAGTGATAGTACCAGCAGTATCAATCATGTCATCAACCATCAAACATGACTTACCTTTAACATCACCAATAATGTTCATGATTTCAGCAACATTTGCCTTAGGACGACGCTTGTCGATAATGGCAATTGGCGCCTTTAGGAATTCGGCCAATGCACGGGCACGAACTACACCACCATGGTCAGGTGAAACTACGACTGCGTTTGAGTCCCAGCCGTGATTAATAAAGTGATCAGCTAATAATGGTGCACCCATCATGTGATCAACTGGAACATCGAAGAAACCTTGGATTTGAGCAGCATGTAAGTCCAATGCAACTACACGGTCAATTCCAGCAGTTTCTAGCATGTTAGCAACTAGCTTTGCAGTAATTGGTTCTCTAGAACGAGCCTTACGGTCTTGTCTAGCGTAACCATAATATGGGATTACCACATTAATTGTCTTAGCACTTGCACGTCTAAGAGCATCAATCATAATCATTAATTCCATTAAATTATCATTAACGGGAGCTGATGTAGATTGAATGATATAACAGTTATCCCCACGGATACTTTCTTCAATGTTAATTCTAATTTCACCATCACTAAATCTGTCAACGGATGTTTCACCTAAATCAACACCAACACGATCAGCAATTTTTTCTGCCAAAGGGATGTTAGAGTTTAAAGCGAAAATCTTCAATTTAGGATCAGAATATCTTTCAGCCATAAGTCCTCCACCTAACAATAAATTCTATAATTCGTAACTATATTCATAATTCAAATTTAATTTTACACTATAATTAATAATTTTTCATTCAAAAATTATACAAATAATAAATAAAATATCATTGGATTATCTCTTAATCAGCATATGGAAGCTTTTTGAAATATCCTGGTTTGTTGGTTTGACGTTGTCTTGCAATCGCCATATCATATTGTTTTACGTCATCAGTAATAGTTGAACCAGCAGCAATAAATGTGTGGTCATCAATGTGTAATGGCGCAATCAAGTTAGCATTACTTCCGATAAATGAGTCATCCCCAACTTCGGTGTTGTGCTTGTTCTTACCATCGTAGTTAGCAAAGATAACACCACAACCAACGTTGATGTTCTTGCCTAGATGAGCATTACCAACGTAAGTTAAGTGACCTACCTTAGTACCTTCATCAATTTGGGCCTTCTTAACTTCAACGAAGTTTCCAAGGTGAACATTTTCACCGATCTTAGCTTCTGGACGAAGATGTGAGTATGGTCCAATATTTGAGCCTTCCATCATTTCTGATTCTTCAAGTAATGATGATGTCACGGTAACGTTATCATGAATAATGCAGTCTCTAATTTCTGAATTAGCACCAATCTTACAGTCGTTACCAATCTTGGTATGACCACTAATGTGAACACCGGGTTCTACGATTGTGTCTTGACCAATTTCAACGCCAAAATCAATGTACGTGTCATTTGGATTTGGCATAGTAACACCGTTTGACATGTGGTATTCGTTAATGCGTTGTTGCATCACTTGGTTAGCCTTTGAAAGTGCAATCCGATCGTTTACACCCATTGATTCATCAAAGTCCTTCATTTGGTAAGCACCAATGTTCTTACCTTCTTCTTTGAAGATACCAATAACGTCTGGTAGGTAGTATTCTCCTTGCGCGTTATCGTTTTTAACCTTCTTTAGGGCTTCGAATAATTCATGGTTGTCGAAAACGTAAACACCAGTGTTAATTTCATCGATGTTTTGTTCTGCAACTGAGGCATCTTTTTGTTCAACTATCTTGTTAACGTTACCCTTGTCATCTCTAACAACACGACCATAACCAAATGGGTTAGGTGCTTTTGAAGTTAATACGGTTGCAACCGCACCACTTTCTTCATGTTGAGTAAACAAGTGATCAAAAGTTTCAGCTGTAAATAATGGAGTGTCTCCACTAACAACCATTGTTGATCCATCAACATCTTCTAGAATGTCAGCAGTTTTTTTAACCGCATCCCCAGTTCCTAGTTGTTTTTCTTGTAATGCATATTGGCTTCTATCACCTAGTTGAGTTTTAACGTCTTCCGCACCAAAACCAACAACAGTAACAATGTTATCCATATGAATTTTTTCAACTTGTGTTAATACACAATCAACCATTGTACGACCACAAACTTGATGCAAAACTTTGTATAGTTTTGACTTCATTCGCGTACCTTTACCGGCAGCTAAAATAATTGTATTTCTAGTCGTCATTATTCTTCCTCCTTGGTGATGTCACTGAAGTTATCGTAGGTAAAGTTACCTAGATCAACTTTAATATCACCGTTATTAGTATCAATCTTGAATAATGAAGTGTAATCATCTTCGCCAATCTTACGTTGGCCTTCGTAGTCACGTTCGGCAACGAATGCAATTCCGGCAACTTCACTATCGAATTCTTTGATTAAACTACATAGTCCATCGGCCGATCCCCCACCACGTAGGAAATCATCTACGATTAAGACGTTGGAATTAGCAGGTAAACTACGTTTTGATAGAACCATCTTTTCGATTCTCTTTTGAGAACCAGAAATATAGTTCACACTAATAGTTGAACCATCGGTAATTCTAGAATCATGTCTAGCAATTACGAACGGAACGTTTAATAGGGTTGCAACACTTTGTGCAACCGGAATACCCTTGGTGGCAACAGTTAATACAGCGTCAATCTTCTTGTCACTGTATAATGTTGCGATAATTCGACCAATTTGTCTCAAAATTGATGGACGATTAAGTAGGTCGTTCATATATACGTATCCACCAGGTAAAACTCTTGAATTGTCAGCCAATGCTGATTGAACTTCGTCAATAAATTGACTAGCTTCTTGTTTTTGAATGCCGGGCATAAACATACTTCCGCCAGCGGCACCGGGAATGGTTTCTAATACACCAGTTCCTGTTTCCATAAATGTTTTTCGTAAAATGGTTAGGTCTTCACTAATAGATGACTTAGCAGAATCGTAACGATTTGCAAAAAAAGTCAATGGTACTACCGTATTAGGATTCTCCATTAAGTAGCGAGTCATATCTACTAGACGCGCACTACGCTTTGCTTTCATTCTTTCACCTCATTAAGTAAAAACTACATCTAAATTTTATCATAATGTTCGGATTTAAGATACTTTTTAAACAAAATAATAAAAAAATATCCGTTTAGGGTTTCAACTAAACGGATATTTTCTAGACAGGTCTTACAATATATACTTCAGAACAAAAACCACGAATGCTATTAAAAATGTGTTTTGCTTGGCTTTCTGTCCTACAAATTCCAAAAACAGTCGGTCCAGTTCCACTCATTTGGGCACTGTCCGCACCGTATTTCTCGAATTTTTCTTTAATTTTTTTAATCTCACTATGATGCTTTGAAGACAATGGTTCCAGCACATTTCCCATGTGAGAAACGATTTGATCATAGTCTTGCGTTTCAACCGCTTCTGCCAATTCGTTAACATTCACATGTTCTAATTTATCGTAATCAATCTTGTTTAAGATTTCGGGTGTTGAAACGCTAACCTTTGGTTTTACAATTACAAAATACATTTTTGGCAATTTTGGCATTAACTCAATGTTATCACCTTTACCAGTAACCATGGCGGTTTGGCTATATACACAGTAGGGAACATCTGAATCAAGTTGCAATCCGAATGTTGCCATTTCTTGGTCGGTCATATGTAGATTCCAGAGACGATTAAGGCCCCGAATAACAGCTGCTGCATCAGATGATCCACCACCCATTCCAGCAGCAACAGGAATATTCTTTCTGATATGGATATCCACTTTTTGTTGGATTCCAAATTTCTTTTTAAGTAGAAATGCTGCTTGATATGCTAAGTTGCGATGATCTTGTGGTAAAAACACACGATTACAGTGAACAGAAATCCCGTTTCCTTTTTCGGTAACAATTTCGACGTAATCAGATAATTCAATCGAAGTCATTATCATATTCCACTCAATTTTTCCGTCTTTATGACGATACGGTGTATCCAAGCCTAGGTTAAGTTTGGCGCATGCTTTCTCTACGGTTCTCAAGTATCACACCCCCAATTTAACTAAATTATTTAATAACATTATACTAAAGTTAAAATGAAAAGTCAGTGAAACTTTCGGATTTTGTCAAAAGTGCAAAATAAAAAGAGCTAATAAACATTATTAGCTCTTAGTTTTAAGATTCTTCACTTACTTCGTCGGTAAAATCCATTTCAATGTTCTTAGTTAGAATATCAGTGTAGCTATAAGATACTCTCTTAAGATTTTCATCTTCTTCTAACTCAACAACAAACACTGCAGGGAATGTTTCGGCTAGCATCCCATGTCGTTCTAATGTCTTGTTTCTTCCTACTTGAACAGTTACAACAACTTTTTCGCCTAGGCGAGTGTCCAAGTGGCTCTTAATGTCAGTCAAACTGGTTGGCATAATATTCACCTCTCTAGTAGGTTCATTATACCACGGAAAATATTAAAAATCAAAATTATATCACAGTATTTTTTAATAATCAAATAATATTATACCAATTTTATAGAATGGAATTTATTTGTTAAATCAACGTATTGATCAACGGTTAATTTTTCAGGACGAATGCTTGGTTGAATGTCGAATTCATCTAAGACACTTTGGACCTTTTCCTTAGTTTCGGCGTCCTTGCCGAACAATCCTTGGAGGTTATTCCATAGAGTCTTTCGACGGTGGGCAAAGCATCCCCTTACAAAACTAGCAAATGCCTTTTCATCGAATACTTCATTTTCTATGGTTTCTTTTCTTTCCAAAGTTACGATTGCTGAATCAACATTTGGTGCTGGGATAAATGATTTTCTTGATACTTCAAACGCTAGTTTCACATCATTTAGGTATTGAATAATCACTGATAGTGAACCGTAATCCTTGCTACCTGGTTTGGCTTCTAGGCGTTGAGCAACTTCTTTTTGCATCATAACGGTAATGTTGTCGAATTCAGCATTTCCCTTCAATAAATCCAAAATGATTGGAGTTGTGATGTAGTAAGGTAAGTTGGCAACAACCTTAATTGGACGTTCATTGTTGAATTTTTCTTCGATAATAGCGGGTAAATTAGCTTGTAGGATGTCTTGGTTAATCACTTCGACATTATCATAAGGACTTAGTGTCTCATCCAATACAGGCAGTAAATTTTGGTCAATTTCAAACGCTAAAACACGTTTTGAACTACGCGCTAGGAATTCGGTTAAACCACCGATACCTGGTCCAATTTCGATTACATTATCAGTATCTGTTAAATGAGCAGCATCGACAATCTTAGTTAAAACGTTTAAATCAGTTAAGAAGTTTTGACCTAAACTCTTCTTAGCTGATAGATGGAAACGATTTAAGATTGCTTGTGTTCTAGCTGGGCTAGCAATTTCTGGATTATTTGGCATTGTTTACTCCTTAATATTACTTAGTGCTTCGTTAAATTGTTCTTTAGTAATTCCAAACATGGATAGTCGTTTCAATAGTTGTTTACCATTAACATATCCAATCTTTAATTCATTACATAGTTGCGTACGTCTGATTTTAGCTTCGGAATCATTAATGACCCTAGCAGCATTTAAATCAGCAACTGAAATTTCACTCTCGTGATTAGTGTCTGCAGTATAGACGTTTTTAAGCGCATCTCTAATGGTTTCGACGCTGGCATGTTCAACACCTAGTGAACCATCACTCTTGGTTGGTACCGATTTTTTACGGTCGACAAACGCGTGTTTAGCATTTGGTACCTCTTGATTAATAATCTTTCTGATGCGTTCACCAGAAAAATCTGGGTCAGTGAAGACAATTACTCCACGTTGCTTGTCTAGTTTCTTAATCAATGCAAGTGTCTTTTCGTCAATTGCTGATCCCCTGGTTTCGATAGTGTCACAGTCGACCGCCATTTTAATTCTTTTGGTATCGTCGCGGCCTTCTACCACGATTACTTCTTTGATTTTTTCCATTATTCATCCAATCCAAAAATTCTTAGTGCGTTTTGATAAGTTGCATCAGCAATCTTATCTGGGGTTGTATCTCTAAAGAGAGCGACAGCTTCGACGGTGTATAGAGTATATCCCGGTTCGTTTTGGTGACCACGTAATGGTTCAGGTGCTAGATAAGGTGCATCTGTTTCCACTAGCATTCTATCGATTGGTGTCTTTGAAACGGAATCATGGATTTCCTTGGTCTTTTTGAAACTGGCAACACCAGAATATGAGACGTACATCCCTAAATCCATAATCTTGTTTAACGATTCAGCGTCACCATTGAAACTATGAATGATACCGTTGTTAACGCCTTTTTCTTTTAAAATGGCGTAGGTATCTTCAAAGGCATCACGGTTATGCACAGAAATAGGCATCCCTAGTTCTTGGGCAATATCGATTTGACGTTTGAACACGTTGAACTGAGCTTTTTTGGGTGCGGTACTTTGATTGTAATCAAGACCGATTTCACCTAAAGCAACCACCTTGTCATCTTGTAGTTGCTTGTATAGGATGTCTTCTTCTCCGTCGTTATAGTTCAAAGCGTCTTCTGGATGGAAACCTACGATTGCGTATAGATTATCGTATTGGTGCGCTAATTCAATCGCTTCTTCGTTCATTTGACGGTTTGATCCAACGATTGCCATCTTGGTAACGCCCAGCTTTTGGGCGTGTTCAATGTATTCTGGAACCTGTCCTCTAAAAGCATCATCGTTTAAATGCGTATGTGAATCGAAAATTTGCATTATATTTGCTCCTATCGTAAAAATAGCCATCAATTCATTTTGAATTAATGGCTATTTTTTAGTTTGTTATCTCACCATTATTCCAAAGTGGCACCATTTTCAAATTGGCTACCAATTGTAACTAATTCAATGTTGCCATCGTCATGTTCAACAGATAGTAACATTCCTTGGCTCAATTGGCCACGCATCTTTCTAGGTTTCAAATTGGAAACTATGATTACTTTCTTACCGATTAGTTTTTCGAAGTCAGGATACCACTTAGCAATTCCTGAAAGGATTTGAGTAGTTTCTTCCTTACCTGCATCTAGGGTAAACTTCAATAACTTGTCTGCCCCTTCCACACGTTCAACATTCTTAACTTCGGCAACTTTTAGTTCTACTTTTTCAAAGGTATCGAACTTGATTTCTTTCTTATCAGCAGCACTTTGAACGCCTTCTTGGGCAACTTGAGCTTGTTTCTTGGCTTCTTCTTTGGCTGCACGACCTTTTTGCTTGTCTGACTTAGTCATTTGGTTCTTGATAAAGTCAACTTCTTCTTCCTTATCTAGACGTGGGAAGATTGGAGTTCCCTTAGCAACCACTTTGCCACCTGTTGGTAAGTCTTCAATTGTAATGTTAGTTAAGTCAATTGCTTGATTGTCTAAACCTAATTGAGTGAAGATTTCCTTTGGTGCATGGGTCATAATTGGACTAATTAATAGACCAATCACGCGTAAGCTGGCAGCTAAATGAGCCATTACATCAGCAAGCTTTTCAGCGTCACCATCGTTTTCATTCTTAGCTAGAATCCATGGTGTAGTTTGATCAATGTACTTGTTAGTTTGAGAAACTAATTGCCAAACAGCAGCTAAAGCATCTGAGAAGCGTGATTCATCCATCTTAGTCTTGTATTCAGCAATAACATCCTTGCTTAGTGCTTCTAGTTCCTTGTCAGGCTCTAAAAAGTTTGACTTAAATTCTGGAATTACACCGTCTTCGTACTTGTTAATCATTGAAACAGTACGGTTTAATAAGTTACCTAAGTCGTTTGCTAGGTCATAGTTGATACGATCTACGAAGTCTTCTGGTGTGAACACTCCATCGTTACCAAATGGAACGGCCTTTAGTAAGTAGTATCTTACAGCATCCAAACCGTATCTTTCGGCTAAGACTTCTGGGTAAATAACGTTACCCTTTGACTTAGACATCTTACCATCTTTCATGGTTAACCAACCATGACCGATAACATGTTTGGGCAATGGTAAACCTAAAGCATGTAGGATAATTGGCCAGTAGATGGTATGGAATCTAACGATTTCCTTACCAACCATGTGGACATCAGCAGGCCAGAATTTTTGGAATAGTGAGTCATCATCAGTATCGTATCCTAATGCACTAATATAGTTTGATAGCGCATCAATCCATACGTAAACTACGTGTTCAGGATTTGATTTAACAGGAATTCCCCAACTAAATGATGTTCTAGAAACAGCTAAGTCTTCTAGACCTGGTTTGATAAAGTTATTAATCATTTCGTTCATTCTTGATTCTGGTTGAATAAAATCAGGATGATCTTTGTAGTATTGTAATAACCAATCAGCGTACTTGCTCATCTTGAAGAAGTATGACTTTTCGTTCACTAGTTCAACTTCGTGTCCTGATGGAGCCTTTCCACCAATAACGTTACCGTTATCGTCTTTGTATACTTCGGCTAATTGTGATTCAGTGAAGTATTCTTCGTCTGATACTGAGTACCAACCAGAGTATTCACCTAGGTAAATGTCACCTTGATCTAATAATTGTTGGAAAATCTTTTGAACAACTTCTCTGTGTTGAGCATCAGTAGTTCTGATGAACTTGTCGTTTGAGATGTCCAATTTCTTCCATAATTCTTTAATTTGTGCAGCCATCTTGTCCACATATGCTTGTGGAGTAGTGTTTAATGATTCTGCCTTTTCTTCGATTTTTAGTCCGTGTTCATCTGTTCCTGTTAGGAAGAACACGTCAAATCCTTCAGCACGTTTGTAACGAGCTAACGCATCACAAGCAATAGTTGTGTATGAGTTCCCGATATGTAGACGTCCTGATGGGTAGTAGATTGGCGTTGTAACATAAAAAGTATTGTTATCAGCCATGTTAATCATCCTTTCAACCAGTAATTAATATTAACTATTAGTATATCATACTTGAATTGTCAATAATATTGCTCTTAGAACAAATCTAATTGCATCGGTGCCAAATCGTTAAATGACACGTGCAACATCTCTTTTAATTGTAGCGCGTTCGGTGCGGCATCCCTACCTGAGTTGTTGTTAAAGATCACACACACCTCATCGACTTCTTTGTTTAACTTAGTGACGATGTCGGCGAATTGCTTTAGTTCATCTTCGCTATATTTGTACAACGTTCTTTGACTACGCCAATTCTTGTCTTGGTTAAACCATCCCTGGGCGTTTCGACCGTGCAATCTTAACATCGCCATCTTAGAAGTAGTCACCATTGGTAATAACTCAATTCCGTCGTTTAGGTTATGTGGTTCATCTGCAATCACAAAGGTCATCCCTAAACGTTTCAAATAATTCTTAATTGAGTTTTGCATCGATTTTTCTGTCCATGTTGGATTTCTAAACTCGACTGCAATTGGTACCTTTCTTCCCATCAATTCACGGATGGTCATTAGATAGCGAATATTGTCGTTATTGCGTTGGAAATATGGTGGAAATTGAAATAAGACCGTCTTCAATTGATTGGTTTCCATTAAAGGTTGAAGCATTTTCACGTAATCATTAAACGCCTGTCTTCTCTGATCATCATCGGCAGCCATCTGTGAACGCATGTCATGCTTGGTCATTAATTGGTTAGCTTTTAAGATAAATTGGAATGATTCTGGCACTTGGCGCATCCATTGACGCACTGTTTTTTCCTGTGGAATGCCGTAAAACGGATTATCGACTTCCACGACTGGAAAATGGGCAGCGTACTCGTTTAACTTAACGGGACGATCTTCACCATTAATCAATGCTGGATGTTCGCTCCAAGTTGTTACTCCTAAAGTTATCATTAAACCATCATCTTCCTTCTTATTTCAATTCACTAAAGAATTTCGTTGCATCCTCTTGAATCATTGTAAAATCGATTCCTAAGTTTAACTTTTCCTGGTTAACCGCAATTACTTTGGCACCCGGATTTCTATAATCCAATAGACCGGCAAATGGGTAGACACGCATGGAAGTCCCAACGATTACTACCAAGTCCGCCTTTTCCATTAGTTGAACACTGTTAACAACCTTTGCTTGATTAAGACCTTCATCGTATAACACGATTCCTGGACGAAGTGTTCCGCCGCAATCAGCGTGCTTGTCGCTTTGCATATATTCATGCCAGTCAACTCTTTGACGGCACTTTTGGCAATATACGTCGTATAGATTGCCGTGAAATTCAATTAAATTCTTGGTGTCGGCAGCACCGTATAATCCATCAACGTTTTGAGTGATTACACTGGCTCTACCTTCCCTAGTAAGTTCAGCTTGTTTTTGGTGAATTACATTGGGTTTGGCATCTGGATAGTACATATTTTCCTTCACAAATGTGTAAAACACATCTGGTTCATTAACTAAACATGCATGACTTAAATAATATTCAGCTGGTTTTCCAGTTGTATCAGTTGCGTATAGCCCATTCTTAGAACGATAGTCTGGAATGTTGGAAGCTGTTGATACACCGGCTCCTGTCAAAAATACGATGTTTTTTGCATTATCAAATAATGATTGAATTTCCTTATCCATCAGATTGCCTCCTGCCTTATTTTCTAATGATATATGGCATTTTTAATTCTTTAAATAATTCTTGAACAGTCATAGCGTATAACTTCTTGAAGTATTCTGGACTGTCATCCATACCAGTTGGCGCAGGAATAACGAACGAGTTTTGATCATCTGACTTGTTGAAACCAACGTATGCACGACGACCAGTTTTCTTATCATGTAATTCTGAATGGAAGATTTCAAATTGTTGTTTTACGTTTAAGTTTAGTTGTCTTTCTGAAACGACACTGGAGATAGTTGCAAATTCTGAGTTATGCAATGCAGGTAGTCCCCACTTCTTTAATTGTTCGTCAAAGGCCTTGAATAACTTAACAACATTTCTTCTGAAACCAAATGGTGAATCTGTTGGTTTTTCAGTGATAATCTTGTAGATTTCATCAGCAGCCTTTAGGGCAACTGGGTAGTCTTTTTCCAGAGTTGGACGAGCAAATGAATCGAACTTGTCACCATAGAATACGTGAGCGTCGATTAAAGTCAATAAACGTAATTCCATTGCGTTATCTAATTCTTCTGGTTCAGGTTCAATTGTGTTTTGAATACCCTTTAGGTACATCTTTTCGATGTCTTCGTTGATTAGGCCGTGTTTTCTTTGTTCTGAAACAACCACAAAGTGAGCAACAATATCAAATAGTTCTGTACCCATCACTTCTAGTTGTTCGTCTAATTCGTCTTGACCAGTTGATAGTGAGAAGAATACTTGTGGGAAACCACGTAATGTCATCAACAAGTGAATTAGTTCGTGTGAAGCAGTGTAGTTAGGAGCTGACATGTCTGAGATTTGAACAAATAGGTTCTTACCGTCTTGCACCACTTGTGCTTGATCATGTCTAACGTATCCAGATTGAAGTTGTCCGATAAATTGAACTTCAATTTTACCTGGGAAAAATTTGTTTACAACGTTAATTAAACTTTGTGTGTCTTGATTTAATTCGATTTCCATTAAAATTCACCTTCATTATTATTTCTAATTTGGTTTAAGATTTTTTGTGCTGACTTTAAGTCGTTTAAATGATTGGCTCTCATTTCTGAAACAACTTGTTTTACTTCTTCACCCTTAGCTCCTGCACTCATCACTAATGAATTCAATTGTAGGTTCATGTGGCCCTTTTGAATTCCATCGGTAACTAAGGCCTTTAAAGCTGCTAGGTTTTGGGCTAAGCCAACTGAAGCAACCAATTGGCTTAACTCTTCCTTTGAGGTTACTTGAGATAGTTGTTGGTTGATTTTAACCTTTGGTAATACTTTCACGGCACCTCCGATAAAACCTAACGATAATGGAATGGTCATCTCACCAACTAACTTATCGCCATCAATTGACCAGTTGGATAGACCCTTGTATTGGCCATCTTTACTGGCGTATGAATGAATGCCAGCTTCGACGGCACGCCAATCGTTACCCATTGCCATTACTACAGCATCGATTCCATTCATGATGCCCTTGTTATGGGTAGCGGCACGATACGGATCAATTTGAGCGATATGTGATGCTTCAACAATTCTGTTTGCAACATCACTACCGTTGGTATCGGAATTACCCAGTTGGATAACGGGAATTGATCCGGATACCTTCACCAGATTATCTTCACCGTAGTTAGATAGGATACTCATCAAAACATCCCCACTGACGTGTTCTTCGATAAACTCAGAAGTAGCTTCTAGCATTGAGTTAATGATGTTTGCACCCATGGCTTCACCTACGTTCACAAACAAATCAATTGATGCATAATCATCACCTAGTTTTCTAACGCGCACCTTCTTAGCACCGCCACCGTATTCTAGAATTGATGGATGTGATTGGTTTGCAACATCAATAATTTCTTGTTGATGAGTATTGACGATTCCAATCAATAGGTTAGTATTGTTTGTTTTAACAACAATTTGGCCCATTAGATTATGCCCCAATACTTCGGCAGTAATCCCTGTGTCCTTGGAAAATAGGCGGGCACCATTACTAGCCGCCGCAATCACGGATGGTTCTTCTGTTACCATTGGAACAATTTTTTCAGTACCATTAATCATAAAATTAACGCCCACTCCTTCTGGAATGGAGTAATCAGTTACATAGTTTTCAACTAAACTATCACTTGATTGGTGATAATCGTTAGTCATTTTATGTTTTTGATTCATGTCTAATCCAGCAAATTCACTGATTAGTTTCATTCTATCATCATAATTACAATGGTAGAAATGTTTGAAAGTTCCCATTATTAGTCCCCCCGGATGCGGTATTTATATCTGATATTTATGATAACATTATTTAAATTTCAAGCAGTTAAAAAGGTTTTTAACCCGTCTCTGGATTAAAAACCTCTTTAATAGTTTCGATAGTGCTTCTTTATATATTCAGCAATAAGTCCTTCTCTTACGCCACCTTCTGAAAACACGATTCTTCTTGAATCAATTTCATCAATGACTGTAATAAGAGGTAATAGACCACCTAGTATAATATCAGCTCGCTCGTTTTCTAATCCGTGAATTTCTTTTCGATTGTGTAAGTTCTTACGTAAAAGTAATTCATACGTTCCCATCACTTGGCGTTGATTTAGGTGATAGCCATTTAGGTTATCAGAATTCTTGAAGTGTTGATGACTACGATTAATTCTCGCTAAACTTCTAGCAGCTCCTCCCAAAACAACTAATTGATAGTGATCAGCTTTTTTTAGCCAAGGAACACGATGTATGTTTTCCTTTAAGAAACGTTGCGCATTGAATAAGTCAGCTGCGTGAACTGAGTTATTCAATTTAAAACGTTCTGAAATATTAACGGCACCAATTGGTAAACTAATTAAGTCACGACGTTTCTTACCTTGAACGCGGACCAATTCGATACTGGCACCACCAATATCCATCACCATGTAGTCGTTCATCTTAATCTTATTAACGACGCCTAAATAATCGTAATAAGCTTCTTCACGACCTGATAGGACTCTAACGTCTAAGCCAACTTTCTTTCTTACCTTGCGAATAAAAGCTTTTTGGTTTTCAGCTTGTCGAACCGCAGCAGTTGCAATGGTAATCACAGTGGCATTATTCATTGAGCTATAAATTCTTTTGAAAGACTTTAAAGCATTAATTGTCCGATTAATTGCAACCGGTTGTAGAATCTTTTCTTTCCCCATCCCTTCAGATAGACGACTATCACTCTTACTACGTTTTAGTTCAACGCAATAACCGTCATTTTCAATCCGATAGATGGACATTCGAGCAGAATTCGAACCGATGTCAACAATTACTAAGTTCTCCATCCGATTCACCCTAAACTCCTAAAATAGTTTTTTATTTAAAGTAATTAATACCAATAGCATCCCTTACTTCATCTAGGGTTTGGTTGGCTACCTTATTCGCTTTATCACTACCAGCCTTTAGAATGTCATAAACAGCTTGTGGATCCTTTTCGAATTGTTCACGACGTTCTCTGATTGGTGCCAATTCAGCTTGTAATACTTCGTTTAAGTAACGTTTGATTTTCACATCACCTAGACCGCCGTGTCTGTATTGTTCCTTTAATTCGGTAACCTTTTGCTTGTCGTCAGCAAAGATGTCTAGGTAAGTAAATACAGTGTTTCCTTCAACTTGACCAGGATCTTCCACGTGAATGTGGTTAGGGTCAGTGTACATTGACATTACTTTCTTTTGAATTGTATCAGCATCGTCTGCTAAGTAGATGGCATTGTTCAATGATTTACTCATCTTAGCGTTTCCATCTAAACCAGGAATTCTACCCATTCCCTTTGGTGGGAAGTAGCCTTCTGGTTCAACTAATACGTCCTTACCATAGATACCGTTAATGCTTCTAACAATTTCTCTAGTTTGTTCTAGCATTGGTTCTTGGTCTTCACCAACTGGAACAGTGTCAGCCTTAAATGCAGTAATATCTGCAGCTTGACTGACTGGGTAAATAAAGAATCCAGCAGGAACACTTTCACCAAACTTCTTTTGTTGAATTTCAGTCTTAACAGTTGGGTTCCTCTTCAAACGGTTAACTGAAACTAAGTTTAAGTAGTGCATTGTTAATTCATTTAGTGCAGGAATTTGTGATTGAACCAGGATTGTTGATTTTTCTGGGTCAATTCCGACAGCTAAGTAATCCAAAGCTACTTGTAATAGTGAGTTTCTGATTTTTTCAGGGTCACGCGCATTATCAGTTAATGCTTGCATGTCCGCAATCATGATATTGGTGTCGTATTCACCTGAGTTTTGTAGTGCAACTCTGTTTTTTAATGATCCAACGTAGTGTCCGATATGTAGTTTACCAGTTGGTCGATCACCAGTTAGAATTACTTTTTTATCTGCCATTTTGTTACTTCCTTTCCAAAAAAAGCGCCCCATTGTTAAAAAAACAATAGGACGCTTGAGCGCGGTACCACCTAACTTACAAATGTATTATCATTTGCCACTCTGCGATAAGGGTGCAATCCCATAAATTCATCCATTTCGCTAGTCGTGATTATTTTCAGTAATACATAATCTCTCTGTAAATGACATCGCTACTTACATTAATATTAACTATATTTTACTGGATTTAAATTGACATGTCAAAAAGGATATTAATTGACATGACGCCAAAATCTAATTAGAATTATTGAGCATAAATGAACGGATTTAACAATAAATCAGGAGGTAAAAATGGCTAATAACGATCTTACAAATGAACAAAATCGTGTCAATAAAGTTGTCGCCAAATTAAACAAACGAATCGACAAGACAGAAACTGAATACCAAAAAGCACACAATGAAACCAAACGTGTTCAACAAAACTACGGTAACAATACTTCTGTTAACTACGTCGAAGTCGATGATAGGATTGAAACTTCCGCTGACCTCCAACAACAAAGAGGACTAGTTAATAAGGTAGTCCAAAGCGAAGCAATTATTAAAAACCAACTTGAAACATACAAAAAACTAGCTGATTCACCATACTTTGGCCGAATTGATATCAAGGATGATGGAGACGATGATACAGAAAGCTTATACATCGGCACCGCCTCATTCGTTGACGATAATGAAAACTTCCTAGTCTACGATTGGCGTGCCCCAATTTCTAGTATTTATTACAACGGAACGTTGGGAAAAGTTTCATATCAAACCCCTGCTGGTAAACAAAGCACCGACCTAGAAAAGAAGCGACAGTTTCAAATTAGTCACGGTGAAATCATCAACATGTTTGATACCAATGAAACTGTGGGTGATGAAATGCTTCAATCCGTGTTGGGACAACAACATGATGAAGTGATGCAAAACATCGTTTCAACAATTCAAAAGGAACAAAACGATATCATCAGAGATACCTACAATGACCTACTTGTCGTTCAAGGGGTCGCTGGTTCCGGTAAGACTTCTGCGATTCTACAAAGAATTGCTTTCTTGTTGTACCACAGCAGAAGCTCACTTCAGGCAGATCAAATTATTTTGTTCTCCCCTAACCGTTTGTTCTCACATTATATTTCTGATGTTTTACCTAGTTTAGGCGAACGTAATATGAGACAGGTTACTTTACAAGAGTTCATCGATCACCGTCTTGAAGGTGTGAAGGTCCAAAGTTTATTCGACCAATATGAAACCGAACAAGCATACACCGATGAAGAAAAAGCAATTCAATCATTCAAACGCAGTCATCAATACATGACATCAATTGAGAGCTATATTAATACCGTTTTCAATGATGACATTGCTTTTCAAAGCATCTTAATCGATGGCAAGGTCTTCTTCGATGCCGATGTGATTAAGGACATTTACGCTTCTCAACCTAAACAAATGAAACCGGCTGACAAGTTCTTAAAGACTAAGAACCGTTTGATTGAAATCTTGAAGAAACGAATTGAAGTCGAAGTATATAAACCATGGGTTGATGATGCAATCGACCAACTTAACTCTGAACAATATCATGATTTCATGGAAGGTCACCAACTAGGTAGTTTCCAGGATGAAGATGATGAAAGATACTTCATTGCTAAACAAATTGTGACTGAACATTTCAGAAAAGTATATGATGCTTTGTATAACGGCTCATTTTTTGATCCATATCTTCAATACCAACGCTTCATGCAACAAGTGGTCCTACCAAATGATGTTAATGTTGATGCATGGAACGATGACGTCGATGGTTTTGCAGATTCAATCGAATTACATCAAGTTCGTTTGGATGATGCTGCCCCACTTCTATACATGCGTGATTTAATGATTGGTGGCGGTCAAAACCAAACCATGCAATATCTATTTGTCGACGAAATGCAGGACTACTCAATCGCCCAATTGATTTACATCAAACATTCTTTCCCTCAAACCAAGATTAACTTAATTGGTGACAGTGAACAGGCATTGTTCAAGGCGGTTGAGGCTCCTCAAGAATTACTAAATAAGTTAAACGAAGCATTTGCTACTAAGAAATCAAGATTGATTACTTTGAACCGATCATATCGTTCAACTTATCCAATCACTAACTTTGCTAAATCACTATTACCAAACGGTGATGAGATTGAAGCATTTAACCGTCCAGGTAAATCACCTGAGATTTTAATTCGTCATAACGAAAAAGAATGTATTGATGCTTTAATTGAAAGTGCCCAACAAGAATTAAAAGATGAAGGTACCGTAGCAATTGTTACCAAGAACTTAAATGAAGCAAAACAACTCCATCAACATACCTATAACCAACTTAATCCAACCCTATTAGCTGATACAGATAGATCACTTCCAAAGGGTGTGGTAATCATGCCAATCTATCTAGCTAAGGGACTAGAATTTGATTCTGTCATTGCTTGGAACGTTTCTAAAGATAATTATCCAAACGATGATTATGTTGGAACAATCTACACAATTGCCACTCGTTCAATGCACCACCTAACATTAATTAGTAATGGTACTGTTTCACCAATTATTGCAAACGCTAACTTACCAATTAATGATGTTAAAATTGATAGAAAAATTAAATAATTAAAAAAAGACCAATCATAAAAGATTGGTCTTTTTATATGGGGAATCACACCCTAGAGATGTTATAACGTTTCATTTTTTCCTGAAACTAAGTGATTCTTTAATTTACTTATTTTTTCAGTAATCCTTTTATAAAGTGATCTTTGACTTTCTAATTGTTTGGATAATTTTATAGATTCCTGGATAAATGTCTGTTGTGCAGAATGATTTTTAGAATTTTCAAACTTGAAATAGTTTCCTTCCTTGTCCAAGAAGAAACCATCGACATCATCTTCAGAATAAACATCAATAATTTTTTGAATTTTATTAATATTATATTTATCCAAAATCTTAGCTGCTAATTCAACGCGATTAACCATGTTTCTTGTCATTAAATCAGCTGAGGAAATCCACAATGACGGCTGATCTGTATAAAACGCATATATTCTGCTATGCTCTAGGAATTGACCGACAACACTTGAAACGACGATATTTTCTTTATCTCCACATATTCCTAATTTCAAACAACAAGATCCTCTTACTACCAGTCTAAAAGGGACCCCCACCGTAGCAGCATCATAAATGGCTGCAATGACATCAACATCTGTCAAAGAATTTACTTTAAGAAAAACTTTGCCCTTACCATATTTTTGGTAATATTCCTTAACTCGATTTATATTTTGAATAACCATATCTTCGATTCGATTGGGTGACGAAACAATAGAATTATATTTTGGCGAACGTGAACAATCACCATTATGAGACAAATAATCAAAGAATGATATTAGACAGTTCACATATTCATCCGAACTGGAATATAAACTTAAATCAACAAATCCCTTTGCTGTTTGTTCGTTATAATTTCCAGTTCCAATCTGTACGTATCCTTTAACACTACTCTTATCATTCATTATGACCAAGCATGTTTTGCTGTGGACCTTCATATATTTTTTTCCAAATATAATTTCGCATCCTGCATCTTCCAATTCGTCAGTTACTTTGAGGTTATTAGTCTCATCAAACCTAGCTCTCAGTTCAACTACCACTGTCACTTTAATTCCCTTCTTAGAAGCTTCTTTTAATAGCTCTATGACTTTGGAATTATCCGCGACTCGATAAATTGTTTGTTTGATTGCTATAGTTTTAGGATTATCTACCGCTTCTTTTAAAAACTGAAGAAATTGATCGAATGAATCATAAGGATATTGTAAGAGTAGATTATGGCTTTTAAGATAATCTTGCATAGATTTGTTTCCATGCCACTTTGTTCCTGAAAAGTCAGGATATGATAGTACTGGATGCTTTTTACTCCAAGATTTAATCAACGGAAACATAAATGTCAAATCTAATGGAGCATCAATTTTAAAAACATCACTTGGTTTAATTTTAAACTTTTTAATAAAATAATTAATGAATTTTTCGTTAGTATCGGGTAATTTCTGTATTTCTAACATTGTTACTTTACCCTTTTCTCGGTTCGCTAGATAATGACGTAAGTTTTGGATAGTTTTTTTACTACCATTATTTTTATCTAGGTCAATTGATGCATCTAAATCTCGACTTAATCGAAATATGATAACATCCTCAATTTCACCATCGTCATATAAATTTTCAAGATTATTGATGATAAGATCTTCCATCATCAAGTATTGTTTTTTTCCGTTTGCTTTCAAACTTACGGTTCTTCTAATATATGGTGGTATTGGCATAATACGAATTGACGTGTCTGCTTTTGTTTTAACCAATGTCGCAATTGCCATCCATTTATTTTTCAAAAAGTCTAAATTATATTCAGAATTAAATGTGGTACTAGTCAGAAAAGGAAGAATTTTTTCATCGAATTTTTGGTTAGCTTTTTGCTTCATTCGATCACATAAATCAACATACTTTACGAATTTACCAATACCATAATCCGATAATTGGGTAATTAGTTGATTGAAATACTTCGATTGTAATTTGAAATTATTATCATTTGACTCATGAATTTTTTTTAATAATTCTGAATACTTTAACATCGTTTTTGGATCACGTCCGTTGTTAGTCAAGGCTTCTTGACTTTGTAGACTAGGAACCCTAACACTGTAAAATTCATCTAAATTGCTAGATGCGATAGATAAAAAATTTAGTTTGTTTAAATACGGAACATGATAATTATTTGCTAATTCGATTACCCTTTTATTAAAAAGTAACCAGCTTAAATCTCGATTGTATAACTCACCTTTGTATTTAGATTTTATTCCCATGTTTTCCGCCTCCAGTAAAGGACTTAAAATCTAATTCAACTTGTTCAACATAACGTTTCGAGTACTTTACTAAGGCTTCTGATATCCAATCTTTGCTTTCTAAATATCCAATAATTTTATAAAAAGTTGGTGACTGGCTATGTGCTCTAGCTAATAGACTGATACATACATTTACATAGTCACAGAATGCTGGAAAATCTAATTTATTAAGATTAACCGAGCCCTTCATGTCTCTAAACTGTCTTACATAAAAACTATTTTTTTCAGTATTAAAATAACCTAGAAATGGGTCTGATGCACTTTGCAAAATCAATTGACAATTCATAATATCTTCTCCGGTTGAATGTTTATTGTCGATGTAGATTTTATCATCTTGATAAATTGGCAATCCTTGTTTTATTTGTAAAACAAGATCATCTCCGGAGGAATTTTCTAGTAAAATTAAATAACAAAGTGTTCCGACGCTCCCAACCCCAACGGTATGTCGAACAATATCAACAATATGGAATTGAAGCAAAAATTGTTTAATATCACTTCTTGAGTGATGTAAATAATTTTCATAACCTTTTACCAACTTCTTATAATCTTCATTTCCGACATGCACCGTAACAGGTGTATCTTCTATAAATTGTTTTTGACCTTTTAGGGTGGTCGTATATTTTTTAACTGCATAATCTGAATTATTATTAATAGCCTTATTGATAGATTTACTGACAATTTTTTTAAATGATTTATCAAAGGTAATTTTGGATTCATGAATTTTAGAAAAACTACTCGAAATGTTTTCCAAAGTATTGGGCTTTATGAATCTTTCCATTGATGGCAAATTACCCATATATCTCAACGTTTTCAAATAAGTTTTAACAGATTTTTTTAGAAAAGGTTCTACATCCTTTTTTAAATGAAAGCCCTGTTGTTTTGCTACCAGCAATGCACTAACCAACAGTCGCTTTACGTCATATTCCCAATAATCAATGTGAGACTCATCAAAATCATTCATGTCAAACAATAACTGTCCTTCTGATGAACCATAGTAACCAAAATTACCAAGATGAGCGTCTCCACCAATTAAAGTTTTGATGCCTGAATTATTATAGTGATTTAAATCATAATTCATCACATCAACTGATCCTCGAAAGAATGCAAAGGGTGATTTTGACATTCGCTTCCTTTTGGTTGCGAGCAAATCTTTATACAGCAAATCATTTTTAGGTTTCATAATTTTTGAAACATCACGATGATTAACTTTATAACTTGCTATATCATCATATTTAGTATCAATTGCTAATCTACTACCCTCAACAATCAATTCAGCGGGTGTCTTCAACAATATATCTGTAAAATCAAAATTATAAGGTAATATTTTCTTATTCATAAATTATCCCTCCTTTTCAATTACCAGTTATATCAAAAGCAATTAAGACATTCAATTTCTTGCTAATTGGCTTTGAAGTCTAAAAATTTAGCTTGTTGAAAACAAAAAAAGCAGTGAATTACTAGCAATTCACTGCTTTTTTTGATTATTCTATTTATATTTATTAAACTCTTTATTCTATATATATTAATGAATGTTATATATTCTTTAAGTTTAAGCCGTTTCCGGGATTTGAACCCGGGACCTCTTCCTTACCATGGAAACGCTCTACCTCCTGAGCTAAAACGGCAATATTAACAAAAAGCCTTCGATTTACATCGAAGACTTTTTTATTCGCGCGGCGACTTCCTACCCTTGCAGAGGGCGATCCCTCAACTACTATCGGCGTTTAGAAGCTTAACTTCTGTGTTCGGCATGGGAACAGGTGTATCCTTCTAGCTATCGCCACCACACTATTTATCTGAAAGAACTTCGTTCTCTCAAAACTAGATATTATTTATTTCTTCCGATTACTACCTTACTTGGTTAAGTCCTCGACCAATTAGTACTAGTCCGCTCCATACATCACTGCACTTCCACTTCTAGCCTATCTACCTAATCATCTCTTAGGGGTCTTACTTCCATAAAGGAATGGGAAATTTCATCTTGAGGTCGGTTTCACACTTAGATGCTTTCAGCGTTTATCTCATCCATACATAGCTACCCAGCGATGCCCCTGGCGGGACAACTGGTACACCAGCGGTATGTCCATCTCGGTCCTCTCGTACTAGAGACAGCTCCCCTCAAATTTCCTACGCCCGCGACGGATAGGGACCGAACTGTCTCACGACGTTCTGAACCCAGCTCGCGTACCGCTTTAATGGGCGAACAGCCCAACCCTTGGGACCAACTACAGCCCCAGGATGCGATGAGCCGACATCGAGGTGCCAAACCTCCCCGTCGATGTGAACTCTTGGGGGAGATAAGCCTGTTATCCCCAGGGTAGCTTTTATCCGTTGAGCGATGGCCCTTCCATACGGTACCACCGGATCACTAAGCCCGACTTTCGTCCCTGCTCGACCTGTCTGTCTCGCAGTCAAGCTCCCTTTTGCCTTTACACTCGAAGAATGATTTCCAACCATTCTGAGGGAACCTTTGGGCGCCTCCGTTACTGTTTAGGAGGCGACCGCCCCAGTCAAACTGCCAATCAGACACTGTCTCCCACCACGATAAGTGGTGCGGGTTAGAGTGTTAGCACAGCGAGGGTAGTATCCCAACAATGCCTCCACCGAAACTAGCGTCCCGGTTTCCACGGCTCCTACCTATCCTGTACAAGCTATGTCAACACCCAATATCAAATTACAGTAAAGCTCCATGGGGTCTTTCCGTCCTGTCGCGGGTAACCTGCTTCTTCACAGGTATCTCAATTTCACCGAGTCTCTCGTTGAGACAGTGCTCAGATCGTTACGCCTTTCGTGCGGGTCGGAACTTACCCGACAAGGAATTTCGCTACCTTAGGACCGTTATAGTTACGGCCGCCGTTTACTGGGGCTTCGTTTCTGGGCTTCGCCGAAGCTAACTCATCCACTTAACCTTCCAGCACCGGGCAGGCGTCAGCCCCTATACTTCATCTTACGATTTTGCAGAAACCTGTGTTTTTGATAAACAGTCGCCTGAGCCTTTTCACTGCGGCTGCACTTGCGTGCAGCACCCCTTCTCCCGAAGTTACGGGGTCATTTTGCCGAGTTCCTTAACGAGAGTTCACTCGCTCACCTTAGGATACTCTCCTTGACTACCTGTGTCGGTTTGCGGTACGGGTAGTTAATTACTCACTAGAAGCTTTTCTCGGTAGCGTGACATGGCCCACTTCTCTACTTTATTTCGATCCTCATCACAGCTTGTCAACACGGTAACAAGCATTTCACTCATTACCTGACTTACTGCTTGAACGCACATATCCAACAGTGCGCACAGGTTAGCCTTCTACGTCCCTCCATCGCTCAAACATAATTAACTAGTACAGGAATCTCAACCTGTTATCCATCGCCTACGCCTCTAGGCCTCGGCTTAGGTCCCGACTTACCCTGGGAGGACGAGCCTTCCCCAGGAAACCTTAGTCAATCGGTGGAATAGATTCTCACTATTCTTTCGCTACTCATACCGGCATTCTCACTTCTAAGCGCTCCAGCAGTCCTTACGGTCTACCTTCGTTGCCCTTAGAACGCTCTCCTATCACATGACTACGTCATGTCCACAATCTCGGTAATATGCTTAGCCCCGGTAAATTTTCGGCGCAGAATCACTCGACTAGTGAGCTATTACGCACTCTTTAAATGGTGGCTGCTTCTGAGCCAACATCCTAGTTGTCTATGCAACTCCACATCCTTTTCCACTCAGCATATATTTAGGGACCTTAATTGGTGGTCTGGGCTGTTCCCCTTTCGACGGTGGATCTTATCACTCATCGTCTGACTCCCGGACATATAAATCAATGGTATTCGGAGTTTATCTGAATTTAGTAACCCATGACGGGCCCCTCACCCAAACAGTGCTCTACCTCCATGATTCTAAGTCCGAGGCTAGCCCTAAAGCTATTTCGGAGAGAACCAGCTATCTCCAAGTTCGTTTGGAATTTCACCGCTACCCACATTTCATCCCAGCACTTTTCAACGTACACGGGTTCGGCCCTCCGGTGCGTTTTACCGCACTTTCAGCCTGAACATGGGTAGATCACCTGGTTTCGGGTCTATCCCAACATACTGTAACGCCCTATTCAGACTCGCTTTCGCTACGGCTCCGGACTTTTCGCCTTAACCTTGCATGTTAGCATAACTCGCCGGTTCATTCTACAAGAGGCACGCCATCACCCATTAACGGGCTCTGACTGCTTGTAGGCACATGGTTTCAGGAACTATTTCACTCCCCTTCCGGGGTGCTTTTCACCTTTCCCTCACGGTACTGGTTCACTATCGGTCACTAGGGAGTATTTAGCTTTGGGAGATGGTCCTCCCGGATTCCGACGACGTTTCACGTGTGTCGCCGTACTCAGGATCCTGAACTGAGGTTAATTGATTTCGCCTACGGGGCTATCACCCTGTCTCGCTTAACTTCCCAGATAATTCGACTATCAATTAACTTGGTAACTCAAATGTTCAGTCCTACAACCCCAAAGAGCAAGCTCTTTGGTTTGAGCTGTTCCCCGTTCGCTCGCCGCTACTTAGGGAATCGAAATTTCTTTCTCTTCCTGTGGGTACTTAGATGTTTCAGTTCCCCACGTCTGCCCCCAAACTAGATATGTATTCTCTAGCTGGTGATAATCGATTAAGATTATCGAGTTTCCTCATTCGGAAATCTCCGGATCAAAGCTTACGTACAGCTCCCCGAAGCATATCGGTGTTAGTCCCGTCCTTCATCGGCTCCTAGTGCCAAGGCATCCACCATGCGCCCTTCATAACTTAACCTATTTCATCACTACGTGATGTTTGGTTAGTTGAGTATTTACGAATAAACTAATATTTTAAAACTCAAAATAACGCGGTGTTCTCGGTTGAAATTGTATTTTTATACAAATTCAATATAGAAATTAAATAATATCTAGTTTTCAAAGAACCAAGTAGAGAGGTAAACCTCTCAAAACTGAATAAGATTGATGAACCTAATGTAAGTTTCCGAAATTTCCTTAGAAAGGAGGTGATCCAGCCGCAGGTTCTCCTACGGCTACCTTGTTACGACTTCACCCTAATCATCTGTCCCACCTTAGACGACTAGCTCCTAAAAGGTTACCCCATCGTCTTTGGGTGTTACAAACTCTCATGGTGTGACGGGCGGTGTGTACAAGGCCCGGGAACGTATTCACCGTGGCATGCTGATCCACGATTACTAGTGATTCCAACTTCATGCAGGCGAGTTGCAGCCTGCAATCCGAACTGAGAATGGCTTTAAGAGATTAGCTTGACCTCGCGGTTTCGCGACTCGTTGTACCATCCATTGTAGCACGTGTGTAGCCCAGCTCATAAGGGGCATGATGATTTGACGTCGTCCCCACCTTCCTCCGGTTTATCACCGGCAGTCTCACTAGAGTGCCCAACTAAATGCTGGCAACTAATAATAAGGGTTGCGCTCGTTGCGGGACTTAACCCAACATCTCACGACACGAGCTGACGACAACCATGCACCACCTGTCATTCTGTCCCCGAAGGGAACGCCCAATCTCTTGGGTTGGCAGAAGATGTCAAGAGCTGGTAAGGTTCTTCGCGTAGCATCGAATTAAACCACATGCTCCACCACTTGTGCGGGCCCCCGTCAATTCCTTTGAGTTTCAACCTTGCGGTCGTACTCCCCAGGCGGAATACTTAATGCGTTAGCTGCGGCACTGAAGGGCGGAAACCCTCCAACACCTAGTATTCATCGTTTACGGCATGGACTACCAGGGTATCTAATCCTGTTCGCTACCCATGCTTTCGAGCCTCAGCGTCAGTAACAGACCAGAAAGCCGCCTTCGCCACTGGTGTTCTTCCATATATCTACGCATTTCACCGCTACACATGGAGTTCCACTTTCCTCTTCTGTACTCAAGTTTTGTAGTTTCCACTGCACTTCCTCAGTTGAGCTGAGGGCTTTCACAGCAGACTTACAAAACCGCCTGCGCTCGCTTTACGCCCAATAAATCCGGACAACGCTTGCCACCTACGTATTACCGCGGCTGCTGGCACGTAGTTAGCCGTGGCTTTCTGGTTAAATACCGTCAAAGTGTTAACAGTTACTCTAACACTTGTTCTTCTTTAACAACAGAGTTTTACGATCCGAAAACCTTCATCACTCACGCGGCGTTGCTCCATCAGACTTTCGTCCATTGTGGAAGATTCCCTACTGCTGCCTCCCGTAGGAGTCTGGGCCGTGTCTCAGTCCCAATGTGGCCGATTACCCTCTCAGGTCGGCTACGTATCATCGTCTTGGTGGGCTTTTATCTCACCAACTAACTAATACGGCGCGGGTCCATCCCAAAGTGATAGCAGAGCCATCTTTCAAGTTGGAACCATGCGGTTCCAACTAATTATGCGGTATTAGCACTTGTTTCCAAATGTTATCCCCCGCTTCGGGGCAGGTTACCCACGTGTTACTCACCAGTTCGCCACTCGCTCCGAATCCAAAAATCATTTATGCAAGCATAAAATCAATTTGGGAGAGCTCGTTCGACTTGCATGTATTAGGCACGCCGCCAGCGTTCGTCCTGAGCCAGGATCAAACTCTCATCTTATAGATGAAAAGCTTAACTTAGCTCTTCTGAATAAATTGTTATTTT
>NZ_JXDB01000003.1 GCF_001281265.1 Apilactobacillus kunkeei DSM 12361 = ATCC 700308 | reverse complement strand
GACTTCGCAATGTTTAATTCTTACAACCAAGTTGTAAGTTCCTTACACATCATCGATTATCAATCTTGTTCAGTTTTCAAAGATCTACCTTTTATTAACTTGTTGTCTCAATTGACAACTTGTTAATAATATCATCTTATCAAAGCCGTGTCAACAACTTTTTTTAATGACTTTCGCGTCATATCAATAACGCAACTCATTTATAATATCAAATTAATGACATTGTGTCAACATGTTTTGAAAAATTAATCGTTGCTGATTTGTAATCATTTTTGATTACCTCTCTCAACAACAAATAATATTATGCCAGGTAAACCTTATAAAGTCAACACTTCTCCGCAAATAAATTAAAAAAAGTAGATTGAACTAATCAATCTACTTTTATATGATCCTATTACTATTTAATTCTAGCTAAGAAGTACTTCTTCTTACCCCTTCTAACAACAACGAACTTACCGTCGAATGAAGTACTTGGGTCGATTTCGAAATCAACATCGTCAACCTTTTCTCCATTAATACGGATAGCACCGTTACTTACATCTTCTCTAGCTTGTCTTCTTGATGGTTCGATTGCAGTATCATCTGCCAACCATTCAACAATATTCTTCTTGTCTGCACTAACTTCAACGGAAGGCATGTTCTTGAATCCAGTTTCTACTTCAGCAGTAGTTAAGTCTTGAACGTTTCCTGAGAATAATGCTTCGGTAATGTTTTGTGCTTCAACTACAGCATCCTTACCATGAACAAATTCAGTTACTTCTTCGGCTAGACGACGTTGAGCAACTCTCTTCCATGGTTCGTTCTTAACTTGTTCTTCTAGTTCTTCGATTTCTTCTTTGTTTAGGAAAGTGAAGTACTTCAAGTACTTGATTACATCCCTATCATCAGTGTTAATCCAGAATTGGTAGAATTCGTAAGGTGTAGTCTTTTCTGGATCTAACCATACAGCTCCACCTTCAGTCTTACCAAACTTAGTACCATCTGCTTTAAGCATTAATGGAATAGTTAAACCAAATGCTTTTGCATCTGCACCTTGGGTCTTATGGATTAGTTCGATACCGCCAGTGATGTTACCCCATTGATCAGCACCACCGATTTGTAATTCAACACCATTGTTCTTGTATAGGTGTTCAAAGTCCATCGCTTGTAGAATTTGGTAGGTAAATTCAGTGTATGAGATACCTGTTTCTAGACGACTTGAAACAATTTCCTTATTCAACATAGTGTTAACGTTGAAACGTTTACCATAAATACGAAGGAAGTCTAATAATGATAGTTTTGAAGTCCAGTCGTAGTTGTTAACAATTTGGAACTTACCATCTTCACCAAACAAACTCTTCATTTGGTTAGTTAAGCATTCTTCATTGTGCTTAACTTGTTCCATACTTTGTAACTTTCTTTCAGCCTTCTTACCTGATGGGTCACCGATTGAACCAGTAGCACCACCAATTAGAATAACTGGTTTGTATCCAGCTAGTTGGAATCTCTTTAAAATCATGAATGGAATTAAGTGTCCAACGTGCATACTGTCACCAGTTGGGTCAATTCCTGCGTATAGACCAATCTTCTTTTCGTTAACTTCTTTCTTTAGGCCTTCAGCATCAGTTTGTTGATTAATGGCGCCACGCCATTGTAAATCATCGATAATGTCCATGTTTCTTCCTCCTAATAAAAAAGTCCCTGACAAATAAATTGTCAGGGACGAAATGTTTTTGTTAATCCGCGTTACCACCCAAGTTATCGTACTAATGTACAATCTCTTTCAATCATTTATAACGAAATGACGCGTCCAATAATGGAAAGCTCTGTAGGTGTAATTCTTCAACGCGTTTGCCTAGTTCGCATTCCCACTAGGTTTCTGAATACACAAATCGCATTAAATACTGGTAACTACTTCTTAGCTTTATATTTAATAGATACTATCATAATAATCAGCAAAGAAATAAAAGTCAACACTATTTAATTTGGCTTAACTTTTGCTTGATTTCAGGCATCATCTTTTGAAGAGCTTCAGCTTGAGCTTTTTGAGTAAATTCAGCAGTTGCCTTCTTAACTAGTGCCTTTTGTTGTGCACTTGTCATCTTAGGGTTCTTCATCATTGCTGCCTTCACTTGAGCTTGAACGTATTGTTCAGCCGCCATCTTCATTTGGGCTTGAGCATCAGTGTTTGATCCACTAATTTCTTTGATGATTGCAGGTAATTGTTTTGCTTGGTTAACTGTTAAAGTCATCCAGCTCTTTGGAACGTAGAAGTAATTTATTGTTTTTACTCTAGTTGGTTTTTGTGCCAAACCAAACCATAGGCGATTAGCACTTGAGTTGTATTCATGCTTAACAGTCTTAGTTACTAGCTTAGCCTTAGCATTATTAATAGTAATAATCTTGTTTTCTACCTTATCAGTACCAGTGTGTGATGGCTTAGTTGCATTTTCATCAGTACGGTAAATAACAACCTTGTCTTTACCTGAAGTACCGATTGGTTGGTAAAGTAACATGTTCATGCCCTTGTCAGTACTTGAAACTAAATTAGTTGAAGTTTCGTGGGTAACTTTGTGCATACCATAGTGATCATGGAAGTTAATAGTAATGAAGAAAGTTGAAAGGATAAATAGAACAGCAAATACAATAGAAGTAATTGCGTGCAATACCTTGTTGTTAGTTAATAGGTTAAAACAAATAAAGAATAGGAATGCAGTAATGCATAGTACGAATAAAATCATTATTTATTTACCCCCTTTTTGTTGTCATGTAGCCAGAAGCTAGCAATGAATCCAACTACAATGAAGAATGCAGCTACCCAGAATGCAGCATGGTACCCACTTAATGTAGCGTTAATTGCTGAATCCTTGTAAGCCAATGGATCTAGTTTTAATAGTGACTTAGCAGGCATGTTGCTTGTAGTTACGTTAGATAGAATTGAAACCAATACGGCTGTAGCGATGGCAGCACCAACTTGTCTTACAGTATTGTTAACTGCAGTACCGTGGTTGATCTTGTCATCAGGTAATGCGTTCATACCGTAAGTAGTTGAAGGCATCATTACAAGCGCCATACCAAATGTTCTTACAGCATATAGGATAATGATGTAGGTAATTCCAGTGTCTGCGGTAATATATGCAAATGGCACTGTACCGAAGAACAATAGAATTAAACCAGTGGTGATTAGTTTCTTAGCACCGTGCTTATCAAAGATTTGACCAGCGAATGGTGAAACAACCCCCATCATTAAAGCACCAAGTAATAGACTTAATCCTGAATGGAAAGCGTTCATCCCACGAACAATTTGTAGGTATAATGGTAGAACCATTTCAAATCCAACTAAAGCCATCATTGTAATTGATGAAAGAATAGTTGCGATTGAGAACTTAGCTGACTTGAATACTCGTACGTCTAAGAATGGTTTTTCCATTACTAATTGACGCCATACAAATAATACGATAAAGATTGCACCAATAATTAATGTTGAGATAACTGTTGCGCTACCCCATCCATCAGTACCAACTTCTGAGAAACCGTATAGTGCACTACCGAAACCAATAGTTGAAAGAATTAATGACAATACATCAATTTTTTCCTTATTAGTAGGTAGAATTGGACGCATGTAGTATAGACCTAATAAAATCACAATGGCGACGATTGGAATAATAATTCCAAATAGATCACGCCATGAGTAGTTAATTAAAATCCATCCTGATAGAGTTGGTCCAATTGCTGGAGCTAAACCGATAACAACACCGGATAATCCCATAGCTGCCCCACGTTTTTCAGGTGGGAAAATTCTAAGCATGATAGTTTGTAGCAATGGCATTGTTACACCAACACCAAGTGCTTGTATTAAACGAGCTGCTAACAATGTACCAAAGTTAGGAGCGAAGAAAGCAAGTACAGTCCCTGCTTCAAAAACCGTCATTGCTCCTAAGTATAACCATTTAGTGTTAACACGGTTTGATAACCATGCACTAACTGGAATTGCAATCCCGTTAACCAACATAAATCCAGAAGTTAACCATTGAACAGTTGAAGTACTAATGTCAAAGTCTTTCATTAATGTAGGAAACGCAGTTGCTAAAATTGTTTGATTTAAAATAGTACAGAAAGTACCAACCAATAAAATCACAACAAGCATAATCTTGTTGTATGATTTACCGTTTGCATCTACATTCATAATCTAACCCCTTTTCGTTAATATTTTTATTTTCTCTATAAATTTCGACAATAACTAATATACATCTGACATTTTTCTTTGTCAACAAATTTGACAAAGATATTAAAAAATATATAATAATTATTGATTATGTGACACTATTCAGAAAAAATTAAGAAATTTAAGAAGAAAAGGATGTGAGATTGTGGAAGAAAAATATAGTAAGGAAGACATTCAAGATTACTCCGACCGCGTTCATAAGCTAATGCAAGATCTTGATTTATCAATCGGAATCGGTGGGTTGTCTAGAACCTGTAACGTGCCACAAAGTAAGATTAGATATTGGGAACAAAAAGGATACATTCGCTGCCAAAAAGGTGATAAAAATACCAGTCATCGTTATCCATATTCATCAATTATTAAGGTAGAGTTAATCAAATCTTTTTTGAACTCGGGATACACACTCACTAAGGCAGCGGAAAAAGCAGAAGTATTTGATAAAACCGGCAGTCTTCTTCACAGAATCGCAAAACAGCGATTTAATTGCATTGACGTGATTAATGAACGTCCAGCAATCGACATGGGTCCCTTAAAAGATGATCCAGATAAACATGTCTACTTTGTCGACTATGACGGCGATTTAGAGGCCCAAATTATTAAGAAAAGCTAAAAATGAATTCCAAGTATGGAATTCATTTTTTATTTGTAATAATATTGAAACAATTGAGGCTCATAGCTTTGATATATTAGGAAGTTTAATTTATAATTGAAGTATGATAAATATATGGTTTTTACAGTCATACATATGAACAAAACGCTAAAATATCTTATTGTATTCTAATATCTTATTTAGTGGTCCTTAAAGGAGGAATTCATTTATAATGTGGTTTTTAGATATTATTAACGATTTCATTATCGGATATCCAATTGTTGTGTCAGCAATTTGGATTGTCGGGGCGATATACTGTAACATCTACCGTCGCTCTGAAAAATTCGCTAAAGTGGATGGATCTGAATCAGTGTCAATTCTAGTCCCCGCTCATAACGAAAGTGATACGTTAAACGAAGCGATTTCAGCAATTTCAAACATTGACTACAACAACTTCGAAGTTGTTTTAATTGATGATAAAAGTGATGACGATACATTAGATATTATGTACAAGTTGCAAAAGCAATATGCTAATCAATTCAAAATCAAGGTCGTTCCAATCGACGTTAACCAAGGTAAAGCTAACGCAATGAACGAAGGTTTTAAGGTTTCTGAAGGAAAATACGTTGTTGGTATCGATTCAGACTCCCTACTAGCAAAGAATTCTGTAACTGAACTAGTTAAGACACTTAAGACTAATCCAAAACTAGGTGCCGTTGCTGGTAAACCAGTCGTTAGAAATAGAACTACGGTTTTAGGTCGTTTACAACTTCTTGAATATATCGGTGTTATCGATATTATCAAAAAAGCTCAATCATACCTATATGGACGTATCAATACTGTTTCTGGTGTTATCGTTGGTTTTAGACGTGAAGCACTAGAAGACGTAGGTGGATGGCATACTGATGTTATTACTGAAGATATTGATATTACTTGGAGAATGTATCGTAAGGGTTGGAGCGTTAGTTATCAACCTACAGCAATCTGTTGGATTCTAGTTCCAGAAAACACTAGAAACTTAATTAAACAACGTCGTCGTTGGGCTCGTGGTGGTATGGAAGTTATTGCTAAGAACAAGGATCTTCTACTACATGGTTCAATTACTCAAAAAGCTTTAATGTACGAAACAATTATCAGTAGTACTTGGGCTGTTTTAACTGCATTGAGTACTATCTCTTATTTCTTCAACCTATTATTAATTCATGAAGTTCAATTAGATGGTGATGTCTTATTAGTACTTATCATCGTCAGCATCTTACAATTCTTCATCGGTTTCTATGGTTCACACGAAACCGCCCTATTAAGTTTCGTCGATTTACTATTGATTCCTGCTTACATTGTTTACTACTGGATGATTAACTTAATCTCATGTATCTTGGCTTTAGTTTCATTCTTCCTAGATCCTGAAAATGTAGGTACCTGGAGCAGTCCAGACCGGGGGGTAAAATAATTATGAAGAAAGATTTGAGAAAAGATTACGAAACATTCGTAATTAGAAAGAGCATTAGTCCATTAAGACGTTTAGTTCACTTTATTCTATTCGCTGCTTTATGGATTTATGTTGCCTTTGTTTTAGTCGTAAACTTCGCTTTTCTATTTGGTTTCTACAGTGATGATTTCGTTAGTTTCTACCTATTGTTAAACCTAAACTACGATTTATACATCAAACTATTAATTGCGATTGCTGGATTAATTATTATCACTGCAATATACTCAACATTTAGATTAGTTTATTTACGGAGGTTAAACAAAAATGTCAAATAAGAATCAAAAAATGACAAGAAAGCAACGTAAGATTATTGTTATTATTTTAGCAATCATTTTGTTCGTCATTATGTCATTTACTATTCACAGATCTGTTGCTTACGATAAAGGTAGTAGTGAATACTACGGATTAACTAAGCAAGAAGAAAAAGCAAAAAACGGTATCTTGGTATTTTGTTACCACCGTATCTTAAAGAACAACCTAGGGGTTAACGTTTCAAGAACCCTATCAACCAATTCACAACTTCACGATTTCGATGTGCCCGCTAACGAATTCAAAGAACAAATGGAATTCTTACACAAGCACAACATCAAGGTTATCTCCGGTGCTGAAATGGTAAAGATGACCAATTCAAAGAAACCAATCAAAGGTAAATATGCTGTACTAACATTTGATGATATTGATAGAACTACTATTGATAACGCGATTCCAATCATGAAGAAGTACAACTACCCATTCACTACTTTCATTATCACCGGTAACACCGGTAGATATCGTGAAGGTACTCAACTAGCTACATGGTCACAAATTCACGAAGCTAGAAAAGAAGCTGGTAACCTAATGACAATTGGTGTTCACACCAACAACATGCATTACCTTACTTCAAATTTGATTCCAGTGTTTAACCTACCTAAGAACTACGATCGATTTACAAAAGACTTCGTTAAATCTAGAAAAGTGCTAAAGGCACACACTGGTATTTATGCTGATTCATTTGCCTATCCTTATGGTGGTGGTACTCCTAGAATCTCACAATTCTTGGCAAGACAACCTCATCTAGGATGGGTTGGAACACTCGATTCCGGTACTGTTTACAACAATGGTAACGGTAATCATACTGATCCAATCTACACACCAAGAATGATTATTAATACAAATAGTTGGCCAAGTATCAGAGAATGGTTCTCAAAGAAAAGTTAATTAAAAAAAGCCATACGACATAATCGTATGGCTTTTTTATTATCTTTTTTTTGCAAATAAAGAAGCCCTCATATGAGGACTTCTTTTTAGTTATTACTTATCTAATTTTGTCTTGTTTTGAACTTCTAGTTTATCGTTAAATTCGTAAACTACAGGTTCACCTGTCTTCATTTCAAGATCCATGATGTCATCATCAGAGATTCTTTCAATGTACTTACTTAATGCACGTAGTGAGTTACCGTGTGCAGCGATGATAACGTTCTTGCCATCTAATAGCTTAGGAGCAATTTCGTCAGCCCATAGAGGCATAACACGTTCTAAAGTAACCTTTAGGTTTTCACCACCAGGGATTAAGTTAGGATCTAAGTCCTTGTAACGACGGTCGTTTACAGCTGAACCTTCGTCATCTGCACTCAATAGTGGAGGTAGTGTGTCGTATGAACGACGCCAAATGTGAACTTGTTCGTCTCCGTACTTTTCAGCAGTTTCTTTCTTGTTTAGACCTTGTAGACGACCGTAATGACGTTCGTTTAGTCTCCAAGTCTTAGTTTCAGGTACCCATAGTTGGTCTGATTCTTCTAAGGCGTAATGTAATGTCTTGATAGCACGAGTTAGAACTGAAGTATATGCGTAATCAAATTCTAATCCTGCCTTCTTAACTAATTTACCAGCTTCTTTAGCTTCTTCTACACCCTTATCGCTTAGGTCAACATCTTCCCAACCAGTGAATTGGTTTGAAAGGTTCCATTGACTTTGTCCGTGACGGATTAATACAAGTTTTGACATAGGTCGAAAACCCCTTTCTATTTCTTAAATCAACAATACTATTTTACATCAAAAGTAAAAAATTTACATCCTATTTAACAATTCTCTTTATATTTATTGATTTTTTATTTTCGCCTTTCACTCCCAAAATTTCTAGGAAGAAAGCCAAAATTGGTACAGAGACGATTAATCCCCATGTTCCAAAAATTTCTTCACCAATTAGTAAGGCACAAAATGTATAGAAAATTGGTAATTCTGTTCTAGAAGACATTAGTTTTGGATTCAAAATGTATGCTTCTAGGAAGTGGACTACAGCAATCATGATAATTAGATAAATGATGTACTTAAATCCACCTACAGAGTAACCCACAATTGATAAAGGCACTAATGAAATAATTACCCCAGCAACAGGCACTAGGCTTAGGAAAAAGATCATAATTGATAGAATTACCAATTGTGGAATTCCCATAAATGCCATGATTAAGGTAGTAAAGATGGTGTTAAATAGTGCAATCAAGAATTGTGCTTCTAAAACGACCCCAAATGTCTTGGTAAATGTCTTAGCAAAGTAGTAAACGTCTTGGAAGAACCATGAAAATTCTGCATCCAAGAAGCGTTTGCTAAACTCACCCATTGATTTTTCTTCTAATGTAAAGAAGAAACTCAAGATTAGAGATAAGAAGAATGTTACCCCCATTTGGCCTACACTAGATACATATTGAAGAATAATTGAGAAGCTCCCCTTCACTTCGCTTAGGAAGTTAGAACGGTGGATGAACTGAACAATCATGTCTTTAATTTGGCTAGTACCATGAAGGTTATTTGGATCTTCGTAGAAATCAATAATGTGTTTTGATGCTGTAACAGCTTGGTCGTAAATTACCGGTGAGTAAATTGCAACCGCACTTACTACCCCAGCAATGAATAGTAGATAAGTCAAAATGACTAAGATAGGTGCTGGAATCTTAATGTATCTTCTGACAAAGCTGACCCATTTGGTGACTAACAATGAGAAGATGAAAGTTAGTAGTAACATACTCATCATTGAGCGCATTAGATATAAAACAAAGATTATAAAAATCAATACACACCAGCGTCTTAATTTAACGTTGGCTATAAATTTATCCCACAGTTTCATAATTCACCCCGCTATTTAGTTGTGTTTTAATTATAACATTTTACACTATAAAAAATAATGAAATTAGTCGGTGTCTTTACTTACATAAAGTACCATTATAAGAGTATAATGGGTTCGTGGTTTTATTAATAAAGAAAGGACTGTTCTCATGTTTGAAAAAACTTTTTATAAAACATTTTTTAAACACGGATTTAATGAACCAATCCAAGTAAATTATTGGGACGGCAAATCTGAAAAATATGGTGAAGGTGAACCTAAGGCTACCATCACTATGAAAGAACCAATTCCTATCAAGGATATTAGAAAGAATGCTTCTATCGCATTGGGAGAAGCTTACATGGACGGAAAAATCGATGTTGATGGAAGTATTGAAGACTTAATCGTTTCAGCTTACCAAAAGTCAACTAGTTTTATTCGTGACCATAAATACATTAATTTCCTACCTAAGCAAAATCATAATGAGTCCACTAGTAAGAAGGACATTCAAAGTCACTACGATATCGGTAATGACTTCTACAAGATTTGGTTAGATAAGACAATGACCTATTCATGTGCTTACTTTGAAAATCCTGACGATGACTTGTACGATGCTCAAATGCAAAAAGTACACCACATTATCAAGAAACTAAATCCTAAGCCAGGTCGTACCCTACTAGACATCGGTTGTGGTTGGGGTACATTAATGCTAACTGCTGCTAAAGAATACGGGCTAAACGTAGTCGGTGTTACTTTAAGTCAAGAACAATGCGATTACGTAAACGCACAAATTGAAAAATTTGGTTTGCAAGACCAAGCTGAAGTTCGTTTACAAGATTACCGTCAACTAGGTGATGAACATTTTGATTACATCACTTCAGTTGGTATGTTCGAACACGTTGGTAAAGAAAACTTGAACGAATACTTCTCATGCATTAACAAATACCTAAAGGACCACGGTGTTGCTTTAATTCACGGAATTACAAGACAACAAGGTGGAGCCTACAATGGTTGGATTAACAAGTACATCTTCCCCGGTGGATATGTTCCAGGTATGACTGAAAACCTAGATCACATCATCAACAATGGTCTTCAAATCTATGACTTAGAATCATTAAGAAGACACTACCAATACACATTGGAACACTGGGACAAGAACTTTAATGATCATATTGATGAAGTTAAAGAAGTCATGGGTGATGACGAACGCTTCTTAAAAATGTGGGACTTATACCTAAAGACATGTGCTGGTTCATTCAAGGCTGGTAACATTGACGTTATGCAATACCTAATTTCAAAGGGTCCTTCAGGACAAGAACTACCAATCACTAGAGATTACATGTACAAATAATTGAAAAAACTATTAAAAACATCGGTGAAAAAATTTCACCGATGTTTTTTTCTTTTAATTGTCTTGACTTTTATTTCTGATTTATGGTTTAATTATAAAAATTTTAATTATTTTCTAATCTAATTTTAATTTTTAAAATACAGTACTTTTAAGTAAGGGAGTTGATTCAATATGATAAATGCAACAAAAGATGATTCACCTCAGATGAACGCTGCTAATCTTGCGCACGTTGAAGTTAAATCTGGGTTTAAGGATAGTGTATATTTAGTGTTCAATGGGGTGTCTAATGCGATTTTAGTCACACTAGGTGTTGGTTTATTATTAGGTGCTATTGCTAACTTTGTGCATTGGAATGCATTAGCCGAAATTGGATTAATTTGCCAATACTTAATGGCCCCCGCCATCGGTGCTGCAGTTGCATCACAATTAAAGACTAATACTTTGGTGTTATTTAGTTCAATGATTGCCGCTACGGTTGGTGCAAACAACGTATTCTTCACATCTGCTGTGACGAATGCAGTTACTGCAACCGGACACGTATTACCTCAACCAGCAGGTTCTGCTGTCTTCATGATTGGACAACCTGTTAGTGCTTTAGGTGGCGCTGTTGTCGCCACAGTCATTGGTAAATACTTAACAGGAAAAACACCTTTGGATATGTTCTTAGTACCATTTGCAGCTACATTTGTAGGATGTGTTGCGGCCTTAGGCTTTGCAACAGTCACTACCCCTGCACTTGTATGGTTATCCGGAGTAATTGCCAAGACAATGGTTATTAACCCATTTGTTGGTGGATTAGTAATCTCAGTCGTATGGGCAATTTTTCTAATGACACCTGCCTCATCAGCAGCACTAGCTATTGCTGTTATGTTAGATCCATTATCTTCAGGAGCTGCATTATTAGGAACAACAGCACAATTCGTATCATACACAGTGATGTCATATCGAGTAAACAAACCTGGTGCAAATATCGCTCAAGGTTTAATCACTCCCAAAGTTCAATTTGGTAATATTACCAAGAACCCCTACATCGCAGTTCCAGGTATCGTCTCTGCTGCAATTATTGGACCGGTTGGAACATTAGTATTTCATTTCTCAGTATCATACAAGATTGCTGGATTAGGTCTGAACTCACTAATCGCTCCAATTACCCTTGCTTCTCAAAGTATGTCAAAACTAGCTATTTATGTCGTATTAGGTATTGTTGTACCAGCTGTAATTTCAATGGTACTTGTTAGAGTTCTAAAGGCTGCTCATAAAATCAAGAATGACGATATGAAAATTGATATTGTCTAATCATCAAAAAGTACTGGCGATTATCGCTAGTGCTTTTTTGTATATTAGGAACCAATGGGACTTCGTTTATCTAAATAAAGGAGTGGATTCAAATGATTGATGTAGCAAAAAAAAATGACCCACAAATCAATACAGTAAATTCTTTATCTTCAGCCAAAGAAAATATCTTTTTAATTGTGAGTGGCGTCTCAAACGCGATTTTTGTTACACTGGGTATTGGAATGTTGATAGTTGCAATCGCCAACTTAATACACTGGTCTGCACTAAATCAGATTGGTTTAATTACTCAGGTTCTAATGGCCCCAGCTATTGGAGCTGCTGTTGCGCATCAGTTAAAAACAAACACATTGGTTATGTTTAGCTCGATGATTACTGCAACAGTCGGTGCCAATAATGTTTTTTTCAGTGAAAAAACAGTCAATGCAATTACTGCGACTGGACATTTGCTATCCCAGCCCATTGGTTCATCTGTATTTATGATTGGACAACCCATCAGTGCATTGGGGGGAGCGATTATCGCAACACTAATCGGTAAAAAATTATCAGGAAAAACTCCACTAGACATGTTTTTAGTACCCTTTTGCGCAACAATGTTTGGTTCAATAATTGCATTAGGATTGGCAGCAATCACAACTCCTGCTTTAATATGGATATCAAAGATAATTGCAAAAAGTATGATTGTAAACCCATTTGTCGGATCCATCTCCGTTGCATTAGTATGGTCAATCTTCTTAATGACACCAGCTTCGTCTGCTGCATTGGCGATTGCCATCATGTTAGATCCACTATCTTCTGGAGCAGCACTACTCGGGACTACTGCCCAATACGTTTCATACACAGTAATGTCTTTTAGAGTTAACCGTCCTGGTGCAAATATTGCCCAAGGTTTAATCACTCCAAAAGTTCAATTTGGTAATATCACAAAAAATCCGTATATCTTGATTCCTGGTATGGTGTCATCAGCGATTGTCGCACCAATCGGAACAATGTTATTCCATTTTTCTACGACGTACAAACTAGCTGGACTTGGAACTAACTCATTAATAGTTCCACTCAATTTCGCTAGTCAAAGTCCATCTAAACTAACAGTCTATATAATATTAGGTATTGTAATGCCTTCTATTATTTCTATAACAATGCTAAAGATATTAAAGGCATGTCATAAAGTAAAAGAAGATGATATGAAGATGCATATTGTATAAAAAACTAAAAAAGCACTGGTCAATTGACCGGTGCTTTTATTTTTCTTTATTTAAATAAATACTGCTAAAACTAACACAGCAGCTAATCCCAAAATAACTGATAGTGCCATTGATCTTGTCCAATAAGCAATAATAAACACGATTAAGGCAGCTACTAGTTCGGGTGCTTTTCCTGATACCGATAAGGTATATGACGATGTAATACATAGATCCTTAACAACCAATGAGGTAAATAAGGCAATCGGTATGTATCCCATCCATTCGTTAAACCACTTAGGAATCTTTCTTGTTCTAAAGAAAGCTAGTGGGACGAATCTAGGGATAAAAGCAACCACAAAACATAATATAATCAACCAAAAATGTTGTGTTGAATTCCATTCCATAGAATATCTCCTAATCCGTTTTTAAAGTTATTCAGTCTCTTCTTCTTCATCAAACTTATCTTCAGGGGTACCCGCAGGGTTCTTAAATAAGCGAAGCAAGCGATTCTTCTTATACTTTTCGTAATGGCTTCTAATCCATGATTCAACAAAGAATCCAATGAATGAAGCTAACAGAGTTGAAACGACTAATCCTAAAGTGGATTTCATCAATAACATGAATGCAATTGCCAAGACAATAGTTAATAGAATAATTAACACCTTTAGTAATGACTTCATTTGCATAACGATCATATAGATAAATAATGCAGTTAGCGCAAAATGAACGACTGTTAGGTTAATTGAAAGTGATGAACCAACTAAACTACCAATGATGGTACTAATTGTCCATACAATCAAAGCATAGTGTTCAATTTGTAATGCATCTTGAGCAGTAAACTTCTTATCAGTTGATAGTTTCAAATAATTTACAGCGTATGTTTCATCATTCAATGAAACTGCAAATAACACAGTAAACCAAAATGACTTACCTTGTAAATATTTAGAAATACTGGATCCTAATAATGCATATCTTAACTCTAGGAAAAACATCATAATTACGATTGATAATAATGGTGAGTTAATGGTTAACATGGAGGCAATCAAGAATTGCGCACCACCAGAGAAAACCATTAATGATACTAAAGCTGTCAATAAAGTATTAAATCCAGCTGCATGAAGTAAGATACCACATGCAATTCCAATGGGAACGTAGCTAATATTCAAAGGCATTGCCGTCTTCAAGTTGGTTAGCCAACGCGGTTCATTTGGATTTGGTACTTGCTTTGTCAAATAATATTCCCCCGTTTAGAAACAATAGGTCTTAATTTTCAACGATTTATAAACAGTCAGATAAAAATCAAACTTTACCTACTATTATAACGCAAAATAGTTTATTTTATCTAACTTATTTACATAATTTTAATAAAACATCATCATTTTATTATTATAAACACAGTGAATATACTGTTTGTTTAATGTTTGCAGTAAAAAAAGAGTTATCATTTTAATAACTCTTTTTTAGAATAAACTGGCAATCCATCTCCATGCTCTCACGAAAATGTTAGGTTTATCTCCATCATGATTAGCGATTAAATCAATCCGGTTGGATACACCCTTCATATACTTCACATTGGAAACTTTAGCTGTGGCGATTTTATCGCCCTTATCGAACCCAGCATCGACACTTGATCCATCAGCATATTCACCAGTTGACTTGACGTCTTTTATATTTAGTTTTTGGTTCTTAGTTAACCATACACCTTGAGTAGTTGAAACGGCTAAATCGACTGAGTCATCTTTACCGTTTTCAATTTTTATCTTACCGTTATTGTTACCGTCAGTAGCGTTCTTAACGGTTTGACCATGAGATAGCTTAACGTAGTGATACTTAGCATACACGTACTTCATAAGCTTTCTGGTTTGAATGAAACGAGCTGGATCGTATTGACCAGCATTAGGGACTCCCATTACAACGGTGATGATACGGTGACCATTCTTAACCGCTGTTCCTGTAAAGCAAGCCTTAGCAGTATCAGATGTTCCTGTCTTTAGCCCATCAACCTTGATGTCAGGTAATTCTTGACTTCTACCCTTAATCATCCAGTTCCAATTTAGCATTGTTTGACCATCAAATTTGGTTTTATTAGCTGAAGTAGTCTTCAAAATATTTGGATAGTATTTCAAAATCTTCATTGCTAATAGTGCCATATCACGAGCTGATAACTTGTTTTCGGCATCAGCTGATACGCCCTTGAAACCAAGTGAGCCAACTTCCCCGTTAGTTAAACCACAGGCAGTATAAATTTTGGCATCATCAATCCCAATCTTCTTTGCTTCCTTACGCATTAGTAAAGCAAATTTTTGTGTACTACCTGCTACTCCGTATCCCAATGCCATTGTTGCAGCATTTTCAGAATAGATAGCGGTTTGGTAAAGTTGTCTGATTGTGTATGAATGACCCAAACGTAGTTTTACGTTTGCGTAATTATGATTGACACTTAAATTATGAAGTGCCTTGTTAATCTTTACTTTGTCATCCCAATGAATCTTGCCTTCTTTAATGTACTTCAAAGTAACGTATAAAGTTAGCAGCTTACTCATTGAAGCTGTTGGTAGTGATTCATTGATGTTTTTAGAATACAACACTTGACCGGTTTGATAGTCAATTGCAATTGCAGACTTAGCGGTCAGTGTTAGTGGTTGGTTCTTACTTAATAACTTATCGACCTCTTGGCCTAATTCTTTACTGCGTTCAATTGCAACAGCCTTTGACGTGTTGGAATTAGCAGTAGTGGTTGTAGTGGCCATAGTAGCCTTAGTTGTTTGAGCACTTGCTGTTAAAGGCATTGTAATGAATATAACTAATGCAATTAAAGCAATACTAAGCTTGGAGACAAGCTTACTTTGCATTATCAATAACCTCCTGTTGCCCTTCTTCATGTTTAGTTGGTGTTAACTTATCACCATGTTTAATTGGTAGATGGAGAGTAAACGTTGTTAATTCATCATTAGATGCCACTGAACAGTAACCCCCATGGATATTAACAACTTCGTATACGATTGCTAATCCAAGACCGGTTCCTCCAGTTGACTTGTTACGAGAGTTTTCGACACGATAGAAACGATCAAAAACATGTTCAATTGACTCTTCTGGAATCTTTTCACCATCGTTAGAAACCTTAATTTCTAATTCCTTTTCATTGACACGGAAACCTTCAACATAAATATTGTGACCATCGTGACCGTACTTCAAAGCGTTACTGATTAGATTGTTAATAGCTCGAGCCAGGTCTGATGGGCTACCATCAATCACTAACTTATCGAAGTTGGTCTTACTATGCATTTTCATATCCTTTTCGGCCATTTCTAAATCGAATCCAGCAGCGATTTGGTCAATCATTGCCTTCATTTCGATTTTCCGAGTGTTTAACTTACTGTAATCTTTATCAGTTATTTTTGTGTATTCAAATAAATCATCGGCCAAAGTCTTCATTTGTCTTGCCTTTGAGTAGGCAATATGAACATACTTAGCCAAATCTTCTTCACTTGTATATTGCTTATTTTCAATCAACCCTAAGTAACCAATGATGGAAGTCAATGGTGTTCTAATATCGTGTGAAACATTTGATATTAACTCATCTTTTGATTTTTCAGTCTTCAATTCTTCAGACATTGAGTGGATAACATTATTAACTAATACATTAATACTTTCAACAATTCGTTGATCATCACCAATAAGTTTATATGGAATTGTGTAATCAAAATTACCATCAGCAATATAATGCAAATCATTAATAATATGTTGTTCTTGAATACGTTTATAATGCATGAACAAACGAATATACAACACAAACATATCCAGTGCAGCAATCATAACTACAAATCCGTTGCTCCAACTCCATAGTTGGATATGATTCCCTGCAATTAGTGAATTTCCAAAACGAATTAACTGGTTACGCCAATCCGGATGGGTTGTGTAATACACTTCTGTTGCAAAGAAAACCAAGAAATTAACTATCAATATAAATAAACTCGTTAGAATAGCATCAGTAACTAATCCAATTCGTTCTTTATGTGTTAACTTAATTGATTTACTATTATTCTTCATTGATTCTGTATCCTACTCCCCAGACAGTTTCAATAATTTTTTTACCATCTGTTGCTTCTTCAAGCTTATCACGCAAGTGACTTACGTGAACCATAACAGTCTTAGCGGAAATAATACTTTCTTGACGCCATACTCGTTCAAAAATTTCATTGGCAGAATATACGCGACCTGGGTGACTTGCTAATAGGTATAAAATACCAAATTCAATTGCAGTTAATTGAATTGACTTGCCATCACTAGTCTTAACTTCGTGTGATTCACGGTTGATAGTCAACGTAGCGACGTTTAGCACTTCAGGTTCCCCAACAACAACCTTGTCAGTGTATCTTCTTAAAATTGAGTGCATTCGAGCCATTACCTCTAATGGATTAAATGGTTTTGTTATGTAGTCATCAGCACCACCAACAAGTCCTTCAATCTTATCAATGTCTTCTGTCTTTGCAGATAAAATCATGATTGGTAAACTAATTTCTCTTCTTACTCGTTTTAATACCTCAAAACCAGACATCTTTGGCATCATAATGTCTAGAATCATAAGTCCAATATCACTATTTTTTCTCAATTCAGTTAGGGCGGCTTCCCCGTCATTTACAATGACTGTTTCGTATGTAAATCTTTAATAATTCAGCAATTTCTTGATCATCGTCTACTACTAGAACTTTCATCGAGACGCCTTCTTTCTTTTCATTTATATAGTTTTATATTAACACAATATAAGGATTTGTTATATAAATGTAAATAAAAAAGACACTAAAAATTAGCATCTTTTAATGTTTTTAATATTTTATTTGTAATTTGGTGCATCCTTAGTGATTTGAACATCATGAGGATGTGATTCAATTAGACCTGCACTAGTGATTTGAACGAATTGTGCATCGTTGTTCATTGCTTGAATGTCCTTTGATCCAGTGTATCCCATAGCTGCTCTTAGGCCACCAACCATTTGGAATACAACATCTTTAGCTGAACCTTTGTATTCAACTCGAGCTTCAATACCTTCAGGAACTAGCTTGTTAGCTTCATTCACTTCCCCTTGGAAGTAGCGGTCAGCTGAACCATGTTGCATAGCTCCAACACTGCCCATCCCACGGTAAGCTTTATACTTAATTCCATTTTCTTCGAAGACTTCACCAGGAGCTTCGTCAGTTCCTGATAACATACTACCTAGCATTACTGCGTTACCACCAGCTGCAATGGCCTTAGCAGCATCACCAGAGTACTTGATACCACCATCAGCGATGATTGGCTTGCCCCATTTTCTTGCAACTTCAGCTGCATCGTATACAGCTGTTAGTTGAGGAACTCCAACACCAGCGATAATTCTAGTGGTACAAATTGAACCGGGACCAATACCAACTTTAACTACGTCAACACCAGCTTCGAATAAATCGTTAGTTGCTTCTCCTGTAGCAACGTTACCAGCGATGATAGTTTTATCAGCATACTTAGCTTTAATTTCTTTTACTTTTCTAATAACTCCTGCTGAGTGACCGTGAGCAGTATCAATAATAATGGCGTCAGCACCAGCTGCAAACAAAGCTTCCACACGCTTGAATGTATCTGATGTAACACCGACAGCAGCTGCACATAATAAATGGTTATTGGCATCAACTGCTGCATTAGGGGTTTTGTCGGTCTTTTCTACTGCTTTAACCTTTTTTACCTCTGCGGCTTGATCATCGATAATCATGTTCTTGTGAATTACACCTAATCCACCAACTTCAGCCATAGCAATTGCCATATCTGAGGTTGTAACTGTATCCATACTTGCACTTAAAAATGGTACGTTTAGCTTAACATCATCTGATAAACGAACTGAAGTATCCACATCATTAGGTAAAACGTGACTTTCTGCTGGAATAAGCAATACGTCATCAAATGTTAATCCCTTTTTGGCAAACTTTGTGTTCCAATTATCCATAATCATAAAACCCCTATCTATTTATTTTTTTAAAGTCTAATATACAAAAAATGCCAGAGAAAATCAAATTTAATTTTCACTGACATTTATTTTTATCTTCTATTTGGTGTTCTAGGTGTCATCACATTAACAGTAATTTCGTAGTTCTTGTGAATCCAGAACGCTGCGAATGCTGAGATAGCGGCTAAAATAAAGTTAACAATTGGTGATACGGCAACGTTAATTCCTGCTTGTGGAATTGAAACAATTACCATGAACGCACCAATCCACACAATTACTGATAGGATTAGTAACCCAAAACGCACTAGTCCACTGTATTTGTGCTTAACGTTTCCATCCAATAATCTAGTCATAATTGGCATAAAGATACCAAATACTAGTGAAATCAATACAAGTGATAAGATTCCGACTGATTGCTTATCCTTTGCGTTAGTTTGAATCATCAAAGTGATTCCGTATAGCAAGTTAAAGATCACGAAGAAGAACAATGCATTAAAGATTGCATTAGGAGCAAAGTTGTCCATCATTGAAATCTTCTTCTTTGGTGGGTTCATAATGAAGTTAATACGTTCTTCAACAGTACCGTATAAATTACGCGCAGTTGCTCCGTGTTTTTGTTCAACCAGTAATTCATCCTTCATTTGGTTAACGATTTCGACCTTACGTTCATCTGATAGCTTGGTCTTTTTTAACTCTTTGTTAAATCTAAACATGTAATCTGAATTACGTTTAGTCAAACCAATCCCATCAAATTGTTGACGAGTCTTTTGTTCTGCTTCATGTCTATTTTGTTGTACATGAGCATTTCTCTTTTCAGTCATTGATGTCGTCCTTTCCGATTAAACGTTGAATCTGAAGTTTACAATGTCACCGTCTTGCATAACATAATCTTTACCTTCAACACGTAGCTTACCAGCTTCCTTAACGGCTTGTTCGCTACCTAGCTTGTCTAAGTCGTCAAATGCCATTACTTCGGCTCTGATGAAACCACGTTCGAAGTCTGAGTGAATAATTCCGGCAGCTTGAGGAGCCTTGGTACCCTTTAGATAAGTCCAAGCCTTAGTTTCCTTACCACCTGCAGTGAAAAATGTTTCTAAACCTAAAAGGTTGTATGAAGCACGAATTAGCTTGTTTAGACCTGGTTCAGTAACACCTTCGGCTTCTAGGAAAGTAGCTTTGTCTTCGTCATCTAATTCCGCAATTTCTTCTTCAGTTTCAGCAGCAATACCGATTGCTTGAGCATTTTCCTTAGCAGCGTATTCCTTAACTAGTTGGAAGTACTTTGAGCCTTCTGGATCAGCCATATCATCTTCTGAGATGTTAGCAACGTATAGCACCGGTTTTGAAGTTAATAGAAATAATCCCTTAACAATCTTTTGTTCATCTTCGTCAAAGTCGATTGAACGAACTGGTTTACCAGCTTCTAGGACTGGCTTAATCTTTTCTAGGACAGCTAATTCAGCAAGTGCGTCTTCGTCCTTACCCTTAGCCGCCTTTTGAACACGACCTAAACGCTTAGTAACTGCATCTAAATCAGAGATACCTAGTTCTAAGTTGATTGTTTCGATATCAGCGATTGGATCAACCTTACCAGTAACGTGGGTAATGTTGTCATCGTCAAAAGAACGAACAACGTGAACGATAGCGTCCACTTGTCTGATGTTTTCTAGGAACTTGTTACCAAGACCTTCACCCTTACTTGCACCCTTAACGATACCGGCAATGTCGGTAAATTCGAAGGTAGTAGGAACAATCTTCTTAGCTGGAATTAGTTCTTGAATTCGATCAAGTCTGTCATCTGGAACTTCCACCATCCCTACGTTTGGGTCGATTGTGGCAAATGGGTAGTTAGCCATTTCCGCCCCAGCTTTAGTAATCGCATTAAATAATGTAGATTTACCAACGTTTGGTAAACCAACAATTCCTGCTGTTAATGACATATTAATAATTCACTCTTTTCTTTAGATTTAATCTTCTTGTGTACTTTGAATTACTTTTTTCATTTTCTTTTCGAATTCGCGACGTGGAAGCATAACCACATGTCCGCACTTTTGACATTCAATTTTAATGTCTGCACCCATTCGAATAATCTTCCAACTATTCTCGCCGCATGGGTGGGCTTTTTTCATCATGACAACATCATTCAATGAATACATATTGAGCACTCCTTTTAGTCTAAGTTAATATCTAAAATTTGCAAAATGCGGTTTAAATCATCATCTGATGCGTAACTGATTTCAATCTTACCAGTCCCCTTCTTAGAACGGTTATTTGAGATTGAAACGGATGTTTGGAATTTATCTTGTAGTTCATTTTCAGAAGCACGTAAGAATGGTGACTTCTTGGTTGAACGACGTGGCTTCTTTTTCTTCTTAGGTGATGAACTTAGGTTTTCAATCTCCTTTTCAAGTTGGCGAACAGTCATAGTTTGTTCGTATGCCTTCTTGGCCAATTTGATTAGTTCATCCTTCTTCTTAACTGATAGTAATGTTCTTGCTTGTCCCATTGAAAGTTGGTTCTTAGTAAGCATGTCCTTTACTTCAGTTGGCAAACCTAATAGACGTAAGTAGTTAGCAATGTATGGACGTGATTTACCTAAACGTTTTGATACTTCAGCTTGAGTAATATCTAGCTTAGTCATCAAAGTGTTGTAAGCTTCGGCTTCTTCGATTGGATTTAAGTCCTCTCTTTGAAGGTTTTCCATCACAGCGATTTCCATCATTTGTTCATCAGAAGCATCACGAACAATTGCCGGAATCTTTTCCTTACCTGCCATGCGAGAAGCACGATAACGTCTTTCTCCAGCAAGAATTTCATAAGCATCCTTGCTTCCGCTAGTCTTTCTTACAATGATTGGTTGGAATACTCCAGATTTTTCAATCGAACGGGTTAAATCTTTAAGTGCATTTGTATCGAAATGCGTTCTTGGTTGGAAAGGATTTGGAGATAACTTGGTTAGCTCTAATTCCAATACGTCTTCTGAGTTGGCGTCGATATCATTATCAGCAAACAATGCTTGAATACCTCGACCTAGTCCTTTGTTATTCACCATGAGCAGCTAACACTTCCTTTGCAAATTGCATGTATAATTCTGAACCCTTTGAATTTGGATCATAATCAATGATTGGTAATCCGTAACTTGGGGCTTCTGATAAACGCACATTTCTAGTGATGATAGTGTCGTATACCTTGTCACCAAAGTACTTACGAACTTCATCGTTAACTTGTTGACCTAACTTAGTACGTGAGTCATACATGGTAAGTAAAACTCCTTCAACGTCTAGGTCTGGGTTAAAATGTTTCTTAACTAGTTGAACAGTGTTTAATAGTTGGCTTAAACCTTCTAGTGCATAGTATTCGGTTTGCACTGGAATTAAGATTGAATCACTGGCAGTAAATGCATTCACAGTGATTAATCCTAATGATGGTGGACAGTCAACTAGTACGTAATCGTATTGATCTGAGACTGATTTTAGGGCATTTAATAAACGTGTTTCTCTCGCCATTTGAGGAGTTAATTCAATGTCTGCCCCTGATAGTTGAATTGTTGCTGGTACAATGTCTAAACCTTCATGTTTTGAAGGAATAATGGCTTCTGAGATTGGTTCTTCATTAACCAAGATATCGTAAATATCTTTTTGGATGTCGGATTTTTGAATACCTACTCCTGAAGTTGCATTTCCTTGGGCATCAGCATCGATTAGTAATACCTTTTTACCCATTGTTGCAAGGTCTGCACCTAGGTTAACGGAAGTGGTAGTCTTACCAACTCCACCCTTTTGATTAGCTAATGATATAACGTGTCCCATTAAAAACCCCTCCTCTAGTCTACTTATTACTTGAACCAATTGGTTTTTTGTTTGGTGTACCCGCTTTTCTTGGGTATTGTTTTGGCGTGTTCTTCACTTTTTCTAACACGACCATGTTACGTGGATCATTTGAAACCGGCAGATTGAACTCATCATCGGAAATCATCTTGCCACCTAGAGTAGTAATCGCGCTTTTTCCGTCTGATAGTTCATCTTTAGCTTTAGATGCCTTTAGTGCAATCATTCGTCCACCAATCTTAACCAATGGCAAACAAAATTCAGCAAGCACACTCATTCGAGCAACTGCACGTGCGGTTGCGATATCAAATGATTCACGGTATCGAGATTTTTTACCACCAAATTCTTCCGCTCTGGCATGATGTAATTCAACATCGGTTAGTCCTAATTTAGTAACTAGTTCATCCAAGAAATTGATTCGTTTGTTTAATGAATCAATAATGGTGACCTTTAAGTTAGGAAAAACAATCTTTAACGGAATGGATGGAAAACCAGCACCGGCTCCGACATCACATAGGGTTAATTCCTCGGTTCTCAAGTCTTCTGCAAAGAATGCAGGAGTTATTGAATCAAAGAAATGCTTTAAATATACTTCATCCCTATCAACAATGGTTGTCAGATTAACGTGTTCGTTAGTGGAAACTAACAATTCATAGTAATCGGCAAATTGTTTCATTTGGTGGTCGGTCAATTCGATATTGTGTTTTGCTAATTGACTCTTGAATTCTTCTGGATTCATGCAAATCCTCCTATTGTGAAACATGATTGTTTCACATCTATCTATACTCTAACTGATATTAATCTTTTTTACAATCATGAAACATATACTTTTCCATTATAACCAAAATTAGGCTAATTCGTCACTAGATTATCAAAAAAATACATATAAAAAGACGATCATTCGATCGCCTTTCCTATAGCATTGCTGTCATTATCAAATTGATTAAAAACAAGCCGCTTAAAATATAATTAATTGTACTAATTGATTTGATTTGGCCGTTAAAGATTTTCACAATTGGATAAGCGACAAACCCAAATGCCAATCCAATTGAGATACTTCCAGTCAACGGAATCAATACCACGATTAAAAATGCTGGGAACCACTCAGCAAAGTCATCCATATCAATGGCCTTTAAATTGGATAACATTAATGCACCCGTAATAATGATAACCGGTGCAATTGCTGCTTGAGGTACCAAATCTAAAAAACTAATAAAAAATGTTGAAAGTAAGAACATAATACCAGCGGTAATCGACATGATACCGGTTCTAGCACCTAGTTGAAAACCAGCCACACTTTCAGCAGCCGATACGGTAGGACTAGTTCCTAAGATACTAGAAATGATTCCGGTAATTGAAACAGTTCTAAAAGTCTTCTTGAATTTCTTCATGTCCGGTAAAATTCCGGCGTTTAACCCCATCGATTCAAACACCAAAATCATCGTCATCGAAAATGATGCCATGATAAACGGTGTAGTCCAGACGTTTTTAAAACTAAAATCAAACAACGATTTGTGATATTGTAAGATATCAATCAAGTGGGTGGTCTTAACCCCACTATCATGAATGTGGAAGACAATTCCGACAATCGTAGTAATCACAATTCCGATGAAGAAGTTTCCCTTCACTTTCTTAATGTATAAAACAATTGTTAGAATCAAACCAAAAATGGCTAGTAGCAACGATGGATTCTTAAATGATCCAATCGTTAATAATGAATTCTTCCCTTGTTGAATCAAATCGGCCTTTTGCAGACCAATCTCAACTAAAAATAAACCAATGCCGGCGGTGATTGCTGACTTCAATGAATCAGGAATGCCCTCCTGTAAGATGTCTGTAAATCGGCTGAATGCGATTAATGCAAATGCAATTGTTGATACCAATGAAACCGTCAATGCTTCTTGATATGACAATCCCATGTTTAACACCATCGTGTAGGTAAAAAACGCATTAACACCCATTCCGGGAGTAATCACTACTGGGGAGTTAGCATAGAATCCCATGATAAAACAACCGATTACAGAACTAATAATTGTCGCAAAGACTGTCTGGTGAACATCCATCCCCGCATCTGCCAATATCATCGGATTAACCACCAAGATATATGAGATAGCAAAGAATCCGGTAATTCCACCCAAGACCTCTGTCTTAAAAATTTCTTTATCCCTTAAAACGTCTAAAAGAGACAGCGCGGCTGTCTCTTTTTTTAACGTTTTGTTCAACTTATTACTCATTAAACAAAATCCTTAATCTATATATAATACGTTTCTATTTTACCATACAAATAGACCAACGATTCCTGCAGATAGTAGAGAAACCAAAATTCCTGATAGAATCATGTAACCTACACTCTTGGAAATAGCGTTGTTTACTTCACGGTTAACGATACCCTTGAATGCACCGATGATCATTCCTACTGTAGAAAGGTTAGCAAATGAAGTTAGGAAGACAGTTAATTGTGCACGGTAGTGGGGAGCGTATGAACCGATGTGTGATGATACTCTACCCATAACAACGAATTCGTTAGTTACCAGTTTAGTACCCATGTTTTGTGCAAATTCAAATGCAGTATGCACATCTGAACCCATTAACCAAGCAAATGGGAACATGATGATTCCTAAGATATGTTCTAGGGATAAACTAGGATTGATTGCACCTAAGATCTTATCGATTAATGCAGCTAAAGCAACGAATGCGATAACATTTGCAGTAATGATTAAGATTAATTTACCAGCACCTAGGATTGAGTCACCCAAGAATGAGAAGAATGGTTCTTTCTTAGCTTCTTCTGCGTTTTCAGGATGTTCACCAACGGCAACTTCAGCAGTTTGTGAAGAACTACCTAACTTAGCAATAGTGTCTTCTTCTGGACTAACTGAAGTTGGCATTAAAATACTAGTTACAATAACAGCATTTAAGATGTTCAATGGAACGGCAGTCAATACGTATTGACCTGGAACCATTTGAGTGTATGCGCCAAGAATTGAGGCAGTCACACATGACATTGACATCATGGCAATGACAACATTTCTTACTGCTGAGATTTGTTTTAATTGTAGAGTTGAAACAGCAAGTGCTTCAGTGTTACCTAAAAACATCATTTCAACAGCGAAGAATGATTCAAACTTAGGTTGGCCAGTTATGTATGCCAAACCTTTACCTACCCATTTGATGATCCAAGGTAGGATTCCAATGTAAGTTAAGATATCAAACACTGGAACAATTAATAAAATTGGTAGAAGTGCTGAAGTTACAAAGTCCATTGACTTAACGTGAACCCAACTAGGTAGAGCAAAAGCGATACCTTGGTAGGCTACTTCAACTAATGCTGAGAAACCATTGGCAGCGGCTTCAACAGCAGCACGACCCCATGCAAATTGTGTTAAACAGTAAGCGATTACTATGTTTAACACTAAAACAGTAATTACTGAACGCCATTTAATTTCTTTCTTGTTCTTTGAAAAAATAAATGCAATCCCTAGGAAAACAATAATTCCTAAAATATTAACTAACAAATACATAAAATTTCTAATCCTTTCTCTGCGGCAAAAAATATAGTGACAAATAGCTTATTTTAGTTGCGCAACACCCCTTTCAATATTGATTAATTACTTAACTTCATTGATAAAGTTTGGTTTAGTAATTTCCCCATCATCTAAATCGAAGAACGCAACGATTGCGTTAGCAACCGCCCCTAGTGAACGTTTGATTCCTAATGACTTACCTTCATCCTTATTTGGATTGAAGACAATTAGTGGTAAGTATTCACGCGTAATTCGATTGTCTCTAGTTGGATCAATGGCATATGAGGATGTGATTAGTAGTAAATCATTATCCCTTAGTCGTTCTAAGACCTTACCGATTGTTTCATCCAACACATTTAGTTGCTTAGCATACCCAACACTGTCGTCCATTCTGGCGAAGTGTCTTAGCTCTGGTAACTGACAGTAAATTAACCCGCTCTTTTGGGTCCTCATTTTAGCTGACAATTCAATAAAAGCTTTGCTATCATCAGGGACTTGGACCATTGAAATATCGTCCTGTTTTTCCCAATAATAAGCAAAGCTTGAAATAATTGAAACACTATGTTGTTTTTCTGCTAGCAAGTCCATTACAGAAGCTGTACGGACACCGGCAGTGTAGTCAAACATCTCACGAAATGAGGCACTACCCCTGTTGCTGTCAACAGTGGTAACCATTTTCCCAAAGAAGCCACGAGGAGCGTCAACTTGTGGAATTGATTTGATCTCGTTGTCCCAGCGAACATTGCCAAGACCTAGGTTAATTAAATTAGAAACATTTAGCCCCTTATCAGCGATATGGCCTAATGTGTCGGCACCAATAGAATCAAAGCGATTGGCATCGGGAGCTTCGCCTAAACCAAGTGAAGCAATATCCAAAACAATCATTCTTTTGTGTGTCATTGTGTGCCCTCCTAATTTATTTATTAACAAATAAGTATATCATAAATGACAATTGTGTCAATAAAAAAAGGCGCGGATATCCGCGCCTTTTTCGGCTTATGCGCCCCTGCCAAGGAACTTCATTATACCAAAAAAATTTTCGAGTATATAAAATTAAGTTTTTTGCTAATTTTTTGATATTATAATAGTTAATATATACATATTAATCGGAGTTGATTAAATTGGATTTTACAAACAAAACAGTCGTTACCCTAGGTGACTCAGTCACCCGTGGCTTCGATGGAACCGTCAACCTACGCTATAACTATCCACAATACTTAGCCAAATACTACAATTGCCGTGTCTCCAACAATGGGATTAACGGTGCTACTATTTATGAAACATTGGAAAAGGAAATAGAAAAAATTAAAGATAAGAAATACGACATTATAGTCTTGATGATTGGAACCAACGACTACGGTCATCTAGACGTTCCTTTGGTGCGTGTTATTTCCAAACTAACTAGATTGGTTCGAAAGCTCATTAGTGAACATCACGAAGCAAAGATTTACGCCGTGCTTCCACTAACCCGTTTTGACGAAGATAAGAACGCTGCAAACATGATTAGATATTCTGACTACACCTTCAATCAACTACTGGATGGTTTAACCGAAGTCTACTCAGCCTTCCAAATTCCATTCATTGATTGGCGTGAATATCACTCAGAGTTCATCACCGACTTTAATTACAAGGACATGTATCAAGACCAACACGTCCACCCTAACGCATATACTTATCGTAAACTTGCCTTTTACATAGGTGACTTCATCAAAAATAATTAAGATTTCCTTAAATCAGCAAAAATAATTCGCCTAAAAAATTCTCTCGTGCTAGTTTGTTAAACGCAAACCACACGAGAGGATTTTTTTATGAATGAAACAAATTTAAAAAATGAAGCGATTGAAAGTAAAGACGGTACCACCTTCGTCGATGTCGACAAGCTGCCAATTAGTCTGGTTAACCACCGTTTTAATTTTAAACAAATCAACTGGCGTGAACTGTTAATGCTGGTGGACGTCTACGATCGCAGTAAACGCTATGCGACCATGGTGATTGAAAATGGGTTTAACTTCTACTTACTGAAGTCGTCCACAACAGCCTTAATCAATAAAAAACTGCAGATGGAATGCATGCTGCACAAGCACTTCAATCGAAGCATCTGCGAGGAACTTCATATCAAAAACAAGTTTCCGATTCTAACCACAGAAGCATCCCTGATTCCACTGCCATCCAATCACCGAACGCGGTCCTACTCTTGGTTTAACGCCAACTTATTGAGCTATTGCATCCCCTATTCCACTGATAAGTTTTCCTATTTATACATGCACGGCAAAGGAACTCATTTAAAGGTCAACGCCAGTGGTTACTACCTGCAAAACAAGTTCAAGGACCTCATGATGCTTCATAACTTCATCATCTACTACACCCAAAAGAGTATTAACTGTATTAATTTCGTTAAACAGAGTCGGTTTAATAACCCAAATTTATCCTGTGCAAACTCAATCTTATTCGACGACCAAATATACCATGACATCTATTTGAAAACGGCTAAGTACATGTATGAGGATTATTTAGCAAATAAAAAAGAGTAACCACTGGAACTGCAACTATTATTTTGAACAAATAAATAAAAGCAGCTTTCTAACTATTTAATTGGGCAACTGATTTTCTGTATTCTACAGGGGATTGG
>NZ_JXDB01000002.1 GCF_001281265.1 Apilactobacillus kunkeei DSM 12361 = ATCC 700308 | reverse complement strand
AACACCTCCGAATTATGTTATTTTATCAAATTAAAATAATCATTTTATCGAAAGTGCTTTTATTTATCTGTTCAATATTATAACTTCAGTTCCACTATTGGTTACTCTTTTTGTTTTTAAATCTTCTAATAATGACATAGCCGAAGACACAGACCCAACTAAGCGTGGTAACTAGGAAAATAATATCCATTCCTAATCCAGTACGATAAGATACTGTTAGCACATTCTTACCTGGTTTAGCCTTAACTGTAACAGCACCAACCTGACTAAGGCGAGCTGGCTTAATTTTCTTACCGTTTAGAACTAACTTAGTGGCTGAGTACTTAACGACAGTTACTCTGAAACGTCTAGTCTTTGAGTGATGGTTATACCATGTGACGGTCAATGATCCATCCTTGTTCACCTTCTTGGTGTAACCACCCTTAATCTTAAAGTTGTGTTTAATCAACTGACGATGGTTGTTCAAGTATGGATGCACACTAGCATAATTATCCTCGTTAACCGCTTGAGTGGTTGGTAAGTAATCAGGCGTCGTCTTTAGAATATCGTTAACTAGGTATGACTTGTTTGGACTTTCTAAGTCGTCTAAATAAGTTCGATTATATTTTTTATTGTAGCTAAACGCATGGTTAACCGGGATTACCGAATCATTGTTTTGTTTCATCGCAATGGTTTGAGATGCCCCAAGATTAATTGCTTGGAAGTTTAATTCCATGTTTAACGCAAAAACGAAGAATAGCATTGCATAAGTGAATGCTCGACTTGGGTAGTGCAATGGTTTTAACGTCAAGGCATTCTTGTCGTTAGTCAAAATCATTCCTAGTAATAAGAAGAATAGGATGAATGGTACCACCGCAAAACGTTTAGGAAATTGCACCAATGTGGTTAGCTTAGGAAATTCAACTTGTAAACGAGTCCATGGAACAATGTTAGTAGACAGTACCAAGAAACCAAACGCAACACAACCAAGTGTTCTTACAACGTAGTTTAGCTTCTTCCATCTAGTAATCACGTAGTAAATAACATACAAGAAGATCAATATTTCCATTGGCTTCACAACGCTTTGAATTGATTCACCATGAAGTGAAACTGTGAATAGTTGCATGCTAGTTTCTGGGAATGTTGGAATCAAGAAGTTATGTCTAAAGATTGAGATCATGACTCCCCAGACGTTAAAGGTCAATGCAAGTGTTAACACAATTGCGATTAAACCGTCCTTAATCATCTTCCACTTTTCCTTGGTTAATACCAAAGAAACGATGATGATTGGAAGCGCCGCCCCAAAAGCAATCAGACTTGAAACCACATGGGTTTGAATTAAGACTGCCATTCCAACGGATACCCCTAATACCGGGATTCTTAGCTTTTGTAGCATTAAAGTAATTCCAATGAAGAATACCGGCATGACGGCAGCACCGACTCCGGTGAATTGTTGGGTGGTTACCCATAGGAATACTGATGATCCAATCATGTATAGTGAACCCATTAAGATGGAGTAATCACGACTAACACCATTAACCTTACATAGCCAATACATTGAAAATGCAGCGACTAACATCACTAGCATTGAAATCACAATTTCAAAGACAATCCAGTTGTAACTTAATAATAGGATAAATCCACCAATGTAGGCGACTATCGGTCCATACAAAGCATTAACTATTCTTCCCGTTTGTAAAAAACCATAGTTCATTTGGAAGTAATTATAACTTCCATTTCTGATTTGCTCAGCAGTGTCATAGAAGCGATTAAAGTGAAAAATCGTATCGTAGCTCAAAATTAATGTATTATTTAAAATCAAGCCGCTAAGCGCAATCAGCCCCAATAATCCAAATACGAGCAGCGGGAAAAAGCGGCTTTCATGTACTTTTTTAGCCGCATTTCTCAGTTGTTCCAAAACTATCCCTCCAGTAATCGGAAATGATTCATTTCCTTATAAAACAGCAAAAGGCCGCATTTGGCCTACTTGTTGCGTCTAATTTTTATTATTGCAAAAATACCAAACAAAATCCAACTAATCCATGTTAGAACCATCATCAAACGAGTGATGAATGATGTTACATATTTAATGTTTACTCGGTTGTTACCCTTCTTAGCTGAAACGATAACAGCACCCAGTTTAGTTGTCTTCACATTCTTAACGCTCCCATTAACCGTTACTTTTGTTTGGGCGTACTTAACCAATGGAACTTGAATTTCTTGTGCCTTCTTTAGTTTGAACTTGATAGTCAATGATCCATCTTTTCTTACAACGTGTTTGAAATGAATCTTCTTATTGTGATTCTTTTCGATGTATTCCTTGTAATACAATTCGTATGGATTCAATTTATCATATTCATCGTGTCCCTTAATTTGTTTGTATGAAGGAACGTAGTCAGGAGTAGCCTTGATAATATCTTCTAGCAAGTTAGATAGTTTGTGGCTTTGGGTGTCCTTTTGAATTGTTCTATGGTGTTTTCTCATGTAGTAGTAAATTGAGTTATCGTTCTTATTGTTCTTGTGTCGCTTAGTGTTTAAGGCCACATAGTTTACGCTTCGTTGGTGAATGGCATAAAAGTCCAATCCGGCACTACCAACGATTAATAATAGGATAGTTACTACCACGGCATAGTTACTCTTATGAGTATTGTTTCTAATTTCATAAGTTAAAATTCGACCGAAAGTTACCAATAAACATACAAACGCAATTACCAAGAAACGTTTGGGAAATTGGAGTGTGTATGATAACTGTGGAATAAGATATTGAAAAACTCCCCATGGGAAGTGGCTCCATGAAATAACTAAGAAGAAAAATCCAGTGAATGCTGTTGTCTTCGTCAAAATATCAACTTGTTTGAATCTTCTAATAACAAAGTATAATACAAAAATAAATAAAATAAACTCGGTCGGTTTCATAATGTTCACTAATGATTGAACATTAAAGTTGTATCCGTAGGTACGAACATGTGGAACTGGGTATACCGGAAGCAAGTGGTTGGTAGCAGAAATGTAGATTAGGTTGTACCAAACGTTAATGGTTAATAACATTGTAATCAACGCAGCGTAAATTGTATGTAATAGCATACGGACACGTTGTTTCTTATCAATCGCCTTGATCATTCCAACGACGAAGAATGGAACAATTCCAATGGCGGTAATCATGGCACTCATCAAATGAGTTTGCACCAATAGACTCATTACGAACGCAAAGCCAACAAATGAAACGTCATTTTTTCTGACCATTTGAGTGGCGTAAATCATGACGAATGGCACAATCATTGCCCCTACCCCAGTAAATTGTTGGGCAGTGACCCATTGCATTACCAATGATGAGTACATGTAAATGAATCCCATGAAGATTGCTGGGTACTTGTCGACGCTGTTAACACGACATAGCTTGTACATTCCAAGTGCTGAAACAATTAGCACGATTAAATCAGTTAGAATTTCAAACTTAAACCAGGTGCCAGCTAATAGTAGTAGAAAACCACCAACATATGCAGCCACTGGTCCATACAAGGTACTTAGCATTCTACCTGTACCTAAGAATCCATAGTTAGTTTGGAAGTAACTAATATTGTGGGTCTTTAGTTGCATTGCGGCATCGTAGAAACGGTTAAAGTGAAATAGTGAATCTGATCCCAAAAATGTTTGTTTCTTAATTAGCGGAATCGCAACGACTAATAACGCTAAAACTAAAAAGATAATAAATGGTGTTAACCATTTTAAAAACTGCTTTAATTTTTCCATCATTAATTCTCCTCATTATTCAGCTACGCTAGTTCCATTGGCGTAGTTAAGCTTGAATCCTTCTTGAATATTTTTAATGTAAATATTAAACGAGATTGCGTTACTACCAACTGACTTGGCACGCATAATCACACCGGATGCTAAAAGGTTCTTCTTCTTAAAGACCGGTTTGATTTGATATCTAACGTAGTGGTGATGATTACTGCGTAGGTAGTATGCAACCTTGTTTTCAAACGTACTCATTGCAGGATCATTTAATGAACGCGTTCCTGTGATCAGATTACGCAAATTGTTGTTTTGACCTGTAAACTGATAGCCGATTAAATGACTTCTATTGTATAACCATGTACCGCCATCCTTTTTATTATGCCAACCCGTTGGATCAACATATAAAGGTTCTCTTTTAACCTTTGGCATCAATGAATAGTTTAACATTGCATTCGCAGTGGTTGAACGATTGAGCTTATCCAAGCTACCGTATCTTGCCCATGCCCCATGTTTTAATGACATCTCGGACTTGGTAAATGCTGGATTATTACCATTTAGAATCACAATTTGATTCTTGGCAATCTTAGTCTTACCACTGTGACTAACTGCTTTATTATGTATCTTTCTGGCCTTTTTGGCTGTGACCTTGGTAACGACGGTTCGGTGAATACTTTCGTCTTTAGCCAAAGTAAGACCACGTGATTGCGCCTGACTTAAAGTGACACGATAAACTTGGCGAGCCCGCTTTAGTCCCCAATCATTTCGATTATAGTAGTATCTTTTACCAGTTCTTGTAACATATACATAGGTTTGTGCATTGACCGTCTGTCCAGGAACTGAAAAACACATCAAAAGTACAGTTATCAATGACAAGAAAATTAAGAACTTTTTCAACTTTTATCACTCCGTTTTAATCTTATACATTAATAATAATACATATTAATATAATATTCACTGAAAATTAAAGAAAAGTAAAAAAGCCCCCCTTTGGGAAGCTTTTTCTTTTTTTATTTGTAGTAAAGAGTAACAGTTGGGTTACCTGCATCAATTGCAGTTGTATCTACACCTACGAATTGAAGTGAACCGGCACCACTAGTGGATAGTTTTGATTGATCAATGCTTAATAAGTTTCGGTTAGTCAAGATTGACTTAACAGCATTGGAATTGATACTTTGACCATTTAGTACTAGTTTTTGGTTCAATAAGTCTTGACCAGCTTCGTTTAGCATAGTTACTAAATCAGATGAAGGCGTCAAAAGTGCGCCAGTGTCTTTTTGCTTAATGGCAATTGTTAAACGAGTTGCTGGAACAGCGTTTAAGTTGATGATGGCAGTTCCACCGTTAACGATTGGTCCATCAGTATTGATGGCATTAGCATCAGTAGTGATTTGATAGTTACTTGGGATAAACTTAGCGATTGAATCAGGAGTTACGACAGGAGTGCCGTTTACTGATAGATCAGATAAGTTCACAACCTTAGTGCTTACAAAGTTACCATTGTATTTGAATACTAGGTTGTAAGTACTTGGAGTTGGTGTGGTGGTAGTTGTATTAGTTTGAGTTTGCTTGTTATCAGTTGGCGTCTTAGCAGGAGTTTTCTTGTTAGAAGTCTTCTTAGTGTCCTTCTTAGCATTACGAGCAGTAGTGCTACCGCTGTAAATCCAACCGTTAACACTCTTCTTTTTGGTATCTTGAACATAGTAGTATAACCAACCACGAGTGTTGTAGACAGCTGATTCAACAACGAAATCATCGTTGATGTATGAAGCTTTCTTGTGGCTAACTACACGAGCGTTGTAACGGCTAAACTTAGGATAAGTCCATAGCTTATCTAGAATTTTAACGTTAACATTACTTGGGTTCGCACCGTATCTTAATGTTCTAGTAGCTGAAATTCCAGTGTTTTTAGTGATGTTATCTAGGTTGTATTGGAAGTCGTTCTTACCAACGTAGATCCAGCCACGGTACTTGCCACCTAGAGTGACAACGTGAGCGTAATATAGACCGGTGTTAGTCTTAGCCATTCCATATACATGAAAGACGTTTTCAGGTAGTTTTGATTTTGCTAAACGACGCATTGTTGTCTTGTTGGCAACGACCTTAGCATTACCCAGCTTACCTGGTTTGTTCATGATGCTAACTACCCCGTTTGATTTAGCATATGCAGCGTTTTCTGCAAAATGAACTTTGTAGTATGCGACAGTAACTTTAGTTTGTTTTTTAGTGTGTTTCCCTTTTTTTACCTTTTTGGCAACACGCTTAGTAGTAACGTGTTTCTTGGCATTAGCGGTAGTTGTGTTAACTGCGGCTAATGAACCTAATGCAAAAAGAGTTAGTCCAGCATAGACTGTCTTCTTTAAAAATGAATGCATTTTGATTCCTCCAATAAATTTATAATCTAGATTATAACACATTTTAACTTTTTAACTATTTTATTAACAAATTGTCGTGTTTTATTAAATAATTTTAAAGTTAGTGCCATACTTTAGACATTTACTCCAAAAAATATTAAAGTAAAAGAAAAAGATTAGTGGAGGTATTGCCAATGGCAGAAACATTTAGTTCGAATAATCCAAGTGCCCACCTTCTGGCTCAACTTAGATTAAGGAACTATTTTGCTAGTTATTTAAAGCAAATTGTCGCTAAAAAATTTAGCGACGACGAGAAATACCCACAGTTTGAACAACTTTTAAGCAAACAAAATAACTTTGAAGTTGTTAACTACCTACTGATCTTAACAGAAAAATATCACAATCACGCTGATTTATTAAACGTATTAATTAATATCATGCAAAGAGACTGATATTGTCTCCTTCGCAATTAAGCTACGAACTCTTCTACTATTTTATATAGATATTTGAAGGGAGGGATTTATTTGCGTCAGTTATATAGAGGACTTACATTGGATGCCAACTTTGAGCAAGCCAATCTTCATCTCCGTCGCAAGCTACGTCAAAAAATCCAAAATAAGCTTATCAAATATGTCGGAGATAAACATTATTACCTCTGCAATAAGGCACTAGATAAAATCTACTGTGCCAATGATATGCACTACATGTTAGCAATCATCACTAGTTCACGGCCGAAACCGTTGGAATATATTATCAAATGTGTAAATAACATGGATGCCCGCAGATATCATCGTTGGTCGCAAGAAGCGTTTGGCTTTTGGTATCCATAATAAAAAAGACGCTATCGTTTTGGATAGCGTCTTTTATTCTATTCGAATTTATTTCGATAGTTTATATAATTTTTTTCAAATGGTTATTACATATTTTTACAAAAACATATATAATCTAAAACAATAAGTTATAAGTTTTTAATTGTAGACGAGAGGATTGATGTACATGATTTCTTTTTCATACCAGGCTTTTGTAACCGTAGTTAGTGAAGAGAGCTTTCACCACGCAGCTCAAAAGCTAGAAGTAACACCTTCTGCAATTTCTCATTCAATCGATAAACTAGAAAAGCAACTTGGTTTCTCACTACTTATCCGTGATAGATCCGGAGTTAAGTTAACCGAAGATGGAAAAGATGTTCTTCCAATCATTCAAGATATCTTAAATAACGAAGAACGTCTTCAACAAGAAGCCAATAAAATCAAAGGATTAACCTCTGGAACAGTTAGATTGGGTGCTTTTAGTAGTGTCTGCATCAACTGGTTGCCAACCATCATACATAACTTTCATAATCAATTTCCAAACGTCAAAGTTGAGTTGATTCAAAGTGATTTCAATGACATCACCTTACAAGCACGACAAGGTAAAATCGATCTCGGTTTCACCTGTCAGCCAATCAATGAAAGATTAGTAAAGGCACTATTGGTAAAGGACAAGATTTACTGCATCACACCTAAGGACTTCGTTCCAGCCAATGGTAAGTCAATCACCAAGAAGGACGTTGAAAACCAACACTTCATCTTGCAAAAATCAGATTACGATGGTGATACCAAGGCGGTATTAGATCAATACAACGTTGCCCCTAACTCAATTCAATTCAGTATCGATGACCAATCAATCATTGCGATGGTTGAATCAGGTCTTGGTATGGGAATTCTACCTAAGTTAGCATTCCAAAGAATTAATGGTGACGTTGCACTATACCCGTTTGACGATGATTTCTACCGTTCAATCTTTATGGTAATGAACTCAGTTCAAATGAAGACCCCTGCCGCTCAAAAAATGGTGTCATGCATTCGTGAATTTATAGAATCAAACTACCCAGATGGGTACCTAAAATAAAAAAGTCGTGTTGCATAATGCAACACGACTTTTTTATTACTTAGCTGAAGTGTTAGTCTTAATTCGTTTATCAAATAAGACTTGGTTTGTGGTATCAACAATCTTGGCTGCCACTGGTTCTTGGTATAAACTACCGTCCTTGTCACGGAATAGGTTTAATTCCGCTAGACGTTGCATAGCAGGCATTACCTTGTCAGCACTTAGGTCACCTTCTACGTAGTTAAAGCCTAGGTTTTTGTTCTTACCGTTTTCGCTCTTAAATGTTAATTCTAGTTTTTTCATTAATTCGTCCTCCAATTAAAATTAGCCCACGTACTTGCTTTCTTGTACTAGTCTTGCTCCATCAACTTTACCACCGGTTAATTCGGCAACAATTTCGATTAGTTGAGCCATTTGTTCAGGTGATACTTCTTGAATTGCATTGGCAATGTTGCGTTTTCTCAAAACATTGTCGCTTCCTAAAGTATTAACTGTAATCTTTGACTTGTCCCATTGCTTTTCCATTATTATTTACCTCTTTTTCAAATTTTCATAAGTGATTAGCGCCAACCCTTACACTATTAATAACGTGTCGAGATATAAAAGTGTTACCCTAGTTTGTAAAATTCTTCTTGAACGCCTTTCTTCCATTGATAGACCGTCTTTCGACTCACATGATACTTTCTGGCGATGTCGGTTACCGTCATCGATTCGTTATAAGCGCAGCATAAAAACTTCCTTTGGTTAATGGTGCAGTGCAGCCATAGTTGATTTAACAGATCGATGCCGTCGATTTCATCATGCGGGGAGAATCCATCACTATCAACTTCAGTGTCAACACTGATAACGTGGTCGTTGGTGCGTTGCTGTTTTCTTAAAATATCGAGCAGATGCCAATAGACCGCCTGAAATAAATAGCCACAGATTCTATCGTCATCTATTTCGTCATTGTATTGACTGTACTTAGTAGCTAGGTGAATAAAGCCCTCCTGCTTTAGGTCATCGAATTGTGGGTTATCCACTCTAATGTTTAGTCGTTTTAATACTCCATAGACAATGCCTACGTGGTTTTGCTTCATCAGGAATTCAAAACCAACATCTAAATTATTCATCTTAATCAATCCTTTTGCGTATTGATCAAGGGCCCTTGAACGATTAAAACGATAACAGTGATTGGTAAAAAATACACCGCGTCTTTTTTGGTTGAATACAGCAAAATTTTACACTTTCGATATAAAAAATAGTAAAATGAAAATAATCAATCTAGGAGGTTGTGTCATGGAATGGAAAGTAAAAACATTTGATGAAATCACACGTGATGAACTATGGGCCATCTACTACGCCCGTGTTCAAACCTTTGTGGTGGAACAAAAACGTCCTTACCAAGAAGTCGACGATGTCGACAAAAAAGCACTACATATCTGGGCTGAAGAAGATGGGCAACTACTAGCCTATGCCAGAGTCTTTCATGGACAAGACCACACTTCATTTGGCAGAGTGCTTACCACCCCTGCCGCACGTGGCAAAGGATTGGGCAAGCAATTAATTGAACGAGTATTAAAGGAAATCGATGAACACTTCAATCATCCAAGAGTTGAAATCGATTCCCAAGATGACAAAGAAGGCTTTTATGCCAAGTTTGGTTTCAAGTCAGTCGGTGATGTTTACGAGTTCCACCAAACTCCACACATTAAAATGATTTTGAACAAATAAAAAAATGCATGCATATAATTTTTATCTACATGCATTTTTTAGTGCATAAATTCCTTAATTTTATTCATATCGATTACACTGGATTCTTCTAGCTTCTTCAAGTTAAACTCAACCGGATTCAAATGTACCCGAGGATCGTTAACCACAAATTCGAAGCCCAATTGGAAATCCTTCTTAGAAATATCGTTGTGGGAAATGTCATCGTGTTCATGTTTAGCAATCGAGAAGGCTTCGGCAATGATTCGATTCAACTGTTCATCTTCACTACTGCGTTTGATTGAAATTGTAACGATATAGTCGTTTGAAATCGGCCTCCATCTCGTCAATCCTTCCCTAAACAAATCTAGGTTAAGACTGTGCGCTAACTCCTCACCGTGTAGTGTCATATAGATGCGATTTAACTTAATGAACCCACTGGTGTTTAACTTTTCATCCAAGAAGTAGATGAAGACTCCCTGACCGTTAACCGATGAACGATCTACTCTGATTCTCATTGGGGGCTGACGGCGATTCAAATACAACGCAATGTATGCGGTGATAAAGGTTCCAATCGCACTCGCTAGCTCAAAGATGTCATTCCAACTTAGTGGTTCTAAATGCATTCAAGCATCCCCTTTCCTTCATGAATTTAGTGTCCAAACTCATTTATTTTAATTAATCAAATCATAACATTTTTTATTTATGATTGTGTTGATTACGAAATTCTTTGTATTATAATTATCAAAAAATAAAGCAACTAGGAGCACTTTTAATGAATAACGCAGAATTCAAAAAGGAATTCTAATTTAGTCTAGCATCCCTTTACCACGGCCTATTAGCTGGATTATACTGGGCTGCTTTTATTAATTTCTTAGTATTCTTGTTGTACATTTGGTTAGCCTTCCAATTCACAATGGCGGTCAACGACATTATTAATCGCATTGATTATGATAACTACTTTCAATCATTGCTCCAAAGCATTTCAAAACTCTTCTTTGAAAACAAAATCCTCATCATCAGTGTCGTTATCTTCTATGTCTTTAATATTCTTACTAATAATCCATAATAAAAAGCAGCCACACTAAATGTGGTTGCTTTTTTGATTAATCGATTGGTGTGGTTGACTTCAATACTTCGGATCTCCAAAGTACGACTAGATAACCATAGCCACTACTATCAAATGATAGGCTTTCAAATTCACGGTTAGTACCAAAGGTAGTGTAGTGAACGTCTTGTGGTTGGATGTTGTGATTTTTGACTTCATCTACCGGAATGGAAATAATCATATCGTTTGATAGTAAGTACAAACGATTGTTATTGCGGTTGTAAGTGACACCCTGGTTGAAGCTTCCTGGCCACTTAACTAATCCCTTCACTGGAGTGAATTGGATTCCGCTTTCGTTCATTGTTCCGTGGAATAGAGTGTAAGTACCCTTCATCTTCTTAGGACCACCACGAACACCGAAGTATGCATTACCATCGTTATCAAAAGTCAAAGTATGGATAGCGTAGTAATGTCCCTTGTTGTTTAATTTGAATCGATAAACGTGAACTGGGTGCATGTTTTCTGCATCCAGTTCAGTTACTTGGTTATAAAAGTCATCTCCAACGACTCCTAGCTTATCGTCTTGAGCCAAGTAAACGTGGTTATTGCTTGGATTGTATGACAATGTTTGACCGTGCCCAATGTTGGTAACTGGACTGATTGTTAATAGTTTTGATAACTCAAAGTACTTGCTAAACAAGTCATTACGTTGGCCAATGCGGTCGATTTCACGATTATTGTGAGCAATCTTGGCATTCCATTCACTAATTTGTTTGTTTCTCTTAGTGATCAACTTAGCTTGTGCCTTCTTGACGCGGTTGTAAGTCTTGAACGCCTTAGGAGCTAGCTTACTCATATTCTTCTTTTGAGCATTTAACTTCTTGTAAGTCTTGTTAAGCTTTACGATTTGTTTCTTAACCGCTCTAGTCTTTACGTGTTTCTTCTTTAGCTTCTTAATCGTCTTACGATTAGTCTTGATGGCCTTAGCTAACTTCTTCTTGGCTTGCTTGGTGGCATTGTTAAAGGTCTTTTGATTCTTCTTAACCTTTGCATTTGCGTTAGCAATTCCTTTTTTCATCTTACTAATCTTAGTTTGAATATTTCTATTATCTTTTCTGTAGACATCAGTATTAACGATGAAATCTGACAAGCTCTTGCTGTGGTCACTTCCATAAGCAGAGGTTCTGTTAAAGAAGTTAAAGACTTTGGCCAAGATGTTTTGTTGAGTACCGTCATTAATTCCCAACTTATCTAATGCATCAAGTCTAATTTTTACAATAGCACCCTTGTTGGTGTTGGTTCCAGCAGATTCAACAAAGTAAATACTATCATTAGCGATGATTCCACCTTGGTAGTTTCCGTGTTCTTCTGGACTAACGTGGAATCCTTCTGGTAAGAACCACTTAGTTTTGAATGTTGTGGAACCGGTATTGATTGAATCAATTGATGTGTAGTTACTTGGCACATCCATGTTACGAACGTGCGTGTAATTCCCCCATGTTGGCGTAATCTTAGGTAGCTTAGTATCGATAATATGGTAGTTAGTTTTGTTATCGACATAAGCATTTTCGCTGGTGGTAGTTGCAATTCCATCTGTGTTGATAGAATCACTGATGGTCTTGTTGTCGTTGAACTTATCACCAGTCTTTTGTGTCCCCTCGTTTGGCTTTGCTGCATCCCCATCGATGGATTCTGAATCCTTGTCATCAATGACGTTTGAGCTATTATTGGCATCTGCGGATACCTTAATTCCAAAGTCAATTGAAGGTAACGAAATTAACATTGCAATAATTGTCAAAAGTAAGAATAGATTTCTTAACTTTTTCATGTCAAAAATCGCCCCTCTCAAATTTATTCGCTGTTTCTATTTAACCCCTTTACACGCCGTTTTGCAATAAAATAATCGCCAAATAATACACTGATAATTTAAAAACATTTTTAACATGATATAATGTAAATTAATATTGTAAAATGAAAAGGACGTTTTTAATGGCATACCAAAATCGCAATAATCGTTCCAACTATAACGACGTCGAAGTCGAAGTTGGCCAACAATTTAAAATGACCATCAAAAGAATGGGCATTAACGGTGAAGGAATTGGTTTTTACGAACACAAATTAGTGTTTGTTACCGGTGCTTTTACCGATGAAAAAGTCGTCGCTGAAGTAACTAAGGTCTACCCTAATTACATCAAGGCAAAGGCCGTCAAGATTAACCGTGTCTCAGAAGATCGTGTTGAACCTCGTGATAGTTATGCCGGCACTGTTGGTGGATTCGAACTTGAATCACTATCATATCCCGCACAACTTCGTTTCAAACGAGATCTAATCAAACAAGCACTAGAAAAGTTCCAACCCCAAGGTTACAAGAACTTTAAAATCCGTTCTACTATGGGAATGGAAGACCCTTACGAATACCGTAACAAGGCTCAATTCCCAGTTCGAATGAAAGACGGAAAGGTAATTGCAGGACTATTCAAGGAGGGAACACATGATTTAGTCGATCTTCCAGAATGTTCAGTGCAATACCCTGCTACCATGAAGGTAATGAGAAAGATTGTTGAATTCATTCAAGAACTAGAAATTCCCGTTTTTGACGAATCCAATAATTCTGGAATCATCAAAACCGTAATCGTCCGTGCTGCTTTAAACACCGACGATGTTCAAGTGGTATTCGTTACCAACACTCCTAAATTCGTTAAAAAAGGTTTCATGCTAAAGAAGATTATGATGGAATTACCAGAAGTAACTTCTGTTATGCAAAACATCAATCCTGGTGACTCCCCTCTTATATGGGGTGACAAGACATTGCACTTAGCTGGTAAGGATACCATCGTTGAAAAGATTAAGGGACTAAGCTTCGAACTATCAGCTCGTGCTTTCCTACAATTGAATTCAATCATGCTTCCTCGTCTATATGAAGTTGCCATCTCCGCACTAGAACTTACTGGAAACGAAAAAATCGTTGACGCATACTCTGGTGTTGGTACCATCGGTTTACCTTTAGCCAAACACGCTGAAGAAATTCGAGGAATGGATATTATTCCAGAAGCCGTTGAAGATGCTAACCACAATGCCATCATCAACAAGATTAGAAACGCATACTACGAAGTTGGTAAGGCCGAAGACCTACTACCAGAATGGTTAGAAGAAGGCTTCAAACCAGACGCCATCATCGTCGATCCACCACGTACTGGTCTAGACGATAAATTAATTGACGCTATTTTAAAGAGTGCGCCAGAAAAATTCGTATATGTATCATGTAACCCTTCAACAATGGCTGCTGACTTAGTCCAACTAACTCGTAAGTACAAGGTGGACTTCATTCAACCAATCGATATGATGCCACAAACACCACGTTGTGAAGCGGTCGTTAAATTTACTAGAAAATAATCGATAGAAAGTAGGTATTCAAATGAATAACTTCCCTAAACCACCAGATTTCAAGCAAAACTTCGTATTCATGATTAAGCGCGATGATCGCATCAAGTTTGGTCGTTTTGGATTTTCAATTCTATCATTCTTGTTGCATTGGATTCCTTCCATCTTGCGTTCTGACTACTACAACACTGCTTGTATCGTTGGTGTTGATGCTTGTATCTATATGGCTGTCCACATGTTCTTACAACTAGTGCTAAACATCGACCCTAGTAATGCCGCAAACATTACCTATTTTGTAGGTGCTGTTATTTGGGGATTAGGTTACAATACTATGTATATCAAACGCTTAGTGAATAAAGGATTCAAACCAATTGATGTTGATTCTCAAAACGTTTTAAAACAACATCGCATTGACTGTGAACTAACTGACATGACTCCAGATGAAATTAATCATCAAGGACCAACACTTTAAAAAGAAAGACTCAAGAATTATTCTTGAGTCTTTTTCATTTCAGATTTTTATTAGTATTATTTGCTAATCTTTAAGTCTAAATCATCACCAATGTGTTCGGTGTAATTAAATCCAGCTTCATTGAAGTATTTCTTTAATTCATCATTCACATTTTTTAGTGGACGTCGATCTTCTTTTTGTTGAAATACTTTGATATCGTATGCTGAATTATCTGAGTCAACGTTTTCGAAATTGTATTCCACATCCACTGTGTTTAGAATTTCTTGAATTAATTGTCTTTCTGTCATAGTTATCCTCCCAATAATACTTCACTATTTATTGTAAAACTAATTTAGACTTTTGTTAAAAAATCATGTAAAAATCTTTCTTAAGATTTTCTTTACTCAAATTTAACTCTCACTGCGTTATAATAATTATAACTACATATAAAGGAGTATCCGATATGAATTTTTTCTTAAATTCTAGCTTTAATGCAAAAAACTCCGGGATTGAACACGCCCAGTTAAAACGCGCAAAACTATTCGAAAAATTCGGCGAAGACTACCGATTAGTCTTTCGTGAATGGAACCCACTACTACACTTCCATTTAAACAATAACGGCATTGCGGATAAATATATCCTAAATATTTTCGATTATTTCCAAAAAGCTACCGATGTACAAAAGAAGACAATCCGTCCAAAAGACATTAACTTTGGTGTCTCTAATCTAAGATACGAAGAAGAAATAAATCATAACCGTGTGATTGTCTACAGCAAGAACCAAATCGTCGCTCGTATCAACCTATTCGATAAGGATGTTACCAATGATCACATAGTTAAGTCTGTCGAACTATTCGATGGATTCGCTAACCTTTACCGTGTTGATTTCTACGACTACCGTGGTTTTCTATCAATGGCACAATGGTATACTCCTGACAACAAGATTGCGACTGAAACTTGGTACACCCCTGAAGGTCGTCCCGCTATCGAAGACTACTTCAGATTAAACGCCCAAGGTAAAATGGAAAAATCTGGTTTTAAGACCATCGATGAAAACGGCACTGTTCGTACTCACAACAACATTGTGGGATTACTTCAAGAATTCCTTGAAGACGTTAACGTTGAATTCATGGACAAAGACCATCCAAACATCTACGTGATGGATCGTTCTGATTACTTTGAAGAAATCCTGGAAAACTTGAGTTCTCCTACCTACACCGTCTTGCATCTACATAACTCACATGCCGGTGACGCTCAAGAACCCGATACTTCAATCATGAACAACAACTACGAATACTCACTAACCGACGCTAACAGATACGACGCGATTGTTTCTGCTACCGAAAAACAAACTAAAGACGTTAAACGTCGTTTCGACCCAGCAGTCGATATGTTTACCATCCCCGTTGGTGTAATTAAAAACGAAGATCTACAAGGTCAACGCATCCCAATGAAGGATCGTAAGAAACACAGTATCGTAGTAACTGCCAGAGTTGCTCCTGAAAAACAAATCAACAAAATTATCGACGCCATGGGAATGGCCAAAAAAGAAGTTCCCGACATCAACATGGATGTCTACGGATATGTTGACCACTCCAACGACGATATCGCAATGAAGCGCATTAACGCATCATTAGACGAATATGATTTAAAGGATGCTGTTCACCTACACAGCTACACCAATGACGTTACTGGTGTGCAAAGAAATGCTCAACTATACGCCCTAGCCTCTGTCATGGAAGGTTTCAACCTTGCTTTAATGGAAGCTCAAGCACAAGGTGACGTTGGTGTTACCTTTGATACCAACTACGGTCCAAACGAACTAATCGTCGATAACGAAAATGGTTACGTCGTTGATTACGACGACACCAAGGCCCTATCAGACAGAATGGTCAAACTATTTACCGATGATGAATTACTACAAAAGATGTCAGATCAAGCTTATGAATTATCAAACCGTTTCTCAGAAGACAGTGTTTGGGCAGATTGGAAACGACTAATCGATTCTGCTAAGAAGACCTGGCAAGACAAACTAAAGACATACCACTTCGATATCAAAAAAGGTCTAAGTGATATGGAACACACTGAGGAGGTCTAATCATGAGCAAGAAATTTTTATTCGTGAATGAAAATATTTTTACATTCAATTCGGGAACTGAATTTTCAGCCATGAACCGAATCAAACTGTTTAAAAAAAATAACGTTGATGCCAAGATTGTTACCAGAAATTACAACCCTTCGTTGCATCAAGAAATTCAAAAATACGGTATCGCAGATGGCGATATCATCAATATGTACGACTACTTCCAAGGTGAAATGGGTCCTAAAAGACACCATGAATACCTAAGATATTCCAACCTTGTCGACAAGCATGAATACAAAATTAACGGTGTCGACAACAACAAGTCATACATCGAAAAATTAGGTCAACGTGTGGCCAAGGTTTCCATCTTCCCTCTTACTATTGGTGAAATTGGAAACGTCGATTACTACGATAACTTCGCTAATGTCTCCAGTCGAGACGTCTTTGACTACCGTGGTTTCAAATCAAAAACCATCTACATGCATCCGGATGGCAACATCGGACACGAACTAGTTTTAAACAAGGATGGTGATCCGGTCATGGAAATCACCCACATGAACATTGGTGAACAACTAATGCCTACCATGTACAAGCTACTTAACTACAAGGGTAAAACTCTCCGTTTCAATACTGAAGACGAACTATTCACATTTTTCCTAAACGAAATATCTGATAAAGATACTATCATTATCAATGATCGTCCTTCATTAACAGTTGCCGTTGGTGAAGTTAAAGCTACCAAACATAAATATCAAATCATGCATAACGAACATACAGAAGATCCCACACAAGCTGGTAATCCAAATGCGAAGTTATTCGACAACTTAAATCCACTATTTGATAACTATCAAAAAAGTTACGAAGGTGTTATCACCCCTACTGAAGCCCAAAAAATTGATTTACAAAAACGCTATCCAAAGATGAACTTTTACAACATCTTTGATGCCGCCATCTTTGAAATGCATAAGCCAGCTTCAGACGTTACCAACCATGAAATCACTTATATGGGTCGTGTCTTTAGAGACAAGAACGTTGCCGAATTAATCTCAATCATCCCCGCCGTTAAGCAAACCATTCCAGATGTCCACTTAACCATGATGGGATACTTCGAATCTGGTCAATTCAAGAACGAATTAGATGAAATTATCAAACAACTAGATGTTGCTGACAACGTCTCGATGATTGATTACAAAACAGGTCAAGACAAACAAAATATCTTAGAAAAGACGCGTGTCCTAGTTCAATCATCCAAAGGTGAAGGACTAAGTATGGCACTAATCGAAGGTCTAGCTTACGGAATTCCTGAGATTGCCTACGATGTTAACTATGGTCCAAACGAAATTATCGATAACGACAAGAACGGATCACTAGTTGAATCAGGTGACCTAGGTAGGTTTGCTAGTCAAGTCATCGATATCCTAACTAACGATGAAAAACACAAGCAACAAAGTGAACACGCCATTGAAAAAGCTGATAAGTTCAGCGCTGACAATGTCATGAAACAATGGAATCAATTCTTTGAAACTATTTAAACCAAATAAAAAGCCCCTATCTAGTCGATAGGAGCTTTTTTATTATTCTTTTTTAACCCAAGTTTTATTAGCAGTAATGTACTTACCATGACCAATGTATAGTCTGGTGATGCCCTTGTAGTGAACGACTTTTTCGACTTTTATTCTTCTGTTGGAACTAATCTTTCCAACGGAATGCTTCTTGGCGAAAACTGGACTGTTATAGATAACAATTCCTTGGTGTCTAATTACGCGATAGTATCTGTCATTGTTTTGTGGTTCAACAGCATAATAACCATCTGCATAATCAGTATTATCCACATACTTACCACGAATTTTCAATTGCAAATGACCATTTGCATATCTGTAAGCTGAAACTTTGTGGACTGATGTATGTCTTCTATCAGCATTTAAGCTATAAACATACTTAGGAACATTATCAAAGTCATTTCTTAGTGCAACGTACTTCTTGTTTGAAGTGACGTATTCACCATTACCTAGATATAGTCTAGTAATTCCATTGCGTTCAACTACATTTTCAACCTTGAATTCAGAACCATAGCGCATGAAACGTTTGCGTTCGTGTTTGTTGAATTCTTTACTACCGTAAACCCAAACACCATTATGGTCCGAAACAATGTAGTCATTTGTAGGTTCGTTAGTTGAGTAGTACTTACTGTTGTTTGCCTTCACATCGTTCAATTGAGCATTTAGTTGATCAATTTGTGCTTTGTATTGGTTAATCAACGACTCGTTACCAGCATTTTTATCGTTTAATGACTTGGTTACTTCTGCCAATTGAGCTTGATATTGGGCGTTCAATGAAGCAGCTTGGCTACCTAGCTTCGATTCTTCATTATTCATGGCAGCAATGGACATTGTTTCTTGTTGTGCCTTGATAATGTTAATCGCATTTTCATACTTGTTTGCAAGTGAATCTCTAATTACTTGAGCTTGTGAGTCAGCTTGACTAGCTGCAACACTTTGTGCACTTCTCATTGATTCCTCGTTAGCTTTAGCTTGAGAACTCAATTCGGCATCTCTTTGGGCGTTCAATGAAGCAACTCTACTTGAGTATTCAGCTCTCTTTTCAGCCATCATACTGTCTGCTTGTGAGTTAGCTTGAGCTATTGCTAATTGCTTATCGCTTTCAACTTGTGAACTCAATGATGCCATTTGACTAGCAAATGTTGAGTTAGCAGCATTTGATGAAGCGTAGTATTGACTTTCTAGTGAAGCCTTTTGAGCGTTCATGTCATTGTCAGCGATACTCTTAGCAACGCTGGCTGCACTTGATGCAGCGCTGTCGATTACTGATTGAGCCTTACTACGTTCATTTGCAACTAAGCTATCGTAGTTGCTCTTGATAGCTTGTTGAGCTGAAGCATTTGATTGCGCCAAACGATCTAATTGAGCCTGAGCTGAAATGTTCATCGCATTTCTCACATCTTCAATTGCTTGACTAGCAGCTAATGATTGAGATGAAGTTTGATCATTCAATGCCTGAACTTGTTTTGCATATGAGTCAGTGTATGAATCTGCGATAGACTTCGCAACGCTAGCAGCATGACTTGAAGCTGAGTTAATTGCGGAATTCATTACGGATTGAGCAATTGATGAAGCGGCTTCACTATCAGCTTTAGCCTTTGAGTTAGCACTTGATAATGCTAGTGAGTTTTCAATTGAAGTTGCAGTTGATTGTGAACTTGCTAGACTTTCTGCAGCTGATTTAGCGACTGAAACTGCTGAACTGCGGATTGAGTCAGCATTGTTTGAAGCATAAACGCTGTCGTTGTATGCCTTTTGTTGAGCATCGACCAATGCTTGTGAGTTGGCAGCATTCAATGAAGCAATGTTTGAGTTAGCAATACTTTCTGCCAATGATTTAGCAGCTGAAATGGCATCTTGAGCACTATTAGATGCTGCAATACTGTCCGCAACTGACTTAGCTCTTGCTTCACTTTTAGCTTGTGAGTTCTCAGCATTGATTGAATCAATTGTTGCTTGAGCTTGTGATGAAGTTAAACTCTTGGCAGCTGAAATGGCGTCTGCAATATCGCTTTCTGCCTTCTTTTTCGCTGCGATACTGTCAGCAGTTGATTGTTGTCTTGCTGAACTCAATTCATCTTCATACTTAGCTTGTAGTGAAGCGATTTGTGAAGCAGCTAAACTTCCTTGTGCTTCACGAACAGAATCGATTGCACTTTGTGCACTTTGTAGTGCAGCTAAGCTATCTTGTTGAGCCTTTTGTTGAGCGGCTGAAATTGCAGCTTGGTTGGCACTGTTTAGTGAAGAAATCAAAGAGTTGGCTGAATCTTGCGCTGATTGTCTTGCGGAATCCAATGCCGAATTCTTAACGGATTCGGCACGACTCGATGCAGCTGAACTATCATCGATTGCCTTTTTTTGAGCAGAACTCAATGCTATTGAGTTGGCAACTGATTGACTATCCAATGCTGCTGCAATTGATTGTTGAGCAGCAATGCTAGCGGCACTTATCTTGATGTTGTATAGACTATCAGCCATCAAGCTATCTTGTTTAGCCTTACTTTGGGCATCGACTAATGCTTGCGAGTTTGCAGCTGCAACCGCAATTGATTGTTGTTCCGCGATACTTCTAGCAAATGATTGTGCTGATGATACCGCTGTATCTCTTTCTAAGACAGCTGCTTTGCTTGCTTCATTTAGATTTTCTTGGTATTGATTAGTCTGTTCATTTAGCATCTTAGCGTATGAATCTTCGATTTGCTTAATTTGCGCATCAGTCACCCATTTGGCAGCTGATTGTGCTGAAGCAATGGCTTGACTCATTAGTGAGTTTGCATAATTTGAAGCAGAAATACTATCCTCTACAGCCTTTGATTGTGCATCAGACAATGATTGAGAGTTTGCAGATGATTGTTGAGCAAAGACTGAGTTGGCTGAATCTTGCGCTGATTTTTGGGCTGAAGCGATTGCTGAATCCATGATGGACTTAGCAAGTGATGATGCTTGTAAACTATCAGCATTTGCCTTTGAGATTGCTGCAGATAATGCTTGTGAGTTAGCAGTTGATGTTGCACTAGATTGTGCAGCAGCGACTGATTGAGCTTGAGCAATTGCATCGTCAACAGCCTTTTGGATAGCTGCTTGTGCTGATGATGAAGCATTTTGACTATCAGCAGATGCCTTGCTTCTGGCAGCATCTAGAGCTTGTGAGTTAGCAATTGAAGCAGCTGTTGATTGTTGCGCTGCCAAACTGTTGGCGGCATCGACAGCCTCCTTAACTGCATCTGATTGCGCTGCTTCATATGATTGAGCAAGTTGATTTTGCTTAGTTGCATAAGAACTGTTCAATGAACTAATTAAGTTAGCGTTAGCTGAAGATAAGCTGCTTGCATAACTTTGAAGTGCGCTGATGCTGTTGGCAGCAGTTTGTGAACCTTGTTGGTACTTATTATTTAGATAAATTACTTCTTTAGCATATGAACTAGCAATGCTATCTGCCTTATGGTTGGCTTCAGTAATCGCTAAACTATTCTTAAGTGCGGCGGCCAAACTATCAGCCATCAAACTAGTAATCTTGTTTGAGTAGCTGTTCATTTGTGAAGTTGCACTATCAATCTTAGCTTGCGCTGCGGCTGAACTAGCTTGTGATTCATTTTGTAGATTACTAATGTAGTCACTGTATGAGTTGGCAATTGATTGTCTTTCGGCAATTGCTGAACTTCTGGCTGCTTCAACAGCAACACTTTGTTCGTATGAGTTCTTTGATTGTTCGGCAGCAATGGATGAAGCTTTAGAAGCTGCTTGTGAAATGGCTGCTGATGATTGCAATGCCGCCTCTTGAGCAGCACTTTGAGCTGCTGAGATTGTCGCATTGAAATTATTTTGCATACTGCTTAGTTGTTGTTGGTACTTAATTACTTCATTAGAAGCATTGTCCTTATCAGCTTCTAGACTGTTAATGACTGCTTCGTATGATGCTACAACTGATCCATAGGAACTAGCAGCCACAGAACTATCGTAGGTAGCTTGGCTAGATGCAGCTGAACTAGCTGAAGATAGACTAGTGATTGCTGATGAATTCAAGCTGTTTTGCGCACTTGCACTTGATTCCAAGTCGGCAAGTGATTGGTTAGCCTTACTAATTTCATTGCGCAATTCATTGATAATCTTATCGTAGTCAGTGTTTAAACTAGTAATTTGAGCTTGGTACGAATCGTTTAGAACTTGTTGTGCTGAAGACACCGCACTGTTCTTGTCGTTTTCAGCATTAACTGACGCGGCAGAAGATTCAGATTGTGACTTTGCAATCAAATCTTCAATGGCTTTTGAGTTAGCAATTGAAGTTGCAGTTGATTGGGCTGCTGCAATTGATTGAGCTTGGCTCTTAGCTTGTAAAACGGCAGCGTTCACGGTTGAGTTCATTAGTGAAACGGCAGCGTTTGAATCATCAATGACCTTTTGGTTCAATGAACTAATTGTCCTTGCATTATCATCCGCAATTGATTGAATTTGTTCAGAAGCTTGTTGTGATGCAATGTCTTGAGCTGACTTAACAGCACTGGAAATTGCTGATTGAGCACTGTCGGCTGCATTTGAAAGATCTTGTTCTTTCTTCTTGTTTAAGTCATCGATGGCAACAGAGTTGGCACTACTTTGAGCAGAGAATTCTGTTGAAGCTTGACTAGATGCTTTACTTGATGCTTTTGAAACAGCGTCACTAATCGCAGTATTGGCACTGCTTTGGGCTTGATTCAATTCGTAGCTCTTTTGAGCATTGATAGCATCAATTGCCTTACTATTTTCAGCTGATAATGAAGCTATCTTTGAATCAGCATCATTTTGAACTGATGAAATAGCTGAGGCTACCGCTGAATTTAATTCGTCTTGAGCCTTCTGAGCTGCGGATTTTGAATCAGCAATTGATTTATTTGTTAAATCTTCAATTGATTTAGCATTAGCTAAAGATAGTTGTGCAGCTTCACTACTTGCGGAGTCTTGCGCTGACTTGATAGCACTTCTCATTGCGCTATTTGCTTGTTGTGATGCATTGTTTAAATCGTCTTGGGCCTTGCTTTGTAGATCAACAATAGCTTGTGAATTGGCTAGAGAAACGGCCTTTGAATCTGCATCAGCCTTTGCTTGAGCATCGATTTGGGCTTGTTGAACAGCTTGAAAAATTGCTGATTGAGCACTACTAGATGCATTAATTGAATCTTGGATCGCCCTTGATTGCAAACTATCAATTACACTTTGTTTTTGTTGGGCAACTGATTGGGCAAGTGAGTTGGCTGAGTCTTGCGCTGATTTAACCGCACTGTTCATCGCATCGGTAGCAGAACTTTGTGCTGATTGCATACTGCTGTTGTATTGACTTTGAAGGTCGTTAATCTTTTGGGAATTAGCTAAAGAAACAGCCTTTGAATCTTCTGCTGCTTTGCTTTCAGCTAATGATTTGGCGTTATCAGCAGCTTGAGAAATAGCTGCGTCAGCACTGTTAGATGCGTTAATTGAATCTTGGGTCGCCTTTGATTGTAGACTATCGATTGCACTTTGGTTTTGTTGAGCTTTCGATTGGGCAAGTGAGTTGGCTGAATCTTGTGCTGATTTAACTGCGCTACTCATTTGTGATTGGGCATCATTAGATGCTTGAATAGAGTCTGATTTATACTTTGCCTTCAATTGGTCCACTGCTTGTGAATTGGCAATTGATGTTGCTGTGGATTTAGCGTTAGCGTCTTCAATAGCTGATTGAACGGCACTATTGATGGCAGCAGTTGCACTGTCGGATGCTGCCTTTGAGTCAGATTCACCCTTTTGTTGAAGTGCGGCAATTGCTGCGTTGTTAGAATCAGTAATTGATTTTACCAAACTATCAGCGTTTTGTTTTGCTGTCTCACTAGCTGCAGACAATGCATCAGCTAGATTTTGGGCTGCTTGTTGTGATGCTGCCTTTGAATCGGCAGTACTCTTGTTTAGTAAGCTTTGAATTTCTGAAGAATTGTTCGCACTTTGCTTAGCAAAAGTATCGTTAGCTGAGCTGGTGATACTTGTAATCGCACTGTTTATAGCAGTTTGGGCAGCTTGTGAAGCAGCAGTTGAAGCTGCTTGGTATTGTGCTTGTTGTGCTGAACTACTTTGCGCATATTGAGCTTGTAGTGAAGCAATTGTGCTAGTCAAAACACCCTCTGCTGATGCGCTAATTGAGTTAGCTGCTGATGTAGCGGCACTGTTGATTGCAGTGTTGGCAGAGTCACTCAACGTTTGTAGAGCAGTTTGGTAGCTGGTATTCAAGCTATTAGTTAAGCTTTGATTTTGACTAGTTAATTGAGTCATTACATCAGCAGCTGATTGTTGAACACTTGCGACTGCGCTTGATCTTAGTGAATCAGCAAGCGTTTGGGCAGCTTGTGAATCAGCGATGGATTTTTGGTTCAATGAGTTTAGAATTTGTTGATTTTGTGCGTTAATGTCACTAATCTTTTGACGGCTAACAGCATTAATTGAATCGGTTGCTGATTGAACCGCATTACTTTTATCGATGACTGCTTGGTTTGATGCGGCAGCCAAACTGTTGTTGTATTGACTTTGTAGTTGTGCCAATTGTTGTGCATTTCGTGAGTTCAATGAATCTTGAACTGATTGAGCTGATGATTGAACAGAAGTCAATGTCTGACTAATTGCATTATCCTTATCAATTGAAGCTGAACTACTCAAACTTTGCAATGCACTATTGGCTGAGGCAATCAATGATTGAGCATAACTTGAAGCTTGTTGTGATTCTTGCAATGATTGGTTTTGAAGTGTTGTTAGTGATTTTTGGTAGTTGGCACTAGCGATTGCAGAATTGGATGCTGCAATACTGTTGGCAATTGAATTAGCTTGACTTGATGCTGAATTAATTGCGTTTGTGATTGATTGGCTAAGTGCAGCTTGTGAGCTTTGAATGTAAGCAGCAGCTGATGAACTGCTTGATGCAGCTAATGAATCAGCAAATTGTGGTTTAGGAAGTACATAAACATATGCTGTTCCTTTCCACAATTGGGGTAAAACATGTCCAGTGATATTTTGATTATTTAGATAATAGTTATTATCTAACGATGTAACTGATGTAATAACAGGATTGTTGGTGTTACCGTTAAATACAGCAACTTGACCTTGTCCATTGATACTTTTACCCGTGGAATCCATGAATTGAATTGGATAGTAGACAACATTTACTGTTGGTGAAACATTAATTTGGTATTGACCATTATTGTTGATAATTTGACCGGTTGTCATGTAATAGTTATTACTATCGAAAGTTCCGTTATCAACCAATCTAGGTGTGTTATTTGCGTTTAAAACGATGGATCCTTGTCCATGGTTAACGCCATTACTATCAACGAAGTATACAGGTAAAGTACTACTAATTGAGTATGGGTTAACGACTACTTGGTATTGGCCATTTACTGTTACCACTTGGCCATTAATCATGTAGTAGTTGTTACTGTCGAATGTTCCAACACTAGCAATCTTTGGATTGTTGTTAGCATCAAATGCAACCAATCCAGTACCATGTGCGTTTCCATTTGCATCAACGAATGTTAATGATGCTTGTTTATTAACAACGTCAGGATTTACCAGTACTTGGTATTGACCATTAACATTGGTAACTTGACCATTTACGACGTAGTAGTTGTTGATATCTAAGCTACCATTATCGATTAATTTAGAATTGTTGTTGGAATCAAAGGTAATGGTTCCTTGACCATGACTGACTCCATTGCCATCAACAAATGTTGCGTTGGCAAAGTTGCTTAGCTTGTTTAAAACAACTTCCATAGTGAAGTTGTCATCATTTGCGTCCTTAATCAATTGACCGTTAGGACTGATGTGGTAATTACTATTTGCTAAGTTACCGTAGTCAACTAGTTGTGGCACGTTGTTGCCGTTAACGTTAACTTGACCTATCACAGTGTTTCCGCTGTTATCGACTACCGGTACACCCTTGCTAGTGAATGTTACTGTTGATGTTCTAGCATTTTTTAGGACAGCAATTGAGTAAGTTCCATTACCTTTAGCTACCACTTTAGCATTTGGTGCAACGTGGTATCCACTACCGTTAATGCTGGTAGTATCGTTGATGGTTGTTGATCCATCTGAATTTAGGTAAACAGAACCAGTCAATTGGTTATTGCTACTGTCTGTTAGGATTTGATTATTTGGAGTTACAAAGTTCAATGTTGCAGTTTGTTGGTTAACAGTAACCGCATATTGACCGCTGTTGTTAGCATCAGCAGTAACGTTTGGGGTTGAAGCATTTGGCACATAGTAGTATTGATTTTGCAAGTTACCCAATGTGTATGTGTTGGAAATGCTTCCATCATTATTGATGTTTACTGTACCAGTTGCTACCAATTGGCCATTGGTGTTATAGAAATTCAATGGCTTTGGTTTTGCAGCAGGTACCAATGTCACTACGTAGTTGTAGTTTGAGTTCATACTCAATTGTGATCCAACGTTTGCTACGTAGCTATTACCGTTAATATTGTAATAGTTTGTTACTTTTTGCAAAGCATTGTTGGAACTATTTAGAATTGCCATCCCAATGGCTGGATTTCCATTTGTCCCCGTGATTGCGTTTCCGTTTGCATCAACAAAAGAGACTGGTGTTAGGAAAGTTGGATTAGTTCCCTTAGTTTCAACGATAAGTTGTGGAGTGCCTAAATTATTCTTCCCAGGTGCTATACTGGAATTTAAAACGTAAGTGAAGCCTGGATTGGTAACATTATTGACATTATTTAATTGGTTGACTCCATTTGCATTTGGTGTTGCAGAGTTAAGAATTTGAAAATTATTTGGATTGGTATTATTAGCAACATATGCATATGAAGCACCTCCGCCAAGCGGTTGATTTCCATTGACATCATTAAAGTATACAGAGATGGGATTTGCGCTAAAGTTATCACGATAACTTAGTCCCTGAGCTAAGTTGTCACGATACACAGCAGCATTGCTATCAATGTTGCTTTGCGCAGATGAAGCCATTTGATCAATGATGGCTTGAGCCTCAGACAGACTAACCCCTGTTAGTGAATTATTAGAATTGCTACTTTGACTATTATTAGTGTCCAAATTCGATTGCACATTTGAACTACTAGTTACCGATGTATTCTCACTTAATGCAGAACTACTGTCTTGAATGCTATTCGAACTGCCTTGAGATGAAGATGTTGAACTGGTGTTACTTGTTACTACTGGGCTCTTTGATTGACTGCTTGAATAAGTACTTTGATCCATAATTGTGGCTGCTTGTCCTTTAGTAGTACCATCAGCATTTGCGCTAACTTGAGTTGTCATCAAAGTAAGACCTGCCACACCAAAAAGTGCAAAAGAAGAAACAGAGACTACAACCCAGTTTTTCTTTACTTTTTTCAACATCTTTTTGTCGTTTAGCTTTCTTATTTTTCTCTTATTGTATTTCAATGAAAAGGCACCTCCTCTTTAAAATTTCAGTGACAAACTTATAAAATCGTTTTTATACACCGAATATAATATCCTATTAACATCGCGATTTCTCAAACGAAACATTGATTTTAAAAAATCTTAAAAAAGTAAATAATTTCTTAACATTTCACTGAGATTCCTTCTTATTTTCCTGTATAAAATTGCTGATTTTAGACAAAAGTATAAAAAAATACCCGTTAGGATTTTTCCTAACGGGTATTTTTAGATTCTATTTAATTCTGTTAACCCAGGTCTTATTAGCAGTGATGTATTCACCATGTCCAATGTAGAATCTGGTAATTCCGTAGAATCTTGCTACGCTTTGTACTCGGATCAATGCGTTCTTTCTGAAATGCTTAATCGCATTACGCTTAGTGAACTTCTTAGCATTGTGTACTAAAATTCCCCTATTTCTGATGACACGAATTAGCTTAGTACGACGAACGTAATATGCTGGAATTGTGCCCTTAGCATTGATGTAGCCGTGCTTGATGAGGTACTTAGTACCGTTCTTAGTCTTGACTATTCTCAATACCTTGTATGCGTTAGCTTTATTTCTTGGTCTCTTGGAGAAGTACTTAACGGCATTCTTGCGAGTGAAGTGAGTATTTACGTAAACTCCACGTTTGTTTGTCCAGTATACGTAAAGTGGTGCTCTCTTCTTCTTAGCAAGCGCAACATAAGTCTTGTTAGAGGTGACATATTGGCCATTACCAATGTATAGACGAGTAATGCTGTAGTACTTAACAACCTTCTTAACGTGGATTAATGCACCACGACGAAGTCTAATTACACGTCTCTTGCCGTAATGGAACTTCTTGTCTGTGTGAACCAATACTCCAGTATTTCTGATGACACGGAATAGTGGATGATTAGTACGGTAGTATGCATCCCTAATGTTCTTGTTGAAGTAGATGTAACCACCATTAACCTTTAGACGTGGGTACTTGTTATGATCTAGAACAACGCCTCTAACCTTGAAGACATGTGCTAATCTTCTTGGTTTCTTAGCATAACCCTTCACACGATTCTTGATTGTGAAGTGAGCTGAACTGTGTAGGTATAGTCCCTTCACACTGTATACATATGAAGGAGCCTTTCTCTTCAATTCGGCCTTGTATGCTTTCATGTATCTAGATACATAGTCGGCATCCTTGTGCTTCAAGTTTTCAACTGGTAATAGCTTAGCAGCACGGTTTCTACCTGCAGATTCAGGGGATTCACCTACACGAATCTTAACCGCAACTACATGCATGGTTGTTGTACCATCGCTATTAACAACTACCTTAATGATTGTATTTTCATTAGAAGTGTAATTGTAACCATGACCATTATTAACAACTGATTTGTGTTGAACAATCAAGTTGCCATTGCCATCAAGCTTGGCAATCACTCTTCCAATTACATAGGTTTTATCACTGGCATCGAGGTGCGCATTGTCAATTGTAATTGTGCCGTCAGCGTTGATTGGGAATGATTCAACATGGTAGCTTCCATCTTGACTCTTGGTAACTGTTGATCCGGCAGGTACCAAGTACCTGTTATCGTTTGAACGAGTTGGCTTAGTTACGATAATTGCTCCATTAACGTCACCCTTAACTGGGATGTTACCAATTGATTGAGTATCTTGACCCCCGTGGTTGAAGTGAACATGTTCAATTTCATCATCAACAGGTGTTAATACCGGATCACTTGGTACTGGTTGACCTTCTGGAATAGTTGTTCCAGCGTAACCAGGGACATTGGATTCAATTGTTTTTGAACCATCGTTATTAGTGTGAATGATTACCGCATCATCAACAGGTTTTGCATTGTCACTTAGACGAGCTGGTTTCTGTTCATCTTGTTGAATTGGAGTTGCAGCAACGTGATATGAAACATTGTTGTTCTTATCAACCTCAATTGTAATTGATTCACCAGCATCGGCTTGGTAAGCACGGTGTGGAATAGTTGGATCATTTACAACGGATGTCTTAGCAACTGTTAAGTCACCGGTATTTGGATCAACCTTAGCAACCAATGGTCCAATGACTGACTTAGTATTGTCATTCTTATCATCGTAGAATGCATTATCGATGTTTAGAGTACCATCAGCATTGGTTGACATCTTAGTACCGTTTACTTGGTAAGCTCCAGTGTCTTTGTTCTTGGTGATTGATGAACCAGCAGGAACAATGTAGTAGTTACCATCGTTACCCTTAACAACCTTGGTCTTCGTTGTCACGATGTTTCCATCGTCATCAACTCTAGCCTTAAAGTCAGCTTGGGCTTGTAGATGGCCACTATCGTCAACGATGTTAGCGTTGGCGATATCAACATCACCGTTTGCATCGATTGGTAGTGAATCACCATGATAAGTTCCGTCATCGTTCTTTGTAATAGTAGTTCCAGCAGGAATTACGTACTTCCCATCGGTTGACTTAGTAGTCTTAGTTACGATGATGTTTCCATTGTCATCACCCTTAACAGGTAGGTAAGACTTAGAACCGGTATCCTTACCACCGTTATCGAAGTGGACATCAGAAGCAGTACCTTGAGTTGGAGTCAATACTGGTTTAGTAGTGTCTTGACTAAATGGTACGTTAGTTTGACCAGCGTAGCCAGGGATGTTTGAGATAACATTCTTAGTACCATCACTGTTGTAGTGGATGGTTGCGCCATCTGGTTGCGCCTTACCATTCTTACCAGGTTGTGCTGGAACCTTTTCGTCTTGAACGATTGGAGTTGCATCAACGTGGTATTCAACACCACCCTTACCATCTGACTTGATGGTAATTGGGTCACCGGCAGTTGCTTTGTAGACACGACTTGAATCGCTTGGATCAGGTACAACTGTGTCTTGACTTGCGGTTAGCTTACCAGTGTTTTCATCAACGTTTGCCACGATACTGTTAATGACACCCTTACCTGGTTCTAGTTTGTCATCATAGTGGGCATTGTCGATTGTAACCTTGCCATCCTTAATTGGTAGCTGATTTCCGGCTACTTGATATTGTCCAGTTGCTGGATTCTTGGTTACAGGCGAACCGGCAGGGATGATGTAATCATTGCCATCATCACCCTTAGCAATTTCATCCTTGGCTGTTGTGATGTTACCTTGATCGTCAACTTTGGCTACTAAGTCCTTGTGAGCCTTAGTATCACCCTTACTATCGTTAACGTTAGCGTTATTGATAGTCACGGTACCATCTTCGTTAACTGGTAGTGACTCACCATGGTACTTACCATCGTCACCCTTCGTAATGTTGCTTCCCTTTGGAATCATGTACTTACCATCGGTTGACTTAGTGTTTTGAGTTACAACAATATTACCATCGTTATCACCCTTAACTGGAACATCACCAGTTGATCCAGTGGCCTTCTTGTCAGTATCAAATGATACGTCGTGAGCAACATCATTAACTGGAGTTAACTTAGCATGACTGGTATCAGAATTATTTGGTAGTCCAGTTTGACCAGTGTATCCAGGGATATTTGAAACGATATCCTTAGTACCATCACTATTGTAATGAACCTTGGCACCGTTTGATTGAGTCTTACCATTGTCACCTAATTGAGCATCGATTGACTTATCTTGGTCAATTGGAGTGGCATCCATGTGGTATTCAACGCCACCCTTTCCATCAGGTTTGATGGTAATTGGGTTCCCGGCATTAACTTGGTAAGCTCTGCTTGGGTTGGTTGGGTCGTTGACAACGGTTGTCTTATCAACTGTCATTGTGCCCTTTTCAGGATCAACCTTAGCGGTTACTGGTCCAACCAATGACCTTGTCTTATCTTCTTTGTCATCAAAGTGAGCGTTTGGAATATTAACGATTCCATCGCTTGGTGACTTCAACTTATCACCAACAACTTGATATGAGTTGTCAGATGGGTTCATGTTGACGTTGGAACCACTAGGAATGATGTAGTAGTTACCATCCTTACCCTTAGCAATGACATTATCGTTTGTGGTGATGTTTCCATTGTCATCGGTGTTTACTGGTAGTGTTTGACCGTGATCAACTTGAACATTACCAATTTGGTCATATACCGAAGCGTTATCAATTTGACCATTAGATGGGTAAATTGGTACTTGGTATAAAGTCTTAGTTTTATCAGTTGGATCAGTAATCATTTGAATTTGTCTACCAGTTGCGTACTTGTAGCCATCTGGAATTGCTGAAACAGCCTTGTAGGCGTCAGTACCACCTGCATAAATAGGAGTATTATCCTTATCGTTTGCGTAGATGAAGTACTTAGTAGTGTCAGCTGAAACTGGCTTGTTGGTGTAGATATCGATGAATTGAACGTTACTTCTTGATGAGTAAGGTGAGTTATCAGCAATTACAACCTTAGCATTTGGATCAACGTTTTCATTGTTATCCATCCAATCAACCACTTGTGAATCTGGGTTGTAAACGTGGAATCCTTTTTCATTATATCCACCACTAGGTAAGTTAGCGTCTAGAACATGACCTGTGGTCTTATCGATGATAACCTGACCGTTACCCTTAGATGCACCATCGTTGTTATCAATGAATGTAGCATTATTGATTACAGCGGTGTCATCCTTGGCGGTCAATGAGAATGCCCCATTGTCATTGTTAATTTCTATACCAGCATTTGCTTGATATGCTTGCTTACCCTTAACAATGTGAACACCGTTTTCATCAGCAAGGGTCATTGTACCCTTGTTCAAGTCGATGTTAGCGTGGACATCACGAACGCCAATAACGTTACCTTGTTCATCCTTTACAGCAACGTTTGGCAATGTTACCTGACGAGTACCTGCATCATATGGATATGATGGAACTGTCCAGTTGCCATTGCTATCCTTGGTGACTTCACTACCAGGTAGAATGATTCTCCCGTTTGGAGTGGTTACAGGTTGAGTTACCTTAATTGTGCCATCGCTTTGACCTTGGATTGGAAGTTTATCAATGGTTGATCCAGTATCCTTATCATCGTTGTCTAGGATATGAACATTATCGATGGTACCAGTAGTTGGTTTCAATACTGGGTTAGTTGGTAGTGGTTCACCATTTGGAATGGTGTCACCGGTAAATCCAGGAACGTTTGAAATGATTGTCTTACTACCATCATTATTTACATGAATTGTAGCAGCATTGTCTTGAACTGTACCGTTTTGACCGGTTTGGGCAGGAACCTTCTTATCTTGTTCAATAATCGTAGCTGGAATGTGATATTCAGGTTCACCATTGTCATCCTTAGTGATAGTGATTGGGTCCCCAGGATTTACTTGGTATGCCTTAGTTGGGTCGTTTGGATCAGTTACGACAGTTGTCTTGTTGACAGTCATTGTGCCGTTTGATGGATCGATGTTTACTGAAACCTTTCCAATTACTGACTTGGAAGGATCAGTCTTGTCGTCTAGATGAGCCTTATCGATATCAACAGTACCATCTGGGTTAGCAACTAACTTGCTACCTTGAGCGGTGTAACTGCCATCGCCAGAACTGTTTGGGACAACTGAGGTATTCTTAGTGATGACGTAGTAGTTGCCATCCGTACCCTTGGAAATAACATCCTTGGTAGTGTTGATTGAACCATCATCGTTGGTTTGAACTGGTAATGTTTGACTGTGGTCGACCTTAACGTCACCCTTTTGATTCAAGACACTAGCATTGGTGATTTCACCTTGTGCTGGGACGACTGGAACAATGTAGGTACGCTTGTCTTTATCACTGTCATCATCATTATTAGTTTGTTGAACGATGATTTGCTTACCCTTAGCGTAGCTGTATCCACTTGGGATACCAGTTACGGCTTCAGCAGCGTTTGAACTACCAGCAAAGATTGGTAGTAAGTCATCATCGTTAACCTTAATTGATGGGTTGTTAGTGTTATCGGTAAATACTTGGTTGTTGTATACGTTTAGGAACTTAACATGGTTGTTTTCGTGGTATGGAGCATTGTCGGTAACTCTAACAATTGCGTTGTCATCAACGTTACCACTTGCATCGCTCCAGTGAACGATTTGACCGGTTGGGTCATAAACATGGAATCCTGCGTTTTGGTTACCACCAGTGGTTGGTAGGTTTGCGGTTAAGACGTTACCAGTAGTCTTATCAACTCTAACTTCACCATTTCCGACATTGGCATTATTTAGAACGTCAATCAATGTGGCGTTGTGAATAACGGCTGTATCGTTTTTGGTGTTTACATACAAGTGGTTGTTGTCTGAAACGATTGGAGTTCCAGCATCAGCTTGGTATGCGTCGGTACTTGTGGTTGCGTGAACTCCTTGTGGATTAGCAACTGAAAGTGTTCCACTTGCTAGGTCGACGTTTGCGACTACGTCTTGGTGATCGATAACATTTCCTTTGTCATCCTTGATTGGAAGTTGTGACAATGTTACCTGTCTGTTTCCGGCATCGTATGGGTATGATTGAGCGTGCCAATTACCATCTTTATCCTTAGTAAGAGTTGTGTTAGCAAGGATAATCTTACCGTCCGGAGTTGTGATTGACTTGGTAGTCTTGATTGAACCATCATCTTGTCCAATTACGAAAACATTGTCGGTGGTTGAACCAGTGTCGTTACCATTAATATCATCCATGTGAACTTCATTAATAGTACTTGAACTTGGTGTTAATACCACTGTTTTTGGTACTGGTTGACCTTCTGGAATATCGTAACCCTTAAAACCAGGAACGTTTGAAATCACAGTCTTGCTACCGTCATCATTTACATGAATCTTAGCGGCACCATCGGCCATTGTTCCGTTTTGACCAGCCTTTGCAGGAACTGGTTGATCTTGAGTAACCTTTTCAGCGTTAACGTTGTATGAAATGGTGCCGTCTGGGCCAACTTCCTTTGTAATTGGTGCATTGGTGTGGGCGATGTAAACATTACCCTTATCATCCTTAGCAACAGTTGCCTTAGCGACGGTCATGTTTCCATTGTCGTCAACCTTAGCAATTAGATTACCTTGTTGTGATGTGTTGTCGGAAGCATCATAGTTACCATTTGGAATGTTAATAGTTCCATCGGGGGTTATTGGGAATGATTCAGCGTGGTAATTACCATCAGTTCCCTTGGTTACAGTAGAACCAGCTGGAACCATGTACTTGCCATCGCTTGACTTAGTGTTCTTAGTAACGACAATATCACCGTTTTGGTTACCCTTAACAGGAACGTCACCGGTTGAACCAGTGTCTTGTCCGTCAGCGTTAAAGTGAACACCCTTAGCTACATCGTTAGTTGGTATTAGGACAACGTTTCCAGTATCTTGATCCACTGGGACATTAGTTTGGCCAGCAAATCCTGGGATATTAGATTGAATTGTCTTAGTACCATTATCTGGATTGATAATGACTGTGGCAGCATTATCGAAGCGTTGACCGTTAGTACCGGTCTTAGCAGGAATGTTTTGAGAAGCGTCAACGGCATGTGCGGGTACGTGGTATTGAACGTCGTCGTTTTCATACTTAGGAGTTACTGCTGCGCCGGCATCAACTTGGTAGATTTTGCCATCTGGAGCCTTTGTTACTGAGGCCTTGGCGATGGTAATCTTCCCAGTATTTGGATCGACGTTTACGGTAATCTTACCTGGGTATGAAGTATTTTCATCCTTATCGTATTGTCCATTGGTAATGTTAAATGTACCATCTGGATTTGCGGGGATGGTGTATCCGTCAGCATGGTATGTGCCGTCTGCTTCATGACGAACGCTTGAACCCTTTGGAACGAAGTAGTAGTTAGGATCATCGTTCATTCCCTTAGCAACGTGATCTTCTGAAGTGGTGATTGAGCCATCACTAGCAGTGTTTACAGGCAACTTGGTAATTGCTTTTTCTTGATTATCCTTACCATCAATAACGGCTGTTGGTAGTTGAGCTTGTGTTGGAACAACTGGAATTACATATTCAAAACTACCGTCAGAATTCTTGTTAACAGTAATGCTCTTGTTGGAATCGTATAAATAACCATCAGGTAATTGCATAACCGCCTTGGCAGCATCCTTAGTACCAGAGTTAACTGGCAATCCATCAGAATGAGTGACCTTCAATATGAAGTTATCCTTACCTTGACCATCAGTATGATAGTTAATGATTGCGCCTGTGTATGAGTTTTTCAACTTAACATCATGAACGAAATCATATGGATAGTTTTCAACGACTTGAACGGTAGCATTAGCGTTAACGCCCCCCTTACCGTCACTCCATTCAACGGTTTGAGTATCAGGAGACTTAATGTGGTACCCTTCATTGTTACCACCTAGATTAGCAACATTTGATAAATCAGAACTTGGTAAAATCTTACCGGTTGATTTATCAACGTTGATTAATCCAGTTCCGTCAATTGTATTACCATGTTCATCTTTCAATGTAGCGTTGGTAATTCTTGCGGTATCGTCTTCACTCTTGACTTGATAACCATTACCGGTCTTAACTACTGGCGTACCATTATTTGCTTGGTATGCGTAACCATCTTGAGTAATGGTGTGAATTCCACTATTTGATGGTTGATTCAATGTTAATGAACCATCATCGTTTAACTTAGCAGTAACATCTTGACTGTTAATCTTGTTACCATTTTGATCGGTAATTGTAGATTGACTAATCGTTACGTTACCATTTTGATTCATTGGAAGAGTTTGAACATGGTAACTACCATCTTTGTTGATTGTAACTGGTGAATTGGCCATAGCAACATTAGCACCATCATCAGTCTTGGTGTTCTTAACAACGGTAATTGAACCATCATCGTGTCCTTGAACACTCATGTTGGAAATAATCTTTCCAGTATAATTACTCTTGTCATCATCAGCATGAGTAGTTGGTAATGTAGTAACACCTGGAGTTAGAACTGGAAGACCGGTATCTGTATCCATTGGAACATTTTGGGTACCAACAAATCCAGGTACATTTGATGTAATTGTCTTAGTACCATCAGCATTAGTGTGGATGGTTGCGCCACCTTGAACAGTTTGACCGTTCTTACCAGCCTTGGCTAGAACGACTTGGTCTTGTTGTTGAACTTGACTGGCAATGTGGTAAGTAGTTGATCCGTCTGGGTTAACTACTGGAGTAATGCTGCTACCCTTCTTGGCAACGTAAACATTACCATTACCATCTTCAACGGCAGTATCGCTGTTAACAGTTAATGAACCATCATCGTTTAGATGAGCCACAACTGGTTTAACAACACTTGTACCGTTAGTTCCATCGTATGAGGCATTGTTGATAGTAACAGTGCCGTCTGGGTTTCTTGACAATGATTCAGCATGGTAAGTCCCGTCAGCATTCTTGGTGACCTTAGCACCTGCTGGAACGACGTATTTTCCATCCCTTGAAGTGGTGTTGGATACAACAGTGACAGTACCATCATCATGACCTTGTATTGGTAGTTGGTCTGTAGTTGAACCGGTATCTGTACCGTTTTGGTCGTTGTGAACACCATCAATTGTTTCCTTGATTGGTGTTAGTTTGAATTGAGTAGTGTCAGTGTTTGCTGGAACTGTTTCTGTCTTTTGACCGTTATCCAAACCAAATCCAGGAACGTTTGAAGTAACTGTCTTTACACCTGTATTTGGATCGTAGTTAACGGTTGCACCACCTTGAACAACTGGACCGTTTGCTCCGGCAGTTGCTGGAACATCTTGCTTAATCTTGTGAGTAACAGTTTCAACATGGTATTCAATCTTACCTTGGTCATTAACAACCTTTTTGATTACTGTCTTAGCTTTAGCGGTGTAAGCATTGTTGTCATTTCCGACTAATGTAGTATCTTTTTGAACAGTAATAGTACCATCTGGTCCAAGTACACCCTTGATATCTGAAGTTAGGCCAGTGTCTTCCTTTCTGTGCATGAAGTGAACATTGCTGATTGTAACGGTTTGATCAGTTGGGTTGTATGCAAAACCATCAACACTTGGTTTGTTGTTAGCATCCTTAGTTACAACAGTACCTGCAGGGATAATGTATGAACCATCTGCACTAGCCGTGTTCTTTGTAACCACTTGATTACCATCAGCATCAGTTGTCACTGGAAGATTACTGATAGTTGAGTTAGTCTTTTGACCATCAGAAGTTACCGGAACATTAGCCATTCCCACTAGTTGACCGGTGGTGTTGTAACCATTACCAACAGTGTTTGGTTTGTTTGGTTGAATGGTTTGACCAGTACTGATTTGGTAAGTGTTACCGTCAGAGCCGGTAATAGTACCGTTGTTTGGTACCTTGGTAATTGTAGTATTACCGTTATTATCACCACTTACTGTTATATTGACGTTTTGCGCAATGATATTTCCGTTACCATCAGTAACAGAGATGTTAGTTTGAGCTGTAGTTGGTGAAACGATGTACTTATCTTGACCGTTGTACTTCTTAGCATTTGATGATGTAAAACCAGGATTATCTGGAGTTACAAATGGTGCACCGTTTCCAGTATTGGCGTTGTAAGTACCCTTACCTACGCTTGAACCGTTTGCAGTAACAACATCAACTGTTTGTTGGTCAACTGGAGTTCCATCTGGTAGCAATGATAGATAGTAGTAGTTTGAATCAGAACTATTTGCGGCAACGTGAACTAAGACATTCTTATTAACTGTTAGAACATTACTGATTGTGTACTTGTTACCATCATTATCGGTAATATGAGCAACTGGTTTACTTGTATCTCTGTTATCTGCAGTGACCCCTCCCGCTTGTTGGTCTGATAGAGCTGTAATATCAATGTAAACAGGTTTTGTATCTAACTTGCTTGCATTACTGTGACCAGTGATTAAAACATTAACAGCCTTGTTAGTATCCTTACCAGTCAAAGCATTGTAAATATGAATATTGACAGTTTGGGGTGTTTGGTTAGTTGTAACATTGAATGAGTCATCCTGATCATTTTGGGCAGGACTGTATCCAGGTAAATCAGGAGTTACAATCATGTGACCATTATTGTCATAACTGATTGTTCCTGGGAATGGAAGTGTTGTTCCATCTTCACGTTGGATAGGAACCTTATCACCTGTTTGATAATTAAATGCTTGTTTGGTTACATTAACAATTGGTGTGTAGTTACCTTGACTATCCTTATTTAATTCAAGTGCAGTACCGGGAGTAACGGTGTAGCTGTAGTGCTTACCATCAGAGTCTTTAGTTCCAACGAAGCCACCACTAACGACACTGGTAATGTATGAATTACCGTCTTCGTTACCTTGTACCATTACTGTCGATGTACCAACCTTTTGGCCGGTTGCAGGATCGACAATATCAACGTTAGTTTGAACTGGTGCGGTAGCCGGTACTAAGACAGCGTTACCGTTGTTGTCAAATTGAGCATTGGTTGCTGTAGCAAATCCAGGGATATTAGCAGTAGCTTGTTTACCACCTGAAGCGTTAGCTGAGATGGTAGCACCACCCTTGATTGTATTACATGAATCGGTAACAGCGTTGACTTGTTCAGTACCAACATAAGTTGAGTTAACTGATACGCTGAACTTGCTTGAATCATTAGGGTCAACGCTGATTGCAGTTCCGGTTGTTACGTTGTATCCGTTGTGTCCATCAGTCAATGTAGCATTGCTTGGAGTATCTACAGATGTAATGTATGAATTACCATCAGAGTTACCTTGGACATGAACCGTCATGGTACCAATGTTCTTACCTGATTGAGCATCATATACATTGATAGTTGTTTGAACTGGACTCTTTGATGGAGTCAATACAGCGTGGTTGTTTGCATCGATATTAGCTGGAACGCTGCCATCGAAACCTGGCATCTTAGAGATTGATTGCTTTACACCGTTTTCAGTATGGATAGTTGCACCTGCAGCGATTGGGTTACCCTTGTCAGTAACCGCTCCTAAATCGATATCTGCTGGTGTTTCTGGAGTAACTACAATTGTTGGAGTTACCTTGCCACCATTGTATTGAGGAGTTAATACTGATCCCGTATTAACGGTATAGGTATTACCATTACTGTCTGTAAAACTATTTTGTGAGTCCACGTTTGTAACGTATGAATGACCATCGGTTCTACCTTGAACATCCACATCAACGTCACCAACGTGACTACCATCAACACTGCTGATTACTGGAACAGTAACCTTAACTGGGTTAGAAGATGGTGCCACAACAGCACTGTTACCCTTCATTTGACCAGGGTTAGTACCATCAAAACCTGGCATCCCTGGCTTGATAGTCAATGTACCATCACTATTGGTAACGGTAGCACCACCATCAACACTTGTACCGTCAGCTAGAACGGCTGGAGTCTTGGTGATGACGTCTTTATCGACTTGTCCTTCGATATATGTGATGACGTTTCCTGAGTTGTCAGTGTATGCCTTCACATTATCACCAACAATAACCTTGTACTTACCAGAATCAGTTTTGAACACTTTTCTACCCTTCACATCGGTAATCTTAGAAGTCCCGTCATTTTGCCCTTGAGCGGAAACCTCAACGTAGACAGGTTGACCGTTAACAGTTAATGGAGTTGTTGAGTTTGGTTGATATACCGGTACTTTAACGGTTACTGGTGTAGCAGAAGGACTAACAATATCTTTTTGGTTAGATCCTGAACCAGTGGTTTGAGTACTTGATGATGAATCGAAACCTGGTAGGTATGTTACGGTGTGCAAACTACCATCGGCATCTTGGCGTCTGTAACCACCTTGATCAACTGGGCTTCCTGAAGTAGTAACAACGTTAACGTACTTCTTGTCACTAGTTGCTGTTAATTGAACATGATAAGTTGGGTTCCCGTTGGCATCAGTAACAATACCAATCTTTGTCTTGTTATCGATGACATATTGTAATCCGTCGTTCTTACCTGATGAAATGGTTACTGGTTTAACAGCATTAACTGAACCATCACTGTTACCCTTAACTTGAACTGATGCGGTTAATCCAGTTGGATTACCATTGGCATCATCTAGATAAATAGTGGCAGTACCAACAGCTGGCTGCACAGTGTACATACCATAACTATCAGGGTTTAGACCTGTATTATTTTGTACAACAGCGAAACCAGGTAGTTGTGGAGTTACTGAAATCACGTTACCAGTATTCTTATCAACCTTTGCAATCCCCTTAAATGGAATTCTGCTTCCAGAAGGGGTATCGATTGGTAATAATGTACCATCTTGCATGAATTGAACATCTGGAACGTAGATGTCGTAAGTTGACTTATCGTATTGCTTCATTGGAGTCTTAGATAAATCAAGTGCGTAACCCTTGTTATTGTTAGATACATCACTGGATAGCTTGGTAAAGGCAGTCTTAGCATCGTAATTAGAAGTATCTAAAGTACCATTTCCTAGGATTGTTGAAGTTGGTAACTTGGTAATACCAACTAGCCTAGTCTTGGCACCATTAGAAGCGATAACTCTGACTGTGGCGTAGCTTGTATCTTTATTATTACTATCAGCACCACTGTATGATGAATCATCAAATGGTGTGATGTTTTGGTTATTAATTAAATATTCACGATATTCAGGACTTGCTAATGGATTACTTGAAGTCTTGTTTGTATAGTATTGAGACTGACTTTGGTCACTATCGTTTAAGTGACTCAAAATACCACTAATGTTGTTCAAGAATCCTTGTGCTGTAGGCATAGCAGCGATTGAGTGCATGTCATTGTCAGGACCATAGTTACCCTTTAACTTAAGTTCTTGTCCATCATCTAGACGAGTCCATACACTGTTAAAACCTTCAACGTTAGTTTGATAACTGTTGTTACCTGGACGAATTGAACTAGTTACACTGGCAATTGGTTGATATGCAGATCCTTGCCAGTTAGCTAAATTAGTTCCCATGAAGGTATTCAAACGAATACCAACAGTGTCGACTGGTTTAGTTCCTAAATCAATATCACCATTAAACTTGATGCTACCATCACTTTGCGTAGTAGAATTACTTGAATCAAGCGTGATGGTTTGGGCTAACGCTTCACTATTGTTATTAGCCTTGTACATATTGCGGTAGACGTCACCATTGTTTGACTTCGCATCAAATGAACCAGTAACGTAGTGAACCTCGACTTGATGTTCTTTAGCATCATCCCCAGGGTTGTTTAATGTGGCGTCAAACTTGGCATGATAGTGACCATTATTATCTTGGTAAACTTCGATATTGTGGTCGAATTCAATTGAAGGAGAACCAGAGAAGTCAATGGAAGTATCGTTTCTGGCGTTTTGACCTGAAATAACCTTTGGATTATTACCATTGAAAGCTTCATTGAACCTGCTAATAACCTTTGGATTATTAGACATGCTTGCAACAGTCTTACCTAGTGCGTTGGCAATATTAATGATAATGTCAGGTAGTTGAGGGTCATTGATGTTCTTAAGTTTATTAATGAAGTCCTTCTTACTCATTCCAGCAACATCTTGGAATGTTTGACCGTTCAAGTAAGCTCTTTGACTATTAAGGCTACTTGCCCAGGTAGTATCATTCAAGATACCTGTTTGATTATTTACCCTGTTAACATCGTTCTTCCAGACATTAGAAATTGCTGTATTAATTTCAGCTTGAGTTGGATTGTCACCATTTTTAGCTTTATCAGGATTGTATGCACCTGAACGGCTAGTATCATTGGTTACAATGTTACCGTTTTGAACTTGATCATTGTAATCTTGCTTATTTGCAAGAATGTCTTCATACAATTGAACGAAGTATTGTAGGTAATCAAAAGCGGTATCAAAGTTGACCCCATTATCTGTAACGCCAGTTGATGGAACTGTTGACCATGTGTATGGATAACTGAAACTAAATCGTTTCTTACTACTTTCAGATCCTGCTGGCTTGTATCCGTTAGTTACCCCGTTAATATCTTGGAAAATTTCACTACTGTTAAAGTTATCATCATTTTCACCCAACGCAGTACCATTACGACGGTAGTGATAAATGTATGGGTTTAGTTGGTAACCACTGCTAGTTCTAATACTATCAATATTTCCATTATCCAAAATGGCGCCAAAGACATCAATGGAAGATAAACTTAGCTTTGGACCAGCCGCACCGGTCAATGGGGTTCCTGGTGTAACGTTCAATGTTAAATTAAACTTCCTTGGATTGAATGCAACGATTGGCAGAAAGGCAACACGAAGTGGGTGATCCTTTGATCCAGTGTTCATATTAATGTCCAATGTCCCATTTTGTTGGACGATAATCTTACTAGTTGATTGATTTCTACGACCACCATTCTTCATTGTTGAGTATGGTCCGTAGATAAAGGCGTTGTACAATCCCCCATTAGCAGTAGTAGGAATCTTGGCATCAACCTTGAAAGTACCGCCACTTAGGATTTGCATGCCGTGACCTAACCAAACAACGGCATCGGTACGCTTATTATTCCATCCACCGGCAACGGATGATGTGTTCTTTGAACTATTAACTAACTTAGGATCCAATGCAGTTGGTGTAACACCATCTGGAACAACTAGGTTAATAGCCCCCTTGATAACTACGTTTCCGCTATCTCCTGATCCGGTATCAGAAGGATCATTAATGTTGCCAACACGGATACCGTTAGTGTTGTTACTCAATGTTATGTTAACAGTGGCACCGGTATGCACATTAACATTGTTATTGGCTATAATACCGTAGCTAGGCATAATGGTTGAATCTAAATTATCAGTTTGAACTGTTTTACCCCAGCTCTTTTGGTAAACGTGATTATCAATTTCCACTGGGTTTAAGTTAACGGTTGAACCTTCTTGGAACACAATATAGTTGGCAATCAATGAATTGAATGCGTATTGACCATTGGCACCAACAACGAACTTACCACCTTGAGTGTTTAAGTTCTTGTAGGTTTCGTTGTAGGTAATCATACCGTTGTTGTTAGTTGCGTCTGAAGTGTATACATTGGCACCTAATACATAGTTACCATTTCCGTTACTTGGATTGAATAGGTTATCAAAAGTGCTGTTGTATCTAACGTTATCGTATTCAACGAATCCATTACCGTTTACAACATATGGGCTTCCTAAACTGGTAACGTTTTGGATTTTAACAACAGAACCACTATCAGACTTATTGAAAGTGTAAGTGCCACTTAGTGAGAACTTGTTTTGACCATCAATAGTCAAATTACCAAGATTGGTAACAGTTCCACTTGAGTTAATGTTGTTAGTCAATACAATCTTTTGAATGTTGGCAGTTCCTGAAGCAACCATGGCACTATTAAATTGGGCATTGTTATTGGCGTAAACAATTCCGTTGTTAAAGTCGTTAACCATCTTGTTGAAGGTTGCTTTATATTGAAAAGAACTGGTATTAGTGTTGTTGTGTGGTACATTCTTATCTTCTGGATTGGCATCGTATCCAGAAGTATTGAACTTGTTATTTGAATCGAATTGTTGATTTAAAGCGTTTCTAACACCCATGTATGCGTTATCGTACATAGCTTGTAACCCAGAATCAGAACTAGGACGATTGCTTCCTTGAGTGTAATCATCTGATCCTGATGTAGTAGCATCGTTAAATGCAGCATCCGCAATCCTCTTGAAATCAACACCATACTTGTAAGCGATGTATAGCATTGATGATGTGTTGGCAGCTGCCTTCTTGATATCATCAATTGATGAACTAGCCATGTTATCAGAAATACTCTTTGATTGGTTGGCATTAACCCCTTGGTAAGCAGCACTGTATAATTCCTTGCTGTTGTTATCAGTTATGTCATCGTTATTGGCATTACGGTTACTGTAGGCGTCATTAACCCCTTGGTTAATTGCTTGAGTATACTGGGCATTGTTATCGTTAGCATCTTGAGTGTTACCTTGTAGGTGCTTTTGGTAATTAGCAGCAGCATCTGCAGATTGGTTGTTAACAATGTCGGTAGTTTGATTTTGATTGTTGGATTGGTCACTAGAACCTAAACGATTTGATAGTTGTTGATCATCGTTACTGTTGTTACTGATATCGTTTTGGCTTTGGTTTTGAGTGCTATTGTTAGTAGTACTTTGACCATTATCATTGTTAGCATCATTTGGGTTGATTTGATTTTGTTGATCATTGCTTGATGCATTTTGGTTATTATCATCAGACTTATTGGTCGATGATTGCTGATTTTTATTGGTTTGAACAACCGATGTGTTCTTACCATTATCATCAGCGTACGCGGAGACTCCGTGTGACATTAATGCCAAAGAAGTTCCACCTAAGAAAGCAAAAGAAGCCAATGAGACTACAACCCATTGTTTCTTTACTTTACGTAGAATCTTTTTATCATTGGTCTTTTGAATTTCATTCTTATTGTATTGCAAAAGAAAGCCCTCCCCCGTTATTTTGACTCTCTGGATTTTTAATTTAGTGTTTTATACAAACAGGACAACTAAATTAACCAATTTTAAAAGTTGAAGCTCTTTGAATTTGAACATAGCATTCACTTAAATATCTTTCCAACGACAAAGGTTATTATCGATAAATTTGATTAAATGTCTATTAAATCAACAATATTAAGCTCCACAATTTCATTCTACTACCACTATAAGTTTTAGTTAATCTGTCCAACTCAACCTTAATGAAAACTTAAAAAACGATAAAACAAAAGTACAAAAAAAGACCTAGCAAATAGCTAGGTCTTTTTTCGACTATCTTACCTTCTTAACAAAGGTCTTGTTTGAAGTAAAGTATCTGTTGTGTCCTAGGTATAGTCTTGTTAATCCATAGTATTTAACAACCTTAACAACGTGAATCAACTGTCCTTGACGAACTCTTCTGATTACATTGTGCTTAGTGTATTTCTTACTTGTATGGATCAATGCACCGGTAGGTTTAATTACACGGAATACCATTGGTTTATTCTTAGTCTTCTTATTACTACTATTCTTAGCGGCCTTAGCAGTATTACCACGGTAATATGCATCTTGGACCATTTGACCAGCAGTTACTAGACGACCACCGGATACAACATATCTTGGTACACGGTTCTTGTAGTACTTGATACCGATAACCTTAAAGACATGTGCGTTATATCTTCTTGAGTACTTGTACTTAACAACTCTTGACCCATGAGAGAACTTAGTTCTTCTGTGAGTATAGATAGTCTTAACGTTGTAAATATATCTTGGCATGTGAGCCTTGAATTGACGTTTATACTCTGCAATATATGCCTTAGCATATGCTGCTGAGTGGTTCTTGGTAATACTCATTGGAATTGGACTACGCTTAATTGCGCGGGCACTTCCGTATTTCTTACCAATCTTAGTTTGATGAGCAGTTTCAATCTTGAATCCTTGGTTGTAAGTGTATGCAAATACTTGACCTTTAGCAGCCAATTGCTTGGCAGTTAACTTCTTGTGAGTACGAGCACTTGCTTGAGCTGCCTTAACACCTTGACGGTATCCGTTAAATGCGTTGACGTAGGTCTGACCACCTAATGCATTTAGTTGTGCATTGGTTAATTGTGCCTTAGTCTTAGCCTTCTTCATTGCAGCAAGTGCAATCTTAGCAGCCTTGTAACCATTTACGTAGTAACCAGAATCAGGATTTTGCATTGCGATATTCTTAATTCCATCAGTGAAACCATCACCAGTTTGCTTGTATGCTTGTTCATACGAGTTCTTGTCGGTTCTACTGTTGAAGTTAGTCTTCTTACCGTTGTATAGGTAATCTTCTTGGGCTGGAATATCGTTTGCTGCCTTGTTGTAACCATTATTGTATGCATTTACGAACGCTGGGTTAGTTTGACTTGGGTTCTTAGGATGTAGTCCAGCACCAGTCTTGTAACCTTCGTAAGCACCAGCAAATACTTGACGATATGCATCTGGATCTAATCCATCAGGAACAGGAATGTCATTTACATTATCAATCTTACCGTTTGCTTGGGCAAAAGCTTGACCATCACGCAATGCAGCTTGAGCAGAATTGTAACCCAATACATAGTTTGGATCATTTGATTGTTGCTTGTTGCCACTAGTTGCGTCGATAATGCCGGCAACAACTGACTTAGCCTTTTGGTAACCAATCTTTTGTGCAGGGTTTGCATCGTCAGGTAGGTTATCATCACCGTTTACCAAGACTTTTTCATATTGTTCCTTAGCATCTTGGTAACCCTTATTGTGGTCTAGACTGTTTGCGTCAACACCACTTGCCGAGTTTGGCTTGTTGTCATTAAATTCGTTAGCACCATCGGTGAATGAATTCATGGCTTCGGTTAATGCCTTGTCGTATGCCTTTTGGTAAATTGGATTATCTTCAGTCTTAGCGTGTTGTCCAGCAGTGCCATTCTTAACATCGTTAAATGCAGAAGCTGCTCCACGGTAAGTGTTATCTAGATCATTTTGATCGATATGACTTTGAAGCATTGGATTTTGTTGTGCTAATTCATAACCCTTCTTAGCATCATTAAATCCAGTTGCAAATGAGTTCTTTTCAGCTTGAGTGGAGAATGAATCCATCTTCTTGTCGTAGTCTTGGCTGTCAGTCAAGTATGTCAAAGCACCATCTTGGGTGTTTGATTGACCAGAAGTTAATGCCTTGTCGTATGCGGCAACGTATGCAGGATTATTTGAGTCATTTCTGTGTTGACCAACTGTATGGTTTGAAACGTCGTTAAAGGCGTTTGCAGCACCGGAGTAAACTTCATCGTAATCACTGCCACTTCTGTGTTGGTCGGCTTGACTAGTATCACTTTGCGCTGCGGCAAATGCAGCTTGGGCATCATTGTAACCCTTGGTGTAGTCCTTAACCTTAGCACCAGAAGTTGCAAATTGCTTAATATCATCACTTAGTGTGTTTCCTTGGCCAAATGCTGTTGCTCCTTGATTTGCGTTAGCTTTACCTTCAAGCAATGCCTTGTTGTAAGCATTTTGGTAAACAAGATCAGCAATTGTTTGACCATGTTCACCTGGTTTACCATCTGCAACATCGTTAAATGCTGCAGCAGCACCAGCATATGCTAACCCTGCATTAGTTGTTTGATCAGCTTTGGCTTTGTCATCAGGATTATCTTGAGCTTCACTGTATCCGTTTGTAGCATCATTGAAACCAACTTGGTAAGCTTGCTTGTCAGCATTGGTATTCAATTGACGAACTTGCTTTGAACCATTGGCATCAATAGCACCATCATGAGCTTGTGCAAACGCCTGTTGTGATGCTCTGCTGTAAGCATCAACGAACGCCTTATTGGAATCAACCTTAGCATTTTGACCAGGTTGATGGTTGATAATATCAGCAAATCCAAGTGCGGCACCACGGTAGACACGGTCGTAGTTACTATCACTAGTATGGTCATTTGCCTTGCTGTGGTCGTTTTCAGCATCTGAGTAAGCCTTAGTTGCATCAACGTATCCAGCATTGTAAGCATCGGTTAATGCCTTCTTGCCAGCGTATTGAGCAACGTTGGTAGATTGTGATGCACCCTTAACTGAATCATCAGCACCGTTGTTTGCGATGTTGAATGCTTCGTTGAAGGCCTTGTTGTAAGCTGAACCCGCAACATCATTTGTGACATTGTCCTTAACTTGACCAGTTCTGTCGTTTACATCCTTAAATGCCTTTGCAGCATTGGTGTAAACTTGATCAGAATAGGAGTTTGTGTCGTGATGAGCAGCATCCAAATAGTTGATTTCAGCAGCAGTGAAACCACTTTGTGCTTGGTTGTAACCAACATTGAATGCATCCCTATCACTTGGCTTAGCTTCCTTAGCAAATGCATCATCATGGTTATCGTTGTTGAATGCCAATACACCATTTAGGGCTGATTGCTTAGCTTGTGCCAATGCCTTATTGTAGGTCAATGTAGCTAGGTCGTTTCCTTCTTTAGCAGGTGCTAATGGGTTATCGATTGCATCATTGAAACCAGCAATAGCATTGGTGTAAACAACATCAAAGTTACTATTAGTTGAATGAGTCGAACCTTGAGTTCTATCGTCTTGAGCTAATTCATAAGCACCTTGTGCATCACTTGCACCCTTGTTATAAGCCTTTAACTTACCAGTAGCTGTTGGCGCATTACCAGCGGTGTTTGGTGAAATGAAGTTAGTTGCACCATTCAAGGCATCTTGAGTGGCTTCGACTTGAGCCTTAGCGTAAGCACTAGTGTAGACGTCACTTGTGTTTTCCTTTTCAGAAACAGCCACACTATCAGTTAAAGCGTTTGCTCCAGGAGTGCCGTTGATGACATCTGTGAATGCGTTCATTGCACCACGGTATTGTTCATCGTTGACACTGTCTGATGTGTGCTTACCATCGTTCTCACCTGAGTCTTGGACGCTCTTGTATACGTCACTAGCATTGTTGTAACCAGTTACGTAAGCATCCTTGTCAGAACCAGCAATGATTTGTTGAGCTTGAGTATCTCTATTCAAGTTGTTATTGAAATCAAGTGTTGCTTGATGGATTTGTGCTTGGGCTTCCTTAACGGCACGAGTGTATGCGTTTTGATAAGTTGGTGTTTGGTTATCGTTTTGATGTTTACCCACTTCACCGTTGACTGTATCGGTGAATCCGGCAGCAGCACCGTTGTATGATACATCGGAATTACTGTCTGAAGTGTGGTTAGCATGGTCGTTTCTATTTTGTTGAGCAAGCTTGTAACCATCGCCAGAATCCTTGTAACCACGGTCATATACGTCAATCAAACCTTGGTAACCGTTCAATGCGTTGATACCAGTTTGTTCATCGACATTGTTAGCAGCATCCGCAGCACCTTGGTTTTGGTAATGTAAACCAACTGCGTATGCCTTGTCGTATGCAGTGGTATATACAGTATCCGAACTAATTGAACGACTAGCCTTACCATTATTTCCGGCAATATCGTTAAATGCAGCGGCAGCACCGTTGTATGATTTATCGATATTACTGTTTGAAGTATGGTTGAAGTTCTTACTTGGATCTTGAATAGCCGCAACGTAACCAGTGTAAGAATCATTGTAACCAGATGTTACAGCGTTGATTACAGCTTGGTCAGTTGAACCATTCCAACCATCAGATATTTGCTTACCAGTGTTACCTAGGATTGCACCTTGAGTTGCATAAGCAGTTGCTTCGTTTGCAGCCTTAGTGTAAGCGTTTTGGTAAACAGGATTGGTATCGTTAGCAAATTGACTGTTGAATTGATCACTTGCGACATCATTGAATCCAGCAGCAGCACCCTTGTAAGCTTCATCGTAATCACTTGTTGATGTATGATCAATTGAATTATTAGGGTTAATTCTTGCAGCGGCGTAAGCAGCATTAGCATTACTTACACCAGTGTTAAACATCTTTTGAGCCGCAGGATTGTTCTTGTAAATAGCCAATGCTTGGTTGACAGCATCCGTTCCTAGTGGTGCTGTTTGAGCACCCTTACTTGCGATGGCCTGTCCTTCATTTAATGCTCGACTATATGTTGATGCATAAACTGGATTACCATCAGTCGCATTCTTGCCTGCTTGATTATTAGTAACATCGTTAAATGCAGCGGCAGCACCCTTATATGCTTCATCAGCATTACTTTGACTAGTGTGGTTACCTTGGTCACTTGGGTTAGCTTGTGCTTTGGCATAACTTACCTTTGCGTCGTTGTATCCTGTCGTGTAGGCTGTCTTAGCAGATTGATTGTTACCAAACTGTGTACGTCCAAGAGTTGCATCAACATTTTTACCAAAGTCAATTGCACCAGCTTGAGCAAACTGAGTAGCTTCAGCGAATGCCTTATCATATGCAGCAGTATAGGCATTATTATTATCAGATGCCTTACCAGCGTCTGACGACTTATGACCTACTACAGCTTTATATGCATCAACAGTTCCACGGAATGTTTCGTCAAAGTTGCTTTGACTAGTATGGGTGGTATCTGTAGGATTAGTAGTTGCTGCGGCATAAGCATTCTTAGCATCTTTAAAGCCAGTAGTATATGCTCGTTTAGCAGAATCGTTTGGTAGGTTCTTCAAATCATCAGTTAAAACATGGCCTTTAGAGAAGGCTTGAGCACCATCGTTAGCGTGAGAAACCGCTTCAGATAAAGCCATCTTGTAAGCGTTTTGATATACCGAACTACTGTCGGCATTCTTACCAGCATTAATGGTGTTATTAACAACATCATTAAATGCTGCTGCAGATCCACGGTATGAACTATCAACATTACTTGTAGTTCCATGAGCATTAGCCTGTGTCATATCATTTTGAGCAGCTACATAACCTTTATCAGCATCCTGGAAACCGGTGGTATAAGCGTTTTGAGCAGAAGCAGTACTCATGTTCTTAATTCCATCATTAAGGTTTACGCCAGTTAGTCTAGCATTAGCTCCGGCAAGGGCATTTTGTTGCGCTTCAACTATTGCCTTATCATAAACAGCTTTGTAAACAGCACTATCATTATCTCGGTGAGCATTTGGCGTATCTTTTGCTACATCATTAAATGCTGCAGCGGCACCGTTGTATGCATTGTCCACATTAGTGTTATTAGTATGTTGTGCAGCTTGGTTAGGATTAGTTTGCGCAGATGCATAAGCTGATTGTGCATCGGTGTATCCCTTGTTATACATTGCTGCGTTAGCAGCATCGTTATCCGATTGTTTCTTGTCTTTAGCAAATGCAATGGCACCCTTCTTAGATTGGGAAATACCATGACTAAGTGCTCGATCATAAATGGCACTAAATACTGCAGATTTGTTATCTTTAGCATGCGAGTCACTTTCATTGCCATCAATGACGGCTTTAAATGCTGCTGTAGCACCCTGATAGGTTTGATCATAAGTACTATCAGTGCTGTGATTTTCATTCAAGTTAGCTTGAGCTTCAGCATATGCACTTTGAGCAGTGATATATCCACTTACTAAAGCATTACTAAATGCAATTTGATTATGAACTGTATTAACTACATCATTTAGTTTAGTCAAATTACCAAACGCAATCGCACCTTTATCTGAATAAGTTTTAGCCTCACTAAATGCCTTATTATAAGCAGCGATGAATATTGGATTTGTGTTGCCATTTGTACCTAAGTCAGTACTTCCGATAGCTATTTCATTAAATGCTAGAGCCGCACCATTGAATGTATTATCAGCGTTACCACCTGCAACATATGATGCAGGTTCAGTTTGGTTAGGATCAGTTACCGCAGCTGTGTAAGCATTGGATGCATCTTGATATCCCTTTTGATATACCGCATTTTCAGCAGCAGAAGCTTGATTACTTTGTGTTCCAGTAGTCAAGAAGTCTTTTGCCCCTTGAGTAGCTAACTTAGTAGCATATCTATAGCAATTTACGTACGCTGGGTAGTACATATCTAGTGAAGAGATTTGCTTTTGTGCTCTACCATTTACAACATCATCAATTGCATCATGGTATCCAGCATATACTTGTTGGTAATTGGTATTTCCAGAGGAACTAGCGCCTGGGTAGTTAGCAAATGCATCGCGTTTAGCATTAGATGCATCAACAAAACCTTGATGGTATGCATTAGATTGAACATTATTATTTAGATCATCAGGAGATCCATTAATAAAGCCGCTTACCCCTTGTTGAGACCAATACTTACCGCTAGTAATAGCAAGTCCATAAGTTGAATTATAAATTAAACTTTGGCCTGAATTTTCAGGATTGATGTGTGCTGTATTACCTTGACTTCCATCAACAAAACCATTCTTAGTTCCATCAAAGGCTGCTTTATAAGCATCCTTACTGTATTGAGCTTTAGAATCATCATATGTTGGGTTTGAAGATAAAGCATCATTCATACCATTTTGTTGATCATTAGCTAACTTATATCCTGACATATATGAAACATTTGTACTATTAGCTGTTCCATCATTAAAGAAGTCTTGGTATCCAGATTGAGCTTGATTAAATCCATAGTTTTCAGCGTTAGATACTTGATCACTTTGACCTGAACTATCAGGTAGAGAATTGCCGGCTGCAAATTGTTGAACACCCTTAATTGCCGCCTTAATTGCAGCTTGTTGGGCCTTCTTATAAGCTGCCCAGTATACTGGTTTAGCAGATGTATCACTTGGATAATTGTTGTTTCCTAATGTACCATCCGCAAATCCGGCATTCGCACCACTTAATGCATCGCTGGCATCATTGACAGTTGTGTAGTTAGTGTTGTTAGGATTGCTATTTGCATCAGTGTACGCTTTAGATGCAATTTGTTGTCCATAAGCATATGCGTTTTGATCAGCTTGAACCCAACTAGTTTGTACATTATTTGCACCACTCAATTGATCAATGGCACCAGACTGAGCTTTACTTCTTGCTGCATCATATGATGCATTATATGCATCTTGATAAGCACGAGACTGGCTAGAACTAGTATCAAATACTTGCTTAGGCAAACGTGAGATTCCAGCAAAATAACCATCACGGGTACCGTTGAAACCATCTTGTTCATTAGCCGTTGCACTAGTATTTGGATCGGTAGTTGCCGAATTTGGACTAGTTAAACCATTAAATGTTGTAATACCTTGTCTCGATTCTTTAGCGGCAGCATAACCTAATTTATATGCTTGTGTTTGACTATTATCAAGACTACCACTTGGATTATCCAAGTATGCTTGGTATCCAGATTGCGCATCATTATAACCTTTTTGTTGTGCTATGCCATCTGCGCTAACAGCGGGAACTTGAGCATCTGCTTGGATGTAAACATTGGCACCGTTAATTGCTGAATTCAAACCACTAGCCTTAGCCAACTTGTAAGCATAATCGTATGCGTACTTTTGTGGAGCTAATGATGAGTCCATTGTGGTATTGCTGTTGTAACTACCGTCATGGTATCCATCACGGGTTGCTGCGTAGGCAGCCTTTTGGGTATCAGTACCAACGTAATCTGTACGACTTGGGTTGTTAGAAGCATCTGAGATTCCAAGTTGAACATTCTTAGCCATAAGGATACCAGCCTTGTATGACGAATCCTTACCAGTAGTGTCAACTAATGCATTTTGGTTGATTTGGTCATTGAAACCAGCCTTGATATGATCATATGCGTTAGTGTAAGCAATTGATTCTGCATCATTTTTACCTTGGTCTGCATTGTAAATTGTATCCTTAACTGCTTTGAAGTCCTTAATAGCTTGAACTGTTTGAGCTCCCGCTTGGCTTCTAGCGTTGTTGTATGCAGCTTGGTAAACAGCGGTTTGTGAAGTAACATTAGCAACATTTCCTAGTTTTCCATCAGAGAATCCGGCTTGAGCACCGTTAAAGATGTCTGAAGCATCGGAGTTATTGATAAACTTGTTCTTGTTATTAACGTCGTCATGTGCCCATGAATAAGCATTTTGAGCATTGGTTTGACCTGTATTGTAAGCAGCTTGTTGTAAAGTGTTGTAACCACTTGGGTTATTCTTTCCAGCAAGTTGATTCAATGCACCCTGGTTAGCGATTGACTTAGCATCATTGTAAGCGTTGTTGTAAGCATCCTTGTAGGATTGACTTTGTTTACTCAAGTCAGCTTTTTGCTTGTCATCTTGGCCATCAATGTATCCGGCTTTAGTACCGTTATAACCATCAGTGTAAGCATTGATGTAGTTTTGATCCTTGCCATCCTTAGATAGTTCATCAGCACTCTTAATTCCATTACCATTTTTGGCATCTTCAGAACCATCACTAGCACCTGAAAGTGAATTGAAACCAATTAGATAAGCACTATCAGTTGAATCATTAGTTGACTTATTGTTCTTAGCGTCATTCTTACCATTTTCAGCTGCAGCAGCACCATTGCTTTGAGCATCATTGGCCAATGTTTGACTGCCAAAATCAGTAGTTCCATGGGATACGAATTGAGAAGCACCATCATTTCTTGCATCTTTTGCCATCTTCATAGCGTAGTTGTAAGCAGTAACATAGTCTAATGATGAAGTACTTAAATCACGTGTGGTATTGGCATTTGCGTCATTGTAAGCATCCTTGGTTGCTTGGTAAGCATCGCTTGAATCATTAGTGGTATCTTCGCTTCGCTTGTTGAAAGCATCGTTGTATCCATTCACAACCTTTTGTCCTGCAGCAAATGCTTCTTGACTCTTAGCATCTTGGTAAGTCAAACCACTGAAAGATTGACCATTCACTGCTTGAGCATAAGCAGCTTTAGCATTGTTGTAACCATCAATATCTGCTTGAGTATCACCAGTTGGTAGAGACTTACCGCTCATAAAGTCATTAAATCCAGTTACATAATGTTGTTTAATTAGTGTAATTGCAGCACTATAAGCATCCTTGTAAACTTGATTATTATTATTAGGATCTGATGGTGAAAGTGTATTAGGTGCATCAGGATTGTTATGCAATGCTTGCTTAGCAGCCATTGCTGCTTCAAACGCTGTATTATACATTGGACCTGTTTGTGATTGTTGAATTTCACCATTAGCAACATTTTGAGCTGCAGATAATGAGGTCAATGCTTGGTTGAATCCAATCTTCTTAGCACTACTATCATTAGCAGATGGTTGAACGTTTAGGTTCAATGAACCGTCAGCATTGGTAGCTGATTGTAATGCTTCTTGATAACCAGATTTAGCCTCGTTAAATCCTTGTTGTAGCAATTGCTTGGATTGATTGGAATTAACTGAAGTTTCATCGACAGAAGTATTACCATTTGAGTATTGTGAGCCAAATTGGCTAGCACCGTTTTGGTATTGAGTTTGTAGAGCTGAGACAGCCTTGTTGTAAACGTCTTGATATGAAACAGACTTGCCTGCTGGTAGTCCTGCTGGATTATCTGGGTAGGATGAAACAGCGTTAGCAGCATCCATGTATGCTTGTTGTGCATCATTGTATGCACTTGGTTGCTTAGAAGCACTTGCGTTGTTTTGACCATTGATAGCATCTGTTAATCCATCTTGAGCAGCCTTGGCCATGTCACGACCCATAGTATAAGCCTGAGTAACATTACCAGTTGGTTGACGATTATTTAAGAAGTCATCATGACCACGTTTGGCATCATCATAACCAATGTTTTGAGCAAGTGATTTAATTCCTTCATCACTTGATCGTGCAATACCATTCTCATAGTTATTAGCACCCGTCATAGCTTGTCGACCACCATTATTCCATGCTAATTGATATACATAGTTATAGGCAGCAGCTTGGGATGGATTAATTGGATTACTGTGTTCTTTGTCACCATTAGCACCATCTTTGTAGCCATTAACTGATGCATAGTATCCATTAACGGCAGCATTGTATGCAGCAACTTGAGCTGGTGTTTTTGAACCGTCTTTACCATAGTCAGTAATTGAACCATTGGTATTAGCATCGGCAATCCCTTGTTTTACTTGGTCAGACATGTTCTTTCCAGCTAGATATGAGGCATCATGATTATTAGCATCAATAGTTTGAGGGTTAGCATTAGCATCATTAAAACCTTTTTGCATTTGATTGAAAGCATTAGCTCTAGCGACACTTAGTGCATCCTTACCAGATGGTGCGTTGTTAATGTTTCCAGCTTGGAAATCAGCTTGACCTTGATTTACAGCATTAAGAGCTTCAGCTTTAGCCTTTTTATATGCATCTTTAAAGACTTCTGATTTTCCGTTTAAGATACTGTCATCATTAGAACCAATAGTTCCTGCACTGAATCCAGCTTTAGCACCCTCAAAAGCTTCAGAGGCATCTGTTGATGCAGCATACTTATTATCTGCCTTAACATTACCCTTAATTGCATTGTAAGCATTTGTAGCATTTGTCTTTCCAGCATTATATGCCGCCTTTTGTGGGGCACTCCAATTGCTTTGACTGTTATTTTGACCAGTCATTGCATCTTGTGCACCTTGGTTAGCAATTTCTTTAGCTTTTTCAAACGCCTTCTTATAAGCATCAATATAAGCTGGTGATTTCCCTGTCATGTCAGGAATCGATCCACCATTAGGGCCAGCCAAATATCCATCTTTTGCACCGTCAAAGGAGTCCTTTTGACCTTGCGTTGCACTGGAACCTAAATTACCACCTTGTTCATAGGTGTTATATCCACTCATACTATCTGAGTAGGAATTGAATCCAAGCATAAATTCTTTATTAGCCTTTTGTGCTGGAGTTAATTGATCATTTGTAGTTCCGTTGGCAGCTGCATCATGACCATTGTTTGCATCAGTAAAACCATTTGCTTTAGATTGTTCAATTTGTGTGGTTCCAGTTGGCTTACTTTGACCAGCTAGATATTCACTAGCACCGATAGATCTGGAATTTTGAGCTTCATTCACTGCTTTATCATAAGCTTGAATATAGTCAAACGACTTACCGGCAGCTCTTAATTGATTATCATTTTGAACACTTCCACTGGCTGTCATTACAGCTTCAACACCAGCATTTGCCCCATCGTATCCATCAATTTGATGTTGATTTTGACTTCCTGCGCTTCCTTGACTATTCATCGCATTTTGATATCCCGCATAAACAAGCTGTCCTTGATTGAAACCGCTTTGAACTCCACTTGTGGAATTAGCAGCAATAAGAGAACCACTCATTGCAGAGGTATATCCTGACTTAGCATCATTATAGCCTTGGATTAATTCACTAGGTGCAGTAGATGAAGCTGTTTGCCCGCTTAGATATTGTGAACCACCTAATTGATAGTTAGACTTCATTTGATCCACAGCCGACTTGTAAGCATTAACATATGGAACAACAGAAGCGTTACTGTCACTAGCAACAACGACATCTGATACATCAGGATTAGCATCAAAAGCTATTTTGGCCGCATTTGCTGCAGCTAATGCTTTTTGATAAATTGCATCGCTATTCTGATCACCTGTTGTATTACCGTTAGCAACTTGATTTGCTGCTTTCAATACTAATTGCCCTTCAGCAAAACCAGCTTTTTGGACTGGGTTATCTGATGAACTAGCAATACCGTTTAGATTATTGCCATTAATGGATTCGTTATATCCACTTAACATGTCATTAAATCCTTGGTTAACCAGTGCTTGGGCTTGAGTTGATGCCACAACATTTAGACTAGCAGAACCATTACCATTTGCGTATTGATTTACAAATTGGTCTTGGCCTGCAACATATTGACCTTGTAGGTATGTCTTAGCTGCATTGTATGAATCATTGTATGCAGTTGACTTGTTAGCAAATGATTGAGCTGCTGTATCTTGTGGGTGAGCAGTTACATAGTTGAATGCATCAATATAAGCTGTTTGAGCATCCCCATATGCAGTTACGTCTATTGCGTCCCCTTGACCACTGTTAGTTGCGTTTTGTGCATCGGCTAAACCACTAGCTGCTGACTTGGCAGCATTGTAACCAGTCATGTAAGCAGCGGTTGATGATTGAGCAGACTTGTTTTCAACAAAGTCATCATGACCACTCTTAGCTTGGTTGTAACCGGCTAGTGTAGCGATTGAATTGTAGTCACTACCACTTGCTGGTTTACCAGTGTTTTGAACGAATGCTTGCGCACCGTTTGAAGCACTAGTTAAAGCAGTTGATTGAGCTTGACCGTATGAATCCAAGTAAACCTTAGTTTGAGCTGTATCGTTGGAATCTGGAGTTTGGCCAGTAGTTGTACCGTTAATAACATCCTTGTATCCTGCGATAGTTGCGTTAAATGCGGCAACTTCTGAGGCTGATCCTGATGCAGTTGCATTAGGATTTGAGATTGCTGCAGCAATACCGTTAGCTCTGTCGACTGCCATTTGAACACCAGCAACGTATGCGACGTTGGTGTTAGTGCTATCAGCAGTTCCACTAATTTGTGCAGCATAACCTTCACTAGCGTTGTTGTAACCAGTGTATATTGCTTGGTTAGTAGCGTCAGTTTGACTTTGCTTGCTGGTATCGTCAGCATTCTTTGCGAAGTCCGCCACACCATTTGTCACATTGGCACTAGCTTCTGATTGAGCCTTGTTGTAAGCGGCTGTGTAGACTGGATTGGTTGATTCTGGTGTAGCATTTCCACTGATTCCGGCTACGAAACCATCGTGAGCACCGTTGAAGGTGTTGTATGAGTCGGTTCCAGCACTGTATGGGTTTGTATTTGAAACGGATAGGTCTGACTTAGCTTGGTTATATCCAGTAACCGCATTGTTCTTACCTGTTTGATATGCATCTAATTGTTTTGCTTTGAATGGAGAAGTATCAGTTGTTGGATTGGTTGACATTGCATCAATTGCACCTTGAGTTGCCTTAGCTTTGGCATCTTGGTACGCAAGGTCGTATGCAACACGTGAGGATGGGAAGACTTCATTGTTAGTGTATTGAGCAGTTCCGTTCTTACCATCTCTGTATCCATCAATTGCCCCTTCGTAACCACGTTGTTGTTCCTTGTAGGCAGCGTTGTATGGAGCAATATCTGATGTTGCATTTTGTGCATCGTTGTAACCAATTACAGCGTCAACATAAGCATAGAACCCTCTCATGTATGAAGAGTTGTTCTTTTGATCATCTGTTAAACCGGTTGTGTCCTTGCTTTGATGACTCTTAGCGTATTCAAAACCTTGGGAAGCATAGTTATATCCTTCCATGATCTTGGAGTATTGACTGTTTGACTTATCAGGAGTTTGTCCTCTTACGAAGTTAGTTGAACCTGTTAGAACAGCATTCTTAACGTCATCGTAAGCCTTAGCGTATGACTTTCTGTATGCCAAACTAGTTTGTGCTAATTGTGCATCAGTTTGCTTAGAACCTGAAATTGCATCCTTATATCCGGCAGTAGCACCACTGTTAGCGTCATTTTGAACTGAATCTGCTGTTGGTGTGGTGTTGTTTTGCATTGCGGCGTTGTAACCAGACAATGCTCTTTGACCTACTGCTAGACCTTGTTGAGCACCGGAAGTAACGTATCCATATGCATTAGTATCTGGATAGTTAGGACCATTTAATGCGTTATCGAAACCATTGTTGGCATCGTTGAAACCTGCAGTGTATTCAGTTGAGGAGTTAGCTGGAAGTGGTTGACCACTTAGAAGTTGTTGTACCCCATTTGAGTAAGCTGTTGAAAGTGTGTAAACAGTTGCACTGTATGCTTGTGAATATACTGGGTTGTTTGCGTTAGCATCAGTTGATGGAACCATACTTAGGATGTCTGGGTTCATATCAAATGCAGTCTTTGCAGCAACAGCTGCAGCAAATGCTTTTTGATATGCTGAATCATTATTACCAGAATCTGGAGTAGTTTGGCCACCAGTTACTTCATTAACAGCATTTAGAGCTTGTTGTCCTTCAGCAAATCCTGCAGCGGCAGCACTTGTTGATAATGTCGGAGTATTTGCCCCATTCATACCATCTTTGAAACCTTTAACAGCTTCATTGAAACCTTGATTAATTGCATTAATTCCTTGGTTTGACTTAGCAGAACTTGTATCAGCCTTAGATGTACCTAATGCGTACTTATTCAAGAATTGTTGCTTACCAGCGTTGTATTGAGCATTTAGATCTTGCTTAGCTTGGTTGTATGCGTATTGGTAAGCTGGAGTGTTGTTAGTTTGACTAACAGAAACATCATCTGGGTTACTTGCAAGAGCTGTGCTTGCGTCATTGTAAGCAGTTTGAGCATCTGCATATGATGCGGTATCAGCAACTGAATTTTGTGAATTCTTGTTACCGGCTTCTGCTTCTGATAAACCAGTTTGAGCTGATTTGGCAGCATCATTACCAGTTACGTAAGATGGATTATCACTATTAGTTTGACCCTTTAGTCCATCGCTAAATCCATCTTGCGCTTTGTTGTAACCAATTTGTTGTGCTTCAGCACTCAATGCATCATCTGAATTCATTGGTCTGTTACGAGTGTAAGATCTAGCACCCAGACTTGATTGCAATCTACCTTGTTTGTATGCATCTCTATATGCATCTGCGTAGACTTTGGCTTGAGTTGAATCTGTTGGTTGACTATTATCATTTACCGCATTTGCACCATCTTTGTAACCACTAACAGTGGCAGCATATGCAGCTTTTTGAGCAGCATCTCTACCATTATAAGAACTACCTTGGTTTGGTGAATTAATAGCGTCGTTTACACCTTGAGCTTTATCGGTAGATAACTTAATTCCTGCAATGTATGAAGGATCGTTGTTAGAAGTTGTTGATCCACTATCCTCATCACTGTAACCTTGAGATGCTGTTTGGTATCCATGACTTTCAGCATTACCTAAAGCATCAGTTGAACCTTGTTGCTTGTTTCCACTATCAGAAGCAAAGTCAGCAACACCTTGTTGTGCGGCTAAAATTGCAGCTGCTCTAGCCTTATTGTATGAAGCTTGATATTCAGCTGGTTGATTAGCAATATTACGAATGGCACCAATAGTCCCATCTGCAAAACCAGCTTTTGCACCATTAAAGGTGTTAAGCATATTAGTCCCATTATTGCTTGGACTAGTTGCGTTGATATTATCTTGGGCTTCTTTATAACCATTTTGAGCGTTTTGGACACCAGTGTCATATGCCATTTGTTGTTCAGGATTCCAAGTTGCATATGCTGACGGCTTGTTATTATTAAATGCATTTTGTGCACCTAAGTTTGCTTTAGCAACCGCATCATTGTAAGCATCTTGTTGAGCCGTTGTGTAAGAATTAGATTGGGTATCTGCTCCCTTATTATCAGAAGGCTTATTAGTTATTGTATTACCAGCATTAGCACCTTGTAGGTATCCATCTTTGGTACCGTAATAAGCGTTTTTAGCATCGCCAGTTAGTCCTGAGTCATCCTTGTTACCAGGTTGAACTGCCGCATTTGAACCACTAGCAGTTGCAACCCCTTGATTAAATCCTGTTACATAAGGCTTATCAGTATTAGTTGGCTTAACCGTACTAGAAGTTTGACCAGCTTGTTTACCATCAGAGAAACCACTAGCAGCTGTGTTTACACCCGTTGCATAGTTGTTATCATCTTTTTTGACTTGTTGATCAACAGTTCCCTTGGTGTAGTCATTAGCACCTGCTTGTTGCCGACCTGAAGCATTTCCTTGGTTATATGCATTTTGGTAAACTGCATTGTTTCCTTCTGTAGATTGGTTAGCATTCTTGTTAGTTGAATCACCTTTAGTGCTTGCAGCACCATCCTTATAACCATCAACGGCACCTTTATAACCAGATTGGTAAGCATTGGAATTAACACTATTTTGACGTGAAGCAGGAACAGATGTATCACTAGAAGTATTTGGATCTTGCTTAACAGCGTTAATCCCATCATTAGCACCTACTTCTTGTGAATAAGTAACAGCATAAAGTGGTGACGTATTAGTTACGTTTCTTGTATTAGTCTGAGCATCGACTAATGCGCCCATTGTATCCTGATATCCAGCTTCGGTATTGGCATTTATATCTCTCTTGCCGGCTAAGAAGTCATTCATCGCATCTTGGTAACCTTTTTGCACCGCTTTAGCCATATCATACCCGGCCTTAGCGTTTTGATTAGTAGGTTCTGATGAAGGATTAGCACTTAGTCCTTGCTTAAATCCAGCGGTGGCATCGTTATATGCTTGGTCATATACTGCTTGATTAGCGACTGTTGATTGACTATTTGGGTTAGCGACTAATCCAGCTTTAAAGTCTGATAAACCAGCTTCACTAGCAGCATTAGCATCTTCTACCGCCTTGTTATAAGCCATAACGTATGCGGCTGTATGAGTGGAATCGACTGCAATTAGTGTTGAGACACTACCATTTTGTTTTACTGAAGCGATTGCATCAGCAACACCTTTATAAGTGTCAGAATTAGAATCACTGGCGCTTGGGGATGCTTTGGCTTCTGCTGCTTGATAATCAGCTTTAGCTTGTTGACCCACTTCATAACCACGATTGTATTCTTTCGAAATATTAGCGTTTGTTAATCCACTAATTCCATCAGCATATCCAGTTTGAGCGTCACCATATCCATCTTCGTAATTATTATCGCTAGCGCCCATTGGCATCCCATTTAAGAAATCAGTAGCACCAATTTCTCTTCTACCAATTACGTTACCTTGTGCGTATCCAGATTTATATGCTGGATTACTGTTTTCTGAAGATGCGTTAAAGTTTGTGTTAGAACCTTGTGTACTTGACTTACCATCAAGGTATCCATCTAATACAGCGTTGTATCCCGTCTTGTAGGAACTATCACTGATAGATTGTCCATTATTAACGGCATCAGTTGGTCCTAATTTTTTAGCATTAGATGCTGATTGACTCAATTGTGCCAAGGCATCATTAATCCCCAATTGTTGAGAAGCAACAATTGCATAAATTGGTGATGTGCTTTGCTTGTTTACTTGATTCTTATTAGCATCAATAATCGCCTGAATTGTGTCCTTATAACCTACTAATTCAGGGTGAGCAGATGGATTCAATGTGTTATTTTTAGCATCTGCTACTGCTTGTTGATAACCCGCTGCATAAGTTTGGGCAGCTTGAATCCCTACTGTTTGACTGGCATTAGCACCAACAGCATTTGGATTAGTCAATCCTGCTTGGAAACCAATTTGAGCGTCCTTGTATGCTTGATCATATATCTTTTGTGTCTCTTTAAATGCAAGGGTTGCATGGCCTTGTGAACTAACAAAATCATTAGCACCTTGTGTGGCGCTGCTTCGAGCTTGACCTAATGCAGTGTTGTATGCATTAGCGTACTCAGCGTTAATTCCACTACCAATTTGTTTATCAGCGATGGCATTTTTAGCAGCATCACTTGTTGCCGCATTGTAATCATCTAATGCTTGTTTAGCACCAGCATAAGTTTGACTTCCATCGGAGTTTTCATCATTTACTGCTTTGACATAACTATCATGGTTATTAGCTCCTGCTGTGTATCCAGTCTTATATGCATTAGACTTTCCACTTTCCATTTGCACTTGTTGACTAGTTCCATTAATCAAACCATCCTTGTAACCAGCCTTAGCAATGTTATAACCGTCCACATATTCGCTGTTATCACTTTGTTGAGCCTTACCATTAACAAAGTCATTTGCACCAATATTACTTTGATTACTTTCTCTTGAAAGTTTATAAGCATTTTCACTTAAATCATTATCTAGATTAGTTGGAATAGGTTGTTGTTTGTATTGATAGTAAGCACCTTGATATACGGCTTTATATGCTTCTGTTTGACCATTATCATAACCAGCAGGAATTGTTAGGTTATTAATATCTACCTGCGTTGAGTCATCAAAATCCTTTTTAGCTTGAACCAACGCCGCTTGTGCAGCAACATATCCTTTATAAATATTAGTTGATTTATCAGAAGGTTCACTTGAGGACATTACTCCCGCGTATATGCTTTGACCATATATATATCCTGTACTTTGTGCATTTTCGCTTGGCTTAGCGTTACTAGATTTAAATGCAGTTAATAGACCTGATCTTGCTTTGTCCCAACCATTAGCAAAGGCAAATCCATCAAGGTTATTAGGATTGTTAGTGTCTGTTCTAGCCGTTCCATTAACGTATCCAACTGCTCCGTTGATATAAGAAGTTACTGCGTCTTGCGCCGCAATGTAGTATGTCTTCTTGTACAAGCTAGATTTGTCACCAGTTGGTTCCTTAGTTACACCACTACTCTTAACATCGTTAAAGGCATCGAAAACGGCCTGTGTAACATCGTCACTTGCTGTGGTTGCAGGAGATGATTGATTATTAGCATTTTGGAAAGTTTTCGCTTGAACACTACCAACTGCTAGACCAGCTTGGAATGCAGGACCATTAGTAATAAAACCTTGGTTCTTATAATTGGTCATATCTGTATCTGAAGTAGCTCCTGTAATCCCAGCTTGGAATCCCATTGCGCGGTTCAAATAACCTTCACTATATGCTGGAGTATGATCATATTTAAAACTACCAGTATAAGTGGTCTGATTATTGAAATCATTTTGACCATTGTTATATTCAGTTTGTAGTTGGCTAAACAATATATTGTAGAAGGTGTTATAGACAAGACTATCTTTATCCAAATCACTTTGGTTTTGGCCTGTTCCACGTAACATATCGTTGTATGCATCAATAACAGCATTATTGGCATCGTTAGAGGCATAAGTGCTAGTTGGTAAATTTTTATCATTGTTAACACGGGAAGCTGTTGAAAGACTAGCAGCTGTGTTAATCGCTGATTGGTAAGTGATTTGACCTAATTGATAACCATTTTCATATTGAGGAGAATAATTCTTATCTGTTCCTCCAAGACCATCGTTGAAACCTTGAATAATGGCGTTAATAACAGCATAGTATACTAAGGTTTTCCCACCTTTATCTTGTGGCGTGGTTGACGCAGTAACTTTGCCATAAACTAAGTCATTATAGGCTTGGTTACCAAGTTGTTGACCAATGGTTAATGCTTGGTTGTAGGCCAGTTTATAAATCTTGCTCTTATTAGTAAGAGTAGTAGTTTGTTGTTGTGACTTAGGGTTGTATGCACCGTCACTGTATCCTTGAATAGTCGCATTAAATGCATCATCAGCATCTTGGCTATTTTTAACGTTTGATGGTTCTGTACTTGCATCATTATTAGCAGCGCTTACCCCTGCTTGATAATTTTGATATTGTTTCAAACCTGCTTTGTACCCATCAGAATTAACATTGGCACCATTTTGTGCAGATTTTTGATTAAAACCATCACTCGCATCATTATATCCAGCAATACCGAATCCATTAGTTGGTGTAGCATTACCTTTAAGATAAGCATTGTACCCATCTGAATATTCTTTACTACCGCGATTATCAATAAATTGACGTAATGCTGTATAAAGTGGCGCGGTTGTATCATTTGTAGCATTATATGTGGCATGTTGAAGGTTTGCCAAAGAACCGTAGAATGCATCTACGGCAGCTCCATATGCAACTGTTGGATTATTTTGTGAAGAAATATTTTGACCTTGTGCATCTAGGACTAAAAAGGCTTGTTTTGCACCTGTATTAGGAGCATTGAATGCATAGTAACCAATAGACTTAGCTCCTGATACATCAGCAGTATAATTACCATAGTCCTCAATACCCAGATTTTGATTATTGCTACCTAAATTATTTAATGCAAGCGCTAATCCCACCTGAGCAGATTTAAATCCTGTTGAGTAATTATTTTGATAAGCAGCTGTTTGTCCAGAAGGAAGCGTTAATTGTTTATTATTAATGAATGCATTAGCACCATCAATGTATCCTTGAGCATCCTTTTGAGCTTGAACGTCTGCTGCATACTTTTGAATACCAGCATTAAAACCAATTACGTACGAGTGATCAGTACTTGTCGTAGTTGGATTTTGTATAACTTGTGCTTGGTTGTATGCATCATTGAAACCTTGTGTAGCTGCTGCAATACCATCAGCGTACTTAGCATCACTAGTTTGCATACTAGAATTAATTGACTTAGCTACATAGTCATTGGCACCAGCTGTACGACGTCCTTCATTCATACCATATTGATAGCCAGAATTGTAACTGGCTGGTTGGCTGTTGTCCTTATTAGTTGTTGATGGATTGGTTCCTGCAGAACCATCTTTATATCCATCCACTGCTGCTTGATAACCAATCTTATATGAACTAGCTTCTCCACTTTGATTAGCGGCACTATCACTGGCAGTATGACTAGCATTAGCGTTCGCTAAAACAGCAGCAAGACCATCTTGTTGCCCTTTAGTAAATGCAGATTGCGCTTGGTTATATGCACTGCGGTATGCAGTTGCACGAATAGAATTATCATTCTGTGCATATGCTTGTGGTAAGCCATTCTTAAAATCACTAATTCCGTTGGCACTTGCAATTGGTCCTATCGTATTAACATAACCGGCCAACTGAAGTTGGTTCAGACCCGTTTCTGGTTTACCTAAAAGTGCTTGATATGCACCATACTTAGCTTGTTTATAAACCATTTGGTCAATATTAGACCCATCCGGGTTCTTTTGAGTAGTTCCACTCAATTGACTTGGATCACTATATTGAGATTCCTTAATCTTGGTAACATCTTTACCAGATACAGCATCCACCGCAGCATGAACGGCAGCAAAACCTGCTTGTGCTGAGTAATATCCTGCAATTCCTGCTGGAGGAATTGGAATATCAGATGATGGTTGCAATGGTGGTAAAGTCTTAGACTTAGCACCATTAACTAATGATTTACCGATTAGGAAACCATTAGTCTCTGGACGATTAGAATTAGCATCCGGATTATCAGCAGTAGAATCCGGCATAGTGATTGCATTATTGAAACCAATTACAGCTGATAAATATGCTGCAGCTGCATTCGGATCATTTTTAATACTGTTCCATCCGTCACCGTTAAAACTACCGATAGTAAAGGAAGTACCAGCTTTTTCATCTTTCTTAAATGCCTCAATAGCATTTTTATCAGCAAGACCAATTTGAATACCGATGGCAGGAAATCCATCTAAATTCAAATCTTTTTTAGGATCAAAAGATGTTTTTTTATTTTGACCCGAAAGTGTATAAATGTAATCAGTAGCTCCTTGTTGATAGCTAGCATTAGTATATTTAGAAAAATCTTTTTGATTTCTTGAATCGTTAAGACCAGCACGATATGAAGCTTCTTGATATCCTCTAATGAACGCTGCTGGATTAGATGAGTTATTATAACTACTTAATTGAGTATAGTCTGCATCTGGATTAGATGGATTAAAAGCCTTGTAACCGGCTACAGCACTATCATATCCACCTAAGTAGTCAGGACTGGTCTGTACGTTAAAGCTTTGTGCTGCCTTAGCGTTTCCATTTCCATTGATAGAATCATTTATTCCATCAACAATACCTTGATTCATTTGAGCCACACTACCTTGGTCGGTTTGCATAGTTCCATTACTATCATATTGAACTTTACCGTTAGATCCCTTGTTATACCCTTCGGTAACATTTGTATAGGTCTTACCATCGGTGGTTTGTGTAACAGTACTAATTCCATAAGTAAGTCTAATTCCAGTAAATGGATTATTTACCAATGATTTAGGAATAGTAAATGTAATAGGAACAACTTGTCCATCTTGATAATTAGAAGGTAGTGCCTTAGTATCTGAATAACTATTTGGATCAGCAGGAGCATTACCATTAGTAATGGTAGATCCACTACTTGGATTATTAAGCATTCTATTTGGTACTGTTACAACCGAAGAACTAAAGCCAGTGTAGACACCAACATAGATTGGACCATTTGATGGGTCATATTTTGCAACTTTAGCGTAAGCGGTCACCGTGCCAGTTCCATCACTATTAATGGTTTTACTAATAGGACCAACAAACGAAACTGAGGGAACATCCCCAATTTCAAGTCTATTAGGGTCTGTAATTTTTCCAGAGACACTTTTACCAGTGCTATCAATACCTGTATAGTTAGTAGAACCAGAAGGTAAGTTGAAATAATAGAATAATTTATTATCTACAGAAACTGTATATGCACTAATTGCGTTATTACTAAATGAACCTGTATTAGGGTTCTTTGCTAAAACAACATGACTCGCACCAACGTTATTGATGTTTAGAGTACCAAAGAATGGTGTCATTTTTTGACCAGTACTATCGGTTTCAACGATTAAATTACCACGGTTTCCAACATTCATTCCTCCACCAGCAGCAAAGTTGATAATACCGTTGTACGAAGGTGCTTGACCAGGGTTATTAGTTAACTTAATTTGGATTAATCCACCATTTAAGACATTAACTACTGTACGAGACTTAAAATCAAGTACTTGGTTATAGATGTTTGGTTGCATGGAATCAACAATATAATTAATGGCACCACCATTAACATTAATTGTTGTAGGTGCAGCTGTTGAGATACCCCCACCGGCGAAATTACTACCACCATATTGTGAATAACTTGGAATAATATTCAAAGTGGCATCTTTATTAACATTTAATTGACCTCCACCGGAGAAATAGATACCCCAGTCTCCACCATCAAAAGTACTATTACCATTATTTTGGCCTCGTGGAATTAAAGTCATCTTAGAACCTTGTCCTAAGGTAACGTTCCCGTTTGCGTTAATTATAGTAGCACCAATTGATCTTGCAACAGTACCGAAATAGTTAGCATTTGGTTCGAGGATAAAGTTGTTAATTTCAAGGTTTTCTTGATTTCCGCCACCTTCTACTGCTACACCATTAGATCCTGTAAAAGGCGAATAATAAGTTGGAGTCACTAAATCTTGTGGTACTAGCACGTTAACATTACCAGCAAAATATGTGTCATTGCTAGTAGCACTTAATAATTGAGACCCAATATAATTTAAGTTCTTATAGTGAAGCGTTTGAGAACTATTTACAGGGGCAAAAGGCCCATAGAAATTATATCCATACAATGCTTGGAAGTTTTGTAAATTAATTTGGCTTGCGTTAGTGATTTTATAACTAACACCATGCATATCCAACATATGGAATTGACCGTCAACAGTGAATGGACCGTTATTACCTGTGTAAATGTTATTAGATTCACCTACGAATGGAGCACCCGTAAAATCAACATCGGCAGCTAATTTAACGGTAGTAACGTTTCCAGGAGTACTACCACCAGATGAATAACTAGCTTTTCCATTTGTCATTACCGCAATAAATTGGTTTGAATTAGTAACATAAGCTACTCCTTGGTTAATGTTTGAAACAACATCATTGTAACCAGTTACATATGCTGAACCATATTGAGATGAAGTGATTGCCCTTGGCAAGTTATTCTTTAGGTAGTTATTACTGCCATCATATTGTGCATTAATAGCATCCTTAGCACCAATATATGCCAAGTCATATGGATTTTTAGATGTGTGTAAATCCGTACTACCATTATCATAGAAGTCATATGACGTAGTAGTCCCATCTCCTCTGACACCAGTCCACTTACCGGCCTCAGCATCAGCATAACCTTGTTGGGTTAAAGCGTAGTTCACCCCTTGATCAAAAGCAGTAGCTAATCCTGCTTTTTGGGCGTACTTGTTCCTGTCATTGGTAATTAAAACATCGTTAGCGGCTGGAACATTAATAGTAAATCCATTAGTAAATTGCACACTATGGTTGTTAACACTATTTAATCTACCCAAAAGAGTGTCTTGATACTTTTGAGAAGAAGCATATCCTGACTTGGTATCATCTGCACCACCCTGGTTAGGATTACTTGGGGTTCCATAGTTAATGGGAGTTCCATCAGTTGGTAAATTGGTAGATGATGTATTATTGCCAGATCCAGTATCCTGATTAGTAGTATTGTTAACACCACCACTGTCACCTTTAGCACCATCTGAGGTGTTACCAGTGTAACCCTGTGGTTTATTTGGTGTATTACCATAGTATGTTGTATCTTGCGTACCTGTACCTTGACCCTTAGTATCGGTGTTGTATGCATTCATTGCGCTAATAGCCCCAGCATATCCAGCTTGGTAATAATCTTTTGCTTGGCCACTATAATTAATTGAATTATCGCCCTTTTTATTGTATGCATCATTAGCACCTTGATTAATTTGTTGGCTAAATTGTGCTGAGTTATCAGTATTATCAACATTACTTGATGATGAATTATCTCCATCACGGTAACTTAATTGATTATCATCAGATTGTTGATCATTATTAGAATTATCCTTATTTTGGGTAGACTTATCCCCTGAATCATTAGAAATGTTATTAGGTGATTGCACCACTTGTTGTGTATTGTCATCAGCTTTAGCAGAAATACTATTCATGCCATATGCTGATGCACCCAAAACAGACAAAGTCGCAATAGATACTACTACCCATTGTTTCTTTACCTTTTTCATGATCTTTTTATCGTTAGATTTTATGAATTGATTTTTGTTATATTGCATACATATCGCCCCTTTTGTCACGATTTTATATAACTATACAAAGTGTCTAATTACTCTAATCTTAATTTAACACTATTCTACTCTATTATTCATCAAAAAAGCTTAATAAACTTATTTTTAAAAAAATCTTAAACTTTATTCTCCTTTTTAATATGAGTATATAAAAAAGAGCCACTGAAATTATCCAGTAGCTCTTTTTATTAGCAATTATTTGATAATTGCTTTGACAAATGTCTTGTTAGAAGTAATGTAAGCACTCTTACCAACGTATAGACGAGTAATACCATGGAATTTAACCACTTTACGTACATGGAATACTTCTCCTCTGTACAATCTTCTTACTGAATTACGTTTAGTGAAAGTCTTACCAGTATGGATCAACACACCCGTAGGCTTGATTACACGATACTTCTTAAAGTGTTTCTTGTAGTAAGCGTTTTGTACTGCTTGACTTGCAGTTACTACAGCGCCATTGCTTAAACGGTATCTTGGGATACGGTTCTTGTAGTACTTCACGCCGACTACTCTGAATACAGTTGAATTGTATCTTGCTGAGTAAGCATATTTTCTGATTCGAGTATGACGAGTGAATTTAACATGGTTATGCGTAAAGATAGTACCTACATTGTAGATGTATCTTGGCATGTGTCTCTTCATTTCCTTCTTGTATGTTGCAACGTATGTGCGAGCATAGCTTTCAGAATGATGAGTGTAGATGTTCTTAGGAATTGCGAAGCGTTCTAGCGCTCTTCTAGTTCCGAACTTCTTACCATGCTTTCTTTGAATCCTGATTTCATGTTTCAAACCTTCCTTGAAGGTGTAGCTGTATAGCTTATCCTTGTTTAGAAGATCCTTAGCAGAAAGCTTCTTGTTCTTCTTAAGAGTTCTCTTAGCAGCAGCGACACCCTTTAGGTAACCGTTGTAACCATTGACGAATGAAGCGTCCTTGGTCTTTAGAAGATCACGGTTGGCCTTGGTATCACCCTTAGCAGCTAGTTTCATACCAGCTAAACCATCTTGAGCAAGCTTGTAACTTGCCTTGTAGTATGCATTATTTGACTTAGAACCTCTCTTGTAAAGAGCATCATAGAAACCAGACTTAGCTTCGTCATATTGTTGCTTGTATGCCTTAGCAACAGCTGGATCTGTGATTGTTGGCATCTTTCTGTTGTTCAAGAAGTCGCTAGGAGCTGAAGTATCAGTTGGGATACTTGCTTTACCCTTAGCATATCCGATACCAAATGCGATGTTGTAGTAAGCATCAGTTGAACCAGAATCAGTTGACTTACTGTTGTAACCGTTGTAGAAACCACTTAGAATTCCAGCGTAAGCATCACGGTAAGCAACGGGGTCTGAACCATCTGGAACTGGGATTTGACTTAGGTCAGCTGGTAATTGCTTGTTAGCCTTTGCATCAGCAACAGCTTGAGCAACAGCAGCTTGAGCAGTAGCTAGTCCCTTTTGGTAATCAGGATCAGTGCTACCAGTATTTGGATGACCTTCAGCAACATCTTGTAGGGCTAGTAGATATTGGCTAGCTCTTTGACGTCCAGCAACAGAAGATGGAGTATTTGAAGTTGCGTCCTTGTCGTCGACACCATGTAGCTTGTCTAGGAATGCGTTAGTTGCATCCTTGTAACCTTGTGATTGAGCCTTTTGAGCTGCACCATTTTGACCGTTAGTTGCGTCTGGTTCGTTTGCGTTTGCAGCGTCAGCACCAGCCTTAGCAACTTTTAGACCATCTAGGTATGCGTTCTTGAAGGCGTCACGGTAAGCAATTGACTTGTTACCTAGGTTAGCAGCGATATATGCATCGATATCTTGAGGCTTGATACTTCCATCAGTTGCAGCCTTGTTGTATCCATCGACAGTACCGTTGAATCCGTCCTTTTCAGCTTGAGGAGCAGCTACATCAGGTTGTTTAGTTGCGTCAGCCTTAGCTTCTGCAACACCTTTAGCAGCATCTTGGGCACCCTTCAAACCAGTTAGGTAAGATGGGTCTGTTGCGATTGGTTGGTTAGCATCGCTGACACGACCATCGTTGTTAACAGCATCTTCATGACCCTTTTCAGCACGTTCTGCAGCTTCCTTAGCAACTTGACCTAAACCAGTATTGTCACCTTCAACAGATGGAACGTCGTCAATAGCTTTACCCCCAAGGTAAGCATTAACACCATCAGTTGCAGCTTGGGCAACTGCAGCCTTAGCTTTTTCATAGTAAGCTTTGTAAGCTTGAGCATTAGCTGGATCCATGCCTGCAGCGGTTGGATCCTCCTTAGCATTACCGTTGTTCTTCAAGTAGTCATTGATAGCGTTTTGAGTGGCTTGGTAAGCAACTGAACCCTTATCAATACCATTGTGATCCTTTAATTCTGGATCCTTGTTTGCAAGAGCATCGTTATATGCCTTGTTTGCGTCAGTTCTTGCCTTTTCGTAAACAGCTTTAGCAAAAACATTTGGATCATATGATGAACCGTTATCGTTAGTGTCAGTAGCACCATTAGTTGAAGCAGTTTGAGCATGTGATAATGCGTTCTTGTATGCGGCAGCATATACAGGATCCTTAGAAGCTAGTTGACTTGCTGTTAATGGTTGTTGACCATTCAATACAGCGTTGTATGCATCTTGAGTTGCGTGGTATACGTTACCAGCATCTGTATCAGCATTGTTACCAGCGTATTGAGCATCCTTAGAAGGATCGTTTGCTTGAGCATCAGCTAGAGCGTTCTTAGCATTTTCTAGACCCTTGTTAAATGCCTTATCTGCAGCAGTAGTTGCGTTTGGCTTAGCTAATGTTGAAGCGTTTGCAGTTGAGTTATTAGGGTTATTGTTGAACAATGCTTCAGCACCATCAGAAGCATTTTCCTTACCTTCAGCTAATGCCTTTTGGTAAGCAGCTTTGTATACAGGGTTGTTATCAGAAGTTGCATGATCTCCTGGCTTAGCATTGTCCTTACCGGCAACATCGTTAAATGCGGCGGCAGCACCCTTGGCAGCTTCATCTTCATTTACAGAACCTGAATTTGAACTTGCAGCTTCATCTGGGTTAGATTGTGCAGCTTGGTAACCTTTATTAGCGTCATCGTAACCTTTTTGGTTAGCAACAGCATCAACTGACTTATCGTTATTATCAGTGTTATGACTACCTTCTTTACCATCTGAAGCAAAGTTTAAAGCACCATTTTGAGCAGCCTTTGTAGCAGCATCTTGAACGGTTGCGTAGGCATCCGCATAAATTTTAGCATATGGTTTGAATTCATCAGGAACTTGATCAGTATTTGTAACCTTATCTAAACCATTCTTACCATCTGCTAATGCAGCCTTAGCGGCAGCAGCAGCAGCTTTAGCGGCTCCTTGTACATCTGGATCAGTTGATGTTTCACCTTGAGTAGGTTGAGCGTTGTCACCATTGTTTAGAACGTTGTCACGAGCAGCGGCAGCAGCCTTAGCCATATCAACACCCTTTTGGTAACTTGCATCTGGGTTACTTGAGAAGTCACCTGATGGGTTATTAATAGCAGCTTGGTAACCAGCAGCAGCTTGGTTGAAACCATTGCTGTGAGCATCACTAGCAGCTTGAGAATCTTCAGTTGGTTTAGCTGCAGGTAAACCTTGTGCAAAGTCTTCAACACCAGCATGTGCAGCAGCCTTAGCATCTGCATTAGCCTTGTCGTAAGCAGCCTTGTAAGCAGGACTTACGTTGGTTGGTTCGTTAGTAGCACCAGTCTTACCGTCAGCATAACCTGCCTTAGCACCAGCGTATGCTTGAGCAGCAGTGTCATCGTTAGGAACGAACTTACCATCCTTGGTAGTACCGTATTGGGCATCCTTGGTTGGGTCGTCTAACTTAGCATCTGCAATACCTTTAGCAGCCTTAGTAGCAGCATCGTTGTAAGCAGCTTGTTCCTTAGGTGTAGCGTTCTTGTAAACATTTGAGTCATCAGCCTTAGTAGCAGTACCACCGTTTGCAGCAGTATCTTGAGCAGCGTTATCTACAGCTGCCTTGTACTTGTCGTATGCGGCATCAAATGTCTTGTCGTATTGATCAGAAGGAGTAACACCTTGTGGAGTTGGGTAGTGACCGTTTACCTTTTCAGGTTTACCAGTACCGTCAGTTGCAGCATTGTATGCTTGTTGAGCAGCTTGGTAACCAGCAGCAGCAATACCAGTTGGTTGTTGTTCACCATTACCGAATGCGCTAGCACCGTTACCAAATGCGTCACCAGCAGATTCAATTGCTTGAGCAAATGCAGCTTGCTTCAATGGATCGTTTGGATACTTATCTTGTGCTGCTTGGTTAGCGGCGGTCTTCAAGGCGTCACCAGTCTTACCAGCGTACTTATCTGGGTTATTTGTGTATTCAGATTGACCAGCGTCAGCAGCAGGTTTGATGGCATCGTAAGCAGCCTTTTGAGCATCTGAAACTAAGCTTGACTTACCAGCATCTGGAGTACCATTTACGGCATCTTCAGCGGCTTTCTTGATTGCGGCAGCATCGTCAACACCTTGCTTGTATGCAGGGTTGTTACCTTGTTTATTAGTATCGACATTGTTTGCTAATCCATCATTCAAACCATCAAGAGCATCACTTTGAGCCTTGTTGTAAGCAGCCTTATCAGCTGGGTTATTTGGTTGTTGATCCTTGTTACCATTACCAAAGTCAGTTAATCCCTTAGCAGCAGCATCCTTAGCAGCCTTGTAAGCTTGAGCATAAGCCATTTGATCAGCAGGACTGTACTTGCTTTGATCTGTAGGATTGTCACCATTTGTATGGTTGATTGCATCGCTGTATGCGTTAGCTGCAGCAGTGTATGCATCATTCATGTCAGGCTTATTGTCATCGTTGTCGTAACCAGTTGCTTTTGCTAGGTCAGCATCCTGGTTAGGATGACCGTCAGCAACATTTTGACTACCTTGAGCAGCAGCGACAGCGTTTTGAACGTTTTGTGCTTGTTGTTTAGCAATAGCATAAATTGGTGAATTGCTCTTAGGATCATTTTGGTCTGAAGCAGGTGTTTGTGAACCATCCTTCATACCAGCCAATGCATCCTTGTAAGCTTGAACTTGATCAGGATCACTGAATTTTTGAGTTGCATTAGTTGGGTCAGTAATTCCAGCAGCAAAGTCCTTAGCGGCAGCTTGGTATGCAGCTTGTAGTTGGGTACCAGCTTGAATACCGGCTTGTTCGTTTTGATTTGAAGAATCTGAATTACCTTGCTTACCACTTAATACTTCAGCCATACCCTTGTTAGTATCGTGCTTAGCAGCATCATATACAGCAGCTAATGCTGGGTCACTTGGACGAGCAGCAGCTGAACTTGGGTTAGCAATTGAATCTTGACCAGCCTTGTTAGCATCTACAGCATCTTGGATTGCCTTTTGGTAAGCAGCCTTGAAGTCTGGGGTTTGTGAGTCAAAGTCACTTGGACGGTAAGCCTTAGTAGCGTCACCCTTTGCAGCTTTCACTGCAGCAACGGCAGCAGCGTAACCCTTGTATGCGTCAGCAGCTTGTTGGTTATTCTTGATGTTATCTGGCACGTTGTTAGCATCTGGAGTTGATTGTGACTTAGCAGCATCAACACCGGCCTTGTCAGCTTGTCCTTGAGCGTAGGCCTTTTGGAAAGCAGGAGTCTTCTTAGCTAATTGGTCACTACTCATTGGAGTTGCGTCATTTAGACCTTGTGCGTAACCATTGTTAGCATCAGTAACACCTTGAGCGTATGACTTTTTAGCTGGATCAGTGCTGTTTAAATCAGAAGCAACATCTGCATTTTCCTTCTTACCGTTCAATGCATCATTTGCACCACGAGCAGCTTCACCAGCAACCTTAGCATCGTTAAATGCTTGTTGGTCAGCTGGATCAGAGTTAGTTGGTGTAGCGCTTGAATCATTGTTCTTACCAGCGTTGTAACCCTTGATAGCATCGTTAAATGCATTCTTGTATGATTCCTTATCAGTTGCAGGAGTATTTGCAAGTCTTGGGTCATTGTCGCTAGTAATTGGTTGTGGATCAGTACCATTAGCAGAAGTGTTGGCTGCTTTAATTGCATCCATTGCATCCTTCTTAGCTAATGCTTGTGAGTTCGCAACCGCATATACAGGTGATTTATCGTTAGCATCAGTTCTACCTTGAGCTCCGTCGGCAATTGCCTTCAATGCTTCTTTGTATACTGGGTCATTTGCGTTAGCTGGGTTTGAAGCTTTTGCTGGGTCAGTGATGCCATTTGCATAATCATTAACAGCAGCTTCATACTTAGCCTTGTCGTTTTGACCAGCTTGTTGACCAGCTTTTTCGTTGCCATTATTAGTATCTGAAACTGGTTTACCAGTTAATCCTTCTGCGTAACCCTTGCTTGCATCATTTCTAGCAGCATCGTATACAGCGGCTTGAGCTGGGTCACTTGGACGAGCAGCAGCTGAACTTGGGTTAGCAACGGAATCTTGACCAGCCTTGTTAGCATCTACAGCATCTTGCATTGCCTTTTGGTAAGCAGCCTTAAAGTCTGGAGTTTGTGAATCAAAGTCACTTGGACGGTCAGCCTTAGTAGCGTCACCCTTTGCAGCTTTAACTGCAGCAACGGCAGCAGCATAACCCTTGTAAGCATCAGCAGCTTGTTGGTTATTCTTGATGTTGTCTGGCACGTTGTTAGCATCTGGAGTTGATTGTGACTTAGCAGCATCAACACCGGCCTTGTCAGCTTGTCCTTGAGCGTAGGCCTTTTGGAAAGCAGGAGTCTTTTGAGCTAATGCATCAGAACTCATTGATTGTTGATCACTTAGGCCTTGTGCGTAACCATTGTTAGCATCAGTAACACCTTGAGCGTAAGCCTTCTTAGCTGGATCAGTGCTGTTTAAATCAGAAGCAACATCATCGTTTGACTTCTTACCATTTAATGCATCATTTGCACCGCGAGCAGCATCACCAAGTATTTTACCAGCATTAAATGCGTTTTGATCAGCTTGGTCATTATTATTAGGTGTGTCAGATGTGTTTTTCTTACCAGCATTGTAACCCTTGATAGCGTCGTTATATGCGTTCATGTATGATTGCTTATCCTTAGCTGGGGTTTGAGCTAGTCTTTGATCACTTAGGTCCTTGATTGGTTGTGGATCAGTACCATTGGCAGCATCCTTAGCGATTTCTGCTTGAGCATCCTTGGCACCTAATGCTTGTGAGTTTGCAACTGTGTATACAGGTGAGTTATCACTACCAGTTGTTCCCTTAGAAGCATCAACTAAAGCGAAAATAGCTGATCTGTAAACAGGATCTGACTTCAATGATGGGTCAGTTGAAGCATTTGCTGGGTCAGTAATGCCCTTAGCAAAGTCAGCTAAAGCATCTTCATATTTTTGTTTATCAGAAGCACCCTTTTGGTTACCTTGAGTCTCGCTAGCATTATTGCTGTCCGATACTGGTTTACCAGTTAATCCTTCAGCGTAACCCTTTTGAGCGTCACTTGCAGCAGCCTTGTAAACATCGGCTAATGCACCAGGAACTGGGGTTTGAGTGTTTGTGCTATCTGGAGTTAATTGTGAAGCAATACCTTGTTTAGCAGCTTGCTTAGCATCTTCTAACGCAGCGTTGTAAGCGTTGTTGTATGATGCAGGCTTGGTTGAATCATTGCTTTCAGGTAATGAATCTAAGTCTTTACCCTTGGCAGCCTTAACTGCAGCAATAGCAGCAGCAGCACCCTTAGCGGCATCTGAGTCATCAGGTTTACCGTTTTCAGCGCTTAGGAATCCAGCCTTATCGTTAGCAGCGGCAGCAGCACCTGTGTTGTACTCATCTGTGGCATTAGATGGCGCACTCTTGTCATGTAATGCGTCGGCGTATCCTTGTTTAGCATCGTTGTAACCCTTGGTAAAGTTAGAATCACTTTGGTTGTTTGCCTTACCATCTGTGAATGCCTTAGCACCTTGAACCTTTAGACCGTCAGCTTTGGCAGCTTCGAATGCAGCGGCACCGACAACATCATCCTTGATACCAGCAGAAGCGGCAGTAGCAGTTGGATCAGTGTTTTGGTAAGCCTTAACAGCAGCGGCGTAAGCCTTATCGTATACATCCTTATTGTTGGCGTTACCATCACTAGGAGCTAATTGGCTTCCAGTCTTTCCAGCCTTAATATCGGCCTTTGCTTGTGCAACGGCAGCTTGAGTGTCATCGTAAGCTTTTTGTTCAGTTGGTAGGTCATCGTTACCAGTAGCAGTATCAGGTCTCTTATCTGCAGTAGAACCATCAGTTAACGCTTTTGCGTAGTTGTAACCTTCAACAGCAGCGGCTGGAGCAGTTGGAGCAGGTTGGCCCTTCATTGCAGCTTCGTAACCAACTTTAGCAGCATTGAAACCATCTAATTGTTTACCAGTTAAACCTTGAGAAGCATTTGGATCTTCTGGGTTCTTGGCATTCTTAAGAGCAGCGATTCCTTGACCATAAGCGAAACCATCTTTGGTTGCTTGATCTGCGTTAGCTGGAGCAGAATCAGTTGGTTTAGCACTTTCACCTTGCGCTTTTTCACTATTAAAGTTGTTGTAAGCATTAGTGTAATCAGGGTCTTGGTTAGTTGATGAAGGTTGTTTAGCATTTTCAGCATCACTTACACCCTTGGCAATGTTGTAACCTTCTTTGTAAGCAGGTGTCTTGTCAGAAGCAGGTGTATCTGCACTATTTGGTTGGTTAGCAGCATTAGCACCGGCAGCGGCATCATCTTTAACGGCCTTGTATGCTTGACCAGCAGCACTGTTTGGATCATTTGGTTGGTTAGCAGTTGAACCGTTCTTGTAATCAGCAAGTGCGTTGTTTACTACAGGTTGAGCAGCAGCAAGTGCCTTCTTGTAGGCGTCTTGGTAAGCTAATGACTTCTTAGCTAGATCAGTGTCTGAAATAGGTGCCTTCTTACCAGCAGCAGCATCATAAGCATCCTTAGTAGCTTGATAACCATCTTGTTCAGCTTGTGATGGAGCTGGGGTAGTTGGTAGGCCTTGACCCTTAGTTGCTAAATCAGCACCTGTTTGCGAATCTTCCTTAGCTTGTTGACCTGCCTTGTATGCAGCTGTTTGGTTTTCAGGGGCAGTGTTGTTTGCACTATTAAAACCGTCAGTCGCTTCATCGTATGCTTTACCATATTCTGGATTAGTGTTGTTAGGATTCTTTGTAGCACCATTTAAAGCGTCAGCTGAACCCTTAGCAACGTTGTAACCCATCTTGTATGCAGGTGTTTGGTTTGCATCAGGTGTGTCTGCACTACCTGGTTGACTAGCAGCATTAGCACCGGCAGCAGCATCATTTTGAACCTTCTTGTAAGCCGCAGCATCTACACCATTACCTTGGGGCTTGTTAGCTGTTGTACCATTCTTATAGTCAGCTTCCGCTTGAGCAACAGTGTTGTTTGCATTATTTTGAGCGGCCTTATAAGCGTCTTGGTAAGGTAATGATTTTTGTGCTAGTTGATCGGCTGTTAGTGGAGCTTGTTGACCACTTGCAGCAGCATATGCATCCTTTGTTGCTTGTAGACCATCTTTCTTAGCTTGTGAATCTTTATCAGTAGGTTGTGCATTTGAATCGCTCATTGCTGCTTGTTGTCCAGCTTGTTCATCAGTCTTGGCAGCTTGACCGGCCTTGTATGCAGGTGAATTCTTTTCTGTATCAGACACTTGGGCATTGTTGAAACCATCTTTTGCATCATTGTAACCAGCAAGTGCTTGTGGATCTGATGGAGCAGCTTGACCACTCAATGCAGCTTGTTGACCAGCATCGTATTTTGCTTTAATGGCATCATATTGTTGGTTATATAAGGTTTGTTGCAATGGTGACATTTGGTTGAAAGGAGAATCGTTTGATGATTCTTTCTTACCACTTCTTACGTCATTGACAATTTGGTTGTAAGCAGTTTGACCTGCTTGGTAAGCTGATGGGTCTAAGTTGTTTGGATTGTTTGTAGTACCTTGGGCAGCTTCAACCATGGCTTGTTGAGCATCTTTATATTGTTGTTGAGCTTTATCGTAAACTTGTTGACCAGTTGGGTCTGTGTCAGCAGGTCTGTTAGTCTTGGTACCAGCAACTGCATCGTTAAGAGCTTGTTGTGCTGTGTTGTAACTAGCAGCATAGTTCTTCTTATAAGCAGAATCTTGACTACCGTTAGCAACCGAAGCAGCTGCAGCTGGACTTGCATTTGCAATGTCGTTTGCGGCTTGTGAGTTTGCTAAGTAATCTTGATATGCTTGTTGTAAACCTTGCATGAAGGCGCTTGGGTTAGAAGCCTTTTGATATTCTGGTAGTTGTTGAATCTTAGCCAAAAGGTCAGGTGTAAGTGTAGTAGGGGCCTTGGTTGGGTCCGTAATTCCTAATTGTTGTAGCAATTGAGGAGTTGCAGCTTTGTAACCACTCATTACACTATCGTAAACACCAGTATAATCGTTGTTCTTTTGATATCTTAATGGATCTTTTGAGTTGGTACCGTTTGTGGCATCAGCAATCGCATTGTTTAAACCATCAGTAATATCTTGACCTTTACCACTATTAACTTGAACAGTTGCGGCTGAATCTTGAGATAATACACCGTTTGAACCGGCTGAGTAACCAACGATGGATGAACTATAGTCACTACCACCATTAGCACTTGGTGTTGCAGTCATGTAGATACCATTAACACCATATCTCATGTAAATACCAACAGTCTTAATTCCATTAGCTTGATTAGCTGGAATTGTGAAGTTAATTGGAATTTGATTAACATTTGATGATGATGTTGCAGAGTATACGTTGTTATCAACAATATTTCCATTATCATCTTTAGCTGGGTTTGAGTATTGAACAGTCTTCCCGGTTGAATCAGTAGTTAGGAATGTGGTCATACCGGAATCATTGTAGTTAGTTGTTGAATTCTTATCAATACCAAATTGTAGGTAAACGTTTTGCTTAGCATAGTCAGAACCATCGTAACCAGCAACCTTAGCAATACCAGAAACAGTTATTGAACCATCGCTGTTAGTCTTAGCACTGATTGGGTTAGCGAAATATACAGAAGGAATACTACTAATGTCTAAGATTTGTCCACCAGAATAAGGTGTGTTATTTGTTGTCTTCAAGTATTGATCAGTTGAAGTGTATTGACTTGATGGGTTCATTTGGTAGTTGTAGTAAATCTTACCATTAACCTTACCAGTGTAGGCGTTAATATTTCCACCACTAACAAATGGGTTGGTGTTGGTTCCATTACTGTTTCTAGCTGAACCAGCATCTAGGATAACGTGACTATCACCAGAGTTGTTGACAATCAAGTTACCGTAAACTAAAGGAACACCTGCACCTGTACCATCAGAGATGGCTGAGATTAAGTTACCACGATTAGCGACTTGAACAGTACCACCATTTAGGTAAACTAATCCACCACCAGATGTTGGAGCTTTTGGAGCACGATTGTCACTGATATGAGCAACCTTAACTTGAATGGTACCACCATTGGTTGCTAAAACATTTGAACCACTATTTACATAAAGTAGTGCATTTGTTTGTCCATACATCTTAGGTGATTGGTTAGATTCAATGTTAATACGACCACCATCAACACGAACACCACCATTACTACCTACATAGATACCACCACCGGCACCATAATCTGGGTAGGTGTTGGAGTAATCTGGCATGATGTTCAAGTTGGCGTTCTTGTTCACAGTCAAACTACCATTTTGAATATCGACACCCATAGGTCCTTGGTCAGCACCGTCGTCTCCACCAGTTGCGTTACCTCTAGGAATCAATGTCATACTCGAGTCTTCACCTAAGGTAAGATTACCACCACCAGAAATGTAAACAACGTTAGAACCAGTATTTGAACCAACTGAACCAAAGTAGTGAGCACCCTTGTTCAACACCATGTTGGCAATTGATAGGTTATTTTGGTTACCTGATCCTTGGGCACCTTGTCCCTTTAAGAACGGTGAATCGTAAACATCATCACGTTGGAAGACGTTCACATTACCATCAACATAAACGTAGTTACCTTTGGCTGACAAGATTTGTGAACCAACGTAGTTAACATTCTTGTAGTAAATTGCACCACCATTAGATAATGAGAATGGTCCAAAATAGTTAGTTCCATATAGAGTTTGGAAGTTTTGTACATATAATTGAGTATTACTAGTTGAGTTTGTATTAAATTTATACTGTTGACCAGACATATCAGCAATATGATTTTGACCATCAATCACAAAAGTTTTACCATCTGTAGAATTTACATTAACATCATTTTCTTGAGCTGTACTAACAGGATGTAAGTCAATATCATTTACCAACTTAATTGTGAAACCTTTGCTTAACAATGTTGAGTTATTCATAATACCGTCAAATTGCTTACCAGTAGATACGAACACAACGTTTTGTGCTGCTTGACTTACAACGTCATTGTATGCAGCGATGTAGTTCTTGTCTTGTTTACTTGAGGCATCAATGGCAGAAATCGATTGAACAGAGTTACCACCATTGAATTGAGCAGCGATAGCGGCCTTTGCCCCTAAGTATCCTTGATCGTATGGGTTAGTAGAACTAGTGTTAACGTTTGGATTATTTGTTAGATAGAAATCTTGGGTTTTACCCTTAGCAGATCCATCACCAATAACCCCTGTCCACTTACCTTTTTCGGCATCTACCATACCTTGCTTAGCAAGAGCTGCAGAAGTTGCGTACTTGTAAACGTCAGATAACGCACCATAGAATGCAGAATTATTGGTATTAACATCTGATTGTGAAGCTACCTTAATGTTAGCTGTACCAGATGTTGCATTTTGACCATTAATCTTAACTGAAGTGTTTTGTGCATTATTGAATTTTAGACCTAAGTCATTTTCATAGCTAATTACTGAGTTATAAGCATCGTTAGGGTTATCAGCTCCCCCCTTATTTGCTTGGTAACTGTCATTGTATGAACCAGTGTATGAAGCGGCTGCTGAAGCGTTATATGTAGCGCTTGAACCTTGGCCCCAATTTGATGTGTTAATGTTTGGTTTAACTGCAGCTGTTGATCCATTTCCTGAAGTGTAGGAAGTGTTAGCGGTGTTGTTGTAGTAGTTGTAATCTTGAGTACCAGTACCATTACCTTGAGTAGCATTTGAGTATGCATTAATGGCAACTTGAGCACCAGCATAAGCAGCACTGTAGTAAGCACCTTGATCGGTTGAGTAAGAAGCCATGTTGTTACCATTACTCATAACAACATCATTAATGGCAGCTGAAATCGCAGCTGAGTATTTAGCTTCATATGATGATCCAGCTTGGTAGTTAGCGTCTGAAGTGTTAGCACCACTAGCTGTACTACTGTTCAAAGCAGCATAAAATCCGCTACTTGCTTGGCTGTATGCGCTGTTATATGTAGATTGGTTTACATCTCCTACATTTGAAGCAGCTGACCTGCCTTTAGCGTAATCACTAATACCTGCACTTACGGCACTTGATGATGCAGCCACACTGTCATCATGTGCTTTTTGTGATGCAGCTACACTAGCAGCAGTTGATGCAGCTGAGTATGCTGTATCGTATGCGTCTTGGTGGTTTGCATAAGAAGCCTTTGACTTATTAGCGGTAAAATCACTTGAACCTGCGTTAGAAGCAGCTAAACTTGCTGAAGTTGAAGCTGAACTATACGCCGCATCATAATCTGATTGGAAAGCTGATAATGTGGCTTTTGATCTTCCAGCAGAACCATCTGCAGTACCTAGACTCGTAGCTGAAGATTGTTGTTCAGCTTGGTTTTCATTACCATTATCACTACTTGATGTACCTGATGCACCTGTTGTATCAGCATGAACAACCACTTGGGAAGTGTTTGTCATACCGTATGCAGACGCACCTAAAAGAGCTAAGGTCGCAATGGATACAACAACCCATTGTTTCTTAACCTTTTTCATGACTTTTTTGTCATTTACTTTATTAAATTCATTTTTATTATATTGCAATATATCATCCCCTAAAAATGCAATTTATATATTTATACCTATCGTCCCGATTATGATACCACTCTTAATTTAAATTTAAAACTGTTTTAATTATAGAAGTGAAGTCTTAATATTTTCTTTATATTTTCTTAATATTTATGAAATATATACGTAAAAACCCCCTCATAAATTATATGAGGGGGTTTTTTCTATGAATATTTTAAAGAAATACTTAATCCGTAATTTCTCTAACAAATGATGTATTACCTGTTACATATTCATTTTGACCAATATATAGTCTGGTAATTCCATAATATTTAACTATTTTTTGAACTTTGAATACATTTCCACGTTGTAATTTCACAGTCCAGTTCTTATCGTTAAATTTCAAATCGGTGTGAATTCTAATACCATTCTTAGCTATCACTCTGAACTTATTATGGTTCTTACGGTAATAACGACTTTCTTGCTTGTTTGAAGTAGTCTTTGAATTAGTATCAGTCTTCTTACGGCGGAATGTAACCTTAGCATTGCTGCCACGATAGAATTCCTTCAAGTAAGCGTCGACATAAGCATCACTATGATCAGACAAGTTCTTTGGAAGTGACTTGTGTGATGCCTTGTACTTCTTGGCATCTTGAGTTGCCTTACGTTGATCGTAAGTCTTCTCATCAATCACAAATGACTTGTTACTTGTTACGTAACGACCTTTTCCAAGGTAGAATCTGGTAATTCCATGGAACTTAACAACCTTTTCAACTCTAATGATATCGCCACGACGAAGTGTTGATACCCAGTTGCCGTCAGTAAAGTTCTTACTTGTATGAATCAAAGCATCCTTTTGAAGTCTGAATTCAGTGTAGTTCTTTCTGTAGTAACGACTTACCTTCGTTGGAGTCACTGTTACGGAGTAGCCTGGGTTGTTAATAGTTTGTTGTTTCTTAACAACTGGTGTAACTACTTTCTTATGAATTTGCTTAATTGATGTTTGTTTTGCCTTGGTCTTATGCTTCTTAACTACAGTTGGTTTCTTGGTTGTTTCAGTTTTCTTGACTACCTTCTTCTTAGCTGGTTTTGTCTGAATTACTGGAGTTACCTTCTTAACAACCTTCTTCTTGGTTGTCTTCTTAACCTTCTTAGTAGTCTTCTTATCGGCCTTGGCTAGTTGAGTTGCAACAACGTAATCCTTGTTACCAGTGACGTATTCACCGTGACCAACGTATAGTCTAGTTGTCTTACCGTATCTAACAATCTTGATAACCTTGATTAGATCACCATGTTGCAATGTAGTAATCCAGTTATGCTTGGTAAACTTAGGACTCATGTACATTCTTGCACCATGTTTGTTAGAAACTCTGTACAACTTGTAATTCTTCTTGTAGTACTTCTTAGATACCTTAGAGAAGTCGCTTTCTTGTGCAGCTTTCTTCTTAGCCAAGAAGTAATCATAAGCACGTTGGTAAGTAACTTGGTAAGCCAATGACTTGCCGCTAACATCTTGCTTAATTCCCTTATTGGCATCCGCACTAGCAGCAATCGTTGCTTGATATGCATCGTCAGTAGCAACGTTACCAGTTGTGCTTTGTTTACCATTACTTTGAGCAGATTGATAACCCTTGTAAGCAGAGTCAGCATAGTTGAACCCAACTTGGTAATATGGATTATCTGACTTAGATTGTGCATTAGCCTTATTACCATCATTGTATCCAGATTGTGATTGTTCGTAACCCATTCTAATTGCAGTGGCATCTTCAGGAGTTACTGAGTACTTGTTAACTGCAGCTGTTTCACTTAGTCCTTCAGTATATGCCTTAGCACCATTGTTAGCAGCTTGTTGAGCAATTTGTGCTTCACGTTGGTATGCAGCAATAAATACAGGATCGTTACTATCACTTAGATGGTTGTTTGGACGGTTTGAATTAATATCAATCAATGCCAATACAGAACCACGGTAAGTGTTGTCCACATTGTTTCCGTTAGTGTGACTTGCCAATTGATCAGTACCTAATTGTACTAATTCGATACCAACCTTGGCGTCGTTGTAACCCTTGGTGAAGACATCCTTAACGGATTGGTTACCACCAAATTGACCTAATGAATCATTCAATGAGCCATTTTGTAGGTAAGTAACACCCGCGTTCTTAGCAATTTGACTTGCGTAAGCCAATGCCTTAGCGTAAGCAGCCTTGTATGGAGCACCTTGTTCAGCATTTGCATATTGACCAGGGTTTCCATTCTTAATGTCATTAAGAGCAGCGGCTGCTCCACGGTAGACTGTGTCTTCATTAGAGTTAGTTGTATGGTTAACACCATCGTTTGCATTTTGCAATGCAAGGTTGTAACCATTTTGTGCATCGCTGTAACCCTTAGAGTAAGCAGCACGTTGAGATTGGTTATCTCCGAATGTTGCCAATTGATCATTCAAGTTGACATCATTACCAAATCCAGTCGCACCGTTGGTAGTTTCAGGCTGAGCAGTTTGTAGAGCCTTTTGATATGCGTCGATGTAAACGATATCGTTAGAAGCCTTAGCTTGTGCTCCATCATTCCCGCTCTTAACGTCGTTAATTGCATTAACAACAGCCTTGAATACCAAGTCGTTTGTACTGTTTGCAGTGTATGGACTGTTTTGATCTGGGTTTTGTTGAGCTTGAGCGTATGCCTTTTGAGCATCGTTGTAACCCTTGGTAATTGCATCCCTATCAGATTGGTTGTCACCAACACGGTCTAATAGGTCACTCAATTGACTATCACTTAGGTAACCAGTGATACCAGTTCTTAGGATTTCAATTGCTTCAGCTAAAGCCTTATCGTAAGCACTTTGTGCTACGACATCACTGTCAGCTGGGCGACTGCTACCTAGTTGACCTAACTTAACATCGTTAAATGCAAGTGATGAACCATGGAAGGTTTGATCAGCATTAGTGTCAGTTTGTCTGCTTTCAGTATCTGGCTTGCTCTTGGCTTGACCGTATGCTGTTTGGGCATCAGTGTATCCACGGCTAATTTCATTCTTAAGAGTGGTGTTATCACCTTGAGCAGCAAGCAAGTCAGCTTGTGATTTACCTTGGTTAAATCCAACGGCACCTTTTTGAGCAAGTTGGTTAGCCAATGCTTTAGCACGGTTGAATGCTGAAATGTATGCTGGGTTAGTTTGTGATGCATCAGGAGTAGCATCTTTGTCTTGGGCGACAGCGTTAAACGCATCGGCAGCTCCGACGTATGCCACGTCTTCGTTGCTTGATGTCTTATGATCGGCAGCCTTAGATGCATCTTGTTGAGCGGCGTTGAAACCGTTATTGGCATCGGTATAACCAGTAGTAAAGACATCTTTCAATGCTTGGTTGTTACCGAATTGACCTAGTGAACTGTTAAGGTCGGCACTGTTACCGAATGCTGTAGCACCAGCATTAGCTTGAACTTGAGCTTCTTGCAATGCCTTAGCGTAAGCAGCTCTGAATGGTGCTGATTGTTCTGCATTTGCATTTTGACCAGCATGACCATTCTTAACATCTTGCAATGCGGCAGCTGCCCCACGGTAGACTTCGTCACCATTGCTTGAACTTGCATGGTCACTACCATCATTAGCATTTTGAAGTGCTTGAGCATAAGCAGCTTGGGCATCGTTATAACCTCTAGTGTATGCATCCTTTTGAACTTGGTTGTTACCCAACTTAGCAAGTTCATCCGCAAGGTTAACACCTTGACCGAATCCAGTAGCACCATTAGTTGCTTGAGGTTGTGCTTCGTTCAATGCACGTTGATATGCATCTACATATACCTTGTCGGTTGAAGCATTTGCTTGAGCTCCAACGTTGTTAGCCTTCAAGTCAGCGATTGCATTTGCAACGGCGGCAAAAACTAGGTTGCTGTTAGTGTTAGCAGCATATGGGTTGTTTTCACTTGGGTTTCGTTGAGCTTCTGCGTAAGCAGTTTGAGCATCATTGTAACCCTTTGTGATTGCATCCTTATCAGCTTGGTTAGCACCCGCGCTGTTAACAGTGTTATCAAAAGTGGCACCCTTGATGAATGCGTCACTACCGTTCTTGGCAACGCCTTGAGCGTAACTTAAAGCCTTGTCGTAAGCACTTTGAGCAACAACATCACCGTCAGCAGGACGACTATTACCATCGGTACCGTTCTTAACATCGTTGAATGCTAATGAAGCACCGTGGAATGTCTTGTCGGTATTGCTATCAGTTTGATGAGTGGTTGTGTCAGGTTGTGCTTCAGCTTGACTGTATGCCAATTGTGCATCGGTGTATCCACGACTGACGGCATTTTGTAATGCTTTGTTGTCGCCTTGTGCACTTAGCAAGTCTTGTTGAGCAGTTCCCTTGTTGAAACCAACTGCAGCATCTTTGGCGATTTGTAGTGCTTGATCCTTCGCACGACTGAATGCTGCCAGGTAAGCAGCATTGGTTTGTGATGCATCAGGAGTTGGGTTGTCACCACGAGATACCGCGTTAAATGCGTCGGCAGCTCCACGGTAAACCTCATCCTTATCACCATTAGTGCTATGAGTTGAACTCATATTAGCATCCTTTTGTGCGTCGTTGTATCCGTCACTGGCATCGTTGTAACCCTTAGCAAAGGTATCGCTTAATGCTTGGTTGTTACCAAATTGACCAAGTGCGCTGTTAAGATCGGTCTTGCTACCAAATGCAGTGGCACCAGCATTAGATTGAGCTTGGGCTTGAGCCAATGCCTTAGCGTATGCAGCTTGGTATGGTGCTGATTGTTCTGTATTTGCATGTTGACCAGCAGTTCCGTTCTTAACATCTAATAATGCAGCAGCAGCACCACGGTAAGTTTCATCACCATTTGATGATGTATTGTGATCGGCGTTATCGTTAGCATTTTGCAATGCTTGGCCATAAGCAGTTTGTGCATCGTTGTAACCCTTGGTGTAAGCGTCCTTTTGAGCTTGGTTGTTACCAAATGATTCAAGTTGTTGTTGTAGGTTCACACCATTACTGAATCCGCTAGCACCGTTAGTTGCCACTGGTTGGACTTCGTTTAAAGCACGTTGGTAAGCAGCAACGTATGCAGGATCAGAACTCTTGTTAGCTTGAGCACCCGCTTCGCCGTTCTTAACATCGCTAAATGCGTTTTGAGCGGCTTCGAATACCAAGTTACTGTTAGTTCCGGTTGAATAAGGACTAGCTTGACTAGGAGTTTGTTGAGCTTGTTCATAAGCTGTTTGAGCATCGTTGTAACCCTTAGTAAAGGCGTTCTTGTCAGCTTGGTTGTTACCTAGTTTAGCAACTTGAGTGGCTAGGTCTTGGCCATTACCAAAACTAGTTGCCCCATTGTTAGCTACTTGTTTAGCAGCATTCAATGCAACTTGGTAAGCATCTTGGTAGACAGGACTGGCATCGGAAGTACCATTTTGTCCTTCTTCACCATTCTTCACGTCGTTAAATGCGGCAGCAGCACCCTTGAAACTTTCATCCACATTGGTGTTACCAGTGTGGGTGGCGTCATCTGGGTTTTGACGTGCTTCATTGTAACCTTGTGATGCACTAGCTTGACCAGCTTGGTAAGCATTCTTATCAGCTTGAGTCCAGTTAGTCATGTCTTGATTACTGTTTGTGAATTGGTTTTGGGCACCAAGTGATGCCTTAGCCAATGCCTTGTTGTATTCGGCATTGTACTGGTCTTGGTATGCTTGAGTCTTGTTAGAACTATTGTCAAAACTCTTCTTGGTGTTTCCTATAACTGCGTCTAGGTAACCATCTTTAGCACCATCATGACCGGTTTGCACATTAGCGTTACCAGATGTGTAGTTAGCGTTGGCATCATTTTGACCGTTAAAGTCGCTGGCACCACTCTTACCATCTGCAACAGCTTGTGCACCTGATTGATATGCGGCACTTGGGTTGCTTGGCGCTGGAACATTGTTCATTGCGTTATCATGACCTTGTTTAGCATCATCGTAACCTTTTTGAGATGCTTGACCAGTCGCACTGTTGTCATCAGTCTTAGCACTTCCACTGTTGTAAGTAGTTGCACCAGCTAATGCAGCAGCTTGACCAGCACTCATTGCCTTGTTGTATGCATCAGCGTAAGCCTTAGCTTGAGTTGCATCGGTAGGTGTTGAGTTGTTAGTACCGTAACTTCCATCATGGAAACCATTTGCAGTGGCATGGTATGCAGCCACTTGAGCAGGGGTACCGTTGTAAACGGAACGATTTGGATTAGATACAGCGTCATTGTATCCAGTTTGCATATCATTTGCAGTTTGGACACCAGCTAGGTATGACTTATCGTTATTGTTAGTGTTAATTTGACCACTAACTTGAGCATTATATCCAGAAGTTGCTTGATCAAACGCATTCTTGTGAGCGACGTTTAGCGCATCATTTGAAATGGTAGCAGTGTCGGTTTTACCAGCGGCAAATTCTGCAAGTCCTGCAGCTGCTGCTTGAGCAGCTTCTTTCTTCGCACTCTTGTATGCGTTGATGTATGCAGTTGACTTTCCATCTAGTGAGGTATCATTACCGGTCTTACCAGCAGCGAAACCAGCCTTAGCACCTTCAAATGAGTTGTAAGCATCACTATCAACAATGTTGTTGTTAGCAGTTGTAGTGTCACCCTTGATTGCATTGTATGCAGTTTGCGCATTTTGCTTACCCGCATTGTACGCATCTAATTCAGTTGAAGATAGGTTTGAAGTATCTGTTGTTGGATTAGTTGCATATGCATCGTTGGCACCACTTGTAGCAATTTGTTTAGCATTGTCGTAAGCGTTGTTGTAAGCATCTTGGTATTGAACCGACTCGTTAGCCAAAGTTGAATCCTTTGATTCATCGTTCTTACCAGCAGCAAACGCAGCTTGAGCGGCAAGATATCCAGCTTTTTCAGATGCTGATTCATTACCGGTTAGTTGACCACCGCTGGTGAACAATTGACGACCTGAAACCATGTCGTTGTAAGCATTAACCCCAACCATGAATTGTGGATTAGCCTTTTGTTCATCAGTGTAGTTACCACCGGCTTGTGCAGCCTTGTAACCAGCTACTGCATCGGCATATGCCTTAGCAGCAACACCAGTTGGGGCATTGGTTACGGCCGGACTAGCGTTTCCATCAGCAAATGTTTGAGCACCATGGATAAGAGCTTGTTTAGCATCACCTTGGGCCTTCTTGTATGCCGCTTGATAAGCTAATGACTTATTAGATAAAACAGTGACATTACCAGTTTTGGCATCGTCGAATGCCTGTTGAGCAGCCTTGTTAGCATCGTCTCTTGGTGCATCGCCAGTATTGCTGTTTGAAACACCGTTATAGGCATCTTGGTAACCATTCAATGCTGATAGTCCGTACTTGTTACCGGTTTGGGTTCCATTATCGGCGTTATCTGCGACCTTAGTACCAGCAAATCCAGTGTTGAATCCTTGTTGGGCGTCTTGATAACCATCTTGACCTAGCTTATCGCTTGGTTCTGGTTGGTTAGATACAAATGCGTTTGCACCTTCATTGTATTGAACTTGCATAGCTTGAATGGCTTGCTTGTAAGCAGCCTTCTTAATTGGATTGTCTTGAATTGTTGGATCATCAGAATTTGTGCTATGTCCTGGATTATCAACCAAGTCAGTCTTAGCTTGTTGTGCTGCTTGAGTAGCGCTAGTGTAGACAGGGTCTTGGTTATTGCTGTCAGTATTACTGTTTACGATTCCACTAACGGCATCTTGAACAGTCTTAGCTGACTTAATACCATCTTTTTGAGCAGCATTTGGATTACTGATTGGTGTGTTGTTAACAACTGAATCGAATCCTTCCTTGGTATCAGCATAACCTTGAGCCAAACGATCCTTAGCCTGTTGTGAAGTTACACCGGTAGTATCTGCAACGTTCTTACCACTATCAAATTGTTGTTGTCCAGTTTGGTAGTTTGTTTGTAAATCAGATACAGCCTTTTTGTAGGCATCAACGTAAGCTGGGTCTTTGTATTGAGATGTTTGTGGTTTGTCAGGGCTAGCGGCAATTGCATTACTTGCATCCGTGTAAGCCTTTTGGGCCTTAGCATATGCGTCCTTGTCGACATGGTCGGTAGTGGTGTTGTTTTCAACATCGTTTAGACCTGCTTGACTTGACTTGTATGCGTTGTATCCAGATACGTAAGCGTCAGTTGCACCACTTGGTAATGAGGCAACGTTATTGTTCTTAGCTAATTGATATCCGTCACTAGCATCTTGGTAACCCTTAGCTTGAGCGATTGAATGAGAGTCTGCGCCGTATGGTTTGTCTAGTCCCTTGTTAAAGTCACTAGCACCAGTTGAAGCATCCTTTTGAGCTTGTTGCTTAGCAGCAGCATAAGCATCGTTGTAAACCACTGATTGACTTACATCAGTTGGTGTTTGGTTATTAGAGTTACCGTTGGCACCATCCTTGTAACCATTCAATGTTGCTTGATATGCAGCTTCTTGGGCAGCAGTACTCTTGTAGTCATTACCGTTATTGCCTGGGTTAGTTGTGGCATCGTTAGTACCATTTGCTAATTGCTTAGCTAGATTGATACCTGCTTGGTAATTAACGTTTTGGTTATTGTTATCAGCGTTACCAGCTTTTTGAGCTTGGTAACCATCTGATACAGCTTGATAACCAGCCTTGTGAGCTTGGTTTAATGAATCGTTTGAAGCAGTAGAGGAATCACTATTACCTGCTTCGTATTCCTTAAGACCATCGTTAGCAGCGGCACTAGCTTCATCCTTAGCCTTGTTGAAGGCATTTAGGAATATGTTGGACTTGTCTGATAGATTAGGAGTAATTCCTGTTGATCCAGCAGCGAAACCAGCCTTAGCTCCGTCAAATGCTTGTGCAGCATCTGTGTCAGCAGCATTTGGGTTAGCCTTAGTGTTATCGGATTTGGTGTCGGCGTACGCATATGTTGCGTTTTGCTTACCAGCAGCATAAGCCGCCTTTTGTGCTTGAGTCCAGTCATCTTGGTTGACTGCAGTAGTGTTGTTAAATGCTTCAGAAGCACCGATTGTAGCCTTAGCTTTGGCATCGGCATAGGCATTGTTGTAAACGTCTTGATATGTTTCTGGTTTGCTTCCTAAGTCACTTGGCTTAGCGCTGTCATTCTTACCACTTGAGTAAGCATCTTGAGAAGCAGTATAACCAGCCTTTTCAGCAGCACTAGCATCATCTGGTAATTTTTCACCATTTACATATGCATCGTGTCCCTTAATTGATTGGTTGTATGCATCAACACCAGCCATAAATGATGGGTTCTTCTTATCATCATCGGTAACCTTACCGTCTCTAGCAGCTTCGTAACCTGACTTAGCGTAGTCGTAAGCAGCTTGCTTAACTTGACTTAGTGCATCGTCACCAGTTGGTCTAGTTTCACCATTAGCAAATGCTGTCGCACCACTAGTAGTTGCTACAGCAGCAGATTGTTGTGCTTTTTGATATGCCAATTGGTATGCAACAACTGGTTCTTTTGAAACGTCGGTTGTCTTATTTTGTTTAGCATCATCAAATGCTTGAAGGGCTGCAGCGTTAGCTTGTTGTTGCATTGCATCGCCTGAATTGTCCTTCTTGTTTGATAAGGCATCTTGGTAACCTGATAATGCTGATTGACCAGCAGTTTGACCAGCCTTAGTAGCACTGTGCTCATTAGGAACACTAGTCCCATTAAAACCAGCAGCAAAACCTGCTTGGGCATCATTGTAACCTTGCTTACCTAGATCAGTGATTGGCTTAGTTTGGTTATTCAAGTAATCATTGGAACCATCTTCGTATTGTTGATGCATTTGGTTAACGGCAACCTTGTAAGCAGCTGCCTTGATTGGGTTGTTTTGAATGCTTGCGTCGTCTGAAACAGTTGAATGGTCTGGATCATTTTGTAGATCTTGTTTTGCTTGTCCAGCTGCACTGTTGGCAGTTTGAATAATTGGATCATTGGTGCTTGAAACGTTGTTAGTTGCGACACCGTTTACGGAATCAATAACCTTTTGTGCAATATTAGCACCCTCTTGGGTGGTTGCATTAGCGTTGTTGGTTGTAGTTCCGTCAATCTTGTCATTGAAACCACGTTGAACATCAGTGTAACCTTGTTCAATTTGCGTCTTAGCTTGAGTTGATTTAGCACCTGAAGTATCAGCAGAGTTACTACCGTTAACGAATTGATTAGTACCATCTTGGTAGTTTTGCTTCAAGTCGTTAACTGCCTTAGTGTAAGAAGTTTTGTATACAGGTGAACTATCACTAGCAGTTGCTGGTGAATCTGGGTTGGCACTGATTGCCTTAGAAGCATCATCGTATGCCTTTTGAGCCTTGTTGTATGAAGCAGAATCGACAACATTTTCAGTAGTTGTGCCATTTTCGATGTCATTAATTCCGGATTGACCAGACTTGTTGGCATTGAAACCAGTCTTGTAGGCGTCAGTTGCGTTAGTTGGAATTGTTGCATCCTTGTTGGTTGCAGCATTGTATCCGTCTGTTGCATCTTGGTAACCCTTTTGTTGAGCAAGACTTTCGGCAGAACTACCAGTTGGTTTAGCACTACCAGCAATATATGAGCTAGCTCCAGTGGTTGCGGCTTGTTCACCCTTTTGCTTAGCAGCTTGATAAGCATCGTTGTAGGCCTTGGCTTGACTAGGGTCTGTAGTTGTTGCGTTATCGTTATTGCCGTAACTACCGTCTAGGTAACCATTAACGGTCGCCTTGTAGGCAGCGTCTTGAGCAGATGAACCAGAGTTGTATGAATCTTTCTTACTTGGATCAGATAATGCATCAGCAGAACCCTTGGCAACATCCTTGGCAGTTTGCACACCTGATTGGTAAGAAGTGTCCTTGTTGCCATTGTCAACATTGTTGTTATTTTGAGCATTGTATCCAGCTTGGGCTTGGGCGTAACCATTAACGTGAGCAACACTTATTGCATCCTTAGCATTAGCATCAGCAGAGTCACCTTGTTGAGCGTTGAATTGATCAGCACCAGCTTTGGCAGCTTGTTGTGCTTCTTGCTTAGCTGCATTGTATGCGTTAATGAATGTTTGAGTCTTGTTAGTTAGGTCAGTGGTTGCACCAGACTTACCGTCTGAGAAACCTGCCTTAGCACCATCGAATGCTTCACCGGAGTTACTACCAGTTGGGTAGTTATTTTGAGCGGTAACGTCTTGCTTAGTCTTATCAAAACCAGCTTCAGCGTTCGCCTCACCAGTGTTGTAAGCATCCTTTTGCGCTTTGTTCCACGTGCTTTGATCTACCTTAGAAGTTGAGTTACCAAATGCTTCACTAGCACCTGATTGGGCTTTTTGTTGTGCATCTGTGTAAGAATCTGAATATTCATCTTGGTAAATACCTGGTTGTTGATTCAAATCACTTCTTTGTGGTTGATCACTTGCACCAGCTGTATAAGCGTCCTTAGTAGCGTTGTAAGCTAGCTTTTCAGCTGTAGTTGCATCCCCTGGTAATGCTTTTCCTTCATTAAATAACGTACGACCATTTTGAGCATCTTGATATGCCTTTACCCCAGCCATGAATGATGGGTCGTTCTTTTGTTCTTGAGTCAACGTTGCGCCAGTCTTAGCTGCATCGTATCCGGAACGTGCATCATCATAAGCCTTAGCTTGGGCATCTGTGATGGCGTCGGTCACTGTTGGACGAACTTGGCCACTTGCGAATGCTGTCGCACCATCTGTAATCGCTTGTTGAGCAATTTCTTTAGCCTTGTTGTAGGCAGCTTGAAAGGCTACCGGTTCTTTAGCAAGGTCGCTTTCACTCATTGAAGTATTGTTCTTAGCGTCAGCAAATGCTTGTTTTGCACCGTTGTTACCATCTTTTTCGACTTGTGGTGCATTCGCATTTTCATCCTTTAGAGATAATGCATTGTTGTAACCAGCAAGTGCTTGTTCACCAGCGGATAGTCCGCTTTGGGCTGCACTATGTTGGTTAGCGATTGATGTTTGACCGCTGAAGCCAGCAGTAAATCCATCATTTGCTTCTTGGTAACCCTTTTTACCTAGATCATCACTAGGCTCGTTGGTATTATTCAAGTATGCATTAGTTCCGGCGTCGTAATTAGCCTTATATTGTTCTTGAGCTTGCTTGTATGCAGCAGCCTTAACAGGGTTATTAGCGATGCTTGGATCAGTTGATACATCAGCATGATCTGGGTTGCTTAGTAAATCATTATGTGCTGATTGGGTTGCACTGTTAGCAGCTTGTGCAATTGGGTCATTGCTGTTCTTGTATGAACCATCCACTGAAGAGTTAACAGTATCAGCTACTGTCTTAGCAGCGTCCATCCCCACTTTTTGAGCATCGTTTGGATTAGTAATGGTTTGCCCGTTAATCGCAGCATTGAAACCATCTTGAGCATCAGTGTAACCTTGGGTAATTCTACCCTTACCTTGGTCGGATGAAGCGCCACTAGTGTTAGCACTTGATTGAGCATCCATGAATTGTTGCTTACCTGCATCGTAGTTGGTCTTCAAGTCAGCTTGAGCTTGCTTGTAGATTTCTTGATATGCAGGTGAAGTATTAGTTGTTGGAGCTGGGTTGTCTGGGTTTGCAGCAATTGAATCACTAGCATCCTTGTAAGCTTGTTGCGCTTGGTTGTACGCATTGTTATCAGCGTGGCTAGTTGCAGTAGTTGCACCTTTTTCAATGTCGGATAGACCTGTACGAGCAGATTCAGCCGCATTGTATCCAGCCATAAATGATGGATTGTTCTTTTGTGCTTCAGTTGGTGTTTGGTTCTTAACAGCGGCATCGTGACCACTTTGAGCATCCTTGTAACCTTGGCTTTGAGCTTGTCCGGCCAAACTATTATCTGAAGTATCTGCTTGACCTGAGTTAAATGCGTTAGCACCAGCTGCAGCTTTTTGCATACCTAATGCATGAGCTTGGTTATATGCATCAGTGTATGCCTTAGCTTGAGCAGAGTCGCCTTCAGGAACACTTTGACCGTTATTATTGTTGTTAGCACCAGCTGTGATACCAGCTAAAGCAGCATCGTAAGCAGCTTTTTGTGAATCATTGGCTGGAGTGAATGACTTATCATCACTACCAGTTGCTTTTTGGGCTGCTGAAACACCGGTGTTTTCATCGGTACGTAGTTGTTGACCTGCCTTATAAGCTGGATCGTTGGTATTGATACCAGGACCAGTTTGTCCATTGTATCCAGCTTGGGCTTGGGTATAACCATCATTGTGAGCTACGTTCTTAGCATCAGTAGCTGACGCATTGGCAGTATTACTCTTGTTAGCGGTAAATTCATCGATACCGGCTTGAGCATTTTGTTTAGCTTCTTGTTGAGCCTTGTTGTAGGCAGCCTTGAATACGTCTGACTTACCGTCTAGTGAAGTTTGTCCACCATCAGTACCGTCAGCAAAACCAGCCTTAGCACCTTCGAATGATTCTGAGCCATCACTACCTGCAGTGTATGTGTTAGTTGCATTAACATTATCTTGGTTTTGCTTATATGCATTGTTGGCGTTAGTAACACCAGTTGTATATGCATCCTTTTGTTTTTGCGTCCAACCACTTTGATCAACCGTCTGACCAGTCAACGTTGCCGTAGCACCTTGAGTGGCCTTTTGTCTGGCATCATTATACGAAGTTGTATATGCATCCTTGTATGCTTGAGTCTTACCTGTTAAGTCTGGCATTTGACCGTCAGATTGACCGTTAGCGTATGCATCAACAGTACCTTTGTAACCATCTTTTTGGGGTTGAGTCCAGTTAGTCATGTCTGGAGTGGTGTTGCCACCAGCAGCTGCTAATCCTTCGTTTCCTGACTTAGAATCATTGAAACCAGTATTTAGAGCCGAATTATTCTTTTGCGTGTCACTTAGTGTTTGACCACTTTGTTGCAAATCATGACCTTGCTTAGCAGCATTGTAACCAGCACTTTGTACTTTTGATAATGGATCACTAGCGGTTGTATTATTATCACCATTTACATAACCACTAGCACCCTTATCATAAGCAGTTTGCGCAGCTTGTTTGACTTTGGCATAAGCTAGCTTAAAGGCATTACTGTTTGAGACATATGCAGAATCGTTGTTAGCAAGACCATTACTAATATCATTAAGTGCTTGAGTAGCACCATTGTTAGCATCAATTTGGTTTTGGTCAGTTCCAGCCGAATAGTTAATTTGACCAGTGGAAACCGCATCATTATAACCTTGAAGTGCCTTTTGACCTTCGTTAAATGCATTAATAGCTTCAGTAGTCCTCTTTGTAGATGAAGATTGACCACGAACAATGGCATCTTCAAAACTTTGCTTAGCGTCATTGTAACCCATGTCATATTCATGAGTTGGATTAGTAGGTTCAGCTTGACTGCTTAGATATTGTTGAACACCTTTTTGGTAGTTAGCTTGCATTGTATTAACCGCATTGGTATATGCAGATGCGTAAACGCTATTTGAAGCATTTAAATTAGAAGATGGAACCAAATTAGATACATCCGGGTTAGCATCGACAGCATCCTTTGCTTTTAGTGCCGCGGTGAAGGCTAGGCTGTAGATTGGGTCCCCGCCAGAGGGGTTCGTTAGCTTGCCGTTGTTGGCAACATCATTAACCGCACCTAGTAGTTGTTGACCTTCTTGAAAACCTGATATAGCACCACTGGTTGTGATGGTGGTTGCAGCTTGTTCACCACTCAACGCATCTGTATAACCTTGTTTTGCATCAGTGTAACCATTAATTAGCATTTGAACAGCTTGAGAACTTCCTAATCCAATTGTGTTATATCCAGTTCCTTTAGCAATTCCTTGAGGGAATTGTGCTACTCCTTGTTGGTATTGGCTTTGTAGGTATGTTTTTGCAGCCGAATATGCATCAACATAAGCTGGTGATTTCCCAGTCATATTTGGATTATTAGTATTATCTGGATTCTTGCTCAAGTCTGTATATGCAGCGATATATGCGTTGTAAGCATCGTTGTAGGAATTTTTGTCAACAGCAGAACTGTAACTATTTCTGTTACCACTTACAGCATCATTATTAGCTAGACTTTCAGATTGATATGCATTGTAACCTGTCATGTATGCAGAATCGGATGCTTGAGGTGATTGGATGGTCTTGGAATCGCTAAATCCCTTTTGAGCACGACCATAACCGTAGTTAAACGCTTGTGAATCAGCATCGCTACTTGTAGCTTGACTTTGTCCTCTAACGTATGCCAAAGCACCGTTAGCACCATCTTGAATTGCGATATCTTTTGATTGGTTATATGCATCAACGTATGCCTTTGATTGGTTAGCATCACGACTTAATGGTGTTGCAGAAGCACCGGGTGTGTTCTTCAAAACATCATTAAAGGCTCCGGCAGTACCATCATAGGCAGCAACTCTTACTGCTGAACCAGTATAATTAGTACCTAGAGTTGGGTTAGCCTTGGCATCGGTAATACCAGCTTGAATATCGTTGTACATGGTGTTACCAGCTTTGTATGATGCGCTATTGTTGGTAGTATCAAACGTATTTGTTGTTGATGCAGTGTAACCCTTTTGAGCTTGGTTGTAACCATTGCTCATTGCCTTAGTATCAACGGTTGCGTTAGCTGATGTTGTGTCATAGTTATTATCTTGACTAGCTTGGAATGTAGCAACCCCTTGAGATTCATCAGTTAATGCCTTGGCCTTAGCGGCAGCAAAGGCTGCTTGGTAAGCATTTGATTGAGTGTTGATTCCACTCACACCGTATGAAGGTAATTGTGAGTTCTGAATATTTGGATTAGCAACGTATGCATAAGCATCTTTAACCCCGTAGTATGCACTCTTGGAATCACCAGATAGACCATTATCTGTACTGTTTAGCGCTTGGGCTTGTTTTACCCCATCAGCAGATTGGATACCCTGAGTATTACCTGTGGTATATGGTTTATCTTGTCCTTGCTTGGTGACACCACTAGCACCATCTTGATAACCATTTTCGGCAATCGACACACCGGTTGCATAGTCCTTATCTTTTTGTTGTTCAGCTTGGCTAACAGTACCGTTGGTGTAGTCATTGGCACCAGCTTGAAGACGACCAGCTGTATTACCTTGCTTGTAAGCATTTTGATAAATCGGGTTGTTAGCTTGAGCAGCACTATTGTTTGTAGATGTTCCTTCAGTAGATGCAGAACCATCCTTGTAACCATCAACAGATCCTTGGTAACCATCTTGGTATGCGAATGGGTTAACGGTACTTGGAACGTTGGTTGGAATGTCACTAGTTGAAGAATTGTTCTTAACGGCAGTCAAACCATCGTTAGCACCTAAAGCTTGTGAGTAAGCCAATCCATAAACAGTGGTTGTGTTGCTGTTATTACGTTGTTTCTTTTGCGCATCAAGCAACGCATTCATAGTGTCTGAGTAACCTGGTTCATTGTTGGCGTTAGGGTTGTTACTGCCATTGTTAAAATCCTTAATGGCGTCAGCATACCCCTTAGCAGTAGCTTGTCCATTTGCGAAGCCAGCAGCTGCGTTAGTGTTAGCAGGAGCAGATGAATTTGGATTACTCAATCCCTGTTTAAATCCAGTAGTTAGTGCTTGGTAGGCTTGAGTGTAACCAGCTTGAATAGCTGCTGTAGATTCTTGACTTGGGTTTGGTTGAACCCCATTATCAAAGTCTCTAACAGCATCTGCAGAAGCCTTGTTGATATCTGCCACGGCACGGTTGTATCCGTCAACATAAAGCGTTCCATTTTGACTACTTTGAATCTCATCAATTTTTCCGTTATTTGAAGCTTTAGTCAATGCATCAACAACACCATGGTATGTTTGCGATGATGAGTCAGATACCTTTGGATTACTCTTAGCTTCGGCAGCATTGTAGTCGTTCATGAAGGCATGACCAACTACTTGACCTTGTTGGTAGTTGTTGTTTGATGTAGGCGTTGAACCTGTGGTCATGCCAAGAACTGAATGGTATCCATCCATTACTTGGTTGTAAGCTGCTGTATAAGCAACGTTCTTAGCACCATCAGCATTTAATGTTGCATCAGATGCTGTTTGATTTTGGCTTAATTGTTGCAATGCTTCGTTGGCTAAACTAGCGCCATCTGAATAAGCCTTGTTATATGCATCAACGAAGACCTTGTCATATTGGGAAGTAATTGTCTTAGAACCAGTAGTTGAACCAGTTGCAATATCCATGTATCCAGCCTTGGTACCATTGTAGGCATCCAATTGATCTGAATCGCTTGGTGCGTTGTTTTGAACTGATTGAATGGCAGTATTAATCCCTGTATTTAATTGTTGTTGTTGTTTTACACCATCAACGTAACCTTGAGATTTGGTGTTAATAGTGTTTCCAGTTGTTCCATTGTATCCATTAGTTAGGTCGTTGAAACCAGTTTGTAGGAATCCAAATGAAATTTGTGGTTGAGTGTTACCGGCAGTTGGTGCAACAGTTGTCTTCTTGGCAATGTTTTCACCACTTTGGTAATCGGCTTGTGCTTTAGTACTGAACCAATTTTGCAAGTCTGTGTACAAAGTACCACTGGTGCTTTGTTGGTTATTGTATTTAGTGTTTTCCAATGATGCTAGTTGAGTGTTAAAGATATCGGCAGCAACATTGTAAGCCACAGATTTACTACTATCATTAGCAGTTAGTGCAGTTTGATTACCAGATAGTGCGTTATTGGAATCGCTGAATCCAGTTGTCGCATCGTTTTTGCCATTGTTGAATGAACTATAACCCAACTTGTACGCATTTTGTAGACTAGTAGTGAATTGAGCAACAATTGTACTACTGTTTACATATGTTGGATCAGCCTTGTTAGCTGAAGGTGTAAAGGTTGGTAGACTTTGGTTTTTACCATCGCGCGCATCCAATAGACCTTGTCTAGCGGCATCATAACCTTGACTGTAGTAAGCAATGTAGTATCCGTCATGACCACTTACAGACTTAGGTAAGTTGTTAGTGTAGTCCTGTGCACCTTGAGCGAATGCTTGGGCATCGTTACTCTTGGTTGCATCTGAGCGTTCATCACTTACCCCAGTGTTAAAACCAGTTACATAGGTCTTATCAGAGTTGTTAGTGGTAATATTTTGATTTCCAGGTTGGTTAGAAGCAGCAGTATAACCATCCTTGTGACCTTTAGCGGCTGTATCTACCCCAGTAGCATAGTTAGTATCACTGTTGGCAACACTTTGGCTAACAGTGTTGTTGACATAGTCATTAGCCCCTGCTTGTTGTCTACCTTGCGCATTACCATTTTGGTATGAAGTTTCATAATTGGCATTAGCACCAGTAGAATTGTTGTTGGCACTTGATCCAGTAGTTGATGACACACCATCCTTATATCCATCAACAGCACCTTTGTATCCAGTACTGTATGATGATGACAAATTGCCGTCATTTACATAACTAGATGGAATTGTTGCTGCAGTATTAGAAACACTTTGAGGATTGCTGCTATTTTTAACAGTATTTAATCCATCCGTTTGACCTTGATTGAAGGCTGCTTGTGCATCAGAAAAACCGCTATTAAATGATTGTTGTCCAATTGTTGAGTTGTTGTATGGATTGTTAGCAACTGTATTAGCTTGCTTGTTGTTGAAAGTTTGCGCACCTTGTTCGTAAGCTTTTGGTTGAACGTATAAGATGTACCCAACTTCTTCAAGCAAGTCTAGTTTTGATTCTGTTTCAGATGAGTTCAGACTAATGTCCGTTTGTCCTTGGGCCGCCTTGTAATATCCATACTTAATACTCTTGTAGACAGTTTTGTCCCCTACATATGAATCATCGGATAAAGCACCGTGACTAGTAGTGCTTGATTCTGATGAAATATTAGAAACAGAGTGAATTAAGGCTACTTGAACAGCATCATATGCTGATTGTGCGGCTGATAAGTTGTAGATACCAGCAGATGGGTTGACAACTGTTGGTCTTTGTTTAGCTAGTGCACCGTTAATTAATGATTGTCCGTATTGGAATCCAGCTTGTTCAGCTTTACTTGCGTTTGGATTTGGATTGGCAGCTGTTGGGTTTGATACGTTTTTAACCGCATTGAAATAACCCGCTTCTGCATCTAAATAAGCGTTCTTTTGTGTTGGGTTTGATAGAACAGTTCCGTATCCACCAGATGTACTGTTAATAATCGCGTTTCTTTCATCTTGAACGAATGAAAGAGCACCTTGAGCATCAGATAAACCAGTCGTTGTAGCCGATGCTGGAATGCCAAGATATGTGGATGCCAATCCATATTGTGATTGAAGAGTTGCTAATGGAAGCGTAGCCTTATTTGGATCAAGTCCAACTAAATAAGCCTGGTTATATTGATTAACACCATCTTGATATCCTTGGATATTTTGTAGTTGTGGACTAGTAATCCCGAAATGAGCGTCACTAACCCCAGCATCATATGCAGCCTTTTGATAACCTTGAATATAAGCAACCGGATTAACTGCAGCATTAAATCCAGCAGTTTGCTTTAAATCATCAATAGATAAAGGCGCACTCTTATTAAATGCAGCGTAACCACTTTGTGCATCGTTATAGGCACCTGTATAATCAGTGCTTGTCCTAGTATTGAAATTTTCTGAATTCTTAGCATTACTGTTACCAGCAGAAGCATCAGTCAAACCATCCACAATACCATTTTGTTGGACAGCAGTACTACCTGCTGTAATACCCATATCACCATTTTCAGTTACTTTACCATTATTACCAGAGTTATAACCTTCAATTGTAATGGTGTAGTTATTTGCACCTGCACTTGGGCTAGTATTAACAATATTGTTAACACTGGTTAAACCATACTTCAAACGCATTCCAACAAATTGAGGATTAATATTCCCTATTGCACTCTTCTGTAAAGTAAAGGTAATTGGAATAATTTCTCCAGAATAATTGGTTGGAACATTGATTGCACCTGTATATAGGTTAGGATCTGCGTTTGAATATAAATCTTGGGACGATGAATTAGGATATGTCGTTAAGCCGTTAAAATTCCCCTTTGGATCGTTAGAAGAATATCCAACTTGATAATAAAGTTTTTGGCCAATAATAGAATTATAATTAGTCAACTTTGCATAAGAAGTGATTACGGTATTGCCATTATTATCAACAGATACCCCACTGGTTCCAACAAATTGAACCGCCGGAATGCTTTGAATTTCTAGTTTGGTTGTGTTTACACTACCGCTTACTGGACTACCTGAGCCATCAACACCAGTATAATTAATACTTCCCGTAGGTAGGTTGAAGTAATAAAGTGGGGTAATACGGTTAGAAGAATCTAATATACCAACATTGTATGCATTAATACCGTTTTGATTACCACCTGTTTGGAAAGTATTATTAGTCGTGTTGTTATTATAAAAAATAACATGATCGCTTCCGACACCGTTGATGGTTAAGTTACCGTAGTAAGGCGTTACATATCCACCATTTTGGTCGGTAAGACCGACAATCAAGTTTCCACCATTACCTACATAGAAATTACCACTAGTGCTTTCGTTAGCGATTAATCCATACAATGTCGCCTGACGACCATTTAAGGTATAGTAAGTCCCCGTAGTTTGTGGCAAACCAGCTTCAAGAACTTTAACTAGTCCTCCATTGATAACTTTAATTGTGGAAGATCCTTGCATATCAATTGCCTGGTTATTGTAACCAGCTGTACCATTATATCCTTGGAAGTTAATAGTTCCCCCGTCAACAGTGATATTACCACCACTCATGAAAATACCACCAGATAAACGGTTAGCAGTTTTTGAAGCCAATGGAATAATATTTAACACAGCATCCTTAGAAACATTCAAATTGGCGGATGAATTACGGAAATAAATCGCCATGTTAGAACTATTAATTGCGTTTTCACCATTACCACCAGTATCACGACTGGCTAGTGTCATCTTAGAATTTTGTCCAAGAGTCATGTTTCCATATAATTCAATTGCATTACCACCATTAACAGGTGAGGTATTACCAAAGTAATGTGAATTATTTTCTAGAACAAAGTTTTGCACTTCAAGGTTTTGTTGATTTCCTCCACCAACAGTCAATACATTCTGAGTAAATGGTGAATTGTAATATTGAGAATTAGCCAAATTATTATAATTAACTGGGTTTAAAACATTAACATTTCCAGAGAAGTATACATTTTGATAAATCGCACTAAGCAATTGACCACCAATATAATTAATATTTGAATAATGAATATTATCATTATTTCCCACACGGAATGGACCATAGTAGTTAGATGCATAAAGCGCTTGAAAATTTTGTAAATATAAGTCAGTAAAATTACTATTAGTAAACGAGTAATCCATATCATGGAAATCCATCATATGGTTTTGTCCATCAATAGTAATAGAAGAACCTGTTGAAGCAATATTTGCATATTCTCCACCAGTACCAGAAATTCCAGATAAATCGATATCTCCAATAATTTTAATCTTAGTAACGTTATTCGCGACGTTTCCACCTGCAGTACTAATTGAACCAGTTTGACCAGTCAAAACGTTGTAGAACTGCTTACCATTAGATACGAATACAACACCCGAACCGTTAGCCGTAGTCTGGTTAACTACATCGTTGTATCCCATGTTGTAATATTGATTAGATGTATTAACAGGGTTAAATGCAGAATTAACCTTGAAGTTATTATTATTATCAAAAGTATTAGCAATTGAGTCTTTTGCACCAATATATGCTTGATCGTATGGATTAGATGAATTTCTAATTCCTGAGAATGAATTCATGTAAAAGTCTTGGTTTCCTTGACTTGCATTTCCTGAAGAAATTCCAACCCACTTTCCAGATTCTGCGTCATTATAACCTTGCATTGCCAAAGTCATATTTGTGGCAGTATCAAAAGCCTTCGCCAAACCGGCGTAGTTAGCATATTGTTGGCGTGCTTGTTGAATAATTGCATCGCTGGATTGAGGAATGATTCCAGCACCAATGCTATTCGAAGATTTAACACTGACATTATTAACATTTGAAAACTTAGATAGTAATTGTTGTTCGTAATTTTGTGTAGAAGTATATGCTGAATATGGATTATCAGCACCTCCACGATATGGGGAATCCGGACTGTTGTAGTTTTGTGGAGTTCCATCTGTTAATGCAGTTTGTGGATTGGTAGTTGATGCACCAGTAAATCCACTTCCATTACTAGACGCAGCACCAGATGAAGAGTTGTTAGATGTAGTTGAATTTGCCGCTGTATTACTTGCTAAACTAGCTCCACTTGAGCTTAAACTGGCTGACTTAACGTTTCCGGCATCGTCTTTTCTATTAGGCGTATTTCCGTAGTAAGTGTAATCTTGTGTACCAGTACCAATTCCCTGAGTCTTTTGGTTGTAATCGTTCATTACTGCGGCTGCAGCTGCATAACCAGCATTGTAGTAGTTAATTGCTTGTCCGGTTAATGTACCAGAGTTGTTAGCCTTACCATTGAAAGCATCTTGATAACCTTGTTGAATTTGTTGAGCGTAAGTAGATGAATCATCATTGTTGTTAAAGCTAGGAGCTTGACCATTAGTAGTTCCTACATTAACAACTGGTTTAGAAGAACTTGCTGTTCCACCGTTTGATGAAGACGCACTTGTCCCGCTACTTTGGTTGCTAGAAGATGTTTGTCCACTAGCCGCTGTCAAAGAAACGCTTGAACTTGAGCTAGATCGAGCGCTTTGAGTTGTTGTATTTCCTGAAGAATTACTTCCACTATTAGTTTCAGGCTTAGTGTCCGCATGGGCCTTATTTCCACCTATAGTGTATGCCGTGGTTCCCAAAAAGGCTAAGGTAGCAACGGATACTACAACCCATTGTTTCTTAACTTTTTTCATCACTTTTTTATCTTTTACTTTGTTGAATTGTTGCTTGTTGTATTGCATAGTAATGGTCCTTTCAAATTCAATCGAGGTTTTAAAACTTTAATTAAAAACTTTTTCAAAAAAATATTATTTCGCGCTGCTACTTCATTAAAAAGCGCGCATTGAGGGTAATTTTATATAATCACTATATTATCATCTTCTTAAAGAAATTTAAAACGTTTTGAAGAATCATTTAATATTTATCGATTAAACAATACATATTGTCTAATAAATGGCTTAAAATTCATATTTTAAAAGAATTTTTCAATGCATTTAGATTGTCTTATTTTTAATCTTTTTATAATTTTAATTCGAAATATCATAACATAAAAATTACTGTATCTATAATTAAAACCACATAAGAAATATTATTTCTTCTAGCTTTCATTATTGTCTAATTTCTTTTACAATATAATAAATAATATTTGCGTTAGTATGGGAGGTATAAATTTTGTCACAACAACGATTATTAGACATTAAAAACGGCTATAACTTCCGAGAACTTGGTGGATACCAAACTGAAGATGGACGTTTTGTAAAATGGAATAAAGTCCTGCGTTCTGGAGAACTATCAGAATTATCTGATTCTGACTTAGCTTTTTTAGAAGATTATGGTATTAATTTCGATGTCGACTTAAGATCAGACACCGAAAGACAAAAGGCTTCAGATAAATTACCTAAAAAGACAAAATTTATCGCAAATCCTGTCTTCAATAGTGGTCATGATAAGACCGAACGCCAATACGCTGAACAATATATGGACGATGCTACGCGCGGTAAACAAAATATGATTAACTCATACCAGTCAATGGTAACTAGTCCATCCGCACAAAAAGCTTTTAAGAATCTTTTTAAAACTTTATTGGCTAACACTGACGACGGTGCTGTACTATTCCATTGTGCGCAAGGGAAGGACCGTACTGGTCTATCAGCTGCTTTCTTCTTGTTTGCTCTGGGTGTTGATGAAGAAACTATAAAAAAAGATTACCTATTATCAAAAGAAGCAATGAAACCATTCATTCAAGTGAAAATTGATCAATACAGTAAGTACGGTATGACCGAGGAACTTCGTCAAAACCTACACGACTTATATACTGTTGATGAATCATACTTTGATGCTGCCATGGTTACCATCAAAGCAAAATACGGTAACATTAATAACTTCTTGCATGAATTCATCGGATTAACCGATGATGATATCGCTAAATTAAAAGAAATTTACCTTACTGATTAAATAACATTGGAGTGATTTTTATGGGATTTAAAAAAGCTGCTGCTGCTTTAGGTGTAATGTCTACTGCAGTTGGGGCAGGAGCTTTTATGTTCAGTAACTACCTATTTAAGTTAGGTATGAACAGAAAGGACGAAGAACCTGTCCCACAAACTAGCCAATTACGTTTCGCATACGCATACTATCGTTATGTCGATTGGTTCCACGCTATTCCAAAAGAAGAGTGGGTGTTAAACGAAGTCGATACTGGAGAAAAAATGATTGCTTCATATGTCCCCGCTGAAGATGAAACAAACAAAACAATCATTATGGCTCATGGTGTTGGATGTAATCGTGAAACAATGGCTAACTTCATTAAGATGTACCACGAATTAGGTTTTAACGTCTTGGCTCCAGATGATCGTGCCCACGGCGATAGTGACGGTAAATACGTCAGCTATGGCTGGAAGGATCGCATCGACTATCTTCGTTGGATTAAGCTAGTACTTGAAAAAGTCGGTGAAGACGCCAAAATTCTTTTGTTTGGTATCAGTATGGGAGCTGGAATTGTCACAATGTTAAGTGGCGAAGATTTACCAAAACAAGTTAAAGCAATTATCGCTGATTGTGGATACACCAATGTTGGTGATGAATTTAACTACCTACTAAAGGATATGTTCCACCTACCTCCATACCCAATCGAACCTCTGGTAAGTGCAATTAACTGGTATAAGGTCGGATATCGTTTGCATAATGCTTCATGCACCGAAGCATTGAAGAAAAATGATTTACCTACCCTATTCATTCATGGGGACAGCGACATCTATGTTCCAACTTACATGTCTTATGAAAACTACGCGGCATCTAACGGTCCAAAACAACTTTGGATTGTGCCAGGTGCTGGTCATGAAGAAAGCTTCTGGGTTAATCCAGTTGCATACAAAAAACGTGTTAAAGATTTCTTACGTACTCATTTTGACTAATAAAAAAGACTCAGCATTTCGCTGGGTCTTTTTATTTAGTCATTATTTTCATTGTATTCTTTAGTCCATTCTGATTCACTCAAAATAGATTTAGCAAAATTATCTACATGTTTTTTTTGTACCACAGTATTGTAGTATGTCTTAACCAAAGACAACACACTAACTGTTTTATTTACCTTCGGAGCTTGAGATACAGGTCTATTACCCAAATGAGATGAATCGAGATATTGAAGCTTAACGTTTGATCCGTCAACATCAAATTGAAGATCAGCTAAACCATCACCATTTAAAGTTAATGAACTGTATCCATTGGATTTCGTCCCATCGTAACAAATCCTACTAAGGTAATAGTCGTCAGTATTTCCATCATCATTACCTAAAAATTTACTCTTTATAACAGTGTTGTAATGAGAATATTGATCAAAATTAGTCTTTTTACCCAAAGATTTAGACTGCTCATCTCTAGTCCATTCATAAGCTAATAATCCAATTGTTTTATCATCCAAGTTATTTACATTAACTTGACTAGAATGATTATCACTTGAACTACAACTAGTTGAGTTAGTAGCTGTCGAACTGACCTTTTTTGAAGTTGCCCCCGCTCCATATGGTTTATCTGATGAAGTATTTGATTTACTCTTTCCACAACCAACTAAAGCAGTTGAGATTAAAACAAGTACCCCCATCATAAATATAATTTTTTTCATCACAAATCCTCCCTATCGTATTTTTATAATATCATTAATTGAAGATTATAGAAAATTATAATAAAAAAAAGGAATAACCTTACAGGCTATTCCTTTTACTTAATAGTTAGTGTCATAAACATTGATGCATTAATAATCATGTAGACAACAATTGCAATCACTAGTGGTTTCCAATCGTACGCTAGACTAACCTTCACACGGTTAAACCAGCGTCTAAAGTAATGTCCTTCATCTGCATCAACAATTGAATCAATAATGTTGAAACTAATCTTGGCATTAATATAAGCCATATATAGGATCGTCAAAGTACCAATTAATAATACTAGTCCGCCTAAAATATCACCGACTGGAAGTGTGTAGTAAGCAAGTGCTAATTCCTGCCCAGCTAGTAATAACGTAATAATTGTTGGTAAAGCCACAATGCGACGTGATGGTAACAATGTGCAAACTAGGTAGAACAATACCAAGATCACTGCATAAATTAATGAACTTAATAATGTTGACCAATTAACTAAAAAGAATGTCACCTTCACACTGCCCCAGTGAGCAAAGTGGGCTTTACTGAAACTGTAATAAACCGTAAATAAGAAGAATAGGACAGCAAATATCCATCCTTCTTTTGTCATTTTAAATTTTTTATTCATTATATATCACCTATATTTCATTCTAACTGATTTTAAAAAATTACACAAAAAAAGAGCTGACGGATTGCCAACTCTTTTTGTTTTACATTAAACCACAACGTTTGAAAATTTCATCGACGTGGCGGATGTGATAGTGATAATCAAAGGCATCATCAATGTCTTCTTTTGAAAGTTTTTCGTTAATTGTTTCGCTTGCTTCAACTAATGGCTTGAACTGCTTGTTTTCATCCCAAGCAATTGCAGTAAGTGGTTGAACTGTGTCATAAGCAGCTTCTCTAGTCATTCCCGCTTCAACTAATTTCAACATCACACGTTGTGAATAGATTAGACCATTTGTGATATTTAGATTACTTAACATTCTGTCTTCGAATACATCTAAGTCACGAACAATGTTGTTAAAACGATGCAACATATAATCAATTAAGATAGTAGAATCTGGCAAAATAACACGTTCTGCTGATGAGTGAGAGATGTCTCGTTCATGCCATAATGCGACGTTTTCCATCGCTGTCACAACGTGGCCTCTCATGACACGTGCTAAACCACAGATATTTTCTGATCCAATCGGATTTCTCTTATGTGGCATTGCTGAAGAACCTTTTTGGCCTTTAGCAAAATGTTCTTCAACTTCATGAATTTCTGAACGTTGTAAACCACGAACTTCGGTTGCAAATTCTTCTAGGCTAGTTGCAATTACACCCAAACATGCAATGTAATTTGCATGTAAATCACGAGGTAGGACTTGACTGGCAACTGATTGAGCACGAATACCTAATTTATCACACACATATTGTTCAACATATGGATCGACATTCGCAAAAGTACCAACGGCACCGGAAATCTTACCAGCTTCAACATCCTTAGATGCAATGTTAAAACGTTCCAAGTTACGTTTCATTTCTTCATACCAACGAAGTAACTTCAAACCAAATGTAGTTGGTTCAGCTTGCACACCGTGGGTTCTACCCATGATAACAGTATCCTTGTACTTAAGTGCTTTGTTACCGATAGTTTCGATAATTTCTTCGATATCTTTTCGAATAATCGCATTGGCCTGTTTCAAACGATAACCTTGCGCAGTATCAACGATATCTGTACTGGTCATACCGAAGTGAATCCATTTACTTTCATCGCCCAAGTATCTTGAAACATCACGAGTAAATGCTACGACATCATGATGGGTAGTCTTTTCAATTTCTTCAATTTCCTTTTCATCGAATGTAGCATTCTTTTGAATCTTAGCTAAATCTTCTGCCGGAATTTCTCCTAACTTAGCCCAAGCTTCGTCAACTGCTACCTCCACAGCTAGCCATGAGGCGTATTGATTATATTTAGACCATACATTTCCCATTTCCGGTCTGGTATAACGATCAATCATCACAATCCATCCTTTCGAATATCTTGCTTTAATATTAACATACAAAATTCGTTTTTTCACTATTATATTAAAATTAATTATACTTATTGTTCGTTTTTTATCTTTTTTCCGAACATTATTTTCTCATTTATACAAATAGTTCTTGATTAATTTTTCCATCATGGTAAAATCTTTCGTGGAGTGTTGAAAAACCACTCCTCAATACTTAATGAAATATATGAGGTGAACTTGATGTCATCAATCGTTATTATAGGTAGCCAATGGGGCGACGAAGGAAAGGGTAAAATTACCGACTTTCTAAGTCAAGATGCTGATATGATCGTAAGATATTCTGGCGGAGACAACGCCGGCCATACCATCGTTATTGACAACAAGGAATTTCACTGCCGTTTAATTCCATCTGGAATCTTTTATTCCGATAAACTAAGCATCATCGGAAACGGAGTTGTAGTTAATCCAGAAACCTTAATTTCTGAAATGGACTACTTAGAAGAAAATGGTTTTGATTATTCTGGACTACGTATCTCAAACAGAGCCCAAGTAATCATGCCATACCACATCATGTTTGATAAATTACAAGAAGAACAAAAAGAACATAAATTAGGTACCACCCATAAGGGAATCGGTCCGGCTTATATGGATAAACTAGAACGTATTGGTATTCGTATCGCCGACTTGATTGACGAACATACCTTTGCTGACAAGTTACACCAAGCATTAAACATTAAAAATAACATCCTAGAAAAACTATATGACCAACCTGGTTTTGACTTCGATGAAATATTCACCAAGTACAGCGCATATGCTAAGAAGATTGCACCATTCGTTACTGACACTTCTCTACTAATTAATGAAGCGTTAGATAACGACAAAAAAGTACTATTTGAAGGTGCACAGGGCGCAATGTTAGATATTGACCATGGAACTTATCCATACGTTACTTCATCTAATCCAACCGCCGGAAATGCGGCTACTGGTACAGGAATTGGTCCTAACCGTATCAACTCTGTTGTTGGTGTATGTAAGGCATACACCTCACGTGTTGGTGATGGTCCTTTCCCAACTGAATTATTTGATGAACGTGCTGATCGTATTCGTGAAGTTGCTCATGAATATGGTGTTGTTACTAAGCGTCCTCGCCGTATCGGTTGGTTAGATGCCGTTGTATTACAACACGCCGTTCGTACTTCTGGTATCACCCATCTATCACTTAACTGTTTAGATGTATTATCTGGTTTTGATACCGTTCGTATCTGTACTGGCTACAAATACAATGGTGAATTAATCAAATACTACCCCGCTAACCTAGACTTCTTAGACAAATGCGAACCTGTCTTTGAAGACCTACCTGGTTGGTCAGAAGATATCACAAAGTTCAAAACTGTCGAAGAACTACCCGCAAATGCACAAAATTATCTAAACCGCGTTGCTGAACTAACTGGCGTTGAACTATGCACCTTCGCTGTTGGTCCAGACCGTGAATCTACAAACATTTTGAAAAACGTATGGGAAGATCGTAAATAAAGTGAGGTCATTATAATGAGAACTTTTGATTACCACAATGTTCAACTATTACCTGAAAAATGTATCATTAAGAGCCGTAGCGAAGCTGATACTTCAGTTCAATTCGGCCCACATAAATTCCAATTACCCGTTGTTCCCGCAAACATGGAAACAGTCATGGACGAAAACTTAGCTACTTGGATGGCTCAACATGATTACTTTTATGTAATGCACAGATTCCAACCGGAACAACGTCTAGAATTTGTTCAAAGCATGCACAAGAAAGGTTTATTTGCTTCAATTAGTGTTGGTATCAAAGATGCTGAATACGAATTTATCGACGAATTAAAAGCTGCTAACGCCGTTCCTGAATACACCACTATTGATGTGGCTCATGGTCACTCAGACTTCGTTATCAAGATGATTAAATACATCAAAAAAGAAATCCCAGAAACCTTCCTAATAGTTGGTAACTTAGGTACACCTGACGCTGTTCGTGAAATCGAAAATGCCGGCGCCGATGCTACTAAGATTGGAATTGGACCTGGTAAGGCATGCATCACTAAGTACAAGACTGGTTTCGGTACTGGTGGTTGGCAACTTTCCGCACTTAAATGGTGCTCAAAAGCTGCAACCAAACCAATGATTGCCGATGGCGGTATCCGCACTAACGGTGATCTTGCAAAATCAATTCGTTTCGGTGCTACCATGATGATGATTGGTTCAGTATTTGCTGGCCACGTTGAATCCCCTGGTGAAATCGTCGAAAAGAATGGTAAGAAATTTAAGCAATACTGGGGATCAGCTTCTGCCAAACAAAAAGGTGAACACCACAACGTCGAAGGTCGTCAATTGTTAATCCCATTCAAGGGAAACATTGAAGACACCCTTCTAGAAATGAAAGAAGATCTACAATCATCAATCTCATATGCTGGTGGAAAAGACTTAATGTCACTACGTAAAGTTAACTACGTCCTACTAGACAGCATTGATGAATCATAAGATTATATGTAAAAAGACCAACTCATCCGAGTTGGTCTTTTTTTACTTAAAGTATTTAGCTGTCTTATCCGTTAAATCTGTAATTGAGCTTAGTTTAGCCCTTACCATTGTACGGTTTGGTTCATTCGGTGTACCACTAGCACAGGTAATCAAGGTTAACGTTGGTTTCTTGTACTTCTTAGTGATGTATTGGGTATCGTATTGATCAATCACAGAGACTGAGCTAACTTCATACTTGTATACCCTTTTCCCGTTGGTGATGTAAATAGCATCCCCTTCAACAACCTTGTGTAATGGACCAAACAAAATCTTTTCATTGTTCATGTGGTGTCCTGCAATCGCATAATTACCCTTACCTAGTTGTTGGTTAGGTTTCATAGTACCGACACCAGACAATAATTCTTCGTTATCCAAACCATAGTAAACAGGTAGGTTAATTGAAACAGATGGTATGGAAATTTTTCCAATCATTGTGTGTTTGTGACTAAAAATGGCCTTTGAGATAGATGAAGCACTAACACTTTCAATCTTTGAAAAGTCAAAGTTAGCATTTTTGCCCTTATCTTGTTGAGCGATTTTTCCATTCATTTCACTGTTAGTCAAATGTTGAATAGCTGAATTTTCTATAAATGGTAGGCTGACTAAGAAAATTCCAACCACAAGTAATAACACCCATGTAGCTGTATATAACTTCTTTTTCATGATGATTCCTCACTAGTTATTTTATATTTTTATCGTACCACAAAAAATCCAAATTTCGTTATATAAGTCGCAACCATTACCAATTCTTAAATAAAAAAGACTGGATTTCCAGCCTTTTTTATTTAGTCTTCAATTATCTTTAATTGGCCTCGGAAATCATCTAGTGATGTATATCCTTTAGCCTCCATAATGTCAGTTAATTCTCTTGTTACTCGTTCAAAAGTTCGTAGACCTTCTTCATATAATTGAGTACCAATTGAAACCATTTCTGCACCACACAAGATGTGGGCGAATGCGTCTCGTCCATTGGTAACTCCACCGGTACCGATAATCTTAATGTCGTCGTTTAGACGTTGTCGTAATCCACGGACATTGGCTAAAGCTGTTGGTAATACCATCGATCCTCCGACACCTCCAAAGCCGCCCTTTGGCTTTAATACAACCGTTTCAGAATTGGTATCAACCCACAGACCATTTCCGACAGAGTTGATCGTATTAACGTGACTTAGTGGATACTTGTTCAATACTTCAGCAATCATGTCAAAATGAACTAGGTCAAAGTATGGCGGTAACTTAATCCCTAATGGTTTCTTATAGAAACTAAACACCTCATGCAGTAAATCATCAGCAGCATCAAAGTCATAGGCCATTTGTGGTTTGCCAATCACGTTCGGACAAGATAGGTTTAACTCAGTCAAACCTTGATAGTCGTCGTTATCTTGAAGTTGGTGTAACATTTCTAAATCTTCTTGTTTTGACATCCCCGCCACTGATACAATGATTGGTTTTCTTTGGTCATGATTCTTCAAGTAATTCATGTAGTAATCGAACCCTTGGTTAGGTAATCCCATTGAGTTAATAGAGCCGTTTTCCATACGGTAGTATCGGGGAAGCGGATTTCCAAAACGACTCTTGGGGGTCATACTCTTGGTTACCATGGCGCCTGATACTGATTCGTTCATCAATTCATCTAGTTCCTGCTCTGTTTGACAATGAATTCCTGACGCGTTTAAAAATAGGTTCTTTACTGACATGTTGGCGATTTGTGCTGATAAGTCTACTGACATTTGAATTCCTCCTAAAGTGCGTTGACGGTTAGTGTTTGATCTTCTAGTACTGTTAACAATGATGCAACAGTGTCTAATGCTGTGAACAAAGGCACTGCATTTTCAATCGCTGCAGCCCTGATTTGTGCTTCATCGTCGAAAGTCGCTTCCGTTGAGTCGATAGTGTTAACGACTAGTTTTAGATGTTGCTTATTTAATTCGCTGACCGGGTTATTATCATCGTCTTCTGAGAACTTGTGGATTAAGTCGTTGTCTAAACCATTTTCTTGGAAAAAGCGATGCGTATTTGCAGTTGCTTTAATTTGGAACCCTAATCTTCTGAAACGCTTGGCTAAATCTAATGCTTCTTGCTTATCTTCATCACAGACAGTGAATAAGACATTCCCTGATGTTGGAATCGTAATTCCAGATGCGATGAATGACTTGTACAATGCTTTAGCGTAACTTGTATCTGAACCCATCGCTTCACCTGTGGACTTCATTTCAGGTCCTAACGTGTTATCGACTAGTGGTAGTTTGGAGAAACTAAACACAGGTGATTTCACACTAATACGTTTAGCTGGTGTAACCACCCCTGACCTGTATCCAAGGTCTGATAGTTTTTCCCCTGCCATGACACGGGTGGCTAGGTCAGCCATTGGGACGTGAGCAACCTTTGACATGAATGGAACCGTTCTTGAAGCTCTTGGATTAACTTCGATGACATAGGCCACGTCATCCTTAATAACGAATTGAACGTTCATTAATCCCTTGGTGTTTAATGCCTTGGCCAATTCCACCGCCGCCGTTTCAATTTGGTCTTGGACAGTTTTAGACATGATTTGTGGTGGGTATACCCCCATTGAGTCACCAGAATGAATCCCGGCTCTCTCGATATGTTCAAGAATTCCAGGAATAACAACAGTTTCACTGTCTGATACGACATCAACTTCAGCTTCTGATCCTAATAAGTATTGGTCAATTAGAACGGGATGGTCGTTTGATGCATGAACTGCTTTGGTCATGTAGCGATGTAGCTCATCATCGTCGTGGACGATTTCCATTGCCTTTCCACCTAATACGTATGATGGCCTAATCATGACTGGGTAACCAATTGCATTGGCAATTTTTATGGCTTCATCGATGTTTGTAGCGGTATCACCTTGTGGTTGCGGTAGTTTTAATTGCTTGATAACTTGGTCGAAATCATGACGATCTTCAGCGCGATTAATGTCTTCTACAGTTGTTCCTAATACCTTAACGCCTGCTTCTTGAAGTGGTTCCGCCAGGTTGATGGCAGTTTGACCCCCGAATTGGACGATAACTCCTTCCGGTTTTTCAATATCGATAACATTTAGCACATCTTCAATAGTTAGCGGTTCAAAATATAGCTTGTCTGACATTGAGAAGTCGGTTGAAACCGTTTCTGGATTGGAATTCATGATGATGGATTCATAGCCCAATTGTTGTAGGGTTTGCACACCATGAACTGTAGCGTAATCGAATTCGACTCCTTGACCGATTCTAATTGGACCCGAACCTAGTACTAAGATTGACTTCTTATCAGATACTTCTGATTCACTGTGTTGACCCCACGTGCTGTAGAAATATGGAGTTGCGGCTTTGATTTCACCAGCAGATGTATCTACCATCTTGTAAACTGGTGTGATTTGGTTATCTTTACGAATTTGACGAACTGACTTTTCGTCTGTATTCCAAATTTTAGCAATCCACTCGTCCGAAAAGCCATAACGTTTGGCTATCTTTAACATCGGAAGTGATTGGTCAGTTGCTAACTCTGTTTCAATTTCCACAATGTGTTGAATTTTATCTAAGAAGAAGAGGTTAATCTGGGTTCTGGCATTGATTTGTTCAATGGTAGCCCCTCTCCTGATTAATTCGGCAATCATGAATAGTCGATCGTCGGTTGGTTCTCCAATTGCTTGAAGCATGTCAACAGAATCGACATTTTCATATTGTCCTGGGTCAAAGTAGCGTTGATCGATTTCCAAAGAACGAACTGACTTTAATAAAGACTCTTCGAAATTTCGACCGATTGCCATAACCTCACCAGTAGCCTTCATTTGAGTCCCGAGGTGGTTATCAGCTTGTGGAAATTTATCGAATGGCCAACGTGGAATCTTAGTTACAACATAATCCAAGGCGGGTTCAAACTGAGCTAATGTGATTTGAGTTACCGGATTCTTGATTTCGTTTAAATTAATACCAACGGCAATCTTGGCTGCAATCTTGGCAATTGGATACCCAGTTGCTTTTGAAGCCAGAGCTGATGAACGTGATACACGGGGGTTAACCTCAATGATGTAATACTTCATTGAAGTTGGACTAAGTGCCATTTGAACGTTACATCCCCCTTCAATATGGAGAGCTCTGATAATCTTCAATGCTGCGTCACGTAACATTTCATATTCACGGTCAGATAACGTTTGAACTGGTGCGGCAACGATTGAATCTCCAGTATGAACACCGACTGGATCGACGTTTTCCATTGAGCAGACAATCATTGCATTATCGATTTGGTCTCTCATTACTTCCATTTCGATTTCCTTGTATCCGGCGATTGAACGTTCCACTAGCACTTGGCTGATTGGTGATAGGCGTAATCCATTTTCCATAATTTCTTCGAATTCTGCCATGTTATGCGCGAATCCACCGCCAGTTCCACCCAGCGTGTATGCAGGACGAATGGCTAATGGAAAGCCGATTTCTTCAGCAAAAGCGATTGCGTCTTCCATGTTTTCGACCGTCTTGGATTCAGGAACCGGTTCATCAATTTCTTCCATTAGATTTTTAAAACGAAGTCTATCTTCAGCTTCTTCGATAGCATCTAACTTAGTACCTAATAGTTCGACATTATATTCATCAAGAATGTTGCTGTCAGCTAGTTCTTTAGCCATGTTCAATCCAGTTTGCCCACCCAATGTTGGTAGGATTGCATCAGGTAATTCTTGGCGGATGATTTTACTGATGAATTCCAAGGTGATTGGTTCAACGAAAATCTTATCAGCAATCGTAGTGTCGGTCATGATTGTCGCCGGATTGGAATTAATTAGGATAACTTCGTAACCCTCTTCCTTCAAAGCCAGACAAGCTTGTGATCCTGAGTAGTCAAATTCAGCAGCTTGCCCAATAATGATTGGTCCGGATCCAATTACTAAAATTTTGTTAATGTCAGTTCGTTTTGCCATCTTAAATCCCCGCTTTCTGATTATCTTGCATTGCTTTTACAAAATCGTCAAAGACGTATTCCGCATCGTGTGGTCCAGGTGATGCATCTGGATGATATTGAACCGAGAATGCTGGTCTGTTCTTCAAACGCACTCCTTCAACCGTTCCATCGTTGATTTCTGTTTGAGTAATTTCTAATTCAGTTGATGGAATTGATTCTGCATCCACTGCGTATCCGTGGTTTTGGGAAGTAAAGTAAGTTTGTTTCTTCCCAGCTTCTGCAATTGCGTGGTTGAACCCACGATGGCCAAACTTCATCTTGTAGGTGTTAGCACCATTGGCTAAAGCAAATAGTTGATGTCCCAGACAAATTCCAAGTATTGGTAATTGTTCTTCTAGTTCACGAATTACTGGTAAAACGTATTTTAATTCCTTTGGATCCCCAGGTCCGTTTGATAACAAGATTCCATCAGGATGACTTGCTAAAATTTCTTCTGCTGTGCTGGTTGATGGAAAGACCGTTACGTTTAGATTACGTTGGGCTAGCGAACGTAAGATAGAGTCTTTTAGTCCGAAATCAATTAGTGCAACACGCAATCCAGTGTTAGGTGCTTGATATACGCTGTTAGTGGAGGCACTTTTTGCAGATGTACTTTCTAGTGGCAGATCAAATGCTGATTGAACGGTCTCTGGTTTTAAATCATCTACAATAACAGCTTCCATTGAACCCTCGTCTCTTAATTCTTGGGTTAATGATCTGGTATCGATTTGTGAAATTCCAGGAAGATCCTCTAGTTCAGCATATTGAGTCAGTGTCATGTTGCTACGCCAGTTACCAACCAATCTAGCGATTTCATTTACTACTATAGCTGCAACGGATGGATGCAAACTTTCCATGTCGTCTCTGTTAACCCCATAGTTTCCGATTAATGGGTATGTAAACACTAACATTTGCCCATCATAACTTGCATCGGTCATACTTTCTTGGTAACCAGTCATCCCTGTCGAGAAAACCAATTCACCATGAACTACCTTCTTGGAACCAAATCCAATTCCTTCGTAAGTTGATCCATTCTTTAATACTAAGTACCGTGATTGCATCTATTCCACGCTCCCATCTTGATATGCAATGTCGCCGTCAACTAATGTTAGTCTTGTCTTGCCATATACCTTTTTACCGATGAATGGCGAGTTCTTACCTTTTGAGAAGAAGTCATTAGCATTGATTTCATATTCATCATCTAAATCCATCAAGGTTAAGTCAGCTGGTTGACCCTCTTCTAATCTTCCCGCTGGTAAGTGAAAGATTTCAGCAGGATTCTTACTCATCCATTTAACCAATGTCTTTAAGTCAACCAATCCTGACTTAACAAAGCTGGTGTACATTAAGCTGAATGCTGTTTCAATTCCAACAATTCCAAAAGCCGCGTCTCTCATCGATCCCGATTTTTCCTTTTCGCTGTGTGGAGCGTGGTCAGTTGCTACCATGTCGATTGTGCCGTCCAATAGTCCGGCGATTAGTGCATGTCTATCTTCTAGGCTTCTTAGTGGTGGGTTCATCTTCATCATTGGATTATCACTGTTAATCATTGAATCATCCAATAATAAATGATGTGGTGAAACTTCGGCAGTCACGTTGATTCCACGTTGTTTAGCAATTCTAACAAGTTCCACTGATTCCTTAGTGGAGATATGAGCAACATGGTAGTGCACTCCAGTATCCTTGGCTAATACTAGGTCTCTAGCTAGTTGTGATGATTCTGATAGTGGTGACATCCCTGGCAAGCCAAGTTCGTCAGCCTTGTCACCCGCATTCATCACCCCACCGTTAATTAACGAGTCATCTTCAACATGGGCAACTAGTGGTTTATTTAATTTTTGTGCTTCCTCCATTGCAAGATACATTGTTTCAGCGTTTTGAACCCCATGCCCGTCGTTGGTAAATGCAATGGCACCCATCTTGGCCATTTGTGTAAAGTCAGTTGGCTTGTATGCGATTAACTGTTTTGAGATTGCTGCATATTGGTAGGCATGTACGACACTCTCACGTCGATTTAGACTTAATTGTTCTTGTAACTCGTGTGGTGTATCCACAACTGGTTTAACGTTTGGCATCACACAGACGCTAGTAAATCCACCATGTGCAGCGGCCTTACTTCCGGTCTCTGTAGTTTCCTTGTATGTTAGTCCTGGATCTCTAAAGTGGACGTGAACGTCTACCAGTCCGGGTAATACAGTCGCTTCATTTCCGTCAATCACTTGATTGAACTTTTCTCCTAGGTTGGTTCCGATGGCCTTGATTTTTTTATCTTCAATTAGGATGGATTGTAATTGATTGTCTACATATACGTTTTTAATTAATGTCTTCATAATCGTCCTCCACAATTAAGTCTTTACTCTTTAAGATTGATGTTAGAATAGCCATTCTGGCAAACACCCCGTTTTGCATCTGTCGAAAAATTCTAGATTGGGGTGCTTCCACAAGAGAATCGGCAATTTCAATGTTTCGATTAACAGGTGCTGGATGCATGATAATAGCCTTTTTCTTCATCTTGTTGCCGCGTTCTACGGTTAGTCCAAAGATGTTGGCGTATTCCAAGGCAGTGAAACTTTCACGGGCATCTTCATTTAATCTTTCTAGTTGCACCCTCAGCATCATCATGACATCAACTTTACCGACAATAGTGTCGATGTTGGTGAACTCACCAAATTGGTCAAAATCGCTTGGGTACCATTCATCTGGTCCAGCGAAGTATAACTTTGCGCCAAGTCGTTTTAGAATTTCAGCGTTTGACCTTGCGACTCTTGAGTGAAGTAAGTCTCCGACGATGGCAATCTTTAAGCCCTTAAACTTCTTGAATTCATCGTAGATGGTAAGTAAATCTAACAAGCTCTGTGATGGGTGTTGACCACTACCATCCCCTGCGTTTACCAATGATGTCTGAATTCTTTCATCATCTATTAGTGGTTCATACCATCCTGTCGTCTTATGTCTGATAATTATCCCATCGGTTCCAATTGCTTGTAGCGTTTTGATTGTATCCGGTAGCGTTTCACCTTTTTGCACCGAACTATTCTTTGGATCGATATTAATTGGCGTGATACCTAACTTACGTTCAGCCATTTCAAACGATGTGTGGGTACGCGTACTGTTTTCATAAAACATGTTAGCGAAATATACCGGACGTTTTAGTTGCACAACCTTTCCGTCTCGGTAATCAATGGCTAACTTTAGTAGTTCCATGATTTCGTCATCGTCTAGCTGATTAAGGTCTAAAAAATGTGTTTGCATGTATCCATCCTCCTAAAAAAGCACCCAACTCGATGGAGTGGGTGCTTGGAATGGACTGATTGCGTAATATTCCAATGCACCCTCTCTGGAGTTGCTTAATTGAAACCAAGATAATAAAAAAGGACTTCCCTGACCGTGTCAGAAAAGTCCCTCAATGTCTGTTGTTTACACTGATGGCGTATAATTTCTACGCATAGGCCTTGTCTGACTCTCTGGTCAATACTTAAAGGCGAATCTCTTTTTATGTTGTTTCTAATATATCACAATTATGAAATATAACAAGTCAAATTTTAAAAACATTCTTAAGATTACCAATATCTCAATTATCATGACATTTTGTTTGTATAATGACAGTAAATAAATAACTTTACAATTTGGAAGTGATTAGATGAAACCATCTTTAAGAACAAAATTTACCACAATATTTATATTAAAAATATCTTTAGTGGCGTCCTTAATAATAGTAGGTGCATTATTTGGCCATATATCACAACTGTTTAACCTTTTTTATTCTTCAATATGCGTACCGTTATTATTTCTTATCATAGTAAGAGTCAGAAATGGTGAACAGATGTTAATCATTTCTATAGATATGATTATTTTTGCTCAGCTTGCATGTCTGGGAACATTTAATTTTTTAAGCTTCTTCCATCCCAAAATATCCATTATCGATTATTACATTACATCATCTTTATCATTCGTCATTATTCTTTTATTATGTTTTTCAATCATCATAACCATATTTTATTATCGCCACACTCAAACAATAAATCCTAATCTAAATAGTTTTCGAGCTAAATATTTTTTACCTAAAGTTATTTTAGAAATGCTCAAAAATTCCTTTACGGTTATTTCCATTATATATGGTGGAATTAAAATCATGGATGATAATACTAGCTTTACCAATGCTAATATTATCTTGGCTTTTATTTATTGCATTGAACTACCACTAATTATTTTAACAATCATTTCGTGGTATGAATTAGTAAAAACTGGTGAAGAAATAACCGACAAAAAAAGACGCCCATAAAGGCGTCTTTTTGTAGATATAAATATCGATTGAATAAATCGGCTAAGATCTTAGTACCAACCGTGTTGTAACCAGAATGACTTAGCGTTATCCCATGAACCGTAACGGGCAGCAACATATTGATCAGCAACTTTTTCTTGGTTAGCGGCCGAGTAGTCACCGTGTAGCATAGCAGCACCTAGTTGGTACTTACCATAGTATTGACCGTTTGAAGCAGTGTATGAACCACCAGATTCACGGTTAGCAATCCATTCTTTAGCAGAACTGCTTGATCCAGTGTAGCTTGAGCTTTGTGATTGGCTGTAATTAGTTGTGCTTTGAGTTTGTGCTTGTTGTTGAGGTTGTGCTACTGATTGTTGGTTAGTAGTACTTTGAGTAGTTGTTGCTGAGGCAACAGTCTTTTGATCAGTAGATACAGTTGCACTTGAAGGTAAAGTTATCTTTTCACCTACATAGATTAAATCTGTGTTAACACGGTTGTTAACTGCTCTAAGTGAACTTAATGAAACGTTGTATTTTTGTGATAATCCCCATAGAGTATCACCACTTTGAACAGTCACAGTCTTCTTAACTGATGCTTTAGCTTGTTGTTGTGGTTGTTGTGCAGATGCATTAGCAGTTTGATCTGCGTTGGCATTTGCGCCACCAGCTACAAATAATCCAGCTACTGCGGCAGTAGCAAATAACATTGACTTCATACTATTTAATTTAACGATAATAATTCACTCCTATAAAAATCTATAATTCTGTATTTCTGTATCGTCGAAAGTGTTAATCGATTTGATTAACTGTGATATATACTACATCGTATCCATTACATGCCTATATCATGCACGTTAAAAGATTTGGCTTTTTCGTAACATTGTCGTTACGCTGTAACAATATGACATCAAAAGTAGTATTATGCCCATGGTTGAGCCATTTCGAACGTTACATACATCTTAAATTATTCTAAAATTGTTTCTAATCTGGCCAAAAAAGTGCTAAAAGATTTTGAAAAAATCCTTGCAAACCTAAAATTGATCGAAAATGGGTTAAAAAAAAGGCGTTGAAAGTAAAACTTTCAACGTCTCTTTTTAATACCAGTTATTGGCAACCCAATGTTGTTTGGCGTTCACCCAAGAACCATATCGGTTAGCAACATACTGTTCTGCGACACGTTCTTGATTAGCTGGTGAGTAATCACCGTTAAGGTAACTACTATCTAATTGATATCTACCATAGTAACGACCGTTTTGTGCGGTGTATGAATCGGTAGATTCATGGAAAGAAATCCATGCCTTCGCTTCGGCATTTGCTTTGTTCCATGCTGATTGAGCACTGTATTGTGATTGATTTTGTTTCTTAGAAGTAGAATGATGTTTATTTGACTTAGTCGAGTGTTGCTTTTGAACCTTCTTGTCGTCTTTTGCATCATTATTATTATCTGGAACCACGATTTGATCGCCAGCTAATAAATCATCATCACTATACTTGCCGTTAGCATGCTCTAAAACAGACATGAAAACATTGTACTTATCTGACAAGTTTTCTAGTGTATCGCCAGACTTCACAGTCACTACTGTATTCGCGTTGGTATCTACAGTAGCATTTCGGTAAATAGAAAGTAATCCCGCGAACGAGATTGCGATTACAAGAAATAAAACATGAAATTTATATCTAATAACTGAAACACTCCTATATAAAATTAAAAAATAAAAAATTGCGTTGGTTGTCCTTCAACAACGAATGCATATTCTATCTACTCAATATTACATGAGTGTTACATAGATGTTACATTCATCGTTCGATTTGCAATATAGTAACATAACTGTAACTTATTGAAATATAAATGAACACAATGACTAATAACTCGGCTTTCTTGTTTTAATAATCGTGTACAATATATAGGAAATTTTTGATCAATTTTCGCAAAAAAATTTCGAATTTTTTTCAAAATCACTCAAATATGTTTCATTTAAAGTGATGTGCAACGTAAAAATCGAAAACAAAAAACCTACCATAAATTGCTTTATGATAGGCTTTTTAACTTTTTCTTAATAGCATTAAATTATTCTAAACATTAGTTAATCTTTATTATGTTTAATAGCAATTCCTGTGACTGCACTTAGAATTGAGAATACTGGAGACAAGATACTTAGGAATAGGAATGGAGCAAAGTGACTTGCTGGAACACCTAATGTTGCTGAAATAAATGCTCCGGCAACACCCCATGGAATCAAGTAGTTAATTACGGTACCACCATCTTCAATCGCACGACTTAGTGCAACTGGTGCTAATCCAGCTTGGTGGAAGACCTTCTTAAATGCATTGGCAGGTAGAATTTCTGATAGGAATTGTTCACCAACGAATACGTTTACCCCGATGGCAGTGAAAATTACAGCGATGATTAACTTAGCATCGCTGTTTAGATGCTTAGTAAGTGGTTGCACAACGGCGTCAATGATTCCTAAATGCATCAATAGCCCACCAAAAGCTAAGGCAATCATGATCAATGCTAGCGTACCCATCATTGAACTGATTCCCCCTCTTGATAGAAGAAGGTCAACTGACTTGTTGCCAGTCTTTGATACGAATCCACTAGTGATTAGGTCGTTAATCTTTAGTAGTGAAAGCTTATGATCTTGAATTCCCATTAATCCGATTGAAACGATGATGTTAATGAATAATGTAGGAATTGTTGGAATGTGACTCCATGCACAGATAAGTAGTAGTGCGATTGGAATAATTGCTAAAAATGAAATGTGGAAGTTACTGTTCAATACGTTTACTGTCTTGTCGACGTTTGCTAGGTTGGCTTTACCATCACTGTGGTTTAAGAACACGAAGATGATGAATGAACCAATCATGGCAGGAATTGTTGACCACATCAAATTCTTGATATGAGCAATCAAGTCAGCACCTGATACAGCAGCGGCTAGGTTAACAGTTGCTGATAGTGGTGATGACTTATCACCGAAGACCGCACCTGAGATAACGGCACCGGCAATCATTGCTGGGTTCATCCCCATTGTGATACCGATTCCCATAAAGGCAATCCCTAAAGTAGAGATAACAGTAAACGCACTACCGATGAATGTACCAACTAAGGCACATACTAGAAAGATTGATGGTAAGAACCAATTGATATTAATCAAGTGGAAACCAAAAACCATTAGTGAAGGAATAACCCCTGAGGCGATCCAAACACCAATCAATGAACCAATCAATAGAAAGATAAATAATGGAACAATTCCATTTTTAATTCCAGTAATGAATCCTTCGTCGATGTCATCCCATTTGAAGCCTTTGAAACGACCCCAGAATACCAATAACATAATTCCAGTTAGGATTGGCACTTCTGGTGAAATGCCCAAACCAATAACACCAAATGACATAATAGCCATCATTACTATTAAAATAATAATTCCCTCAGCCAGACTGACTGTCGGTTTCTTTTCTTCTTGCATAATATCTCTCCTCAAAATAATATTAATTTTTCTTATCTAATATATGTAGTGTTTTTAATTATTTTGATATCGGATTAGTCCTCCGCAATTAGCTATTATCATTTTCTCGTCTTCTTTCCATAAAAAAAGTCCCTGTTGTATAAAACAACAGGGACGACTTATTTGTATTTTTTACCGTGGTACCACCCAAATTAGTAACCACACATAGTGGTCACTCACTCTCTAGAAATAACGACTCTAGTTACCGTTCTTGGGTAGACACTATCCAATGTATTTCATCGAGATTAGCCTGATCGGTTCGCAGCAACCACCGACTTCCTGACACCCAGCTAATTCGTTACTTAATTTGGAATAATTGTTTTGCTTTATTTGATTAAATTAAGATTAGCACTACAGATTTAATCCGTCAACTAAAATTTATATTTCTTCAAGTTTACGGTTTAGATAATGCGCCATCTTTTCCTTTGGATATACTCCAGTCACCTTTTCGACTGCCTTACCATTTTTGAATAAAACGATGCTTGGTAGTCCCATCACCTTGTATTGTTTTGCCACGTCTTCATTATTGTCGACGTCCATCTTACCAAAGTGAATGCGGTCCCCGAATTCCTCTTCCATTGCTTCAAGCACTGGATCCATAATCTTACATGGACCACACCATGGTGCCCAAAAGTCGATGACAGTCATTTTGTTATCTGTTTCTTGTGCAAGGTTTTCCCTTGTAATTGTTGTTGCCATTTTATTACCTCTTTGCTTTTCGAATAAAATGAATGATGAAGGTTACGATGAATGTAACCAATACAATTAAACCAAAGTGAAGTGGTTCAATTTCAATATCAATCATTGGGATTGAAAGGATTAGCTTCAAAGCAATCACTGCGATTAAGAAGTATGCCATTGTCTTTAACTCTGGTACCTTCTTCATCACTAACATGATGACTTCGGCGATTCCTCTCATACATAGAATTCCAATTAACCCACCCAATAAAACAATTACTGGATTCTCAGAAATTGCTAGAGCGGCTAGCACGGAATCAACGGAGAAGACAATATCCATAAATTCAATTTGTAATACTGTCATCCAAAAACGCTTACGATTGGATTCGTTGGCAGATTGCTTGAACATGGATTTTTTCTGTTTGTCAGAATGAGCGAAGTGCGCATAGACTAAGTAGAAAAGATATAATCCACCAACAACCTTTAATTCCCAAATATGAATTAGGAATACCCCTAATCCAATAATGATAAATCTAAAGATGTAAGAACCCCAAAGACCATAAAATAATGATTCTTCCTGTTCTTTTTTAGTTGGTAAAACTTGAGCTTGCGTGGCTAGCACCACCGCATTATCAACTGACAGTAAACATTCAATTAGCACTAGGGATAGGATAACAATCCATGCATCCTCAGAAAAAATTACGTTATGCCAGTTATTCAAATCAAAAAACGGACCATATAATTTACTTAATAATGGTATCACCTAAAGTCTCCTCTTCTATTTTTCTACTATTATATAAGATAAATTTTTGAAAATATAGTTTTAACTATTAAATTTTATTATTTACTAATTTGATCATCGTACTTAGATAAATTATATTGTTTGATTAATGCAATTAAGTTCTTTGCGTAGTTAGGATCAGTTGCGTACCCATTCTTTTGAAGCATCTTAGCTTGTTCTTCATAGCTCATCACGTTCTTTTGCTTAATGAAGTTAAGAGCTGTAACAGTACTGTGGTTTTCAACCGCATCATAGACGCTGGGATACTTTCTGAAGGTAGCAGGAATTGAAATCTTCTTCTTGTCACCTTCGCGGACAACCTTAACACCCTTACCTACTGGTGTATCGTTACTTACGTATTCATCAGTGTAGTATTGGATTGATTGTCCCTTGTATGTTCCCTTCACACCGAAGATGTTGTATGCCTTCTTGTATAGTTCTGATTGTCCCCAGTTAGATTCTTGAATAGCTTGGGCAACCACAACACTTGGTAATACAACGTGTTGTTTATTCCATACCTGAACAGCTGGTTTAGCAATTGTTTCAGCAAACTCATGACGTTTCTTTGCTGCTTCTTCTTGTGCTTCTTCAATTCTTTGTTGATCAGATTTTTGAATTTGGTTTTCTCTGATTGTACTGTGAATTTGTTTTGCAACTTCGTATCCACCAAATAACACAATCACAATAACAACTAACCAGACAATTTTCTTAGTTAAACTCATTTTCTTTTTTCTCATCATTTATCCTTCTTCTTTATATCGACAACACGATATTTTATTTCGTCATTCTCATCAACTGAGGCATATAATATGGAAGTTTTTTCTTCATTAAAGTACCCCAGATTAACAACTGATTGCCCATCGATTGTCTCCACATCTTGGAATGCATTCATCATAAACCTTCTTAGATAGCGCATCTTAGCAATCTTTTCAGAAGATGTCTCATTTGCAGCTGTAAGAGTAAACCCCTTATCCAAGTAATACTTGATTAATGAAACTTTATTTAAGTTTTCCATATTAAAAACGCGAGATCTACTCTTATCGTCTCTAATTGAGGTAATGTAACCTTTTTGTTCCCAGTAACGAAGTTGACGTGTTGACACGTCCATCATCTTGCTGACTTCCCCGATTTTAAAAATTAGACGATTAAGGTCTATTTTTTCGGGAAATAATTTCTTTAAGCCCGACATTTCAACGGTTCCTTTCGTGTAATCTACATAATAAATTTACCACAAATTTGGAACCCTTTCATTACTTTAATTGGGTACAGTAAATATTAAACACTAAAAATATAAAGATTACATTAAAATTGGAAAGTTTTAATTAATTTGAAACTACTTTGTTACATTCTTGAAATATTAATCCCTTATCATATGAAATATATTGAGATAGAGAAAAACGAGAGAGATTTTTTATAAGAGAGAGGATTTTGAGAGATGAAAAAACTAATCACTAAATTTGCTATAACCGCTGCCGCGTTTACTTCACTACTATTTGCAGGTGCCGCTGCAAGTAACAGCAACACTGCCCACGCTGATACTAAAGCACAATTCACTTCAGTATATCGTGTTGCTAAGACTAAGCTGGGAGCTCGTTATGTTTACGGTTCCGAAGGTTCACGTACTTTTGATTGTTCTGGCTTCACAAAATACATATACAGTCATAGTCTAGGTGTTAATTTACCTAGAACTGCACAACAACAATACCATTATTCAAAAAAAGTTAGTAAGAAACATCTTAAAAAAGGTGATCTAGTATTTATCGGTTCATCAAAGAATAGCATTTACCACGTTGGTATGTACATCGGTGGCGGTAAGATGATTGACGCTCAAAACCGTGGTGTTATCCGTGAAAGCATCCATGCTCCATGGTGGCACGTAGTTGCTTACGGTCGAGTTGCTTAATTCTATCTCTTAAAATCCAAAAAAGACGATTACTAAATGTAATCGTCTTTTTTATCTTCTTTTACTGAATGTTGTAATCAGTGATTCTAATTTGATCGTCGCTTACTTCCATCTTGGTAAGACTTCCATTTGCAGGTCTTTCTCTAACATCGTACTTGCCCTTACCAAAACGTTCAACTAGACTCAATACAGCGTTTCCGTGACTAATTAATAGGACGTTGTCACCATCTTTAATGTTTTCATCGTTTCTTATTAAGTCTAATCCTTTATCCCATCGATTCCAGTATTCTTCATTACTTTCTGCTTGATGGAAAGGATCTGCTTCCTTTAAGAAGTCCTTGGCCTTCCCGATTGAATACTTAGTAACAATATCCTTAAATGTTGGTAAACCATGTGGGGCACCAGCAACGTACCAGGTCTGATCCATATCATTTCCTTCATAATATCCATAAAATTCCTCTCGGAGATAATTGGAAATGGTAGGCTCTTTAACTGAACTAGCCTTGTTACCATCTAAGATAATCTTAGCTGTATGCATTGCTCTGGTGGTGTCACTACAGTATGCAGCTGAAAAATGAGTATCAGCGAGTTTGTTAGCAGTCTTTTCAGCACCAGCGATTCCTTTATCAGTCAAAGGTGAATTACTCCATCCTTGCAAACGATTGTAAATGTTAAAGTATGTTTGTCCGTGTCGAACAACGTATAGATTAAATGTGATAACATTCATCCCCTTTTTAGCTAATAACAATAGAATAGCACTAATAAAAAAAGTTAGACAACATTCTGCCTAACTTAACTCAGTATTGTAATATTTAGACGCAATCTTGTGGTAGCGCAACTTATCTAGCGTCTTATAAATTATCATTTGTAGTTCATGTAGTTTAATGATAGTGTAGGAACTCAATTGGACTAAGATTAATCTTTCAGTACGATTGATAATCTCTTGGTTACTAGTTAAAGCTAGCAAGTCACTATGGACCATCTCTGGCATGAATTCAATTATTTGTCCATCACTTAACTGAACATTTAATTTTTTAGTATTACCTTTTAGCAATGCCGTCATCCTCCTACTGATTTAACTTTATTTTACAACATCTGTATAATTTTGCAACTATATATAGTGACAACTATTTTTTATTTAGCCACATATTGTGGTGACGTATTTATAACACGAAAAAAACATGCCTTTTTTACTTTGGTCTGTTAATATTAAATATGAATTATATCAAAGGAGCTCTTCATTTTGAAAGCGATAAATTATCTGCGCTCTAAAATGTCCACTAGGCTTGGTTTTTTCATCCTACTAGTTGTTTTATTTTGGGCTAAAACTATATACGCATATTTCACTGATTTTCAATTAGGTCTTGCAAATCCATTTGAATACTTCATAGCATTCATTAATCCAATCGCAACTACCATGCTATTGTTTGGACTTGCAATGTACATCAAATCAAGTAGATTATTTTACCCTATCATCCTTTTGATTGATGGGTTAAACACTTTACTACTATATTTAAACGTTATTTATTATCGTGAATTTACCGACTTCATGACAGTAAGTACCATGACTGGTTACTCAAAAGTTAACCAAGGGCTTAGTGGATCATCACTTGCACTTACCATGCCTCATGACGTCTTCTATTGGTTAGATATCGTGTTAGTCTTACTTTTACTATTATTTAGAGTAATTCGTATCGATAACAATAAATTCGGTGGAAAAGGTGCATTCGCCATTACTTCCGTCGCTCTGTTAATATTTACTGCCAACCTATCATTTGGTGAAATGGCTAGACCACAACTTCTAACAAGAACTTTTGACCGTACATACATTGTTAAATATCTTGGTGTAGATTCATTTACAGTATATGATGCTATCTCCACGCAACACACTAAGGACTTGCGTGCAATGGCTACCAAATCAGAAATGAATGACGTTAGAAAGTTCATTAATAAGCACTACGCTGCTCCTGAAAAATCCATGTTTGGTCTTGCCAAGGGTAAAAACGTAATTATTATTCACTTGGAAAGTTTCCAACAATTTCTAATTGATAAGAAGGTAAATGGACAAGAAGTAACACCATTTTTAAACAGTCTCTACCATAGTAAGTCGACGATCGCCTTTTCTAACTTTTTCCACCAAGTAGGACAAGGAAAGACATCTGACGCTGAAAACATGCTAGAAACAAGTACTTATGGATTACCTCAAGGTTCAATGTTTACTCAATTTGGAAGTGACAATATTTTCCAAGCAGCTCCTGCTATTTTGAAACAAAACAAAGGATACACTTCAGCTGTTTTCCATGGAAATGTTGCTAGTTTCTGGAACCGAAACAATGTCTACAAGAACATGGGATATCAATACTTCTTCGACGAAAGCTACTATGATACTTCCGGAGATAAGGCATTGGGGTATGGTTTAAAGGATAAACTATTATTTAGAGACTCCGTCAAGTACCTTGAAAGATTGCAACAACCTTTCTACGCGAAGTACATTACTGTTACTAACCACTTCCCATACTCAATCGATAGCGAAGACAGTAACTTTAAGACTACTAATACTGGCGATACCAAAGTAGACAACTACTTCAAGACAGCTCATTACCTAGATCAAGCCATCCAAGAATTCTATGCATACTTACAAAAATCAGGATTGCTAAAAAATTCAATAATCATGTTGTATGGTGATCACTATGGTATTTCGAACTCAGAAAACTTAAGTCTTGCTAGAGCATTAGGTAAGAATCCTAACGACTGGAATGATTTTGATAATGCACAACTACAACGAGTTCCATTAATGTTTAACATTCCTGGAATGAAGAAGGGATACATTGATAATACCTACGGTGGTGAAATCGATGTATTGCCTACTTTACTCCACCTACTGGGCGTAAACACTAAACAATATATTCAATTTGGAACCGACTTATTCTCTAAGAAACACGATACAGTCGTCGCATTTAGAAATCGTGATTGGGTAAGTACTAAGTACACATCCATCAGCGGTACTATCTACAGCAACAAGACCGGTAAGGTAATTCACCCTACCCCTCATCAAAGAAAAGTCTTCAATAAGATGCAAGCTCGTGTTAACACCGAGTTATCATTCTCTGATGAACTAAACGAACAAAACTTACTTCGTTTCTACAACCCTAGCGGATTCACTCCAGTAAATCCTAAAGATTACAATTACCAAAATGGATTCCAAAAGGAACTTGGGACTGAAACAGAATTGGGCAAAAAGTCTACTAGTTTGTATGACAAACTTAAGAAGAAATCTACTCAATCCCTATACAAGACCGATGCGCCAGAATTAAACCATTCAGGTGGATCATCTCGAATCTCCAAGAACAACAACGAAGATAACTAAAATAAAGCGACCAATTGAAAGATTGGTCGTTTTTTATTTGCTTTAAACTAACTTAAAGGTAAAATGATTATAATTGAATTAAGAGATAGAGAAAAAGTGAGTTGAAATAATGAAACAATTTAAAAATAAAACCGTCGAATTGATTTATAGTCTGTTTATTATTTTCATCGCCGTTGCATCCGTTGTGATGGTGGGTCTAGACTACTTCGGCGTTATCAACATCTACCATGGGATATTGGGGAATATCTACTATGGTATCTGGATTTTTTACATTATTGATTACATATCCGGCTTTCTATTGGCCAAGAACCACAAGCAATTCTTATTAGAAACATCATTGGACTTAATTTCACTAATTCCAGCCCATCCGATTTTCGTGGTATTTCGTTTATACCGTGTGATTAGAATCGTCCGTCACTACAACCTATTCTGGAAGTTTGGTTGGGACGGAAAAGTGACCGGTGGCATCCACCGTTTCATTTACGATACTGGTTTTATCTACCTATTCTCAATCAGTATTGTAATTTTAATCTTCAGTGCATTGATTTACTCACACTTCGAACAACACGATTTATCCACTTCATTATGGTGGGCAATTACAACCGCCACTACAGTTGGTTACGGTGATATTTCTCCGCAAACCGCTGGTGGTAAACTAATTGCCGCATTCCTAATGTTCGGTGGAATTGGTTTTATTGGTTTGTTGACCTCTACTATTACCGACTTCTTCACCCATGGAGATAAGGACGAAACAGACGATAAAATCGATCAATTAACCAGACAAATTGAAGCTTTAACCAAGGAAGTTCAAAGTCTAGAAAAGACGGTCAAAAAAAATAGCACCCCTTCTAAGGATGCTAAGAAAAAATAATTTTTTATGATAATTGAGTACTGTGAATTGGTGCTCGGTTACCTGGGTATAGGTCGTTCATAATCGCATTGATTGTGATTGGAACTTCACCGAATCCAGTCGCGATGATGGTTTGTTTACCATCATACTTAGCTTGATCACCAACGGCGTAAATATTTTTGATATTAGTTTGAAGACTGCCATCAACCTTTGTGGCATGGTGGTCTTCTTCAATATCAACATTCCAGCCTTGCATGTCTTTATTATTAGAAATGAAGCCGTAATTTACCAGAATCTTATCAACATCAATATCGATAAATTCATCATCTGTCTTCATCTTCTTAGCGTGGACTCTAACTTGGTTATTGTCCACGTTTTCTAATGACTTAATCAAGTATGGAGTCACTAGTTTCACGCTTGATTGCTTCAATAGGTTGACGGTGTGTTCTAGTCCTCTAAACTCGTTGCGACGGTGCAACAAGTAGACTTCATCGGCAATGTTTTCTAGCATCAGTGCTTGATCGATTGCTGAATCACCACCACCAGCGACTAAAACTTTTTTATTTTTAAAGGCATCTAAGTCCGAAGCGGTGTATACTAGTTGTTGGTCTGAGATTGTTTCGACGCCATCAGCGCTTAGTTTACGTGGGTTAAATGCCCCGTTACCAACTGCAATAATGATGGCTTTAGTTTTGGTAATTCCCTTATTTGTGGTAACCTTGAAAACGTCGTCGTCTTTCTCAACATTGACTACTGTTTGATTCAACTTAATGTCACCATCCATGGTGGCAAGTTGTTTCTTCAAGTTAGCCACTAAATCACGACCTGAAATCGCAGGATATGCTGGGATATCTAGAATCGTTTTTTCTGGATATAATGCATTTACTTGTCCCCCTAGTTCCGAAAGACTTTCGATGATTTGGAATTTCGCGGTACGTAGTCCGGCATAAAAACCGGCAAACATTCCCACGGGACCTCCTCCAATTATCGTAATATCATAGATTTCAGCTGACATTTTACTTTAACTCCTTTTATTTTGGTGTTATTTAATATATTATGTATCTTATAATTATACTTTAGCAAAGGAAGAACAATTATGCACAGCAAACGCAGAAAAATTATCATTGGGATTGTTTTGATTATTGAAGCAATTGCCCTATTCATCACTACCTCATGGATTTTCAGAGGTCGTGTCCTAAATGATGTGAAGGTAGATAAGACTAGAACTGCTACTATCTTCATCCCTGGTTATGGTGGAAACGCCGTTTCAACCGATGACTTCATTAATCAATTCAACGATCATGGCATTGCTAAACGTGCTCTTCGTATTCATATTTCTAGCAAGGGTAAGGTTACTACCATGAAGAAATATGTCAAGAAGATTTCAGCTGATAACCCATTAGTTCAATTAATCTTTGAAGACAACACTCACCCAATCAAAGAAGCTAAACAAATGAAGAATGTGATGACTTACCTATACAAGACTTATCACATTAAATCAGTTAACTTCTTAGGACATTCATCAGGTGGTCAAATCGCCTATGAATACATGGTTAGAAACCCTAACCAAAAGAACGCTCCTAAGATTAACAAGTTCGTAAGTATCGCCAACGACTACCCAGCTGGGGACAAACGTGCTAAGAACTTACCACGTAACCTAAAGATATTTAACATCGCTGGTGAAATTTACAACGTTGGTACCGATGGTGAAGAAGCCGTTGATATCGTTAAACCAATGGGTAAACTAGTTAAGCCTTACGTTAAGAGCTACCAATTCTATCTATACCGTGGAGATCCAATTTCTGCTGAACATTCAATGTTACATGAAAATCCAACATTGGATAAAACAATTGCTGAATTCCTATTTAGAAACTAGCAACCACAATCTCGATTTCATTTAGAAGTCGAGATTTTTTATTAACAAATTTCTTATTTTCGTTAAATTTGTTCGTATTTATATGCTATTTCCTTAAAAACTTCTTAGTATCCCCTTTTATTTTGGACTGAAAGCCCATATAATTAAAGTTAATGAAAAATGTTCACGGACAAAGATCCGTGAGGGGAATTAATATTGGGAGGGTTTTTCATTATGGCAAAGCAAAAAATTATCTTAGACGTTGATACAGGTGTCGATGACGCAATGGCTATCGCTTACGCTGTCGCTGCCCCTAACGCCGATTTAGTAGGTGTTGTGAACTCATACGGAAACGTATTGGTAGAACAAGCCGCTAAGAACTCACTTGAAATTCTAGACCTATTAGGTGCTACTGACGTACCAGTATTTGAAGGTGAACCTCATTCACTAGAAACTGACAGTTTCGAAGTAATGGAAGTTTCAGCTCACATTCATGGTGTTAACGGTGTTGGTGAAGTTGAATTACCAGCAAGTAGCCGCCAAGTGGAAGAACAATCAGGTGTCGACTTCATCATCGAAGCCGCTCACAAGTACGGTAAGGATTTAACAATCATCCCTACTGGTCCACTTACCAATCTAGCCTTAGCCTTACGTAAGGACCCATCAATTGCCGACTTAATCGGTAACGTTACTCTAATGGGTGGTGCTTTAACTGTTCCTGGTAACGTTTCTGATGCTGCTGAAGCAAACATCAACCAAGATGCTACTGCTGCAAACGAAGTATTCAGAAGCCCACTACACGATACTATGGTTGGTCTAGACGTTACATTAAGAACGCTTCTAACTAAAAAAGAAACTCAACAATGGCGTAACTTAGGCACTGTTGCTGGTGAAAAGTTCGCAGATATTGTTGACTACTACATCGATATTTACGCTGAAATGTACCCACACCTAGGTGGTTGTTCATTACACGACCCATTAGCCGTTGGTGTTGCTTGTGATCCTAGCTTCGTTCAAACATTGGACTTAGATCTATTGGTTCACACTGGTGAATTAAACTACGGACGTACTACTGGTGATACTGCTCACCTAGACGACCCAAACCCTACTGCTAGTGTTGCTATTCAAGTAGATGAAAAGCGTTACCTAAAGACATTTATGGAATACTTAAACTACTTATTCGCAAACAACAAGTAAACAAAAAGGACTTAAACCTCTCGTTTAAGTCCTTTTTTATTTAGTCTTTAAAGTATTTGTGTAAGAAAACTGCCACACCATCGTCATCGTGGTCGACAGTCACATCTGTGGCAATTGCCTTGATTTCATCGGAGGCGTTGCCCATCGCAACCCCCACATTGGCAGCTTCAATCATTTCGTAATCATTTTCCGCATCACCGAATGCCATCAGGTTGGAAAAATCCATTCCTAAGTGCTTTAACAAGATATTTAAACCGTAAGCCTTACTCATGTTTAATGGCAAAAATTCCATGATTTTGGGCTGAGAACGAACGATTTTATAATGGTCAGTAATTTCTGCTGGGAAATTAGCACGTGCATTATCCAATACCGCAATTTGTTCTGACATAATGGCCTTACTGTATGGTTTGTCATCTAATTTCTTGAAGTCCATTGGAACGAATTCGAGTGGTGAGTTCAAGACTTCCTTATAAGTGGATTTGACCAAGTCAGTTAGTTCGTAAACCTTTTCAAAGTCTAGAATATCCAATGGTAAATCGTTATCCAATGCGTATTGATGAATCAATAAAAAGTCATCTAGGGTTAGTCCCTTTTGATTTAACACCTTTTGATCATGGTTTCTAATAACCATGCCACCGTTGAAGGTGATGGTGTAATCATTTTCTTCAGTTAAACCAAGTTGTTTTACATATGGCCAAACCGCATTAATCGGACGACCGGTACAAAGTACGACCGCAATTCCCTTTTTATGTAATTTTTGTAGTGTTGAAACATTTTCATCACTAATTTCTTTGGCTGAATTCAATAGTGTATTGTCTAAGTCCAGCGCAATCATTTTTATCATAATGTGACTCCTTTTGAGTGAATAAAAAAACGACATTACAAATGTAATGCCGTCACTCTAAAATATTAAGCTTCCAACTGTGATTCTAATTCTTTTAGTTCAGTTTCACGAATGGAACGGGGTAAGAAACGACGAATTTCTTCCTCATTGTACCCAACTTCCAAACGTTTGTCATCAAACACAATAGGACGTTTGATAAGGTCTGGATACTTGACAACTAAATCTACCAAGTCTGATAGTGACAAGCTATCAAAATCGATGTTTAGCTTCTTGAAAATTTTGGATCTTGTTGAAATGATGTCTTCGCTCCCATTTTCAGTGAGACGTAAGATTTGTTTTACTTCGTCTCCATTCAATGGGTTAGAATTGATATTTCTTTCACGGAAAGCAATATCATGGTCCTTTAACCAGGCTCTAGCTTTACGACTGGATGCACTACTTGGTGCGACGTAAAGATTCAACATTTATATCACCCCTTAATCGCTTAATTTTTATAAAAACAATTATGGTTAGGTTAGTAGTACTTACTAAATGTAAATACAATTAACTGTAATTATCTTAACACACCCATAAGATAAATCAATTTAAATTTTTATTAAGAAAGGGTAAATGTTAATCAAATCTTAATTTTTCATTTTTAAAAAAGTGATAGAATATACACAATAAAAGAAAAGGCAGAATCATAACAATTTAAGATGGGGGTGGCTCGATGAAAATAAATCTTTTAGAGACAAGTGATACGCACGGCTTTTTGTTTCCAACTAACTATGTAAACTTAAAGGACGATAAACCCTTTGGGGTGCTTCGTTGTGCTACAGCAATCAAGGATCTCAGAACCAAGCTGGATAACGTCGTAGCCATCGATAATGGGGATTTCTTGCAAGGTTCAGCATTGGCCTACTACATTGCGGAAATCAAAAAACAATCCGCACCAAAACAAATTAACGATGTGTTTAATGCCGTTGATTATGATTTTGGAGTATTAGGAAATCATGAGTTTAATTACGGATTATCATACTTACACAACACCATAAATGAGTGTAATCGCCATTTTCTTTGTGCCAATATTATCGATCAAGACGGTAATCACCCATTTGGTACCCCATATGAAATTAAAGATATTAATGGTGTAAAGGTCGGATTTTTGGGTCTAACCACTCAAGGTACCACTAAGTGGGAAAAGAACTCCCATTTAGCCGGTCTTACCTTTCTTTCTGCCAAGGACACCGCAGCCAAATACATCCCTGAAATGAGCGAAAAAACCGATTTAAACGTCATCGTTTATCACGGCGGAATCGAACGTGATGAAGAAGGCATTCCAACCGAAGTCTTAAACGGTGAAAACGAAACATACGACATCTTAGCTCATGTCGAAGGTGTCGATGCCATCATCACCGGTCACCAACACAGAAAGATTGCTGGTCATCTATTGGGTGTGCCAATTATTCAACCAGGTCATCGCGGCCAATACATTGGACACATCGAGTTGGACGTTCAACAAGATGACAATGGTAAGTATTTTGTGCAATCCAGTGAATCAGAATTAATTCCAACCAAGAAATACCATGTTGATCATGAAATCGCCGATAAGCTGGACGATATTCAAACACAAATCAATAAGTGGTTAGATGAACCAATGGCTCATATAGAAGGTTCAATGGACTTTGATAATGCCTTTGAAGCCCGTCTAAACAAGACTAGTTTCATTCAGTTCATACAAAATATTCAAATGCAAACCATGGGAGTCGACATTTCGGCAACCGCACTATTTAATGATGAAGCTCACGGTTTTGAAAATCCGATTACAATGAGAAATATCATCACTAACTACGTTTACCCTAACAGTCTATCCGTGCTAAAAATTACCGGTGCCGAATTGAAGGCCGCCATGGAAAATAGTGCGAAGTACTTTGACTATCAAAACGGCAAGATTGGTGTTAACCATGACTACATCTTCCCTAAATTAAAGCACTACAACTACGATATGTATGAAGGTGTCGACTACGTGATTAACGTCGCTAAACCAGTTGGCCACCGCATCGAAGATTTAACTTATCATGGCAAGCCAATCGATGATCATGCCGAACTAAAAATCGTGTTAAATATCTATCGTGCCGTCGGTGGTGGTAACTACCAAATGTTTTCTCAAGACAAGATTATCAAGTCTGATGATCGCATGATGAGCCAATTAATTGCTGATTACTTAAGAGAACACAAGACCCTTAAGGCTGAAAACAATCATAACTTCAAGGTCATCTACAGACCATAAAAAAAGAGTTCCAAAACATCATGTTTTGGAGCTCTTTTTGGTTTAACAATAATAGCTTTAAGCTTCTTTAACTGTATTATGATTGCGTTTCTTATTCTTACCAACGTATTGAACGGCTTTAAGTTCACGAATGGTAGTAACCTTAATCTTACCTGGATAAGTCAATTCATCTTGAATTTGATCCTTAACGTGTTTAGTTAATAACTTACTGTTATCATCATTTAACATTTCAGGATTTACAATAATTCTAATTTCACGACCGGCTTGGATGGCATAGCTATCTCGAACACCCTTGTGTTGGTTAGCAATGTTTTCTAGGTTACGTAAACGACTGACGTATTCTTCTATTGATTCACTTCTAGCTCCTGGACGAGCACCGGAAATGGCGTCAGCAGTGGCAACTAGAATGGAGATTGAATCAGTTGGTTCGACGTCTCCGTGGTGAGAAGCAATTGAGTTAACGACGACTTCGTTTTCACCAAAAGCCTCAGTTAGCTTGACCCCTAGTTCGACGTGGGTACCACCAACTTCGTGGTCAATGGCTTTACCAATATCGTGAAGTAGTCCAGCGCGTTTGGCCAATTGGGTATTCAAACCTAATTCGGCAGCCAAGGCACCGGTCAATTGAGCAGTTTCAATTGAGTGGTATAAAACATTTTGACCATAACTAGTTCTAAACTTCAACTTACCAATAATCTTCATCAAGTCAGGATGAACACGTCCAACGTGTAATGAGTGAACGACTGTTTCACCGGTTTCACGTAAAGCCGCGTTAACCTTTTGAGTAGTGGTATTAACCAGATACTCGATGTTGCTGTTGGTAAAGTGACGAGAAATAATTAAGCTTTCAATAGTTGTACGAGCAATTTCTCTTCTAATTGGATCATGAGTAACAATGTGAAGTAGTAATGGGTAGTCTTCATCAAAGATTAAATCAGTTCCAGTTAGGGTTTGTAGTAGACGAACATGTTGTTCATCCTTACCAATTAACTTGGATTTGATGTCGCTACTTGGCAAGGCAATATTTCTTTCAATATGACTTCTAGGTTCATCCCTAGGGCCTCTTTGAATGGCTTCGATTACTAAATCATTAGCAATCTTGTTAGCCGCAACCTTGCTTTCGGATAAGTTGTACTTAACTTCGATGTCTTTTTCACGACGAAGAGCATTTTCGGTATGATTCAACACAGCATGACGAGCATAGTTCTTGTCTATATGACTGATTGATTGAAGCGTCAATTCACGTTGTTGCCAAATGTCTTCGGCTTGGTGCATAACGTCGTCGATATCATCTTGGACCTTAGCTTGTTCATCTCTGCGTTCATTTAAATCATTAGTATATTTAGTTAGGCGTTTCTTCATTTGTTCCAAGTACTTTTCGTGTTGGTTCAAACGGTTTTCACGAGTGATATTTTCTTCTTTTTGAGACTCAATTTCATCGTCTGCAATCTTTTTGTATTGCATGATATCTTCTTTGTCATCGGCAATAATTTGCTTAGCCTTAATGGCAGTCTCATCAACGGTCTTTTGTAAATGTTGTGTGGCCTTACTTTTGGCAGCGTCAACTTGACCCTTGATGCGCATATCACTAACCCAAAAGCCTAATAAAGCACCAGCGATTAAAAATACTAATGCGGCTAGTTCAATCAAAAAGCGTCCTCCTTTCTGATTTTTTTATTTTTTTAACGAATATTAAACGTATTGTTTGATGGTGTTATTACACACTATCTATAATAACATTTAACCCCCTATTTGATACACTGAAAGTTTTTAAAATTACGAAAAAGGCGCTAGATTCAACATCTAACGCCCTTAACATTATTTAAAATATTTGTTCAAAAATCTCTTAATTGTATCAACATACAACTTGGGATTAGTTTCATATGAAGCTGCATGAGCTGCATTTTTAACAACCAGTAGCTGTTTTGGCCCCTTGCTAGCCTTGTATAGTGGGTAAACCATGCGAGTTGGTACAAACTTATCTTTGGCACCATGAATGAATAACATTGGACGATGGTTCTTCTTCACTTGATTTAGTGAAGAAGCTTCGTACATGCTGTATCCGGCTCTAATGTGGGTAATTCCACTTAGAATTGGAACCAATGGCCAACGTGGGAATGCTGGCATGTGGTAAAGTTGACCGGCTTCATAGTTAATTTCATCAGAAACACTGGTGTAACCACAGTCTTCAATAAATGCCTTAACTTGATGTGGAACGTCTTTTTCACCTGATACCATCATGGTAGTAGCTCCCCCCATGCTGACACCAAACATCACAATCTCGGTCTTTGGTCCTTGGTACTTGATGACCTTTTTCATCCATTTAATGTAGTCCAAACGATCTGGCCAACCGTAACCAACGTAGTTACCCTCACTTTGGCCTTGGCCTCTATCATCGGGAGTTAAAACGTTGTAGCCCATTTGATGGAAGATGTAAGCATATGGTGCCATCTTTTCCTTACTCCCCATGTAACCGTGGGCAATCACAACGGTCTTGTTGGTCTTCTTGTCTGCTGGAATGTAGTTGGCCACCAGCTTTAAGTTACCGGTCGCAGACTTTTGGGTCCAGTGAATTTTTTTGACGTTGTAGTACCACTTGGTACCCTCATATAGTGGTGAATTCTTCTTAATTTTATCGTTACTTAAAAAGGTCTTGTGTGAAGGAACCACGGCGACGTTGTAGAAGTACATCCCCGCACTCACAAAACCAACGACCGTTAATATGATTAAAGTAATCACGGTCGCTAATAAGATTTTGGCTTTCTTTTTCAAGATAGTAATCTCCATTTCAGTATTTAATAATTCGAGTATAGAGTTTCAATAAATAAAAAGCAACTACCCGCCAATTTGACGCATTTTCGGTTATAATATGCGTAGAGGTGTTGTAAATGTTTCCGATTCGATTAAGAGCTCTTCGTAAAGGGCAACATATCAGTATGAACCAACTTGCAAACAATCTAAACGAAAGATTTCCAGAAGATGAACACAAAAATACCCCTTCACAAATTGGTAATTGGGAACGCGGGATTCGTTCACCTTCTTATGTCGAAATCAAAAAACTGGCATTGTACTTCAACGTCAGCATGGATTATTTGACAGGAAGAACTTCTGTTGAACATTTCAATCTAGGTAGCGTCTTGATGGAAAAAAATGAACTAACCTTTGGTAATCACACTTTGGATCAACAAGATCGATACGAAGTGTACCAACTTATCAATGGTTATCTTCATGGCAAAGACCGTCAATACTTAGAAGACGGTGAACAACCAGAAGCATACCAAGAAGAACTTAATTTAAATTTTGATGATTATAAAATGTAAAAAACTCCAGAGTATATCTGGAGTTTTTTATATTATTCATTTTTAATCTTTAGGTAAATTTGGATTGTCCAAGTGATGAATTTGCCCTTTAAATTCGTCAGCGTTAACTTCAATATCCTTACTGTGATCCCTGCCAGTTTCACCGTATGAAACCATGTAATCGGCAGCTTCACCGTGTTCTACAATATCTAGACCAGCTTTTTCTTCTTCTTCAGTTACACGCATTGGCATTACTAGTCTTAGTAATGAAATGATTATAGCGCAAGCTACTGAAACAAAAATGATAGTTACTAAAGTAGCAATAATTTGTGTTACGAATAACTTCATACCACCACCGTACAATAGACCATTATCAACAACTGAGCTGTTTACTGATTTAGTAGCAAGTAAACCTGTCATAATACTTCCGACCATTCCTGAAACACCGTGACAGCCAAAGGCATCTAATGTGTCATCAGCACCAACTTTGGACTTTAGAACGTTTACGTAGAAGTAACTTACTAAAGTAGCAACAATTCCAATTGCAAAAGCACCGGCGATAGTTACGAACCCTGCTGCTGGAGTGATACCAACAAGTCCACAAAGCGTACCAGTACAGATACCACCTAATTGTGGCTTACCAACAAAGTGCATATCTAACATCATCCATACCATCATTGAAGTAGCAGCAGCTACAGTTGATGTCATGGTAGCTTGCATTGCTACGTTGTTTACGCCTAGAGCTGATCCGGCATTGAAACCATACCAACCTATCCAAAGAATAGTAGTACCAAGCAATACCCATGAAAGATTGTAGTGCTTAGTTTCTTTACCAAAGTTAAGACGCTTACCTAGGTAAATTGAAAGTACCAACGCAGTAACCCCTGCATTAATATGTACGACAGTTCCACCGGCAAAGTCTAAAGTACCAAGCTTTGCTAAGAATCCAGTTGGTGACCAAACCATGTGTACCATTGGGTAGTAAATGATAATTGACCAAAGGATTACAAACCATAATAAGAACTTGAAACGAATACGACCAACAATCGCTCCAACGAATAGCGCCGGTGTAATAACAGCGAACATCATTTCAAAGATTGAGTAAATACTTACTGGAATCTTAGTGGCTGTTAGTTCATTTAAGTTAATCCCATTCATAAATGGATGTGCTAGGTTTCCAATAAATCCACCCAAATCACCTGAGAATGATAGACTATAGCCGAAAGCAATCCATAAGATAACTGCTAAACCAGTCATAATGAAAACCGACATAGTTGTATTAACAACGTTTTTCTTTGAAACTAGGCCCCCATAAAAGAATGCTAGTCCTGGGGTCATAAAGAGAACCAAAATACTTGAAATAAAAACAAATCCTGTACTTGCTAAATCCATCAATATCTACCTTCATTTCATTAATGTTATATCATGTAACATATTATAGCATTAAAAATAAATAAGTACAGTCTTAAATTGATTTAATTTAAATCTAAACATGAAAATAACGCTTATATGTTACATAACCTTACATGTAAGTGCCTTTTTTGCATTCATATCGTTTTTCCCATAAAATAATAATTAACCAACTCAAAGGAGTTAGACAATGGATAAAAAGAAACTACTGAAAAAAATGAAGAAAAACAAAAAAATCACCCATAAACCTTCATATATTGAAATAATGAAGAAGTACTATGACCTATTTAGTGATTTTTCTGATATTAAATACCTAATTAATAATATTTTAGAAGCCGACCGCTTATTAGAACAAAAACAATTACCACAGGACTTACCAATATTGTTATTACCTGATGACATCCAAGATACCATTTTTGCCTACGTAAACGAAAAATATCCGATGGGCGATCCTAAAGGAGACGCAGTCTGGAATCAATTCGTTGATCAATTACCAAAATTAGATAAGGACATCCGTGAGTTTCGTGATTATTTGGAAAATCAATATGGAATGTGGGCATACATCTCTGCCCCATTCACCAATGACATCGCCAAATTCTTAAATGGAAAAAAAGCCCTTGAAGTCATGGCAGGAAACGGATACATCTCTAAGGGATTACGTGAAAATGGTGCTAATGTTATTTGTACTGATAATCTGGATTGGAAGAAGGAAAATGAGACCGGAAAGCATCTAGTTACGGACGTCGAATCATTGGATGCAATCGATGCTTTCAAAAAATACAAGGACGAAATTGACTACATCATCATGTGCTGGTCACCTGATGGTATTGATATTGACTGGAGGCTACTATCAGCCATCCGTGAATACGGTAAAGATATCCCACTAATTACTATCGGCGAAAAATATGGTGCCACTGATTCTCAACAGTTCTGGGACAATGCAGAATTTATCGAAAACGAAGATGTTAAAAAATTAAACCGTCACCATAAACCATTTGATTTAATCGAAGATCAACTATACTTAGTAAAATAAAAAAGAGCGTAACTTCAAATGAAGTTACGCTCTTTTTGGCATCTACTAAGTAGACGGATAAGTGGTGTTCACATCACCAACATATCAGACACGCGAATTACGTCCGCATAATGTGTCCCCTTCGAAAATATTGCTTAATCACGTCTTGTGAATACAACCGTAGTTGCGCAATCTCCTCGACTCATCGCAACAAGTAGTATAACACATAAGTGTAATTTAGACTATTCTTTCTTAGCAGTCTTTTTAGTAGTTTTCTTCTTAGCAGCTGGCTTTTTCTTGTCTGTCTTTTCGGCAGCTTCTTGTTCAATCTTTTGGTTTTCTTCGATTGCAGCAAGTTGATCATTCGCCCATGCGCTCAATTTAGCACTTAAATCAGCGTTCACTGCAAAGTTGTCTTGAGATGATAATTCATCAATACGCATCTTTGAACGGTTCACATCAGGCGATTCTACGAACATGTAGACATTTAACGGGCAGCCGGTCTCATCACTCATCATCTTTGAGATATTTTTGATATATCTGTATGGTAAGTTCACGATGTTATTTTGTAGGTAAAAACTAATATCTTCGCTTTTTACTTGTAGTAGCGCAGAAGCTAGTCGGCCGCTGTTCACTTGTTCTTCCATGAATTCCATCAATGGTTGAAATGCTTTAGCAGCGTCTTTCTTTAGATCTGCTAAAGATACTTCAGCTGAGTAAGTTTCAAAACTTTCAGCAGTTACATCATCGATAAATTTTTGTGCATCCATTTCCATATTATTAAAACACCTATCTTATTTTTTTACGTTCTTTTTAACGATTCTTACGTAGTCGCTTTTGATTTGTTTTGCAGCGATTCGATACCACAATAAGTTCACAATAATTCCTAGCACCGAAAATACGACTGCTAGTACTGAAACACCACTATGGCTTTGGGTCGCAAAGATAAATACAATTCTAATCATTGCTAAAGTATAGATACCCACAACGAATAATAGGAAGTGGTAAGCTAGACGCCACTTAAGTAAACCACCTATAATTAGAAGTAGATATAATACTGCAGCGACAATAATTGTCTTGATTAAATCTTGGGCATTTTCACCCATTAATAAATCACATATAATAAACATTACTAGTGATAAGATACTCCAAAGGCTGATAATCTTTTTATCCATAATGCCCTCCGGTTTAAAATTACTATTTACACCTTATCACAACTCGACTAAATATAGTAACACATTTGACTAAAAGAGGTGAAAAAATGAAAAAATGGGAATATAAACTCAATATTTCAGGGATTAACGTGGAAACATCGCTACGAGAATACCTACAAAAGCAATTATTAATCCCTAAGCACCTCATCTTCACCTTGAGGACCAACGAACGCGTCTTGGTCAACAATAAGTATATACCCATGAATTTTGCAATTAAAAACGGCGATAAAATCCATCTCACATTTGTGGAGGATGATTTTTCGTTACCGGTGCAAAACCTAATCCCAGATAATTCAGTCAAACCGGAAATCTTGTACGAAGACACAGACTTATTGGTTGTCAATAAACCACGCGGATTCAAGACTCACCCCAATCAACCCGGTGAAACCAACACACTATTGAACTTCTGTGAGGCCTACCTAAACCAAACCAATCAACATGCGTTTATGATTCATCGATTGGATCAGTTCACTTCAGGAGCCATCATCGTGGGCAAGAATCCTGCGGTGGTTCCTATCTTGGTTCGACTAATCAAGGATAAAGTCATTTATCGAAACTATCTCGCCTGGACCGATGGTATTATCAATCCAGCTTCTGGAACAATCGAAAAAGCAATTGGATTTGACCCTGAAGATAAACGCAAACGAAAGATTGATGGGGGCAAACCTCTTCAAGCTAAAACCGACTACATGGTGCAATCTACCACCAATGACCATTCTTTAGTGGAATTATCACTGCATACTGGGCGCACTCATCAACTCAGGGTCCATTTAGCATCCATTGGGCACCCAATTGTGGGCGACCCTTTATATAACCCTAATTCAGATAATGATGATATGCTACTTCATTCCTGGAAGTTAACACTAATTAGACCTTATTATATGGATCAAATCGAGATTAAATCGCCCCCTCCCGATTCATTTGAAAAATTTATGTAAACAAAAAGAACCGTATCGAAAGATACGGTTCTTTTCTTTATGGTTTGACCATGAGTAAATCAGATAAATTATCTAATTACTTTAATGGTTTCCATTGCCATTCGTTAACTTCTGGTAAGTCAGTACCAACTTCACGGATGTAAGCATTGTGCTTGTCAACCATGTCGTTCATACGTTGTACGAATGATGCACCCTTAACAGAGTATTCTGGAATGTCGTTTACAACTTCCTTAGCTAGGTCGTAACGATCTAGTTGGTTCAATACACGCATGTCGAATGGTGTAGTGATATCACCGTTTTCACGGTAACCGTGAACGTGAACGTTGTGGTTGTGACGATCGAAGAATACATCCTTAACAAGACCTTCGAATCCGTGGAATGCGAATACAACTGGCTTGTCAGTAGTGAATAGACGGTCAAATTCTTCATCAGTTAAACCACGAGGGTCAACCTTAGGTGAACGTAGTTTCAAGAAGTCAACAACGTTGATGAATCTGATCTTCATTTCTGGGAATTCGTCATGTAGTAATGAGATAGCAGCTAGTGATTCCCAAGTTGGTTCAGTACCAGCAGCAGCAATAACTACATCAGGTTCTTGACCTTGGTCAGTTGAAGCCCAGTCGATGTAACCTAAACCATTGTTTACAAGGTTAGTAGCTTCTTCAATTGAGAACCATTGTGGACGTGGGTGTTTTGAAGTAATGATTAAGTTAATCTTTTCTTGGCTGGCGAAAGCAACGTTACCAACAGCTAATAATGTGTTAGCATCAGCTGGTAAGTATTCACGAATGAATTCTGGTTTCTTTTCAGCTAAGTGAGTTAACATACCTGGATCTTGGTGAGTGTAACCATTGTGATCTTGTTGGAATACAGTTGAAGTATCAACAAAGTTCAATGATGGGTACTTCTTTCTCCATGGTTGGTCAGCAGCTTTACGTAACCACTTGAAGTGTTGAGTTAACATTGAGTCAACAACACGACCGAATGATTCGTAAGTTGCGAAGAAACCATGACGACCAGTTAATACGTAACCTTCTAACCAACCTTCAGCTTGGTGTTCTGAAAGTTGTGAATCGATTAAACGACCTGATGGTGCAACGTATTGGTCATTTGGTTCCATAATTTCTTCCATCCATTGACGGTTAGTTTCAGCAAACACACCGAATAGACGGTTTGACATTGATTCGTCAGGACCAAATGCACGGAAGTTATCTGGGTTAGCCTTCATAACGGCACCTAACCAGTTACTCCATACAGCCATATCTTGGGCTACAGTTTCACCTGGAGTCTTAACGTCAACAGCAAATTCTTTAACGTCAGGTAAGATAAGTGGCTTAGGATCGATACCACCGTTAGTAATAGGGTTAACTGACATTCTTCTGTCACCCTTAGGTGCTAGAGCCTTAATGTCATCCTTGATAGTACCATCATCGTTAAATAATTCTTCTGGCTTGTATGACTTCAACCAGTTAACGATTAAGTCAGCGTGTTCCATCTTGTCTGATGAAACATCAACTGGGATTTGGTGAGCACGGAATGAGTTTTCGATTGGGTTACCGTCTAAGTCAAACTTAGGACCAGTCCAACCCTTTGGAGTTCTAACAACGATAACTGGCCATACTGGTTCTTTAGCAGTGTCAGCAGTTTCGTTTTCACGTGCATTCTTTTGAACATCTTTAATTTCTTGAACAGCTTCGTCCATAACCTTAGCCATCTTTTCGTGGTAAGCCATGTGATCATCGAAGTCTTGTTCGTTTTCAACGAAGTAAGCTTTCCAGCCCATACCCTTGAAGTAGTCAGTAATTTCTTGGTCTGACATACGTGACATGATAGTTGGGTTAGAAATCTTGAAACCGTTTAAGTTAATGATTGGTAGAACGGCACCATCTTTAACTGGGTTGATAAACTTGTCTGAGAACCAACTTGCAGCTAGAGGACCAGTTTCTAATTCACCATCACCAATTTCAACAGCGGCAATTACATCAGGGTTATCAAAGATAGCACCAACACCGTGGGCTAGTGAGTAACCTAATTCTCCACCTTCATGAATTGAACCTGGAGTTTCAGGGGCAGCATGTGATGCAACTCCACCAGGGAATGAGAATTGTTTGAATAATTTAGCCATACCCTTTTCATCTTGTGAAATGTTTGGGTAAATGTCTGAGTAACTACCATCAATGTATGAGTTAGATACCATAACTTGGCCACCGTGACCTGAACCTTCAATGTAGAACATGTTTAGGTCATACTTGTTAATAACACGGTTTAAATGTGCGTAAATAAAGTTTTGAGATACGATAGTACCCCAGTGACCGATAGGCTTAACTTTAACATCGCTTGATGTTAATTCTCTCTTTAATAATGGGTTATCTTTTAGATATAGTTGACCTACTGATAAGTAGTTAGCAGTACGCCAGTATTTATCTAATTCTTCCAAGTATTGCTTGGAATCGAAATCTTGAGCCATTAATTAACACTCCTTTTAAAATAAAAACTATTGAAATTAATAATGGAAAAATCATCAGACTACGCCCGATAATTTTAATTACAATGAATATAATAAAGACTTTTTACAAAAAGTCAACCTTTTTGCAAATTGATACGGTCCAATTCCCACATTGCAATTAAACCATTATTACATCGTCATTATTATGAACGATTTTGGCATAATAGTCCAATGATTTTCATAACTTTTTCGTATTAAATTTTTATACCATAACGAAGGTATTGTAACGTAAATATTGATAGTGAAGACGCATGTTGGAGACCTCAAACGGAGTACCATCATCTAAGAAGAAAATCCCTTCCATAACACCAACTGGTTCCGTTGGTTTTAGATTAAGTAGTTTCTGATCTTGTTCATTCGATGGGCTCGCCAATATGGATAGGAATGAACGTGTGACACTCTTGTTAATTGTGTCTTCAACATAATTAAAGATAGACTTTTCAACAATCTCTTGTGTTAGTTCAGGAGCAATTTTAATTGGAATGTATCCTGTTTCTATCATGAACGGTTTGTCATCAAACAAACGAAGTCGTTGAATTTCGTACACGAAATCTCCATCGGCTAAGAATAAGTCTTGTTGAATTTCCTTGCTGGCAGGCACAACTTTGAAACTCAATAGCTTAATCTTTGGAACTTGTCCCTGACTTTTCATACTGTCAGTAATCCCTAAGTTAGAACCTTCATAATGAAAAATAGTCTTATTCTTCATAAATAGTGGATTAATAAAAGTTCCTGAACCACGTTTTTTGAAAATAATGCCGTCATCAGCTAACACCTTCAACGCCCGTTTCACTGAACTGCGGCTTACGTGGTATGTCTCACTTAATGTTCGCTCGTCGGGCAAGCGTTTGTTAGGAAATTCGTTATCGACTATCTTTTGCTTTAAGTCAGATGATACTCTCCTATAAACTAAATCAGCCATTTTCTACTCCTCACGATTAATTTTCTAAAAATCAGTATAACAGATTTATCGATACAACTTCGCAAATTTAAAACAAATTCCTTGGATGAGGTTTTCCAGCTATCTCATGTTTTACGTGTTGAATCATATCTGAAATCATTTCAACCACGTGCGGATCGTCGACACCATACATAACACTGGTACCAACTTTTTCCTTACAAACAATTTGATAATTATATAGGATACCCAATTGTTTTGAAACGACCGGTTGGCTTAACTGTGTCTGCTGACAAATCTCGTTTACACTCAATGGTTTATTATCCTCCATCAATACAGTAATAATTATAATTCTGCGTTCATTACTTAAAACCTTATAGATTGATGCCACTTCTTCAATGATTTGTTTTTTATATTGCATTAAAAACATCCCCTAAAACCAAGAAATAATATGTGCAACTAATCCACTATCAAATAGTACATAAACTCCGACACCAATATAAACCAGCTTCGTCAAAATTTCACCATATTTTTCCATCAAGTTATTAACCACTTTAACTTGTCCAATTGATTTAATAATGAAGATAATCAAAATAGATAGCACGGTCAACATCAAAATAACTCGAATGAATTGAATCGTATCAATATTAGAAAGAACTGGTAAGAACAACGCAAGATTACATCCTGCACATACGGATAAATAGGTCACTAGCGTAATCACTACTGGTGACTTGTGGCTGACTTCTCTAGCATCTTCGTCTTCATCCTTTAATGCCATGTAAATAGGTAGTAACCCAAGCAACCCTAATATCCACTCTGGTAGAAAATGTGATAGGATTTGTCCCACATTAAAGCTTAAAAGAAGCAGCCCCCACAACCCGATTAAATAACCAACTGTAACAGACTTTAAATCATACTTCTTTAACAAGAAAAGCAGAATAAAAAAGAAATCAAGATTAACTCCTAAAAAGGTAATTAGTATTAGTAACCAATTCATAAATTTTCCCTTTCGAACATACCTTTATTGGTATATATAATTTTTGGTATATTTTATATAATCGTTAATCGCTTGTCAATTCTATGCTAAAATGAATGGCGAGGTGATTTTGAAATGGGAAAAAAGAAGAAAAATAAGGTTCATAAGACATTAGTTGAACAAATTCTTGATAAAAATAACATTTCTTATATCCAACACCAATTCGCAACACATGACGAAAATAACGTCGCTCAATTAGAAGTAGAAGAAGGCATGGATCAACATCGTATCTACAAGACATTAGTCCTTGAAGGTAAAGATACTGGTCCCGTTGTTGGCGTGGTGCCATTGGATCAACATTTGGACGAAAAGAAGCTGGCCAAAGAATCCGGAAATAAAAAGGTCAATATGGTTCCTCTAAAGGACCTATTGAAGACCACTGGGTACGTTCATGGTGCTAACACGCCTGTTGGTATCTATGAAAAATTCCACTATCCAATCTACATTGATAACGAAGCCAAGCGACAAGGACAAATTCTAGTTTCATCTGGCCAAGTTGGACGTTCTGTGGAACTAGATGCAACTGATTTAGTTAATTTAGTCCACGGTCACTTCGTTGATATCGTCAAGTAATTACGCATCTAATTATTGAATGCCTCGCCATTCATTTTTAAATTCTCTTACAAAATCGTGCATATATTTACTACGTTTGTCTGCCATTTTTTTAGCAACCGACGTATTCATCAACTCAGGTAGCTTAAACAATTTTTCATAAAAATGGTTAATGACAGTTGTATGTTTGCGATATTGACTTTTGTCCATATCACTGCGAGGCACTTGTTGAGGGTCATAAAGGGTATCACCAAAGTGGCCCCCAAAATACATAGCTCTAGCAATACCAATTGCACCGATTGCGTCTAGTCGATCGGCATCTTGGACAATTTGACCGTTAATCGTAAGCTCATAGTGATGCTTTAAGTTCGCACTGTAAGACATGTGCGTGATGCTATCCATCACTTCATCAATTTGACTCGAGGTGTAATCCAATTCTTTTAATTTGGATTGCACCTCTTTTTGTTTGTCATATGTATTTTCTACTAACTTATCATCGATAACGTCGTGTAAATATGCAGCGGTTAAAACAATCAATAAATCAGCATTGTCAGTCTGATTGCTGATTTCTTTTGCCAAATTAGCAACTCGTATTATATGTGAAAAATCATGTCCGGTAGCATCATTAGCTAGCTGTTCACTTACATATTGCTTTAAATCATCTATTTTTTTCATCTTGATTCCACCTTTTTTATAATTATAAGCTAAACAAAAAGCGCTCCTCAACTAAGGAGCGCTTTTATTATTCATAGATCATATCTTCAAATATTTCGTTAGCAATTAAACAGTTCACAATTGTATCCGCAATAGAACTTAATAGTTGCTCAATTTCGGAATCATTATTAGCTACAGACTTTCCATCTGCAATGTGATGAAGTTTTTCCACCAACATTTCTATAAATTCATCATAGGCCTGTTTAGGAAATTGTTGTTTAGTAATTTCGTCAATTCCCCTTCTAATATCTTTAATGGAAAAGACCGGCTTTAATAAACTGATAATTATTATATCTGCCACATGGACAGTTTGATATTTCTTTTTTACTGGCGCAAATGTCGCCTTATTTTTGACGTAATTATTAACCATAGACTTAGTTACGGTATCCATCCCTAGTGGTCCAATCGCCTCGTTGACAACGGCCACTAGTTGATCCATGTATAAATCAAACTTAGGAAGTTCTTCCCATTTAGGCAAAGTAACTTCTTTCATTTGGTCCTGCCACTTAGTATATTTGCTGTTCATCAGATCACCTCAATATCAATATTATATCATATCAAGTAGTTTTATATACTAGCTTAAATGGAGTCGTCAAATTTACTTGGATTAATTTTAATCAAGATGCGACGAACAACTGACGACATCAAAATGAATACCGGTACTGCTGTGACAACAACCAATGCTGCTGGAATAAATATCGGCATTTTGAATACATCGACCAATGAGAATATTGATGGGAAAAATATAAAGATGGATGCAAAAATTACAATTGACGGAATAATAATTGATAACTTAACACGATTTAATGGACGAGATGCTTTAAATAAAGCTATCCAATAAATAAATCCAGTCACCAAAACACTAATCGTGGCTCTTTGCACGTAATCAAAGTGGAAAGCTTTGCCAATGTAAATAATCAACACAACGTATCCAACAATCGTCATAGCTGCCGGCAAGGCGATATTATAAATCTTAGCACTAAATTGGTTAGTAACCCTCTGGTAGTTAGGTGCCAGAGCTAATAGGAATGATGGTAACCCGACCATAAATGTATTGATTGGCGTTAATTGAATTGGTTGGAATGGATAGCTGTGAATACTAAACATAAACAAGATTGTTAATGACAATGAGAACATCGTCTTAATCAAGTAAAGAGATGCCACACTTCCAATATTATTGATAACACGACGACCTTCAGCTAAAACGTCTATCATTGCTGAAAAATTAGAGTTAATTAATACAAAATCAGCAATTCCTTTAGTACTTTCACTACCGGAAGCCATTGCGATTCCACAATTAGCTTGTTTCATTGCTAACATGTCGTTAACACCATCACCTGTCATAGCGACAGTGTTTCCATTCAATTGATAAGAACGAATTAACCGTTTCTTTTGTTGTGGGGTAACTCGGCCAAATACAGCGTTATCCTTAACCAACTCTTGATAATCTGCATCAAATGGCACTTGTGTCATATCAACCGTTTTATCACTGTCTTTTAGACCAACCCTACTAGCAATCGCGCTAACAGTTTTGGGATCATCTCCCGAAATTACTTTTAAGCTAACACCCTGTTCTACAAAATACTCAAGAGTACTCTTAGCATCAGGTCTAATCTCATCACTAATTAACACCAATCCTAACAATTCGGCATCATCTAAATCATCGGTTAAATCCTTATTACTCTTTAACAAGGCCATAACACGATAACCTTGATTAGCATAGTTACTAATCGTATCTGAAACCTCTTTTGTCATGTTTTCAATGATGAATTGTGGCGCCCCCATAATGTAGTTTCCTTCGTTGGTTTGCACACCACTCCATTTTTTATCTGAAGAAAATGGAAAACTCTTTAAAACAACCACGTTAGGGTTTGAAATAGCCTGCTTAATTGCAGCTGAAGTTTCATTATCATCCTCAAATGCATACACTAAACTACCCAAAATATGGCTTAATTCATCCTTTGAGTGGTTATTAAATGGCAATACATCTTCCAATTTCAATTTTCCTGAAGTAATGGTTCCTGTCTTGTCTAAACAGATTGTGTCAACACGAGCTAGCGTTTCAATTGCAGGCAAAGCACGGACTAAAACTTTATGACGAGCCAACTTGGCAGCAGATACAGCCAGTGTTACTGATGACAATAGAACCAATCCCTCAGGAATCATTCCAATCATCGCCGCAACCGTCCCTAACATGGCTTGGTTAATGTCATCACCACGCATAATTTTTGTATATAACAATAGCGCACCAAGCGGTACAATCACAAACGTTAACCATTTAATAATCTTATTAATGGTCTTTAGCATCTTGCTATCAGAATCTTTTTTGGTACGACTAACCTCAAATTCCATTCGATTCACAAAAGTGTCCTCACCGACTTCAGTCGCAACAATCCTGGCACTTCCACTCAAAACAACACTTCCAGAAGTAACAGAATCACCATGTTGTTTTTCAATGGAATTAGTTTCACCTGTAATTTGCGATTCATCTACTTGTAGAGAATCAGAAGTCAATACTTTACCATCAATTGGAATTTGATCTCCATGGCCGATTAATAAAACATCACCTAAAACAATATGGTCGTCTTCAACCTTTTTAATTTGGCCATCACGCACGACCCTAATTAGTCCTTGTGATAATATCGCCATTTTATCTAACTGGCGTTTGGATCTAATTTCTTGGATACTTCCGATAATTGTGTTTGAAATCGCAATCACTAAAAACAATAGATTTTTATAATCGCCCGTATAAAAAACCATTGCCGCCAAAACTATATTAATAAAGTTAAACAATGTGAACGCATTTCCTTGTAATATCTGAGGAATAGTCTTGGTAAAACCCTTCCGTTTAGTATTATGTAAGCCTTGATCATATAAATGTTTGGCTTGTATAGTAGTCAATCCTTTTTGACTGTCGATTCGTGATTGCAAAAAAACACCCCTAACGTGTAAAAAATTTGATTTGTCTAGTTTTTATGGACTATCATTGACCCTGGTACTTAAAAATAAAAGGAGGCCATTAACATGCCTAATTCAATTAAAGATACCATACAGCTAAGAGACGGAAATCAAATGCCTATAGAAGGCTTTGGAACCTATAAACTAGCTGATCAAGATAGTATGAATGCAGCTATTAAGTCGGCCTATGAAGCCGGATATCGATTATTCGATACTGCACAGTTCTATAATAATGAAGAACTACTAGGTAATTCAATTAAAAAGCTACAAATTAACAGAAATGAAATATTTATTACGACAAAAATTCCTGAACCAAAACAAGGATACCAATCAACATTAGATGCAATTGATGAGTCACTTGAAAAACTTCAAACTGACTACATCGACTTGTTATTAGTACACTGGCCTGTTCGTTCACACTTTTTTGATACTTGGCGTGCATTTGAGGATGCCAAAAAAGCAGGAAAAGTGAAGTCCATCGGGGTAAGTAATTACCATCAAACTCATTTAGATTTATTAAAAACTAAAGCTCATGAGATGCCTGTAGTAAACCAAATCGAAGTCCACCCTTACCTAAGTCAAAAATCCATGCTAAAAGCAAACAAGGATGAAGGAATTGTTACACAAGCTTGGAGTCCAATGGGTCGTGGTGCTACTCTAAATGACGATACCATCCAAGAAATTGCCAAATCTCATGGTAAATCAACGGCCCAAATCATCTTAAGATGGCACCTTCAAAACGGTGTAACTATCATTCCTAAGTCAAGTACACCACAACGAGTGGTTGAAAATGCGGACCTATATGATTTTGAATTATCAGATCATGAAATGAAGTTAATTGACGATTTAAATCAGGATTTCCGTACCGGTGATGATCCTGAAGTCGTTTATGAAATCGAGCATCAATATCCAAAACATAAATAACTTATTTATAACTAATTGTACGACGAGTATAATTAGTTATATTCATACATAATAAAGGGGCTTTTTCATATGTTAATGATTGTGCTTGTTATTTTAGGAATGTTTATTCTGTTGGGTATCGGATTCGTTGTCGTATTTGGATGTTTAGGCATCTTTTTACTAATTGACTCTTTCTTTCATCGAGACGAAAGAAAAGCTCAACGTCAAAAAATGGATGAAGAAAACCGCAAAGCAGAACAAATGCTTGCTAATATGCGTAGAGAAAACGAAAAACTAAGACAGCAAATAAAAAATAAATAAATTACAAATATTAAAAATATTATAAAAAAATTTGACAGTATTATTTTTTTAGTCTATTCTAATAAACAACTTGAAAGTAGTAATTCAAATCAACTTGTTAAGCGAGCATCTGATTTAGTGAAACGAGATGCCAAGTTCTTGAATGAAGGCAGTCAAGATATATCAATTGAATCGAAATCTTAATGCGCATTAAGAACCAGAGGTATCAAGTGCGAGCTTGATATAAAAATAAGGTGGAACAGTGTTGAAGACGCCCTTGTACGAAAGTACAAGGGCGTCTTTTTTGTTTAAAAAGGAGATTAAATTATGTACGATTTTTCAAAAGAAGATCCAGAAATTTTTAAAGCGATTGAACATGAAAACAATCGTCAAGATAACGTGATTGAATTAATTGCATCAGAAAACATTGCATCCAAGGCTGTACGTGCAGCTCAAGGTTCTGTATTAACGAATAAATATGCGGTAGGATATCCTGGAAAACGTGTCTATACTGGGAACGAAGCAATTGATGAAATTGATAGAATTGCTAAACAACGTGCAGAAGAATTATTTCACGCAGAATATGCAAACGTTCATCCTCATTCTGGAAGCCAAGCCAACCAAGCTGTATATGCCGCTTTCTTAAAACCCGGTGATAAGATTCTTGCAATGAGTGAGCATGCTGGTGGTCATTTTACCCACGGTCAAAAACATAACTTCTCCGGTCAACTTTACGAGTCTCATTTTTATGGTGTTGACCCTAAAACAGAATTACTAGACTTTGAAAACATTCGCCAAATCGCTCTAGAAGTAAAACCAAAACTAATCATTGCAGGTGCATCAGCATATAGTCATATTATCGACTGGAATGAATTTAGAAAAATAGCTGATGAAGTCGGCGCCATCCTAATGGTCGATATGGCCCACATTGCAGGACTAGTGGCTGCTGGAGTCCACCCCAACCCTGTTGAAGTTGCTGACGTTGTGACTACAACGACCCACAAAACCTTACGTGGACCACGAGGTGGTATGATATTAGCCAGGGCAAAATTTGCAGATAAGTTAGACTACGCAGTTTTCCCAATATCACAAAGTGGTGCTTTAGAACACGTTATCGCAGCCAAAGCCGTTGCATTGGGTGAAGCCTTGAAACCCGACTTCCATGAATATGCCGTTAATGTAATCAAGAATGCTAAGGCAATGGCCAAGGTGTTTAATCAAGATGAAAAGATTCGTGTTGTATCTGGTGATACCGAAAACCATGAAATGACATTGGATTTAAACGCAGTTGGTCTTACTGGTGATCAAGCAGCTGAACTACTTTACTCTGTGGGAATTGCCACTAACAAGGAACTATTGCCGCTAGAAAATGGTGATACTATGGAAGGAATCCGAATTGGTACTCCTACTATCACTAGTCGTAACTTCAGTGAAGATGATGCTATCAAAGTAGCCACTATCATTGTTGATGTATTAAATCATCCTGGGCATCAAAACATCTTAGATGATGCCAAGCAACAAGTACATGACCTAATCATTAAACATCCCATTAGCAGATAAATATGTAAAAAAAAGACCTTCTTGAGAGAGAGTGGTCTTTTTTTGAGAGAGATAAGAAAATATAAATGTATTAATGAGATGAGAGGTCTCATTAATATAATAAATATGAGTTAACTGATCGCCTTTATGCGAACAACTGTTCTTATTATATATGACGATCTAAAAAAACACAAGAATTAATATAAAATAAAAATGAATCATTAGCAAGGGTGTATAACATTTTTGTGCACATTTTAATTAGATATTAATTATTTACAAATATATTTCTCTTTTAAATCCAATTTAATATAAAATCAGAATAATGGTAAATCATTAATATCATCAATGATTTGATTAGTATATTCTTCAATTTCAGCGTTCTCTAATTTTATGTCTTCAACTGAAAGTATATCTGAATCATTCCACCACGATTTTAGTTTGTCGATATCGTGTGGCTGAATTTTTTGTTTGTTATGCTTCAATGTTTGTTCGAACGAATCATTAAAGTAATACACTAATTGTTGGCTACCAAAATCTTCAATGAAACTATGTAGCATTTCTCCATATACTTTCTTGGGCAAAATCCCATCCAAAATAACATAATGGAAGTGTTTTTTGCCATAGTTAACCAGCTTTTGAATCATTAGGATTTGTGTATCTGTGTGTTTTTCAGTTATATCTTGTTGAACCAACATTACGTTCGTGGTTCCTAGTCTTTCTTGTAGTGCGGATGCAACACTGGTCTTCCCAGTCACTGCATTTCCCCTAAGCACAATTAATACAGGATCCATATTACTCCTCCATTGTCTAATTATATAGCAAATAAAAAACAGCATAAAACGCTGTTTTTAATAATTAGATATTTCTACTAAATTATCATCTGGATCTCGTAAATAAACCGAAATAATTTTTCCATATGCTCCAGATTTTTCAACAGGGCCTTGAATAATATCGCAACCTTTGCTTTTTATTTCTTTAACGACATCGTTAATTGGAGTAGATGTCACTAAGCAAAAATCTGCCGAGCCTGGTGTAGGAACTTTTGCCTTTGGTTCAAATTCATTTCCAACCTCATGAAAATTAATTTTTGAATGACCAAATTTTACGGCGTATCTTTTAATATCACCTTTATTAAAGGTGATTTTTTCCATCCCTAAAATTCCATTATAAAAATCAAGACTATCTTGAATGTTATTGACTGTTAAAACAAAATGGTCAAAATTACTTATTTTCATATTGTGCTAATACCTTCTTCCATTCTGCAACATGTTCTGGCGTGTCTGGCTTAGGCATTAACATGTAGTTAAACTTGATATCTTCAATATCATCAGTTGAAGTCACTTTTTCAACAAGTGGACGTAACTTCCAACCTAACATAGGATTAATCATTTTTGATGTATCCATGAAAACATCCCCTTTTTGTTTTTGTCACCATTATATACGTCAATACGAGAAAGGAAAAATATTAAGCATTTTTATTAATGATTGGTAATAATCGTTTAGCAACAAAGGCAGCAATAACAGCCTTAATAATGTCGCCTGGAATAAATACCATGTTAGCAAGTAATGATTGACCCAATGTGATATGCATCTGCACACTGATCCACACAATTGCAATTGAGTATGATATTACGATACTTACTATAATAGTAGAAATTAATACATTCCAAAAACTATTTTTATCAACAAATGTACTACATAATCGATTAAAAAGCGCCATTAGTGAAGGCATTAATAGCCACGACAATAGGTATCCTCCAGAGGGGCCAATGAAACTAATTGCTCCACCATGTCCTCCAGTAAGAACCGGTAGGCCAACAGATACCATTGCCATTAAAATTGCTACTGAAATAGTTCCCTTCTTACCTCCTAATAATAAACCAGCTAACATAATTCCAAAATTCTGCAGAACGATTGGTACCGGAATAATTGCGACTGGAATCGCTGGTACGAATGCCAATGCAATAATTAACGCCGTCATCAGCGCGATTTGTGTCACGTCTCTCGTTTTCATATCTCTCTCCTTATTGTTAACCGTATTTTTGTATAAAGTTAACAATTTCATATATTATCAATTGTTAACCAACATGTCAAAATTAAGTTGTCAATTAAATGCATGCAAAAAAGACGCTATCGTTTGATAGCGTCTTTTAAGATTACTTAGTTAACTTACGAATTGCTTTTCTTAGTTGTGCACGTTTGGCGATTAGGCTACGTCTGTGCTTCTTAGTTAAGTGCTTGAATTTTAACTTCTTATTTATCTTAGCAATTGCCTTTTGATCGGTTTGTATTTTTTTAGCAGCACGTTTTGTTAACTTCTTTTGATGTTTCTTTGTCTTCTTAGCAACTTTCTTTGACTTCTTTGCTGCCTTTTTAGCAGCTTTCTTTGACTTCTTTGCTGCCTTTTTTGCTTTTTTAACGGACTTTTTTGCTGCCTTTTTAGTTTTTTTAGCATCTTTCTTTGACTTCTTATTTATCTTCTTACTCTTTTTAGAATGCTTCTTAACAGTCTTTTTGACTGCCTTTTTCTTAGTAGGCTTTACGTAGTTTTTCTTAATTTCCTTACGAAGAGCTGTTGCTTGCTTATTAAGATGTTTTCTAGTCTTCTTGGATATCTTCTTACTGTGTAACTTTTTGTTGATTTTTAAAAGTTTCTTCTTGTCTCGTTTAACAATCGCTAGTTTAATTCTTTTCTTTAATGCATTTATTTTCTTTATAATTGCTTTTTTTGAACGTTTAGTTAGTTTCTTATTCTTTAACTTCTTGGTTAAATTGGCAAGAACTTTCTTATTTTTTTTAATTGATGCTTTCTTAGTTTTATGATTATTCTTTGCATCCTTACTATTTTGATCATCATTTGTCTTGTTGGGTTGCTTATCATTGATGCCATTTTGCTTGCCTGATGGTTTGTTATCAACATTAGCTTTTTGACTATCTGACGCATTCTTATCATCATTAGCTTTTTGAGCATCTGATGATTTCTTATCATCATTAGTCTTTTGATCATCTGATGGCTTCTTATCATCACTAGCCTTTTGAGCATCTGATGACTTCTTATCATCGTTAGCTTTTTGATTATCTGATGACTTTTTATCATTCGACGCAGCATCAACAAGTGCAGTGGCATAGTTGGCTTTCAATTGATTAATTTCAGTGGTTATACTATCCAAATTCACCTGTGCTGAATACATTTCATTAGTATCATCTGTCTTGAGTTTATCAACATGGCCATATAATTGAGATAAATCATCGCTTAAGTCTTTAGATGAAATAACTTTCTTTTCATCCATCCCATTCAATAAAGTAAACTTATCTTTAAGTGACTTAACATTTGATAACTTCATTTCAAGATTATGAACAATTTCTGCTATTTTTGGTGATTTTTTTAGATTTTCAATCAAGTATTGATGGAATTGTTTTTCATACCCACTTGGTATACCAGTTAATGGGCTTTCTTGATAGCTATCAGTATCATCTTCCGCAAACATTCTTAGAAATAATTCATCATCATCTTTAATAACCATATTTGACTGTTGTTCATTAAATTTGTTACCGAAATCATCCTGTTTAGAATTTTGATCTGCATCTAATTTATCCAATGCATTTCCAAATAATTCATGATATTTATTAATATCATTTTCAACATCATCTACACCAATCAAATCAGTTTTAGCATCTAAAGAAACGTTGTCTTGCATTGACTTAACAATACTCTGAACTTTTTGTAATGAGTTTTTATCATTTACCCCAACTTTTTTCAGATCATTTAGCGCATTGTACAGACTATCATAATTATCTTTAGTATCATCATTCTTAAATTCGGCAACTACTGTAATAAAAGAAGCTATTTTATTATTAACATAATTTTCAGAGTTCTTCTTTACTTCAGCATTATAATTATTGTTATCTTTATCTGCTTGAGAGAATGCAACATGCAATGCACTCAACTCATTTGCAATTTTATTTTGAGTAGCATTTATTAAATTACTATCGTTTTTATTTAAATTATTATTTAAGTCATTAATTGATCTATTGAATGCTGATAATTTATCATTAATACTTTTAACATCAATACCCTTGTCTAAGTATGAACTGTCTAACTTTGCTTCATCTATCTTTTTTGAAAGATCATTTAAAGAATTAGTAATTCTTACTTGATTTAATTTATCAATATTATCTTTAGTAGTCTTATTATCATCCATGGCAGCATAAAAACTTCTATTAAGTGATAAATCAGCGTTAACAATTCGATTTTCAAATGAATTAATTCTTTTATCTGATTTTGAACTGTGACCTTTTATTTTATTTAATGTATTTTGCAAATCATTTGTTTTGGAAGTGATTTTTTCAAGAACCAAAATAATATCATTACTATTACTTTTATCGAAATCTTTAAGTGTTATATTTATCCCATTTAGCTTTTTATCAATTGAATTAACATGAGCTTTGCTCATATTTGAGGTATTTTTTTTATTTTCTTTCTTTACTTTTTTAATTTCTCTTCTTAATTCTTCAACTTTTGAATTAACGTTAATTAATTGATCTTTATTTAACTTATTGTAATCTTTTCGATTATAATTTTTTACATCATTAAAGACAGAATTTAATGAGGCAACTGATTCATTTATAGATTTTAAAGAACCGTCAATCTTCAATGATTCATTTGCATTAGCATTATTTAATTTTGATTGAGCATCCATTAACTCATTTAACAAACCATTGATTTCATCAACATTGGAAGCATAAATTTTATCATCGGATTTTGCTATAAGATTTTTTTGAACACTAATAGCCTCATCCATAGCCTTATCTAAATCATTCAGATAAACATCAATGTTCTTTTCTTCTAATTCAATAATTTTTGAATCAGTTTTATCATTGTTTGATTGAACCTCATTAATAGTATTACTTAGTTGATTTAAATCAGAATCAATCGAATCCTTTAATGACTCATATTCAGCATCATTTTCCATTTCACTATCATACTTATCAAGTATCTTCATCGCTTCATCCAGTGCTTTGGAAATAAAGTCTAGATATTTTAACTTTGCATCTGCTTCGTTTGAAGATTTATCAAATTTGACGGAATTCATTGCATCTTGAATTTCTTTAGCAAATGTTGCTTGAGTATCTTGATCATAATTAATTGCTTCGGATAAATCGTTAATAAAATTACCTTTAACATATCCCAACGTTTGTTGGTAGTAATCTTCTAATTCAGACTCTATCTTAAGAGCAGAATTAATAACCTCCTTGGTTTCGACACCATTATTTAATGTGGATAACTGATTTCCCTTATTTATTGACGCTTTCGCATAATCATTTGAACAATATGACATTAAAATAACCGAAAGCGGAATAATTGATAACGCCATATTTTTAAACTTCTTGTTCATTTAAAAAGAATCCTCCTAAAAATATAAATGAAAATAATACGAATATTTTCATGTTAGCATGTTACTTTTTTTAAAAATGAACTATGTTAAATATTTTATTATCTTTTAATAATAATTAATTTATAATTAATACAAATAAATATTTACACTAATTTTTCTCTAAACAAAAACAAAATATTCGAATATAAAGGATCATCTTTCAAGAAATGAAAATGAGAATAAAAAATAACCGGCCTTGTGCCGGTTATTAATACATATTAGTGTTTATTTGTTATACTCTTTCGTAACCAAAGAAAGTTATTAGAATATTTTTCTTGCCACATTAAACGCCGACCATGCTTTTGGCCAACCAACATAAAAAGACAAATGTGTGATGATTTCTGAAATTTCATCTTTAGTAATGCCGTTTTCTTTACCCATCTGAAGATGAGATTTCAATTGTTCGAAATTACCTGCAGCAATTAAACTACTGATTGTAATCATACTTCGTTGTTTTAAAGAGAGTTGTGATTCTCTACTCCAAACTTGACCAAATAGTACATCATCATTAATTTCGGCAAACTTAGGAGCGAATTCACCTAAATTATCTCTTCCAGCTGTCTGTTTTTTCATATTAATCACGCTTTCCTTCGTTATTGGCTTGATTGTACTGATTATCATTTACTGATTCTAGCCATTCTGGAGTACCAGCAGTGATTGCAATATGTGAAAACCAACTATCTGAAGTAGCACCATGCCAATGTTTAACACCATCATGAGTTACCACGACATACCCTGGTAGTAATAATCTAGCTGGTTTATCTTCTTCTTGATACAATCCCATTCCACCAGTCACCAATAGTAACTGGTATCCGTCATGGTGTATATGCCAATTATTACGACATCCCGGTTCAAAAGTAACATTTCCGACACCGACATTCACTTCGTCTTTTGGACTAATCATTCCACTTAGGTAGCTTTGACCAGTAAAGTATTTTGCGTATACATCGTTCTTAGGTCCACGATCAAAAATAATCCCATTCTTTACTTCTTCATTCATTAATGATAACTCCTATCTAAATCGTTTAATATATTCTTCGAAGTTTTCGTTGACCTTATACTTTAGTTTGCCATCATACCAATCAATTTTAAGAGATAAAATTTTCAAGTGAGACTTACGCTCGTTAATCTCAGCAATGCTTCTCTTCCTAACAGACTGTAGCAGCTGCTTTCTCTGATTAATGGTGGAATCTCCTTGTTTGCGCAATTCAACATATTCTTGAATTTCAGTCATCAACATACCTGTTCCCTTAAGGTGCAAAATAAAACCAATCCACTTTACGTCTTCATCATCATAGTATCGACGATTATTTTCGTCACGTTTAGGGATAATTAACTTCTGTTTATCGTAATATCTCAATGTGTATGTGGTTAATCCGACTTTGGTGGCAAATTTTCCAATACTGTATTTGTTCATAAAAAGTCCTTTCTACTAACTTCAATAACAAATGTACCAGTTAGAGTTAACTCTAAGTCAAGTATATAAAAAAAGAATCATCATTTCGATGATCCTTTTTTATTTTGACTATTCTTTGTGAGCAGCCTTTTTGTGTGAAGTCTTCTTAGCATGTTTCTTAGTTGCTTTCTTTGAGTGTTTCTTTACATGCTTCTTTACATGCTTCTTTGCGTGCTTCTTTGAAGCTGACTTCTTATGTGAAGTCTTCTTTACATGCTTCTTAGTAGCTTTCTTTGCATGTTTCTTAGCAGCCTTCTTTGCTGCAGCCTTCTTAGCAGCCTTCTTAGCTTCTTTCTTAGTTGTCTTCTTTGCAACTGTCTTCTTAGCAGCTTTCTTTGATGATTTCTTAGCTACATGTTTTTTAACAGTCTTAGTTTCAGCAGACTTAGTTGCTTCTGGTTTTGCTTCTGATTTATTAGTTTCAATGGCTGTATCAGTCTTGGTTGTTTCTGGTTTAGTTTCTGACTTAGTTGTTTCAGTAGCTGTATCAGTCTTGGTTGCTTCTGGTTTAGTTTCTGACTTAGTTGTTTCTTTCTTATCGCCTGTTGTAGCTGAAGTTGCATCCTTCTTAGTATCTGTTGTTACAGTTTTATCATCTGATTTTGATGAAGATGAGTCTGATGACTTAGAATCATTGGTTTTATCTGCTGATGCAGATGATGTATTTGTAGTACCTTCTGAATCACTCTTGCTTGTATCTTTTGATGCAGCTTGAGTTGTAGTACCTTCTGAATCACTCTTGCTTGTATCTTTTGATGTAGTTGGTGTTGAAGTAGGTGTTGAAGTTTCAGCAAATGCACTTACACCAGTTGAGAAAAATAGAGTTGCGGCAGGTACTAGAGCTAGCACGGCCTTTTTAAAGTTCTTTTTCATAATAAAATCCCCCTCAAAATCCTTACTCAGGATTCGTTTTTAATTTAAAAATTTCGGTAATGACGTTGTCATCATCGTGAAACAGTAAATCTAAAAAAACTGTATAGATGCATCATATATGTACTATACAATCAGGTGATCTTTTTGGTTAAAATGAAAAAATATAATCAAAAAAATCATCTTTATTGATACAAAAAATAAGAATACGATTAAGACGTATTTAAGCAAAAAACAACAGACAAGATACATTGCAAACCAGACTAGATTATATTGTTATAATCTATATTTAATATATCACTAATATTCAAAAATAGATGAATAGAATATCACTAAATAATGTACACATTGTACATATATATTCAAGAAACGCTGATAATATAACGTTTGAAAGCATTAAATTTTTTTAAAGATAATTATATATAATTCAACAATTTGTTTAATTGGTGAAAAAAAGACACCTTATTCAAGGTGTCTTTTAAAAATTCACTTTTACTACTTCACCATTATTAATTGTTGTTGATTTTCCCTCAACATCTAATAACAAATGACCCTCTTTATCGATTCCAGTAACTGTCCCATCAATTGTCTCTTTTGTCGTATCAACACTGACCTTTTTACCATTCAAAAATGACATTTTTTGATAATCTTCAATGAAGTTAGCTTCCAAATAATGAGGAAATTCTTCGTCAAATCCGTTGACGATGTCGGAGACTAGTTTATTCTTATCAATCTGTTTATCACTAATCCAACCAACCTTATCCTTCATTTCGTCCGGAATCTCTTTAGATGATAGACTAATGCCAACACCCACAACAATTGCGGAAGGCTGCATTAATTCAGCATCCATCACTAATTCAGTTAGGATACCGACAACTTTCTTGTTATTTACATAGATGTCATTGATCCATTTAACCCAGAACTCCTCTTCTGGATAACTCTTCTTTAGTGCTTTAGCAACCACTACTGCGGTCATGGTCGTTAGCAAACCAGGATTTAGATGTTTGGCATCATGGAATGGCACCACCATGCTCATGTAGATTCCACTCTTAGCTGGAGAATAAAAACTTCTCCCTCTTCGTCCGTGTCCTTGAGTTTGTTTTTCAGCAATCACCAAACGATGTTTTCCATCTTGACTTTGGTCATTGATTTGCTTGGCGTATGAATTCGTAGATGTAATTTCCTTCTTGAAAATGATTTCGTATTCATTATTTAAGTCTGATTCGATTAATTGTGGGTTTAGTTCGTTGTTTCCTATGTACTTGTATCCTTGATTAGTCTTGCTATCAATTTGATGACCTTGTTGTCTCAATTGATTAATTAGCTTCCAAATCATCGTACGGCTAATGTTCATTTTATTTGCTAATTGATTACCAGAAAGCCAGTCACCTTTATGTTCGATAAACAACTGCAATAATTGATCTTTTTTCATCATGAACTTCCTTTCGTTAATAAGTAAATAATATCATAATAAAATTTTTTCAAAAAAGTATTTGCTTTTTTAATTTACATGTTTTAGAATGATTCTCGCTAGGTGAGTTAGTACTCACTCACCTAATTGTTAGGAGGTATTATTATGACGGACAAAATCATTTCAATTAACAATTTAAAGAAAAAGTATGGAAAGCAAGTTGTTTTAAACAACGTATCATTTGAAGTCGATTACGGACAAATCGTAGGTCTAATCGGACCATCCGGAGCCGGAAAATCTACTATTATAAAGCTAACCTTAGGAATGGAAAAAGCTGACAGCGGCAACTCCGAAGTGTTTGGCATTCATATGCCTAACCGTAAAATCCTAAGCAAGATGGGATACATGGCTCAATCAGATTCACTCTACAATTCTCTGTCAGCAAGAGAAAACCTTCTTTTCTTTGCCAAGATGCGTGAATTAAAAAAAGAAGATTTGGATAGCGAAATAGAGCGAGTATCTAAAGTCGTTGATTTAACAGATCAATTAGATAAAAAGGTCGATAACTTCTCAGGAGGTATGAAACGTAGATTATCACTAGCAATCGCTCTTCTAGGTAATCCTCAGCTACTAATCTTGGACGAACCAACCGTTGGAATTGACCCAGTACTTAGAAAAAATATTTGGACAGAATTGGGTAAGTTAAGAGATAACGGTTGTTCCATTCTAGTAACTACTCACGTTATGGATGAGGCTGAACTAACCGATCGTGTTGCTCTTCTAATCGATGGAAACATCATCGCAGACGACGCTCCAAATAATCTAAAACAACAATATGATGTAGATAGCATTGAAAATGTATTTATGAAAGCCGAAGGTGATATGTAATGAAGACACTATCAATCTCAAGTCGTATATTAAAAGAAATTTTTCGTGATAAAAAAACATTGGCAATGATTTTTATCATACCTATTATTGTCATGGCATTGATGTCATACGTTTTTAAGTCATACAATAGTACAGATATCAATATAGGTACTGTAAATATATCACAACAAGTGGAATCCAACCTTACTAAAGTGAAGAACGTCAATGTCAAGGAATTCAAAAACGAAAAATCTGCCGAAAATGCATTGCGTGATAATTACATTGATTCATTTATCATTTACAAGAACAATGATTACAAAATGGTTCACGCTAACATTGATGCTTCAAAGACTAGCATGACAACGGCTGCGCTATCATCTGCACTTACTCAAACAAGCCTTAAGAACATGTCTACTACGTTAGCAAAGATTTCACCTGTAAAGCAACATCAACCTAAAATTCATCTAACTAATGAATACAAGTACGGTAGCAGTAAGACAAACTTTTTTGATAAGATGATGCCCACTTTAATGGCATTCTTTGTTTTCTTCTTCGTATTCCTAACTTCTGGGATGGCACTTCTAAAAGAAAGAACATCAGGTACATTGGACCGTCTATTAGCTACTCCAGTTAAGAGATCTGAAATCATTTTTGGATACTCACTAAGCTACGGACTAATGGCTGTATTCCAAACAATTATAATCGTATTATTTACAATCAAGGTATTAGATATTGAAGTTGTCGGATCAATATGGCTAATCTTATTAACCACATTCTTACTATCACTAGTCGCAATTGCCGCTGGGTTACTTCTATCGACTTTCGTTAAATCAGAATTCCAGTTAATGCAATTTATCCCTCTAGTGGTAATTCCACAAATCTTTTTCTCTGGACTAATTCCTCTAAATTCTCTTGATAATTGGGCAAAAGTATTATCATTTATCTTCCCAATCAAGTATGCATCAGAAGCAATTAGTAACGTGATGATGAGAGGCTTTACATTCACCGGGATTGTTATAGAATTGATAGTAATAATATTATTCATTGCTATTTTAACTTTCATAAATATTATTGGATTGAAACGTTACAGAAAGGTATAATCAATGGAACAATCTAATTACACCAGTTTTAATGATTGGCTTGAAAACAGCAAAATGCCAAATGGTAAACGTCAGGTATTAAAGTCTGCTGTCAAGCTTTTCTCACAAAATGGATACCAATCGACTTCGACCTCATCAATCGCCAAAGATTGCATGCTAAGTGAAGCCACTGTGTTCAAACACTTTAAAAACAAAAAAGAATTACTAGATACAATCATTACCCCTGTCGTTAACACATTAGCTCCAAGTTTTAGTGAACAATTTGTTGAATCAGTCAGTCATCACACCTTAAAAATCGATGAAATGATTGAATATATCATTACTGATCGTTTTCATTTTATCGAAGAAAACCACCAAATTATTAGTATCATGGTCAGCCAATTATTGATTGATGATAAATTAAGGGATCAAATTGAAGAAATCATGTTACCAAAACTATCCTTCATCATCGAAAAGGCAAATGATTTAATGAAACAAGATGACAGTGTTGCTGACGTTATTTCTGCTGAAGAATTATTTAGAATCATCAGTGGGCAATTGTTGGTATCAACCGTAATTGAATTTAAATTTCCATCAGACAACTGGGATACTGAAAAACAAATTCAATCAATGATTAAAATCTGCAAGAAAGTAATTCATAAATAGAAAAAGGCATCTTTAATAGATCCTTTTTGTTGATTTATCAACGTTGCAAAGAAACTTAGCTAGCTCTTCTCGGTAAAATTTTATATAATTCTGTTGATAAATTGAACGAAAGGACCCGATAAAAATGCAATTTGGTGATCGATTAAAACAACAACGCAAGATTAAAGAATTAACTCAAGATGAGGTAGCAGAAAAATTAAATGTTTCTCGACAAACCATCTCAAGTTGGGAAAATGAAAAAAGTTACCCCGATATCAAAAGCTTAATTGCCTTGAGTAATATATATGATATTTCATTAGATACCATGCTAAAAGAAGATAATGGTATGAAGGAATTCATCGAAAAAAATGACGTACGCAAAAACTTAATTGGACTAATATGTACCGCTTATTCTTTCGATATATTTATCATGTTTTTGTATGGAATTATTATTACTAATCCTTCTGTTATCGGCATTAATAAATTCATTATATCTTTGATAGCTCTTTTTGTTGTGATGATTGTGTCATTAATTAACAAATTCCTAAATAAAATAGGTTTTAAAAACTTCGACCTATTTGGTGAACTTTTTCATTTAAATTATAAATGGTCTAATATTATATCAATATCCTTTCTAGCGATTTTAGCAACTGCATTTTTTACCCAACATTTAATCATCGCATTTTTTCTAATTGTAATTTTAGAAACCGCAATTGTAGTCTATTATCTAAAAAATAAATAAAGCAAAAAAGGCCTGACATTCGTCAGGCCTTTTTATTTATTTCTTTGCACAAAGATGTAGTTTCCTATTAGCATAAAGATGAATACATAAATCGGTATTCCAATAAAGTAAGCATACATTGGCAATAGAGTTAAGTGACTATATGATGAATCACCAGATTGGTTAGTGATATTTAACATGTTAATTGGATTAAATCTTAGTAGCTTGTTTGATGCAATAACCATAAACATTAAATTAGACGCGATTGAAGCTGAGAAATACAAAATAATACTGATAGTAATTGATAGTCCAGATGATCTAAATATTGATGCTAAAAGGAAACATAGACTAACAATTAACCATGTTGAGAAAAACTCACAGACAATATTGGTAAACAATGATTTCATATCAGCTGATGTAATTGCAACTCTTGTGAAAACAAAGTTAATGATAAATGTCATTATAATCGCGAGTAAGTATAAAACAACTGACTGAATAAAGACAAAAATGACCTTACTAAAGTAAATCTGAGTTCGACTAAATTCTTTAGAAATTAATAACTTGATGGTCCCATATTTATATTCGTTTAAAAATATATTACTAGCCATGAAGATTAAGACGAAAACAATCCATAAAGTCGCATTATAATTTTCTATGAATAATGATTTACCTTTAAAGACATTACTATATTTCAATGACAAAATAGCCATTGATAACATAAAAAGCACTTGAATTATCATTGAAATAAACGTCGATTTTTTATGATAGTTTTTAAACATTTCTTGCTTAATTAGATACAACATTTTAACTCTCCTACTTCTCATCCAAGATTTGGATTAAATCATCTTCAAAATCATCATTAATGGTTTGAATAGATGTAAAACTAATTTGTTTGCCGTTTATCAAATCGATAATTTCTTGTAATTTAAAATCACCAACAATCGTTAAACCATCGTTGTCCAAAGAAACTTTAATATCATTGTCTTTAAGAATTTCTGCAGCAGAATTATTGTCTGATGTATTAACGACAGTTTTGTTCACTTTGTTACCAAAGAATTCCAAGTAGTTATCAAAAATTTTGGCACCCTTTTTAATGATAACAACACGGTTAATAATCTTTTCTAATTCAGCAAGAATGTGGCTGGATATTAAGAATGTAGTGCCTTCTTTGTTCAAATCAACAATTAAATCTCTAACTTCTTTGGTACTTTTTGGATCCAAACCATTAACTGGCTCATCCAGAATTGCGAAGCTTGGACGATTAACTAGTGCCATTGCAATTGCTAATTTTTGTTTCATCCCTAGCGAATAACTAATCGCATTTTTATTTATGTAATTTTGCATATTCAATCGATTGACTAAATAATCAATCATCTCGTTATCTTTGGTTTCAGAAAACAATTCAAGATGTTGCAATCCACTTAAGTATGGATATAACACCGGATTTTCAATTAACGAGCCAACACCTTTTAACCCATCTCTTTTGGAAACAGTAATTTCTTTGCCATTAATTCTAATTGAGCCGCCATTATTATCAATCATCCCTAAAATTAATTTCATAATCGTAGTCTTACCGGCACCGTTTTCACCAACTAATCCCACAATATCGCCTTGATTAATTTCAAACGAAATATTATTTAGAATCAATCTTTTACCAATTCGTTTGTCTAAATTGTTAATCTCAACACTTTTTGTCAATTGAATTCTCTCCAATTCTGCTATATTATATCTACATAATACATTAATTAAGAACGGATGTGAAAACGAAATGGGGTTCATTATTTTCCTACTAGTGATTGCTGCACTTTACCTACTGGAAGTTTACGTACTAACCGATACAAAATATTTTTGGGTTGGCGGAATTCTACCACTACTAATTGATATTTTGGTAATCTTTCTAATGGTTGTTTCAAAAAGTTATTCATTCCATGATTTCGCAATGGTATTTCTTGTCTTCTTTGGAACCCTTTGTATTTGGGGTTACGGCGATGATAGACACAAGAAGAAAAATGGCATTAAAAAAGATAAATAAAAGGCCTGACATTCGTCAGGCCTTTTTTATTATTCTTTTGTTTCTTTTTTTTCGTTGTTTTGCTTTAGTAGTTTCGCAAAAGTGGTCATTTGACCATATGAGTCTGCACCGTCGTTTGGCACTACTACCATATTGGTGTCTGAATTTGCTAAATTACTAAATGCTTCGATGCTTTGAGCATTGAAGTACTTGTCATCGGCACCACGTAAAGCTTCTTGAATCTTGTCGATTCTGTACTTTTCAGCATCAGCCTTAGTCTTAGTAGCTTGTGCATTGGCTTCAGCAGTCGCAACTAATGCTTCATTTTGTGCTTTAGTACGTAGTTCGACTGACTTTGCATCCCCTTCAGCACGTGAGATTTCAGCTTGGCGTTCACGATCAGCTGTAAGTTGAGTGTTCATAGCTTCTTGAATTGCCTTACTTGGAGTTAATTCATCGATGTTAATACGATCAACGTTAATTCCATAGATGTCGGTTAAATCACCGATTGCATCAGCTAATTCTTTATTGATTTCCTTGGTGGAACCCAATACTTCGTTTAAATCCATACGACCAATGATATCTCTTAAATGACCACGGACTAACTGAACCATCGACATTACTGAATCGGTGTTTTCGTATTGGTACTTAACAGGTTCAGTTACGTGATAGTTCAAACTGACACTTCCCAATACTTCAGCGTTATCTTTTGTAATCAATGAATACTTTGGTAGTAATTTTGGTTGCATTGCAAGACTAACAGTTCTAACGCGTTGAATCACTGGAATGTAGAAATGTAAACCAGAACTTAAAGTGTGGCTGTACTTTCCTAATGTTTCCACTAATCCTTCGTTATTTTGACGAATGACTTTAACTCCAAATGGCATAATCAATACCTCACTTAATTTTTTGTAAATGAAGAGTATTACCTGTGTTATTCACGACCTGGTAATCAGTTCCATCCTGATAAGTAGAATTACCGGATAAATGGTATCGATACCAAATACCCCCAACTTGAACCAATGATTTATCAGACGAGAAGTCATCGGTAGTAACGACTCTCCCTAAAAACATTCGATGTTCTAAATTGTCAGTCATGAAAAACACCTCCCCCTTTATTCATGACCCATTATCCCATTGTTATATTTAATAGTCGATACATTTTGTACAAAAAACATATAAGAAAATTTAATACTAAAATGAATCTTTTTTAGATATAATGATGACAAATAATTTAATAGAAAAGAGATAACAAATATGGAATTCGGTGAACGTATCAAAGATCAACGTGAACTTCTGCATCTTTCTCAAGAAGAAGTAGCAAAACGTTTACGTGTCTCAAATAAAGCAATTTCCAACTGGGAAGATGAAAAGAGTTATCCAGACACCAGTACATTAATTGACATTAGTAATCTCTATAAAATACCATATGACGAATTTCTAGATGATTATCCTCGCCTAAAAGAATCCATTTCAAAGGACAAGATTAGAAATAATTTTCTAGAATTAAATTACGGTATTTATGCAATATTCTTATTAGCATTGACCATATCACCTATGAATAATGGATTCTTATTCGAAATACTTATTGTAGGCATACTTTTTCTTAGAATAGCATGCGATTACTTCACGAAAAAAACTGGCTTATTAAAGTCAAACCATGATTTATCATTGGTAAATCGTAACAGCAGTTTACCAATTAAAATATTTTTTATTTTAGGTTTCACGATATTATTATTTTTACTTGTATGGGGAATTTACGGCATTTTCACCGATGAAGGTAATTTCAATTTAATCTTATCTGGAGTTTTCCTAGAAATAATGACATTAAGCATATATATAATTGATAAGTTCAATATAAAATAAAAAACGTCACAATCGTGACGTTTTTTTAATACCATCAATGTCCTTTATGTTTTTCCATCTTCTTATGTTGTTTCATTTTAAAATTAATTAATTTCTTTTCTTTATTATATTCACTTTTTTTCTTTTTACTGGTCTTCTTATCTAGTCGACTCTGTTCCTTTAAAGCTTGTTGGGCTTTGGTCCCAATGCCTTTAGACACTTCTTTTCTACTGATTCTTTGTAGTCTTTTAGGATTAATTCTTTTCTCTGAAACCTTAACTTCATCAGAAGATTTTTGATAAAACTTAAATCTTGACCACTTTTTATTTATAAGATTATTTATTGAGTAGGCGGATGGTTCTGATGTTCCTAGCGTTACTTTAGCTACTTCATAATTATCATCAAATGTATTTTCAATAATCAATCGATAAAAAGGAGGATCAAAAACTACAACCGCCTTACCTTTAACAAACCTATCGATGTTTTGACCCTCCTCTTCAATATAAATTATGTTTAAATAATAAAACTATTAGAACCATATATCAACATAACTTCGAATAATTTGTAAATACCAAAAAAACGCCACATAAGTGACGTCTTTTTTTTAATTAATCTTCTTTTCTTCTCTTTTTAATTACGTATACTACCAATCCAATAATAATCCATAAAATTACTGCGTATGGATATAAGTTGCCAGGGAAGTCTGGGATTGGATATAGGTTAGTCCACATTGGGTAAACTAACACTAAAATTCCTAGAACTGGAATCAAAATATGTTTAATAAATGAACGCTTAATAGTATCTCTATGCTTATGGAAATATAGAATCGTTCCAAGACAAGCTAGACCATAAACTGTCAACATACTTAAAACTCCAAGTGTTGAGGAGTTAGCATAAATTACTTCAGGTCCATAATGAACACCAAAAATAAGATAAGCCACTGCCATAATAGCCGTTAACAACCAAATTGAACGAGTGGGACTATTTAGTTTTTCATTAAATTTGCCAAAGTATTTTGGTAGATATTTTTTTACACCCATTGCGTAAATCATGTATGCACCAGCGTTCATGATACCAAGTACGGAGCCAAAACTACTAATTAGAATGGCAAAGTCCATAATCAAAGCCATTGGTCGACCCATATACATTAATGAAAGATCGTTTAATGGCGATGAAGAATGAGCGAAATCTGAGACATGGTGGATACCAAATCCGATTACTTGCATATAACTAGCAATAACAAAGAAAATTCCGGCAAAAATAATTGTAACAATAATAGATAATGGCACTGAACGTTTTGGATTCTTTGTTCTAACAGCTACAGTTGTAACACCTTCAAAACCACAGAAAGAAAGGATGGCAAATACCATTCCTTGTCCAATTCCAGATACACTACTGTGAGTTGGAACAAATGGTTGGGCACTAATGCCATCACGTCCACCTTTGGCAAAAATAATAACGGTTAGTACAACCAAAATAGCAATCGCCAAAAATTCAATTGCAATGGCTGATTTACTGGTAAGCTTTAGACCAAATGTAAGAACTAGTGCAGCTCCTAATAAAATTACAAACGCAATAATTGTATTGTTGAAATTAAAACCTAACTGAGCAAAGAATACATGTGCAAAGTTAGTATTCGCCCCCATACATGAAACCGCTAAATTCACATAGGCAAATGTTAGCGTCCAACCACTAACTAAACCTAATCTTTCTCCTAAAGCTTGTTGGTTATAAGCATATACTGAACCAACGTCTGAAATATGTTTTGATAATTCCGCAAAACAGATACCTACAAAAAGTAATCCGATCGCACCAAGTAGAAACGCTAATGGTACATTAATTCCAGCAAACGGCACTGCTGGTACGGCGTTAAAGGCAATTGAACCAGTTGGAGCAACAGCTGCAACGGCTAACGCAAACGTCTCAAATTTAGTAATCTTTTTTGACTCATCTAAATCCATTATTTATTTCACTTCCTAAGTATTATGATGTGATGTATGTATTCCCCTCCAAACAAAAAAGCCGCTGATCCCATCACTATAGGTCAGCAGCTCTTCTCAGATTAATCGTATGTATCACGACGCGATTAAATAACCAGAGGAGAAGCCGCTGGTTTACAACAATCGCACATGTACATGTTCATAAAATTATTCATATGTGTCTCCTCCTCCGATATATTTCCTAACGATTGTATCGTATACTAAACTTTTAATTATGATAAGTCAATTATAAACACTTAATAATTTTCTAATTTATATTATGAAGATATAAAAAAAGACCGACATTAGTCGATCTTTTAAATATTAATCGTTAACAACAGTAGCCTTGATAGTGTTTCTTTCAGCCATGTCTTTGTATGCTTGATTAATGTCTGCTAGTTTGTATTTACCAGTGAACACTTTACCTGGGTGAATGGCACCTGATAGTACGGCATCCAATAATTCTTGTCTATCGTAAGTAGTAACTGAAGCGATACCACCAGCAAGTGCAATGTTCTTACCAAATGGGGTCACAATATCTAAGTTACCTGAGTGAGGCAAACCAACACGACCAACCTTAGCGCCTGGACGAGCAACGTCTAAAGCAGTTTGAGTTGATAGTTCAGTACCAACACATTCTAAAACAGCGTCTGCACCGTTACCGTGAGTTAGTTCCATAACCTTCTTCACAGCTTCATCACCACGTTCAGCGATAATATCGGTAGCACCGAATTCCTTGGCTAGCTTTTGTCTGTCTTCGTGTCTACTCATTGCGATGATTTGTTTTGCACCGCGTAGTTTTGCAGAAATTACACCACATAGACCAACGGCACCATCACCGATAACAACGGCAGTGTCACCCTTTTGAACATCAGCAGTACGAGCTGCATGGTATCCAGTAGCCATAACATCTGATAGAGCTAATAGTGAATCTAACATTTCATCACTGTAGTCTTCTGGTTTACCAGGAACCTTAACTAGTGACCATTCACCGTGTTGAGCTCTTAGGTATTCAGCTTGGGCACTTTGAGTAAAGTTATCTGAATGGTTTAGACAACTTCCGTCGTAACCAGCTAAACAAGCGGCACAGTGTCCACAACCGTGAGTAAATGGTACGATTACAAAATCTCCAGGTTGTAGAGTAGTGATATCTTTACCAACGGTTTCAACAACACCCAATGCTTCATGACCATTGTTGTAAGCTTTCTTTTTGTATTCGTCTAAACCACGGTATGACCATAAGTCTGATCCACAGACACAGGTACGAACTACCTTTAGGATAACGTCATCATCTTTTTCAATCTTTGGCATGTCGACGTCTTGAACTTCGACTTTACCAGGTTCAATAAATACTGCACTTTTCATAATTGAATCCTCCATAATTTTGATAACTATAATTATTTCATATAAAGTACACTTTAAGTCAAATAATAAGACTCAAAAACATTTGATTTAATCGCTTGCATCTTACGAACAAATGTTCTATTATAACTGTAACATACATTTATCCATGAATTCATTCAAAAAAGACATCTTACAACGCTGCGTAAGATGTCTTTTTTATTCACCTTCGAATCTAAGTCTAACCTGATTAACGACTAATATGGATTCTAGAACATTTAGGAATCCTTGCCCGTAGATGATGATTGTGTATCGGTGTAAATCAATCGTTAATATTACGGTTAGAATTACCACGATTAAAGGGATTATTAGACCCGCTAATACAAAGTGTTTTCCAGATCTAACGTAGTAATGTGTGCAACATAGACCTAAGAAAAAGATAAAAAATAGAGTTTCTAACATTAAGTACTTCTCTCCTCTTGAAGTACACTTTACACCCCTTATTCTAAAATGTCTTTAATAAATTTTCTCATAATTGAAAAAATTTTACAAAACACTAATAGACCAATCGTATTAACATTAAACTAAAAGTTACAAATTAGACATTTGTATAAAATACTATTTATTTTTTCTTCTTAGGCCGAAGTAAGCAAGGCCTAATCCAACTGCAATGGTAGCAACACCTAATGCGATTGCTCTAGTTTGGTTAGTGTTATCACCAGTTTGTGGTAATTTAGCACGAACGTCTTTCTTATCTGCAGCTGGAGTTTGTTGAGCCTTCTTGTTTTCACCCTTGTTGACAGGATCAACAATGACCATTGTCTTTTCATCATTCTTTGGAGCTTGTGATGCAGCTGATGATTGTGCTGAACTTTCAGTTGAAGTAGCAGCTGATGAGGCAACGGCTGATGAAGCACTTTCTGATTTTACAGTTTCAGTTGCTGAACTTGATTGTTTAGTAGTTTCGCTTGATTGTGATACTGGCTTAGTTGCTTCACTAGTTGAAGCTGATGAAGTACTTTCCTTCTTGTCATCGTTTGATGCAGATGATTGTTCTGCTGAGCTTGATTGTGATGAACTCTTTACAGTTGCGTCAGAAGCACTTGATTGAACTGTAGTAGTATCAGAACTTTGAGTAGTAGTTTCAGTAGTTGTGTTGTTTTGTTGAGTGTTTTCGTTAACAACTGTGGTGGTAGGTGCTTTTACTGAAATGTTTACAGTAGTTTGACTGTTATCAACAACTGATGGGAATGAATCGTATCCATATTGGTGAGCTTTAGCCCAAGCAATTAAATCATTAGTATCAGTTTGGCCAAAGTTAGTTACACCAGGTACTGTTTTAGTTTCAACAGTGTGACCGTTTTGGTCAACTAGGTTGATGGTTAATGTGTGAGTTGGTTGAGTTAGCTTATAAGTGTAGCTACCAGCTCTGCTTAAATCCAAGGTATCAGGAACATTGTTATCACTTGTGCTAACACCAGGATAATCGCTTAAACTGTTTAGTAAGTCTGACTTATTAACTTGTGCATTTTGAACTGGATAGGTAATTACCGATGGGTAAAATTGATTATCACCAGCTGGTTTTTGGAATTGATTTCCATATTGATCAGTAAATGTAATTGTTACTAATGATGTTTGTACAGTTTCATCCGCGTGAGCTGTGTATGTAAATGCGAATCGTCCTGCTTGTGTTCCGGTCAATAGTACCCCCGTAATTGCTGAAACGTAAACGAACTTTTTAGTGTTCTTGAATAGTTTTGAATTCTTCTTATTAAACTTCATAGTACAACGTCTCTCTTCTTTATAAAATTTTAATTACAATAAAATTAAGCTTCTTTAAGTATTATATATTTTTTTAAATTTTTTATGCACTTTTTGGCTCGATTTTATACTTTTTTAAACTTTTAAACCATTTAATGACAAAAAAAGAAGACCCTAAGGGTCTTCTTTTCGTATTTATAGATAGATTATCTATTCTTTCTTCTTAATCCAAAGAATCCAAGAACAGCACCAACAATCATAGCGATAACACCAACACCAACAATTGCTTGTTGATTAGTCTTGTCACCAGTTTGTGGTAACTTGTTAGATTCAACATTTGCAGGTTTACCAGCATTGTTACCAGCCTTTTCTTCACCTGGGTTTACAGGATCATAAATAACTGATGTCTTTTCGTTATCCTTGTTAGCTTCTGACTTCTTTTCAGCCATTGATGATGCTACAGATGAAGCAACTGATGATTCAGCTGATGAAGTGTTTGTTGATTCAGAGCTTTGGTTTGCAGCTTGTGATGAGTTAGTTGCTTCATTGCTTTGGCTAGCCTTTGAAGATTCAGCTGAGTTTTGTGTTGAGCTTTCTGCGCTTGATGCATTTGAACTTCCAGCGCTTGAAGCTTCACTGGATTGACTTGAACTAGCTGCACTTGATGTTTCAGCTGATGAGCTTTCACTTGAAGTAGAACTTTCATTAGTGTTAGTTCCAGTTGAAGCAGCAGCTGACGATGTAGTTGTTGAAGCACTTTGTTTGCCTTCGTTATCGTAAGATGCTGAAGCTTGACCATGAATAGTAGTGCCACTAGCGCTTGATACATTAGCCTTTGATACTTCAACGTTGTATTGATTTTCATAGTTGAATGGATCTGAGTAACTGTAGCTGTAGTCATTTGAGAATGGTGCAACTAAGTCCTTGATGTCAGTTGTACCAAAGTCGGTTACAGTGTAGCCCTTAGTAGCAAGAACAGCATGAGTATCCTTATCAATGACGTTAACTGTCAAAGTGTGAGTTGGTTGGTTCAAGGTGTAATTGTATTCTGGCTTGCTCAAATCAATGGTGTCAGGAATATCCTTGTCGTTCTTGATTTGGTCAGTGAAGTCATATGTCTTGTCATGATAATGCAAAGTGTATGAAAGTCGTGACTTTTGGAAGTTATTGCTATCACTTGAAGCAGTCACACCACCAAGGGAGTTCTTGTTTTGATCTTGGAAGTTAATTGTTGAATTGTATTTGTATTGATGTTGAGACGTATTGTTGGTGGTATCCGCCTTAGCTAAATAATTACTGGATGAATTAGCATATTGGGCTCCAGCAAATAATACCCCAGTCATGGCTGCGGCATATACCCATTTCTTAGTATTATTGAATTTAGTCATAATACACAGCTTCTTTCCTATTTCTTTTTACAACTCCATTTTAGGAGTTTTTTTGACGAAGTGTATATTAATGGCGGGATTTTTACCATTTCTTAAAAAAAATTACAAAAAAATAAAGACTGACTCAATCGAGTCGGTCTTATTCTTTAAATATTCCACTTACCGTCTACCTTTTTGAACTTAGGTGCACGGTGTTTTTTAATATCTTCTTCAGCTTCACTTACAGCTTGTTCACGAATGTCTTCTGTGTATTCGGAAATCATATCAATGAAGTCGTCGTCGGTGATATTTTGATCATTTTGGCTGTTATATTCTTCCTTACTATTCTTTAATAGCACTTGGCCAATTTCTTCGACGTCAGCGTCACTTAAGTCTGAGTAGACAGCTACCCATAAATTATACATGTAATTAAAAACGATTTTATCGTTAAACACGTTATTGTCCCTCCTGATATGATTTTCATTATTATACTTATAATTTTACTATATTTGCTAATAAATTTATATGCTATATCGTAAAATGATTATTCTAACACCGTAATTGTTCCTGTATTGGACTTAAATCGATATTGTTTGTCATTGTTCACCGCCTTAGTTGCTGTTTTCACATCCGGCTTCGGACCAGATGTCTTCACATCTAGTTGCGCATCTTCTGATTTCTTTAATTGTGCAAAGATATTACCAGTATCCGTAGTAACTGACAGATGGCTTTCAATCGTTGGTCTGTCGATGTTAACATCCCCATTAGTTGCCCTGACTTCCAATGACTTAAAGCTACTATTGTGTAGGTCCACGTAGTTGTCGCCGGCATAGATTTGGCTAGTATCCCCATTGAAAGTACTATCGACGACTGAGACACGGCCTTCGATGCCGCGCACGCGAATTGATTTGGCGTTAGCGTCCTTGATTTTGACGTTACCCCATCCGGTAATATCCATTGGTAACTTGTTGCTGTAATGTTTTATCTTTAGACTGAAACGATTGTCTAGTCCATCAACCTTAGTCAATTGGTGACTTGGCACGGTCACGGTCACAAATGATAATCGTGATAATTCACCCATTTGGAAGTTGGTTGAGAAGCTACTTTCGTTATTGTCTTGGCGTAATTCCAGCGTATTATTTTGCACCTTGTATTCCAGTGGATGATCCTTGGAATCGGTTGATGTAATGGAAAACTTGCCACCAGATTTGATTGTTAAATTGATGTTTCCATATGCACTAATCTTGTCGTATGCTTTTACCGGCTTGGTGTATGTCTTGTCCATATTACGACTAAAGAAAATATCGGTGATACTCTGGTCGGCCTTAGCGTATCCAATTGAGAAGACGATTCCACCAGCAACGATTAGACCTAATCCGATTAGACTAAATTTCTTCATTGTCGACTCTCCCTTCAGCATTGCCATATCTTAGGCACTTCTCGTATGTCCAGATTGTGACGTGTTGAATCCAGTTGGCCAACTTTCTCACTAACCATTTTGATAATGGATATAGTTCCATGGAAAGTCCTAGGGAGAATAGTGCCACTCCTAATACCATGATGCTTTCAAACAAGTGACCGGTAATGTTAGTCACACCCCATACCGTTGTACATAGAAAAACGATAAAGGTCAAAATTAATACTAATACCACTGCAAGAACCATTAAGCTGGCTGCCAAAACAGCACCAAAAATCACTAGAATTAGACTGATGACTACTGGAACTAGTAGTGGACTGGCAAACAATGCCAAGATCACAATTGATGGTAGTTCCCAGAATTTTTGTGGTATTGAACTATCTGAATTGTTGATAGAAACATCGGCACGAATTTGTAGTGCTAAACGGTTTGGTGAACCCAATTCCTTCACACATTCCTCGTATGTAATTAAATTTCCGTCAGTTAGATAGTCAGTGTAGTAGCTGATAGCGTCCATCGCGTCTTGTTCTCTAAGTTTCTTTAAGTGTTGAGTCAGTTCCCCGATATACTGATTCAATTTTATCCCCCCATTAAGTCATCGATGCCGCTCTTAAACGTCATCCATTCTGTCTTTACTTCTTCTAGCTGTGTCTTCCCTGCTTCAGTAATTCGGTAGTATCTGCGATTGCGTCCTTCAAACGATTCGTCGTATGTGTCGACTAATCCCTCTGATTTTAAACGGCGCATGACCGGATACATTGTCGAATTCGAAACGTTAATGGATTCTTGAACCCGCTTAGTAAGTTCATATCCATACATTTCTTCTTGTTCCAATAGACCCAAGACACAACCATCTAATAGCTTTGTTGCTACTTTAATGGCCATTTGAACATCTCCAGTTATATTTCAAATTATATTATACGACATATAATATTATACAAAAATAAAAAAAGCAACTAGAAATTTAATCTAGCTGCTTTTTGCTAAAATTTTTAATTATACTTTTTTAAATTAAAATTAAATACAAATTAACCAATCCGATCATATAAAAAACAGTGAACTTATATATAAACATATGTATATTTTTTTCAACATATTTTTATGGAAGCTTAAATTTAATTAAGATAAATAGATGTTATTATTCCTCTGATAATACTAATATATATGGAGGTTTTTTATGGATAGTTCATCTAAAAACAAAAGTTTAATTATTTTAGGGAATGGGGCGGATTTATACTGTAAATTAAATACAACCTTCAAAGATTTTTTAACACAGAAAAATAATAATAATATTTCCAATATATATGAATCTTTAAAGGCTATAAAAATATGTGATCTTAGCCTAAAAAACATTTTTTTGACTTCGACATATGAAATAAAAAATCATAAGTTTCTACAAAAAATTTATCGATTTCCTATTTATAAGTTATTGAATAAAAACATTTCCATTGATTCATTTCTGGATGGTGAATTTAATCAAGACAATTCTAATCCCAAAGAAATAGAAGAAACAAAAAATAAAATTAAACAAGAAATAAATAAGGTAATAGAAACTCTCGAAACAACCATGAAAGATATTTCAGAAATGAATTTCTGGGAAATACTATTAATCCTGATGGATCAGACTAACGGTTCATGGTATGACATAGAGACTTGTATTCGAGATTTTTTAACAATGCAAAGTTTTCTTAGTGAACCTGATAAGTCTGCGATAGAATATATTCACGATTCTATCAGGGATTTAAATAGTGAGGAGTTCTTCTCACTCAACGAAATAAATAACTATAGTCCATTAAATAATTTCAACTTTAGGTTTATAATTTATGTCATTATTAACAAGATTATTAATGATGACAATAGTAGAAAACTATGTTTAACTACTATCCAATATCAAAGTTTTTTATTAGACGAACTACATGAATTTGAAAATAAATTCAGTGATTTTGTTATTTCTGAAATAGATAAAAAAAATAAAAGCCGAAATATTTATTACATTTTAATGAATAACCTAATTAGTTCTTTAATTGACTTATCATATAATGATAAAGCAAACATATTATCTTTTAATTACACTTCCGTAAACACAAATGATAAATTAGTAGACAAATTTAAACACATTCATGGTGGTATATACTTAAAAGGAGAAAAAAGTGGGAACATAAACAAAAGCAATGTTATTTTTGGAATAGATAGCAATACCTTTTTCCCGATTAAGTTAAGTCAGAAAAGCATTGATTTAATTTATCCGTTTACAAAAACACAAAGAGTTATTGAATTATCAACTGATTATAAAAAAGAAAGTAAACATGTAAACGTGATAGAAAACAATATCAATGAAATTGTTTTCTTTGGACATTCTCTCGGTGAATCGGACTACTCATATTTTATATCCATTTTTGATTACTATAAGCTGCATGATTCAAAGATAAAATTAAAGTTTGTTTTCAATCCCAAAAGAAATAATAGGAAACCAGATGATAACGATGTAAGAAATGCCAGATCACGCCAAGCAAAAAAAATATCGAACTTAATTAATAGATATGCAAATACATTAGAGAACAAAAGTCATGGAAAAAATTTACTGCATAAATTATTGGTCGAAGATAGAATTCAAATTGTTGATATTAGAGATGTCGATACAGATGAAAATGCAACGTCGAAAAAAGATAAAGCAAATTAGAAGAAAAAAACAAAAATAGAAATTTAATCTAGATATTTTATCAAAGATAAGTGCTTTATTAGGACTGATATGACAAATGTGCAAAATTTTCATTTGCTATAATGTGGTAATTTACTGCATAACCTTACTTAGGTATTTTCAATTTTTTGTTTCTTATAAACATAAAGCAAAAGGCAACTAGCCATCAAGCTAGTTGCCTTTTGTCTTACATATTGCTCATTTTATTTTGTTTAACACTCATATTTTCACTATTAACCCTGACTTCATTACCGTCGTGGAAGAACTGTCCGGTCATGGTAATCTTGCCACCTAAGATGTAGATTTCAAATACAGTGTTGTCTAAATAGAAATCAACTGAGGAAGCTTCACCCTTGAATGTTCGAATTGAAACTTCTTGACCCACATTTTTGCGTTTCAATGTCCATTCTTGGTCGCTTTCGTCGTATGACAAACGAAGATAGCTATCTTCTGATTCCAAGTTCAAATTGAAGTGTTCATCAAATGGAGCAGCCTCAATGTGTTTTTGTAAATCAGTGTCACTTGCTTCGTCTTCTTCAATTAGCTGTTTGAATTCTTGAACCGGGCGCTGGGTTAAATCGCCGTTTTCAATGTGCAATTCCCTTACCATTGAAAGTTCACCTTCCCAGCCTTCTTGATCAGATAGGTATTCGGTATCAGGTAAACCAATCCAGCCGACTGATAGCAAACGACCATCTGGAGCGTTCAAGACTTGGGTTGCGTAGTAGTCGAATCCTTCATCTAATTGTTTCATTTCAGAAGGATTGATTAACTTCATTTCTTCGAAGTCCAGGTCATCCGCCACAATGTATGCATTTGGGTGAACATTATCATAATGGAATTCGTGTTTATCAGCGCCTTGTGGACAGAATATAACAACAACCTTACCATCGATGAAACCAACATTTGGGCATTCAGCCATATATCCTAAGTTGTCGGTTCCTAGGTCTAACTTCTTGTATAATTTCCAGCCGTTTTCAATGTCTTTGGTGCGGTAGGTTAGGATTTCACCGGCATTATCGACGGTTTGGGCACCCAAGAATGCGTAGTAGTAGTCACCGTGTTTGATGACTTGGGGGTCTCTAAAGTGACCGGTAACTCCTGCTGGTTCACTTTCAATCAATGGGTGATCTAGTTTTGAAATATTATTATTGTCATCCATCCACGCACCTAATTGGTATGGATGTCTAGCCATCTCTTCACCCTCAAATGTGTTTCCGGTGTACATCAAGAATAGCTTGCCGTCAACGTTAATGGCACTACCGGAATAACAACCATTTCGATCGGAGTATAAGTCCGGCACCATTGGTTTGTCGATAAACTTCCAGTGAACTAAGTCGTCTGACACCATGTGTTGCCAACTCTTTAGTCCGTGCACAGCCCCGTATGGGAATGCTTGGTAAAACAAGTGCCATTGGTTATTGAAGTATGAAAAGCCGTTGGGATCATTCAACAAACCGGTCTTAGTGGTAATGTGATATCCAGGTCTCCAGTGGGATTTCGCAATCTTTGTTTCTAATTCTTTTAATACTTTGGGGTCCCAATCTTTGTATAGTCGACCTAATCGATCAATATTCCAATACTTTGTATCCATTTTTCTAGCCTCACTTTTTCTTATTATTTGTGCATAATTGTAGCAGTTTCAAAGTGCAAATGAAACCGTTTACATCATCTTTATAAAATCTTTAAAAAGCCTGTCACCATAGTTATATATCCATGGTAATCCATATTTTAATTCTTAACCTTTTTTTAATCATTTTTTACTTGTATTTAGTAAAATCGGGTCCATAATAAAAATTGGGAGCGCATACAAAAACTAATACTCCCCATAGAAAAAGGTTAAAGGAGATTCAAATATGAAATTTGGTAGCATTGAAGCAGGCGGAACAAAATTTGTTTGCGCCGTAGGTAATGAAAACTATGAAATTCTTGATAGCGTGAGAATTCCTACCACCACTCCTGATGAAACATTAAGAAAATGTATTGAATACTTTGAAAAATTTGACGATTTAACAGCCATGAGTATTGCGTCATTTGGTCCCATCGAAGTACGCACAGACTCACCAAAATATGGTTATATAACAGACACGCCAAAACCAAACTGGTCCAACACTAACTTCTTAGGAACAATGAAGAAACACTTCGACATTCCAATTTTTTGGACTACTGATGTTAATGGATCTGCTTATGGTGAATACATTACATCAATTAGAAATCATAATCCATTACAAACACTGGTATACTATACTTTCGGTACTGGTGTTGGAGCCGGAATTATCAATGAAGGTTCATTCATTGGTTCTCTAGGTCACCCTGAAGCTGGACACATTTATCTAAAACGCCACCCAGACGATTTAGACTTCAAAGGATTATGTCCATACCACCACAGCTGTCTAGAAGGTCTAGCAGCTGGTCCTACTTTTGACGTTCGTTGCGGTAAGAAAGGTAAAGATGTTTCTATGGATGATCCTGTATGGGACATCATGGCTTACTACATTGCCCAAGCGGTAATGCAAGCTACCCTATTCATCCGTCCACAAAAAGTTATTTTAGGTGGTGGAGTAATTTCAGAACCAGTGATTCAGAAAGTTCGTGAACAATTCAAGGAAATGTTCAATGACTACGTTGGAGTTGGCGACTTAGACTACTACATCACTATGCCTGCATGTGAAGACAACGGTTCAGCTACAATCGGTAACTTCGCATTAGCATCAAGACAATACTACAAAGAAAACATCGTTAAGATTGATTAATCGATGGAGGAACATAAAATGAAACGAGTAGAATTAGACACAAAGGGATTAAAATCCTTTGTTCAATCAAATGAATTAAAGGAAATCGCACCAATGGTACAAACCGCTCGTGACTTACTAGTTCACGGAACCGGTGTTGAAGCCAAAATGGGTGACTGGGTAAATCTACCCGAAGAATTCGATCAAGTAGAATTTGACCGCATTAAGGATGCTGCAAGAGACATTCAAGAAAACTCAGATGTCCTAGTTGTTATCGGTATCGGTGGTTCATACCTAGGTGCCAAGATGGCATTAGATTTCCTACACGGAAGTTTCTTCAACCTTGAAGGTACTGACAAGCACCCGCAAATCTTCTTCGCAGGAAACACAATTAGTCCTGCCTACACTGCCGACTTACTACGTGTAATCGGTGACCGTGACTTCTCAGTTAACGTGATTTCTAAATCAGGTACCACTACTGAACCAGCAATGGCATTTAGAATCTTCAAAGAAAAGTTAATTGAAAAATACGGTGAAGAAGAAGCTAACAAGCGTATTTATGTAACTACTGATGCTAAAAAAGGTGCTTTACACGACGAAGCAATTGATCAAGGCTACACTAGTTTCGTCATCCCTGATGGAATTGGTGGGAGATACTCTGTCCTAACCCCTGTTGGTCTTCTTCCAATCGCAGCATCGGGAGCTAACATCGATGACTTAATGGGTGGTGCACATGAAGCCCAAGTTGAATTAAAGGATGCTCCTTTATACGAAAACGATTCACTTCTATATGCAGCATACAGAAACATCTTATATCGTAAGGGCTACACTAACGAGATTCTTGAAAGTTACGAACCACATCTTCGTTTCTTAGCAGAATGGTGGAAACAACTTGCGGGTGAAACTGAAGGAAAGAACTACAAAGGGATCTACCCTAGCTCAGCTATCTTCAGTACCGATTTACATTCATTGGGTCAATACATCCAGGAAGGGATGCGTAACCTAATGGAAACAGTTGTTGAAATCAAACAACCTGCTTCAAACCTAGGCATTCCTGCCAACGAAGAAAACTTAGATGGTCTAAAGTACCTTGAAAACACTACAATGGACGAAGTTAATAAAACTGCTAGAGAAGCCGTTGTTATCGCCCACACAAACGGTGGCGTGCCAAATATGTTGGTAAATGCTGAAGACAACAGCGAAGCTACTTTAGGTTACTTAATCTACTTCTTCGAATTTGCGATTGCAGTTTCAGGTTACCTAAACGGTATTAACCCATTCAACCAACCAGGTGTTGAAGACTACAAGCAAAACATGTTTGCCCTACTTGGTAAACCAGGATACGAAGAAAGACGTAAGGAAATTCAAGAACAAGATAACGAAAAATTTCACTAAAAAGAGGCGTTGAATATGTTATTAGGAAGTCTCTGTACCACTGATCACAACCAAATGGTTTGTGCTGTTGGTGACGGTAAGTGCAACATCTCAGACTGGATTGTAATTGATTTAACTGAACCTCAAGAAACTTTGAAAAAAGCTATCGACTACTTCAAAGGTTTTGACGATTTAGCAGCTATTGGTATCTCCTCATTCGGTCCTTTGGAACTTCGTACTTACTCTTCTCAATACGGCTATATTAAAGAATCCTCCCGTCCTAACTGGCAAAATATTAACCTATTGGGCACATTCAAACATCATTTCAATATTCCAATCTCATTTACAACTGATGTTAATAGTCGTGCCTATGGAGAGTACATTAGCTCAATTCTAACCGATGATCCTATCTTGAGTCTGGCATATATCACAATCAGTGATGGTGTCGGGGTCGGAATTGTAAACGATGGAAAGTTTGTTGGACACATGGGTAGCCCTGAAATTGGTCATATCATCCCCCAAAGAAACGTTAACGACCAAGATTTCAAAGGAACCTGCCCATATCAAGGTGATTGTCTAGAAGGTCTTGTATCAACCAAGGCCATTGAAGCCAGAACTCACCAACGTCCACAAGAAATCTCAATGTTTAACCCCCTATGGGATACTGTGGCGTTCTACATCGCACAATCCGTAATTCAAACCACTGTCTTCATCAGACCACAAAAGGTTATCTTGGGCGGTAGTATCTTAAACGAAATAGAATTAGGTAAAATTAAGGAACAATTCAAGAAGCTATTTGATGGCTACCTTGATGTTGGTGATATCGATCAATACATCACCCTTCCTAGTCAAGATGCTGACAAGTTATCAATTATTGGTAATCTTGCTTTAGCAAAACAACAATTCTATTCAGAAGACATTAGATAATAAAAAAGACGCCAAAGGCGTCTTTTTTATTATCTTTACTTGTCTTCGTTTTCACGTTCGTTTCTACGTTCTTCTGACTTACGACGTGCTTCGTCAAAACTGTCTTTAGCTTTACCTAAAAAGTTTTGAGCCTTACCCTTTATTTCATCTAATTTACTACCTGTTGCTTTACCTTTTAATTCGGTTGCTTTACCAACAACTTTATCTTTTGCATTTTCTAAACTCATAATATCACCTCAAGATATTTATTGGATAAATTACTTTATCTGACACTATAATAAAACATTTTTGCTGTAATGACGGTAAAGTTTTTACTAAGATTATGTTACAAATTTAGAATTGGTAAAATGATTTGTATAAAGATATAATGATGATAAATATTCCGGAGGAAATAATATGAGAATTCTAGTTATCCAAGGTCATCCAGATGAAGATTCCTTTTCACATAGTAATGCATTGAACTATGTGAATCACGCCAAATCATTAGGCCATGAGGTTGAATTAATCGACTTAAGTAATACCACATTCGATCCCGTCTTACGTTATGGTTACAGACAACACATGGAAGATGAAACTTTTCCCAAACATGTCCAAGAATTGGTAAAGAATGCTGACCACATAACATTCTTCTTCCCAATTTGGTGGTCTGCTGAACCTTCTGTATTAAAGGGACTGTTTGACCGCGTTTTCACGCCTAAATTTGCCTATATTTATCATCCAGATGGCAAACGCGAAAAATTACTAACAGGTAAAACGGCTAGTGTATTCACAACAAGCCATGGACCTGCTTTCTTCTACAAAATGTTTGGTAACGTCTTATTCAGATGGAAGTACCTATTATTGGGATACTGTGGAATTAAAACCACCCACTGCCTTGATTTAGGAAACATGGAAGACCAGCAAGATACTCTTGAACGCCGTCAAAAATACATTCAAAAATGTGCTAATACAATTAAATAATATTCGGAGGATTTACCAATGAAAAACATCTACACAATCTTGATGATTGTCCTACTATTAATCAATTTAGCACTAATTAGTAACGATATCTTGCCACACACCACTGTCGGCACTATCTTTCATTTAGTCGTAATTATCGCTTTATTCGTCACAGTTATCATGTGGATTAAAGATCGTCATAAAAAATAAAAAGACTGCTCATCTGAGCAGTCTTTTTTGTTTACCTAAATTACTTTAAGCAAATGTTATTTAATTTTTTGAACTAAGTTCTTGTTAGCACTGATGTAACTACCATTAGTTAATTGTAGTCTGTAAGTAGTACCAACCTTCTTCACCGCTTTAACATTCAAAACAGTTCCGCGCTTGTATGACTTCACAGACTTAGTTAACTTAAGATCCTTATATGCACGAATTCTAGAACCAATTACTCGAACCGCGCGCACATTGCTGATGTAGTACAAAGGCTTTACGTATGAAGGATTAGTGGTGATGTAACCCCACTTCTTGTGATTTACTCTAAATAGTCCCTTCTTGTTACGTACAATTTGGTTAACCTTGTATCTCTTTAGTCCATTCTTGTTGGTAGTTTCGCCAACAATTCTGAACATTACAGCATTTGGACGTGCTTGTTTCTTGTAACCTTGGATTCTGTTCTTGTGACTAAAGTTAACACTTGAATATCTGTAGAATCCTTTGACCATGTAAACGTTACGTGGTGTAGTTTGCTTGCGAACCAAGTTCTTGTTAGCGGTAATGTAGTGACCGTTAGTTAATTGCAATCTGTAAGTGCTACCATACTTCTTTACTGCCTTAACCTTCAAAGCAGTGCCATGTTTGTAGCCTTTAACAGCCTTACTAAACTTAACGTTCTTGTATTCACGGATTCTTCTACCAATAACCTTAATTTGTTGAACATTGCTACTGTAGTACAAAGGTCTCATGTAAGAAGGTCTAGCGGTAATGTAACCCCACTTCTTACGGTCGACTTTAAATAAACCGTTCTTCTTAACAACAATTTGATATACCTTGTATCTCTTTACTCCGTTCTTGTTGGTAGTTTCGCCAATGATTCTAAACATTGCTGCGTTTGGACGAGATGTAGCCTTGTAACCTTGAACACGGTTCTTCTTAGTGAAGTTAGTGCTTAGATATCTGTAGAAATTCTTAACCATGTAAACATTACGTGGAATAGTTTGTTCAGGGCCACTTCCGTTGTTTTGTTTCTTAACGTGTTGAGAATCAATGATTTGGATGTAATCAGCAACTGCTGCATTAATGTCATCAGCATTAGTCAAACCATCAATGGCTGCTTGTGCATCCGCTCGAGCACGTTCAACGTTGTTTCTTTGACGTTGCTTTTCAGTCTTACTCAAGGTCTTATCAGCATCAATGGCTGCCTTAACCTTGTTGGCTTCATTATTGATAGCATCCTTAGCTGAGGTCTTTTGATCATCCACTGATTGACCAGAAACATGGTCTGCATCAATCTTTGCATTACCATTGCTGATGGCTTGGTTAATGCTGTCGGCATCTGGTGCGTTGTCAATGTCTTGTTCAGCAGCAGCTTTATCATCATCCACTTGAGCCATTTGAGCATCCTTTTCAGTCGTAGTCAATGTGGCGTCATTTAAGATGTCGTTCTTAACCTTGGCAGCTTGGGCGTCTAATTGTGACTTAGCATTTTCCTTTTGTTGAGATAATGAAACATCACTTGATTTGTGTTGTTCATCAATATTAGATACACCTTGATCACTAGCGGAATTAATATCATCTGCATTTGTTGATGCATCAATTTTATCTTTGGCAGCTTGGTTTTGGCTATCTACATTTTGCTTTTGTTGTGCCTTTTCATTGCTGTTTAATGTGACATCATTGTCGATAGCATTCTTAATCTTTTCTGCTTCTGCATCTAGTTTCTTCTTAGCAGCAGCTTTTTGATCATTGGTAGAATTACCTGGTTTATAATCACCGGATGTCTTGGTATTACCAACTTTTAATGATTGGTTAATTTCATCAGCATCTACAGCGTTATCAATGGCTTGTTCAGCTGTAGCTTTGTCAGCATCTACTTGCTTAGTTTGAGCATCTTTTTCGGTTTGAGTTAAGGTGTCATCATTTGCGATGTCTTGCTTAATCTTGGCTGCATTTGCATCTAATTGTGATTTAGCAGCATTCTTTTGAGTATCGATTGAATCAGCAGACTTATGAACGTCATTAACATCAATCTTGCCTACGCTTACCGAACTATTAATATTATCGGCATTTTGGGCATTATCAATTGCTCGCTTACTTGCTGTCGCATTTTCATCAACCTTAGCGTTTTGAGATTCTTTTTCAGCACTAGTTAGAGTGTTATCTGCATAGATAGCCGCCTTGATGTTCTTTGCCGCTTCATCAATTGCTGATTTAGCATTTTCCTTTTGAACATCTAATGAAGCAGCAGGTTTATGTTCAGAACTAACTTGAGAATCCGAATCACTTCCAGCCTTGTTGATTGAGTCAGCGTCGGATGCATTATCGATGGCTTGGTTACCAGATTTTACATCGTCTTCAACCTTAGCTTTTTGTGATTCCTTTTCTGCTTGCGTCAATGTTACATCGTTTTCAATGTCTTGCTTAATCTTATCTGCTTTTGCAGTCAATTGATTCTTAGCGTTTGTCTTTTGAGTATCAATGGAATCAGCAGAATTATGATCATCACCAACTCTGGCACTTGTATCATCTACGGCTTTGTTGATACTGTCAGAATTTTTAGCGTTGTCGATAGCTTGTTTTCCAGCAGCGACATCTGAGTCAACCTTAGCCAATTGATTGTTCTTTTCAGTTTGGGTTAATGTTGCATCATTTGCGATGGCATTCTTAACCTTAGCAGCTGTTTCATCTAATTTAGCCTTAGCATCATTCTTTTGATCTGATAATGAAGCTCCTGGGATGTAATCAGCATCAAGTTTTGGATGAGCATCACTTAGCGCTTGGTTAATATTGTCAGCGTCAGATGCGGCATCAATTGATTTTTCAGCGGAAGCCTTATCATTATCTACCTTATCCTTTTGAGCATCCTTTTCTGCTTGCGTTAATGTGTCATCACCAAAAATTTGGTTGATTAAATCTTGCACATATTGAGATAGTCTATCTTTAGCTGCTTGTTTTTGGGCATCTAATGATGTTCCCGGAACATAGCTTTGGTCAATATCACCAATCATTCGATCACTTAATGATTTAATATCATCAGCATTAGTTGCAGCATCAATCTTATCTTGGGCAGTTGCATTTTCACTATCTACCTTATTCTTTTGAGCAGTCTTTTCAGCACTGGTTAAAGTGTTATCTGCATCAATGGCTGCCTTAGTTTGCTTTGCTTTATCTTCAGCAACTTGTTTAGCAGCTTGTTTTTGAGCATCTAACGATTGACCTGGTACGTGTTGTGCATCTACTTGTTCATTAGTATCGTTTACTAATTTATTGATGCTATCTGCATCTGTAGCTTTTTCGATGTTTTGCTTACCATTAGCTACATCTGAATCCACCTTAGCCTTTTGGGTTGTTTTTTCGGCACTAGTTAAAGTGTTATCCGCATCAATGGCTGCCTTTGTACTATTTGCTTCTGCATCTAATTTGGCATTTGCAGCTGTCTTTTGATTATCTAATGAAGTTCCTGAAACATGGTCAGCAGAAACCTTGTCGTTAGCATCACTGACTACCTTATTAATACTATCTGCATCTGATGAATTATCAATTGTTTGCTTGCCAGCAGTAACATCTGAATCCACTTTAGCCATTTGATTGTTCTTTTCAGTTTGAGTTAGTGTTGGATCATTTTGAATATCCTTCTTAACTTTATCTGCTTGATCATCCAACTGTTTCTTAGCATTTGTCTTTTGATCAGCCACAGAAGTGCCTGGTTGGTGTTCATTTTTGACCTTGTCGTTAGTATCGCTGACTAGCTTGTTGATACTATCAGCATCATTAGCATTATCAATTCCTTGCTTACCAGCTTTGACATCGTCATCAACTTTATCTTTTTGAGCATCTTTTTCAGATTGAGTTAATGTTGCATCATTATCGATTGCATTCTTAATACTTTCGGCATAAGCATCCAATTGACTCTTAGCATTTGTCTTTTGATCAGACAATGGTTTGCCAGATACATGTTCACCGTCAATCTTATCGTTGGTGTCAGCGATGGTTTTATTAATGCTGTCAGCATCTGATGAGTTATCAATTGCCTGTTTACCGGAAACAACGTCTGCATCAACTGCTGATTTTTGAGCATCTTTTTCTGATTGACTCAATGTTTGGTCAGCATCAACAACATCTTTAATCTTCTTAGCTTCTGCATCTAATTGATTCTTAGCAGCAGTTTTTTGATCACTAACTGACTTGCCTGGTTGATGTTGAGCATCAATAGATTGACTGTTTCGTGAAACTAAATCGTTAATTTCATCAGCGCTAGATGCAGCGTCAATCTTATACTTAGCAGCTTGGTTAACTTGATCCACATTATTCTTTTGTTGTTGCTTTTCTGCACTAGTCAAAGTGTTGTCAGCATCGATGGCTGCCTTAACCTTGTTCGCTTCTGCATCAAGTGTTGATTTAGCGTTTTCCTTTTGGTCATCAACTGACTTACCTGGGTGATGTTCACCATCAATCTTCGCATTACTGCTATCAATAACTTGTTTGATACCTTCTGCATCGGATGCATTGTCGATGGCTTTCTTACTATCAGCAACATCTGCATCAACATTAGCCTTTTGAGCATCCTTTTGAGATTGAGTTAGTGTATTGTCAGCATCAATCGCTGCCTTAATCTTGTTTGCTTCTGCATCTAGTTCAGCCTTCTTGGCTGTCTTTTGATCATTTACAGCTTGTCCTGGCACATGAGCACCGTTGATTTTATCGCTAGTGTCACTGATTAACTTCTTAATATCATCAGCATTTGCAGCATTGTCAATGGCTTTTTCACCAGATGTCTTATCAGCATCTACCTTGGCCATTTGGGCATCCTTTTCAGCTTGGGTCAATGTTTTATCATTGGCGATGTTATTTTTCACCTTAGCTGCTTGATTGTCCAATTGTTTCTTGGCGTTTGCCTTTTGAGTATCTACAGAATCTCCTTGTACGTGGTCCTTGTTAATCTTATCGTTACCACTATCGATTGCTTCCTTAATACCTTCTGCATCATCGGCGCTATCGATGGCCTTTTCTGCAGATTCTATATCAGAATCAACTTGAGCCATTTGGGCATCCTTTTGCGTCTTAGTTAAAGTTGTATCATTTGCGATGTCTTGCTTTACCTTTGCTGCTTGGGCCTTCAATTGTTTCTTAGCATTTGTCTTTTGGTCATCTACCGATTGATGTGAAACATGGTCGGAAGCAATCTTATTATTATTTTCTTGAATAGCTTGGTTAATTCTATCAGCATTTGCAGAATTATCAATTGCTTGTTTACCAGCGGATGTATCTGAATCCACCTTAGCCTTTTGTTCATCCTTATCAGCTTGAGTTAATGTAACGTCATTTTCAATGTTTTGCTTAATCTTAGCTGCTGTGGCATCCAGTTGATCTTTATCTGCTTGTTTTTGGTCATTTAAGTCCTTACCAGCCTGATGTTGAGCATCAATATCGCTCTTACCTTGATTGATTTGAGCATGAATGTCATCAACATTGGTTAAACCATCAATCTTATTTTGGTCAGCAGCACTTACATTATCAACCTTATCCTTTTGAGCAGCTTTGTCAGCACTAGTTAAAGTTGAATCTGCGTCAATTTCAGACTTAATCTTATTAGCTTCTGCTTGAATAGCTGCTTTGGCATTAGCTTTTTGGTCAGCAAGTGGCTTACCTGGTTGGTGGTCTGAGTCAATGTTTTTATTACCATCACTGATTGCTTTATTAACAGCATCAGCATCTTTAGCGCCGTCAATTGCTGTTTCAGCAAATTCTTTGTCAGCATCAACCATAGCGATTTGCTCATTCTTTTGAATTTGAGTTAATGTGGCGTCATTTGCGATGTCTTGTTTGACCTTAGCTGCTTTAGCATCTAGTTGTGCCTTGGCATTGGTCTTTTGATCAGCTAATGAAGTCTTGCCTGGAACATATTGAGCATCAATGTCTTTAATCCCTTGGTTGTATGCAGACTTAATATCATCAGCATTAACTGATGAATCAATCTTAGATTGGGCAGTTGATTTCACATTTTCGACATTGTTCTTTTGTTCAGCTTTTTCAGCACTAGTTAATGAAACATCAGCATCAATTTGATTCTTAACCTTAATTGCTTCTGCGTCTAAGTTGGCATTATTAGAATCCTTTTGGCTATTAACTGAAGTACCAGCTTGGTGGTCTGAAGCAATTTGATCATTGCTATCTTTAGTTGCTTTGTTAATGCTATCAGCGTCCTCAGCGTTATCAATTGCTTGTTTACCAGCAGATGTATCTGAATCAACTTTGGCGATTTGCGCATTCTTTTCATCGTTAGTTAATGTTGCATCATTTTCGATATCACTCTTAATCTTGGCTGCTTGAGCATCTAATTGACTCCTAGCATTATCCTTTTGAGTATCTACTGATTGGCCTGGTTGATGGTCACTATCAATGTTGGTTTTTCCATTGCTAATTGCTTTATTAACTCCGTCAGCATCAGCAGCCTTATCGATGTCGGCTTCCGCAGCTGCTTTATCTGAATCGACTCTGGCTATTTGAATATTCTTTTGTTCATTGGTTAATGTTGCATCATTTGCAATAGCTTGTTTGATATTGTTGGCCTCATCGTTTAGTTGTGACTTAGCGTTAGCTTTTTGTGTGTCTAACGATGTACCAGCTACGTGTTTTCCATCAACGTCGGAAATACCTTGTTTGCTTGCTGAATTGATATCGTCGGCGTTTGTTAAACGGTCAATATTACTTTGGGCCGCGGCAGAAGCTGAATTTACAGCATTCTTTTGCTTATCTTTTTCTGCACTAGTCAAGCTGGAATCGGCATCAATGGCAGATTTTATCTTGTTAGCCTCAGCTTGAATAGCTTGTTTAGCAGATGCCTTTTGATTATCAATTGCTTGGCCAGGTTGATGGTCTGCTTCCATATTCAAATTACCATCACCCAATGCCTTATTAATGCCATCAGCATCAGAAGCATTATCAATTGCTTGCTCAGCAGCAACTTTATCAGCTGCTAACTGATTCATTTGATCATTCTTTTGATCTTGCGTTAATGTAGCATCATTTGCGATATCATTTTTAATCTTAGCTGCTTGGGCATCTAAATCAGCCTTAGCATTAGTCTTTTGGTCCGCTAGGGATGTCTTACCAGGAATGTATTGATTATCAATGTCTTGGATTCCTTTGTGGTATGCAGTATTAATATCATCAGCATTGGTTGCCGTATCAATAGCAGTTTGATCAATTGATTTAGTGCTGTCAACATTGGCTTTTTGCTTTGCTTTTTCCGCACTAGTCAAAGTATTATCAGCATCAATTTGTTGTTTGACCTTGGTTGCTTCAGCATCCAATTGGGCTTTAGCATTGGATTGTTGATCAGCTACTGATGCCTTACCAGCAACGTATTGATTATCAATGTCTTTGATGCCTTGTTGGTATGCTGAATTAATGTCATCAGCATTGGTTGCAGCGTCAATCCTACCTTGATAAGTTGACTTTACACTATCGACATTAGCTTTTTGAGTTGCTTTTTCTGAGCTAGTTAAACTATTGTCGGCATCAATTTGTTGTTTAACTTTAGTTGCTTCAGCATCTAATTTGGCTTTCGCATTAGATTTTTGGTCAGGTAGTGATGTCTTGGCTGTGGCATATTGACTATCGATATCTCGAATTCCTTGTTGGTATGCTGAATTAATGTCATCAGCATTGGTTGCAGCATAAATTTTTCCTTGATCAATTGCTTTTACACTATCGACATTGTCTTTTTGAGTTGCTTTTTCTGAGCTAGTTAAACTATTATCAGCATCAATTTGTTGTTTGACCTTGGTTGCTTCAGCATCCAATTGAGCTTTTGCATTGGATTGTTGATCAGCTACTGATGTCTTGCCGGCAACATATTGAGCATCAATGTCTTTGATACCTTGTTGGTATGCTGTGATAATGTCATCAGCGTTTGTAGCGGCGTCAATTTTTCCTTGATCATTCGCCTTTACACTATCTACATTAGCTTTTTGACTATTCTTTTCTGCACTAGTCAAAGTATTGTCAGCATCGATTTGTTGTTTGACCTTATCTGCTTCAGCATTTAATTGAGATTTAGCATTACTCTTTTGATCAAATAATGAGGTTGAGCTTGTTTGATGTGCATTGTCGATTGAAGAAATTCCTTGGCTTTGTGCATCGTCTACACCATCAGCATTAGTGGCAGAATCAATCTGGGATTGTGCTACTGCTTTAATGCTATCCACATTACTCTTTTGACGATTCTTTTCATCATTGGTCAATGTATTATCAGCATCAATTGCAGCTTTAATTTTGTTGACTTCATTATCTAAACTATCTTTGGCCGTTTGTTTTTGCGTACTCAAAGAAGGCCCTGGAGTATAATCACTATTAATTTGGTTAACAGCATTATCACGTAAACCTGAAATCTTTGATAAATCGTTACTTGATTGAATCAACCCAGTGTAATAAGTTTTATCAACTGAAACTAATCTAAGTTGTCTATCTGACTTTTCTTTAGATAGTGTAATATCCGAATTGATTTTATTAGTGGTATTTGCAACCGCATTGTTAATATCATTAATGACTGAATTAATGGTTGCTTGTAATTCAATTTTTTTAATGGAATTAACACCATCTGATAAAGCACCAGCAATGTCACTTGATTGAGAAACACCCATCACATTCGATTGAGCGGTTTGTAAAGCACTCTTAATCCAATTGTTAGCGGTTTGCTTATCATTAGCAGGTAAATTCCCAAGATTTGAAACATTGTTTGTAGAAGTTGCTGCTTGGCTGTTCAATTGTGAAATAGCATTAGATAACGAACTGTTATCTGCTTTGTATGCATTTTTGATGGAGTTTAAAAGATTAACGAAATCATCATTGGTGGTAACAGCGTTGATTCGAGAAACGTAGTTATTCTTAAGTTGGGGAGTTTGACTCAATGGAGAGGTTTGATTTAAGTCATTTAAAACTTTACCTTGCAATTGGGCAAGTAATTTAGAATTAAAGTCATTGCCGAATTGGTCATATGTCAAACTTCTAGTGGATGAGAAGGCAATTTGAGTACTAAAGTTAATAAGTTCTCCCCTGTTATTTTCTCTATGTGTGGACATGAATGCTGAAATCCAGTCCCCAGGAGTTGCCTTAATTGGATCAACATAAACTGCTAGATCAATATTTCCACCGACAACTTTACCGGTCTTGTACTTAATATAATATCTACCATTATTCATGGTTAGATCTTTAGTACCATCATCATTGGTAACAGTTACCTTGCTAACTCTGCTTGATAGGTTTGGACTCAAGTTCAATGCGAACTCTAGAACACGGTCAGCCCCACCAGTACTACTAATTACTTCAGATCCAAATTGGAAGTTAATCATGTATTTATTAGTAGAAGGGTCATAATTTACCCCGTTATAAGTTAACTTAGTGTTGGCAATGGCATTCTTATATTGGGTACCATTTGCTCCACCAGGTCCAGTAATGAAAGTATTGCTATCAGCAGGAGCACTTGATCCGCTGTCTCTTAATGATAGCCCATCATCACTTTCGTTCGAACTTGATGCAGAACTTGCTAAAGAAGCCCCTGATGATGTGCTTAATTGTTGTGATTTAATAGCACTTGAGCTTTGATTAGCACTGGAACTAGTATTGCTAGATTCATTTGAATCAGTGCTGTTATGGCCTGCAACATGACTTGCATCAATGTTATTCTTACCATCAATTAGTGCTTGGTTAATGCTGTTTACATCTGTTGCACTATCGATTGATTGTTCGCCAGCTACCTTGTATGAATCTACTTCAGCATTTTGGCTATCCTTGTCAGATTGAGACAAAGAAGCATCGTTATTGATGGCATCCTTGACCTTGCTTGCTTCGGCATCTAGTTGAGCCTTAGCTTCGTTTTTTTGGTTATCAATTGTTGAATTATTGTTATTATTTTGATTAGTAGTTGAATTTGATGAAACTTGAGTTTCACTAGCAAATGAAATATTTTGATTAGATTGGATTACAGCAGCTGATCCAATTAGTGCAAATGAAGCTACTGATAGAACAACCCAATTTTTCTTTACTTTTCTCATTATTTTCTTGTCAGAATTTTTTCTGAACTGTTTGTGGTTGTATAACATTTCATTAACCTCCCGTCGAAAAATAAATTTTCTCAGCAAGAAAAATTATAATCAGATTTTGCATTCTATCAAGAGGCTAAACCGTTGATATACCAGCATTTAATTAACTTTTGATAATATTTCTTTAATCAAAACAATTGAAATATTGACTTACGGGCATCGCAAAAATAGAAAAGATTAGAAAATGGACAGTTTAAGTTTTGTTTAAATTTCATTCAACAGTAGTAGTTCGATGAAAAATGAGATAAAGGTGAATGTCTGATGTAAAAGTATTAAAGCAGTGGTGTGTGTATTGTGTCTATTAAAATCACAGATTTTTTTATAAAAACATCTAATTATTTAAAATAAAAATACTGCCCAATTGAGCAGTATTTTTTGTTTCAATTATATTGGCTCCATGGATAAATGGATACATGTATCTTTGGCTACATTTATTTTCGATGAAGTCGTTTAATATTAATCGCCATAAGTAGTGGAACAAGCATCAATATTGCCATCAAAAATGTTTGATAATGATAAGCAGTTATCACATTGGTAATACCCGCCGTCAAAGTCACTACGACTGATAATAATATTGAACTACCTAATTGATGAAAAACATTAACTGCACTGGAAGTTGCCCCTCCTAGTTCTTTAGGAGTATTGGCAACTCCTGATACTGTCAATGGACCAAATGAAAATCCTTGGCCGATTCCGATGATGATCATTGGTAATGCCACTGAAATTAAGTACCCGTGTTTTAAATCTAAACCAAATAACATTAGTACTCCAATAAATGTCACAATAGTTCCAAAAAGTAATAAGTTTTCATTTTTGTACTTGTTTGATAGCTTAGATTGAAGCATCCCAAATAAGAATTGTGGAATCGTTTCTGGCATGAAACCAAATGCGGAAAGTAGCGGCGTGAAGCCATAGTACTTTTGTAATACTTGTGGGACTAAAAAGAAGAATGAAAACATTGATCCGATATAAAAGAAACGTGCAATGTACGCTGAAACACGTTCTTTATCCTTAAAGATTGCCATTGGCATAATTGGATTATCAATCTTTATCTCACGGAATAAAAAGATAATCAATAAAGCGATAAAGATACCAATAAATAGTCCTTTATGACCGGCACCATTAATTGCATTAACCAATGATAAGATGGCTAATACCGATAAAATTGAACCGATATAATCCAAATGAGCGTGTAATTGTGTCTTCGATTTAGGCACAAATAAAATTGTAAGCACAATCAATAATATTCCCAAAGGTACATTGATCAAAAATCCTAGGCGCCAGGAATAAAAAGTAATTACCAAGCCACCGATAATTAATCCTACACTGGCACCCAATCCTGCAGTAACTCCGTAGAATGAAATGGCCTTTTCTCGTTTTTTGCCTTCATAAGTATCCAATAATAATGCCAATGAAGTTGGTGCTAAGATAGCAGAACCAATTCCCTGAAATGCTCTCATCACGATGATGAATAAACCGTTTGGTGCTAAGCCAACTAACAGTGAAAATAAAGTAAAAATAGTTAATCCAGTTAAAAACACCGGCTTTCTACCATATAAATCACCCAAACGGCCACCTAGTAATAAAAGACTACCAAAAACTAACGCATAGATATTTGTAATCCATGCAATACTTTGACTAGTCATATGTAAACTATTCGCGATTTGGACAGTACTGGTAAATACGACAGAATTATCTAATAAAATCAAAAAGTAACTAATTAGAATAATCGGAAGAATAATTCCAAATTTATACTTCATACTTGTCTCCTCCTAAAAATGTGATAAAGTAATCATATTACTTAAAGCCAGCTTTAAGGCAAGACATTGAGGTGATAAATTTTGAACATTAAAGAAGCCAGTAAAATTACGGATGTTCCAGCATCTACCATTAGATATTACGAAAAAGAACATATCATACCCGCAGTCGATAGAAATGATTCAGGAGTACGTGATTTTGATGATCATGCAATTAGACGAATTAGTTTCGCGAAAAAAATGCGAGACGCCGGAATGGAAATCAGCACTTTAAAACAATATATCAATCTATTTGATAATGTTGAAAATAGTGAGGATCAACAATTGGCACTACTAGTAGAACAAAAAAGCATCATGGAGGAAAAACGTGATAAGATGCAAAAAGCTATTGATCATCTAGAACATAAAATTAAAAACTTCGACACCCACATGTTAAAAGTCGAAGATGAATTAAGAACAATGAAGACAAATAAAAAAGAACGACTATAACAGTCGTTCTTTTTTATTTAATAGATACTCCACAAACGTCAGAAACAGAGGAGTTAATAATTTTTTTAAACGAGTACTTAAATTCTTCTGGTTCAGATGGTATTGGTTGAGAAATCCACAATAACATTGCATTAAGCATCATTCTAAAGAAGAATTGTACAGCAAAGTCTTTTGACAGATTTAAAATTTTTTCATCATAATCATCAAAATACTTTACAAAATATTTCGAGTATCTTTTTATAAGAAAATCAAAAAATACAGGTTGATAATAATTATACAGAATATTCGTATATGACCTATTTTCATAAATTAAAGGTAATATTCGATCGGTCATAATTTCCATATAATTGCGATTATCGTCTTCTATATCTTGAAATGAATTATCAATAGACATGCACATCAATTGTTCGATAAAAACTATTATATCGTTTTTACTTTTAAAATGGTTATAAAAAGTACCCCTTGATACGCCACTATTTTTAACAATATCGTCTATTCCAATATCGTTAATGTCATTATTTACTGTCATATTTATAAAGGTATCCACTATTTTCTTTTTTGATTTATTGTGTATTTCCATATAACTATCTACCTTTCTATATAAGTACATAATAAGACTAATTATACACAAAGTACAAATAAAATCCGTCTCATTAGATTGATATAAATCAAATGAGGCGGATTTTTTATTGATAATTAACAACTATCTCTTTCTTTTAATCCCAAACAAACCAAGGAATAGTGAGACTATTGTTAACAATAGTCCTAATATACGAATGTTATTCTCGTCGGATACACCAGTTTGAGGAAGCTTTTTATCATTTTTATTATGATCTTTTTTAAATGAGTTACCATTTTGATAATTTATTTTGCTCTTACCTCCTGGTATTAAAGGATTATTTTTGTGTTCATCTTTTTTATATACAACATCTATTTTTTCATCAATACTATCTGGGCTTAAATTAACCGAGTTAATAATGGATTGTTTACCATCAACCAATTTATATCCTGAGACTAATGGAGTATTAAATGATTTCCATGAACTTTCTTTACTTGTCCAATTACCATAGACAACCTCACCAGTTACTTCATCAACCGTAGCGTAACGTGTAAATGTTACTGTTTGAGTAGTAGAAGGATGAATCTTATTGCCATTTTGATCTACATAATTAATCGTTCTAGTAACTGTCTTACTCAAACTATCCTTGTCTGTGCCGTTTGGCCACTTTGGTCCGTTTGGATTATCTGGATTGATTGGTTGGCCCGGTGTTCCTGGGTTATCCGGTGTGACTGTGTCCACCTTGTGTTCCAAGGTTACGGTAAAGTCTTGTTCCTTGTTATCACTATTGAACTTAACACCACCTGCGGGGTAGTTATCACTTACTAGTTTGTATCCTTGATCTGTGTACTTCTTAATTGTATCTGTAGTGCGATAGTCAGAAGTACTTTGTGGTTGACCACTCAAGTCCACACTTTCTAGTGTCTTTCCAGTTGTACTGTCGATGTAACTTACCTTCGCCTTTTGGTTGTTGTCTACGTAAGTTATCTTAGTATCTTCTGTTGGTTTAGTTCCATCAATTGGGTAAGTACTACCGGGTGTTAATGGATTCCCATCCTTATCTACCGGGGTCTTGCCTGGAATACTTGGAATGACTGGGTTAGTTACCTTACCCGCATCGTTAGGGTCATTTGGATAACTAGTGTTATGACTACCATTGTCAATTGGGTTACCTGCGGTATCCACTGGTACTAGTGAGCCCACCTTGTCATAAGTAACCGTTTCGTTACTATCACTTGAGCTTGGGTTTACTGTAACCGCTGGGATTGTCTTTTGATTGTCGTCTCTTAAAACATAGCCTGGTACTACTGGAGATACCTTTGGACTAAAGGTGCCACTGGCGTTATTCCAGTCACCGTAGGTTACTCCGCCAGTTACTTCATCAACCGTCGCAGTTCTGCCAAACGTTACTTGATCATGACTTGCGTCATGGACACTCTTTCCATTGCCATCCACATAGTTGATGGTTTGGTTAACTGTCTTACTCAAGCTATCCTTGTCTGTGCCATTTGGCCACTTTGGTCCGTTTGGGTTATCTGGGTTGATTGGTTGTCCCGGTGTTCCTGGGTTATCCGGTGTGACTATATCCACCTTGTGCTTATAGATAACAAAAATATCTTCATCATTATTATCATTATAAATGTCGATATTGCTATCATTATTAGGATTGTAAAAACCATAAGCTGCGGTATAATTACTAGTTATTTCGTTTCTATTAGGATTTACATAACCAAATGATGTCAAATCTTTTACACTATGATTTTTCAAATCACTATCTTGCGCAATCCATCCTTGGGAATCACTCTTTGTACTTATATCAGGTGTTTTTGAACCATTTAAATCAGAGGCATATCCTAATAAAGTTTTACCATCATATGAATAAACTTCTGCTCTCTTATAGTTGACTTTTTCAGTAGTCATTGGAGAAATTTCTTTTCCATTTTCATCAACATATTTTACATTTCTAGTTAATGTTTTAGAATTAATTTTTACAATGTTACTGTCTCTACCATAAACTACTTTTACATATTCATAGGTGTTTGCCGGATTCCCATTAATTACAACATTTGCTTTATTAGAAGGATTACTAAACCCATTAATTGGACTATAAACACTAGAGTATGACTCATAACTTGGATTTGTATATCCATCTATAGTTGGACTAACGGCATCTGGAATACTGTTTTGTGGAGAGTTCGAAGCGACATGCCATCCTTGAGATGGATCACTTAGTGAAATATCAACATTGCTACTTACATCAGTCGATGAATATCCAATCAATTTACCGTTAACATCGTATACTCTCGTTCTTACATAGTTTACTGTATCTTTCCTAGTTGGATATATATGATAACCTGCTGGAAATGGTGTGCCGTCGTCAACAAAATCATTTCTGTTAACATAATCAATTTGTCTTGTTAAATTACTATAATCTTTTTGACTAGTTCTATTATTATCATATTTCACAGTAACTAATTCATATGCATTTTTCTTAATTACATTTCCGTACTTATCTTTACCATCATAAATTGCAACATTCACTGAATTATTAGGGTTAGTGAATCCGTTTTCTGGCGAGTACGTGCTATGAACAACAGATAAATCAGGAGATGCATAACCTTTTTCTTCAAGATTATCGTTTGGTGAGTAAACATCAGGTATGGTGGATGCTGACCCCGGCTGCAATCTCCATCCTTGATTAGAATCATCTTTAGATATATCCATATTGGTATTATTAGAAGAAGAATATCCAGCGATATTTCCATCTTTATCTAAAACAATATTTCTTATCCAACTAATACTGTCATATCTTGTAGGAAAAATATGCGTACCACTTGTCGCTTGGTTACTATTTTCTACAAAATCAATTTGTCTCGTAAGGTTAGAATACTGTGTTTTAACCCTATACTGTGCAGAAGGATTATCGTAAAAGACTTTAACGTGCTCAATTGCATTTTTTTGACCAGTATTTCCATTGGTTATAGATATATCTGGATTATTTGTGGTATCTGTAAAACCGCTTCCTGGTGTAAATGTACTATTTACTTTACTTATACTTGGATTCCCATATCCTTGAATACTTGGTGACTCAACATCTGGAAGTGACCCATCGCTTCCATCCTTTGGTCTCCACCCATTTTGAGGATCACTTAAACTAATATCCACATTATTAGTTCCATTCGATGAATATCCAATTAAATTATTAGATGAATTCATTACTTTAGTTCTAATGTAATGAACCGAATCAACTTTTTGTGGTGATAAAGTCTTACCACTTGTGCTTAAGTTACTATATGATTCCTGATAATCTATATACCTTGTATAATCTGCATATTCTTGTTGAGTGCTAATACCCGCTTCCTTTTGTTGGTTACTATTATCCTGAGTAACAACAGTGTCATTAGCACTCGCATTAATTGTAGTAAATTGAATAATAGTGGCTGCCCCGATAAATGTAAAACTAGCGACAGACATTATTATCCAATTTTTCTTAACTTTTCGTAAAATTTTTTTATCATAATTTTTTTTAATATTTTTCCTATTGTACATCAAATTAATCACCACCGATATAAATTCATTATGCTCATGTTGTAGCTACACTTTAAGAATACAATAAAATTGACACATTTCAATTGCACCTCATTTGACCATAAATTATTAGTTATACTTTTTGTCATTTTTTGGTCTCGCTCATGAATAATATGGGATGTCTAATATTTCAGGTGACAATAAGTTTAGTTATTAATTTTTTATTAAAAAATCAATAACTAAATATATAGAAAAAACTCCAACTATAAATTTGGAGTCTTCTTCATATAATATAAATATCAAAATTAAGGATTAAAGCAAATTCGAAAAATCTTCAAAGTGCCAAGTTTTCAGAATTTTCATGTGTGAGTCATTTAGTAAGTGTCGATCAAAACCATAAAAAATAACGAATTCATTCTTTGGGGAAATCCCTGCAAATTCTTTTACTTGAATACCAGACATCTGGATATGAACAGCAACATCATTGTTGTCAACAATGACTTTGATTATTTTCAATTCAAAACTGTCAAACGCATCTCTAAATTCATTTATTCCTGCCTTAAACCCATCAATATTAGCCGACTGTCCTGGGTCATTTGGATGATTCACCCAGTCATTTGATAAAATTAAGTGGAGCTTATCGGTATTGCCTGTGTTAAAACTTTGATAGAAAGTTTTAATGATGTTATATGTCTTATCCATAGTCAACATCTCCTTTGAACTGAATTATATCACTATAATGATTTATACAAATAAAAAAGAACGACTATAAAAGTCGTTCTTTTTTATTTTACTTTTTCTTTATTCTTAGCAACAAATAGATAAATAATATAACTAACTGTCCACACGAAGATGAATACTAAAAAGATTAATAAAGCTTTGATATCTAAATTAATATTGAAATTCAAGAATCCTTTTAACTTAATAATATTAAATCCTAAGAAAGATTCCCATGAACCATGTGAATGAAATATAATTTCTAGAAAGCTATCTAATAATATAAGAATCAAATATGCAATGGTTCCGTATGAAAACCAATTAAACACCTTTTTTAACATAAAAATTCCCCCAAATTAATCAATATATTTATTATACACAAAAAAGCAACCCTTTGTTGGGTTGCTTTTTACCTTGGCTAATCCTGTGAATGCCAGGCCTAACATTACTTTAAGTAGTGGATGAGGTAAAGGATTAAATTCCTCACGACGTAATGTTAATTATTAATAGTGATTATGGACACTATAATCGATCAATTAATCTTTTCGGCTGGAGATAAACGATAATTACCTACCATAATCACCATGCATCCAGTAAATGAATTAGCCAAGCGATAGCCTTTCATATCACCGTTCTTAAATCCAAGTCATCTTATTTTTCATAATCAACTTTCATGCTAGCTGATTCCTTAACCTTGTGGCTTTGTAAATACTTAGCACCCTTTTGAGCGTAACTTAAATCACCAACCTTGCCAAAGGTAACCTTACCAGTCTTCACATTATAGTAAACCTTTGTAACACCTGAATTTGGAATTAATCCGTTCGTTAAAAGACTTTTATCGGTCTTACTTAGGTTGTGATCATATTTAGATAGATATGCACCAATAATCTCTCCTGAACTAACAACCAGAGCATTCTTACCATGCTTTTTATATGTTTCTTTAGCAATTCTTCTAATCCCTGTTGATTCTCTATTCAGTACTTGATTTGCACTCTCTGCTCTATCTTGGACGGGGGTAGAATCGTTCTTCTTATCTAGCTCATAAATAGCTTGGATACGTTTAGCAGTAGTATTTAAACCGAATTTTTTTGATAACTCCGCATTATCTTTAACTCCATAATAATCATCGATAACCTTACTATGATCTTTTTCCTGATACAATTCGTACTTTCCACCACCCACTTCTCTAAACTGTGGTGTCTCAAGTACGGTTATTTTATTGTTGCCGGAGTAATCTAGCATATCTTTAATTGTGTCCAAGTGACGAACTAGTTTACCACACGCAGCCTCTGTAAAGTGAACTCCACGAAGTCCTGCTCCGACTTGTTTGGCAACCAAATCTCCTTGAGGAGTCAATGGATAGTCATCCCATCCTTCTGCAAGGGTCATAACATTGCCAGTAGTTTGACCATGTCGTGCTAGATAGACCGTCACAACATTCCCATTCTTTTTGGCATTTGACGTCTTATTCTTTGCCGAGGCAGCCACCCCAGTACTTGAAAGTGTTAAAAAAAGCAATAAGCCGCTCATTAATTTGGCTTTGGAAATCATTAGCGTCATCTCCTGATGAATTATTTATGGAACATCTTTAATATATGCTAATGATGTAAATTTGATATAAAAATTATGTAAAAGTTATGTAAATATAAACAGTGCATTTTGCTATTTCATAGAGTATACTGAAATTAAAATGCTAGGAAGTGATAATAATGAATAATATCGCTGAATTCAGAATAGATAGAAAAAACTATGGTTTATCATTGGTCGAAGAATTTATGTCAACCGAATTATACGACATTATTAAAAAAGATCGTGATGAACTAGCTAAGTGGCTCCCATGGGCTAATGACATGCAATCCATTGATGATGAAGCACAGTTCATTCGCTATGCTAAGGAACATAACTTATTTATTTTAGCTATTTTGAACGGTGCCACACCTGTTGGTATGATTGATCTACATAATATTGATGAAATTAATCATACAGCTGAAATTGGCTACTGGTTATCAAGTGAATATCAAGGCAAAGGAATTATGTATAATAGCCTGCAATCACTTACCAGTTATGCATTTAACTTCTTTAATATGGAAAAATTAATTATCAAAGCTGATGTAAATAATGAGAAAAGCAGACATGTTGCTGAACATGCTGATTTTACATTCCAAAAAGTAGAAGAACCATTTGCAATTTATACTAAAGAAAAGAACGACTAAGATTAGTCGTTCTTTTTTGATGCATAACAACCTTTATACGCATTGTTCAAACAATACAAGGTTTGTTAATAAAAACCTTTGAGAACTTATTGTGCTTATGAACTATACTTGAAAAAAATCATAGGAGTGATAAGTATGCACAACATTTCAGAATTTACATTAGATGAACACAAATATGGTTTAACATTGGTAGAAGATAAAATGGCTGCCAGGTTATATGATATTATCAGATATGATAGAAATGAATTAGGAAGATGGTGCCCCTGGGCTAATCATTTAAGATTCATTGACGATGAAATAGATTTTATTAAAAGAGCACAACAAAATTGTTTATTCATATTAGCTATTTTAGATGGTCACAAACCTATTGGGATCATTGATTTACACAACTTTGATGATTCTGATAGAACATGTGAAGTCGGTTACTGGCTATTCAGCAAGTATCAAGGTCGTGGGATAATGTATAATTGCCTACAAGTAATGAATAGTTATGCATTTAATTTCTTCGATATTGAAAAACTAAAAATAATAGCTGATAGAGACAATACTAAGAGTCAGAAAGTCGCAAAAAGAGCCGGATTTAAGCTTTCAGAACTTCATGAACCATATTCTATCTATATAAAAAAGAAAACTGATTTATAACAATCAAAAAAGAACGACTAATTTTAGTCGTTCTTTTTTCTTATGATATAGTCTATTAATCCATAAATAACCATCCAGATTAGCATACTAACTAAAAAGTATAGCAGTGTCTTCCATGTAATCAATAAACTGAAGTTGAATTCCCCTGGGTTAAAGTTCTTAACAATTCTTACTCCCATTAAAGTACGCCATGTAGATGGTGATTGATAGTAAAATCCTTCTAGAAATCCTTCAATGATGGTTAAGATCACATATAATCCGACACCGAGAAAAAACCATCTTTTCATCTTCATTTGCATAATGTTCCCTGCCTTTATATGTACTACAATCATAATAGCACAGCTAATCTTAAAGATATATTAAAAACAGAGATAAAAATCAAGCTATGACAACGTTTTGACTACTTAATACAAATACATTACAGTATTTTTTCATTTTCTTTAATCCAATAAAGTGGTATAGTTTTGTTACTAAAAAGAGAGAGGTAAAATTATGAAAACAATTAGAAATATCATTATTTTAGTATTCTTAGCTTTACTTATTTTTGTCGTATATCCAGTTGGAAAAGACTTCTATATTCAAAGCTCACTAAGTAAACAAGCTACTTCTGCCATTAGTAATCAACAAGAATTAAAGAATGTGGCTGCTAACGATGCTACTTATGTATACTTAACTGAACACAACAATGATCGTATCTACAATTCTAATAGTGATACTGGCAAAGGTGATACTTACCAATACAGCGCCAAATATGGTGATGCTAATATTAAGCTAACTGGTCACCTATCAAATGCTGGATTTAAAGTTAAGCTAACCAAAGTCGAAATTACTAAATAAGAAAAAGCTCTCCTGAATGGAGAGCTTTTTTATTGTAAAATTTACCAAACTAATTACTGAACACTTCACATCTATGGTGCTACTATATAGTTGGATTCAGATATAAATTAAATTCATAGAGGCGATTAATATGACTGAATCAGAAATTATAGAAGGAATTAAGCAAGTAAAGACAACACCAGGTATGATTGATTACCTAAGAACGTTATTGAAGAAAGGTCGCAAAGAAGACCCTACCGATGTTCACACATTCCATGATTTTGAAAAAGCATTGTATGATTACAACAATCATCAATACCAAACTCATAGCAAAAAGGATAACTCACTATAATATTGTGATAGTAAAGATATCCCCTGTTTATTGTCTACTGTTTTGTTATTATAGATTATAATATTAATAATTAAGAAGGAGGCACTCAGTTGAGTGTCTCCTTTTTATAAGTGCTTATATTTAGACTTTAAATTGTTTAGCTGAACTGTACTGATATGTGGAGATAGTTTATCAATCAATTCTATTTGATGATCATATGAGATGTTTGGAAGTATATATTCTATCATTCGAATATCGTAATAATTAATATTTTCTTTATTAGAACATTTATATAATAATTTACTAATTCTCTTTGACATATCATCATGTAGGTCAAAAATATTATTATAAAATTTAGGCCTAATTTCTTTTATATTGTCGTTTAATAGAAATTCAGTTATATAATCAGTAATTTGAATTATCTTATCAGTATTTTTATTTTTTGTAGATTGAAATAATATTATATTAATTAATTTATCAGGATCATATTGATAAAGATATTTTATCCATTTATTTTCATAGTTAAATTTGTATTTATTCTGAATGATAATATCCATAATTCCAAATATATTTTTGTGTTCCTTTATTTTCAAACAATCCGGATTCAATTCACTTAATGAAATTAGATGGACATTTCTCATTACAGAAGCATCTAAATAAAAATCATTTGATTTCTCTAATATTTTTTTGGCTGAATTCTTGAACATCTTTGTATAATCTCTGCCAATTAAATATTTTGATGAAAATCCAATTAAGTAATACAATCTATCAAATTTATGATTATTAAACAAATTATAATGTCTTCCCATCATAAATTCTTTAATTTTTTCATTGTTTAAAGATTCTATTTTAGATTTTATAAGATCCGAATAGGAATTATTTTTTTGCAGTATATCGTAAAATAAAATTAAATATGCACCTATATCTGAATTCATAAAATCAATAATATTAAAATCATTGTTTGGACCCTCTAAATAATTTGTATCAATTTCCAAATACTTATCAATAGTAAAAGTCTTTCCGAACTTGATCATTTCTTCAAATATGCTTGAATCCCACGGTCCAAATGATCTTATGTCTTTATAATTATTGCAAATGAACTGAAAAGCTTTATCCTCATCATATGAACCTTTAAAATTTTTCAAAAACCATTCATACAAGACTTTATATTTTTCAAACATCTCATTTGATTTATTATCATAAAACATTAAATCCAATATTTTTTGAGTATATTTACATTTATTATCTATTAAATGTTGCTTAAGAAAATCTATAGTCCCGTCAACATTTAAAAAATATGAAGTTTCGGAGTCCATATACCGTAAATCTTCATAATCCGAAGATGTAATTTTAATAATTAAATCCTCTGTTGTTTGATTCTTTAAATCATTATCACTAATGATAGACTTACTTAACACGCTATATCTTTCTAATGAAGTTATAGCGTCCTTATAACCTAAATTATTTACATTTATTTCCAATGATTCAATTTGTGAACTATTATCGAGAATGAATTGTTGAAAGTCATCACCTAAAAATCTGTTATTAAAATCGCAATTTTTTAATATCTTATTTATAACATTTTGATCTAGCCCTTTTTCTTTATAAACAATCATAAGTAACTTAATAAATATAGAGTTTCCAAAAAACGATTCTTGTATCTCGTTTTGCCATTCTTTATTATTAATCTGCAATGAATCATTTTTAATAGATTTATACAGTGTTTTCAATCCATAATTATTATTTATAATTTGTTTACCATTTAAAATACCATATCTATTTTTAAAATCTTTACTATTAATCAAATCATACAAATTTATTTCTGCATTAAAAGATAAATTATATAAACTGATATCTTCGTAAAGATCACGTCTATTATTCTTTATATCATTAACTATTTTCCATCCCATTACATTCTTATTATTTTTAAAGCTAGTATATTCTATATCAATTCTGGAAGATAATTTTTTATATATTCTATCTAATTCTGAATATTCAATGTTACACATATCAAAGAAATCATTTACGCGTTTACATAAATAAGAATTATTATTACCAGATATATATCTAACTATTTTATTAATTTCATTCATATTTATTAACTTTATTTTATTAGTAAAAATATCAAACAATATTTCTGAAGCGTTCATATCTTTATTAGTAAAAATTTTTAATTCTTTAATGTTGTTTACTATTTTTCGTTTATTTTGATCAGGAATATCTCTCAATGCATTGTCAATATCTTTTATTTCGCTACTATTAATGAATGATATTAAATCCTCTGATGAAATAGTGGGGTTCATAAACTTTTCTATATCGTTTCTCGAGCCAAATTCCATAACCTTATTTTTTAATGTTTCAACAAAATACAACAAATCTGAATGCTTTTTACCATACCACAATACCTTCGTATTATTTTTATCTCTAAAAAATTTACTTTTAACTTTTCTTAAATAATCTCCATCAGGACCACAACCATCATCTGTTTTTAATATAGCAATATTTTTTGATTCTTTAGGTATTAATGATAGTACTTCGTCTTCCTCCATACTCGAACCAATAAAAACTAAAGTAACTCCTTTGTCGGATAACCATTGTCTAATTTTCTTTAATTTGTCATTGTCTTCATAGTAGTGTTTTTTATATGATTCACCTGAACTAATGAAATCATCTTTATTTCCATTCGGAATACCATGAAGATGAATAACTGTATTAATAAATATATTATTTTGGATTTTTTCACTTAAATCCGTCATATCAGTTACCAATACACTTTTTTTCTTCATTTTGTCCAAATGTTTTTCAATTTGATTATCATAATTTGTTGTAATATATGCCGCATCTAAAGAGGATAAATTATAAAGTATTTTATTATCTGTTTCTCCAGGAGTTGAGTCCATAAAATAACCCTTTTCATATTCGGTTTTTCTCTCTTCAAACTCCTCAGGCATACAATCCTCTAGCACTTCATACAATAAATCAACTTTTCTTTTATTACTAAAGTTTGATTTATTAATATTTTTAATTGCGTTAACATATTCTCTACATTCTTTTGAATGAAAGTAACTAATTATTTGTCCTTCCCAATATTCTAGCAATGATTCTATATAATCATTCCAATTATTATATCCCTGTGATATCGACACTCCAGCACCAATAAAAAAAACTAATTTTCCATTATCCATAGCATCACTAATTAATTTTATTGCATCTTTACAATCTTCATAGCTATTAAACTTATTTAAAATATTTTCATCCATAGAATAAAACCACCTTTAAATTGCTCCAAAAGTAAATAAGAAGGCCTAAAAGGGCCTTCTTATTTAAACAAATGATCGGATATAGATTGTATAACTTCTCTTGTTCTTCCATTAATTATTTTATTGATATTATCATAGTCTCTATAACGAGCATATTCTTTGGCCTTTTCTAAAGTTTCATTGCTTGGATAGCTTGAATCAGAAATAAATGCTGCATATTTTTTATCATCGTATCCTTTAAATTCATAAAGGGTTTTATCTTTCTTTCTGTTATTCGTATCCTTTGGTAAAAACATGCCATTCCCAATAGAACTAAGATTAGTGGGCTGTTGAGATGTATTCTTATCGACTATCCATTTTTTAGGTACAATATGTTCAAATTCGTAATCTTCACCACTTGGAATAGAGCCTGCCATATAAGTTAAATTTGAATGAATTGTTATTAAAGCTTTTATTTCCTTAGAAAAAGTTTTTCTATTACCTGGATTATCCTTTACCCAATTTTCAAAAACAGAAATAAAGTCACTCTTGTTTAACTTAGTTTCATATGTTCTTCTACTATTTTTAGAATAATAATCATTTAATCTCGAATCTCCGTGTCCCGTCCATGAATAGTTAAATGAATCATAAATATAGTAAGCAGGAATATTTTTTAATATTTCCTTTGTAGATTTGTCATCAGCATTCCATAGGTTCGCATAATAAGATAGTATCTTAAAAGAACCTGATAATCCATTTGAATAATCACCTTTTTTTGCATTCTGAGAGACATCATATGAAATGATTTGTTTTAACAATTTATCAAAAGAACTGTTTAACTTATTTGAAATTACACTAGTTTTTTCTAGTATTTCCGTCACGTTATCTCTTATCCAGCTTATATGATCTTTTATGTCCATTATCTTTAGGTTTGAGACACCACATATAACAGCCAGAAGGCCATAACCGAATTCATTATATGCCTTTTCTTTATCCCTTTTGCTAATAAGTGATGGAATTCTTTCAACTGTAAACTCGCCAAAGGCTCTAGCAAACTCTGCAAGATTTATTTCCTTAGAATTTGTTATATCATCTTCCGAAAAATCAGAAACATCAAATTCACCATTATCTTGCATATTCAAATAATATTTTTTTACATTACTTATTATTTCTCTAGTATAGTCATTGTCTGGTAATTTTAAATACTCATCATTCCATGAAGCATTAAATACTTCATACTTAGATAGAGGAACTCCTCCTTTATTAAGGTTTTCAAATACCATTGGTAAATATTCTCTTGGGCCTGTATATTTAATTAAAGGAATTCTAAGGCTATCAAGATCTATATAGTTTCTAACATCGTTTCTAGCTGAAATAACCAATTTACGTAATTTCTCTTTATTATCTCTACCTAATCGTAAATCATCTAATTCATCGGTCCAACTTCCAAGATCAAATCCTTCATTTGAAATTTCATTCAATTTTTTATCATCGACATAGTAATTCTCATCACCAATAATTGAATTAATATTTCCTTTTAGTTTTTGATACTTATCCGGGTTTAGTTTAGACCAATATGTAAATTTATTTTCATCGTACTCAATTATTGTTGACAATCTTTGCTGTCCATCAAGTAATAACATACTTTCTTTTCCGTTAGAACTTGTGTCATAAACTAATAATGCACCAAATGGAAAGCCATCATGTATCGTTTGTAACAAAGATTCTTTTTTATCTTTACTCCAAACTAGGCCCCTTTGAAATTTTGGTATTTTCAAATTTTCCAGGTCTGATTTATATGAACAATCATCAAACTTATATTTAGACGTGGTAGACACAATAACACTCCATTCTATAAAAATGTTTTATATAATTATAACACAATAAAAAAAAGGGCTATCAAGCCCCTTGTTTACCATATTCCTAAAACCTTGTTTGACATATCATTCTGTCTTTCTATTATGTCTTGAGTGTCCCATTCTTTATTTTTTAATTTTTTTGATATTGTATTATTTACAGAATATCTGGACTCACTTAATGATTTATAAATATCATTTTCTCCATACATATCCTTTAGCTTATTCTCTACTAAAGCATAATTACCAATATAGTCAACATAGTCAGAAGATATATCCTTATTAATATGAATAACTGATAAGTTATCCAATCCTACTTGGCTTAATTCGATGTTTTCGAAGTCTCCATATTCCTTATATAATCGATACATTAGATAAATTAATGTCCATCGTTTTTCACCCTTTTTCTTTGTCTCTTTTGATAACCCTTGGAATGCATTTTTTACCTCAACATCACTCTTCAATAATTCATCATCAAGTTCTGTTGTTATTTCAACGCCAGTAGATATTTTTTGATTCCAAATATTTTGAGCTATCTTTGCATATCCTTTTTCAAGCGTATTAGTTCCTTTACCACAAATAGTACGATGACGTATAAAAACTGAAAGTATTTTATATATAACAACTCTTTGAGTATCTCTGTCAGTACCCCTTAAAATCATTGAGAATAAAATAGGATAATGTAGTGACACCCCTAATTTTTTCAAAATAAATAGCATAGATTCTATTGTGTCATCATTAAATAGTTCTTTATCTTTTTTATTAGATAGAGAATTTTCCATCGCTACATAATAATCCACTACCTCACTAAGATCTTCCAAAAATAATAAGGTTTTATTTTTATCATTAATTCCCTCAGATATTGATCTAAAAAGTTGATTTACTGTTACTACTCGTTTTACAGCTGACCAATATACTCTGATAAATGTTGTAATTTTATCGCTGTCATTTCCAAATGCTGTGGAAATCTTGTCCCAATTTTTTTGAACCATTTTCTTTTCATTATCATCGCTATTGGCTACTTGTAACATAACATGTGATTTTATAAGTTCAGATGCTTTTAATGGTGTTCCTTTACTGTTCAATGATTGATAAATTATATATGCGTCTTCTTTTTTTCTTGTAAATACTTTTGATAAAATAAATCTGCTTTTTAATGATTTGAAAATGTTTACTATAACGTCAGCTTTATCTGTAGGAAATACGATCTTTTTTCCTTTGTAGTAGTCTTCAATAAGAGAACTAAAACTGTTAAAAGCAGTTTTAATATTTTTTACTGGCTCTATATCTTTATTATTAGGGTTCAAATCTGTTCTACCCTCAAATATGCCCCTAAAATAATCATCAATAGAATTATCACCAGTTTCATATTCTTGTAAAGTCAATGACGGATTAGTTTCATCCCATCTTAACAACTCCTCAATATTTGCACGTGTCGTAAGGAGCTTGTTTTTTGGTTTTCCATCAACATCATCAAAAATGTCTTCTATTTTATTCAGCACAACTGCTAACAATATTGATATTGTTGTTAATCTTTGTTGACCATCAATGACTTCCTGAACTCCATTATTAACGTATGTAACTACTTGTCCAATGAAATGTGAATCTTGATATCCTTCCATAACATCAACTAAATCATCCCAAAAATCTTTTAGTGATTCTTTGTTCCATGAGTAATGTCTTTGATATGATGGCACTTTATAGCAATTATCACTGATTAAAGCTTCGACATTAGTCATTTCAACGCCTATATTTGTTGTATCCATATTTATTCCCCCAACTATAAGAAAATCAAAATAATATTTTAATTTTAACATAAACTTAGATTTATTATTACATAATAAATCCTTTCCAATCCACTTATATGAAAGATGTCTCCATCATATGAATCATTATTAATTAAATATATACTGAAGTCCTTCTTAAATTCATTAATCAACGAAATAATTTCACTATTATTTTTCGTACCAAATGTTTCATAATCCGTATCCGGTTGGTTCAAATCATGATAACCTGTCAATTTATTTAACATTGCATCATAAGCAATATAGGACATCTTCCAGTCATATTTTGGATAAGTAATAACATAGTCACAATTATCATAACTTCTTAAATCTTCTTTATATGATTCACATGCAATTTCAGTAATATCTTTCATCAAAAAGCCTCCATAAATATAATTTAATTAATTATAGATCGATTTATAAAAGAAAAAAGCCTTTCTTAAACGAGATGGGAATACTCGATAAAGAAAGGCAATATAAAGAATTAAATGATTGTAAAAGCGTGTTAGGATTTAAAATGTACTAACGACGCAACTATATGGTAGTTTCAATACAGACATTAATCAATAATTTAACCTTAAGAAAAACTAATCATCGAAAAATGAAGATATGTCTTTGCCTTCAATAGAGTAATGTATGGCTATTAAAGTTAATGTCAGTATCAATACAATACAAGCAATCACCAATTTTTCAATAGATAGTTGGCCGTCAGAAGCACAAAGAGCAAACAGACTTATTGAAACTAAGAAGGATATCATAATTATAGTTTCTCTTAACGTTGAGAAAAACTTATGATAATTTGATTCATTTTTCATTTAATCTACTCCATTCAATATGTATACCGAAATTTATTTTCGGCTTGTTTAATACCACTTAAACAATTTAAACGATGTCTTGTGGTAGACCTTGTTATATAAAGCTTTATGTGGATTATTAATCCATCCCATTCCTTTTTTACCATAATAGGGATTCACTGCTCTTTTCAATGAACGAACCGCACGACCTCTTGTACGTGCTGAGAATGATTTTTTCCAACTAGGTTTTCTAACCCCATACTTCATCTATATCATCTTCTTTATCATAATACAATATAATTATACAACTTATCTATTTTTTTAAAACCATATAGAAGAGGACTAAATATAAAATTTAGTCCTCTTCTTTAGTTTACTGTTATTTTGTTCTTTGATATGTTCATTTGCATCTACATGTCCAATATGGAAAACGAAATAATCAAAAATTGTATTTATTAGCCTTTAAATCCTTTTACATATTCATCAGCTAATTCTTTCATCGCTTGTTCCCAATCATTATCTACATTTTCAAATATTGATTCTATTTTTTCAGTCTGTTCTGCATTTATTTGATCATTTAAATCATTACCGTCTTTAGTTAAATGGAGTGTCTTAATTCTCTTATCCTTATCAGAACTGATCTCTTCTATCAGATTACGACTCATTAAATCTCTTACATTGACGTTCAAAGCCTGTCTTGATATGTTGAGCAGCTTCTGAATATTACCCATACTAGGAATGTCTAATTCAGAAATTGAATAAATTATCCGATGCTGTGTTTGGTTTAAATTATATTTTTTTAAATCAATCATCGTTGAAAAACGTTGGTATGCAAAGAATATGGTTGAAAGTTTTTCCTTAGCGTTAATAAAATTACCCTCTTTTTATGTCAATTATGTTGACATTTTATTTTTGTGGAATTATAATATTTTCAATTAATATGTCAACGTGATTGACATAATTTGAAAGGAAGTATTTATATTGTCAAACAATTATAAATTATCAGATTATTTATTAGATGTCATTAAGCATATGGGGGCTAATGATATCTTTGGAGTTCCTGGAGACTACAATCTTCAATTCCTAGATCACATTACTCACCGTGATGATTTAACATGGAAAGGTAATGCCAATGAGTTAAACGCATCATACATGGCTGATGGATATGCGAGAGAAAAAGGCTTCGCTACATTTGTTACCACATTTGGTGTTGGTGAACTAAGTGCAATTAACGGTCTTTCAGGAAGCATTGCTGAACACGTCCCAGTATTGGAAATTGTTGGTGCTCCTACCAACGAGGTCCAAAACAATGGTTCATTAGTACATCACACTTTTGGTGACCATGACTTCAGTAGATTCGAAAAAGCTCATCGTCAACTTGGAATCAAATCTGCTAGATTGAACAAAGATAATGCCATAAACCAAATTAATGAAATTGCTCAATATATCTATGAAAGCAAGAAACCTGCTTACCTTATTTTACCAACTAATCTAGTAGAAATGGAAGTTAATCCATCTTTAAAAGATAATATTGCAGATTTATTTGTAGAAGCAAAACATAACTCAGTAAATTCATTCAACCAAATCAAGGAAGCTATTAACCATAGCCAAAGCCCTGTAATTATTATGGGTCACGAAGTAGATCGTTTTAATGTATTTGACGATATCAAATCATTCTCAGACAAAAACAATATTCCTGTTTTAGATTTAGGACTTGGTAAAGGTAATATTGATGAAAGTTTCAAAAACTTCGTCGGTACCTATAACGGTGAAATTTCAGACGAAAGTATTAATAAATACGTAGAAAACTCGGATAATGTCATTCTAATTGGTGCTAAATTAACCGATTCTGTTACAGGTGGTTTTACTCAACAATTTGCAGAAGATAATACTATTACAATTAACTACGATGGAGCAAACCTATATGGTAAACAAGTTGCCGAAGACTACAAATTTAAGAATATCATGCACAGTCTAGCAGACACTAATCTTGATTTATCATTGCCTAGCTTAGATTTAAAGAATAATGATTCATCAATTAACCCTTCAGGAGACAAAATCACCCAAAGTTTCTACGACAAAGCAATTGCCAGCTTTATTAATGGTGACAATACATTAGTTGCAGAACAAGGAACCTCTTTCTTTGGATTAGCAAGTCAAAAATTACCAAAAGATGCTAAATTCTTTGGTCAACCACTTTGGGGTTCAATTGGATATGCTTTCCCTGCAGCGCTAGGAAATCAAATTGCTAATAAAGACCGTCGTGTAGTTCTATCTACTGGAGAAGGTTCTCTTCAATTAACAATTCAAGAATTCGGTCTTGCCTTCCGTGAAAAGCTAAATCCAATTATGTTCGTTATTGATAACACTGGTTACACCGTTGAAAGAGTTATCCATGGTATGAATGAAAGCTACAACGATGTTCCTGCCTTAAATTATGGACTAATGCCAAAAGCTTTTGGCGCAAATGACGATCAGTTTGACTTCATCGAAGTATCAACCGAAAAAGAACTAATTGACGCCATTTCAAAAGCAAAAGAAGAAACCGATAAATTCGTATTAATTCAAGTAAACATGGGAATGAAAGACGTTCCTGAACAACTAGCTAAGACAGCTATTGCTTTTGCTAACCAAAACAAGTAATAAACATTAAACAAAAAAGCACACGATTACGTGTGCTTTTTTATTACCATATTTAAATTTCTATACCACAAATATCAGCAATTGAGGTATTCATAAGTTCTTTAAAAATGTATTTAAACTCATCAGGATACACTGGAAAAGGTTCTGATAACCAAAGTAGAATAATATTTAACATCATTCTAAAAAAGTATTGAATCGTAAAATATTGGGGCCAATTCGCTATTTTTTTATTATAATTTTTGAACAAACCACTAAAGTATTTTGAATATCTTTCAGTTATAAAGTCAAAGAATTCAGATTGATAGTATAAATACAAGACATTATTATATTCCCTATCATTGTAAATTATTGGAAAAATTACATCCATCAGTTCATTGATGTAATTTTCATCATTTTGATCAACTGTTCTAAAAACTTCATCAATTGATTTACACATCATCTTTTCAATATATTCAAGAATGTCTTTTTTATTCCTAAAATGATTATAGAAGGTTCCCCTTGAGACACCACTAACAGCAATTATGTTACTAGTGCCTATCTCTGCAATATCTTCTGATGCACTTAAATTTAAAAATGTTTTTATTATTTTTTCTTTTGATTTACTCTTTATTTTCATTTCATTCTCCGTATGTTTCAAGTAAATAAAAAGCCACGGTTAGTTAAAAATAATTTTAATAACGTGGCTTTTAATATTATTTACTTTGTTTTTTTCTAAAGCCGAAAATAGATAGTACGCTGGAAATAAATAGTAAAATTAATCCCATCAATTGAACACTGGATTCATTAGATTCACCAGTTTGTGGTAATTTGTCTTTATCTCCATTATCAGAATTATTATAGTGTTTATTTAATTTTGGCTTCGAATATTGAATTACGTGCGGATTGCCTTTAGAAGGTTTTCCGGGGTTATTATGATGATTATTAATCAACTTTCTATAATTAACATTAATTATCACATCGCTGCTATCTTCATTAACATTTAATACACTAATCGTTGAGTCATCAGAATTAATTAATACATATCCGTTTATATGAGGGCTAGTGATTGAACTAAAGGAATGGTTTTCTGTAGTCCAATTACCATAAGCACTTTGACCAGTTACTTCATCAACTGTTGCTGAGCGTGTAAAGGTTACGGTTTGAGTAGTAGAAGGGTGAACCTTATTACCATTTTGATCTACATAATTAATCGTTCTAGTAACTGTCTTACTCAAGCTGTCCTTGTCTGTGCCGTTTGACCACTTTGGTCCGTTTGGATTATCTGGGTTGATTGGTTGTCCCGGTGTTCCTGGATTATCCGGTGTGACTGTGTCCACTTTGTGTTCCAAGGTTACAGTAAAGTCTTGTTCCTGGTTATCACTATGGAACTTAACCCCATTTGCTGGATAGTTATCACTGACTAGTTTGTATCCTTGATCAGTGTACTTCTTAATTGTATCTGTAGTGCGATAGTCAGAAGTACTTTGTGGTTGCCCACTCAAGTCGGCACTTTCTAGTGTCTTTCCAGTTGTACTGTCAATGTAACTTACCTTCACCTTTTGATTACTATCTACGTAAGTTATCTTAGTATCTTCGGTTGGTTTGGTTCCATCAATTGGGTAATTACTACCAGGGGTTAATGGGTTTCCATCTTTATCTACCGGCGTCTTGCCTGGAATACTTGGAATTCCTGGGTTAGTTACCTTACCCGCATCGTTAGGGTCATTGGGATAACTGGTGTTATGACTACCATTGTCAATTGGGTTACCTGCGGTATCCACTGGTACTAGTGAGCCCACCTTGTCATAAGTAACCGTTTCGTTACTATCACTTGAGCTTGGGTTTACTGTAACCGCTGGGATTGTCTTTTGACTGTCGTTTCTTAAAACATATCCTGGTACTACTGGAGAACTAACAACAGGAAATGAGCTGCTTCCATTCTTAACTTCCCAATTTCCTTGAGTAGTTTCATTAGTAATAGTATCGGTACTAATAGTTCTATCAAAAGTGACATTATCATTATGAGCAGTTGCTACAACGTTTCCATTTGAATCTACATAGTTAATATTTCTATTAACAGTTTTCTCCTCGTGAGATACATTAACTGGATCCTTTACATAGTAAATGATTGTATCTTTATCAGGATTCGAAGGATCAGAAATAGGGTATCTATCCTTACCTGGAGTTAGTCTGTTCCCATTAGTATCAACGGGGTAATAACCAGGTATGTTTACAACGTATGGATTCAAAGCCTTGGAGTAATCATTAGGGTCATTTTCATAAACTTTTTTATATTCATCATGTCCATTCCACAATGGTTGACCAGTATCTCTATCATATGGCAACAGAGACCCAAATGGTAAGTAATGATAAACAATATTACTAGTTTGATCAATATAAGGATTTCTCATATTATAAATAATATTTGACTTCAAATATGTGTTTGGAGATACTCCGCCCTTAGGTATTTTAGAATCACTAGCCACAACTTGTGTTCCGTCTAGTATTTGACCAGACATATCTCCATCATAATCTAGCAATGTGTATTGAACAGTAACATTTGAATCGGGGAAGAAAGTCTTAACGGTTTGTCCCACATAATAAAAAGGCGACATAATACCGCTTGCGTTTGAAGGGGAAACTTGAAAATGCTTAGTATAATATCCATTAACCAATTTAGGTTCTCCGGTAGTATACTTTTGTCCATTCAATCCGTATTGAACAACGGGTTTAATTTCCTTCCCATCCACATCAACAATGTTCTTATTGTTCTGATCTACATAAGATGTGGTTTGAGAAATTAATTTTGGAACGATAAAAGACTTAGCGTTCAAATAAACTCTAATTTTATCACTCGCATCATAAATAATTTTATAGATACTACCCTCACCATGGCTATCAATAACTCCGTAGTAGTCATAGTTATTAATTGTTGTTTGACGTTGATCATTAAGATTAACACTAGAATTCTTTGGAACAGTTTCTTGATCTACTACATTTCCATTAGCATCAATACTTGTTGCATAAACAACACCATCACCATTTCTATCAGTAGATAGTACTATTTGTCCTCCAAGCTGAACATCTTGAACAGCTGAAAATGTATATCTGCCTTGTGTCTTATCAACCCACATGTTTGCAGGATAATCTGGATCAGTAACAGAGAAACCTGAAGATACAGTAGTATTGGCACTTGAACTACTGCTACTGCTATTGTCACCGTCTCTTAAAAAACTTGAATCCAAATTTGCGGAACTGGAAGATATGCTCTCATTAGAAGCTGAAGAACTTACACTAGCACTGGAAGAACTTGCAGATGATGAAATAGCTTCATTTTGGTTACTTGAAGAAGAACTATTTGTGATACCAGTCTGAATTGCTGAAGATGAATCACTGGCCTTACTATCTACATCCACTGAAGACGATGATCCAGCACTAGAGACACTACTTTCATCGCTAGCAGCACTGCTATGCGCATCATCAGCTACTGAATTTGTATTTTGAACTGAAACCTCATTTACACTTGCTTTTGCGTTAACATTTCCACTAACTACATATGAACTTCCAATAAATGCAAATGTTGCAAGTGAGACAACAATCCAATTTTTCTTTACTTTTCTAAGAATTTTTCTATCGTTATTTTTGTTTAATTTATTCCTGTTATAAAGCATATCTTCACGCTCCTTAAACAATTAAGAATGTGTTCTTAATCTTCTTAATTATTAACTTTTAGTAAGCTACTGTAGTTAAAATTAACACATATAAACGTTTTTATAATTTAAGTTTTACTTAACAGGTTTAACAGATGTTTAAACCATCAATTTACTATTAGAACAAAAGTATATTTAGTTTTTGGATTGGTACTATAAACATTGCCTTAAAGGCACTTTATAGTAATTATAAGTTTTAATTTGAACATTTTTATACTTAAAAAAATACACAATTTTTTCGGAATATGAGTGAAAATTATAAATAAATTTAAACAAATGAACATAAATAATTTTATGTGTTTATTAGATTTTTATGAATTTTAGTTTTTTTAAATAAACAATTAAACAAAAAATAAAAGCACACATTATTGTGTGCTTTTATTTTTTCGATGGTGGATCTTGTGGTGCAAACCATGTTGGATGTTTTTTGTGTATTCTTTCGGTGATAAAACTATAAATGAGGTATAAGAACATCAATATAACTCCACCAACTGCGGAAATAATGGCGTAAGTCCAAAACTCATGCCAATTATGTGCAGTGAATCCATTAGATAATAAGTCGGAAATCATCCCAATTACTGCACCAACCACTGTCACAACAATGATTAAGAAAAGCCATTCCTTTACGGTTTCTAACTTTGTTTTTGCCGTTTTCATCGTATATTCTCCCTTCGAAAATTGTCCAAATTTGGGTTTATTTTTTTAGAAAAAATTATTCGGCGTAATAAATTTATAGAACTATAATTAATTAATAACTGAATATATATCGAATAGTAAAGATCAGTAATCAAGGAGTGAACGCGATGAAAAAAACATCATTTATATTTATCTTGATATTCCTTTCACCGTTAATGGAACTTGTCCGATATCCAATCATTTATTCAACAAACGAACCATTATTCCATGCTGTTATTGAGGTATTATTTACCTTTATCATCTTAATGTCGGTTATTCTTTATCTCTACCATAAAATACTCAATAAAAAAATAATTGATGCTTTCCATAATAATCATTTTAATTTCCGGTTGGTAGTAATCGGAATCGAACTACTTCTCCTAGAGGTTTCATTCGTCCTCCTAACTGTCAATCCACACGAAAATTTTCAGACCAATCTATTAAATCTAATTGGATATACTAATCCAAAATTACAATTACTGTGTATTATTGCCAGTCTAACATTATCACCAATCGTTGTTGAACTATTCTTCCGAGATTTAATTCAGTCTTACTTAAAGAAAAATTTTAACACAAAATACGCTATCCTATTATCATCATTTATTTATGGAATCTCCCATTCATTATTTAGCATCATTTCGTTAGCGTATTACATATTAGCTGGAGTTTTGTTAGGTAAATCTAGAGAGGAATCAAACGGGATTATAGCACCAATTGTACTCCACTGTTCATGGGATATTTTAATACTGTTGATGCTATGGATATATTAAAAAGCATACGATAAATCGTATGCTTTTCTATTTGATATTGATCCAAATGATTGTAGCTAATAACAAAATATCAACGATTGTCATTACGACGTTAAACCATTTAGTTCTATTTTTAAAATCAACGATTAGCATATTTCTTAATCCAACTGGGATAGAAAGCATTGCCAATCCAGCAATAAAGATTACTAAACTGTGAACGCTAAATAACAATATTAAAACGTATAGCAAAAAAATGGTCCAAACAGTATTACTGTATTTTTTCATTATCATCACTCCGGTGAAACGTAAAACTATGTAGAGTAGTTTATGATAAAAAATCAATTCTAACTTAAAAACTACTTATTAAGTTTATATATCTATTAATGATTTAAGTCAATAAAAATAAAAAAAGAACTGCCAAAAACTTGGTAGCTCTTTTTGATAAATATTATAGGTCGTAACCAATCATGATGTTCTTAAAAGCATTTAAGCAACCTTTATCAATGCGTTGGTTTAAGAATCTTTCGTTAGTAATATTGGCGTTATCGAAGTATGAAGAAGACATATTCACTTCAGGACATAGTTCGATGAACTTCTTAATCATGTTATCGTCAAATGAGTGTGGTTGGACGTCAATGCTTAAACCAAATTCTTGGTGATAGAAGCACATTACCATTTGCTTTAGTAATACCGTCATAGCACGATTTGGAACGGTTGTGATGTCAGATTCAACTTTTAGGACATCATAGTAACGATCAAATAATTGGTATTGAGCGTTGTATCCTTGAACAACATTGATTCTGGCAACCCTGATGTTTTCCATTGAGTAACCTGAATCTAGCATGTCTTGTTCACGTTTTGATAATTCATCGCTCTTAATGTATTTGATTGGATCAGTTCTTAGAATCATTTCCATGTTAGGAATATCATCCTTAGAAGATGTGACTGGTTTGTAAACCATACTATTAAATTGGAATGATGCTTCTTTTGACATTGAGGCATCAATTGTTTGTGCGTTGTTATAACGTGCCTGTTCTACTTCTCCGTGGTTCTTAATTACTACGTACACAATTACCGCTAAAGCAATGATAATCCCGATAGTAATCGCTAATATTGGATTAGATACCACACATAAAAGTAAAAATATTAGAACTAACGCTCCAGAACAACCTAATCTCATCTACTAACACTCCAATCATCCTTAAAAAATCATTATAATTCTATTATAATATTTTTTCACTTTATATTACAGAAAAAATACACAAAAAAAGAGCCATATCGGCTCTTTTTTTGAATTAGTTAATTGAAATTGAGTGCTTGGATTGCTTTTCTGCAGATTTAGGCACCATGATATCCAAGATACCACCGTCATACTTAGCACCAATCTTACCAGTGTCTGCATCAGGTAAGTAGAATGAACGACTAACATCGCTAGATGTTCTTTCGCTTCTAATCAACTTACCGTCTTCGTCTTTTTGTTCCTTATTCAAATCGTGAATAGCATGGATTGTTAAGGTATCATTTTCGTAATTAATGTTGATATCTTCCTTCTTAAATCCTGGTAATTCAGCTTTCACTTCGAATTCGTCATCATTTTCGATAACATCTGTCTTCATCTTTGAGGAGTTAGCCATGTTTCTGCCTAATCCATCAAAGAAGTTGCTCATTGGATCCATAAAGTCGTTGAATACATTGTTTCTTAGTTCGTTTGCCATAAGATATCCCTCCAACTATTTGAGTTAATTAGTTAATGTTGATTTTGTGTGCTTCTTCATCCTTAACTTCTTGCTTTGGTAATGTAATCTTTAAAATACCTCCGTCATAGTCGGCAGATACATTATCAATATCGATATCAGGTAGGTAGAATGCACGAGCGATATTACTTGAAGTGCGTTCCTTTCTTAGTACCTTACCTTCCCTGTTGGTGTCTTCCTTACTCAAGTCATGTGTAGCATGAATACTTAGAGTATCGTTGTTGTAATCTAGATGAATTTCATCCTTCTTGAAACCAGGTAATTCAGAGCTTACTACGTAATTATCTTTGTTTTCAATAACGTCAGTCTTCATTTGATTACCAGCAACTGAATTGAAGAAATTCTTACCAAAGTCACCGAAGAAATCGTTCATTGGATCAAATACATTAAAGTCTCTGTTTCTTAATTCGTTAGCCATAATCAAAGCCCCTTTTCATTATTTTCAATATTTAGTTGGTAGTTATTTATTTCCTATCAACAATTCTTATATTAGTCAGTATTGGTCAAATAGTCAAGGAAAAAATAGCACTTAATTACATTGAGTGCTAAAAATACGCTACAAACGTTGATATAACGGCATTTATTTTTAATAAAAAATTTAAAAAAGATATAAAAAAAGACGATTCTTTTATCGAATCGTCTTTTTGATCAAAGTTTTTTACTTAAACATTGCACCGTAGGCCCAACCAATAAATTTACCTTGGTAGTAAGCTTTGTAGTAGTACTTCTTCCAGCCGTCTTTCTTAGCACGTTGGGTGATTTGTACTGGGGTGTATGCGTATCCGGTACCGTAGTTAGTAACATGAATATCAGCGAATCCACTGTTACCAACGTGATTGTAGAAGTTTACCTTTGGGTGCATTCTAACAATCTTAGTAGCGTGGTACTTGGAATAAGTAACGTTAGCTACTAATCCGTTGGTGTTAATCCAACCTAACACCTTACCATTTTTTAGAACTCGGTAGTAAGTACGACCATTTGAAGTATTCTTAGCTACCGAGTTAATAGTAACTCGCTTGGTTGCGTAAGAATTACTCCTGTGGACGGCCTTAGTGTTCTTCTTGTAACGGTTATCGCCAGGCACATGGTTGTAAATCTTTAGACCTGTACCACCAGCAATTGTCATTGATTTATTAACAGCAGTGTAATTAACATTATTAACTGCAGCCTTTTTCTTTGGCTTAGTAGTTGATGCTGTGTTATTAACATTGTTGTTTGAGTCATTTGAATTGTTATTAGTGTCGGCAGCTTGTTGATTAGCTTGGCTGGACGCATTCTTTTGCGCTGCACTTTGCTTCTTATTTACTTTTTTAGAAGATTGATCACTCTTTGGAGCTTTAATCTTTGGTACGGCAGTAGGATTAGTGGCATCAGCAACATCTCCAATAAACCAGTTAGCATCCTTGGATGTAAACATACTTGCATCTAGGTTTTTACCTAATGCATTTGAATGGAATTTATCAGTAAATTGCCATAGAACATGTTCTCTAGCAGGTTCATTGTTTTGGTATGCCGCTAACCAGTAACCGTCATAGTTAGCGACTGAACTGGCTGCATTTTGCACCATAAAATCAGCATAGGAATAAAATAAAATCTTCCGTTGACCAACCAATGGTCTCAATGCCTTCAACCATGCATCGGTTGATTCATTGGTTCCACCAGAAGTAACTGTTTGTGATTCATAGTCATTTACGTAAAATCTTGCTTTTGGTGCACGACTGTATAGCACTTTAGCTTCATAAGCGGCATCGCTAGGATTTTCGTATTGACTAAATGAGTATACCCCATATGGGATACCATATTTGTCCATTAGATCACGATTGTGTTCAAATGTCTTGTCGGCATAGGCACTACCGTATTGCACTCTTAAAATAACGAATGGTACTTCATTTTTTAATTGTTGTGCTTGGGTATCAGTAAGGCTACCTTGCCATTCTGACATGTCATAAACGGTGTTTGATGTGTTAGCGTTGCTTGCATCAGCCATTGCTGGTACAGAGGTGCTAGCAAGCATCAAACCAATTACGGCAACAATCGAGAACCATAATCCTTTTTTTCTCATATAAAGATATAAAGAAATTAAAAAATTAATTTATATCTTATACACCTCCTCTTATCGTTTTATCATTATTGCTTATTGTAACAGAGCCAGAGGGGGAAAAGAAAGCCAATTCCATATTAAATTTTAGAAAATCTTTGTAATATTTAATTTTTTATAAATTAATATTCACTGTAAAAATCGATCCAGTTGGGTGATTATCACGGACATGAATTCGACCATGGTGTTGGTCGACTATCCATTTAGCAATTGATAATCCCAAACCAGTTCCTCCAGTCTTGGAATTTCTCGACTTATCTGTACGGTAGAAACGTTCAAAAATACGCGCTTTGTCCTCGTCAGGAACACCGTTTCCAGTGTCTGAAACCACAATTTTTAGATTGCTGTGGTTCTTTACAATTTTGACGGAAACAGTGCCACCCTTTGGTGTATATTTCATCGCATTATCAATTAGGATAACCACCAATTGTTTAATCAAATCGGCATCAATATGGCCATTTCCATCGACATCGATGGTGTCGACAAACGACTTGTTTTGACTTGTGGCAATCTCGTTGAATGGTGACAAGACACCTTCAAAGAATGGATTCAATTCGACATCAGAACGTTGTGCTTGGACGATATTGGAATCAGAACGCGCTAGCGTCAATAGTCGTTGGGTTAAGACCTTTAGATGCTTAACCTCTTCTAGCGTTGTCGATACCGGTTGAATCTGCTCAACGACTTTGTCGTTTGGTTTAGTTAGCAAGAATTCCATTTGATTTTGAATAACTGTTAACGGCGTTCTCAATTCATGGGCGGCGTTGGAACTGAATTCCTTTTGTCTGTGCCATGAATTAATGATTGGTTTCATACTCGACTTAGATAGGTAGTAAGCGATTAAAATCGCAATTGCCCAGAAGAATATCAATGTCACAATCAATGCTTCAACGAAACTGTGCAAAGCAAGTAAATCAGCATCGATATTTTGCAAAATCAATACATAATTACCCGCATATTCGGGATTGGTATTGTCGTCAGACACCTTTAATAGAATCCCTCTAAACGTGGTCACATAGTTGTTAGACCACAAAGTAATTTCTTCAACTTGATTTAATTTTCTGTTCTTAACGGTCAACTTACTCAATAGCTTGTAATTTCTTTGACCAAGCATCCCTCTATTGGAGATAATTCCCTTTTTATTGAAGACAATCACGTTAGTCTGGAAGTCACTATTGTTGTAGTTGTTAAACGGATTAAAACCGCCGGGACGTTGATTAACACTCAACGGGCCTTCATTGGCGTAAGTGTTTCGCTCAATTCGTTCCTTTTGGCGGTTCAATCCAGCGTCGATGTTGGAGTAAATCGACTTTTGGAAGAAGAAGTAAACAATTAATCCTAAAATCGCAAATAAAATCGCAAAACCAATTAATTCCTTAATGAACAACTTAATTTGTTGTTTGTGTTCTAAAATGCGATCTCTCATTGATTGGATCCTTCTAGCATGTACCCAACATTTCTTAGTGTCTTGATTGGGTTTTCTCCAGAAATTTGTTTAATCTTCTTTCTTAAGTTACTCATGTATACCTCAACTACTGATAATGAAGTTTCAGAATCAAATCCCCATAGACGATCGAAGATTTGGTCCTTGGTAATAATAGTAGAAGGATTTTGCATGAAGTAGACCAATAGGTCGTATTCTTTTCCGTTTAATTTCAATTCTTGATGTTGGTATTCAACGTAGTGGCGACTCAAATCAACATTGAATTCGCCCACTGACAATGTGTTGTTGTTACCAAGACGACCTGTTCTCTTTAACAAGGCCTTTACACGAAGGATTAGTTCTTCACGATGGAATGGCTTAGTTAAGTAATCGTCGGCGCCTAATTCGAACCCATGCACCTTATCAGCCATGGTGTCCTTTGCGGTCAAAATTAAAACGGGCATGTCGATTTCGTCATCTACTCGCCAGTGTTTTAAGATATCGTATCCACTGACTTCCGGTAGCATTAAATCTAAAATTGCGATGTCATAGATGTTGTCTTGGCCCATCATTTGGCCTTCAAAGCCATCATTTACCACCGTTGTATTTCCGATTGGTGATAAGAATTGAGCCACACTGGCTGCTAAGTTTTCGTCGTCTTCGACGATTAAGATATTTAAACCATCCATGTTAATCATTCCTTTCGATTTCAATTAATTTTGTCATTTAAGTTAAGTTTATGATTGCTTTAAGATTAGTTTAATTTTCTTAAACTAGACTTAAATCATTCCAAAAAAGGAAGTGCCCAACCATGATAAATATTTTGCGGCAGTTTTTTAAATTCGGAATTGTTGGTCTTATCAATACTATTTTAACTTATCTTATCTATTCAATGTTGTATAAAGCAACTTCTCCTACTTTTGCAATGGCGATTGGATATGGTACTACATCGATTATTGGTCTAACCATTAATCAAAAGTGGGTATTTAAGGCCAACCATGACTGGATGATCGTCGTTAAATACTACCTTACTTACCTTTTAACATGGACCTTGAGTATCTTAGTAACAGAAGTGGCAAGTAACTATTTCCACGTTATTGAAAGCATTATCCCCCTAATCACGCTTCTAGTCACTACTCCTACTAACTTCCTATTAAGTAAGTATTGGGTATTTAGAAAAACAGAATTAAAGGAGGCATCTGCCAATGAATGAACCGACAGACAAGAAGCCTAACTTCTTCCAACGACATAAAGTCGACTGGGTGTTAGCCATTATTCTCCTAATTGCATTAGGCTTGTACGGTTACGGAACATGGAAGACTGGTTCTGCCAACGACTTCTATACTTCAGCCATCACTAGTATGACCCAGAGTTTTAAAAACTTCTGGTATGCCAGTTTTGATCCAGCCGGATACATCACTGTCGATAAACCACCTGTTGCCCTATGGTTCATGGCTATATCAGCTAAAATCCTAGGTGTTTCAAACTTCAGTGTGGTCCTACCATCAGTATTATTCGGTGTCGGATCCGTCTACCTAATGTATCGACTAGTAACTCCTTACTTTGGTCGATTCGCAGGTAGGATCGCAGCGTTAGTAATGACAATTACCCCCATTGTTGTTGCTGACTCTCGTACCAACAATATGGATGCTACTTTAATCTACTTCATATTGTTAGCAATCTGGATGCTACAAAAATCCATTAACAAGCACAACATGTACTGGTTAATCGGAAGTTTTGCTACCATTGGATTCGCGTTTAACATCAAAATGCTACAAGCTTTCATGATTATTCCAGCAATGCTTATCTTCTACTGGTTAGCATCAAACGATTCATGGAAGAAAAAGATTGGTAAGTTATCACTTGCCACAATTGCTTTAGTTGTATTCACCCTATCATGGCCACTATCAGTTGATATGACATCAGCTAATAACCGTCCATATGAAGGTGGATCACAACATAACTCAGTATTAGAACTAGCCTTTGGGTACAACGGTACTCAAAGATTACTAGGTCAAACTACTGGTACCGGTGGTGCCTTCAAGGGTATGGGTGGTAATTCTTCTAAGAATTCTAAGCAACCTACTGGAAGCACAAAAACCAACAACAACATGACCCCACCAAGTGGAAAGATGGGTAATTTCAATCCATCTAAAAACATGAAATCACGTGGTAACTTCCCTGGCGGAACCCATCGTGGTGGTATGAAGATGAACGGTAAAGGCGGCATGGGTGGTGCCGGTGGTGCATTTAACATCGGAAATGCTGGTCCACTTCGTCTATTCCAATCAGCTTTAGGACCACAAATTAGTTGGTTGCTACCATTCTCCATCATCGGTATGATTGCTGCATTCATCGGCTTCGCTGATCCTAAGCGTAAATGGTACCAACTTACTACTCGTCAAAAACACACTGTTTTATGGACAGGTTGGTTAGTTCCAGTCTACGGATTCTTCTCCGTAGCTAGTTTCTTCCATCCTTACTACACCATCATGTTAGCTCCCGCCATTGCAGCTCTTGCTGGACTTGGGTTAGCAGCTATGCTGGACTTGTTTAAACGATTCGGTCTAAACAATTGCAAGGCATACTTCCTACCACTAGCAATCGTTGTTACTGCCGGACTACAAGCATGGTATGTATCAAGCTACTACGCATGGTTAAGCGTCTTAATCCTAGTCGTAGCAGTTCTAGCAAGTATCTTATTACTTGTATTTAAAGCTAAACCTGCCGGAAAGGCTATCGTTATCGTAGGGCTACTATCAATTGCTGTAGCACCTAGTTTCTGGTCATTAACTCCAACTCTTGCTAAAGAATCTGCAGCCATTCCTACCGCTGGTCCCGATCTCTTAACCAGTGGTGTTAATAACTCAGGTGGAATTGGTAACGGAACAGTTAATACCAAATTGTTGAACTATTTAACTAAACACCAAGGCAATGCCAAGTACCTATTTGCAACCGCAGATTCTGGCACTGCTGCTCCATATATTATTAAAACCAAGAAAGCCGTCATGGCAATGGGTGGTTTCAATGGAACTGACCCTGCAATGACATTAAGCAAATTCAAGCAATTAGTAAAATCTGGACAAGTTAAATACTACCTAGATGAAGGTAAGTCTGGTTCTACTAACAGCACAATTGTTAACTGGATCAAGAAACATGCTAAGAAGGTCAGTGCTAGCGAATATGGTGGTTCATCCAGCACTACTTCTTCATCTAACTCAATGAACTTCACCATGAAGAATGGTGCATCCGCTAAGATGGCCAAACCAAGTGGTAAGCAATCAATGAATATGGGTGGTGGACCATCTAACATAAGCAACGGTACCTTATATGACCTTTCCAGCATTTATTAATCTGGAGGTGTCTCATGCCAAATAAAATTAATAAAATCTCCATTGTTCTCCCCGTTTACAATGAAGAAGCTGGCATCAAAAACACCATCGAAGTCCTAGAAAACTTCGTGGAATGCCAAATTGAAACTTACGAAATTATCTTTGTGGATGACGGCTCTGTCGATTCAAGCGTAGATATTATCCGTCACGCACAATCACAATACGAAAACATTAGATTGGTCGAATTTTCAAGAAACTTCGGTCACCAACTAGCAATTACCGCCGGTATTAGATATGCCAAAGGTGATGCGGTTGTCGTCATGGATGCGGACTTACAAGATCCCCCATCTGTAATCCCTAACATGATTAAAAAGTGGCAAGAAGGCTTTGACGTTGTCTATGGAAAACGCCTTATCCGTGAAGGCGAATCTTTCTTCAAACGCTTCTCTGCGAAAGCCTTCTACCGTGTGATGCATAAAGTCGCCAACGTTGATATCCCCCTTGATACTGGTGACTTTCGCCTAATGGATCGTAAAGTGGTTGATGCACTTTCCAAATTAAACGAACCTGATCCATTTGTTCGTGGCCTAGTTTCATGGGTTGGTTTTAAACAAACCGCCGTATCTTATGAACGACAAGAACGAAATGCGGGAGTCACAAAATACCCCCTAACTAAAATGATTAGACTAGCGTCTGATGGAATCACCTCATTCTCCGAAATCCCCCTCAAGATAGTAAATTATATCGGTTTCATCAGTATTATCGCTGGAGTCATTTATGGATTAATCACCGTCTTTACTGGTATCTCGACACTTACATTTGCAATCTCCCTAATGTGTGTCCTATCAGGAATGATCATGCTTGCGCTGGGCATAATCGGTGATTATCTATACCGCACTTTTGATGCTTCCAAACATCGTCCTCAATATGTCGTTTCTAACTCTTACGGATTCAATAACCATCCCGGAAACATCGCCACGATAAAGAAACATCATGGCTAAGAAAATCCCCTCGGCAATCTGCCGGGGGATTTTTTTGCGTTGATACAGAACAAATGTTCTTAAAATCATAGAGAAACCGCGTCAAATCTGATAAAATAAGGTTATTATCAAATCATAAAAAGGAAGTTTAGACGTGAAACCCAGTCACTTCATTCGTCGATTTATATGTATCCTAATCACATTGAAAATTATCGACATCGTGGTATCCATGATTCACCTATCAAAGGTTTACGATCAACTGACAGCACTGTGCATCAACTTTACCCTGCTAGTCATTGGATACTGTATCCTACCAAAATCAGACAAACACTTTATTAAAACCATTAAAAACAACATTAGTCGTCATCAAACATATACGTTTAAAAAGACGCCCGTCATTTCTAATCAAATGACGTATCAAAATCGAGCCATCGATATCTCTAAACAGCAATATCAAGCACAAGCGACGCCCTATCTAAACGAACTATCTCTGTTGAAGCGTCAATTAGACGAGATGAACGAGCGCATTGAATCACAAAAGGCCTACCGTAATCAGTTAAGCAAACAAATCAATGAACTCAACATCAAGTATCAACAGCTAAAAGAGTTAACCACTCAACACGATAGCCTAGTAGAAGACATCAAGCGTCTCCAAGCCCAAAAGGATCAACTAGCAGACGCCCACGTAACAGACGAGTATCAATCATTTATGGATTATCAGTCCAAACAAAAGCTGGCAACGATTGATAACTTCGACGGTTATCAGTTTGAAACCTTTACCTGTGACTTGCTCAAGGCACTTGGTTTCTCAGACATCAAACGCACTCAGGGAAGCAGCGACTTCGGTGTCGACGTTTACGCCAAAAATGGCGACACTAGTTATGTATTTCAATGCAAACTATACGCCAGTCCCGTCGGCATCAAGGCGGTCCAAGAGGCCAACTCAGGGCGTAGTTTCTACAATTGTAAGAAGGCCGTGGTCATTACCAACAGCTACTTCACACCTCACGCCATCTCAGCGAGCGAAAAGTTAGACATAGATTTATGGAACCGCGATAAGCTAGCTAGTTTAATTGCTGAAGCAAATGTGTAAAACTATATATGTAGAATAAATGTTAAATTTTTGCCAAAAGTTTCATTTTTTTAAATCTTTTTTAGTGAAAATAGGTTATTATATTCATTAAATTACTTAAAAAAAATAAACATAAAAGGTATAATGTAGACATTATATAAATTTTATTAAGAAACGGGGAATGTTCTGTTGGATAGTGGTGCGATATTCTTTCAAATCGTTATTGTATTAATCGCTTTCTTCTTCGCCGCTTACTTTGTTGCCTGTGAATTTGCCTTAGTGCAAACCAGATACAGTATGTTGGAAGAAGAAGAAGAAAATAAGGGTAAGTCAAAGAAGCTTGCTCGTGAAATGCACATGATCACTAACCTAAATGACTATTTATCAACCACCCAAGTGGGTGTATCCGTCTGTGGTATCATCATGGGTTGGGTTGGTGAAAGTCTTATCGTTGACGCCATCTTTGATTTACTTGAATTAAAATCTGGATGGGTCACTGCTGGTACCGCTCACGCCATCGGTGGTGTAATTGGTATCTTGATTCTTACCTATTTAGAAGTGGTATTTACTGAAGTTGTTCCTAAGAACATCAGTATCGCCATGCCTAGAAGGATTCTAGGTTACGTGGCTACTCCACTCCATTACTTCCACACAATTTTCTATCCTGGTGTTTGGGCTATCAACGTCAGTGCTGCTGGTGTTGTTAAGTTAATGGGGCTTAAGATGACAGACGAAAGTGATGAATCAATGTCACAAGCTGAAATCCTAAGCATCTCAAAAGAAGCCGTTGAAAATGGTGATCTTGAAAAGTACGACTACCTATACATGCAACGTGCCTTTGACTTTAACGATAAAGTTGCCAAGGACATCATGATTGATAGAACTCAATTGACTGTCATGGACATCAATACTCTAGTAGACGATGCCATCACAGTATACCTACAATCAAAATTCAGTCGTATTCCAGTTGTTATCGATAACAACAAAGATAACATTCTAGGTTACGTTTACTGTTACGACCTTGTTCGTCAATCAAGAGTGAACTCAAACATACCAGTTGAACGTCTAATTCGTGATATTGGAACTGTTCCTGAAACAATGAAGATTACTGAAGTGCTTCAAAAGATGATTACTATGAGAACTCCTATTGTTGTCGTAGTTGATGAATATGGTGGTACTTCAGGTATTATTACTGATAAAGATATTTATGAAGAACTATTCGGTACTGTTCGAGACGAAATCGATCCAGCAACCAACGAATACGTCTTCAAGCAACCTAAGGGAACTTACCAAGTAAGTGGTAAGATGACTACTTATGATTTTGAACGTTACTTCAAGACTGAAATCAAAGACTTCAGCAAATCAGATAGCGTTACCCTTTCCGGTTACTTTATCGACAATAACCCAGGTATTCAAATCAAACCTGGTACCGAATTCAAGGTAGATACTTTCACATTTAAGGTATTACACTTTGAAAACTCATTTATCGATTTATTCGAAGTAGACGATTTACGTGATAACCACGAGGCTATGGCCGAAAAATCTGCTGAAGAACAAAAAGATGAAGAAAGTAAAGACTAATATATAATTTTTAAATCTGTTAGAATATATTTCTAACAGATTTTTTATTTTGCCTTGAAAGGAAGCTAAACATTGAAACCAATTAGAATCCTATATATTTCAGTGGCTGGTAACACGCGTAACTTTGTGACCAACTTACAAGAATATGCTAAAAAAGTACATAATGACGACGACAATAACCCATTGATTGAGTTAGAGGAAATTACCGATCAATCAGACTTTGCCGATGAAAATAGTAATTTCTTTGCGTTTGTCCCTACTTACTTAGATGGCGGCAACGGTATTGATAATGGCGTCAAAGAAATGATGACTAACACTTTAGGCGAATACATTGACTATAACAACAACGCTAAATACTGCATTGGGGTTATTGGTTCAGGAAACAAGAACTTCAATGAGCAATATTGTTTAACTGCCAAACGTTACGCTAAACAATTTAACGCCCCATTTGTGACCGACTTTGAACTTCGTGGAACCGATAGAGATGTAGTCAGAGTATATGGTGAATTAAAAAAATACGATGAAAATGAATTCTAAAAAAGACCAGGAATATATCCTGGTCTTTTTAATTATTTTGCCTCAATTTACTTAAACAAAGACACATTTATATTATATGTCTTTGTTTAAATATTGTTCATATAGTTTATTTTCCTTACTTTCCAAGTCAAATGCAGTTATAGTATCTAATCTGATTAAATTATTTTTTTCCTGCACTTCACCTCCAAAAGTTTTTTGATATCTTCTTTCGTCTAAAACTATATAGTTATTATCATATGCAATTACATTTCCTTTATGGAATTCTTCATCGATATTTATGCAAAGTGATACAACTTTTCCGTGACTCAAGAAATTTTGGATAATATCGTCTATCTTCATATTCCATATACTTTTCATTTCTTCCTTTAAATTAAAAGGATCGTATATATTATTCTTAATATTATTATTGACATAATTCGTAAATACTTTTGTATAATTAGTATTTGCAGATATTTTAGATATATCGCTTTTTAGTAATAATGTATATGAATCTAAGAGTCCAGAATCATCCAATGTTTCAACCAATATATAATTATTTTTATCTGACACAATGATTCCCAGAATAAAATCCTCAAACTCAAAGTTATCTCTAGATTTGGAATATATCTCTAAAATATCATTATTATAAATATGCCTTTTTAGATTGCTATCATTCAAATAAATTAGACTCCTTAATTCTTATATTACGAGCATTGTATAAAACATAATTCCTTTTTTATTTTTCCGTTTTCCGACTAATAATCATCACCAATAATAATGCAACTAACATTAACACAGTAACAAAGATGAACAATGGATTGTAGCCAAAACCTTCAACAAACAATCCGGCAAATAGCGGACTAATTGCACGTCCAGCTGACATCAACGCATTGAACATCCCTTGATACTTACCTTTTTCTGACTTGGTGGATAGTTGATCAATCCAAGCTGGCACATCAGGTAGTCCCAGCATTTCACCAAATGTTAGGAAAATCATGATGGCTAAAAAGACTGGGAAAGTCTTTGCGTAAACTAAGAAGTAAAACGAAATTGCGAAGATAAATACTCCCAAGAAAACTTGATGATTCAAATGAATTTTTAGTCGCTTACTTACGTAATTTAATATAGGTTGTCCAAATACAATCATTAGACCGTTAACTGTCCAAAGCATTGAATATGCTTCAAATGGAATACCCATTCTCACCATGTGAACAGACATAACGCTTTCCCACAACGTATAACTCAAGTAAACGGTAAATACCATAATACAAATAGGATAAATTAATCTAACGTTAGACTTAATAATCCCCTCTTTTTCTTCCTTGATTTCTTCTTTTGAAATACTGTTATCGTAGTCTGAAAAGTCGATGTTGAAGTATACAAAAGTAAGCAACCATAGCAAGATGTAAAATACCGCTGCGGTCATAAAGACAATGGCGACACCGTATTTTAGTAGGTATCCAACCATCGCAGTTCCGATTACCACTCCGATGTTTAATCCAACATATAGGATGTTGAATACCGTTCTGGTGTCTTTACTCTTAACGTTGGTAGCATATGAGTTTAGAAGCGTTAGGTTAATCCCGTCTCCAAACCCTAAAACTACCATTAGAATCGCAAAGGTAGGCCATCCATGAAAGAAAATTAATGCTAAGATGGCTTCCGTTGAAATCGTAATTCCAATCAATGCCGCTTTATAAGCTGACCAATGATCAAATAAATACCCCCCGATATAATTACCGATAATGGTAAAACCGGAAATAAATAACAACGATACCCCCGAGACCAGTAATGACTTATGCAAATAATCATCTATATACATCGTTACTAACGGCCACATAAACGCAGCTCCAGAATTTAACAACAATGAATAGAAAAATACTAAACGAAGCCCTAATTCTGTTCTTTTCTTCATGAATCCTCCCCCTTATTTGAATGTTCTAACAACGATTATAATTCATTTGAGAGCATAATATCCATTAAGAGATGTTTAAATTATTAAATTTTAGTAAAGCGTTTACATTTCTTTTGTGCTATGGGATTAAAAACACTTTTTTAATTCATCATGGTGTTATATAATAACCATGTATTATTAACTGAAAATGAAAAATCTTTTCATTTGATTCGTTAAAATTTTTCTATAAGGAGTGACGGTAATTGGCAACAGCAACTCGTGCCTTGTTCATGCTTTTTGGTGCAACAGGTGACCTAGCTAAACGTAAATTATATCCATCTATTTTTAACCTATACAAAAAAGGTTATGTAGATAATGATCACTTTGCATTAATCGGTACTGGTCGTCGTGAATGGAGCGATGAAAAGTTCCGCGAAGTAATCTTGGACTCTGTAAGTGCCAACGCTGACAGCGAAGAACAAGCAAAAGATTTCGCTAGTCATTTTTACTACATGTCACACGACGTAACTAATCCAGAACATTACGACGCATTAAGTGACTACGCAAACAAGTTAGACCAACAATATGATATTGAAGGAAATCGTATCTTCTACATTTCCATGGCACCTAACTTCTTTGGAACTGTAGCTAAAAACTTAAAAGCCCACAACTGTTTATCAGACAATGGCGGTTTCAACCGTTTAATTATTGAAAAACCATTCGGACGTGACTACGATTCAGCTGAAGAATTAAACAATGCTTTAGCTAAATCATTTAATGAAAATCAAGTCTACAGAATTGATCACTACTTGGGTAAAGAAATGGTACAAAACATTATTGCACTACGTTTTGGTAACCCACTAGTTGAAGGTATTTGGAACAACAAATACATTGATAACATTCAAGTAACCCTTGCTGAAAAGCTGGGTGTTGAAGAACGTGCCGGATACTATGATGGTTCAGGTGCCCTACGTGATATGGTACAAAACCACACTATGCAAATGCTTACTATTCTTGCAATGGAAGACCCTATTTCATTCAAGGACGTAGACATCCGCAGAGAAAAGATTCGTGCATTAAGAAGTATGCATGTTTACACTGAAGACGAAGCTCGTCAAAACTTCGTTCGTGGACAATATGGTACAAACGGTGACCAAAGAGATTACCGTCACGAAGACAACGTTCCTAACGATTCAATTACCGAAACTTACGTTGCCGGTAAAGTATTGTTCGAAAACAAACGTTGGAAGAACGTTCCTTTCTACATCAGAACTGGTAAGATGCTAACTGACAAGTTTACTAGAATCGATGTTGTATTCAAGAAACCGCTAGTAGATATCTTTGCATCTGCTAAGGGAACTGAAAGCGAATTAAACAACAACGTGCTTACTTTATTCGTAGACCCTGTTAACAAGATCATCCTACGTTTAAACGGAAAGCAAGCTGGTCAAGGTATGGAAATGCAACCACTAGACTTAACTCACACTCAAAGTGATGAAGAAAAGGCTGCTACTCCAGAACCATACGAACGTTTAATCCACGATGCTATCTTAGGTAACGCTACTAACTTTGCCAGTTGGGACGAAGTAAGTCGTGCTTGGGAATTCGCCGATGTTATCAGACATGTTTGGGATACTGACAAACCAGACTTCCCTAACTACACACCAGGTTCAATGGGACCTGATGCTGCCGACGAATTACTAGCTCGTGATGGCAGAGCTTGGGTTTTTAACTCAAAAAAATAATTTATATGACATTTAATCATTAAAATGTTAAAATCTAAGTGTATATTTATACACAATTTTCTTTAAAAAGGAAGGTTTATAATGGCTGACTCAAAAGCAAACATTGGTGTTGTTGGAATGGCTGTTATGGGTAAGAACTTAGCCCTTAACATTGAAAGCCGCGGCTTCACTGTAGGTATTTTTAACCGTTCAGCTTCAAAGACTGAAGCGGTAATGAAGGATCACGCAGACAAGAACTTGGTACCAAGTTACTCTGTTGAAGATTTTGTTAACTCACTAGAAACTCCACGTCGTATCGTTATGATGGTTAAGGCTGGTAAGCCAACTGACGCAACTATCGACTCACTATTACCTTTATTAGACAAGGGTGATATCTTAATTGATGGTGGTAACACTAACTTCCATAACACAATCGAAAGAAACGCTAGACTAGATGCATCTGGTATCAACTTTATTGGTATGGGTGTTTCTGGTGGTGAACTAGGTGCTTTACACGGTCCATCACTAATGCCTGGTGGTCAAGAAGAAGCATACAAGCTTGTTGAACCTGTTTTAACTCAAATCGCTGCTAAGGCTAGCGATGGTAAGCCATGTGTTGCTTACATCGGACCTAACGGTGCAGGTCACTACGTAAAGATGGTTCACAACGGTATTGAATACGGTGATGAACAATTAATCGACGAAAGTTACGACATTCTTCGTAACGGTGCCGGTATCGACATTGACGACCTAGCTGATATCTTCAAGGAATGGAACAAGGGTGAACTAAACAGTTACCTAATCGAAATTACTGCTGATATCTTAACTAGAAAAGACGATTTAGGTGCTGACAAGAGCAAGCCTATCGTTGACATGATCTTAGACCGTGGTGCTAACAAGGGTACTGGTAAGTGGTCATCAGAAGATGCCATGGAAGTTGGTACTGACCAATCAGTTATCACTGAATCAGTTTACGCTCGTTTCATCTCAATGCTAAAAGACGAACGTCTTGCAGCAGCTAAGGTATTAAACGGTCCTAAGGCTTCAGACATCATCAACGATGACGAAAAGAAGGACTTAGTAGAACGTGTACGTAAGGCTCTATACTTCGGTAAGATTATGAGTTACGCTCAAGGTTTCGAACAACTACGTTTCGCTTCAGAACAATATGACTGGAACTTGAAGTTCGGTGAACTAGCTCAAATCTGGCGTGAAGGATGCATTATTCGTGCCCAATTCCTACAAAACATTACTGACGCTTTCGAAAAGGATGAAAACCTAACTAACCTATTGTTAGATCCATACTTCTCAGAAATCGCTAACAAGTACCAACAAGATGCTCGTGATGTTGTTGCTCTTGCAACTAAGGCTGGTATTCCAGTTCCATCACTTTCAGCAGCTGTTAACTACTACGATTCATACCGTGCTGAAGTATTACCTGCTAACTTACTACAAGCACAACGTGACTACTTCGGTGCTCACACTTATGAACGTACTGACCGTGAAGGTAACTTCCATTACCCATGGTACACTGAACAATAATATAATTATTGATTACAATAAAAAGAGACGATTTAATCGTCTCTTTTTTAATACATACTAGTTTGTAATGGTTATTAATTGCAAATCAATATAAACAAGCATATACTATAACCAATCTTGAAAAAAGAGAGGTTATTTTTTATGTCTACCGAAAAAGTCTACACAGATTATTTCTTTTACGAACCCGCTTTTAACACCCACGACGGTGGTTACATTCCCTTGGAAGAACCAAATGTGGAACAACAAAAGTTAAAGGTTCCAGAATTACTTACCCCTGACAAAGAGACTGATACCGACATGTACTACACAGTTACCTCACAAGCTGGTGAAGCACAAATTATGCCTGGTAAAGCCACTAAGACATGGGGATACAATCAAGCACTACTAGGTAAGACTATTTTATTCAAACGTGGTAAGAACATTCACGTCACTGTTAAAAACGAATTACCTGAATTAACTACCTATCACTGGCACGGTTTAAACGTTCCCGGTGATATCGATGGTGGTTGTCACACCCCTGTCTACCCAGGTGAAAGTAAAGTTTTAAACTTCAAGTGTGATCAACCTGCAGCTACCCTTTGGTTGCATGCTCATCCATGCCCATCAACCGCCGAACAAGTTTGGCATGGCCTAGCTACCGCTGTTGTCGTCAAGGATGAACATGAAGCAACCCTTCCTATCCCACGTAATTATGGTGTCGACGATATCCCCGTTATCCTACAAGATCGTCGTTTCCATGAAGATAACCAATGGGATTACAAGGCTGATTACGACCCAGATGGCGTTCAAGGTCCTACAGCGATGATTAACGGAACCGTTAACCCATACTTTGACGTCACCACCCAAAAGGTTCGTCTTCGTCTACTAGATGGTGCCAACCGTCGTGAATGGCGTTTGCACTTCTCAGACGACCTTGAATTCACCCAAATCGCAGGTGACGGTAGCCTCTTAACCCACCCTGTTAAGTTTACCCACCTAATGATTACTTGTGCTGAAAGACAAGAAATTATTGTTGATTTCGGTCAATATAATCCAGGTGATGAAGTTGTTCTATATTCTGACGATGTCCCCATCATGCATTTTAGAATCCATGAATTCGCCAAAGACGACAGCATCATCCCAGACACCCTATTTGAAATGAACACACCCAAAGTTACTGAAAATACACCCGTACGAAAAGTCGTAATGTCTGGTATGGACGAAGAAGTTGCCTTAGATGGTAAAAAGTTTGATATGGAAAGAATCGATGCCAAACAAACTATGGGTAACTGCGAAATCTGGGAAGTTACCAACACTAACGACTGTGAAAATGGAATGGTCCACCCATTCCACATGCATGGTTGCCAATTCGAAGTATTGGATAGAGATGGCCATGACCCATACCCTAACGAAACCGGTCTTAAAGATACTATTGGAGTTAATCCCGATGAAACTGTCCGCTTCAAGGCATGGTTCGATCACCCCGGTGTTTTCATGTACCATTGCCACATAATCGAACACGAAGATGGCGGTATGATGGCACAAATCCAAGTTGATGACCCAGACCACCCACAAGAATTCCACCTAACTAAGATGGATGACTTGATGAAGGCATTCGCAAAAGAACGTGGCGTTGCCGTCGAAGACCTCGACTTAAGTGGTATGTCTTGTTACGACCACATGGAAAATATGGATCACTGTAATATGTAAAAAAGAACCTAATCATTGATATGATTAGGTTCTTTTGGCATTTTAATTAAATGATGAAAAATATTTATATCAATTTATAAGTGAAATGTTGTCAAAATATAATAATTAGTGTACAATAAACATTGTAATAAAACTAGAAAAAAGGAGTGAACAACATATGACTGAATTAACTTTTGATCCAGGAGCGTCGAAAGATCATTCTATCAAGGGAAAATTGATGTCAGAAGTTGTTTCAATTCTAAACAAATAGAATTAAGATGACCTTTGACAGTTAATTTTCCCGAAATCAACATAATCAATATAGATTATTTAGATGGAGAATTAACTGTTGTTGGTTATCTCAGTATCCTTTAGTTGCATGCTTAACGGTGAAACGTTAATTAACAGTGAAATGTTAGCAACTAATAACAGTAATTTAAAATTAGATATTAATAATTGCTTGATGATGCTTCACCTTCTGGGGAACTAGTTGGGGAGGTATGGACAACAGTTTATACTACTACTAAATTTTATGAATAGATAAACTGAGTAATTATGAGATTACACAAAAATCTTCGTTGAGTCCGCGGGGACGTGGATTTACGCCAAAGTAATTGCTACTTATCTGTTATCAATATTAATTATAAAAGAGACAACTTTGTAGGTTGTCTCTTTTCTTGTATTAAAACATAGAAGGACTGAAAATAAAATTCAGTCCTTTTATTTATGACCTCTTCAGTATATTAAAATTGTATTTATACAATTATTAGTATATATTAATATATGAATAAGGGGGGAATCATAATGAAGATTAATTATAAATCATCATTTTTAGCTATTATTTTAACTATTGCATTATTCGTTTTTGCTGGCTTCACTACCAGTCATGAACATACAGCCTTCGCAAGTACTAAGAGTCATGCGGCTAAGACATATAAATGGACTGTCGGTGTTCCAAAGGAACTTCAAGGTAAGTCATATTACACTACTAAAAATCCTTATACATACTATAAACTTATGTGGTATGTATACTTTGGAAAGAAGAACCTTTACTTTGGTCAATTAGTACATGGGAAAATTAACTTCAAGAAGAATGAAGCTCCACTAGCAGGAAATGATTTTTACAATCAAGTCGCATATCATAAATCTGGCAAAAACTATTATTTCAAATCACATCAAAAAAAGATCTTATTTACCAACGCTACAAATATTCGAAGATACAGAACTATTGGAACTAAGAAAGTTATCTTTCAAAAACACGTTCTAACTAGTAGTAAGTATGATGCCAACAAATTCTTAAAGAGTATTGGTTGGCAATGGAACACAGGTGGTTTTAAGCCATTTAAATAATAAAAAAAGACCGAATCATATTGATCCGGTCTTTTTTTATTTACGCTTTTGGAATAAACAAGTTTCCTAAAGTTGCAGCCACAATTGCTTTAATTGAATGCATCCGATTTTCCGCCTCTATGAACTGCCAAGCATATTTACTATTAAATACATCATCACTAACTTCCAACGCGTTTAGACCATATTTTTCTTCAATATATTGCCCTTTAGTAGTCTTATTGTCATGAAAAGATGGTAAGCAATGCATAAAAATAATTTCTTCTTCATTCATCCCAGTCTTTTCAATCATTTCCATATTAACCTGATATGGTTTTAATAATTGAATTCTTTCATCCCAATTATCTTCACCCATTGAGACCCAAACATCCGTATATAAAACATTGGAACCTTTAACCCCTTCATCGACATCATCTGTGATTAGAACTTTAGCACCTGAGTCCTTAGCATATTTTTTTGCTAGTTCTTGATTTTGCTTAGATGGGAATAATGTTTTAGGGGCTACAATATGCACATTCACGCCCAATAAAGCAGCGGTAATTAATAATGAGTTAGCCATATTATTTCTACCATCCCCAACATAAGTTAGCGTGAGGCCTTCTAATTTACCAAACTTTTCTTTCATGGTCATAAAATCAGCCAACATTTGGGTCGGATGACTATCATCAGTTAGTCCATTCCATACGGGAACACCACTATATTCAGCTAATGTTTCAACGTCTTGTTGCTTAAAACCACGAAATTCGATTCCATCATACATCGATCCCAACACCTTAGCTGTATCAGATACCGATTCCTCATCACCAAAATGGATATCATTAGTCCCTAAATACTCTGAATGACCACCCAAATCATTAATGGCAATCACAAATGATGAACGAGTTCTGGTTGATGGCTTTTCAAATAACAACGCTATGTTCTTACCCGATAAAAATTCGTGTTTAATATTATGTTGTTTCAAATATTTTAAATGAATGGCAAAATCGATTAAATAGTTAATCTCATCTGCTGAAAAATCATCAATATTTAGTAAACTTCTACCGTAAAAAATATTATTTAACATGATGCCACTTCCTTTTCCAAAACATCTTTAATTTGTTGCACTCCCCATTGAAGAGTCTTTTTATCCATGATTAATGGTGGTAATAAACGCAATGTATTGGCACGTGCCGAAATCGTTAGCATTCCGTTTGATTGAAGCTTTTTAATTACTGCTGCGACGTCGATTGAATCAGATAAATGTATTCCGACCATTAGTCCACGACCAGAAATTTTTTCAACATTTGGAAGTGAAAGTAATTGTGTACTTAATTCTTGGAATAAAAATTCACCCTTGGCTTTAACTTCATCTAAAAACTCTGGCGTCATTTGATTTAAAACGGCATTAGCCGCCGCCATTACAACCTTATTTCCACCAAACGTATTACCATGACTTCCAGGACCAAACGATGAAGCTAATTCTTTTTTCGCCAACATCGCACCAACTGGAAGTCCATTACCTAGTCCTTTTGCACAAGTAATAATATCTGGATGCAATCCAGCATATTCAAACGCAAACTTGTATCCCGTACGTCCCATACCTGTTTGCACTTCATCAACTATTAATAATGTATTTGTTTGGTGACATTTTGCTTCGATTTTATTTAACCATTCCGTCTTACCAACATTGACGCCACCTTCTCCTTGGATTACTTCTAAGATGACTGCTGCACAGTCATTATCAATAAAATCAAGCGCCTTATCGTCATTGTATTCAGCAAACTCACTACCAGGAACCAATGGGGTAAAACCACTTTGAATGGCCTCATATCCGGTTAGTGATAACGATCCATAAGTACGACCATGGAACCCAAAATTGAATGCGAGTACTTTTTTCTTATGGGTATATTTACGAGCAATCTTAAACGCTGCTTCATTAGCTTCCGTTCCGGAATTACATAAAAATGCAAGATATCCTTTCGGACATAATTTTCCAGCTACTTTATCTTGCAACGAATTAATATATAGATTTGAAGTGTGCCATATATGATTGAGTTGTTCTCCTACCGCTGTTTTAACCTCTTCATTACTATATCCTAAGTTGCACACTCCTATCCCACTAGTAAAGTCGACATATTCTTTGCCAGTAGAATCAATAATGTGACAGTCATTTCCATCCATTGGATCAATATCAAAATATTTATAAGTTGGTAATACATTTTTCATCATTTTCATCCCCTAATTAATAATTACTGTTCCGTGTTCATCTAAGTTATTAGTAATTGTGACATTGTCTACACCATGATCAATTGCATCCAAAGCGGCTTTAACCTTGGGTATCATTCCGCTGACAATGTATTGTTCATCAATTAATTTCAAAGCTTGTTTATGGTTCAATTGTTCTAGTATTCGATCTTCGACCTTTACACCACAAACATCGGTTAATAGAATTAGTTCATCCGCACGCAGTAATGAGGCCATTTCACTTGCAGCAATATCTGCATTAACGTTTAATTTTTCGGTATCATTTTTATAAACGATTGAAGACATTAAACCAACATAGTTATCAGTCATCTTATTAATCCAATCCGTATCAATGTGACTTATTGTTCCAACCTCACCATATTTATCATGGTCTAAATAATTGCCCTTAACAAATGAGTAATCATAACTATTTAGATTATGAGTCGCTATACCATGGTTCATTAACTTCTTGCTAAGTTGTTCTTGGATAACATTGTTCAACAATAAATCCGAAATTTTCATCATTGTTGAATTAGTGACTCTAATGCCATCAATTTTTTTGACCGGCTCACCAACAAACTCGCCACATTTTGAGATGATGTTGCCACCTCCGTGAACAATGATGATGTGTTCACCTGCACCTTGCTTTTCAGCAACATATTCGAAAAAACCATCAGGTAAATGATTAATCATATTTCCACCAATCTTTAAAATAATCATATTAATCACCCCTCATAAGCTGCGTTAATCTCAACGTACTTGTAGGTTAAATCACATCCCCATGCAGTTCCACTAGCATTGCCAACGTTTAAGTCAACGTCAATAATAATATGTTCATCTGTAAACAATGACTTCAATTCCTTATCAGTAAAGGAAACCGGTTCACTGTTAGTAACAATTTCGGTGCCATTTAGACTAATTGTGACATGGTTAGGATCAACGTGGGCATGAGTTTGACCGATTGCCTGCACAATTCTTCCCCAATTGGCCTCTTTACCAAAAATCATTGATTTGACCAAGTTAGAACCAACAATTGCCTTAGAAACTAGGTTAGCCTCCTGTTTATCAAACGCGCTGTTAACATTCACTTCAACAAAATTATTTGCGCCTTCACCATCTTGAGCTACTTTTTTTGCAAGAGTTTCCAATACATATTTGAAACTCTTAGCGAACTCTATATATTCATCAGTTCCAGGAACTAATTTATCTTCGCTGGCAGAACCATTTGCCATAGATAAAACCATATCATTAGTGGACATACATCCATCAACGGTGATTTGGTTAAATGTTGAGATGATGTCTTCACTTAATAAATTTTGAAGATCATCCCCATCGATGTTTGCGTCTGTGACGATAAAACTCAATGTAGTTCCCATGTTTGGATGAATCATACCTGATCCCTTTGAAAAACCGGTAATAGTAACTGGTTGGTCATTTAGTATCACTTCTACACATACCTTTTTAGAACAGGTGTCAGTCGTAATAATCGCTTCTGGGGCGTCTATATCTCCCTCACTAAGTTTTAAATTATCTACACCTTCTTGGTATGTATCCATATCTAGTTGTTTACCGATTATTCCAGTCGATGCAACACCTATCAAGCTTTCATCTAGGTGTAACTTATCGGCAACTAATTTTTTAGAATCATAAACATTTTGAATACCCTCATCGCCGGTAAATGAGTTGGCATTACCAGAATTGACAATAATTGCCTGTAGTTCGTGTTTTAAATCAATTGTTTTCTTCGTTACTTGAACGGGAGCTGCCTTGAATTGATTTGTTGTATATACACCAGCTGCCGCAGCTGGCGTATTAGATACTATCCAACACATATCTAATTTTCCATCCTCTTTGAATCCAGCGTGAGTTGATCCAGATTTAATATTTTTTGGCCATTTAAAGTTGATTGTTTTCATTGTTAGTTCCTCCTATGGTAATACGTGCATTAGTTCTAATCCGTCATTTTCATCAAAATTAAACAGATGATTAAAGTTTTGAATTGCTTGTCCAGCAGCACCCTTAATCATGTTATCGATGACACTGACAATCATTAACGTGTTGTTACTGGAATTAAAAGAAAGTCCAACATGACACTCGTTTGTACCGACTACGCTCTTGATAGTTGGCAACTCATCCATTGATACGTGAACAAACGAACTGTTCGCATATAATGAATCGAATGCATGTTGGACTTTATCCATTTCAATATTTGATTTTAATTTCATAAACATGGTGCACATTATTCCTTTATTTAAAGGAACCAAGGTGGTCATGAATTCAATGTTTTTAACGTTTTCATTCCAGAATTGTAGTTTTTGGACAATTTCTGGAATATGTTTGTGTTCGTGGGGTTTGTAAACTTGTAAGTTTTCATTAGCCATGACAAAATGACTGGAATCACTAAGTGACTTTCCAGCTCCTGATAAACCTGACTTCGCATCAACTACAATGCTATCTAAATCGATCAAATCTTCCATAACTACCGGTGCCAACCCTAATAGCACAGCGGTAGCATAACACCCTGGATTAGCAATATATTTTGCTTTTGGGTTGTCGTCAATGTCTGCTAAGCAGTATTGTGCCTTTTGTAACTCTGCAAGCGAAGCGGCATCTTTTTGATACCACTTAGTGTATTCGTCAGGATCTTTTAATCTGTAATCACCCGACAAATCAATAACCGGTAAATCGGCTTTTATAAAGGGTTTAGCAATCTTTGATGTTACCCCTGCAGGAGTTGCAAAAAAGACCGCATCATTGTCTTTGATAATGACATTTTCGTCATAAGGAAAGACTAAATGTTGATCGTATGAAAATTCATCATTAATTTGGTTTAACTGAGTTGGTTTGGACAAATTATGTCCGTATAGATTAATTTGATTTACTTGAGAATGTTTTTTTAATAATTCGTATAAAGTTGATCCGGCGTATCCGGTAATTCCAATAATTGCGACTTGCATAATAAAGACAGTCCTTTCGATAAGTTCAATTTTTTAGACACTGTTCCTGTTGAAAAAACGTTGCTACGTCGCCTTTGGTTTAAGTTTTGTTTTGTCATGATAATCACCCTTTTATAATTTTTTGATGTTTCTCTAACATCTTGCAAATTACAATAGCACAACTTTTTTGTTTTGCAAACTTATTTTTTAATTTTAATTTAATCTTGTTTTAATTTTTTAGTTATGTTAAATTGATTTCAACGAAAACAAATAATTTAAAAGCGGTGAGTGTTATGAACAACAAATCAAATAATACACTAACTGAATACAATGCATTGAGGAGGACACGTATTGTGCCGTCCCCAACTTTTAGGTGCAATTTTTAATCAAATAGCAATTTAGTCGAGGGACGGCAGAAATAAATTTTGAGTTATGCTGAAATTTATCTGCGGGTCCTTTTTTTAATCCGAATATGAATCACTGGATACTTTTCACATAATGCAAAATAAGTTCTTTTTTTACCGTCGATTGACTTATTTATGAATATGATGAAAGGTATTCAGAACATAAGGTTGATCGCAATGTTGATCAGCCTTTTTTATTTACCAAAATTTGGAGGTAATTATTATGAAAACTTATTTAGTACTAAGCAATGGATCAATTTATCAAGGATATTCAAAGATTAAACCAACAGCAACAGCCGGTGAAGTGGTATTTAGCACTGGTATGACTGGTTACCAAGAAACCATCACTGATCCAAGTTACTATGGACAAATCATGGTTTTTACATACCCGCTTATCGGCAACTATGGCATCAATTTCGAAGACAACGAAAAAGACACACCATGTATATCCGGGATAATCGCATATGACATTGCTAAACATCCCAGTAACTACCGTAGCAAAATGTCACTTTATCAATACGCAGAAAAGTTTGACATTCCAATGATTGAAGGAATTGATACGCGTGAATTAACTAAGGAGATTCGTCAAAACGGATGCATCAAAGGAGTTATCACAGACAATCCAAAAGATAAAACAATTCAAGAACTTTTAGACAAACCCTTATCATTTGCAAATCATTCAACCAAGGATATTAATCACATCGAAGGTGATGGACCCAAAGTAGCGGTTATTGACTATGGTATCAAGAACTCAATCGTATCCGAATTATTGAACTTAAATGCAGATGTTTACATTTTTCCTGCTGACGTATCAGCCAAAAAAATCAAAGATATTAATCCAGATGGTATCGTCTTATCTAACGGACCTGGTGATCCAGCTAAGATGATTGATAAGATTGACGTTATTGAAGAACTACAAGAGGTCTATCCCATCATGGGAATTTGTTTAGGAAATCAGTTATTGGGGTTAGCTAATGGCGCAAAAACATTCAAAATGAAGTTCGGTCATCGTGGTTTTAATCACGCTGTTAAGAACCTATCGACTGGAAAATGTTACTTCACCTCTCAAAATCATGGATATGCGTTATTACCAGAATCAATTCCCGGCTCTAATGTCGAGGTAATATTTGAAGAAGTCAACGACCATACTATTGAAGGAATTAAAGTTAAGAATCATAATGCTTTTTCTGTTCAATTCCATCCAGACGCATCTCCAGGACCACACGATGCACTCTTCATATTTCATAAATTTTTCAACATGATTAACCAAAAGGGGGTTATTACAAATGAGTAAAAATACAGACATTCATAAAATACTAGTAATTGGATCTGGTCCGATTGTCATTGGTCAAGCTGCTGAATTTGACTATTCGGGTTCCCAAGCATGTTTGTCATTAAAAGAAGAAGGTTACGAGGTCGTACTGGTTAATTCTAATCCTGCCACTATCATGACTGATAAAGATATTGCCGACGAGGTCTATATTGAACCCATCACAATTGATTCAGTCGAAAAGATTATCAAGAAAGAACTACCCGATGCCCTCCTTCCAACATTAGGTGGGCAAACTGGTTTAAACATGGCTAAGAATTTAGCTGACGCAGGAATCTTGAAAAAATACGGTATTGAGCTTCTCGGAACCAAACTACAATCAATTGAAAAAGCCGAAGATCGTGAACTCTTTAAACAACTAATGAATGAATTGGATGAACCAGTACCAGAATCAACCATTGCCAACAGTTTAGAAGATGCAAAAAAATTAGCAGTGAAGATTGGCTATCCATTAGTCATTCGTCCTGCCTACACATTAGGTGGGACCGGTGGTGGTTTTGTTCATAACAATGCAGAATTAGAAGCTATTGTGAGCAATGGACTAGAAATGTCACCAGTTACTCAAGTTTTAGTAGAGAAATCGATTGCTGGATATAAGGAAATCGAATTCGAAGTTATGCGTGATGCCAAGGACAACGCATTAATTGTTTGTTCGATGGAAAACGTTGATCCTGTTGGTGTCCATACTGGTGATTCAATTGTTGTATCACCTACTCAAACACTATCTGATAAAGACTATCAATCATTAAGAGATGCAGCACTAAAAATTATTCGTGCTCTAGACATCGAGGGTGGAGTAAATATTCAAATGGCTATTGATCAAAAAAGTGGTGATTACTTCATTATCGAAGTTAATCCACGTGTCTCTCGTTCATCCGCCCTAGCATCTAAAGCAACCGGATATCCAATCGCTAAAATATCTGCGAAGATTGCTGTTGGAATGTCATTAGATGAAATCACCAACCCTCTAACTGGAAAATCACTTGCAGAATTTGAACCCGCACTTGATTATATAGTGACAAAAATTCCCCGTTTACCATTCGATAAATTTACCAATATCGATAATTCACTTGGCACTCAAATGAAGGCTACTGGAGAAGTTATGGCCATCGGGAGAAACTTTGAGTCATCACTATTAAAAGCTATTCGTTCCTTAGAAGATGGAAAAAAACATGATTTGACTAAAAACTCAACCAATCAGTTATTAGAAAACATAGCGACACCCACTGAACAGCGTTTGTTCCAAATCTTTGAATTACTTAATCGTCATATCAGTGTTGAAGATATTCATAACATCACTCAAATTAACCAATTTTTCTTATATAAGATGCAACATATTGTTGAAATTAACGATGAACTTAAAGAAAATCAATCCATTGATTCTTTGAAGATAGCTAAACAATTTGGATTTTCAGATCAACAAATTGCAAACGCTTGGAAATGTAGTGAAAAAGATGTGTATGACACCAGAGTAAAAAATAATATTATAGCTAGCTTTAAAATGGTTGATACTTCTGCTGGAGAATTTGATTCCACTACTCCTTATTATTACAGTACATTTGGTCAAACTAATGAATCAAAACCCAGTAATAAAAAGTCCATCTTAATCGTTGGTTCTGGCCCCATTAGAATCGGTCAAGGTGTCGAATTTGACTACGCCACAGTCCATTCCATCTTCGCAGTAAAACAGGCCGGATATGAATCAATCGTAATTAATTCCAATCCAGAAACTGTATCAACAGATTTCTCGATTTCAGATAAGTTATACTTCGAACCTTTAACCATCGAAGATGTCATGAATGTGATCAATCTTGAAAAGCCTGCTGGTGTAATTCTTCAATTTGGTGGTCAAACTGCCATCAACCTTGCAGAAGACTTATCTAAATTAGGTGTTAATGTGTTAGGGACAACTGTAAAAGATATTAATATCAGCGAGGATCGTGAATTGTTTAGTCACGTTATCAAAAGTCTAAATATCAAGCAGCCGTATGGAACTTCAGTGGAAAGTATTGATGAAGCCATTCAAGCTACAGAGAAAATGACATATCCGGTCTTATTACGTCCTTCATACGTAATTGGTGGAAAAGCCATGAAAATAGTCCATAATAACGATGAATTGCTTAACTACATGCAAACAGCTGTGAATGTTTCGCATCAGCACCCCGTTTTAATTGATTCATATCTATATGGAACAGAAGCCGAAGTGGATATAATCTCTGATGGAGAAACAGTTGTTATTCCAGGAATTATTGAACATGTCGAAAGTTCAGGAGTCCACTCTGGTGATTCAATGGCTGTATATCCACCTCAAAATATTTCACCCAATATTCAAAAAGAAATTGTGGCTATTGCGACTAAGTTAGCCAAAAAACTAAAAACAATTGGTTTGATGAATATTCAATTCATCATTTCAAATAACCAAGTATATGTAATCGAAGTAAACCAACGAGCATCTAGAACCGTACCATTCTTATCGAAAGTAACAGATGTTCCTATTGTGAGCTTAGCAACCAACGCGATTTTGAATAAACCATTATCATCATTTGGATATGAAACCGGAATGATTACTCCAACTAATTTAGTATCAGTAAAGTCACCCGTATTTAGCTTTAATAAGCTATCTGGTGCGGATGCCAATCTTAGTCCAGAAATGAAGTCGACCGGTGAGGTTATGGGTTCTGCAATTAACTATAATTCGGCTTTGGCAAAGTCATTTTCCGCTGCCGGTATAAACATCAAACCAAATAGCAATGTCTTATTGAAGCTAAGTCAACGCGAAGAAGAACAAAACGAGGGGTTGGTTAAAGGATTAAATACTTTTAATTTTAATATCGTAAATATGAAACCAGAACAGATTACAGAAGAAAATGTTGATTTAATAATTAACACCGCAGAAAATCATCAAATAAACAAAGTCGCAACTTCCTTATCGATTCCCTTATTTACATCTATCGATACTGCAAATGCATTTATTCAATCATTAAAAAGCGACGACTTGAAGGTAGAAAAGATATAAAAAAAGACCTAATCCAAATGGATTAGGTCTTTTTCTTATTTATGGATTCCGATTGATTTTAAATATTTCTCTTCCTTTGCAGGATCAAATTCTTTTTCAGACTTACCAATAATAACTGTTGCCAATGAGTTACCAATAACGTTTACCGCTGTTCTGGCCATATCGATGAAACGGTCAATTCCGGCAATGAACGTTAGACCAGAAACTGGAATTCCAACAGTTGAAACAGTCGCTAATAGAACAACGAATGATGCACCAGGAACACCGGCCATACCCTTTGAAGTGATCATTAGGGCAACTAATAAAGTAAGTTGTTGACCAATACTTAAGTGAATTCCATAAGCTTGAGCTAGGAACAATGCAGCAAGTGATTGGTAAATTGCTGAACCATCAAGGTTAAATGTATAACCAGTTGGGATTACAAATGAAACGATTGATGGGCTCACCCCAAATTTAGTCATTTTGTCGATACTTCTTGGTAGTGCAGCTTCAGAACTAGCAGTTGAAAATGCTAATATAGCTTCTTCCTTAACAACCTTTAGAAGATCAATAATCTTGAAACCAAAGATTCTTGCAGCTAATCCCATTACAACAAGTACAAATACCATCATTGTTAGGTAAGTTAATAAAACGAAGTAACTTAGAGGAGCTAATGCAGAAACACCTAGTTCAGCTAAGGTAACTCCGATTAATGCACAAACACCGATTGGAGATAACTTCATAATCCAACCAGTAATCTTGAACATAACTTGTGATACCGAGTTTAAGAAATCAACGATAATCTTACCCTTTTCACCAACTGCAGCAGTACCTAACCCAAAGAATACTGAGAATACGATGATTGGCATCATATCACCAGAAGCAATTGAGTTAAATACATTTACAGGGATCAGGTTAATCAATGTACCCCAGATACCGGTATGGTTAGCAGTCTTTGCGGTAGTCATGTATTGGGTAATATCAGTAGCGTGTAATGAATGCACGTTAATGAAGTCACCAGGATGGAAGACGTTACCAACAACTAAACCTAAAACAATGGCGATGGTTGTCATTATTTCAAAGTATAGAATAGTCTTTCCACCGATACGTCCTAACTTATGGATATCACCAATGTTAGCAATACCAACAGTTAAACATGAAACAACGATTGGAACAACAATCATTTGAATCAAACGAATGAACATTGTACCAATACTTTGCATTGCAGTAATTGCGGTAGCATTCTTGTAGAACACTAGACCTAGGATGATACCTAAAATCAAACCAATCATGATTTGCCATCCTAGTGTTATCTTAAATTTCTTCATTACGAAGCCTCTCCTTAATATGTATTAGTATAATTTTATCACAAATCACGAATAATATCCCCGGTTAATAATGAAAACGTACCTAAATAACGAAAAAACAAACTATTTTATATAGTTTTACGATAGTAATTCAGATAGTAACATTATGGCATGCACTTGATTTAACGAAATATCTCCATTTCCATTTAAATCCTGTAGTTAACCAAGTTTAATCAGCACACCTCTTTAATTTTATCATAAAAAGTAATCTATCGTTTTGAATGTACAAAAAAAGAGTTACCAAACGGTAACCCTTTTATAAATTGCGCGGCGACTTCCTACCCTTGCAGAGGGCGATCCCTCAACTACTATCGGCGTTTAGAAGCTTAACTTCTGTGTTCGGCATGGGAACAGG
>NZ_JXDB01000001.1 GCF_001281265.1 Apilactobacillus kunkeei DSM 12361 = ATCC 700308 | reverse complement strand
ATAAGCGAATTGACTTCGCTATGTTTAATTCTTACAACCAAGTTGTAAGTTCCTTACACATAATCGATTATCAATCTTGTTCAGTTTTCAAAGATCTACCAATTTGTTGATTGCTAATTAAAATAATCAGCTCTTTAATTATATCAAAGCGTTAACTCAATGTCAATAACTTTTTATAATTAATTTTATCAACTTCGTTATCAAAAATCGCTCAATCGCGATGACAACAAAAACTATTATGCCATCTTAGCAAGTAAAAGTCAATAACTTTTTTTGCTTATTTTCAATCGAAATTAACGATCAACTTTTTTAACAGCAGAAACAATAATATCAAATTAAGACCATCAGGTCAATAACTTTTTATTATTTGTTTTAACTAAATTTTATTGTTATCTGAAAAATGACAACGGATATAATCTTAACAATTATAAACACTGTGGTCAATAACTTTTTTAAACTTTTTTAAACTTTTCAGTTTTATTCTTTATAATAGAAATAAATAGAATAATCGTTATACTATTTCTTATAGATAATATTAAAGGAGTTTTACTATTATATGGAAAAAGTCGTGATTGCTGCTGCCAAGAGAACACCAATTGGTAAGATAAATGGTGCCCTAAAGAACTTCACTTCTGTGGATCTAGGAACCATCGTTACCAAGGCTGTTATGAACCAAGCAAATATTAAACCATCTGATGTAGATCAAGTTGTGTTTGGAAACGTTATCCAAGCAGGTGCTGGTCAAAACATCTCTAGACAAATCGAAATCAACTCAAACATCCCCTACTGTAGTACCGCCAATACAGTTAACCAAGTATGTGGTTCTGGCCTAAAGGCTGTCCGCAATGCACAAGCTGCCATCGTCATGGGTGACGCTGATGTTGTTATCGCCGGTGGTGTTGAAAGTATGTCAAATGCACCCTTTTTAAACATGGACGTTAGATCTGGTCACAAGTTTGGTAACGTTACTTTAATTGATTCACTAAATAACGATGCCTTAATGGATGCTTTCAACAAACAACCAATGGGGGTTACCGCAGAAAACGTTGCTGAAAAGTTCAACGTTTCAAGAAAAGAACAAGACGAGTTTGCCTACCAATCTCATATGAAGGCTGCTAATGCATTTGATAATGGCTACTTCGATAAAGAACTAATCCCAATAGAAATCAAAAACAAAAAATCTTCTTATATTATGAAGGAAGATGAAAACATTCGTCGCGATACTTCTATCGAAGTTTTAAATAAACTACGTCCTGCATTTAAAGAAAACGGAACTGTAACAGCCGGTAATGCCGCTAGTCTAAACGACGGTGCATCTGCATTAGTATTAATGAGTGAATCTGCTGCTAAACGTTTAAACGTTAAACCACTGGCAGTTATCGACGGGTATGCCGAAGCAGGATGCGATCCTGACTACATGGGATACGCTCCCTATGACGCTACTAAATCATTATTTGATAAACTAAACATTACTATGAACGATATCGACCTAGTTGAACTAAACGAAGCATTTGCTGCACAAGTTCTTGCCGTTGCTCATGACTACGACATCGACATGGACAAATTAAACATCTCGGGGGGTGCCATCTCAATGGGACATCCCCTAGGTGATTCAGGTGCCAGAATTGTTGGTTCATTGATTTACAACCTACAACGAACCAATCAAAAAAGTGGTCTAGCTACAATCTGTATCGGTGGTGGCATGGGAATGGCTATGAAGATTACCTTACTATAGATAATTCTAATTAGTTTACTAAAAGTGTCATTGTAGTATGCTATGAATAGGCTTGATTTACAAACGTTGCAAATTGCAACGTTTTTCTATATACTTTTTACTTATAATTTTCATAAAGGAAGTGTAAAAATGCCCGCGACATACTTAAAGAAATCAACTGAAGAAGATTTACCAGCAATCCTGGACATCATTCATTCAGCAATCAAATACTTACATGAACAAGGTATTGACCAATGGCAACACGGTTATCCAGCCGATGAAGACCTAGAAAAAGACGTTAAAGATGGTATCAACTACGTATTAATTACAGACGGACAAATTGCAGGTACAGCAACTATCCACCAAGGAATTGATCCTAACTACCTAAAAATTGAAGAAGGTGATTGGATTAACGGTTCCGAAGCTCACTATGCCGCTATCCATAGAGTTGCTATCTCAAATAAATTCCGTGGTCAACATCTATCTGAAAAGTTGGTTAGTAGCTTAATCACCGTTTCACGTGTACTAGGTTTTAAGGATATCAGAATTGATACTCATCCTGAAAACAAAGGTATGCAACACGTTATAACTTCTAACGGTTTTGAAAAACGTGGTATTATCCATATGCGCGAAAATGGTCACCCATGGACCGCTAGATTTGCATACCAACTATTAACTAAATAATAGAAGGTGCTTACATGCTAGCAGACGACATATCAGTCCAAATCAAATTAATCATTATGTATGTGATTGGTGTACTTGCATTATTAACATTGCTATTTTTCTTATACCGCAAGCATCAGTCATTTAAAAATAAATATGTAGCAACAATCTTAGGAATTACCATTATTATGGTGTTAATCCTAATCGATGTAAGCACATTGCATTAAAAAAAGACGTTCATTATGAACGTCTTTTTTGTTTGTTATTTTATTAATGAATAACAACTTTAGTTCCGGTTGGTACTGAGCTGTTAATCCATTTAGCATCTGGAATCGATAAACGAACACAGCCATGTGAGTTGGCAACCTTACCTAACTCATGTGCATCTTTTTTCAAGTACTTCCCAGCAGCATTTACTGGCACAGAATGGAATAGGTAGATTCCGTGATCCTTGAATGAAGTCCAGTAGTTGGCCCCTTCTTTTGAAGATGCATTGTAGAAGTGACTACCACGTTCTTTTTGAATGTGGAATGTACCACGTGGGGTACCATCGTCATTTCCAGTTGAACACAGCATGGTGTATAGGACCTTGCCTGCCTTATTTTTAACATAGACACGTTGCTTCTTTATTGAAACATCTAGCCAATTCTTCTTTGATAGTTTCATATTTGGATAAGGCTTCTTTTCAGATGAATGTTTCCAAGCATTTTTTGATGGTCTAACTGAAGCAATTGCTGACACATCATTTGTACTACTATTGTTGTTGGCAGTCGATTTTGAGGTAGATTGACCGCAAGCTGTTAGTCCTAATGCAACAATGACAGCAGTCAAAATCATTGCGAGTGCACGTTTAAATTTAGTCATTAAATATCTCCCCTTGTCTTTGCCTTTAATTAAACCACAAAGTTAAAATTAATTCCATCATTAGAGAGATGTTTGGTATAGTTAAACTTATATAAATATCACATTTTTATAAGGGGTAATCGTTATGTCGAAGTCAAAAGAACTTTGCCTATCCATCATTGTTGCTATAGCAGTCTTATTTTTAGGAAGCAGCAGTTTCAACCACATATCCGTTAGTGCTCAAAGTACTAAATCATCGACTCAAAGATACAAACTAAAAGGTCGCAAACAATTAAAAAAATATAAGCTAAAAAAGAAGACGGTTCAAAATAATAAGGCAACTAAAGCAAAAAAAGTAACCAGTAAAAGAAATTATTCTATTCACCGAAAGCATCGTAAAATTAAAAATTATCAATCTGTTGATGGATTTAACTTTCCTGCAGATAGTCATCCTACCAATAAAGCTTCAGATTCATTAAGTTTGCCATCTAACTATCTATTTTATTTTGACAGTCACAAAAAAAGAATCGTTTTTAAACATCAAACCAATCATAACTTCATTAAGCAAAGCATGAAAACCAATGTTTTTCATCCTAATTCAGCAGACGTTAATAAGACTGTAAACATAAAAAAAATTAACATCAAAATGCAAAGACAGCTATCTAATTATGCTGCCAAATTAGTTAATGACTTCAGACACAAATTATCCAATCACCACCCATATACCAATGACTTAAAGGTGACTAACCGTGCACTTTTAGCTTCCAGTGATGTTGCAAAAGGGTATAACAAGGATCACTGGAATTTTGCGACCAGAGGTAATCATGACGTTAAAGTCTTGAATAAGGTCTTTACCAAGTTTAAATACAACAGCTATGGTGAAAACATTGTGGCTTCCCTCCTAGCTAATTCATACATCAGTGGTTCAGTCACACTTGCTAACGTTAAGGAAAGCATCTATGGTGCAATCTGTGCCATGATGTTTGATGATGCTGATTCCAATTGGGGACATGCTGATAACTTCTTAGGTATTGGTTTCGATAATTCAGCTAAACAGGAATTTGGAGTTTCAATCGATAAAATGGGTCAAATTCACTTTGAAATTTATCAATAAAATTAAGAGACGCTATGACACCGTCTCTTTTTATTTACGAAAATTATCAGGTTTACAAATGGTTCAAAACAGATATACTTATGAATGAATTAAACATAAAAATGCTGTCCACTGGGGTGCCGTTTTACGGCTGAGATTACACCCATTGAACCTGATCTAGTTAACACTAGCGAAGGAAGTCAGGCGCACTCCACGTAAAGAATTAGACCTAGTCTATCCAAGTGTACCCTTCCACCTTCGTGTGGGAGGGTATTTTTTTGTGGCAGCACAACGGAGGTATTATTTCATGTTTTCACATCAACTAGTCAAAGAAGCTAATCCCATTTTAGAAGCTATCTTTGATCACCCATTTGTTAAAGGTATCGGTAACGGTCACGTCGATGATGCCGCTCTAAAGTTTTATGTTCAACAAGACTTTCAATACTTATCTGAGTTCATCAAAATTTACGCTAGTATCATCCCTATCCTAAAAAAACGAGAGGATATGAAATTTTTCGCTGAAAATATTGATTTTATTCTAAACAGTGAAATCCATCCTCACCACGTTTTCTGCAATATTGCTAACGTTACATACGAAAGTTTGCAACATGCTACTCCAAGTCCTAAGGCATATTTATATCAATCACACATGTACCGTGCCGTTAGAACTGGTAGTCTAGCAAATATCATCTGTGCACTGCTACCATGCCCTTGGACATATAACGAAATTGCCAAACAACTTACTGCTACTGGTAAGAATACTGATGACAATCCATTCAAAAGTTGGATTGACTTTTACATCGCAGATGATGCAGATGCAGAAGGTGGCTTAACTAGAAAGTTATTCAAAATGTTAGATGAACTAGCTAAAGATATGTCTGACGAACAAATCCAAGAGGCCAAGGGTTTCTTCTTAAAGAGTACCGAATTGGAATGGGAATTCTGGGAACAAGCCTTCTACCAACAAGATTGGCGTTTTGCTGAAGTGGTTCATGGAGGTGGCAAAAATGAATAGTAAAAAAGTTCCTCAAACATTAACAATTGCTGGATCAGATTCTGGTGGTGGCGCAGGTATGCAAGCAGATATCAAAACCATGCAAGAACACCATGTTTTCTCAACTAGTGTTGTCGTAGGTTTAACTGCACAAAACACATTAGGTGTTCAATCCGTGCTACCTACCCCTGTCGACATGATTAACGCACAATTTGACTCCGTCTTTGATGACTTTGACATCAAAGCAGCTAAAACCGGCGCCTTATTTGACCAGCAACGTGTGGAAACAGTGGTCGAAAATATTAATAAACATAATATTCACCCTATCGTAGTCGATCCCGTAATGGTCGCTAAGGGCGGGGCAAGATTGTTAGACGACGCTGGTATCGATGCAATTATCAATAAGCTAATCCCAATCGCAGATATTGTCACCCCCAACCTACCAGAGGCTGAAGTTATTTATGGTAAGAAGATTGATAAAAACGACGATGTAATTGCGACAGCTACTTATATTCAACAATTAGGAGCCAAAAATGTCATTATCAAGGGCGGCCACCAAGAAGGCGATATGTTATCCGATTACGTCCTATTGGAAAATGGTGTCAGTTTTACCATTGAAAGCACTAAATATGAAACTGTTAGAAAACACGGAACTGGTGATACGTTATCATCAGCAATTGTATCCAATCTAGCAAAGGGATTATCTATTAAAGAAGCTATCATTGAGGGAAAACACTATATTGATACCATCCTACAATCAGAAATTATTGTGGGCCATGGGCATGGACCATTAAACCATTGGGGGGCTGAAGATGAAATTCGATGAGCAGCAATTATCCGTCTACTTCATTGCCGGAAGTCAAAACGTTGGCGGTGATGTCGACAGATTAATTCAAATCGTTGAAAAAGCATGTCAAAACGGAATTACGATGTTTCAATACCGTGAAAAAGATTATTCCACCCTTTCTGATAATGAAAAATTAAAGGTGGCCATTAAGTTAAAAGAAATTACCGCCCAGTACAATGTTCCTTACATCATTGACGATGATATCGATTTAATGAAGAAAATTAACGCCGACGGTATTCACGTTGGTCAAGACGACACTAAGATTGAAAGAGTCATTGCTGAATGTCCAAATAAGATTATTGGTCTATCCACTCATTCATTAGAGGAAGTGAGAGCTGCCAACAATGTTGAATCAATCGACTATATTGGAATTGGACCCATCTTTGCCACTCAATCCAAGCTAAAAGTTAAACCAGCTATTGGAATCGACGAATTAAATCGTTTGTACCAAGAATCAATTCATCCTGCAGTCGCTATTGGTGGTATTAAGGAAGATAACGCCAAAGCAGTCTTAACCACTAATGTCGATGGTGTATCTGTAATTTCTGACATCATCGACAGCAAGGACTTTAAACAAACAATTAACCATCTAAAGGGGAACGCATAATGACTACCATCCAACAAATTAGAGAAAATTCACCAATCATCCTAAATATTTCTAACATGGTAACACCTCAACACGTCGCCGATGCCATCAATTTCATCGGCGCCTCACCCATTATGTTTGATGACATCAAAGAGGCTGAAGACCTAGTTAACGTTTCCAATGCTTTAGTTATTAACATGGGGTCATCTAACGATGCAGACATCGCCAAATCGATTGCGGCGGGAAAGTATGCAAACCAAAAAGGCACCCCTGTAGTTATTGATCCAGTCGCCATCGGTGCTTCCAAATTACGTCAAGATAACTTTGCCAAAGTGGCAAAAGAGGTAAAATTCGATGCTGTCCGTGGTAATGCTGGTGAATTATCATTTTTAGCAAATATTGAATGGAATGCTAAAGGCATCGATGCCGGAAGTGGTGATGGTGATCTTCATGAAATTGCGGCAGCAGTTGCTAAAAAGTTCAACTGCCTTACACTACTATCTGGAGTAATCGATGTAATTTCAGACGGCACAAAGACCATTGAGGTAAAAAATGGTCACCACTATTTCGCTGTAAATGTTGGCTGTGGTGACATGTTAGATGGAATCTTGGGAGCATGTCTAGCTGTCGACAACACTTTCAACTCAGCTGTATTAGCATCAAGCATTCTAAGTATTGCAGGAGAAATTGCCGGCGGTATTACCGACAACCTACCATATTCATTTTTATCAACCGTCTTTAATACTTTGTACCAACTAACGGATGACGAAATTAACGAATTTCAAAAATTAGGCTAATCTTAATAAAAAAGGAGCTGACAAAAACGTCAGCTCCTCTTATTTTTTAATAACATACAAAATATACTATGGCTATAATAATAACGGCGATTATCATTAATGTGTAACAAATCTTTTCAAACATATGAATTTCCTTCTTTGCTCCCGCATTTAATTTATCTAAAGTTTAGGCTAACTACCCGCACTTGTCAATTTTGTTATATGTAATAAAAAAACGTTGGAATAATTCCAACGTTTCTTATATTTATTAGATGTATTGAACGATTGTCATCAAGATAGGAATAACAACGATGAACAATACAGTTGAAGTAGTTACAATGTTTGTAGCGTACTTAACATCCCCGTGTGATTCAGCAGCTAGGATTGGTAATACAGCTAGCATTGGAGTAGCTGATTGAACAATCATAGTTTGGCTAAACATTGTTGGTAGTGATACACCACCATGAGCAGCAGCAGTTAGGATAGCAATCATAACGACTGGAGCCAATACGAAACGACCTAATAATGCAACAACAGTGTCGCGGTCGAATGAAATACTCTTTAGACCAGCATCAGCTAATACAATACCAATGTAGATTAGTGATAGTGGAGTAACCAAACTACCAACGTATGATAGTGTTTGTGATAAGAAAGGTACCTTTAATACTGGAATGTTTAGTAGTAAGAATACTAATGCAACCAAGAAACCAACAAGTGGCATTGGGATAACTTGTTTCCAGTTAATCTTGTGGTGTTCTTTTGGTTGACCTGACTTAGTAGGATCATCATTACTGATTAAGAAGACACCAAATGCCCAAGTAGAAACAGTGTTAATGATGTAGTATACCAAGAAGTAAGTCATTGACTTGTCACCGAATAAGGCGATGTTCAATGGTAAACCAATAAAGATAGTGTTGGCATTAACAATAGCGTTAATAAATACACCACGACGACCTGGTCTAACCTTCATGATTTTAACTAGTGCAAATGCAATTAGGTAACCGATAACAACTGAGATAATACCCCAGATTAGGTAGCTACCGAAACTTACAAGCTTACCTCTAGTTAGACGACTTAACACCGCTACGAAAATTGAAGCTGGTAGGGCGATGTTTTTGATTAATTTAGAAATGTTCTTGCTGAATGTATCTGCAAACCAACCGGTTTTTCTTAATACATATCCTAATAACATAATTAGAACAACAACAAGGACACTTTGGATTGAGTTAATAAATACTCCCATTATGAATCCTCCTATTTGATATTAAAAATAATTATTGCTTAATTTAAAACACGATAAGTACTATAAAACACATTTAAAGATATAGTCAAAGGATAAGTTCATTATAAATATTTTTTATATCAACTAGCAAAAGACCGTCGTATTAGTCTTTGTCGTCTTCTTTATGCTTGTTTTTTAAAGAAATTACTAACACAGTGGATAATGTAGAAATAATAAATAATACAATTACCATGATAATCATTCCGATCACTAGCATCTAATCCCTCCTAGTTTTTTCACCTTTTGATAAAATTATAGCTAATTTTCAATTTTTTCTCAAAAAATGTTGCATAAAATAAATAGATATGGTTTAATATTATATGTCGCTTGAGGTTACATCTCACAGACAAACTTAATATTTTGAGCTGTTAGCTTAAGGTAAAAGCACTCAGTCCTTTGCTGAGAAGATGGTGTTCAAAGCATCACAGCTCACTAACTAAAGTACTTTGAAGATTTTATCTTTGGGGTACTTTTTTGTTAAAGAATAAAAGTTTGTTTTTGTATATCTCACAAAAAAAGAGTCGCTTCTTAATTGAAGCGGCTCTTTTTTTAGATCTTTTATACATAATAAAAGCCATAGCATAAGCTACGGCTTTTTCCATATCCAAGATATGATTTTAGTGGAATTGCATACCACCATCTAGAATTAATGTTTGACCAGTCATGTAGTCTGAATCTTTACCTGCTAGGAATGATACACCAGCAGCGATGTCTTCTGATTCAGCTAAACGACCTAATGCGATATCCTTAGAGAATTGTTGCATACCCCATTCGTCATCCTTACCAGCATTTTGACCAACTTCATGGGCAATGTCCATCATCATTGGAGTCTTAACAATACCAGGAGCAAATGCGTTTACAGTGATACCTTCACCAGCTAAATCACGAGCAGTGGTTTGAGTGATACCACGAATAGCGAACTTAGTACTACCGTATAGAGTTAAGTTAGGGTTACCAACAACACCAGCTTGAGAAGTAGCGTTGATGATCTTACCACCATGACCTAGTTCGTTGAACTTAGCCTTGGCTGCTTGAGTTCCCCAGATAACTGATGCAACGTTAATGTTGTATACATTGTTGAATTGTTCTGGAGTGATAGTTTCAATTGGAGTAGTAGGACCTACACCAGCGTTGTTAACAACAACGTTTAGGTCACCCAATTGTTTTACAGTTTCTTCAACTGCAGCAAATACTTGGTCTCTGTCAGCAACGTCTGCTTGAACAGCAATTGCCTTACCACCATTTGCGTTAATTTCTTTTGCTACCGCTTCACCTTTTTCAGCAGTACGGTTAACAACTGCAACTGCAAAACCGTCTTGAGCTAATCTTTCAGCGATTGCTTTACCGATACCTTGACCGGCACCTGTAACAAATGCAACTTTTTGAGTCATAGTAACATCCTCTTTTCATCTTTTGTTTATTTATTCACAAAGCAATTATATACTACTTTTATTATTTTTACAGTACTTTTATTATTATTTTTTTATAAAATATATAAATTTTGTTATGTCTTACACTATATAATTTGAAGCAAATTAATTGAATTACACAACGCATGAGTTTATCTTATAAATTAGTAATTCATAATAATTTGAAAAAAGGACTTGATAATTATGGCTGAAAATTTTGATTATGATGTATTATACATCGGTGCTGGACATGGTACTTTTGACGGTGCTATGCCATTAGCTGCAAAAGGTTACAAAGTTGCTGTCGTTGAAGGCGATAAAATTGGTGGTACATGTCCCAACTGGGGTTGTAACGCTAAAATCGCTTTAGATTTACCAGCACAAGTTTTAGAAACTCAAAAGCGTCTACAAAACATCATTAAGGGTGAATTAAGCATTGACTGGACCCAAAACATGTTAAACAAACATAAAGTAATCGATGGTATTTCTGGTGCCATCAAGGGTGGTCTAGAAGCATTTGGTATTGATGTTATTAATGGATATGGTAAGTTATCTGACCCTCATACTGTTGATGTTAATGGTAAATCTTACACTGCTGATAAGATTGTCATCGCTACTGGTTTACGTCCACACAGATTGGATGTTCCTGGTAAGGAAATGGCACATGACTCTAAGGACTTCTTAAACATTGACGAACTTCCTGTTCACATCGCTATTATTGGTGCTGGATACATTGCAATGGAATTTGCATCTATTGCTAATGCCGCTGGATCAGAAGTTACTGTTATCATGCATGGCGATCGTGCACTTCGTGGTTTCAATGGAGAATACGTTGATTCTGTAGTTAACGACTTAAAGGAAAAAGGTGTTACATTCGTTGAAAATGCAGAAGTTAAAGAATTCCATGAAGAAAAATGCAAGACTACAATTGAACTATCAAATGACCGCCAAGTCTTCACTGACTACATCTTAGATGCAACTGGTCGTATTCCAAATGTCGAAAACATTGGTTTAGACGAAGTTGGTGTTAAGTACGATAAAAAGAGCGGAATTGAAGTAAACGATCATTTACAAACATCAGTTGATAGCATTTATGCTTCCGGTGACGTTGCTGCAACTGGTCAACCAAAATTAACTCCAACAGCTATCTTCGAATCACAATATCTAACAAGCTTATTCTCAGGTGCAACCAAGGATGCAATTGAATTCCCTGCTATTCCTTCAGTTGTATTTACTTCACCTCGTATCGCTCAAGTAGGTGTTTCAGTTGAAGAAGCTAAAAACAGTGATGACTACACTGTCGAAGAACATGATATGACTGCTGATTGGTATCGTTCAATTACAAATGAAAAAATCGCTAAACGTGCATACATCTTTGACAAAGAACACCATTTAGTTGGTGCAACAGAAGTCTCTGATGAAGCAGATAGCGTAATTGATTCCATCCTACCTGCCGTCGCTCTAAAATTAGACAAATCTCAAATTAACAAGATTGTCCACTTGTTCCCTACTATTGGTAGTGACGCTTGGCAACATCTATAAAATATTAAGTAAAACCACCCATTTGGGTGGTTTTTTTATTGGTTAAAATTCCGTTAAAATCGAGTCAATATATTTGTTTGCAACACTACAATATTGTACATTAATTAATATAAGAAAATATAAAAATCGTAATAAATATGGAGGCTTTAACATGAAAAATCCTAACTTCGATTACGATGTTATCTACATCGGATCAGGACACGCCGCATTCGACGGTGCCAAGACACTTTGCAAACAAGGTTTTAAAATTGCGTTTGTAGAAGCAATTGCCGTTGGTGGTACTTGCCCTAACTGGGGTTGTAACGCCAAAATCTCACTTGATGGACCAGTTACCCTAGCTAAGACCCAAAGACGTATGAAAGCCATTGTTGAAGGTGACACTAAGCTAAACTGGAAAGAAAACATCAAACACAAACGCGAAGGAATCCTACCAATCAAGGTAGACCGTGAAGCAACTATGAAGAGCTTAGGAATGGATGTTATCCATGGTTTCGCTAAGTTCACTGATGCTCACACACTAGAAATCAATGGTGAACACGTAACTTCAGACAAGATTGTTATCGCCACAGGTTTAACACCTCACAAAGTTGAAATTGAAGGAACTGAATTATCACATGATTCAAGAGACTTCATGGAACTAGAAGACATGCCAAAACGTATGGCCGTTGTTGGTACTGGTTACATCGCCATGGAATTTGCTACTATGGCAAACGAAGCAGGCGCTGATGTTACTATGTTCATGCATGGTGACAAGGCATTACGTCCTTTCTACCAACCATACGTAAAAATCCTAATGGACGAAATGAAGAAATCAGGTATCAAGTTTGTTGAAAACTCTGGTCTACGTTCATTCAGCCAAGATGGTGACGAATACACTGTTACTTACGCTGACAACCAACAACTAACTGTTGATTACATTCTGGACGCTTCTGGTCGTGTTCCAATGGTCCACAACATGGGACTAGACGAAGTGGGTGTTAAATACGATGATAAGAAAGGTGTCCTAGTTAACGAATACCTACAAACATCAGTTGAAAACATCTACGCTTCAGGTGACGTTGCCGCTACTGGTCAACCAAACCTAACTCCAACAGCAACTTTCGAATCACAATACCTAAAGCACTTATTTGCCGGAGAAACAGATCAACCAATCGACTTCCCAGCAATTCCATCAGTAGTATTTACTTCACCTCGTATCAGTCAAATGGGTGTTACCGTTGATGAAGCAAACGCTAGTGACGAATACACTGTTGAAGAACACGATGCTACTAACACTTGGTTTAGACAAATCACTAAGGAACCAGTTGTTAAGAATGCCTACATTTTTGACAAGGAACACCGCTTAGTTGGTTTCACTGAAATCTCAGACCAAGCTGATAACGCAGTGGACATGATTGTTCCAGCCGTTAACATGAAGATGACGCCACTTGAAATTGAAAGAAATGTTCACCTATTCCCTTCAATCGGTCACGACACTTGGAAGAACATCTAAATCATTCTTAATCAAAAATTAAACCCCGGTCGGATTTTTTCTGCCGGGGTTTTTGGTATAATTAAGACATAATATCAAACAGGAGGATTCTCATGTACAATCGCGCAGAACAAAAAAGAGAAGTTAAAGGCCTTATTCGTGGTCACCAACGCTTCTTCTTCATCCTATTTCTACCATTCTTACTAACTTACATTGCTTACAACATTTTAGCTAACCAGGTAAGCATTAACTCAGCTATAAAGGTAGATGCCACAAACGTTGCTACTAGCGTTACAAGTAATGACGCCGTTAACTATGTTGCAACATTTATTTTCATAATCTTATCTTCAATCTTTTTACTCGGTGCTATCTACACCGCCTTCAATGTATTAAGAGGCCAAGATGATTTCCAAAAACCAATTAGAAAATCACTAACATTTATCGATGATCAACGTCTTTTCTGGGGTACCACATGGACTTGGATTTTAAGATCAATCCTATTATCACTATGGTCACTACTATTTATCCCTGGTTATCTATTAATGATTTTACTACCAAACGCATTAGGATTATCTCTTTCCATCGCTGAATTCATCGCCGTACTTGTATGGTTAGTCGTAAAGAGTTTCGCATACAACCAAGCTCTTTGGATATACAGAGATGCTAGATTGGAAAACAAACCAGTTAGTGCCTACACTGCTATTATGACCAGCCAAGATATTATGAAGGGCTACAAGGTAGATTTCCTTGTATTACAACTTTCATTCACCGGTTGGATAATTCTAGTCGCAATTACTTCAGGAATCGTCGGAATTTACGTATTCCCTTACTTCTATGTTACTCAAGTTAAGTTCTATGAATTCGTAAAAGAACAATTCAAACAAAAACAAAATGTTTTAGATGTTGAATAATAAAAAATCCATAGTTTATCCTATGGATTTTTTTGTTTTGTTTTATAAAAAAAGACTCAAGATAATATCTTGAGTCTTTTTTCGGAGTGAGTAATTAATCAATAGTTTTTATCTAATCACCATAACTGATACTGGTGAATATTTTGCCATATAGGCAGCTTGACTACCAAAATGACGAGCTAATCCTTTTCTTGATTCTGATCCTACAATCAATAGATCTGGATTAACCTTAGGAAGAACATCTTTGATGATGGTTTCCCCAGCTTCACCGGTGGATGCGATAACATCAACATCAGCTACACCGGCTGATTCAGCAGTTTGCTTGTATTTTTCTAAATGTTTTTCTAAATCTTCATACTTACCATGAACAAATTGTCCTGATAATGATTGGAAAACATTGATTTCTTCGTCTTCTAGTACTGAAACGATGGTTAGCTTTGCACCTTCTGATTTAGCACGTGAAATAGCGTACTTAAAAGCTAATAAAGCATCATCTGAATCATCGACAGCAACTAAAATATTCTTGAAATTAATTTCGACGTCCATGTTTTGCATAATTTTCGCCTTCTATTCTTGAATTTTTTATTTTAGTCTTCTCTGTTTCTTAAACGTCTGTTACCTAAGTATAGTTCAACTAATGTCCAGATTAGTAGAAGAATGATAACAACGTTAATGATGTTAGCAATTACACCAGCTTCTGCATTTTGAGCAGCAGTTGGATTGTCACTGAAGAAACCAGCGACAGCAGGTTGCATGTTAATTGCGTTTAAGTAAATAAGAACAATAACTGAAATCCAACCTAAAATCTTAACCCATAGTGTATTCTTGAAACGACTACCCATTTCTTGAGCACTATTAGTCATCATTAACAATGGAAGCATTGAGAATGGTAATGCGAATGCTAAGAAAATTTGTGAGTTTTCAATCAAGTCATTGATCGCAGCATGTTGTTTTAGTGTTGATTCACCCGCGGTTAATAGCACACAGATAAGCACTGGAACAACGGAGATTAAACGAGTAATTAAACGACGAGCCCATAGAGGAACCTTTAAGTTAACGAAACCTTCCATGATAACTTGTCCTGATAAAGTACCAGTAATGGTTGAGTTTTGACCTGAAGCAAGTAATGCAACGGCAAATAATGTTGATAAAATACCTGACTTAGCAACACCAATTAGAATTGGGTTTGATAACATCTTAGTATTGTTTAAAGCATCAAATAGACCGAAGAATGATGTATCTTGAACAGCACCTGTCTTAAATACGGCCACACCCATGATTAATAGTAAGGCGTTAACGAAGAATGCGAATGTTAATTGGATATTTGAATCCCAAGTAGCAAAACGAACAGTTCTTGCAACATCTTCTTCATCGTTATGGTCAATAGATCTAGTTTGAGCAATGGCTGAATGTAGGTATAGGTTATGTGGCATAACAGTTGCCCCAATAATACCTAAAGCACCTGATAGTGGAGTCATACCTGCAACAGGATGGTCACTAGAAAAAGTACGTTGAGTTGGTACTAATCCTTTAATTGCACCAAACCAATCTGGATTAGATAGTACAACTTCATAGATGAAGACTACTAAGATAACAAGAATTAAACAAACAACAATTGCTTCAATCTTTCTGAATCCCACTTTAGTCAATAATAGCAATAATAAAACATCAAATACGGTAAGGAATACCGCTAAGATTAAAGGAATGTGGAATAAAAGATAAAGAGCAATAGCTCCACCGATAACTTCGGCGATATCAGTAGCCATAATTGCTAATTCAGTCATAATCCATAAAACGACACCCAATGTCTTTGAGGTTCTTGAACGAATGGCTTGTGCTAAATCCATCTGACTCACGATTCCAAGTTTAGCTGCCATGTATTGAAGTAACATCGCAATCAAACTTGAAATTAAGATAACAGACATCAATAGGTAACCAAAGTTTTGACCCCCTGTAATTGATGTAGCCCAGTTACCTGGATCCATGTAACCAACCGCTACTAAAGCACCAGGTCCTGAGTAGGCGAATAAAGTCTTCCAGAATCCCCAGTCCTTCGGAACTTTAATTCCACCGTTAATTTCTTCTAGTGAAGGACCGTTGGCATATTCAACGAAGCCCTTTTTTTCATGTGAAACGTTTTCACTCAAAGTTCTTCACCCTTTCTATTTTTAAGAACAATATAATTGTACACTACATTTACCCCTTTTTAAACATTTTTTTAGGTACTACTGAAAAATTACTCTATCATCTATAGAAAATATATCTACCAACGGCTTAATACTTCAGTGTTTTTCCGAACATTAAAATAGATTTGACTTTCATTCATTAATGTTTCATAATACTTGATAATTTTAATCAAAATTAAATAAACGTTGGGGTGGAAAAATGCAAACAATTGATTTACTTGTTCAAAATGGAAAAGTTTTAAATGTATTCACAAACAGCTTCGAAATTAATGATATTTTCATTAATAATGGCAAGATTATTGCTTTAGGAAATCATCCAGACCTTAAGGCTAAAAAAATCATAGATGCTAATAACCAGTTTGTGGTTCCTGGTTTTATTGATTCTCATGTTCACATCGAAAGCTCACTAGTTACTCCATCAGAATTAGGTAAAGTTTTAGTTCCTATGGGAGTCACATCTATTGTCGTAGATCCACACGAAATTGCGAATGTTTCCGGTGCAGATGGAATAAAATACATGATTGAAGATGCTAAACAAACACCACTAGAAGTCCTAGTAATGTTACCTTCATCAGTTCCCGCAACCAGTTTCGAACATAATGGTGCTACTTTAACTGCCAAAGACTTACATCCCCTATATAATGAAGAATCCGTTATCGGCTTAGCCGAAGTAATGGACTATCCAGCTGTACATAATAAAGATAAGGACATGATGGCAAAACTAAAAGATGCCTTAGACCACGGATATCAAATTGATGGTCACGGTGCCGGATTATCCTTAGACCAACTAAAAGAATACCGCGAAAATGGTATTACCACCGATCATGAATCAGTTAGTCTAGATCAAATGAAAGACCGACTTGCTGCAGGAATGAATGTCTTCTTAAGAGAAGGAACCGTCGAAAGAGATTTGCAAAACACAATCCAAGCAGTAAATGAAGAAAATGCTGACCGTTTTTCCTTCTGTACTGATGACAAATTCATCACTACCATCATTAAAGAAGGTAGCATCAACTTCAATATCAAGTTAGCAATTCAATACGGCCTAAAACCTGAAACAGCATACAAAATGGCCAGCTACAACGCTGCAATTGCTCACAAACTAAATAAGTTAGGGGCCATCAAAGAAAACTATCAAGCTGATTTAGTCATCGTTGACCACCTGGACCAGGTTGACGTTAAGACTGTCATCAAAAACGGTGAAGTCATGACCGAAGACAGGTTTAATACCACTCCTATTGATTTCGACGAAAACTGTGTCCACCAGAATCTATCGGTTGATGATTTAAAACTACCTTTAAACTCAAACAAATGCCACATAATGGGAGTTATTGCTAATCACATTGAAACTACCCATTCAATTCAAGACGTTCCTGTCGAAGATGGCTATTTCAAAACTGATCTAAAAAACGACGTCCTATTAATGGTTGATGCCGAACGTCATCATCAATTAGGTACATACGGATTAGCATTAGTTCATGGTTTTAACATTAAAAACGGTGCAATCGCCACAACAGTAGCTCACGATTCACATAACATAGTAGCTGTTGGAACCACAAAGGAGGCTATTTATAGAGCCATTCAAGAAGTAACTGCATCAAAAGGAGGTATCGCCGTCGTTGATGAAGAAAAGACTTTAGCAACTATGCCACTACCAGTCGCTGGACTAATGTCTGATAAGTCCTGGCAATCAGCTAGTCACGAACTAGAAGAAATCGAATCTGCATTTAAAGAAATCAGCGATGGTGTTAACTTCGATCCTTTTATCACTTTATCTTTCCTAACACTTCCTGTCATTCCAACATTAAAATTAACTGATCAGGGCCTATACGACTTCGACCAACAAAAAATCATCAATGTAGAAGCTGAATAATTATACTCAAAGTCAAAAAATAAGTAAATTTTTTTCTTTTTTACATAAGTTTATGTAAAAGAAATACCAATCACATGAACATGACATATAGTCAAAAAATATAAAAGTGCTCAATCCTAGTGGAGACACGGTGTCATCGTGAACTACCTATGCATTTAGGCTAGACAAGACATTTATAAACTTCTGAATATAATGAAGTTATCTTGTCCCTAAAATGGAGGTAGATAAAGTGAAAATTCTATTTGTAATATCCGTGATTTTTTATATTTTGTATATATTACAAGTACTATTTCTATTGGTTAATCATTCAAAACATTATAAATGCGAGAAAAGAAAAATTAATATTGTATCTAGATACTGTTTGTGGATTGTAATTCCAGCATTGAACGAAGAATCTGTAATTGGTGATACCGTTGTTTCACTAAGAAACGAGATTGATAAGCTCAATCCAAACATCACCGGTCATATTTTAGTAGTCGATGATCAATCCAATGACGACACTTTTGCAATTGTTCAATCAAAAAAAGAAATTGTGATTCAAACCACGTCTGATATTGCCCATACAGGTAAAGGTTCAGTATTAAATTTCGCAACAAGCTTCGTTGAACAACATAAAAGTGAGGCTGCTGAGAATATTATCTTAATCATTGATGCAGATGGTCGAATTAGTTCCGTCGACATCGAAACCGCTATTTTTGACTTTCAAGAAAATCCTGGTCTCGGAATGGTTCAATCAGCCGTGAAAATGATTAACATTAACAATGCTCTAGAAATTGCTCAAGATGTTGAGTTTTGCGGGATGAACCGTAAAGCACAAATCACCCGTGACAATTTAGGCGATGGAATTGCCTCGGGGAATGGTCAATTTGTGAGTCTTGACATGGCCAAGAATGTGGGCTGGGGTAATGCCCTCTTAGAAGATATGGAGTTTACCCTTAAAGGGTGGATTAAAGGGTACACTAGTATCTTTAATGATCATGTTATCGTCAGACAACAAGCAGTGAGTAGTATGTATAAGTATATAAGGCAAAGAATTCGTTGGTGTACAGGCGGTCTGCAATGCTTTAAATACTTAGGAGATCTTTATAGAAGCAAGTATATTCAAATTGGATTAAAAATCGATTTAACAATCGATATGGTAATACCGTTTTTATATATATTTGTTAATATCATTAATATTTATGTGCTTTATCGACAAATATATACACTCTTTACTTACCATTCCGTAGATTATACGCTGATGTCTCTTTTATTTATCTGGATAGTAATAACTTTTCTGGCTACTATTTCGTATCAAAGGTACATTAATTGGTATTTTAAAAATCGTGAAAATCCTAAAATGCATCTATCGATATGGAGAGCCTTCATCAATACTTTATATTATTTTGTGGTTAACGTTATCACCTTCTTCATTCCAATTGTGAGTCTTTATAAAATCATGGTTGGTGAACTCAAATGGGACAAGACAGAACATTGAACGGAGTGATGAGGATTATGGTAAAGAAAGTAATTAGCCTACTTGTCTTTGCTTGTTTGGGATTGTTCTTTTTTAATGTATCAGCTCATGCCGATGACATTACAAATCAAATCAATTCCTCATATCAAGTTTCAGACAGCCAAGGTAAAGATGTAACTAGTCAAAATAATTTGGATTATTATACACAATATAAGTTGAAATACCATTGGAACATGGGAGATAACGTTGGTGTTAAGGAAAACGACAGTATTCAATTAAGCATCCCTCAAAACGTTAGAGTTGATGGAGCTAACAGTTTCCCAGCTTACAATACCGACAACGTTGCAGTAGGAAATGTTAACGTCAACAGCTCTACCGCAACTCTTACTTTCAACAGTAGCTTGATGGATAAGAAGATTAACCGCCAAGGTGATATCAACTTGAACGTATCTGGTAAAAACATCGATCATACAAGCAAAAATTGGTTTGTTAATAAAACTGGTTGGTTTAAAAAAGATGATCATAAACAAGTAACTTGGAATGTTGCTATGAATCCTGAACATAAGGATCTTAAAGATGTTAAATTGACTGATTCACTAGGAAATAACCAAAAATACGTTGCGGGTAGCGTCAAGGCAACTTCTGGTTACTGGGACGAAAACAACAACTTCATCCCTGATAATAAGGCAGTTCCTGCTATCACTGTAAATCAAGTAAACAACAACCTAGAATTTAGCTTTGCTGGTGCATTCAACAACGGTATCAACCTAACTTATGATACTGATGCTAATGGAAATCCTGATGGTGATGTTTACAAAAACACTGTTGCTGTTTCAGGTCAGGGAACTGAAAACAATGCTAATTCTTCAGTAACTGCTGCTGTTTCATTTGGTGGAAATGCAGACGTTAAATATGACAATGCAAAACCAAACGATAATAACAACAACAACAACAATGACAATAACCAACAACCAAATAACAACTGCAGACCTCACAAATGGGGATGTGGATGGATTTGGAGTTGGAATTGGTGCCATCCTGTTTATTCAAACAGAAGTTATGGATTATTCAATTGTATCGACAAATGGGTTACTGGTATTTACAACTGGTTCGTCCCAAGTACTTGCCGTTTCTTTGGTGCTAATGGATTCTTTTCACACTGGTAAAGAATAAATAAAAAAGCTTATCCCGTTTAGGATAAGCTTTTTTAGTGCAATATAATAATGATCTGAATAATAATCATAATCGAGAATGCTTTTATTATAAGGAATGAAAAGTATTACGATTTTGGGATAAATCTGCGTGACGGAGATGCATCACCGATTGCTTAAATTCTCGAAATAACTACCAATTGCTTTTTGATCATTACATCTTAATAAAAGAATTGCCACTTAAATACATCTTTAAATGCAGCATCTAAATACTAGAGAAGGTTCAACAACTTTTAAAAATGAAATTCATACGAAACTGTCATTATCAAAGCTTACGTGTACGTTATGAAACATAACTTAATAAATGATTGGGGGAATTTACTATCATGTGTGTCTACCATCACACAAAACAGTACATAATCATATGAATCAAAAATAATAAATAATAGCTAAACACTATGTGTCCTAATGGATCCACCTCAACCAATAAAAGGAGCAATGCTAATAGATAAAAGCATCACAATAATCCTACCAAATCATTGTTGCTAGATATCCATCGCAAAGTTATTGATGAGAAATAGTCTCTCAAGTTAGACTATTTATTCCAATTAAGAAGTAATCAACGAAAAGTGCATTATTTAGATTGCTTAAATTGTTTTAGGTTCATGTATTTTACATACAACCCATAACAATATGCATTTTCGATATAAACAACATATTGATTCATCATTCAACTACCATTCGTCCACCGAATTTTTTCATCGCGCGTTCTAGAAAAAAATAAGAATGGTAATTAAATCAATATATTAAATATAGAGATTATAAAGATGTAAACTCCACAAAAATGATCATCTGTGTGCATCACTTGAGGAACAATTTTGTATTGTAGCACCACTTTTACATAATTTGTAGTTATAATTCAGTTAAGTTTTAATTAATAATTACAAGACTGAAACATTGCAACATCACCTTTTATCATTTAACTCTTAATTTTAATTTTCAGTCTTGTACGGCATAATCACAAAAAACGTAATGGATAAACTTAGTATTAACTAATAGCAAGAAGATTGAATCGTGCATAAAGTAATTTCCTTTTTTTACTTATAAATATAAATAGTCTTTAATTATCAATTTTAACTTTTCTAAAATTACTCACATTTTAAGCACAAAAAAAGAGCAAACTTTTTTCGCTCTTTTTATAGGAAGTGGATATGATAAGCTGAAACAAATTGAGTATAAGCTAAAATCAAAGCCAAAATTCCAGTCGCAATCTTAATGAATTTAACTGGTAGCACACGCACAATCTTAGGTCCAATATATCCACCAATGAAAAAGCCAATTCCCAGCGGTAAAACCAAGATCCAAACAACATGGGAAAAAAGTGAATAGTAGACAGTAGCAACAATGTTTGCAGCTCCCATCGCAACATTTCTAATTGCGTTGCTTACAGTGTATTCGTTATATGTAGTTCTAGTTAGTAGGACTAATAATAAAATTCCTGATGCAGCGCCAAAATATCCACTGTATGCACCAATTAAATATGTAAGGACAATGATGGCGATATTCTTTAACCAAGTCCATGGAGTATCTTTTTTGGCTGCAGGATTAAAGTTCATCGCACCCTCAGTATTTTCATTAATTTCTTTCTTGTCAGGAAGCAAAATCATTAAACCACCAAAGGCAATAAAAAATGGCACAATATGAGTAAAACTAGATGATGGTAACGCAGTTAGCAAAATAGCTCCTGTAATTCCACCAAAGAAGATGATAACCATAATCTTAAATAGTTCCTTCCAGTGACCTCTAAGCTCACGGGTGGAAGAGATACATGATCCGACGGCATTAAACATTAGTGATGCCTTGTTAACCACATTTGCAGAAACGGCTGGTAGGCCAGCAAAGTATAGCAATGCAGGATAGGATACTAGTGATGATAACCCAGTGACCGTTCCCAATATTCCTGCCAAGATACCCACAGGAATAAACAATAAAATAATCCAAATACTTACACCTAAAATAGTAATGACTTCTCATCTCTTTTTCTTCTAAAATAAAATCATAATTTCATATTAACATTTTTCGAATAAAAGAAAAGGATAAAAAAAGCACCTACCGTTATAAATAACAATAGGTGCAAAAATTTCATCTTTAGAAGAAGTAGAATAAGTGAATACCGTAAGCTGACACGAATTGAGTGTAAGCTAGGTATAGCGCTAAAATACCAGTAACAATCTTGATTAACTTAACTGGTAATACACGAACAATCTTAGGTCCAACGTAACCACCAATTAAGAAACCAATACCTAGAGGAATAGCTAGTGCCCAGTAAATGTGGGTGCTACCGTGTTGACCATACTTGAATGAGTATAGAATAGTACCGATAACGTTAGCTGAACCCATGGCCACGTTTCTGATTGCGTTGTAAACAGGGAATGGATCTTTACTTGTTCTTGATAGAACAGCTAATAGGATAACACCAGCAGCAGCACCGAAGTAACTACCGTAGATACCAATAGCAAAGAATAGAACAATCATACCGAAGTCTACAAGCATTTTCTTTGAACCAATAGTTGGTTCTTCAACTACTTTAGCAGTAGGTGCCTTAGTAGTGTCCTTACTTGGTAATAAGATACCAATACCAGCAGCAGCAATAAATACAGGTACTGCATATTCAAAGTCCTTTGATGGTAAGAATGTTAATAGAATAACACCAACGATACCACCAAAGAAGATGATAGTCATAACTTTAAATAGTTCCTTCCAGTGTCCATCTAATTCGCGCTTAGATGAAATACCAGAACTTACTACGTTAAATAGTAAAGCGGAAGTATTAGTAATATTTGCTGAAATAGGGTTTAAAGCACCCCAATATAATAACGCTGGGTATGAGGCAAGTGAAGCTAGTCCAGTTACTGTACTTAAGATACCGGCAACGATACCAACAGGGATGAATAATAGCAATGTCCATACACTAAAACCAAAAATAGTGATAATGAAAAACTCCTTTATATATATCAATTTAAAATCCGATATATAAATTTATACATCTTATTTAAATTAAATACAACCCCTGAAAAACGCTAAAACGCTGACAATGTCCAGCATGTCAGCGTTTTCATAACTTTAAATTTTTTTCAATTTATTGCATGTTATTGATTAATTTTCAATTGAGAAGTACTTTCCGTCAACTTAATGCTTCCGGTCTTTAGTTTTCCGTCTCGATAGTACTTAACGCTTACTGTTGATCCGAGCTTTTGACTGTATAAAATGTTCTTAACTTCGTCTTGGCTAGAAATCTTCTTGCCAGCAAGTTCAACAATCACGTCATATTTCTTCAATCCAGCATTTTCAGCAGGACTATTCTTGGTAACTGTGTAAACCACAACCCCATTTTCAACGGATGATGGTAATTTTAGAATTGATTTTTGTTGGCTAACGGCAATGTTAGTTAAATCCACATATTGAATTCCAAGAGCCGGACGTTCAATCTTTCCGTTCTTCACCAGTTGGTTAATAATATTAACCACTTCGTTACTTGGAATAGCAAAACCAATTCCTTCAACACTAGTACCTTCACTATCAGAAGCTAACTTCATTGAGTTAATACCAATAACTTGTCCAGCTAAATTAATCAATGGACCACCCGAGTTCCCTGGGTTGATAGCTGTATCAGTTTGAATTACTGTGGCGGTGTTTCCAGTAGCTTGGCCATTTGACCCAGTCAAAGGCACTTCACGTTTCTTAGCGGAAATGATTCCTTGCGTTAATGATGAAGCGTATGCAGAACCTAATGGTGAACCAATTGCTAGAGAAGTTTCACCCACCTTAATGTTGTCGGAATTACCAAATGAAGCAACTGATTTAATCATGCTTCCGTTAATCTTTAACACAGCTAAGTCGGTCACACTATCGGTACCAACCACCTTAGCCTCTAATTGTTTTCCATTGCTTAACAGCACTTGAATTGCTGAGGCCCCGGAAACAACGTGGTTATTAGTTACGATATAAGCAGCGTTACCGCTCTTCTTGTAAATCACACCAGAACCTTCACTGTTCGCCTCTAGTTTGCTAGAACTCTTTCCTAGCATCGAATCAAATGAGCTTGAACTAGTTGATTTTAAGTTAATTACAGAAACAACTGAATTTTTAACAGCTTGATATGCCTTTTCTGATTGTGATTGCACGTTAACTTTTAAATTAGATGTTGAAGCTGTTCCACCGGCGTTAGAACCAGTTGGTACGGCAACATCGACGCCAGTGCTTTGTAACAAGCTCGCACCACCATAGGCGATTCCACCACCCAATAGTCCAGCCACTAAAGCAATTAATCCTGTTTTTAAAACAAATCGGTCACTTTTTTTCATAAGGTTTTCCCCCTATCAATTTTATTAATCTTATTATATTAAATAATCTTAAATCAAACTAAAGTGTAAATAATTTAGATGCCTTTTCAACATCGGTATCTAATAAATCAAAATCGGTGCCTACCCCAAAATCATTTTCTTCTAACATTGATGCTACCGTTAGATGAGCTAACTCCTTCACGTTATTGTGATGGCTTCTATGCCCAATAAATATGCGTTTAGTATCATATCCGATACATTCCATCAATGAGTTAGCGCCATCTTCGTTAGATAAATGGCCCTCGTCACTCATAATACGCTGCTTCAATGACCATGGGTATTCCCCACTTCTAAGCATTTCAACGTCATGGTTACATTCTAAAACATATGCATTGGCATTATTGATAACACCGAAGATGTGATCTGAGATATATCCAGTATCTGTTAGAACAACGAAACTTTTATTGTGATGATGAAAATCGTAGAATTGCGCTTGAGCAGCATCATGAGAAACCGCAAAACTTTCGATATCGATATCACCAAAGTTCATTACCATATTTGGTGGGAAGATATTCTTTTGTTCGTTTGGAATCTCTCCAATGGTTTCATGCATTGCATCCCATGTTGGTTGGTTCGCGTAGACGTTAATTTGTGGGTAACGTCTAGCCAAAACACCGACCGCCTTACTATGGTCGGTATGTTCATGGGAAACCAACAACATGTCGACATCCTTCATTGAACGATTGATTGATTGCATCAATTTTTCAATTCTGACACCGCTCAAACCAGCGTCTAATAGTATTTTATGTTGATTAGTTTCAATGTAGGTTACATTTCCCCCACTTCCACTAGATAAAACACTAACTTTCATATCGTCTGTCTCGTTGTTCATTTTAATCCTCTTTCTAAAATTCTAATTAGTAGTCGATTGAGTCGCACTACTGCTATCCAAGATAGCACCGTTAAAGGCATTGATTCTCTTAACTACTACTGAAGAGGAATCTGAAGTGGTATATCCAATTACCCAGGTCGGAATTAAAACAATATTGTTCTTAATTGATAGTAGTTGGGTGTAGTATAAACGAACCCATTTAATTTTTGAATTATCCGGAATTTCGTTGTATTGGTATAGCCAGACTAAAGCCTTTGCTGGTGAAATGATATCAGTTTTTTCACGCAAAATACTAACATCATTCATATAACTCTGTGTATATCCTTCTAATAGATGATCATTACTAATGTTGAAGGTAACCTGACCATGTTTTGTACCATATAATAATCCGTCAGATGTTTTTTGTGAATACACAACACTGTTCTTGGTAGATAAGTCAGAATTGTACTCATATTCCGTGCCATGTGAAATGAAGCTAGACTTCTTCATCAACTTATCTAGGATGTCGCGATAGTCGCCGGAATATAGACCGATTGGTCGTTTGAAAGTACTTCTTAAAATGTGATTGGCGTAAGTCACCTTTTGATTAGATAACTTATTGACGTCGTTATTTAAAGTGTCATCGTTGACTGCGGATAGGTAGTATCCAGTTTGACCACTTGTAGATAGTTTAGGTGCTACAGTGATTTGATCATTTTGCATTTGCTTAATGATTTCGGTATCACTACCTTGATTACTGTTTTCGGTTTGAAGATGTGAGTTTTCTCTGAATAAAGAGAATAAGAAAACATCAATCATCACGAAGATAATCAAGAAGATGATTTGTATCTTTTTAAAGTCCATGTAGCTTTCCTCCTATCTTATTGTGGTCCTCTTGATAGCATTTGGGTGTAATTCATGTACTTACCGTTATATTTAACGAACCATGTTGGTTGGAGAGTAATCAAGATGTCAGATGACTTGGTATTACTCCATTGGTAAGCCAACTCGATGTCTGTAATCTTGTTGGCATTGTATCCGTGATTACGTAGACTGTTCAATAGGTCGTCGGTAGTAATTAGTTTAGTATCCTTACGTCCGGTTGGTACCGGGATTTGAAGGGTATTTAGTGAGAAGTTGTACTTCAAGGAAGTATTATCAACTAATCTCATTTCGATTGCCCCGTAATTAGTTTGGTCAAAGATTGGGAAACCTTCAACGTAGTTTCTGTAGACAACTTTAGAATTCTTAGAATCGTAATTGAAGAAACGAATGTTGGCCAATGTATCGCTAACTAATAGCTGGGAAATATTTTGATATGAAGCCTTCAAGAACTGGGTCATATTGGTAGAAATATTGCCCGGATGACTATCGTAGTAATTGACCTCGCCATCGTTTGAAAACGACAACTGACGAGAATTTTCGTCATTGTAAACAGTCGAGCTACGGTGACGTTTTACACTGATATCTTGTGAGTCTGATAGCAGTCTTGTCACGTAGTAATTTTGTGAAGTTCGATTAATCAAGTAGCCATATTGAGGCATGGTAAATGACTTATAAAAATCAATAAATGGTGTGTGGTTAATCATCTTCATCTTAACGGGAATTGCTCTGACATTATCCTCGATAACCTTTTGAATTCCCTTAACGTTAGTATCTGAGACGTGAATCTTGTAGACCTTGTAGTTGTGGTCTGAAAATAGGTAAATATCATTACTGTCGTCAAACGGAATCACAATTCGATTGATTGAAACGTTTGGTAATGATTTAAAACTCTTACTAATGTACTGGCTAACAATCTTTAGGTTCAAAGCATCCGGATAGTTTAGCATGACAGAATCGTCTGTATTTAGATACTTAAGGTAATTTTTTTCATTACTCTTTACCTCTGTAAACTTGGGATCCTTATAGTTGTTCATTTGTTGGCCAATTTCGGTGGTTAAGTTAACAGATTGGTTGGTTAGAACGTATTGCTTACCAGAGTCCTTGGTTCTAATCACCTGAGTTGGTGAATAGATGGTCGACATTGGTTTAGCATCAATCTGACTACTTTGCGTAGAAACCTTCTGACTTGAACGGTCGTAGTGAGCCGGATTAATCAAAATGGAGGCAGAAAGGGCAAAACTAACTACAACCGCGATTGTCAATAATGCCGGTAGTATAAAATATTTAATCTTCATCCCATAAATCCTCCTCGATTGGTTCGTATGGTAGTGAGATGTAGAAAGTAGAACCTCTATTTTCGGTACTTTCTACCCAAATCTTACCACCAAGTGCTTCAACCACTTCTTTGGAAATTGCTAATCCAAGACCAGTTCCACCTTGGGCTCTAGAACGCGCCTTATCAACACGGTAGAAACGATCGAAAATGTGTGGAATGGAACTTCTAGGAATTCCCAATCCTTGGTCTCTAACGCTCAAGATAACGCTGTGTTTGGTCTTGTATAGTGAACAAGTAATCACTCCCCCATCAGGAGAATACTTGATGGCGTTGTTCATTAGATTATCGATTACTTGAGTAAATCTATCGGTATCAACTTCTACCCATAGGTCTTGTTTAGTGAAACGACGTTCAATGCGGTAGTGCTTATTAGGCTTTTCGCTATTGTTGTCATCCGACTTAATAATCATGTCGAATCGATTCAAGATATAGTTGAACAATTCGGTGATGTTAACTAGTTCCTTATCAATCTTTTGGGTTCCAGAATCCATTCTAGACAAGGTTAACAGGTCGTTAATCATTCTAATCATACGGTCGGTTTCTTCTTGGGTAACCTTCAAGAAGTTAGGTGCAATCTCTGGATCCTTCCAGGCACCATCTTGTAATGCTTCAATGTATGAGTGAACACTGGTTAGCGGTGTTCTTAATTCGTGGGAAACGTTGGAAACGAATTCCTTACGGTCGTTATCAATCTTTTGTTGTTCGGTAACATCATGTAGCACACATACTAGTCCTGATACAAAACCAGAGTCTCTTTGAATTAATGAGAAGTGTGCGTGTAAGATTAAATCATGATCTTTATCCGAACGATCAATGATTGTTTCATCCGGGTTTTCGATTAAGTCACGTAGACTATATTCTTTTCTAATATCCAAAATGTCTAGGATTGAATTACCTAATGCATCTTGTTCAGTCGTTTCTAAGAAACTTGCCGCCTCATCATTCATGATGATGACGTATCCACGACGGTCGGTCGCAATAACACCATCAGTCATGTTGGTTAGAACGGAATCCAGTCTTTGACGTTCTGATTCAGTTGATTCTTGGGACTCCTCAACCTTAACTGAAAGGTTATTAACAGCATTGGCAAGTTGTCCTAATTCATCACGTCCATAAACGTGAACTTGACCGGAGTAGTCCCCTCGCGCAATTTGTAATGTTTGTTTCTTCATTTCATCAATTGGTTTAGTAATCGCCTTTGAAATAACGATGGAAATTAATAAACCAGATAGGATGGCGACAACAGCGGCAACAACGTAAATAACCGTGATTTGGTTAATTTCGTTATAAACAGTATTTAAATTAGCGTGCACGTAAACAACACCGACTAATTCGTTATTACTACTCTTGATTAGCGGTGTGATGACAGTATAATAACGCGAACTATCGCCCGGGTTACTAGTGATTGAACTAGATGAACGACGGTTGATAATCGCGTTTTTAATATCGGTTCTGAAGTTTTTTTGGCCAACAGAGCTTTGATCACCGACTTCGTTGGTTCCACGAATGGTGTTCTTAGCATCAACAACCTTAATTTCGGTGTAGTTGTTACTGTCAATATTAGATAATAATGACTTAATTTTTACGTTGGCATTGGCAATATTAGAGCTAGAAAGCTCATTCGTTAAGGTTGTGTTTACGTAAGTAGGAACCTGAACTTGTTTTTTAAATGAAGCCATATTCTTGTTTTCCAATTGGTTAACAAAAACGGCCCCAACAATTTCTAGGGTCACCAATAAGATTAGCGCAAGCACAAGCGCAATTTTAAAATGAATTGATTGAAAATACTTAATCTTACTATTCACCGCAAACTACTCCTTAGTTCTGTCGATTATTCTTGTTCTGAGTTACGTAGGTAGTACCCTACCCCACGTCTTGTGATTAGCCAGATTGGGTGACTTGGGTTGTCTTCAACCTTTTCTCTTAGACGACGAACAGTAACATCAACTGTACGAACATCACCAAAGTAGTCGTAACCCCAAACCGTTTGTAGCAAATGTTCTCTAGTCATTACTTGACCAATATGTTGAGCTAAGTAATGTAGCAATTCGAATTCACGGTGAGTTAATTCGATATTTTCACCACGTTTTGTAACAGTGTAAGCTTCTGGATGAATTACTAAGTCACCAATCTTGATATCCTTGTTTTCATTATCAGAAACTTGTCCATTGTCGTTGCTTGATTGACGACGCAAATTAGCCTTAACACGAGCAACTAATTCTCGGTTTGAGAATGGTTTAGTAACATAGTCATCAGCACCCAATTCAAGGCCTAAGACCTTATCCAATTCAGAATCTTTAGCTGTTACCATGATAATTGGCATATCGCGAGTCTTTCTGACTTCTCTAGCCACTTCTAGTCCATCAACCTTAGGCAACATTAAATCTAGGATAATCAAATCTGGGGATTCTTCTTCAACTTTTTGAAGTGCTTCTTCCCCATCATATGCAACTACAACGTCATATCCTTCTTTTTCTAAATTGAATTTTTCAATATCTGTGATCGGTTTTTCATCATCTACTACTAAAATTTTTGCCATAATATTCTATCTCCTTAACAGGAATTGATTTGTTTTTGTTTATTTTAACGTTAACGAAAAGCTATCACTTCAAGGATATTTATACTTTTATCTATTTTTAAATCGTTAACTTACTACATTATAACACGCTTGGACTTTTGTTTTCTAAACGTAATGTTCTTGCAATGAAGATTTAAAATATGACTTTTTTCCAAAAATAGGGGTTGTCAAAATAATAATTATCATGCTATTATAAATATCGTTGATTTGAGGCAAGGATTGATAAACAACTTGTTAATTAATTTTAAAAAAAGTGTTGCAATCCTTACTCCAACATGGTATTATAGTTTTTGTTGGTTGATAGCCAACAGATAAATATTTTGGGCAGTTAGCTCAGCTGGCAGAGCAACGGACTCTTAATCCGTGGGTCCAGGGTTCGATCCCCTGACTGCCCATAACTGATATAAAAGCTATCATGATAAGGCGTTAAAAACCTTACTATGATAGCTTTTTTGTTTCTCTAGGCATCCATTTAAAATGATTAATTGGCATTCAATGGCATTCATTTTGGCATTCACATATTAATTAGAATTTAGCATCATAATTAAATATTTTAATCGTGGGGAATGGGATGTAAGGCTATCTATATAAATAGGTAGCTTTTTATTTCGCATCATATAAACCCGTACGCTCTCATTTAACTAGTTCATTAGTATATATGTATGATTGTACTAACTAAATGAATTAGGTTAGCTGATTTTTAAGCATCCCTCACTGTTAATAGCACTGCGGACTAATTTTCGGCTGTAGCTTAATTTTCAGCACCAGTATATAAATCTCATGGACGGATTTTCGGCTACGAGATACTACTGCGTAAAAATACACACCAGTTATATAAATCTCACGGCGTAAAATTACGCCACCAAATAAAATAACTGCCTAACATGTCGTGATTTGATACATGTATTTATAATACCACCCCAATTTAGGTCGGTATTCCGACAATCCAATTATGGATGCTCAAAGTAATAGCATTCCATTTCGTTACGGTATTCAACTATCAAAGCGATTTAATTTGAAAAGTAGAGAATTACATTCATTGGTACAACACAGATCGGATTCGGGTTAACATATAGGTAAAACTGTGCCAAAATTTGACATAGGAACAGTTACAACGGCTATAATAAATATTGCTAAAACAAAAAACTATTCTCATCTTTAGTGAGATTATTGACATAGGCTCATAAAACAAAATAATACCTTCATATATCACTATTAAATTCAAATATTGATGGTTTTAACAATCCCTTAAGCGTTAAAATAGTAATGATATATTTAAACATTGGGGTGATAAAAATATGCCTAATTTTTATGGAGACTGGTTTCATTCTAGAACAGGTAGTCAACTATCTGAATTGGCAGCTATAAAAAAACTTGTGGAAGCAAGTAATAAATTTAAATTTATTGGTAAAAATTGGGGAGCAGATAGAAGAAATCCTAAAAATAAATGGATATACGATTTTTCTGCTCAAGCTAAAGTTGGTGATGAGTCTATACAACCATCTACAATGCAAACTAAAATTAGGAATTGGATTAGATTAGGATTTATAAAAGATGGTTCTCAACTTCCATTAAAGTGGACTCAATTAGGATTATTATGGTTTAACTCTATTAATCAAGGTAATGGGATGGATACTAATATTATTTACAGGCTTATAATTGCTAATGCATTATCTACATTTTCCTTTACACCAGGTAAAAAGGGATTTGATGATATACCTAATGAAGATGGCCTTATAATTAAAAACTTAATAAAGATAATAAAAAGTCATGATGGTTATATTAGTGAAGAAAATTTAAAATATTTGATTGATGGTGATACAGAAAGAAAAACTAGTAAAAATTATACTTACTGGAAAACCGATTTAATTAATTCTGGATTGTTTAAAGAAGATAGTAGTAACCTAGTTATTAATAATTATTTTAATGATATGATTATTTCGGTAGAAAATTATATTCCATCTGATTCATTAACAACAGAATCAATAAAAAATAACCCACTATCAAATGGTGCACCTTTTAGGAATGCATTAATTCAAGAATTTAAAAAATATGGATCTCCAGAACTAATTGATGCAGTATTAACAATATCTCATAGCAAGTCTAGTAATAATGATAAATCAATTGGTAATAATGTAATATCTAGGAAACAAATTAAAAGATCCCCAAAATGGTCCGAGTCAGTTAAGGATAACTACAGTTATAAATGTGCAATTCCTGGTTGTGATTCAGAAGGAAAGCTTTTTATTCAAGCTGCACATATAATGCCATTTAGTATTGATAAGCATGATTCTATTAATTATCATCGAAACGATGTAAATAATGGAATTGCACTATGTTTATCATGTCATAAATTATTTGATGCTGGATTATTTACATTTGATAAAAATGGAGCGGTTATACCATCAAAATTTATATATTCCAATGATGATGTAACTGGTACATTTAATCAAGTTAATATTATGAGAGTGCTAAATAGCAGAAATAAAAGTGTAAAAATACCAGAAAATATGGATTTAAATGAGGAATATATTTATTATCATGAAGAAAATATATTTTTAGGAGAATAGCGTTGTCAAATTATATAGATAAACAATACTTAGATAATTTAGAGTCTAAATACAATATAGTATCAGATGAGGAATATTCTAAGCTAGTTCATTTTCAAACTACTAATGATATCCCATTTCAAAGATGGTACCCGTATAGGGAAGGATATTCATATGAATTAGTAGATAAACTAATTAAGAAGTTTAATATTACTGGTTCAATATTGGACCCATTTGTTGGTAGCGGATCTTCTGTACTAGCTGCTAGATATAACAACTTAAAGTCATATGGAATTGACGTTAATCCAATATCTATATTTATAGCTAAAGTAGAAAACAGAAATTATAAATCAACAGATGTAGAGTATATTAATGAAGAAATATATAAATTAAGCAATATAAAACCAGATTATAGACATCGAACTACAGAGTTTAACTTAGCAGATAAATACTTTAATGATGATATTTTGCAATCGTTACTTCAAATAAGAGATTTTATAAATGATATTAGTGACGAAAAAATAAGAGATGTTTTTTTTCTATCATGGTTATCTGTAATAGAATCAGTTTCTAACGTAAAAAAAGAAGGGAATGGTTTGAAATATAAAAATAGAAAAAGATTAAAAAGCGGATATATAAATATACCAATAAAAGAATGGGAAGATGAACATTTTCCTGAAAATAAGTTTAAGTTTGTAAAAGATCAAATACTTAGTCACATAAACATAATTTTTAAAGACTTAAAAGACAATCGAATTCAATCACCTGAACCTAATTTTTATTTGGGTTCAGCAATGGATGATGTCCTTAAAGTTCCGGATAAAGTGGAATTAACAGTGTTTTCTCCACCTTATGTCAATTTTTTTGATTATTTTGAAATTCATAAGGTAGAATTATGGCTTGGACAATTTATTAATAGCCATGAAGAATTAAGAAAACTTAAAAGAACTGGTATGAGATCTAACGCTAGTGCAACCGTATCTAAAGAAATAAATAATCATGATGAATATGTAAATCATATAACAAATATACTGGCCAAAAAGAAATTATGGAGCAAAAAAATACCTGATGTCATTAAAGGTTATTTTGATGATATGGAAACGTTATTAAGAAATCTATTCATAAAAACTGATAAAAATGGAAGAGTAGCAATAGTAATTGGTAACTCAGCTTATGGAGGTATAATAGTACCTTCAGATTTATTAGTTGCTGAAATTGCTGAAAAAATTGGCTATAAAGTTGAAAACATCATCGTTACTAGACATCTAACTACTAGTTCACAACAAAGAAAATATCTAACTGATGTAATGAATTATATGAGAGAATCTATTGTGATTCTTAAAAAGGAGTAAAATGACAATAATACATTATAAAAACCTTCCTAAAAATATTACTAATGGTACTGAGGTAAGTATTGATAATAATAAAGTAACTGCATCAACACATGGATTTCATAAATATCCCGGAAAATTCATACCTCAAATACCAGAGTGGGCTATTAAATCGTATCTTAGGGGTGAAAATAAAATAGTATTGGATCCTTTTGTAGGCAGTGGAACAACTGTTGTAGAGGGAATTTCAAATGGATATAATTCATATGGAATTGATATAGATCCACTATCGTGTTTAATCTCAAAAGTAAAATCTACACCTATTGATCAAACAATATTTTCAAATATAAGCCATTGGATAATGGATAATGTAGAAAATGCTAAGCCACTTTTTAATCCTAAAACCGATAATTTAAATCATTGGTTTACTAATGAAGCAATTATTAAGTTAAGTAAATTAAGAACACTAATTGATGATATACCAAATAAATTTTCTAGTATTGATAATATAGATGACTATTATGATGCATTTATAATAGCATTTTCAGGGATAATAAGAAGAGTCTCTAATGCTGATAATCAATCACAAAAGACCTATGTATCCGGGACTAAAGTAAAGAAGCCAGCTGAAGTTTATTCACTATTTCAAAAGCAATTAAATCTATTTGTAAATGGATTTAAAGAATTAAATGATCGTTGGAATAAGAAATCAAAATCTATTATTATAAAATCAGATGGAAATCCTGATTTTTCTAAAATTCTTCCAACTAAAGTGGATTTAATAGTAACCTCTCCACCGTATATAAAATCAATAGATTATGTGTATAATCAAATGGTTGAATTATTTTGGATAGGTGATTTATTTGATATGAACACTCAAACTAATCAGAATAAAAAGAGAAGAAAGTATACTGGTACTACTTTAATACCTAAAAAAGAGTATAGTGGCTTCTTAAGTAAAAAAGATAATTTTAATATACCGTTATTAGATAATAGTATAACTGAAGTGTTAAAAGATAATAAAAATGGAGAAAAGCATGCCTATATTATTTATAAATATTTTTCATTTATGAAAGAACATTTTAATGCTTCGGAAAAAGTTCTAAATGATGAAGGACATTATGTTATGGCTATTGGAAATAGTAAAGTAAGCAATGTTGAAATTCCTACTGCTGATATTTTAATATCAATAGCTAATGATGCCGGATTTACTTTAGAAAATAGATGGAGTTATGTAATAAAAAATCATTTTATGGGATTTGATAGAAAAAATCACGGTGGAAAGATAAAGATTGATCATATGTTAATTTTTAAAAAAAATAATTAGTATTAATTTAACATAGATTCTAACGTTTAATTTTCATTAATTCATGAATACAAAATACGTTGTAACTATTAATTTAGTAGCAACGTATTTTTTAATTATATATCCTACTTAATCAGTAACTGTGAATAAACGAAAATCTAGCGTTTCTTAGCCTAGTAAAATAACCAGTTAACAGACTTAATGCTGCTAACTGGTCACTTAAAAGAGATTAATTAATTCAAGGGGGACTCCCCTTTGCGTGTGATTATAACATGTAAGATATTATTTTAATTTATTGAACATAATCACCGCCACACCCCCCAGTGTCGATGTCGTTCCTGTTTGCTAATTGATTGATCAGTCTGGCCTCTCAGCAATTTGTTTTCGTTTAACAAATCCTAATACAAGTCCTGCTGTTTCGTTAGTTCATCTAGAAGTTTTTCAATTTGAGCATCTTTAACCTCTAATTGACGTTTTAATAATTCGATAGCGTCCATATAGCTTGTTTGGTGATGTGCAGCTCGGTAGCTAGTTTTTGAATCGTCTTACTCATAAAATCGCCTCGCCCTTTTTGAGACGATTATAAATCTAAAATCGTAAATGAACTAGTCAATTGTATTATTGGTTCTGTAGTTGCTGTTAGCAATTGGTTAATTTGGATGGTTAATGAATCGATATGTGGATTCAACAGAGTCTATACAGCCCATTTCAATCCGTTTGATAATAATAGATACGTAAATTTCACGAAAGTACTCGTATTTTATTTTAATAACGAGATTATTAAGTGGTTTAAGTGTTATATTGATCAGAATTAATATAATTAAAGAACTTCTGGTGACTGTCCATATTCCAGTCACAGCATAATAAGTCAATAACAGTGAATAAACAAATTTATAAAGTTTCTTAGTTTAATGCATAGAAAAAATGGTTAAAACGAATACTTAGTTCGTCAAAACTGTTTTTTAATTATTAAATTTTGAAATTATCTTAGTGCATCCATTATTGATTTTGCATTAAAAGATCTAGCCCATGTAGCACCTTTACTAAGTATGTTAGATGGAGATTCATTTGAGTTTTCAATTTGCTCCTATACTGAATATTGGCACAGATAAACCTGGACGGTTTATGGCATAATAATATTCAGATAGGAGAAATATGTATGATGGTTCCTAACTTGCTCAATCTTTTTGCCTAACCTGAAATATCTATAATGTACACCGCCTTAAATGCCCTAAAATGCCACGATCAGTGATGCATAATATAACTAATTAATCACATTTATAAACTCTTGAAAAGTTATCATTTATCATCATTTTTGATGCAATCCAAATGAATACATAATCATAAAAATACTAGCATTTTCAAGTATTTTAGATGCATTGAACACTACTCACTAATAGCATCAAAACACTTGTTAAACTAATAGTTACGATAGATTATGTTCATATACCTACTTGTAACCAAAATGGACAAAACGTTACAACCCTAAACCCTTGCTACATATGCTTTTATAGTCGTTTTGTATCTCTTTTAAATGTAACGCTTGTTACAAGAAATGGACAAAAATCGTTACATGCTCATCCCTTGATACAACTAGGATTTACTGTGTTTTGTTACATAACCATGTATCACTTGAAACCACACATGCTACGAAATGCCATTCCCTTTTGATGTAAACTAGAGCCCCCAAAGCAGTATCTAGAATATCCAAATTTACTGTTCCAGAACTCAAAACTATCATTTAACATTTCAGCATCCAAAACTGGTAATCCACAATTAAATGGCAATTCTTTTAATAGATTACCACCATTCAATTTAATATCATTGCACTTAGCTATCAACTCTTTAATATCATCACGTCTTAATAAACGATAAGCATTAACTCTAGAAGTTTCTGGCTTTGTACAATAACAATGATAATAAGCAAAATCTTGCTTCCAACCATAGTAACCAATCATAATAGCAAATACAATTGCTCTATAAGGAATGTCGCTGTAATCGCTCTGATTATATACACGGTCTAGCTTTTTAATTCTTCTTTTACGTTTATTCCAATTATGGCGATATGCATAGCTACGCAACGTATTAAAGTTAATTCCATTGCGTTCTGCTATTTGTTTGATCGTACCGCTTGTATATCTAAACTCATATCTAATTGCTTCAACATCAAATACGCTAGTCCTCATTTAAAAGATTCCCCCCTAACATCAGAGCATTATGTATAAAAAGCAGTGAGTCATCACTGCTCTTATTTCGTTATCTTTGAAGTTATTTCGTGTGATGATATAACAATTATCAAGATATATCCAATGACTATATTATATCATAATTAACGTTATAAATCATCTATGAACCGCATTGTATCAACGTTTAAGAGACATTAAAAGGCATCCCTAATTGATAGAGTTACCCCTAATCTCTAAATATTCTTCTGTTAAAACATTTGTTTAAAGTCTCGGTACATTTCACGCTCAATTAAATCCATATCACCATTAAATTATTTATAGTATCCCATGAAATTAACTTTTTGATAGCGTGTAAATTCAATTTAAAAACGTTCATTTTCACTATTCAAAACTATAGCACTAGCATGATCTCTTACTAACTCATAATCTTGTTTAGTGCTATCAATATCATTAATAATTCATCAATTTACATTTTACGTTCAACACATTCTGGGTTGATGTCATTAGTGTCTGCCATAAAATCAATAGTCATATACTTTAAGACGTTATATAAATCAGTATTTATAAGATACTGTTTATTTAATTTATCTAAATTATTTTGCATTCTTTAATCTCCTATCAATCTTTTGGGTACGCTTTGTACGCTAAGGTACACTTATAAATAACATATCGTACTGCCTGTAATTGTTATAATAACAACCGTTATAAGCTATAGGTACACTTGGTACGCTGAAATAGCACTAAACAATATATTATAGTTACGAACAAATATAATAACTTTTTTCTATACACTTAAGTAATTTAGTGTACCTAGTGTACCCAACAGCAACTCATAGATATTATATCAACATTTATAAAGGGTACACTTAGCTTAAATCAAGCGTACCCTTAGTGTACCTAGTGTATCCAAACTACTTTTTCTTATATCCCCTAACATACCTTCCAAACAATTTAACTTTATTAGACTGCTTCCATTCATCTAATCCACTCATTGTGTAGCTAATCTTCTTAGTTAATGATTGTTGCGTTCCTTGGATGCTTGGATTTTTCAATTTGTTTAATGGAATGCTCAATAGTTCCCTAGTTGCTACTGCGGTTATTGGTACTAATTCATCTTGACTTAGTGGGGTCGTATCTTCTTCATTACTAGAATATCTATTACTCTGAAATACACGTTCATAATAACTAGATCTTTGGAATAAATCATAATCATCCCAATTAATAGGTACTTTCATGTTTAGATATTCCTTGATTGCTTCATCTTCTGGTTCATAGGTTTCATTTTTAGTTCGCTGTTCGTTAGCTGTCTTTTCTTCATCTGGTGTTAAATATAGTAATTCACCTTGTTCCATAAGATGCTTAGCTTCTGCATATATTTGATATAAAGTGTTATTGCTAATATCTATTGGTTTATTCTTTATTTCATTAACTCCGCATTCAACTGTTAAATATCTACGGTTACCAGTTTTATCAGATAAGAATTGTTGTTCATTAGTCGTTCCGATAAATACATTATGCCGTTTATAAATGCTATTGGCCTGCCCAAATGGTTTACGGTAAATATCTGTAGTAGCACTGACAAATGATTTTACATTGTCCGTTTTTGAGTTCTTAAAAGGTGCTAATTCGCCCACTTCAATGATCCAACTATCTTGCAATTTCATAGTATCATCCTTGTTACTACTATCCATTTTACTTAGATTATCTAAAAAATAACCACTAGCTAGTTTACTAACAAGCGTACTTTTACCAATTCCCTGCTTTCCAGTTAGAATAGGCATTAAATCAAACTTAATGCCGGGATGAAATACTCTTGATACCGCACCAACCATAAATTTACGAGCAACTAATCTATTGTAATTATTATCTTCTGCACCTAAATAATCAATAAATAGGCTATCAACTCGCTTTTTACCGTCCCACTGTTGAATGTTGATTAAATCTTTAACTGGATTAAAGGTGTTTTTTAAAGCGTATTCTTCAATTCCTTGATACATGGTTCTAGGAACATTTGCGGTCATATTGTATTTACGCTCAATGTAAATCCTTATCCTGGTTTCATCTAGATCTCCCCACCGTTTCCATGTATCGCCATGTTTAATAACTACTGAGTTAATAAATTCGTTATATTTGATTGATGATTTAAAATGCTCATCATATTCACAAATATTAGTAAAATTAGTGGCAAAATTGGTTCTAGGATTGCCGTTATTATTAAATGCTAATTGGGCATTCCGTTGGTTCTGTTCAGCTTTATCATCTAATTCCGTTGCTTTAATAATGCTATGATTTCTCTTAGCAATGCTGTTGAAAATACCCTTTAATTCTTTATTCGGTAATGGTGGAAATACAAATTTATCATTGATCAACTGTAATTGTTGCCAAACTGTTTTGTTATCCGCACCAGTATGAAACAAACTACCAGTAACGCTAGTTAGTCTCTCGTTACGTTCATGTTCTGGGATTCCATTTAATAACATTTCATTAAAATTAATTACCCACTGCATAGCTTTTTGATTAATGCTCTTACCTTTATTATGTTCTGATTTCGCTCGCTTGTTTTGTTCATGCTTTAAAATCGCATCATTTACGGATGATTTAAGCCATTTAGGCATTACATCCATTTCATCACTAGCAAGCACACAAACATTGTCTAAAAAGCTATTAGTAATTAATTTATAACTATCACTTGGATAAATAATTGTAGAATTAGTTTTAACTTCAACACCTGATATTTTTAAATCTGTTGGTATGCTTTCGTTTGGTAAATCATATCTATAGATATAGTGAAGTCCGTTATTCTTAGTTCTTTCAATAGCTACTTTATTTTCATGCAATCTATTTCCATTTCGTTCATTTTCTTTAATCCATTCCATGCCTGTACTATTAGCATGCTCACTTGGATCATCAATATCAATCGTGATTAATCCGCTCTTCAATGGTATCATAGCTACATCATATGAAATATTGCCGTTTTGGTCTGGTTTTAGCCATGTTTCTAATTGTCCAATATCATAAGTGGCATTCTCGTTCCATGCCTTAATTGCGGGCTCTTTAGTCCCTTTTTTAAGTGGATACATAAAAATATGGTTACTTGATAACACTTTAATATAATCCCATGGATTAAGCTGTTCTAATGGCGTTGTATCTTTAACTAAATCGGATTTCATAACAGTCCCACCTTTCCAAAATAATAAAAGCACCAAAATCAACTGTCCCGTCTTTAGTGCTAATTTAGTTATCTAATCTTAATTGTTCTTAGCTTCAATCATGCTTATCAGTGCATCATCTATTGATTCTGATGATGTCTCTAATAGCTAATCTAAATGTATGAATGCCCCATCTTCAAATAGTAAAGCACTTAGATTGCTTAAATTCATCTGCTCATACTTATTTCTGTAATTCAACTCAATTACGCTTAGATAATCTCTAATAGCTGAATAGCTTTGTGATAGTTTTTTCTTAATCATTTCAGATTTAAAATCATCTGATTGCATTTCTATTGATTGTTTATTATCTTTCATTATTCAAAGTTCCCCCCTAAATTTGCTACAATAGGGATGTAAAAAGCTGTATAGACAAGCCTTTTAATATTAGAGCTACTGACCACCGTCCAAAGTATAGTAGCTCTTTTTGTATGCCCTAATGTATTCATGTTCATGCTCCTATTCTTAAAGAGGTTCAATATCATTGCCAAACTGCTCTTCAAGTCGCTTCATCATGGCTTTAGATGCTTCCACATCACCATCTAATTCCCCATTTACAACCCGCTTAGCCAGATCATATGCTAATGACATATCAAAGCCAAAGCCATTTCCAACTTTCTGAATGTGTTTAGCATCATATTTTTTCAATGGTTCACAAGCATCAATAAATTCAGTAACAGTCATCTTAGCCTGTAATTCATCTGACGTTATCCAGTCTTAAAGCGTTGCCTTATCCATTTTGGTTGCCTTTGGTGTTGGTAGTCCTTCTGGATAAACTAGGTTAGCACTCAACATCATTTCGTAGAATTCACGATTACTCATAATAGGTTCATCAGTTAAAGAAGTTTCTTCTACATAATCATCATATAAATTACCAATAAAATTTGGATAGTCTAAATGTACAAAATCACTAGTCTTCACCTCTGCTACCATTCCATTATCTATAGCCCATTTAGTTGCTTCTCCTTGCTCATCTACTAGATTAGATGCTACTGCTGTGTTATAAGCTTCTTTAATGCTAATCTTGACTCCAATGCTAATTTTGACTCCGCTTTCTTTTGCCATTTCATACATTTGCATTACTAACGGCATTTGTCTAATTTCTTTAGCTGTTTTCATTATTACATCTCCTAATCTTCTTCAATATCCTTCAAGAATTCCTTCAATGATCCGTGCTTTTCTACTGATTTACCTAAATAATAAATACTTGGCACTAAAATCATTAAACCAAATGAATTTAAATAGATATGGTTCACAATATATTCAAGCATCACTAATCACTTTCTTTTGACTTTTGATTAGAAATAGATAATTTAATTTCTTCATAGTCCTTATTCAAAATATTTAGAGCAATAACCGCATTCTTAACTTTATTAACTATATCTTGCTCATCAGTACTTAAATAATTAGATATAGAATTATTTTTAGGGATGTTTCTTTGCCTTCTTAAATTACTAGTATCAATTCCTAATGCTGTTTTATATATCAGCTTATTCAAATTTAAATAATCATGACTGCCATTCATATTTGAATTATCTTTTATCGCATCCCCTAATGATTTGGTAATAGGTTTACTTTGAACATGAATAATTTGTCTTTTTAATAATTCTTTTTTTATACTAGTAAATGCTTTTGATAAAGCACGTTTAAACTTAACAACTTGTTTAGTATTTTTTAAAAGAGAAATAATAAAAATAGCATCTTCTTCATTTAGCCCAATAATTCTATTAGGTCTACCAACTTTATGACTATTTAATTTATCCATTTCAAATGGGGAAATTTCTTTAGCATTTAACTCATTATCATACTTATCAATAAGTTGATTTATAGCTTTCATTCCAATATGTGCAAAATCTGAAATTGATTTATTGGTAGTATATATTTTTGCGTTCTCACTTAAATCACTCGCAAATACAATTCCATTTCCCAATAAATCCAATCCTAATGAATCGTCAACTTTATTAATGTTTTTCATATATTAAGCATCTCCAATCTATAAAGAATTAAATCATCAACACAAACATCATCCTAACTACATACCATTTTCCCCAACGGATTTATTATTTAGTAGTCATGCTTTTTTATTGTGCTCTCAAGAATTCTGAAATCTCTTTCTTACTAAAGAAAGTAATATTCATATCATCAATAAGGTGGTATTTAAGCCCCCTATCAATAAATTTAGTTAATGTTTGGTCTGATATTTGAAGATACTTACAAGCGTTCTTCCTACCCTTAATCCAATCATTATTAATGCCTGTTAGCTTCTGGGCATCATCAACTGCTTTTAATAGCAATCCTTGAATACTGCTATATAATTCTTGCTCTTGGGCACTTGGTAGCTTTACTTCCATAACTTCATCCCCTAACAGTTTTAGAAGCAAGGTATTTATCTAGTTCATCCTTGCTAATTCGCTTAACATTACCAATTTTCAAAGCTGGTAAGCCATCATCAATCATCTTATTTAATGTAATATAGCTATGGATGTTCATATAATTCATAGCTTCCTTATAAGTTAAATATTGGTTATTCATTTTGTCATCTCCTTTCTTTAAGAAACATCGAGCAACTTATTATGAAAAATAAAAAGAGAAACATTAAGCAACTCATTGACTAAATAATAACCATAGCATAAAATAAAGTCAAGCAACATTGAACAACTTTATATAAAACCAAATATAAAAAGGGGGGTAAAAATGGAAAGAGATAATAGTATAAATGTTAGCTTTTTATCAAATACCATTCTACAAACGAGAAAAAATCTAGGGAAAACCCAAGAAGAATTTGGTAATTTATTTCATCCAAAAGCAAATAAGGGAAATATATCAAAGTGGGAAAAGGGAAAATCTATACCGAGTGATGAAAGATTAGATGAAATAAGTAAACTAAGTGGCTATTCAAAAGAAGAGCTATTAAATGGATCTTTAAAAGATAAAATACAAAGTTTAATATCATTTGCATTATCATATTCAGCAGATAAATATAATAGTGATTTAAAAAAAGAAATGTCGTATGAAGACAAAAGTTTTTTAAGGGCTGCTAGTGAGATTAATTCATTATTTTTAAATGACTCTTTTGTTAGATACCCTAAAGGATTTCGGGTTAAAGATTTTAACAATTTAACTCAAAAAGAAAATGAAGTTCTGTCTAATTATTTTTCTCAAAATATAGAAGAAGCTGAGAAATATTACTTAAAATTGTCTTTAGAAAGGGCAAAAGGTGCTGGTGTATCTCCTAAAGATAGAAATATTTTAATGTTTATAATACGTGACGTTGTAGAAAATCATTTTGCTGAATATACACCCGACAATAAAGGATTGCTTAACTTAGTTAGAAACAGTATAGAAGATATATATGCAGACAAAATATATAAACTCATATATGTAGTGAATAGAGAACATAGAAGTGTACGAGTAGCAAAAAATATTAATCCAAGCCTTGAAAAACAAATAAATAATATTTTGTATGATACAGAAAAGAAGATTGATAAATTATATAAAGAATTCAACATCAAAGATTAACTACATCCCCCAATACATACCATTCCCCAACGGTATTAAAGGGATGATTTTATGGCAAGTATCAAGAGTTACACCAATGCAAATGGCGAGAAATTATATAAATTTCAGCTATATGCGGGCACTGATGCCCAAACTGGTAAACCTATCAAGACTACTAGACGTGGGTTCACAACAAAGAAAAAAGCCACTCTTGAAGCATCTAGATTAGAGCTAGAAATTGCACAAGGTGGCATTAAGGAAGAAAATAATATTAAGTTTGAAGATGTATATAAACAATGGTATCAAGCCTATATCAATACCGTTCGTGAGTCTACATTTGCAAGGACAGCGGGGATGTTCAAAAATCATATTCTAGTAGAATTTGGTAATAAACGCATCCGCACAATCAAGATTAATGATGTTCAAAAGGCGGTCAATAAGTGGTTCAAGATTGCCCCTGCTACATTTACAAAGTGGTATCACTACACATCAATGGTATTTGATTACGCCATTAAAGAAGGCTATATAGAGAATAGTGGTAATGCTAATCCTTGTAAGTTGGTAAGCATCCCTAAAAAACAAGAAGAGCAAGGCGATAAATTCGCTAACTTCTGGAATAAGCAACAATTAATTCAGTTCTTCAACTGTATTGATGCTAATAAGGAATTAGAAAAATTTACCCTGTTCAGAGTATTGGCATTTGCGGGATTAAGACGGGGCGAATGCTTAGCTCTAACGTGGGATGACGTTGATTTTGCTAATGGTACTATCCGCATCAATAAGACGCTAACACAAGGCATTAAGGGTAAACAAATTGTTCAAGCCCCTAAGACTAAAAAAGGTAGACGTACAATCCTGTTAGATACTTCCACCTTGAATTATCTAAAAAGGTGGCGGACTCAACAGAAACAACGTTATTTAATGCTAGGCTTCAATACGTTCAAGAATAGTCAATTAATCTTCGCTACGGTCCATAACACTCACAAGTGTTTGAATACACCTGCTAAATGGCTACACAAGATTATCAAGGAAAATGGATTAACCAAGATAACGGTTCACGGTTTTAGGCATACTCATGCATCCGCACTATTCGCATCAGGTGCTTCAATCAAAGAAGTTCAAGAGCGTTTAGGACATGAAGATGTTCAAACTACTATGAATGTATATACTCATGTTACTGATCAACAGAATAAAGATGCTGTAGATAAATTAGTAAATTATCTTAATTTTTAGGCAAATGGCATTCATTTTGGCATTCAATTAACCATTTTGAAGCACCCTAAAGTCTTACTATTACTGATATTACGGCATTTATGTAAATATAAGGTTCAAAACCCTGACTGCCCATAACTGATAAAACTGATGTAATGGTTTTAATGACCTATTACATCAGTTTTTTGTTTTCAAAAATTTTTCCGCAATATTCACCCTATTCACTAATCAGTGACAAAATACCGAATGGTTTATCCAGTATTAAACTTGATAACTTAAATTCAATTGAAAGAATCGCTATTTTAACTTTATTTATGCTTATTTGGGTATCTGCATATAAGCTAATTAATAAATTAATCAAAAATAAAACGTAAAACTTACAATAAATATTTAAAAAAAGCAGGACTTCGCTTTGATAGCGAGGATCCTGCTTTATTTTTGCAAAGTATCTCCTTGCATCCCTTCATATTTATAAGCATGATTTTAATGACATTTACACAATTAGGAGCAACCACTATAATCATTTTAAATAGTCTTGAAAGGAAGATTTAGTGAATTATATCTTATCAATTCCCATCATTTTGTTGTCCGCATTAATTATGGGAACACTTTTTGCAAAAATAAATCTGCCATCAGTAGTTGGACAATTAGTAGCTGGAATAATAATTGGACCAGCAATTTTAAATATCGTTAAACCTACAAGTTTAATTTCATCGTTAGCTGAATTAGGTGTAATTTTATTAATGTTTATCGCTGGGTTAGAAAGTGATTTAAATCTACTCAAAAAATACTTCAAACCAAGTATTATTGTTGCGATACTAGGGATTGTCTTTCCGGTTATTGGTATTTTTTATACCAGTAAATTATTTCACCTATCAAATGCAGAAAGTCTCTTTATCGGGGTCATTTTTGCAGCAACATCCGTTTCAATTTCGGTTGCGGTACTAAAGTCGATGAAGGCCCTAAATACGGAATCGGGAATTACCATCTTAGGGGCAGCAGTTGCGGATGATATCATCTCAATCCTGTTATTAAGTATCGTTATTACGTTTACGGGTATTGATTCGTCACAAGGCAGTTCTAACATTATCATTTTGATATTAATGCAAATTGGATTCTTTATTTTGATTTGGTTTTTATTCATCTTAGTCAAAAAAATTAAAATTGCTATTAATACTAAATTGGCACCAACACTCGGATTAATTCTTTGTTTATTATTATCCTCTCTAGCTGAACATGTTCAAATCAGTGCCATTACCGGTGCATTCTTTGCTGGAATATTAGTGGGAAAAACTAAATACAAAGAATCAATTAACCAACATATGAATCAATTTAGTAATTTGTTATTCATCCCTGTTTTCTTTGTTAACGTTGGACTTAACATGAATATAAAAGGAATTATAGAAAATATATCATTATTCCTATCATTATCCATTATTGCGGTAATTACTAAGTTTTTAGGAGCATATTTAGGATCACGTTTCTTTAAATTCAGTCGTTTATCAGCAACTGAAATTGGTGTTGGAATGATTAGTCGTGGCGAAGTTGGTTTAATTATTGCTGAGATTGGTTTAAAAAATAATATAATTTCAGATAATTACTACTCAACAATAATCGCCGTAATCATATTCACTACTATTTTGGCACCAATACTATTAAAACCAATCGTACTCAAAATCAAAAATATATAAAAAGACACCCAATGGGTGTCTTTTTTGTTTACTTAAAAAATAACTTTTGAATGTCTTTAAACTGACGAGTTTTGGAAAGTCTCAACAAGATAATGTATGCAATGATGGATCCTGAAATTGCACCACCAAAGAATTTAGGAGTGAACACGAACCAGAATAGTTGGTTAGAACTTCCGGTGTACCAAACCATCACAGGATATGAAGCAAGTGATCCTAATACCCCGGTTCCAACGATTTCGCCAATGACCGCCATCCAGTTTTTACGGTAGATAAGATATAGTAATCCCGCTAAAAAAGCACCGAAAACTGCTCCAGTGAATGCTAGTGGTGGAATCCCTAACAGTAACATTCTAAAACAAGCACAGACTATAGCCATAACTAGTGCATACCATGGTCCCATCAAAACTGCAGCAGTAACATTTAGTACCGATGACATGGGTGCCATTCCTTCAATTCTAAAAATTGGTGATAAAACAAAATCTAGTGCAATCATAATTGCTAAAATTGTTATTTTCTTGATGCTAACTTTTGAATCCATTAATAAAGCCCCTCTCAAATATGTATACTTCATCAATGGATGCACCCATACAGTACCTTATTAAAAAAGTCCCTATCTTTGATAGATAGGGACAGTCCAAGTGCGTTATCTTCCCTAGCGCCAGCATTATCTGGATCAGGTTCTTGGGTATAATCTCAGCCTTTTAGGGCACCCCATTAATGTTTGTATGTTTAAGATAATACATTAGTTCTATGAAATAGTCAAAATTAATTAGTGGACAAAAGCCACTACTTTGATATAATCATTTAAAAGGAAGTAATTATATGAACAATAAACAAATCGAAACTATCAGACACTTTAACCGTAAATATACACAACAATTAGGAATATTGCAGAAAAACGTCTTTAATAGCGAAATAAGTTGGGCTGAAGCTCGAATTCTAATGGATGTTGGGTACATGAAAAATCCTACACCAATGAAAATTGCAATCAACTTAGATCTTGATAAAAGCTACGTCAGTCGTGTCATCAACAAGTTAAATAATTTAAAATACATTGAAAAGAAAGATACAAAAAAAGATAAAAGAACAAAATTACTATATTTAACAAATACTGGAAAGCAAGTTGTTGAACAACTAAATATTAATTCCGATAAACAAATTCAATTAATAATAGATAATCTCAGCAACGAAGAACAAGAGTCCTTTTATCAATCAATTAATACATTGAATCAGCTACTAGAAAAAGGTGGTATCAATCATGTGGAAAACTAAAAAATTTACAGAATTAACTTTAGAAGAACTTTTCGAAATTTACCGTGTCAGATCAGAGGTATTCGTCGAGGAACAACATATCGTCTATGCTGATCCAGATGAGAACGATAAAAAAGCACTCCACATTTTCGAAACAGATGGCAGGAATATCACTGCTTACGCTAGAATTTTTAAAGATCATGATCACGTTACTTTTGGTCGAGTTTTAACGACTAAAAAAGTTCGTGGAACCGGAAAAGGAAAAGAACTACTAGAAAAAATTTTAAATGTAATAAATCAATATTTCCCTAATACCAGAATCGAAATCGATGCTCAAGCATACGCGGTTGGATACTACGAAAAAAGTGGGTTCAAAGTTGCCAGTGAACCATTTATAGAAGCCGGCATTAATCATATTAAAATGCAACACTAATTAGTAATTGCTGATAATGAAATCCAATTTTCTTAAAAAGCAAAATAAAAAAGCCTACCGAAACGGTGGGCTTTTTTAGATGTTAAAGGTTAAGATTAACAGCGATTGTATAATCAGGTGTGTAGTTAAACGTAAACGAACTAAAGTCCGCAGGAGTTGAATCATCATTTCCAACAAATGTTAGGTCGATTACTTGTTGACTGTTTCCTGGAACATTCATCGCAGATCCACTCCATGCTGGGTATAGTTTCTTATCAACATTGTTTGATGAAATATAAGTGTCCTCATTATCACCTGAGAAGTAATCATGAGAATAACCATCAGGATTTTGAACCAAGAAAGTAAATGTCATTGCCGTATGGTACTGACTATTTGTTAAATTATAGTAGGTAATACCTTTTAGTATTAGCTTATTTGGGTTGTATTCATCAGTACTGTCATCTTTAACAAGTTGATCATTGTACGATTTGTACTGCTTATTAGTGTATTCAACCTTAATTGGATTATTACCATCTGGATTGATAGTGATTGTTGGATTACTGTAAGTAATTGGAGTAGGTCCCGCAGGAGTCTTAGCAACATGTTTTACCACTTTTTTCTTAGCTACATGTTTCTTAGTAGATTTCTTCTTTTTCTTAGCTACCTTTTTCTTTGAATGCTTCTTAGTAGCCTTCTTCTTACTCTTCTTTGTTGTCTTCTTGTGTTTCTTTGAAGATTTCTTTGCTTTCTTGTGCTTTTTTTCATTCTTATGATGAGTAGCCGCATTCGCTTCAACTGAAGTAAATGAACTAATCGAAGTTGATGCACTCGCAGCAAAAAGTGTTAATACTGCCATAATGGCAAAAAATGACTTTTTGATTTTCATATCAAAATCCCCCCCGAAATATATATGTAATAATATTAAAAAACTCTTTAACATCTTTAATATTATTATAATATTTATATAAAGTCTATTACCCAATAAAAATAAACCAATAAGTCAATAGTGATATTTTTACCTTCAAATCTATATTTTATAAGATTATTGACGCTATTTGATCAGTATACATATGAATTTTTATCACCTTTTTTATATTTAGTATACAAAATGTCAATATTAAACAAAGCTAACTATTTAAATTTTTATGGAGTGATTGCATAAATTCAATTGTGATTTTAATAACTTGTTATGAATCTGTAATTTTTTTATTTTCACTATCTGTTCAATAATTTATCCATATCGCCTAAAAGGCATTTATTAGTGAATACGTTGTTTATTTCTAAATTTTTCACTAAATTTAAATCGATTAAAACCCCTGATACAATAAGTTAAAAATTAGTAAGGGGGCTTTAATAATCGTCCATTTAAAATGCCCAATCTGCGGAAATTTATTTTTCAATCAGCTAAAATGCAAATACTGCAGAATGATCGACAATCAATTAAAAGTAGATTTAAAAAAATCATGCATACGATTAACAAATTCTTTTGATAAGAGAATAAAACACATGAATTTTTTCGGTGACGATAAAAGTCTGCCTTTATATGCATTAATTTTTGCGATATTAACGGCATTGGTCATTGATTTAGTTATAGTGTTACTTTCATATCTACCATAAAAAAGTCGGCTCAAGCCGACATTAATTTTTATACTTTCGTTTTAACAATACAACGGGTTTTAAGATTAAAGGAGCTATGATGGTTGTCATTACAATCACTGCAATCAAAGTCGAATAATAGCTAGTAGAAATAAAGTGGCTGGCTAATCCTGCTTGAGCAATAACGATTCCAACTTCTCCTCGACTAATCATTCCTGCACCAATTTCTGCGGAATTAAACTTGTCAATTCTACTAATTCTCGCACCGATAAATGCACCTACGAATTTAGTGACTACTGCTAACAAAGTTAAAATTACAAACAACCAACCATTTTTTAATATTCCTGTCACCTGCATTTCCACACCAATGCTGACGAAGAAGATTGGAACTGCTAGCAGTCCTCCCATCCCTTTTAACCTTGATGTAAGTGGTTTTTGGAATTCTGTTTTGCTAAATATCAAACCAGCAAAAAATGCCCCGGTTACTGCGCTTAACTTAACCATTTCGGCGGTTCCAGATAGGAATAAGCATAATAAAAATGAATATAATCCAATCTTTTGTGGACTTAAATCTAAGACATCGATCAATAAGGTGACTACTTTATAGCATAACCATAGAAATACAAAAAATATAACTTGTAAAACAATTAATAATAGTGCATCGGAATTACCATGCCCTCTTCCAATTCCTAGAAGTGGAATTGCCACACTCAGTAAAACGATAGAAATAATATCATCAGCAACGGCTGCCGCTAAAATTGTGGTTCCAGCTGAAGATTTTAATTCATTCATCTCTTCTAGCACAGCAACCGAAATTGAAACAGATGTTGCTGCAAATACAATACCAATAAAAGCACTTTCTATTAATGAAACTTGAAGGTATCGACATACAAAGTAAATTGAAGCTACCGGGAATATGACTCCCATGAAAGCAACAACCAATCCAGGGCCGAAATACTTTTTTAACCTGTCCACGTCACAAGTGAGTCCAGCTACAAACATCAAAAGAACAGCGCCAAGTCCCGCTAATGAGACGACTACATCCTGACGATGAATTAATCCTAAAAATGAAGGTCCTAAGATGATTCCCCCGAAAATCTGTCCGACTACTTCTGGAATATGTATTTTTGATGCAATTAGTCCGAAAATTTTCGCAAATGCAATCATCAAAAACAATGCAATTAAATAATTCAAATAAATCATTCTCCCCCGATGAAACAATCTTGTTTATTAAAAAATAATAAAGTAGTAACATTTATGTATAAGTTATTACTTTAATGAAAGGGAGTCAACATTATGGATGCGCCTCATCCCGCTCATTTTGGCGAAAAAATTTCCACTGCATTCTTTCTTACTTCAATTGGAGGATGCCTAGATGCCTACACTTACATAGAACACGGTGGGATATTCGCTAGTACCCAAACCGGTAATTTAATTTTATCTGCTTTAGCGTTAACACAATTCAACTTTGGTCACTTTTTAGAACGTATTTTGCCAGTTATCGCTTTTTCATTTGGTATTTTATTAGCTAACTGGATTCATCATAATCTCGATAAATATAAATTAAACTATTGGAAAGTTTACATTCTAATAATTGAAATAACTCTGAGCATTATAGTTGGTTTTTTAAAACATAACGTTCCCCAACTAGTCATTACCACTTCCATGTCTCTAACAACCGCTCTTCAACTTTCAACATTTAATACAATGTCAGGATTGGGTTATTCCAACATGTTTAGTACTGGAAACCTGCAAAAGACAATGAATAATTTATTCTTATATTTAAAAACCAAAGATGATGAATTTAAAACTAAATTAATTTATTATAGTGGCTTAGTATTTAGTTTCTTATGTGGAGCGTTCGAAGCAAGTATATTATCGATATTCCTACATACCAAGACTATTTGGGTGGTTAGCGTTGAATTAATCATAATTTTGCTATTCCAGTTTAAATTTATCTTGATCTATAAAAAAGATAATAAAAAAGAACTTCAATAAAGAAGTTCTTTTTTATTCGGATTTTACTTATTAAACGTTAGTATATCAATACTTTGGGCACGATATGTAAGTATTCAATTTGAACATTTTTAGACAAAATTCCAAAAATGTTCGACAAAAAAATGCGAAATCACTCATCACTACGTATTATGAGAAAATTAAATTATTATAATCATTCAGTACGCACTATTCAAATTTACATTCAAGAATGTTTTTACACTATATATGCGTGTTAACATTATTTTAGACACAAGTTATAGTGTATATTTTAAGGATAGGACTGATATAATGTTTGATAAAACTTTTGCCCATTTAAACGTTATAAAGAATTCTGGTGACAAGACCAAATTCTATAAATACAAGATTGATTTTGTACTAAATCAACTGGGTATTAGTAAGGAAGATAACAAGCGTTTCTTTGAACGTTTGAACCTATTTACTAAGGATCAAGAAGAAATTACCTCAAGTCATATTCATGACTTCATCATTCAATTTCTGGAAGAAAATGATTTCTTAGATGCTAAAGAGCAATACTTAAAATATGAACAAAAAGACATTGAAAAATTCAAGAAAGCAACCGATGTAAAGGCTCGAATCGACCAACTATTCAACCGTTACGACCGTGTTGTTCACGAAAATGCCAACAAAGATAGTAACGTCTTTAACACCCAAAGAGACCTAGAAGCGGGGGCTGCCAGCAAGGCCATCGGTCTTCAAATGCTACCTCCACTAGTTGCCAAAGCTCACCTTAGAGGTGACATTCACTGGCACGATTTAGACTACTCACCAGCAACTCCTGAAACCAACTGTTGCTTAGTTGATTTTGCAGAAATGTTGAATAACGGTTTTAAGATTGGTAACGCCGAAGTCAAATCACCTCGCTCAATCCAAACTGCGACTGCTCAAGTTTCTCAAATCATCGCCAACGTTGCATCCCTACAATATGGTGGTCTATCATTCGACCGTGCCGATCAAGTACTAGCACCATTTGCCGAAATTAATTACGAGAAGCACCTAAAGACCGCTTCTAAATGGGTCGAAGAAGACAAGCGCGAAGAATACGCTAAAGATCGTACTAAGAAGGATATCTTCGATGCTATGCAATCACTAGAATACGAAATTAACACCCTTTACTCATCACAAGGTCAAACGCCCTTCACCACTGTTAGTTTCGGTCTAGGTACTAACTGGATTGAAAAAGAAATTCAAAAGGACATCCTAAGAATTCGTATTAAAGGACTTGGTAAAGAACGTCGTACTGCCATCTTCCCTAAGCTAATCTATGTATTGAAGAAAGGCTTAAATTTAAACCCTAACGACGTAAACTATGACGTTAAAGAATTAGCCATCGAATGTGCTACCAAGCGTATGTACCCTGATATTTTGATGTACGACAAGCTTTGTGAAATCACCGGTGACTTCAAGGCACCTATGGGTTGTCGATCATTTCTACCTAAATGGACTGACGAAAACGGTAAGGCCGTAAACGCTGGTCGTATGAACCTAGGTGTTGTGACCGTTAACCTTCCACGTATCGCACTATTGGCCAAGGGGGACATGGACTTATTCTGGCACATCTTTGAAGAAAAGCTAGATATCGTTCACCAAGCCATGGCATACCGTATCGAAAGAACTAAGGAAGCTAAACCAGATAACGCCCCACTACTATACAAGTATGGTGCATTTGGTAAACGTCTAAAATCAACTGACAGCGTTGACGAACTATTCAGAAACGAACGTGCTACAGTATCACTTGGTTACATTGGACTATACGAAGTCGGTACCGCCTTCTTTGGTCCAGATTGGGAAGCAAATCAAGAAGCCCATGACTTCACTGTCAGCGTCGTTGCTGAACTAAACCGTCTATGCCGTGTATGGAGTAAGGAAAGTGGATACCACTACAGTCTATACTCAACTCCAGCCGAATCATTAACCGATACATTTGCTCAAGATGATATCGAAAAATTCGGTAAGGTTAAAGACATCACCGATAAGGAATACTACACTAACAGTTTCCACTACGACGTTAGAAAACGTCCTAACCCATTTGAAAAACTAACATTTGAAGAAGCATATCCTCACTTCGCCTCAGCAGGATTCATTCACTACTGTGAATACCCTAACCTAAAGCAAAATCCTAAGGCACTAGAAGCCGTTTGGGATTGGGCATACGACCACGTTGGCTACCTAGGTACCAACACTTCAATCGATAAGTGCTTCAAGTGTGGTTTCAAGGGTGAATTTGAAGCTACCGCCCGTGGTTTCAAATGTCCTCAATGTGGTAACCACGATCCTAAGTACTGTGACGTTGTTAAGAGAACTTGTGGTTACTTAGGTAACCCTCAAGCACGTCCAATGGTTCACGGTCGTCACGTTGAAATTTCATCACGTCAAAAGAATATGTCGAAAGGAATGGTAGAAAGTGTCGCACATGAAGAGACAGCCAAACAATCCAAAGCCTAAGGAATGGCTTGCAAAAGACTTAAGCCAACAATATATTGCTGACTATAAGCCATTTAACTTCGTTGATGGTGAGGGAATCCGTTGCAGTATCTATGTTTCTGGTTGCAAGTTCTTATGCCCCGGCTGTTATAATGTCGCCTCACAAAACTTCCATTACGGACAACCTTACTCACAAGATTTAGAGGACCAAATCATCGAAGATATGAAAAAAGATTACGTTCAAGGTCTTACCCTATTGGGTGGAGAACCATTCTTGAATACTCAAGTTTGCCTTCGTTTATGCAAAAGAGTTAGAGAAGAATTCGGCCACACCAAGGACATCTGGTCATGGTCAGGTTACACATTCGATGAACTACTAAAAGATTCATATGACAAATTAAAACTACTTTCAATGATTGACATCCTAGTTGATGGTCGTTTCATGGAAGACCAAAAAGATTTAACTCTTCAATTCCGCGGTAGTGCTAACCAAAGAATTATCAATGTTCCAAAGTCCCTTGAAGAAAAGAAGGTCGTACTTTGGGACAAGTTAGTTCACTAGGAGGATTATTGTGTTAAAAATTGAAAACCTACACGTTAAAATCAACGAAACCGATGAAGAAGTCATCAAGGGACTAAACTTAACCATCCCCGACGGTGAAGTCCATGTCATCATGGGCCCCAACGGAACCGGTAAGTCGACTCTTTCTCAAACCATCATGGGTTCTCCCAAGTATTCAATTACTGAGGGAACCATTTCATTTGATGGCAAAGAATTAAACAACATGGCAACCGATGAACGTGCCCGTTTGGGTCTCTTCATTGGTATGCAATACCCTACCGAAATCAGCGGGATTAAAAATGTCGACTTCATTCATGCCGCAATGAATGCGGTGGCTGACAAACCAGTATCTGTTTTAGACTTCATGAAGCGCCTAGACTACGTCATGAACTTCTTGGATATCGACGAATCATACACCGATAGATACCTTAACGAAGGTTTCTCCGGTGGTGAAAAGAAGCGAAACGAAATCCTGCAAATGATGATGATTCAACCCAACCTAGCAATCCTAGATGAAATCGATTCTGGGCTAGATATCGACGCCTTAAAAGTTGTTTCAAAGGGAATCAATCACATGCGAGACAATCACTTCTCTTCACTTATCATCACCCACTATAACCGTATCTTACGTTACGTTAAACCAGATGTCGTTCACGTTATGATGGGTGGTCGCGTAGTTACCAGCGGTGACTATCACCTAGCTGAACAACTAGAACAAAACGGTTACGCCCAATTGCGTGATCAATTAGGCATCGACGTAAAGCTGGTGGATGAATAATGAGTATGTCAGTTCAAGAATTTGCCCTATCTCATAACGAACCACAATGGTTAACCGTTAAACGCATTGTCGCAAACGACATGAAGAATACGATGAGGGTCCCCGCACCACTTCGCAAGTTTCACTTTGAATCCCCAGAACTTAACCCCCGTTCAATAGATACGCAAAACTTAGCACCTAAAAACTTACAAGATTTAGGAATTATCATGATGGACTTATTCGCCGCTGCAAACGAGTTTCCAGAACTAATCCAAGAAAACCTGATGGAAAAAGCAATTTATTGGCGTGATAACGCATTAAATGCGAACCATCTTGCGTATCTACAAAGTGGTGGGTTTGTTTTCATCCCTAAAGATGTCTGCGTTGATGAATCAATCGACATCTCCGACTTAGTCGATCACAACATGCAGGAAAAACACCTCCTAATTATCGCTGCTTCAGGAAGTGAAGTTTCATTTACCTACAAGGATTCAAAACAACAACCTAAAAACGACCGCCTAATGATTGAAGTATTACTAGGCGATCACGCCAACGTCTCCTTCTATGACGCTGCAATGACTAATAGCGAAAAATCTCACCGCGTTTTAAATGCTTACTTAGCACAAAACGCCAACTTAAAGACTTACGTCGGTCTATTTAATCATGGTGACAGTCGCTACTACAGCAATATTGACCTCGATGGTATGGGCAGTTCCGCTAGAATTAACCTAGTGAGTCTATCCGATCAAAACCAAAACCAAGTAGTTCAAACCAAAATTATCAATAAAAGTCCCAATACGAGTGGCTTAATATCACAACGTGGTATCGTCGCCGATAAATCCAAGACTGTCTACGATACTACCGGTCAAATTAAGCTGGAAGCTAGCGATTCTGATTCAGATCAAATCAGTAGACTATTAACTTTAAGTCCCGAAAGTAAGGGGAAAATTGACCCAATTCTTTTGATTGACAATCACGATGTGGTTGCCGGTCACGCTGCGAGTGTTGGTAAAGTTAACCCCGAACAGCTATACTATTTAAAAACAAGGGGAATTGACGCCAAAACCGCTCGTTTCCTATTAACCCGCGGATTCTTGACACCTTTAATTGAGAAATTCCCCGATAAATCAGTTCAAGAACACCTATTAAATAACCTAGAGGAGCGTATTCATGGATAGTCTAAACATTCGTCATCACTTTCCCATCTTCAAAGAGCACTCAGATATGATTTATTTTGACAACGCTGCAACGACTCAAAAGCCAAAGTACGTCATTGACGCAATCAGCAACTTTTACACTCATCACAATTTCAACGTGCACCGAAGCGTCTACACTCATGCCGGGGAAACGACTGAAATGTTTGAACAATCCAGAAAAAACATTGCCTCATTCATTAATGCCGGCAGCGCAAAAGAAATCGTCTTTTCTGCTGGTACCACCGATAGCATCAACTTAATCGCTAACGGATATTATGCAAAGCACATCAAAGCAGGTGACGAGATTGTGGTTTCAATCGCAGAACACCACAGTAACCTCCTTCCTTGGCAAAAGATTGCGAAAAATAACGGCGCAACTTTAAAATTCATTCCGCTAAATGAAGATGCTAACCTCGACTTAAATGCCGCTAGCCAAATCATTTCAGACAAAACCAAACTAGTGGCAGTCACCGCCGTCTCCAACGTCTTAGGAAACATCAATCCCATTGATCAACTAACGACATTGGCTCATGAACACGGTGCTGACATTCTAGTCGACGGTGCGCAAGCTGCTCCCGAATTACCAATCGATGTGCAAAAAACACCAATTGACTGGTTAGCCTTTTCCGGACACAAGATGATGGCACCAACCGGCATCGGTGTTTTATACGGTAAACAAGATTTACTAGAAAACATGGATATCCCCCGCGTCGGCGGCGAGATGATTGAATCAGTCTCAACTACCGACCACAAGGTCAAAGATATTCCATACCGTCTAGAAGCCGGCACTCCCAACATCGAGGGAGTCATCGGTTTAGACGCTGCAATTTCTTATCTAAAAGAACTTAAAATGACTAACGTTCAGAAACAATGTGAGAAACTAGGTCAATACCTATATGACCAACTTAATGTTTTAGACGGCGTTTCAGTATATGGACCAACTAAGCGTCAAACTGGAATCGTCTCTTTTAACGTCGACAATATTCACCCACACGACGCTGCAACCTTCCTGGACTCTAAGAATATCGACGTTAGAGCTGGTCAACACTGTGCCGAACCACTAACCCACAAGCTGGGAGTCAACGCGACTTTACGCGCTAGTCTCTACATTTACAACACGATTGAAGAATGCAATCGACTAGTCGACTGTATTAACGAAATGAAGGAATTTTTCAATGGATCTAAGTAACATTTATCAACGCATCATCATGCAAAAAGCTAGTGAGTGCCCTAACAATAATCAGTTTGATTCAGACGTCCATCTAACTAATCCCACATGTGGTGATAATATTTCGATGGCAGCTGATGAAAAGAACCCCAACATAGAGAACCTACAAGTATCATGCGACGGCTGCATTATCTGTAAGGGTGCCACTCAGATGATGCTAGAAGCAATTCAAGATAAATCCGCTGATCAAATCAATGAACTCGTTTTAAACATGTCCAAAATGATGACACACGAGCATTACAACGAAGAACTGTTAGGTGATTTAGTCGCTTTTAAATCCGTCGTGCACTTACCCATCAGAATTAAATGTGCCATGCTTCCATTCAAAGCAATTTATCAATTAATTAACGGAGATGATATCAATCGATAAATCAATCCAACACTTAAATGATGATTATCAATACGGCTTTAAAGACGACGTCAAACCCGTCTTTTCAACCGGTGATGGCTTAACTGAAGATATCGTCCGCGAAATCTCAGCACAAAAACATGAACCAGAATGGATGTTAGATATTCGTTTGAATGCTTTTAAAATCTTCCAAAAACTACCCATGCCTGAATTTGGTCCCGACCTATCTGATCTCGACTTAAGCAAAATAAGATATTTCCAAAGAGCGACCGATTCAGTATCACGTAGTTGGGACGATGTTCCAGAAAATATTAAGAATACCTTTGAAAAAATTGGGGTTCCCGAAGCAGAACGTAAATATCTAGCGGGTGCCGAAGCTCAATACGAATCAGAAGCTGTCTATGCCAACATCAAAAAAGAATTCGCCGACATGGGAATCATCTTTTCAGATACTGATACGGCATTAAAAGAACACCCTGATTTAGTGAAGGAATATTTCGGTAAACTAGTTACGCCTCAAATGAACAAATTCGCTGCACTAAACACAGCGGTTTGGTCTGGTGGTGTCTTCTTGTACGTTCCAAAGGGTGTCCATGCCAAGATTCCAATCCAGGCATTCTTTAGAATCAACGCCGGTAGAACCGGTCAATTCGAAAGGACTTTAATCATCGTTGATGAAGATGCCAGTGTAAACTACGTCGAAGGTTGTACCGCACCTAACTATTCAGAAGATAGTTTGCATGCAGCCGACGTCGAAGTCTTCGTGAAGAAGAACGCCTTTTGTCGTTACACCACCATTCAGAATTGGTCAGACAATGTTTACAGTCTAGAAACCAAGCGTGCTTCCGCAGATGAAAATGCGACAATGGAATGGGTAGACGGAAACCTTGGATCCAAGGTCACAATGAAGTACCCAAGTATCGATTTGAATGGCCCCTACGCCAACGGAACAATGCTATCAATCGCATTTGCAAGCGGTGATATTTACCAAGATACCGGATGCATCATGAGGCACCATGCTCCTCACACCTCATCCAACGTGGTATCAAAATCAATCTGTAAAGACGGTGGAACTTGTAACTACCGTGGAACAATTCGCATGATTGAAGATGCTCACTACTCCAAATCACATATCGAATGTGACACGATCATCATGGATGATGATTCAATGAGTGACACCATTCCGCACAATGATATTTACAATGGTGATTCCGAAATCGAACACGAAGCCAAGGTTTCAAAGATTTCAGAAACTGACCTATACTACTTAATGAGCCGCGGCTTATCCGAAGCTCAGGCAACTAAGATGATTATCATGGGATTCATTGAACCCTTCTCAAATCAACTTCCAATGGAATACGCAATGGAATTAAATAAATTAATTGATTACCAAATGGAAGATTCCGTTGGTTAAAACTAACGTCCCTAGAGCTTTTCTAGGGGCGTTTTATTTCATGTGAAACAATCTTATATGTTTCATTTGACTAATTAAATATTTAGTTTATACTTAATGTAACATTTTATAACATATAACTATTTAGGAGATGTTTTTATGCGTATCGAAAAAGATTGTGTTGGTAAACTAGAAGTTCCTGATGATGCTTTATATGGAATTCATTCCCTTAGAGCCGCAAGGAATTTCCCGATTACAAAAGAGAAAGTTGACCCGCTTTTGATTGAAAGCTACATTCAAATCAAAAAAGCTTCAATTACCGCAAATTATGGTGCCAAAGCGACAGATGTTATAAAATATAACACAGTTGTAGATGCTTGTGACTACTTGCTTGAGCACCCATCACCAGAGAGTTTTATCACTCCAGCCATCCAAGGTGGTGCCGGAACTTCCACAAATATGAACGTAAATGAAGTAATTGCCAATGTCGCAATGAAATTACACCCTGATGTCTTCATTCATCCAAACGATGATGTTAACCAGGCACAATCTACTAATGATACCTACCCAACCGCTGGTAAACTAGCAATGATTAAACGTTTACCAAAGTTAACCAGCGAAATTAATCGACTAATCGAAATCCTAGATGAACTATCAAAGAAATTCCAGTTCACTATTAAACTAGGTCGAACCCAGCTTCAAGATGCCGTTCCTACTACCTACGGCAAGACATTCCATGCTTACGCTTCATTATTCCGTCGTGATTTAAAACGAATCAACAGCGCTGAAAACGAACTAAAGACTGTCAGCATGGGTGGAACTGCCATCGGTACTGGAACCAACACCACTAAGTACTACCGTGATCACATTGTTGATGAAATCAACAAGATTACCGGTCTCGACCTAAAACAGGATGAAGATTTAATCGACGCTGTTCAAAACACAGATCACTTCGTCGCATTCTCCTCTAGTTTAAAAACATTGGCCGTTGACTTATCCAAGTTCAGTAACGACTTACGTCTACTTGGTAGCGGCCCTCAATCGGGTTTGAATGAATTAATTCTACCAAAACGCCAAGCCGGTTCATCCATCATGCCTAACAAGATTAACCCTGTTATCCCAGAAGTCGTGAACCAGGTCGCCTTTGAAGTAATCGGTTTTGACGCCACAGTCACTGCCGCTTCAGAAGCCGGTCAATTGGAACTAAATGCCTTTGAACCAATCATGTTCAAGAGAATCCTAACCGCCGAAGTTCACTTAGCACGCGCAATCGAGACATTAGTAGACCACTGCCTAGACGGTATCGACGTCAATGTTAAACAATGTCTAGATGACGTTCGTAAATCAGCTGTAACCGCCACAGTTCTATCTCCTATCTTGGGTTACAACAAGACCACCGAAATTATCAAGACAGCCACCAAGAAACACGAAACTGTTCCAAACCTATTAATCCAAAACCATATTTTATCTCCTGAAAAAGTTAAACAACTATTCTCACCAGAATATCTTGTTAACGGTGAAAGCTAATAAAAAAGAGCTCGCATAGAGCTCTTTTTTATTTTAGTTTTACAAGCATCCCTTCGACCTTTAAAATAAAGGCAGGAGTTGAATACAAATGCAAAAAACTACAAAAGGTGTGCTAGCTGCCATCAGTCTTTTGATGACCGTCTACATGCTAATTATCACCATCAAAGATATTTCAGACTTGTACGTGACTGACTTTTCACTAACAGTATTATGGTTAATTACCATTTTAACCCTGATTGAAATCGTGCTATTTTTCTGGAAAAAGGATTGGTTAATCAACGCTGTGATTGGAATCATTGTTTTCATTTTAGGAATTATTCTAGTTGTAAACGGGACACTTGGTTTTACCATCATCTTGATTAATTTAATCATTTCAGTCCTATTAAGCGTATATAGTTTATATAACTAAAAAAGAACTCAAAATGAGTTCTTTTTTATATCTTCTTTTTCATCAATATATCTCTTTGTTTATCCTCACCGACCATGAAAATATGATCTGAGAAAGGAATAAATTTCTTGGATTGATAAAAACCAATCGCATTAGAATTATTTTCCCAAACACCTAACCAAATGTATTGTCTACCTAGCTTTTTAGCTTTTTCAATGGCATAATCCATTAATTTAGTTCCTAATCCTTGTCGTTTGAATGCTTTTCTTATGTAGATTCTTTCTACTTCAAGAAATGAATTACCCATATCTTCAGATTGAGCCGATCCCCAATTTATTTTGAGGTACCCTGCTATTTGTCCATCTACATAGATAAATTCAAAATCCGTACTTTGATTATTTATTTCAGATTTTAATTGTTCAGAATTATAATTATTCTCAAACATTTCATTTAAGTCTTCTAAACTATTATATTCGCCAAAAGTATCATTAAAAGTTTCAATGCTTATTTTTTGTAGTTCTAACACGTCAGAAATTTTTATTCTTTTTAAATCAATCATATAATTACTCCTAATATTTTCTTTTTCCACCATTTTTAACTTCTTGCCAATCCTTATAAATATTGTCTTTAGCCTTATCTAGCAGTCTATTAAATATTGTTTTTTCTTCTTCCGTAAAACCTTTTAGAGCAACATTGTTGGAATATTCATTTTCTCTCGCCACTACTTTATAAAGCTCTTCACCTTTTGTAGTTAAGTATAGAAGTTGATTTTTCTTGTTTGTCTTTTCCGTCTTCTTGACAACAAGACTAGCTTTTACCAAGTTATTAACTGCTCTGCTACCAGTTGTCTTATCAACACAAATGAGTTCACATAAATCTTGCAATATAATTCCTGGATTTTCACCAATACGAACTAAATAAAGATATTGGCCTTTAGATAATGAGTACTCTTTAAACTCGATATTACTAATCGAATCCAACGACCTAGCGATAACACCTATCTTCTTCAACGAATCCATAAAATATCACACCTTTTATTTTTGTTGCAAATGCAACTATATCACAAATGTTAAAACTGTCAAATAAAAAAGAACTCAAAATGAGTTCTTTTTTTATTTAATTAATTTGATATAAGGCCTTTTGTCCGCTAGCAATCTTGATAGCATCTCTCACCGAGAATAAAGCCATATTGTGAACCGCAACATCGGTAAAGAAAGCAATATGTGGAGTAACAATTACATTATCCATCGCAATTAAAGCTTTTAAGTTGTCATTGTCGTATCCCTTGTCGCCAAGATCAACACTGGTAATTCCAGCTTCACCATCGACAACATCGATTCCTGCTGCACCGATTTCACCTGCTTCTAGAGCAGCAACTAGCGCATCAGTATCAACGACTCCACCACGGGAAGCATTAATGAAAATAGCGTCATTTTTCATTTTCTTGAATCGCTCAAAATTCATAAAATGATCCATTTCAGGAGTTAAAGGTGTGTGCATAGTTACGACATCTGATTCGGATAATAGGTAGTTTACATCAACATATTCTACCGTATCAGCCAAATCAGTTCTTTGCACGGGATCATACGCTAGTACGCGTGCTCCTAGCGCTTTAAAAATGCGTGCGGATGCACTTCCGATGGTTCCAGCACCGATTACCCCAACAGTTAAGTTATGAATCTCACGGGCTTGTCCGCCAGTCCAACTAAAGTCGTTTCTCTCCTCACGTTTACTGTAGTCTTTTAATCGTCGTAATAACGCCATCGTATCAGCTAATACTAATTCACTGACCGAACGAGGGGAGTATCCAGGTACGTTGGTTACTTTTAAATTGTATTTGTTGGCTAAATTTAAATCGATAATTTCGTATCCAGTACTACGTAATGATATTTGTTTGATTCCATTTTCAGCCAAACGTTTGTATAAACTATCACCAGAAAGAGCACCATGTTGTTGAATGGTAATAGCATCATAGTCCTTGGTTTTATCAACGTTATCCAATGTTAATGCTTCATTTATGTGATCAATTTGCACATTCAACTCATCAGCAATGGCTTCAAAATCTTCTATCTCGTATGGTTGGGTATTAAACATTAATATTTTCATCTAGTTATCCTCCACGAATTTAGCAATGCGTTTCAATGCTTCATTTAAGTTATCTTCACTAGTTGCATAACTCAAACGGAAATAACCTTTTCCAGCTTTTCCAAAAGCACTTCCAGGCATTGTACCAACTTTAGCTTCTTTCGCTAGTTTCGTACAAAAGGCAAAATCATCTTCACCAAATTGTTCTGGAATTTTAGCAAAAATATAAAATGCACCGCTTGGATTGGCGCTTTCAATATCAATATCAGATAAGCCTTGGCGTAATAACGAACGTCGTTTTTCATAAATCTTCTTCATTTCCGGTCCATCATCTCTACCATGCTTCAACGCTTCGGCAGCAGCAAATTGAGCATTGTCAGTTATAGAGCTAACGTTGTATTCGTGTATAGATTTAATAACATTAATAATATCGGCAGGGCCATATACCAAACCGACTCTCCATCCAGTCATCGCATGAGATTTTGATAAACCATTATATACAATCGTTTGATCTCTAATAAATTCTGCAATAGATTCATGTTCATGCTCGTAGTTTAATTCACTGTAGATTTCATCACTAATACAGAAAATATCGTATTTCTTAATTACATCTGCCAGTTCTTTCAATTGTTCTCTAGTGTATGAAACACCTGTCGGATTATTAGGAGTATTAATAATAACCGCTTTAACTTCTGGATGCTGTCTAATCGCTTCTTCTAATTTATAAGGAGTTAGTACGAAATCATCTTTGGATGTATCAACTTCAATCGGATGTGCACCAAAAAATGATACATTATTAAAATATGGAGAAAATGCTGGAGATGGAATAATCACGCCATCTCCTGTATCTAGGATTGCTGCAAATGTTAAAAATACAGCTTCTGTTACTCCAACTGTAGCGATAAATTCAGTATCAGCATCGTAATTTAACCCATATTTATCTGCTAAAAAGTTAACGGCAGCTTCACGCAATTCAATAATCCCGCGAGAATCACTGTAATGACTCTGATTATCATTAATCGCTTGGATAGCTGCCTCCTTAATATGATCAGGGGTATTAAAATCGGGTTCTCCGATGGTTAATGGAATTAATCCATCAACATCGGAAATCGAAGCTCCAAATGACAAAATCGCATCTGGTTTAACGTTTCCCATTCGTTTACTAATTTTGTTAATTAATTTTGACATATTAATCAACCTCCTCGTTTTATATTAGAAAAAGATTAGAAATATTTCATCCATAATATGCTAATAAGAGTGAATATGTCAAACCAATTATTAATTTAGTATTAGAAAAATGAAAATATTTCATCAAATAAAACATGGAGAACTAAAAAAGAACCCTCCAATGGGTTCTTTTTATTGTTATTTTTCAACATATGCTTTACTGAAGTTCCATGCTAGACCAGTAGCTGAATGAGTAACATTTTTAATATTAGTCTTAACAACTTGTGGTTCTGAACTTTGGTAGAATGGCACAGCTCCTTGTTCATTCATAAGAATCTTTTCGGCCTTAACCATGTCATCCCAACGCTTTGCTGAATTATTAGCATCAGTAGTTGATGCAGCATTTACATACTTGTCGTATTCAGAATTCTTCCATCTTGCGAAGTTGTATGGGTAGGTACTTGTTAGCAATTGCAAAAATGAGATTGGGTCTGGGTATGTTGTGCTCCAACCAGTAACTGTGGCGTCGTAATCGTAAGCAATTTGTCTGCTCAAACGTGTCTTAGTTGGAATATTAGTAGCAGTTACCTTCAAACCAGGTAGTTGGCTAAATGCTGAACTTTGTAGGAATTCAGTGATTGATTTACCTTCAGAAGTATCATCAAATAAGATGTTGAATGTAAGTGACTTCTTGCCAATTTCTTTCATCCCTTTGTTCCAGTAGTATAGAGCCTTCTTCTTGTTGTAGGTAGCAGCATCCTTAACGTAAGCAGCATCCGCAAAATCAACACCATTTCTACTCATCATTCCGGTTGAAACTAATCCCTTAGCTGGGAATGATCCATCACCCATTACGTCGTTTACGAATTGATTTCTGTTAACAACCATTGATAGTGCTTTTCTGATGTTGACGTTCTTAAATGCAGAAATTCTGTCTTCATTAAATTCTAAGTAGTTGTTACGAGCACTGGATAATTGATGGAATTCAGGAGTGCCCTTGTAATGTTTAACTTGTTCCTTATCAGCTAACATCATTTCATCCAATTGACCTGATTGATATTCATTGTAGGCAGTGTTGGCGTCTTTTTCAACGTTAATCTTAATCTTTTCTAGCTTAGTACTTTTGGCATCCCAGTAGTTGTCGTTCTTTTCTAGCATCCAAGTATCATTGGTTCCGGTCCAGCCGGTAACCTTAAATGGTCCATCGTAAATTTGATTTTCTGAGTTAGTTCCATACTTGCTACCCTTTGATTCAACAAATGATTGTTTTTGAGGTAGGAAATCTGTACCAGCTACTAGGTACTTAAAGTATGGTTGTGGGTTAGATAGTTTAAATACTACTGTCTTGTCGTTTGGTGCTGAAACACCTAACTTCTTGTATGACATTTGGCCCTTACTTACAGCTTCATAATTTACGATATGATCGAAATCATATGTATTTTGTGCGGCAGTTTTAGGGTTAACTGTGCGTTGAATTCCGTAAACGAAATCATTGGCGGTTACCTTGCTACCATCACTCCATTTAGCGTTATCTCTTAAATGGAATGTGTATGTCTTACCATCTTTTGAAACATCGTAACTCTTGGCAATTCCATATTCTAATTTACCCTTGTCACCATATGTTAATAACCCCTGTTCAGAGTTTAATGATGTGTTTGAAGTTTCAGCATCAACAATCTTTGATGGGTCTAAAGTTGTAATTTCTGCTGATGCCATCCAATTAATTGGCTTAGTTGTTCCATTATTAGATGTTTGACTTGCTGAGTTTGACTTACCACAGGCAGCTAAGCCAATGGCCATCATAATCATGGTTGATCCAACAATTATTTTGTTTTTCTTCATAAAATTCATCCCCCAATCTAAAATTCTTTTTTTCCGCTTACATACACTTCTTTATCTTTTTGTTGAACTGCTTTGATATCTTCCATTGGATTGTCATCAATGATTATGAAATCCGCATATTTATCATTCTCGATCGAGCCGTATTCGTCATCAATTTTCATTAACTCGGCGGCCTTATAAGAAGTTCTGTATGCTTCAAATTCACTCATTCCGATGCGTTCAACCATCATTTCTAATTCTTTAGGTGTGGTCATATCAAAGTAGTTATAAGGAGTTCCAGCATCAGTTCCTAATGCAATGTTGACACCATTTTCATACGCCTTTTTAACGTTGGTATATGCATCATCCATTGCGTTAGCCATCTTTTGATGCTCCCACTCAGGCAAAGTATCTTTTCCTTTTTCAGTTACAGATGCTGCAGCGATAATGGTAGGAACAATATATGTACCTCGCTCTTTCATCATTGCAATTTCATCATCATCAACGTAAAAGCCGTGTTCAATAGAGTCTACACCGGCTTCAATAGCGTTTCTGATTCCTGGATTACCTTCAGCATGTGCTGCGACAATCTTATGTTTGTTATGTGCTTCGTAAACAGCAACTTTCATTTCCTCAATTGTTAATTGAGCTTCATCCATAAAGTCACCAGGTGACATGACACCTCCAGATGCCATGATTTTAATGCAATCAGCACCAGCTTTTAATCCTTCACGAATCTTCTTTCTCATTTCATCTGGAGAATCAACAACGTTTCCACCATTGGCATAATCCCCATGTCCACCAGTCATTGTGTAAGCTTTACCTGAAGCCATCATGTGTGGAACATTGTTGATTTTGCCTTCGGTAATTAAACGTTTAATTGGTATATCGATTCCGTATCTAGCACCACATTGTCTGACGTATGTACAGCCAGATTTTAAGAATGCACGTAATGCCTTGATGGCATCGACTGTGGTTTCTACAACGTCCTTATCACCTCCAGTGCTAACGTTAGGATCACTGGTGATGTGAGTATGGGCATTGATTAAACCCGGAGCGACAAACTTATGATTTACATCAATTACTTCATCATCTGCTGCTGGCGAAATTTCTTGAGCAATTTCAATAATCTTTCCCGTTTCTACATCGACTGCAAAACTAAAATCTTTAAAGACATCTTCGTGGACTCCATCAAAGATGTTGGCGTTCTTAAAAATTTTTCTATGCATATAAATCTCTCCCAACTTTTTAACAAATAACTAAAAAAACGTCCCTCAGCCAATTGGCCAAGGGACGTTTGTAACGTGGTACCACCCAGATTCAAAATATTTTCACAAATATTTTCTCGCTCGTACTACACAAATTAATGTTTCATACGCGGTACGATAATGGGTACAACCATTTCACCTAGAAAAGTGAACTTATACAATCAAGTCTTTCAATCAGTAGTCATAATGCCCTTTCAGCAACGACACTCGCTTAGTACGGCTAAAGATCTAATTACCTTCATCAAAAATATTTTATTAGTTATTTGTTTTTTATTTATTGAACATTTCAAATACTAGACTCTCCATTCAAAAAGGTCAATGATTTTCTAACCATTTTATCATTTACGTTTTCGATGCTAACATTAGATAAAATAATGATAGATACATGGCAAAGTTTATCGTTCTAATATAATTCTAATAAAAAAGGTTCGCTATAAAAATGGCGAACCTATTATTCTGAATATTTAGTTACTTTTTTGCGTGAATATCTAGCGATTAATTCTGACCCTAAAATAATTACCACGCACGTGATTGTACAAATGATGAACAATAATCCATACGAAGTGGCATCAATGATGATTCCACCAACCAATGGTCCAATCGCCTTACCAATTGCGGCCCAGGCATTGGTTAATCCTTGATACTTACCCTTTACTTCAACCGGTGTTAATTCATTGACCAACGCTGGAATTGAAGGAATTACGGATGCTTCTCCCAATGTTAGAACAATCATTGAGATAACGAATCCTGTATAGGTATGCGTAAAGATTAGCGTGAAGAATGACAAACCGATAAATAGAATTCCAAAATAAATTTGGAAGTATAGACTGTCGTGTTTTTGTGCAATCCAGTTGATCAATAGTTGGAACACTACTAAAAGGAATGCATTTAAAGTCCACAACAAACTATACATTGATAATGGAATGCCTGATCCGGTAATGTATACCGACATGTTGGATACCCATTGTTCATAGACAATCCAAATGATGGCTAGTGTCACAAAGAATGTGGTGACAATAATCCAATTTGGACGTGGTAACTTCACCTTTGTCTTCTTAATGGAATCACGTTTAATTGGATAAATCGAACCCTCTTTGTGATAGGTAAAAATGGCACTAATTCCGTAAACCATCAATATAGCAGTAGTCAACATAAATACGTAGCCAATTCCGATTGGATAGATAAAACCAACCGCAATCGTTCCAAACACCACCCCGACGTTTTGCGCTAGGTATAACATATTGAAAATATAACGCCCTGACTTCATTTTAACGGTAGTCCCTAAGGAATTAATCATTGTTAGGTTCCAACCAGTCGTGAAGCCAAATAATACCAATCCAATTGGATAGTATGGCCAGCCATTGAAGAAAATTAATCCAAACGATATTAACACAGAAGTAATAATCCCCATTATCGTCAAAATATAGCGATTATGGCGGTCAAATAGTTTCCCCGATATATAATTACCCAAAACGTTAGAACTTGAGTATAGGAACAAAATTATACCGACTTCAGTCAATGACTTGCCCAATGCATCATGCATGTAGACGGTCGTAAGCGGCCAGACCGTACTTACCGCAATGTTATTGATTAATGATCCTAAGAATAACCAGTGCAGTTTAATTTCATTCATTCTCTCACCCCCGAATTTTGACAAAAAAATCCTTAGCAAACGCTAAGGATTTAGTTTTAATTAACCCTCATCATCTGGATTGTATGCGATAGATGAGAACTTATTATGTGATTTGATAAATAGTAACTTAACAGTTCCACGAGGACCTGAACGGTTCTTTTCGATAATTACTTCAACTTCACCTACGTCGTTGTTTTCTTCTACTTCTGATTCTTCTTCATCATCGTCGCCGTCTTCTCTTTCGTAATAATCATCACGGTATAGGAAGGCAACGATATCGGCATCTTGTTCGATGGATCCAGATTCACGAATATCAGATAGAACCGGACGCTTATCTTGTCGTTGTTCAACTCCACGAGACAATTGGGATAGCGCAATAACTGGAACACCTAGTTCCTTGGCAATTTTCTTCAATTGACGTGAAATGTATGAAACTTCTTGTTGACGGTTTTCTTGGCTACCACCATCAACCAGTTGCAAGTAATCGACCACGATTAGACCAAGATTATTTGTATCTTTGGCCAAACGTCTTGATTTGGCACGAATTTCGGAAATCTTAGTTCCGGCAGTGTCATCGATATAGATGCTGGCATTGGATAGACTACCCATTGCCATGTAGACGCTTTGCCATTCTTCCCCAGTCAATTGACCAGTTCTCAAATGGTTGGCATCAATACTACCTTCGGCACAAATCATACGACTAACTAGTGATTCAGCACTCATTTCCAAACTGAAAATAGCGACGGCCTTTCCAGACTTGGTACCCACGTTTTGCGCTAAGTTTAGGGCAAACGCAGTCTTACCAACGGCTGGACGAGCGGCTAGAATTACTAATTCATCATCATGCAAACCGGTTGTCATTTTATCTAGTGCTGGAAAACCAGTCGACAAACCGGTAACTGTTGATTTTTGTTGAGCTAATTCTTGAATACTGTCTAGAGATTGTCCTAAAACATCCCCAATGAACTTGAAACCATTGCTGTTTCTATCTTCTGAAACGTTTAAGATTGAACGTTCAGCGTTATCCAATAGTTCATCAATGTTTCCGTTATTGTTGTAACTTTCGGTCACGATGTCAGTTGCGGTCTTAATTAGACGTCTAGCAACTGCCTTTTGATGAACGTTTTTGGCGTAATAAACGGCGTTGGCAGCGGTTGGTGTTGTGGTTGCTAATTCAGCTAAGTAGGCCACACCACCAGCGTCTTCTAGATTATGGCCACCTTCAAGTTCAGTTCTTAAAGTCGACGCATCAATTGGTTCATCCTTGTCACCCAAGGTCTCCATAGCAGCGAAAATCAACTGATGAGCATGTCGATAAAAATCATCAGAGGTAATAAATTCTTGGGTTTCTGCTAATTTTTCATTGTCTAATAGGACAGCACCCAAGACGGCTTTTTCACCATCTAAATCTTGTGGTGGTGTTTGACCATTCATATACTCGTTACTCATACTACCCCTCGATTTCCTTTAAGATTATTTTTCACTTACATGAACTCTGATTGTAGCAGTAACTTGCTTGTGTAGTTTAACTGGAACGTTAGTGTAACCTAAAGTTTTAATTGGTTCACCCAATTCAATCTTACGCTTATCAATCTTTAAGCCATGTTGTTTTTGCATTTCTGCAACGATTTGTTTTGAGGATACTGATCCGAATAAACGGCCGTCAGCACCAACTTTAGCAGATAATTCAACGACTGTCTTATCATCTTCTAGTTTTGCCTTTAAATCTTTGGCTTCTTGTAGTTCAGCTGCAGCTTCTTTTGCTTCGGCGTGTTTTTCGCCTTGAAGTTGGCTTAATGCTGAGTTGGTTGCTTCTTTAGCTTTACCTTGTTTAATTAAGAAGTTTTGTGCATATCCGTCGGAAACGTTCTTGATTTCTCCACGTTTACCTTTACCGCGAACATCTTCTAAAAATATAACTTTCATTCAAATCACTCCTCTTAATGTCTTTATATTATTATAAACTCTCTGGGTGTTTTTTTAAATGAATGAATTAATTGTCTTCTGATTCTTCAGGAGCTTCTTCGCTCTTTACTTCATTGATGGAATCCAAAAGCATGTGTTCCACTTCTTCAATTGTCTTGTCGGCAATTTGGGTAGCACCACTTGATAAGTGACCACCACCACCTAATTCTTCCATTACTCTTTGCACGTTGACTTCACCGTTACTTCTTGCAGAAATACCGATTAAATCATCTGGACGATGAGAGATAACATAAGATGCTTCTACACCTGACATGTTTAGCATTGAATCAGCAGCTTGTGCAGCAGTGACAGGATCGTAGACCTTGTCTTCTTCACCGGCTACATACATCATGTTTTCGTGTCCTTCAACGACCTTGGCCATTGAAATTAGGTGCATTCTTGCCATGTAGGCATCAGGATTTTCACGCATGAATTGTTGCATTTCTTCTGAATCAGCACCTGCTGATCGTAGGTATGATGCAGCATCAAACGTTCTAGTTCCTGTACGTAAAGTGAATTGTTTAGTATCAACAAAGATACCTGTCAACATTGCTGTTGCTTCTAGTTTGCTTACTGGTTCGGCATCTTGTGATTGATATTCGAACATTTCGGTAATCAATTCACAGGTTGATGAAGCGTATGGTTCGATGTAGACCAAGACTGGGTTTTCAGGGAATTCTTCACCACGTCTATGGTGGTCAATAATCATAACCTTGCTTTCCAATCTGTTGTATAGGTCTTCAGACACACTCATTGATGGTTTAGAGTGGTCAACCATGATTAAAAGACTGTTGTCGTCAGCTAATTGTAGAGCTTCTTCTGGTGTGATAATGTCAGGAGCTAAGGTTTCATCTTCCTTGGTCTTGTCAATTAAACGTTGTACATCTGAATGGAAAGTTCCATCTGGGATAACAACGTAGCAGTGCTTATTGTTCATCTTAGCTAAACGATGAATACCAAGACAGGCACCAATTGAATCCATATCAGGTTGGCTGTGACCTTGCACAAAGATAGTATCTGCTTCTTTAAATAGTTCTTGTAATGCTTGAGAAATCATACGAGCACGAACTCTGGTACGTTTTTCCATTGGGTTGGTCTTACCACCATAGAAACGTGCTTCGTGATCTTTGGCCTTCACAACAACTTGGTCTCCACCACGACCCAAAGCTAAGTCCAAATCACTTTGGGCTTGTTCAGATAGGTCGTTTAGGTTGTCTTCACCATAAGCAATCCCGATACTCAAAGTAACTGGATAGTTTTGCTTAGATGTTGATTCACGGATTTCGTCTAGGATGCTGAACTTGTCATCTTCGATATCCTTTAGAACCTTTGAGTAGGCCATCATGATATAGTGATCTTCATCCACTTGTTTGATGAAGAAACCAAATTTTTGCGCCCAAATAGTCAATTCATTGGTAACGTAGTTATTTAGGTTTGAGATTTCTTGGTCGGTCATTGATTGAGTAATTTCATCGTAGTTATCCAAGAAAACTTGACCAACAGCGATTTTTTCGTCGTTGTAGTCTTTTTCGATTTGGTAGTACTTAGTGATATCCATCATGTAGATGGTGCGATATTCCTTTTGAATCAACATTGTAAAGTAATGGTCTTCCCACTTTACCGTTGCGTAATCAGGATTATCCCAATTATTTTCTAGGATGTCGGATAATTCTTCGTTTACTTCTTCGACGGTCTTACCAAGTAAATCTTGATCACCAAAATAAGGAGTCAAATATGGGTTTACCCATTCAATCACTCCTGTTTCACTAATCATTAATACACCAACTGGCATTTCCAAGAGTGTTTCTTGTTCACCACGGTGCATACGGTATGAAAGGTCTGAGATGTAATTATCGGTGCTGACACTTAGATCGTTCATTTTCTTAAAGATGTAAGATAACAATGAACATACGAATACTAAGAAAAGGACACCGGATTTCCAATCGTATAGGAAAGATACAACCAAACCAAAGATTGATAATACGGTTAAAGCTAACGCAATCCATCTAAGAACCTGGTTCTTTAAAAATGGAGGTAGGTTAGTTAGCGAGAACAATTTTTTCATTGTAACTCCTCTTTTTTTATTTTTTTATATCTTTATTTTATCACATTAAGTGATTATTCAAAAAAAGGAGCTACAAACATTGATTGTATCCCCTTTATATCAATAATTTTAAATATAAAAAAACTGGGATTGATAAAAAATCAATCCCAGTCAAAAGTTATTTTTAGTCTTCTGAAACGAATGGCATTAAGCCCATGATACGTGCACGCTTGATAGCAAGAGTTAACTTACGTTGGTTCTTTGCGCTAGTACCAGTAACACGACGTGGTAAAATCTTACCTCTTTCAGATACGAAACGACTTAATAGGTTAGTATCTTTGTAATCGATGTATTCGATGTGGTTTGCGGCGATGAAGTCAACCTTACGGCGACGACGGCCACCTCTTCTTTGTTGAGCCATTAAATTTCCCTCCTCTTTTATTTACACATTAAAATGGTAAATCATCATCGGAAATATCAATTTGATCACCAGAGTTAGCGAATGGATCCGCTGAGTTGTTACCACCATTAGATGGGGCAGCATTGTTTGATGAAGCAAAAGGATTGTTATTTCCTGCATTTGCTTGAGGAGCATTGTTGCCGGCGTTGTTGTTACCTTGGTTACTTGAACGAGGTTCTAGTAATGCAAAGTTTTCTACAACTACTTCAGTAACATATACTCTTTGGCCTTGTTGATTTTCGTAATTTCTTGTTTGAATACGTCCATCAATACCAACCAAAGCACCCTTATGGGTGAAGTTAGCAAAGTTTTCAGCGGATTTACGCCAGATAACACAGTTGATAAAATCTGCTTCTCTTTCACCTTGTTGGTTGGTAAAACTACGATCAACAGCTAAAGTGAAGTTACCTACGGCTGAACCGCTTGGAGTGTATCGCAAATCAACATCCCGTGTTAATCTACCAGTTAAAGTTGTACGATTAATCATGCTGAAAATTACTCCTCTCTTTTTTAAAACGTTTAAATTCTAAATTATCTTCTTACAGTCATTTGACGTAGAATGTCATCACTGAATTTTGATTGACGGTCGAATTCGTCTAGTGCAGTCTTGTCTGCAGTAGTTAGGTTAACGACGTGGTATACACCTTCGTTGTAACCGGCGATTTCGTAAGCAAAACGACGCTTTGACCAGTCTTTTGAATCAATAATCTTAGCACCATTGTCAGTTAGAACCTTGTCGAACTTAGTAACTAAGTCGTTCTTAGCTCCTTCTTCCATATCTGGACGAATGATGTAAGTAATTTCATATTTGTGTTCTTCCATGAATTACACCTCCTTGTGGACTTTAGACCCAACCTGTTGGGTTGAGTAAGGAGTACGAGTTATTTATAACCAATACTCACGTTCAATAAGTTTAACATTAAAAAATAAAATATTCAATACAAAAAACGGGATTGTTTTTCTGCGATACATTTATATATACGCAAAGAAACTTTCCCGTTATTTTTAAAAGTTATTAATAGTAAATAGTTGTGATCCTCGAATTGTTAGGATGTATCCTAAACCGGCTTGGTTAAAGGCAACTCCTTCGAATTCTAGGTTAGTCTTGAACTTGGTTGTTCTAACATCCCTTGGACGTAATTTGTTTAGTTTGTTTACAGGAACTGATGAAATAACGCCATCGGAAACAAAGTATAAACGATTACTTGCTGGGTTATATCCCATTCCTTGGGTTTGGAAACCTTGACCATTTGCTAGACCTTGCTTGATAGCGCGGAAAGTAACGTGGTTGTTCTTAACTTGTCCCTTAAAGATAACGATTCTACCAGCAGATTTCCCTTGCATACGGTATTTTACATATGTGTAAAAGTTTCCATTTTTATCAATAGCTAACTCATTATTGATTGAATAAGATCGACTGAATTTAAACTTAATTTGCTTAATTGGTTTTAAAGTAGTTGGACTAACTTCAACCAATGAAGGTGCTCTTGAAACAACATCCATTTTTACATACCAAAGCATGTTTGTCTTTGGGTTCAATGCTAGTGATTGACCGTGACCGGCATAGAACTTAGGACCAAATTTAATTGCTGACATAATTTGTGGATCACGATTTCTAACACCCATTCTTAGCGCTGCCATGTTGTTGGTATCAACACCTAGGCTGTGAAGTTTCCATAAATCGTATCTAACAATAGTAGTTTTAGCAAATGGGTACATTACGTAAGCATATTGTCCAGACTTAGAAATAGCGACACTTTGTGGATTTCCAAGGTCCCCGCTCCAGTTATATGAGACTGGTAGGTAAATACTAGTTCTGGCGTTACGACGGAAATTACCGCCCTTAGCATTCATTGTGTATGATGATGTTTGGTAAGTTGAGTTTTCATAATAACCCTTGCTAGCACCATAGCTATACTTAGGAATGTATGCATAGTTTCCGTTGTTTACGAAGTGTGTCGCATAGCCACCCTTCAAAGCATATCCCTTTTGATGATACGTCTTAACGCTGGCATTAGCGCTAACCCCCATAGCAAGCAAAAGGAGTAATGAAAAGACAAACAACAAAGCCTTTAAATCTCTCTTAAAATTCATAAGAATATCCCCTCATCTTTTGTATGATTTAATTCTATCATCAATTTAATAAAGTTTTAATTAATAATTTATTAAATTATTAGACTGCTAGTTCAATTAGTCGCTGTGAGTATTATTATCCTTAATTAATCTGATCCGCATGTTCCTCTACATATAAATCGTCCTTTTTGATGTTTCGAACAAATTGGGAAATACTCAATACGGTATAGACGATTAGAATCAATCCACTAATCATCATAATGAAACTACCGCGTGGGAACATGTCGTATAACCATGTGTATACCAATGTTCCAAATGGCATAATGGCGTATCCAACCGTATATAGTGTGGAACTAACTCTACCCAAGATGTTATGTTCAACGGTACTTTGAAGTCGAATTTCAATCGCCAAGTCAAAGATGGCAAAGGATAATTCCATTAATAATGACAATAGCATCCCGATTACCGAAACAATCATTTGATTCTTGGTAACAGTGAATAGGAATCCTAATCCTACTAAACTGATTCCGACCGAAATCATAGTCGACATAATCTTAAGCCCAAAGTGATTTTGTTGTCTTAATCGACTGGTGATTAAACTACCGGTTAGATAGCCAATTGAGTACCCGGTTTCGGTCCAAATCACGACCGAATTGGGCAAACCTAATTGGTTAACGATAATGAATGGGCTACCAGTAACAACAGCTGTGTAGAAGAAGTTAACCACGATTTCAGCCACGATACCGTCACGAATAAATGGACGTTTTTTAACGTATTGAAGGGTTTGTTTAAACTGCTGTCTTTGCGATACGCGTTCTTGTTTTTCAGCTTTAACCTCGTAGAAATGAAGAGACATCATAATTAACATCGCCACCAAAGTGGCTAGAATTTCCAAAGCAATTAATCCCTCGACACTAATCAAAGCATACAGTGTAATCCCTAAGACGGGCGATAATATTCTAGAAGCGGATGCCACCGCGGTGGTGAGCGAAGTCAGTTTGGCAACATCCGACATTCTTACTAATTGACGAATTGATGCTGAGTACGCTGTGTTCCTCAGATTCACCAAAATAGAATCAATCGCAATGAAGATTGCGACTGGAATCAATAATAATCCACCATGGAAAAATGGTAGCGCTAAGGCCAAAGCGAGAAAACCAATCATCCTTAATACGTAGCCCCAAAAGATAATGCGCTTATGATTATGGGTATCGACGAAGTTTCCAATCGGAATAAACGTCAATAAACTAATCAAGGGACCGACGGCAATGTTCATCCCAAAACTCAATGGAGAATGGGTGGCATGCAATAGCATGAAACTAATTCCGTACTGAAAGATTCCATAACTAAAGGACCCCAACCCATTACTTGTCAGTGACTTAATAATTTGTTGGTTGGACTGGCTCTGCATTAGTTGATTTTGCTTTTCCATTCGCTCACCCCCGTTTTTTAACGTGTATTAAGGCTTAATTATAGATTTATTGATGAACAACCACAATAAAAAAGCTTTCATCATAGGACTTTTACGCCCTAAATGAAAGCTTTTTTGTTTGAAGATTATTCTTCGTTGTTGTTTGTTTCGTCAGTTGATTCCGCATTGTCAGAACTTACTTCAGCAGTTTGTTCTTCAGCATCATCTTCTGTTTCGTCTTCTTTTTGAACACGGGCAACAGTTGATACTCTAGAATCTTCATCAATCTTGATTAAGTGAACCCCTAGAGTAGCACGACCGGTTTGTGAAACATCAGAAATACTAAATCTGATCATAACACCCTTGTCAGTAACAAGCATGATATCTTCATCCCCGGCAACAGTAGTCAATCCAGCTAATGGACCATTCTTTTCAGTCACCTTAACTGTCTTGATACCCTTACCACCACGGCCTTTAATTTGGTATTCGGAAGCAGGAGTTTGCTTACCGTAACCATTTTCGGAGATAACGAAGACGTTGTCGTTTGGATCTAATACATCCCCACCAACTACGTAATCATTTTCTCTTAGACGGATACCACGAACCCCGGTAGCAGAACGTCCCATTGAACGAACGTCTGAAACCTTGAAGCTGACACAGTACCCTAAGTGAGTACCAATAATAATGTTTTGGTCTTCAGATACTGTTGATACACGCATCAATTCGTCTTCATCCTTCAAGTGAATAGCCTTTAGACCATTACTTCTGATGTTTTGGAATTCATCGATTGGTGTACGTTTTACAGTTCCCTTTAGGGTTGTGAAGAATAAGAATCTACCGTCGTTGCTTTCGTTATCGTCAACTGGAATAACAGCTTGAATCTTTTCATCTGTATCAATTCCTAATAGGTTGATGATTGGAATACCCTTAGCGGAACGACCGTATTCAGGGATTTCGTAACCCTTCATTCTGTAAACCTTACCTAGGTTGGTAAAGAATAGTAATGAATGGTGGGTAGTAGTTGCTAGTAGGTGTTCGATAAAGTCATCATCATGGACACCCATTCCTTGCACCCCACGACCACCACGGTTTTGGCTCTTGAATTCTGAAGTAGCAGTACGCTTGATGTAACCGTTATGAGTCAATGTAATCATAATATCTTCTTCAGCGATTAGATCTTCGTCTTCGATACTTAGAACTTCTCCAACACGTAGTTCAGTCTTTCTTTCGTCACCGTATTTTTCTTGGATTTCTAGTAATTCTTGATAGATTAATTCATTAATCTTTTCACGACTACCTAGAATTTCCTTGTAACGTTCGATGTCTTTTAATAGTTCGGCATGTTCGCTAACAATCTTGTCGCGTTCCAAACCAGTCAAACGAACAAGACGCATGTCCAAGATAGCTTGGGCTTGCTTATCAGTTAGTGAGAATTCACTCATCAATTGATCCTTGGCGATTGCTGAGGTTTGTGATTCACGAATGATTGTAATAACACGGTCAATGTTATCCAAAGCAACGATTAAACCGGCTAAGATGTGCGCACGGTTTTCAGCTTTGGCTAATTCGTATTCAGTACGACGTTTGATAACGTTAACTTGGTGTTCCAAGTATTCATTTAAGATTTCTTTCAAACTTAAAATCTTTGGAGTACCTTCAACGATAGCTAGCATGTTAAAGCTGAAGCTAGTTTGCATTAATGTTAGCTTGTATAGATTGTTTAGAACAACTTGAGCAGATGCATCACGTCTAACATCAATTACGATTCTCATACCATCACGGTCAGATTCATCATTGATATCTGTAATTCCATCTAGTCGTTTGTCACGAACAAGGTTAGCGATGTGTTCAATCAACTTCGCCTTATTAACCATGTATGGAATTTCAGTAGCGATAATGCGTTGCTTACCACTCTTTTGTTCTTCGATTTCAGTCTTGGCACGTAGCACGATACTACCCTTACCAGATTCGTAGGCTCTTCTAATTCCAGACTTACCTAAAACGACACCACCAGTTGGGAAGTCAGGTCCAGGTAATGCTTCCATCAAGTCAGCAGTAGTAGCTTCTGGATTGTTCATTAAGATATGAATTGCTGAGATTACTTCGCTTAAATTGTGAGGAGGAATGTTTGTAGCCATCCCAACGGCAATTCCGGAAGCACCATTAACAAGTAGGTTAGGGAAACGAGAAGGTAATACTTCTGGTTCTCTTTCACTACCATCGAAGTTATCTTGGAAATCAACAGTATCCTTGTTAATGTCTCTTAGCATTTCCATCCCAATTTTGCTTAGTTTTGCTTCGGTATAACGCATGGCAGCGGCACCGTCTCCATCGACAGAACCGAAGTTACCATGTCCATTAACCAATGGATATCTATAACTAAATGTTTGGGCCATTCTAACCATTGATCCATAAACTGCAGCGTCACCATGGGGGTGATACTTACCAAGAGTATCACCTACGATTCTGGCAGATTTACGGAATGGTTTATCAGGAGTCAAACCAAGTTCACGCATATCGTATAGAATTCTTCTGTGAACTGGTTTCATTCCGTCTCGAACATCAGGAAGGGCACGCGCAACGATAACACTCATTGCGTAGTCCAAGAATGATGTTTTCATTTTTTCAGATAAGTCAACGTTTTCAATACGATGGCTTGATAAATCTTCATTATTGGCCAATGTTTTTACCTCCAATTCATGGTCGTTACATTAAAATGTTTCACATGAAACATCCATGTTAAATGTCTAAGTTTTCAACGAATGTGGCGTTTTCTTCAATGAATTTACGACGTGGTTCTACCTTGTTACCCATCAACATATCAAAGATTTCGGCAGCTTGTGCAGCATCCTTGGCTTCAACTCTTTGTAAACGACGGTTATCTGGGTTCATAGTAGTATCCCAAAGTTGTTCGGCATCCATTTCACCAAGACCCTTGTAACGAGAGATGCTAGGTTTTGGAGATGCAGGCAATTGAGCCTTCCATTGTTCCAATTCATCATCATTTGCAATGTATCTAATCATCTTACCTTGTTGTAAACGATACAAAGGTGGTTGAGCGATGTAGACATATCCAGCGTCGATTAATGGACGCATGTAGTTGTAAATCAATGTCAATAGAAGTGTTTGAATGTGGGCACCATCGACATCGGCATCGGTCATGATAATTAGTTTGTGGTAATGAACCTTTTCGATATCAAAGTCATTACCGAAACCAGTACCCATTGCTGTAAACATTGATCTGATTTCTTCATTGGCTAAAATCTTGTCCATTGTCGCCTTTTGAACGTTCAAAATCTTACCTCTAATTGGCAAGATGGCTTGAGTCAAACGGGAACGACCTTGCTTAGCAGATCCACCCGCGGAGTCCCCTTCGACAATGAATAATTCAGAGATTTCAGGGTCACGACTAGTATTGTTGGCTAACTTACCAGGCAAGTTAGAAATTTCTAGTCCTGATTTCTTTCTGGTAACTTCACGAGCACGCTTAGCAGCGGCACGAACACGAGAAGCTAATGCACCCTTTTCAACAATTTGCTTACCTAGTGTTGGGTTTTCAAATAAGAACTTAGCAAAGTGTTCTGAGAAGATGTGATCAGTAGCAGTTCTTGCGTCTGAGTTACCTAACTTAGTCTTAGTTTGTCCTTCGAATTGAGGGTCCGGATGTTTAACAGAAATAACAGCTGTTAAACCTTCACGAACGTCAGGACCAGTTAAGTTATCGTCTTTTTCTTTTAGTAGGTTGTTCTTACGAGCGTAATCGTTGATAACACGAGTTAATGCACGTTTGAAACCTTCTTCGTGAGTACCACCTTCGATGGTGTGAATGTTGTTGGTAAATGTTCTCATTTCACTATGGTAGTCATCGGTGTATTGAAGTGCAACTTCAACTGAAATGTCATTTTCCATTCCTTCAACATAGATTGGTTCTTCGAATAATGGTGTCTTTTCACTATCGATGTATTCAACGTAGTGCTTGATACCACCTTCATAGTGGAATTCTTCGTATGTTGGTTCTTCTGGACGGTTGTCACGAAGTGAAATCTTTAGTCCCTTGTTTAAGAAAGCAAGTTCTCTAATTCTTTCGGTTAAAGTTTTGATGTTGTAAGTGGTTGTTTCAGTAAAGATATCTGGATCTGGAAGGAAGTGAACCTTAGTACCGTGGTTATCTGGATCATCATCACCAATAAACTTCATATTGGTATTAACGTGACCACGTTTGAAGTCCATGTAGTACTTCTTACCATCACGAGTTACGGTTACGTCTAGTTCAGTTGATAACGCATTAACAACTGATGCCCCAACCCCGTGAAGACCACCAGAAACCTTGTATCCGCCACCACCGAACTTACCTCCGGCATGCAAGATAGTAAATACTGTTTCTAGGGCTGGCTTTCCAGTTTTTTCTTGGATATCAGTAGGAATCCCACGTCCATTATCGACGATTGTAATACTGTTATCTTTTTCAACAGTTACGTGAATGGTATCAGCGAATCCAGCTAGGGCTTCATCAATCCCATTATCAATAATTTCCCATACCAAATGGTGGAGACCTTGAACACTGGTTGATCCAATGTACATACCTGGACGTTTACGTACCGCTTCTAGACCTTCTAGAACTTGAATTTGGCTGGCATTATATTCGTCAGCTTTTCTTCTTTGTTCTTCTTTTTCATTTTCAGTCAACTTTATTCCTCCCCTAATTCAGACTATTCTTCTACGACTTGCCCACTTGAAATATTGAACACCTTTGGATCAGATATTAAGTCGCGAGCAATTCCGCTTAGACTCGTAGTCGTCAAAAACGTTTGCACTTTATCTTGAATTGACTTCAATAAATGAGTCTGACGATTATCGTCTAACTCGGATAAAACATCATCCAATAATAGGATTGGATATTCATTCGTTTCTTCCTTCATCAAATCAATTTCGGCTAACTTAACCGAAAGTGCTGATGTTCTTTGTTGGCCCTGTGAGCCAAATGTCGAAACATCTTTTCCATTGATAATAAACTGTAAATCATCACGATGTGGACCATATAACGTATTACCCTGTCTGATTTCTTTGTCCTTATTTTCTTCAAACAATTCCTTTAAACCAGTGTAAATGTCATTTTCATTGGTCTGCTGTTTTTTCTTTAATGCGCAAACATATTTAAACTTCAATTCTTCCTTACCTTGAGAAATTTCGGCATGAATATTTGCAGCCCATCCCTGCAACTTCTTCAATAATTCCAAACGTTGAAAAATTAACTTAGCACCATAAGCTGCTAATTGATCAGATAAGACATCTAGATAAAGCTTATCCGAAGCCTCTTTTAGCTGTAGCTGCTTTAGATAATTATTTCGTTGTTTTAGAATCTTTCTATATTGAGAATTATTGTATAAATAACGGCTGCTCATTTGACCAAATTCCATGTCCATAAAGCGACGGCGAACCGTTGGCGCTCCCTTAACGATGGATAAGTCCTCCGGAGCAAACAAAATCACATTTAGTTCACCCACGTATGAGGATAGCTTGGCCTGTTCGAGTTGATTTACTTTTGCACGTTTGCCTTTCTTTCCCAAATCAATTTCCAATTTGGTGGTGCCTAGTTCTTTTTCAACCTCGCCATAGACCTGCGCATTTTCATTTTCCCAATTTATCAAGTCGCGATTGTTATTGGTACGATGACTACGCGTTAATGCCAAAACATAGATTGCTTCTAGCATGTTGGTCTTTCCCTGGGCATTATTACCCAATAAGACGTTAATTGAAGGTGAGAACTGCACCTCTACATCGCTATAATTACGAAAATTACGTAATTTGAGTTCTCTTAATTTCATAAATAAAGCCTACTTTTTGCGAATAAAAAACAAACCAACATCAATAACTTCAACGTTATCACCGTCGTATAATTTCTTACCACGACGATTTTCAGGTTCGTCGTTTAGTTTCACTGCATGGTCCTTCAAATACCACTTAGCTTGACCACCGGAAGACACGATATCTTCTTCCTTCAACAACTGACCTAATGTTATATATTCGGTATCGATGAAAACATTCTTTTTCAAAACTTCACCCACCTTTTCCTATGTATTATTATACCCTTTTGGAGGTCAAAAGTATAGTTTATAAGCTGATTTTCGCCTTTCTAAGCAATTATATAAATGTGCTTACTAGTTTGTTAAATCCATGCCAAAATCGCTCATATCCTAAAAAAATCACTTTAAACGCAAAAAGAACCCCTTAGATAACTTTCTAAGGGGTCTTATTTTATAAATATTTAATTTCTTTAGGTGTATGGGTAAATGGTTCGCATCCATCTTCAGTTACGTAAACACAATCTTCGATACGGACACCAGCGAATCCTGGAACATAAATTCCGGGTTCGATTGAGAAACACATTCCTGGTTTTAAAACCATCTTGTTTCCTTCCATAATTGATGGGAATTCGTGTTCAGACATCCCCATTCCATGACCTAAACGGTGAATGAAGTATTTACCATATCCCGCCTTTTCAATAATGTCTCTTGCGACCTTATCGACTTCTTCAGCTGTTACACCTGGTTTAACAAAATCCATCGCAGCTAATTGAGCTTCTAGACAGACATCGTAGATTTCTTTTTGTTTGTCGCTAATTTCACCTACGGCAACAGTTCTGGTGGCATCTGAGATGTATCCATCATGCACTGTCCCTAGATCAAATAGCACCATTTCATTTTCTTTTACTAAATTATCGGAGGTTGCACCATGTGGTTCAGCAGCATGAGCCCCTGCTTGAACCAAGGTATCAAAACTCATTTCCATGACACCCTTTTGTTTTAGTGCGTATTCCAATTCAGCTACGACTGATTTTTCTGACTTCCCTGCTTTTAAAGCAGCGAAACCTTTTTCAAAAGCAAAGTCGGCCTCTTTACCCGCTTCCTTTAGCTTTTCGATTTCGTCTGGAGTCTTAATCAAACGCATTGTGTTCAAATAATCAGTGACGTCAGTTTCAAAAGTTACATCTTGCAACTCTCTGTGTAAATTTTCTAGACGAACAACTGTTAAATTTTCTTTTTCAATTCCTGCAGATTTTGGCGTTGCCACTCTTTGTTGGATATGAGCAGCAATCTTTTTCCATGGATTTTCATGATCTAAGTACCCATAAACATCATATGGAAAACCAGTATCTTTAATTGCTTCTACTTCCAATGCGGGTGCAAACATAAACGGATCCTTTTCAGGAAATACAATTAATGCTAATACCCTCTCTACTGGATCACTGTAGAATCCAGTTAAGTATTGAATTGTTTTCGGATCACTTAGATATGTGAAATCTAATCCGTTGTTGTAGGTCCAGTCCTGGATTGACTTTAGCTTAGACATGCAAACCCCTCCTTTTAATATATCTTAGACTAAAATGGCAAAATTTCAAACAATTATTAATTTGTAAATTAAAAAAACGCGACCCTTTATTAGACGAGGATCGCGTTTTATTAGATGAATTATTAAAATCCCTAGAAAGTACGTACTGGGGTGATTAATTCGATGAAGTTTTCAGCATCTTCAGAAGGAACAAGGGTGAATGGACGTAGTGATGATGTGAATGCCACATTAATCATTGAGTGTCCAAAGGCACGTAGGGCGTCCTTCATGTAATCAGGGTTGAAGGAAATTTCTAAGTCATTTCCGACAACTTCCTTGCTTTCAACTTCTTCTTCAACGTTACCAACGTCTGGAGAGTTACCAGAGATGGTTACTTGTTTAACATTTGCTTTGATAGTTAGCTTAACAACGTTGTTTCTTGATTCGTGAGATAGAAGAGAAGCTCTTTCAATCGCACCAAGTAGTTCGTAGGCATCGAATTGAACGTTAGTTTCGGAATCTTTTGGAATCAATCTAGAAGTATCAGGGTATGTTCCTTCAAGAAGTCTTGAGTAGAAGTAAGTGTTGCCAATAGTGAATAACACTTGGTTTTCGGTAATCTTCATCTTAACGTTTTCAGTATCGTCTGAGATCATCTTTGATAGTTCTGAAAGACTGCTACCAGGAATGATAACGTCGTATTCGCCTTGGTTATCTGGTAGGGCAACTTTACGTTGACTTAGACGGTGTGAATCAGTTGCGACAGCAAATAAAGTACCGTCCTTTAGCACAAAGTGAACACCAGTTAGGATAGGGCGACTTTCTTGGTTTGATACTGCGATAACAGTTTGGTTAATAATTTCCTTGAACACGTCACCTGATAGTGAAATTTCATTATCGTTTTCGATTTCAGGTAAGTGAGGGTAATCTGCAGCATCTAAACCATTGATAGTGAATGATGAAGTTCCTGAAGTGATTTCAGTTTGGAAACCATTTGCAACAGAAAGTGTCATTTTATCACTAGGTAATTTCTTAACGATTCCACTGAAGAATCTAGCAGGTAAAACGATGGAACCTTCTTCTTCGATGATTAGTTCGTTGTCTGCATCGTTTCTGTCAATAACAGTTTCGATAGAAACATCAGCATTGCTACCAGTTAATACTAAACCTTCGTTTGATGCACTTAACTTTAGACCTGTCAAAATAGGAATAGTGGTTTTTGATGAAATAGCTCTTGAAACCATATTTATTCCTTGAATGAATGCTGATCGTTTGATTGAAAATTTCATTTTGAATGTCTCCTCGCATGTAATATTTAATATTAATTAATATATATAGTTAAAACAGTAGTAGTAGGGCCTGTGTATACTGTGGAAAACTCTATTTACTCTTACGGATACAAAGTTTTGCACATGTGGATAAGTTGTGGATAAGTCACCACATTTTTCCACAGACTTTATCTCTCTAATGTTTCCTTTAGTTCTTGGATTTGTTCTTTGATTGTTGAATCAGATTGAACTGCATCGGCTATTTTATCGTAAGCATGGATGACAGTTGTATGATCTTTACCGCCAAAGGCGCTGCCAATCTTTGGAAGAGAACTATTAGTTAAGGTACGGCTTAAGTACATTGCTATTTGACGAGGGATAACGATTGTTTTAACTCGTTTTTTCCCTTTTAAGTCGTCTATAGAAACGTTGTAATAATTTGAAACTGATTTGATTATGTTTTCAACCGTAATTTCTGGTTTTGAATCTCCTCGGTTAAGACCGCGGAGAGCATCAGAAACCAAATCAGTTGTGATTGGAACCTTTTTGAATTTAGCGAATGCTTGAACACGTGACAATGCTCCTTCTAGTTCACGAACGTTTGAATCAAATTGACCAGCTATGTAGTTAAGCGTATCTGGGGGAACTTGAATCCCGTCTCCTTCTGCTTTTGCACGCAAGATAGCAATTCTTGTTTCTAAGTCTGGAGGAGTAATATCTACTGGAAGTCCCCAAGCAAATCGAGAAACTAAACGATCTTGCAACTTTGCAATTTCATTAGGTAAACGATCAGAAGTTAAAACAATTTGTTTTTTATTTTCGTACAAATCATTAAATGTATGGAAGAATTCTTCTTGAGTTCCGTCCTTATCAGCAAAGAACTGAACATCATCAACTAGTAATGCATCAACATTTCTGTATTCTTGTCTGAATGCTTCTGTTTCATTATTTTGAATGGCATTAATGAAATCGTTGGTAAATGATTCACTAGTTACATACATAATGTTTGCAGTTGGATTGTCTTCTAAGATTTTATTACCAATTGCATGCATTAAGTGGGTTTTTCCTAAACCGACACCTCCGTACAAAAGAAGTGGGTTATACATTTTTCCTGGATCTTCGGAAACAACTAGCGCCGCTGCATGCGCCATTTGGTTACCTTTACCGATAACGAAGGATTCAAATGTATAGTTAGGATTTAGATGGCTGTTTTCTAAGAATTCATTGTTGTTTGCGCTGCCTGAATTCTCTTTAACGGCATCATCTTTCCTATTAGAACTCCTAAGATCTCCTTCTAAAACAAATTTTGGAACGATATCTCTTTTAGTTATTTGATATGAATACTCTACTAAAGAGTCCTCTAATTTATCTTCCCAATAATCACGATGGAGAGGAGATGGAAGTTCTAGTGTTAGCTCATTTCCGACTAAGCTAATGGGCTTAACTGTAGCAATCCATGTTGAATAGGTTGTAGTGGAGTAATTTTTTTCAAAAGCTTTACTGATTGCTTCCCATAAAGAGTCTTTATCCAT